>NZ_BDAU01000041.1 GCF_001612615.1 Nocardia amikacinitolerans NBRC 108937 | reverse complement strand
ATCGAACGACAACAGCCCACGGTTGTTGTGATTCGGTCGAGAATTCGAGGGTTGCCCTCGGAATCTCCCCTTTTGTCGGGCGCTCGAGGGTATGGCCCTCGAATCACCCGACGTGGGTACGCGGTGTGTGGATAGTTTCATAGAGTTACGGCGGCTATAGCGGTGGGGAAACGCCCGGTCCCATTCCGAACCCGGAAGCTAAGGCCACCTGCGCCGATGGTACTGCACTCGACAGGGTGTGGGAGAGTAGGACACCGCCGGAACATCATTGCGAAAGGCCCCCAGCATCAGCTGGGGGCCTTTTTGCGTTCGGGCGAGATGCCTTTCAACACAGGCGATTCCGTCCCGATAGCTTCACGCCCCGGGAACGCCGCAATACAGACTTCCGCCGGTCTATCCGGCCGAGTCCACTGGGCATCAGACAACGGGCCCTCCGCCGCCGCGACGCAAGAGCTCCGGCGTCGCAATCGTCTTGGCGGTCGTGGTCGTTGGTCGGCGGCGTCAGGGGCGGCAGTGCTGTGCTGTGGGCGGCGAGTACGCCGTTGTGCACTCGTGCGCGGGACCGAATCTCACTGTGGGGAACTGCTATACCGCCAAGGGCGTGACGTAATGCTTCGTGCCGCTGCGGTGAGTGGGTCGGGCGGGTCCCGGTCGATGTGGCGCAGGGCCTAGACTCGACCGGTGCGCCTTGTGATTGCTCGTTGCCAGGTCGACTACGTCGGTCGTTTGACCGCTCACCTTCCGATGGCCCGCAGGCTGCTGTTGATCAAGGCCGACGGCTCGGTGCTCGTTCATTCGGACGGCGGCTCGTACAAGCCACTGAATTGGATGAGCCCGCCGTGTTGGCTGGAGGAGCGGGACGCGGCCGCCGCGGAGCTGCCCGAGGGTGCGAAGGCGCTGTGGGTGGTGACGAACAAGGCGGGGGAGGAGCTGCGCATCACGATCGAGGACGTGGAGCACGACTCCTCGCACGAGCTCGGCGTCGACCCCGGATTGGTGAAAGACGGTGTGGAGGCCCATCTTCAGGAGCTCTTGGCCGAGCACGTGCAGACCCTCGGCGCCGGCTACACCCTCGTTCGGCGCGAGTACATGACCGCTATCGGCCCGGTGGATCTGCTCTGTCGCGATGCCGATGGCGCCACCGTCGCGGTGGAGATCAAGCGGCGCGGTGAGATCGACGGCGTGGAACAGCTGACCCGCTATCTCGAACTGCTGAATCGCGATCCGCTGCTGGCCCCCGTGTCGGGTGTGTTCGCCGCGCAGCAGATCAAGCCGCAGGCGCGCACGCTGGCCGAGGATCGCGGCATCCGTTGCCTCACACTCGATTACGACGCCCTGCGCGGCACGGAGAGCAACGAATTCCGGCTCTTCTGACTTCGGTATACCGCTACATGATCACCGTCGCCACCTGGAACGTCCTGCACCGCGTGCACGCCGAGAACTGGTACGAGGATGTCGCGACCAAGTGGCCCGTCGAGGACGAGCGGATCGAGGCCATCGCCGCCCGGATCGCGAAGCGCTCGGAACAGATCATCGCGCTGCAGGAGGTCAGCGGCGATCAGCTGGCCGTCCTTCGAGACACGCTGCCCGACCGCACGATTCACACGCTGCGCTATCCCCGGGTGCCGCGGCCGAAGCGCATTCCGACCTCGTTGCGGGACCGCGACGAGTACCTGGTGCTCGTGGTCGACGATCCCGGGCACACGGTGTTGGCGGCGGCGTTCGGGGACGATCCGGGCAAGGGCGCGTTGATTGTCGCGACGTCCGGTCTGACTGTTGTCGCGACGCACGTCACCGGGGACGAGCGCCGCGGGCGCCAGCTGTCGACGCTGGCCGGCTGGGTGCTGTCCGATCCGTCGCGTCCGGCGGTGCTGCTCGGTGACTTCAACGCCGATCGGAACGTCGTGGCCGAAGGGCTCGGTGCGGGTTTCACCGTGGCGGAGTTGCCCGCGGGCTCATTGCCGACCCGGCCGCGGACCTCTGGAAGCAAGTCCCAGTTCATCGACCACGTGGTCACGCACGGCGCTGACGCGGTCGAGGCCGCGGTGGAGAGCGCCGACGGCCTGTCGGACCACAATCCGGTCCGCGCCACGATCGCTGTGTGACGCGAGCGCTGATCCGGCGGTAGCGCCTTCTTCGGCACGGGTGCGGGTCTTCGGCCAGCGCTCGCCGAGCGTTGGCTGGTCGGGAGGTGTACGGATCACTTCGATGCCGCGACCCGCCTATTACGCTTGTCCGCATGCCCCGTCGGAAACCGCGCGCCCGCGATCATGCCGGGTCCGACAGTGCGCCGCTCGGCGATGTGTTCGGGCGCACCGAACGCGGTCCGGACGACGACGACGTCTTCATCGTGCGCACCATTCCCGGCACCCGCGCCACGAAGACCTATCGGTGCCCCGGATGCGACCACGAGATTCCCCCTGGTGTCGCCCATATCGTCGCCTGGGCGGCGGACGGCGGCGAGGACGACCGACGGCACTGGCACCGCGGCTGCTGGAACGGCCGCCGGACCCGCCGTATCACCCGCCGCTGGTCCTGAGCCGCGGCACCGCGAATCCAACTAAGAAGGCCGCCCCCTGACGGGAGCGGCCTTCGGGTGAACTGTGGTGATGTACTGCGTCGTCGCCTGAGCCGACGTCAGTTCGCGATGTCGGCGTTCTCGCGCTCGTCGGCGTCGAAGTCCTCGTCCTCGTTGGTGACCTCGGGGATCGCCTTGGTCGGACGGGAACCGGTGACCGACTTGGTGTTGCCGCCGATCGACTTGCGCTGCTCCGGAACACCATCGAGCAGTTCGCTCTCCCGGTTGACGGCCGCGAGCATCGCGGGCACCGAGTCGAGCTGGCCGCGGATGCCGAGCAGCTGGGCGAGTACCCGGCCGCGCAGCACGCGCATCTCCTCGGCCAGTTCCTTGGCGTGCGCGATCTTGCGCTCGGAGGTCTGGGTGGCGGAGGTGATGAGACGGTTGGCCTCGTCGGTCGCGTCCTTGATCCGCTGCGCGGCCTCGGCGCGGCTGGTGGCCTCGAGCTCCTCCATGGCGCGGGTGAGTTTGGTGCGGCGCTCGGCCATGGTGACTTCGAAGTCCTGCTGGGTCGCCTTGCGCTTGGCTTCGGCTTCCTTGCCGAGGCGCTCGACCTCGGCTTGAGCGGCTTCGATGATCTTGGCGGATTCGGTGCGTGCGTTCGCCAGGGTCTGCTCGAACTCGATGTCGAGCGCCTCGCGCTTCTCCTTGGTCTCCGCGAGCAGCGACTCGTATTTGCCGCGCATCTCGGTCGCCTGCTGCTCCGCGATCGACACCATTTCCGCGGCCTCGGCCTGGGCGAGAGCCCGGACCTCGGAGGCCTCGTCGGAGGCCAGCCGCAGCATGCGGGAGATGCGGTCGGACATGCCTTCGGCAGTGGTCGGCGGCACCGAGAGTCGGTCGACCTCCTTGCGGAGCTCGTCGATCTCGTCCCGCGCGTCCTCCAACTGGCTCGCGAGGTTACGGGCTTGCGCCGCAGCGGCATCGCGATCGGTGGCGGTGACCCTCAGCTCGGCATCGAAGCGGTCGAAGTAATTACGCACCTCGTCTTGCGCATAACCCTTGCGCACAACGGTGAAGGGCAGTGCAACGAAGCGATTGCGATCGGACTCGGGTGACGACATGGCACACAAACTACAGCCTATGGAGGGCCGATGGTGACTCGACCGCGAATGTGATTCCGACGAGTTTTCCGGCCCCGATCTTGATACTAGTGCGTAACATTCGGGTTCGGCTCGACCAACTCGACCAGCACACCGCCAGCATCCTTCGGGTGGATGAAATTGATGCGGGAATCGGCGGTTCCGTGCCGCGGCGCCTCGTACAGCAAACGCAGTCCGCGATCACGGAGATGAGCGGAGACGGCCTCGATGTCGGTGACGCGGTAGGCGAGCTGCTGAAGGCCCGGTCCGCTGCGGTCGATGAACTTCGCGATCGTCGAGTCCGCGTTCAGGGGAGCCAGCAACTGCAGAGCAGTCGCGCCGTCCGGTGCACCGGGCAGCGACAGCATGGCCTCGTGCACGCCCTGGCTCTCGTTGACCTCGCGGTGGGTCTCGATCATGCCGAGATTCTCGGCGTACCAGGCGATTGCGGTGTCCAGGTCGGGGACCGCGATGCCGACGTGGTCGATCGCGACCACGTAGTCGCCCGGAATGAGTTCGGATGTCTGATTTGCGTTGGTCACCACTCGACGGTAGCGCCAACCTGGGTGAAGTCACCGAGGGCACACAGGCTACCGTTGAGTACATTGACGCCGCGCCGTCGCTCGTGCGATGGCGAGCGGGTTCCACCAACGAATGCGAGGCTCGTCGTGACCACAACCGTCATCGTGTCCGGTGCGCGCACCCCGGTCGGCAGGCTGCTCGGCGGCCTGAAGGACTTCAGCGGTTCCGATCTCGGCGGTTTCGCTATCAAGGCCGCGCTGGAGAAGGGTGGCGTCGCGCCGGAGCAGGTCGACTACGTGATCATGGGCCAGGTGCTCACCGCGGGCGCGGGCCAGATTCCGGCAAGGCAGGCGGCGGTGGCCGCGGGCATCCCGATGGACGTGCCCGCCCTGACCCTGAACAAGGTGTGCCTGTCCGGCATCAACGCCATCGCGCTCGCCGACCAGCTGATCCGCGCGGGCGAGTACGAGATCGTCGTCGCCGGTGGCCAGGAGTCCATGAGCCAGGCGCCGCACCTGCTCGAAAAGAGCCGCGAGGGCTTCAAGTACGGCGATGTGACGATGCGCGACCACATGGCCTACGACGGCCTGCACGACATCTTCACCGACCAGGCCATGGGCGCGCTCACCGAGCAGCGCAACGACCGTGACCCGATCAGCCGCGCCGATCAGGACGCGTTCGCGGCTGCCTCGCATCAGCGCGCGGCGGCGGCGTGGAAGAACGGCGTGTTCGACGACGAGGTCGTCCCGGTCGAGGTGCCGCAGCGCAAGGGCGATCCGGTGCTGATGAGCAAGGACGAGGGCGTTCGCGCCGACACCACCGTCGAGTCGCTCGGCAAGCTGCGCCCGGCCTTCCGCAAGGACGGCACGATCACCGCGGGCACCGCCTCGCAGATCTCCGACGGCGCGGCCGCGGTGGTCGTGATGAGCAAGGAGAAGGCGCAGCAGCTCGGTCTGAGCTGGATCGCCGAGATCGGCGCCGCGGGTGTGGTCGCCGGTCCGGACTCCACGCTGCAGGACCAGCCCGCCGACGCCATCGCCAAGGCCTGTGCGCGCGAGGGCATCTCGCCCGCCGAGCTGGACGTTGTCGAGATCAACGAGGCGTTCGCCGCGGTCGGCATCGCCTCGGCGCGCAAGCTGGGCATCGATACCGAGAAGGTGAACGTCAACGGTGGCGCGATCGCCATCGGCCACCCGCTCGGCATGTCCGGCGCCCGCATTGTGCTGCACCTGGCCCTGGAGCTGAAGCGCCGCGGCGGCGGTGTCGGTGCGGCCGCGCTGTGCGGCGGCGGCGGTCAGGGTGACGCGCTGATCATCAAGGTCTGAGTAGGTACGGGCGTCGCGCTCGGTGCTTCGGCGCCGGGCGCGACGCCGTCTGATCGGGCGTGTCCCGCGCGGACGCGCCGAGACGGCTACGTATGTGACGGGTTCAACTACGACCCGTCGTAGTGCATACGGCACAATGGTGCGCATGGGTTTCTTCGATCTGCGCAGCGTCGCCGGTAGATTCCGTTTCTTCGCGGTGCTCGAGGCACTGTCCTGGCTGGGTCTGCTCGTCGGAATGGCGTTCAAGTACATTCCCGACCCGGGCAACGAGATCGGCGTGAAGATCTTCGGCCCGGTGCACGGCACCATCTTCATCCTGTTCGTGCTGACCGCGCTGCTCGCGGCGCGCGAACTCGGCTGGAACTGGAAGACCACCGTGCTCGCGCTGCTGTCCAGCATTCCGCCGTTCTTCACGGTGATCTTCGAGGTATGGGCCGTGCGCACCGGCAAGCTGAGCGGATCGAGCAACGCCGACGCGACCCCCGCCGCGGAAGCCGTTCGCGCCGCGTCGTGACAAACTGGAAACCGTGACTCGACCTGCCGCCCGCCGTCCCTCGCCCGCCGTCGCCGCTGCCATGTCCGGAGCGGTGGATCTTTCCAGCCTGAAGCAGCCGCCCGCCGGTGCGACCGGTGGCGACTACGCGGTCGGCGAAGCGGACTTCGAGACCAAGGTGCTGCGCCGGTCGATGCAGGTTCCGGTGGTTGTCGCGCTGTACTCGCAGCGCAGCCCCGGCAGCGTCGAACTGGTCAGGACGCTGGAGCGGCTGGTCGCGGCCGACGGCGGCAGCTGGGAGCTGGCCACCGTCGAGGCCGAGGCCAACATGCGCATCGCGCAGGCGCTGCGGGTGCAGGGCATCCCCACGGTGATCGCCATCGCCGCCGGGCAGCCGCTTGCCGATTTCGAGGGCGCGCAGCCCGAGCCGCAGGTGCGGCAGTGGCTCGACGCGGTGGTCGACGCGGTCGCGGGCAAGCTCGAGGGCGGCGCGGGTCAACCGCAGCCCGCGGAGGATCCGCGCTTCACCGCCGCCGAGGACGCGCTCGAGCGCGGTGACCTGGCCGGCGCCGAGGCCGCCTACGAGGCGATCCTGGCCGCCGAACCGAACAACGAGGAAGCCAAGGGCGCGCTTCGGCAGCTGCGCTTCCTGGCACGGGCTCAGCAGGTGCCGGATTCGGCGCTCGCTGCCGCCGATCAGGACCCGGCGAACGTCGATGCCGCCATCGACGCCGCCGATCTGGAACTGCTCAACCAGCGGCCGGAGGCGGCGTTCGATCGGCTGATCGCCGTCGTCAAGCGCACCGCGGGCGACGACCGCACCAAGGCGCGCACCCACCTGCTCGAACTGTTCGAGCTGTTCGACCAGGCCGAGCCGTTCGTGGTCGCGGCCCGCAGGAAGCTCGCCGCCGCGCTGTACTGATCGGGGCGGCCGGCAGTGGTGGATTCACCGGTCTGCCGGATTGGATTCAGCCGCACTCAGGCGACCGATAGCCTCAGACGCCCGGAGCGATTGCGCCCGGGCGTCTTTGCGTTCGGGCACCGAAGGAACAGGTAGGCCGATCCATCGATCAGGCCGCGCCCCATCGGCCAGGCCGCATCCAGAATGGTCGGCGCGGTAACCGACAGAAGGCGGCCTTCATCATGCCAGACCGACTGGAAGTGGCCTTCATCCATTGAACTGGACGTTGGGCAGCCAGTTGCCGGTCGGATGGGGGCCCACCGTGATCAGGTGGGTGGCTCGATCAGGTGGGTGGGCCCGCTAGCCACACCGCAGTGTTCGGTGCCAGTGCGATGCTTGCCGAGAAGGGGCGTCCGTGCCAGGGGATCTCCTCGGTCTTCACCGCGCCGAAGTTGCCGATGCCGGAGCCGCCGTATTCCGCCGCGTCGGTGTTGAGGATCTCGCTCCACTCGCCGGGGACGGGCAGCCCGACGCGGTACTCGCCGTGCACCGAGCCGGAGAAGTTGTACACGCACGCGACGACCGATCCGTCCGCGCCGTAGCGCAGGAACGCCAGCACGTTGTGCTCGCGGTCGTCGGCCTCCAGCCAGGAGTAACCGCCGGGTGTGGTGTCCTGGCTCCAGAAGGCCGGGTGCGCGCGGTAGGCGGAGTTGAGGTCGCGGACGGCGGCGGCGATGCCGGAATGCAGCGGATTGTCCAGTTCGCCCCAGTCCAGGCCGCGGTCGTGCGACCACTCGCGGAACTGGCCGAAGTCCTGGCCCATGAACAACAGCTGCTTGCCGGGATGGCCCCACATGTAGGCGAGCAGCGCACGCACGCCTGCCGCCTTGGCGAAATCGTCGCCAGGCATCCGCGTCCACAGCGTGCCCTTGCCGTGCACGACCTCGTCGTGGCTGATCGGCAGCACGTAGTTCTCGCTCCACGCGTACATCAGCGAGAAGGTGATCTCGTTGTGGTGCCAGGAGCGGTGGATCGGGTCCCGGCGCAGGAAGCCGAGGGTGTCGTGCATCCAGCCCATGTTCCACTTCATGGTGAAGCCGAGTCCGCCGACGTCGGTGCCGCGGGTGACGCCGGGCCAGGTGGTGGATTCCTCGGCGACGGTGATGACGCCGGGGTGGTTGCGGTGCACGGTGTCGTTCAGGTCTTGCAGGAAGTCGACGGCCTCCAAGTTCTCCCTGCCGCCGTGTATGTTCGGCTCCCAATCGCCTTCGCGGCGTGAGTAATCCAGGTAGAGCATGGCGGCGACCGCGTCGACGCGCAGGCCGTCGATGTGGAATTCCTCGATCCAGTAGCGCGCGTTGGCGACGAGGAAGTTGCGCACCTCGTGCCTGCCGAAGTCGAAAATGTAGGTGCCCCAGTCGAGTTGCTCCCCGCGGCGCGGGTCGGCGTGCTCGTAGAGCGGGGTGCCGTCGAAGCGGGCCAGCGCCCATTCGTCGCGCGGGAAGTGCGCGGGCACCCAGTCGAGCAGCACGCCGATGCCCGCGCCGTGCAGGTGGTCGACGAAGGCGCGGAAGTCGTCGGGGGAGCCGAAGCGCGCAGTCGGGGCGTAGTAGGAGGTGACCTGATAACCCCAGGAGCCGCCGAACGGGTGCTCGGCGATGGGCAGCAGTTCGATATGGGTGAAGCCCGCGCTCCGCACGTATTCGGCCAGCTGCTCGGCCAATTCGCGATAGCCGAGGCCCGGCCGCCACGACCCGAGGTGCACCTCGTAGACGCTCATCGGCGCGCGGTTGGGGTCGGTGGCGGCGCGGCGTTCGAGCCAGTCCGCGTCGCCCCAGGTGTAGCGGCTCTCGGTGACGACCGAGGCCGTCGCGGGTGGGTGTTCGGTGGCGAAGGCGAGCGGGTCGGCGTGGTCCACCGTGCGTCCGTCGGCGCCGTGCACGCGGTACTTGTATTTCGTGCCAACGCCGACGTCCGGGACGAAGACCTCCCAGATGCCCGACGAGCCGAGGGCGCGCATCGGCGCGGTGTTGCCGCTCCATCCGTCGAAATCGCCGATCACGGTGACGCCGCGGGCATTCGGCGCCCATACCGCGAACGACGTGCCCGCGACCGGGCCGTCCAACGTGGTGTAGTCGCGGGGATGGGCGCCGAGCACGTCCCAGAGCCGCTCATGGCGTCCCTCGCCGATCAGGTGCAGGTCGAGCTCGCCGACGGTGGGCAGGAAGCGGTAACCGTCGGCGGCGACCACCGTGTGTCCGTCCGGATAGGTCGTGACGACGCGATAGTCCATCAGGTCCGGGTAGGGGAGCACCGCGGCGAAGATCCCGTACCCCAACGGTTTCAGCGAATGGTCGACGTCGCCGACGCGCACCGCGACGGTGTCGGCGTGCGGCCGCAACACCCGCACGACCGTCCCGTCCGGGTGCGGATGGGCGCCGAGGACGGTGTGCGGGTCGTGATGGGTGCCCGCCGCGAGCAGCATGAGGTCGCGGCGGTTGATGGTTGCCGCGCGGGTCATCGGAACGACCGCCGGTAGGCCAGTTCCATCCGGGCGGGCGCGGGCACCGGCGGCAGCGCGATGATGTGCGCGACCGCCTTGGCGGGATCGAGTCGGACGTAATTCGTCTGGGCCCAGTGGTATTCCTCGCCGCTGACCTCGTCGACGACCACGGGGTGGTCGTGCCATTCGCGACCGATCGCGGGCAGATCGAGCGAGAGGAAGCCCCACTCGGCGCCGTAGGGGTTGAGGTTCACCACCACGAGCACGGCATCGCCGCTGACCGGATCGAACTTGGAGTAGGCGAGCATGGCGTCGTTGTCGACGTGGTGGAAGTGCAAGCAGCGCAGCTGTTGTAGCGCCGGATGGGCGCGGCGGATCTCGTTGAGCCTGGTCAGCCACGGTTCCAGCGATTCGCCGCGGGCCAGCGCCTCGGCGAACGGGCGCGGGCGCAGTTCGTACTTCTCCGAATCCAGGTACTCCTCGCTGCCCGGGCGCACCGCTTGGTGCTCGAACAACTCGAAACCGGAGTACACGCCCCAGGTCGGTGCCAGGGTGGCGGCGAGCACGGCGCGGATGGCGAACATGCCTGGCCCGCCGTGCTGGAGGCTCTCGTGCAGGATGTCGGGGGTGTTCACGAACAGATTCGGGCGGGCCTCGTCGGCCTTGGCGGCCAGTTCGTTGCCGAACTCGGTGAGCTCCCACTTCGCCACCCGCCACGTGAAATACGTGTAGGACTGGCTGAATCCGCGTCGCGCCAAGCCGTAGAGGCGGGCAGGCCGGGTGAACGCCTCGGACAGGAAGATCACGTCCGGATCGGTGCGCCGCACGGTGGTGATCAACCATTCCCAGAAATCGGCGGGTTTGGTGTGCGGGTTGTCGACGCGGAAGATCTTGACGCCCAGACCGATCCAGTGCCGTACCACGCGCAGCACTTCCGCGTAGAGACCGTCGGCGTCGTTGTCGAAGTTGACCGGATAGATGTCCTGGTACTTCTTCGGCGGGTTCTCGGCGAAGGCGATGGTGCCGTCGGGCAGCGTGGTGAACCACTCCGGGTGCGCGGCGACCCACGGGTGGTCCGGCGCGCATTGCAGTGCCAGATCGAGAGCGACCTCCAGCCCGAGTTGCCCTGCGGCGGCGACGAATTCGGCGAAATCGGCCTCGGTGCCGAGCGCGGGATGCACGGCATCGTGTCCGCCGTCCTTCGAGCCGATCGCCCACGGGGAGCCGACATCGCCGGGCTCGGCGGACAGGGAGTTGTTGCGGCCCTTGCGGTTCACCTCACCGATCGGATGGATCGGCGGCAGGTACACCACATCGAAGCCCATGCCCGCGATGCGGGAGAGTTCCTTGGTCGCGGTGGCGAAAGTGCCGTGCACGGGCTTGCCTTCGGCGTCCCAGCCGCCGGTGGAGCGCGGGAAGAACTCGTACCACGAGCCGTACAGCGCGCGTTGCCGCTCGACCTGCACGGTGTGCTGCGGGCCCCTGGTCACCAGATCGCGCAGCGGAGTGTCGCGCAGGATCTCGGCGACCTCCTCGCTGAACGCGGGCGCGACGCGGGCGGGCAGCTGCTCGTCGCTGCGCAACGCCGCCGCCGCGGCGCGCAACTTCTCGAACTTGGCCTTGGGCAGCGCCTGCGCCGCCCGATCGAAAAGCCGGGCGCCGAGCTCGAGGTCATTGGCCAGGTCGACGGCGCTCTGTCCGACGGAGAGTTTGGCTTCCACGGCGTTGCGCCAGGTGGCGATGGGGTCGCTCCAGCCCTCAACGCGGAAGGTCCACGCGCCGGGCAGGTTCGGCACGAAAGTGGCGTTGAAGACGTCGGGCTCGTAGTCGGGGGTCATCCGTATTCGGGTGGCCCGCGACGCTCCGGGAGCGCGCACCGTGAGCGTGGCGGCGACCGCGTCGTGCCCCTCGCGCCACACCACGGCGCGCACCGGGAACACCTCGCCCACCACGGCCTTGGCCGGGCGGCCGCCGGGGATGGACGGGGCGGTGTCATCGATGGCGATGCGGCCGGTCACGTGGACCAACCTACCCGGTGCCGTGCCGATGATGCGTTTTCAGCGGGCATCGACGGCCAGGCCGAGGCCGAGCGCCACCAGCGCGGCGCCGAGTGCGCGCTCCACCCGCTGCCGGATGCGCGCCCGGCGCAGCAAGCCGCCCGCGCGGTCGGCGGCAAGGACAACGCCGACGCACCATGCGGTGTCGATCACCAGTTGGATGGCGGCGAGGATCAGCACCGTCGGCAGCACCGGCCCGCTGCTCGGCAGGAACTGCGGCAGGATCGTCAGGCCGAACACCGCGGCCTTGGGGTTGGCGGCGATCGAGAGCAACGCGGCGCGGAAGGCCGCGGCCGGGGTGCGTCCCGCGGGCAGCAGCGTCGTCATGGTGGAGCCGACGGCGTCGTCACGGCCCGCGCCGCGCCAGGCCTGCACGCCGAGCCAGATCAGCACCGCCGCGCCGAGCGCGTGCACGGCGGTGTTCAGCACGGCGTTCGCGACCAGCAGGACGGACAGACCGGCGCCACCCGCCAGCGTCCAGCCGAACACGCCGATCTCGTTGCCTGCCACCGCGGCGAGTCCGGCGCGGCGGCCGTCGCGCACCGAGCGTTGCAGGAACAGGGCCGTCGCCGGGCCGGGCAGCGCGGCGAGCGCCAGGCAGGCGAGCAGGAATTCGGGGAGAACGTCGACCCAGTGCGGCATCAGCCGATGGTGGCACGGCAGGCGCGGACCGGCCAGTGGATTGGATTCTCAGTGCGGTCGCTCGGCGCGCAGGCCCTCGAGCAGGCCGCGCAGGGCGGTCGTTGTCTGGTCGAGGGCGTCGGGCTCGGACGCGGTGGCCAGCCACAGCGCGGCCTCGTTCATCGCGCCGGAGAGCAGGTGGGCGAGCGGGGCTATCGGCTGCGGTGCGAGCACGCCCGTGTCGACGAGCAGGCGCAAAGCCTCCTCGAGATGTCGGGCGGAGTTGGCTTCGTCCAGCGCCCGCCATTCGTGCCAGCCGAGCACCGCGGGGCCGTCGATCAGCATGATGCGCTGGATTTCCGGATCGGTGCAGGTGGCGAGGAACGCCTCGCATCCGGAGACCAGCTGGGTCCAAGCGTCCGAGGCGGGGTCGGCGGCCGCGGCGACCCGCTCGCCGACCTCCTGCTGCACCTGCTCCAGCACGGCGCGGAACAGCTCGGTCTTGCTGGCGAAGTTGTGGTAGAGCGCGCCCTTGGTGACGCCCGTCGCCGCGACGATCTCCGAGAGACCAACGGCGCCATAGCCTTTCGTGGCGAACAGGCGCCTGCTCGCGCGCAACAGCGCCCGGCGGGTCTCTTCGCGCTGCTGGGCGCGCAGGGTGCTCGGCATCGGAAACCTCTCCGTTGACATTCCATCGGTATGCGAACTACCTTACTTCACATACCATCGGTACGTGAAAGGCTCGGACATGAAACTCGGCAGCTTCTACCCCGTCATCGGCACCACCCGGCTCGCGGAATCGCGCGACTTCTACACCGAGTGGCTGGGCTTCGAGATCACCTTCGAGGCGGACTGGTACATCAGCCTGCGCCGCCGCGGTGGCGCCGACGAGCCCGAATACGAACTCGCGCTGCTCGACTACACCCACCCGACGGTGCCGGAGGCCTACCGCAAGCCGGTGCAGGGCCTGCTGCTGAACTTCGAGGTCGACGACGTCGACGCGGAGTGGGAGCGCCTTGTCGTGCGGGGCGGACTGAACGCCGAGCTGGAAATCCGGTCCGAGGACTTCGGCCAGCGCCACTTCATCGTCGCCGACCCGAACGGCGTCCTGATCGACATGATCATGGAGATCCCGCCGAGCGCGGAGTACGCCGAGCAGTTCAGCGCGGAGTACGCCGCGGAGAAGTTCGCCGATCGGTGAACGACTGGGCTGGAGGTGGTCGAGCGGCGTAGCGCCGGAGGCGATCGACGGGCCGAGCGTCGGAGGGCGACCGACGTGCTCGGTGTAAGAGGTGTCGAGGGTTCGGTGTCGAAGGTGGCCGAGGGGGCCGGCGCCGCGAGCGACCGACGGGCCAGGCGCTGGACGTGGCGGCAGTTCAGCCCTGAGAACCGAGGGGCTCATGGTCGGATGTGATCGAAGGGCTCAGCGCTGGTACGCCCGGGTGACCCAGGGGCCGAGTGCTGGCAGGACCGCGGGCTCATCGCCGGGAGCGGTCTCAGGGCCGAGTGTCGGAGTGACCGAGGGGCCGGGACGGGAGGCGATCGGGCGCTGCGCCCCGGGGCGAGTGCTGGAAGTGACTCAGGGGCCAGCACCGGAGGTGACCGAGGGCCAACGCCGGGGCGGCCGGCGGGCTGAGCGCCGGAGGGACCGAGGGGCCAGCACCGGAGGCAATCGAGGGCGCAGCGCCCCAGGGGCGACCCGGGGCGAGTGTTGGAAGCGACCGACGGGCCAGTGCCGGAGTGACCGAGGGCCAGCGGCGGGCGGCCGACGGGCCGAGTGTCGGAGTGACCGAGGGCCAGGCCGGGAGGCGTTCGAGGGCGCAGCGCCCGGGTGACCCAGGGCCGAATGCCGAAGGTGACGAAGTGGCTAGCGCCGGGTGGCCGACGGGTTTAGTGCCGGGGGCGATCGAGGGGCTGGCGAGGGGGTGGCCGACGGGCTGAGTGCCGGAGGCGATCGAGAGGCTAGCGCCAGGGGTGGCCGAGGGTTCAGCGTCGGGGCGGCCGAGGGGCGCGGGGTTCGGTAGGGTTCCCGGAGTGAAGGCATTGCGTCGATTCACCGTCCGTGCCCATCTGCCCGAGCGTCTCGCGGCGCTGGGCGAACTCTCCACGAATCTGCGCTGGTCCTGGCATTGGCCGACGCAGGATCTCTTCGAGGAGCTCGATCCCGAACTGTGGCGTGAGGTCGGGCGTGATCCCGTGCGCATGCTCGGGGAGGTGCCCGCCGCCCGGCTCGACGAACTGGCCGCCGACGCGGACTACACGAGCCGGGTCGACGCGGCCGCCGCGGACCTGCGCGACTACCTCGACCGCCCCGGCTGGTTCCAGCGCCAGAACGACGAGGACGGCGTGCGCGGCATCGCCTACTTCTCGATGGAGTTCGGCGTCACCGAGGTGCTGCCCAACTATTCCGGTGGCCTCGGCATCCTGGCGGGCGATCACCTCAAGGCGGCTTCGGATCTCGGCCTGCCGCTGATCGGCGTCGGCCTGCTGTATCGCTCGGGATATTTCCGGCAGTCGCTGTCCTCGGACGGCTGGCAGATCGAGCACTACCCGAGGCTCGACCCACAGGGCCTGCCGTTGCGCCTGCTCACCAGCGACCGGGACGGTAGCTCGCACGACGGCGCCGGGCCTCGGGAATCCGGCTCGCCGGTGCTCATCCACGTGGCGATGCCCGACGGTAGGGTGCTGCGGGCGCGGGTGTGGATCGCGCAGGTCGGGCGGATTCCGTTGCTGCTGTTGGATTCCGACATCGCCGAGAACGATCCGGAACTGCGCGCGGTCACCGACCGGCTGTACGGCGGCGACCAGGACCACCGCATCAAGCAGGAGATCCTCGCTGGTATCGGCGGCGTACGCGCGGTACGCGCCTACACCCGCGCCGCCGGCCTGCCCGACCCCGACGTGTTCCACATGAACGAAGGCCACGCGGGCTTCCTCGGCGTCGAACGCATCCGCGAATACGTCGCGGGCGGACTGGATTTCGACACCGCGCTGGCCGCGGTGCGGGCCGGGACGGTGTTCACCACGCACACCCCGGTGCCCGCGGGCATCGACCGCTTCCCGATGCCGAT
The DNA here is from genome assembly GCF_001612615.1 of Nocardia amikacinitolerans NBRC 108937. Classification (GTDB taxonomy): domain Bacteria; phylum Actinomycetota; class Actinomycetes; order Mycobacteriales; family Mycobacteriaceae; genus Nocardia; species Nocardia amikacinitolerans. The sequence continues at coordinate 77,576 of NZ_BDAU01000041.1, read as the reverse complement.
GGTGCGCCGCTACTTCGGCGGCGGCCACGGCGAGACCGAATCGGCCATGCTGCCAGGGCTTTCCGTGGACCGCATCCTTGCGCTGGGCCGCGAGTCCGATCCGTCGGTGTTCAACATGGCGCACATGGGTCTGCGGCTGGCCCAGCGCGCCAACGGCGTTTCCCAGCTGCACGGCGAGGTCAGCAGGGGCATGTTCGCGCCGCTGTGGCCTGGCTTCGATCCGGCGGAGGTGCCGATCGGCTCGGTCACCAACGGGGTGCACGCGCCGACCTGGGCCGCGCGCGAGTGGATCGACAAGGCGCGCGAGCACATCGGCGCGGAGCTGGTCCAGGAGGCGCGCGGCTGGGAACGGCTGCGCGATGTGGATCTCGGCGAACTCTGGTCCACCCGCAACACGCTGCGCGCCACACTGGTCGACGAGGTCCGCCGCAGGCTGCGCGCGTCGTGGCTGGAGCGCGGCGCCGCCCCGGCCGAACTGGGTTGGATCGACCAGGTCTTCGATCCCACCGTGCTGACCGTCGGCTTCGCGCGCCGCGTCCCCACCTACAAGCGCCTCACCCTGATGCTGCGCGATCCGCAACGGCTGCGCGCCCTGCTGCTGCATCCCGAGCGTCCGATGCAGTTGGTCGTCGCGGGCAAGAGCCACCCCGCAGACGACGGGGGCAAGTCGCTGATCCAGCAGGTCGTCCGGTTCGCCGACGACCCCGAGGTGCGCCACCGCATCGTCTTCCTGCCCGACTACGACATGTCGATGGCCCGCTATCTCTACTGGGGCTGCGACGTGTGGCTGAACAATCCGCTGCGCCCGCTGGAGGCGTGCGGCACCTCGGGCATGAAGTCAGCGCTCAACGGCGGGCTCAATCTCTCCATCCGGGACGGCTGGTGGGACGAGATGTGCGACGGCGAGAACGGCTGGGCGATCCCCACCGCCGACGGCGTCTCCGACGAACACCGCCGCGACGATCTCGAGGCCGCCGCCCTCTACGACCTGTTCGAACGCGCCGTCGCGCCGCGGTTCTACGACCGCGACAACACGGACATGCCGGTGCGCTGGGTCGAGATGGTTCGGCACACCTTGCAGACCCTCGGCCCGAAGGTGCTGGCCTCCCGCATGGTCCGGGATTACGCCGTGGAGTACTACGCACCCGCCGCGAGCGCACTGCGGCGCGCGGCGGCCGACGAGTTCGCGGGCGCGCGGGCGATCGCGGACTATCGCGGACGCGTCGCGGCGGCTTGGCCGTCGGTGAAGGTGATCCAGGTGGACAGCGCCGGACTGCCGGACACGCCGATCATCGGTGCGCCGCTCTCGCTCACCGCGCGCGTGGAGTTGGGCGGGTTGAGCCTTTCGGATGTGGTGGTGCAGGCCGTCATCGGTCGCGTTTCGCCGACCGACGAGCTCTCCGAGGTCACCACCATGCCGATGACGCACGTCGGCTCCGATTCCGGGGTGGAGTTCTTCCGGGTGGAGACACCGCTGCCGGTCTCCGGCGCCGTCGGGTACACCGTCCGCGTGCTCCCGCACAACGACCTGCTCGCCTCGGACGCCGAACTCGGTCTGGTGGCCGCGCCCAGCGCCTGACCGGGGCCGCGACGGCGGGGTGAGCAGTGTCACGTGTGTCCTCGAGCGGCGGAGCTCGGATCGGCACCGCTGTTCAGTGAATCGTCCGCTAATGTGCGCTGCCGGACGAAGTCCGTCAACAGACTCGCGCACGGCGCGGCGAAGCCGGAGGTACGCCTGACGTGCCTGGGCACCCCTTGTTCGACCGCCAAAACTGGAGAACCCATGGCAACCGACCTGCTGACCCGCACCCGGGGTCGCCTGGACACGTACTTCGGCGTCAGCGAGCACGGCTCGACCATGCGCCGCGAGGTGATGGCGGGCACGGTGACGTTCCTGGCCATGTCCTACATCCTCGCGGTGAATCCCTCGATCCTCGGTGACGAAGGCGCGCTGGGCGACAAGGGAATTCCGATGCAGGCGGTGTTCACCGCCACCGCCGTCGCCGCGCTGTTCGGCACGCTGGTGATGGGACTGTGGGCGCGGTACCCGATCGCGCTGGCGCCGGGCATGGGACTCAACGCGTTCTTCGCGTTCTCGGTGGTGCTCGGCATGGGCATTCCGTGGCAGGTCGCGCTGTCGGGCACCTTCCTGTCCGGTGTCATCTTCTTCGTGTTGGCCGTCACCAAGGTCCGCGAGAAGATCCTCAATGCCATTCCGCTACAGCTGAAGCTGGCGGTGGGCGCCGGCATCGGCATGTTCGTCGCGTTTCTCGGGCTGAAGAACGCGGGCATTGTCACCGCCAGCGAGGCGACCTTCGTCAAGCTCGGCGATTTCACCGCGGGCACCACGCTGCTGGCGCTGTTCGGCCTGCTGGTGACCCTGGTGTTCCTGGTCAAGGGCTGGCACGGCGCGGTGCTCTACGGCATCGTGCTCACCGCGGCGCTCGGCATCGTCACCGGACTGGTGGACCTGCCGGACGGCATCGCCGCCCTGCCGCGCGGGCTGGACGAGACCTTCGGCCAGGCCATCATCCACCTGCCCGACGCGTTCACCGCCCAGATGGCGGTCGTCGTGCTGACCATGTTGTTCGTCGACTTCTTCGACGCCTCCGGCACGCTCATCGGCGTGGCCAACCAGGCGAGGCTGCTGGACATGGACGGCAAGTTGCCGCGCGCCGCGAGCGCGTTCGCCGCCGACTCGGTCGGCACCGCGGCCGGCGCCGTCATCGGCACGTCGACCACCACCGCGTATGTGGAATCCACGGCCGGTGTCTCGGCGGGCGGCCGGACCGGGTTGACCGCGGTGACAACCGCGGGCTGGTTCCTGCTCGCGATGTTCTTCTATCCGGTCTTCGCGGTGGTCGCGGGATCCCCCGAGGTGACCGCGCCCGCGCTGATCGTGGTCGGCATTCTGATGGCGCGCGCGCTCGGCGAGATCGACTGGACCCGGCTCGAGTACTCGGTGCCCGCGTTCATCACGGTCATCATGATGCCGCTGACCTACTCGATCGCGAACGGGCTGGCCATGGGCATGATCTTCTATCCCGTGGTGATGACCGCACGCGGCCGGTTCAAGGAGATCCATCCCGCCATGTGGGCGCTGCTGGTGGTCTTCGCCGGATATTTCTTCTTCTTGGCCGAGTAGCCGGAATAGATCTCTGATAACTGAAGTTGGCACGAACTGTGTGACAATCGGACCGCGGTCCGATTAGTTACCGAAACTGACGACCGTGTCCACACCACGTTGCAGGGATGAGGAACCAGCATGACCACGAAGTCCACGGCACTGCCCGACATCAAGACCACCAGCTCGCTCGACGGCGTCTCGAGCGACATCGGCCTGCTGATTCTGCGGGTCGTCTTCGGTGGCTTGCTCGCCGCGCACGGCGCGCAGAAACTGTTCGGCTGGTTCTCCGGCTACGGGCTCGCGGCCACCCAGGCGAGTTTCGAGCAGATGGGGTACAACCCCGGCAAACTGTTCGGCACGCTGGCCGGTCTCACCGAGCTCGTCGGCGGGCTGATGTTGGTTGCCGGTGTGCTCACGCCGCTGGCGGCGGCCATCGTGCTCGGCACCATGTTCAACGCGATCAACGCCACCTGGGGTCCGGGTCTGTTCGGCCAGGGCGGCTGGGAGATGCCGCTGCTGTTCGGCGCCGTGGCCGCCACGTTGGCCTTCACCGGGTCCGGCAAGTTCTCGGTGGACGCCGGACGGCCTTGGGAGCGCAATGGTTTCGTGTGGGGCGCGGGCGCGGTGGTGCTCGCCGTGGTCACCGGCATCTTCACGCTGATCCTCAAGTGGGTGCTCTGAGCACGACCTGATGTAGGTGGCGCGGCGATCGAAATCGCCGCGCCGCTTTCGTTTGTCACACCTGGCGTCGCTGCGTCGTCGTCTGGGTGCGGCCCGATCAGAGATTGAAGGAGAAAGTCCGATGACCATCGAGATCAGCAATCCCGCCGAACTGCACGACCCGACCGGGTTCGGCTACAGCCACGTCGCGCGGGTGTCCGGCGAGTTGGTGCTCATCGCCGGGCAGTACGACTCGGACGCCGAAGGGCACACCACCACCGAGGATTTCGCGGGCCAAGTGGACCGGGCCTTCGCCAACCTCGGCATCGCCCTGCGCTCGGCGGGGCTGGACTACGCCGACGTCGCGCAGCTGCGCACGTTCGTCGTCGACCACGACCTCGACAAGCTCGCGGTGCTCGGCAAGAAGATCGGCGAGCTCTGGGGCGAGCGGCCGCCGACGCAGACGTTGCTCGGAGTCGCGGCGTTGGCGTTGCCGGGGATGCTTTTTGAGGTGGACGCGGTGGCGGTGCGGGGCTGAGCTTGCGGTGCCGGGCGGGTGGTGGACGCGTCCGCCCGGCTGCGGGGGTGTCCGCCCTGGCTTGGACTGCGGCGGTGCTGACGGCGAATCCGCTTGGGGCAGGGGCGTACTCGTCGCCTGCTCGGCTGCCGACCGACTACCACTACGATCGCTTGATCATGAGCGCGGAAATCGAGCTGATCACTGTCCCGGCGGGACGGGTGACGCTGTCCGATCGGCGCACCGAGCGCAGTTGGGCGGTGGATCTCGCGGCCTTTCGGATCGGCGCGGTCGCGGTGACGCAGGAGCAATACTTCGCGGTCACTGGGCTGCGGCCGAGTTCGGCCGAGGGGGATCGGCTTCCGGTGGAAGGCGTTTCGTGGTTCGACGCGATCGGCTTCTGCAACGCGCTATCGGAACGTTCGGGGCTCGCGTCCGCCTATCGGATGGACGGTTCGGCCGTGGAATGGGATGTGTCGGCGGACGGTTTTCGCTTGCCGACCGAGGCGGAATGGGAATACGCCTGCCGCGCGGGCACTTCCGGTCCGCGCTATGGTGCGCTCGACGAGATCGCTTGGTATCGCGAGAATTCCGACGGTCGAGCGCACGAGGTCGGACGGAAATCGCCCAATGCCTGGGGTTTGTACGACATGCTCGGCAACACCTGGGATTGGTGCTGGGACGTGTACGACGCCGAGGTTTATGGGGAGTACCGGGTGTTGCGCGGGGGTGGGTGGTCCGATCAGCACTGGAGCTGCCGTGCGTCGGTGCGGCGGCGGAGCCATCCGACGTTTCGGATCGATGACGTCGGGTTCCGCGTCGCTCGGTCGGGGTAGCATCGGCACGCTTGCCGGTCGACGGACGAAGGAGGGGCGGCATGCTGCAGGAGGGGGACGTCTTCGCGGGCTACGTCATCGAGCGACAGCTCGGCCGCGGTGGCATGGGTTCGGTGTATCTGGCCAGGCATCCGCGCCTGCCCCGGCGTACCGCGCTGAAGCTGCTGAATCGGGAGATGTTCGCCGACAACGAGATTCGCGCCCGCTTCGAACGCGAGGCCGACCTCGTCGCGCAGTTGGACCACCCGAACATCGTCACCGTCTACGACCGCGGGGTCGAGGACTCGCAGCTGTGGATCTCGATGCGGTACGTCGACGGTTCCGACGCCGCCGAAGCAGGCCCGAACTCGCTCGCGCCGGACCGCGCCGTCCGGATCGTCGCCGAGACCGCCAAGGCGCTGGACTACGCGCACGGCATGGGCATCCTGCACCGCGACGTCAAACCCGCCAACATCCTGCTCGCCCGCGCGGGCGTGGACCAGGAACGCGTCTTCCTCACTGATTTCGGCATCGCGCGGCTGCGCGAAGACGCGGGTCACCTGACCCAGACCGGCACCTTCACCGCCACCCTGGCCTACGCCTCGCCGGAACAGCTGACCGGTGCGCCGCTGGATGGGCGCACCGACCAGTATTCGCTGGCCTGCACGCTGTATTGGTTGCTGGCCGGTGTGGTTCCGTTCGAATCGACCAATCCCGCGGTCGTCATCCAGGGGCATTTGCAGCAGCCGCCGCCTCCGTTGAGCAGTCTTCGCCACGGACTGCCGGTCGCGCTGGACGGTGTGCTGGCGCGGGCGTTGTCGAAGCGTGCCGAGCAAAGATTCGGCAGCTGTTCGGAATTCGCGGAGGCGGCCGCGCGTGCGCTGTCAGGGGTGGCGATCGGCGGCGCGTCGGTGACACCGCCACAGCCGTACTTCGCGGCGGCCCGGGCGCCGATGCCACACGGGCAGGTCGCTTCGCCGCCGATGTCACACAGGCCGGTCGGTCCGGCACCAGCGCCGATGGGGCACGGACACGTCTATCCGGCGCCGATGGCACCCGGGCCACACGGCTCGAGGCCCCTCGGGGAGCGCCGACGCTCGCCCCTCGTTCTGCTCGCGGTAATGGCCATTGTCGCGGTGCTCGCCGTCGGCGGTGTCGCCACGGCGGTGGCGCTCAACAGCTCGAAGGACCCCGCCAACATCGACCTCATCCATCAAGAATTCCCCGGCATGGTGCCCGCCGAGCGATTCGGCACGGGCTTCCGAAATGCGAAGTGCGAGAAACGCACCACGCGGAGTACCGAGAGTTCGACCATGCAGCAGCGCCCGGACTTCGGTAGTTGGACCGAAGCCTCGTTCTGCTACAGCGGTGACGGTGTCGGTCCGAACAGCCTCAACCCGCCCTACTACGAGTTCTACCGCTACAAGTCCGCCGCCGACGCCCGCGCGGTCGTCGCCGCACTCCCCGGCAACAAGCGCTCCGAGGACGCACACGGATCGAAGACGTACACCAACTACACCCTCGACCGCCAAGAAGCCGGTTTCACCTACACCCGCATCGTCACCGTCTTCACCGGCGACACCGACCGCGAAACCCTCCTCATGTACACCCACAGCATGGAAGGCTCCCTCCACCTCGACCTGGAAGGTGTGCGGAAATGGTGGCGCGAAGCGCCGCTCTCGTGAGCTGTTGGGCGCCTGGTCGCGTTCGGATAAGCTGGGTCTGCCCGAGTGGGAACCGAGGGGGATCCGGCGCGTTGAACGCTGGCTGGGTGCTCCGCTTCGAGCAGGAGAATCATGCGAACGAGCGCTGTGAGTAGGGGATTGGCGGCGTTGTTCGCCGGGGTTGCGTTGGCGGGGACTGTGGTTGGGTGCTCGTCGGTGGTGGATGGGAATGCGCGTACCGAGGGGGCGGGAAGTCCGACCAATGGTGAGCGGTCGGTGAAGTTCAATCCGTGCACCGAGTTGTCGGCCGATGCGCTGCGGGCTATCAAAGTCGACCCGAGTTCCAAGGACATCGTCACCGATCCTCCGACTGGCCCGGCTGCTTGGCGGATCTGCCAGTGGAGTTCGACCGAGGGGCCATATCTGGTGTCGGTCGCGTCGTCAACCCGTCCGCAAGAGGACGTTCGTAGCAATGACACGGTCACCGACTTCCAGCCGGTCACAATCGGCGCGCGGTCGGGTCTTACATATCGGGACAAGACGGACCCCGACAAGTTGCGTTGTTACGTCAGCCTGCCGTCCCAGGACGGCATGTTCAACGTTGTTGTCGGCTGGCGATTCAGTGAGCGAAAGTCGATAACTCAAGCGCCCCCCTGTGATCTCGCTGTACTCCATGCGAAGGCGATTGAGCCTTTTCTGCCGAAGTGAAATCGACGAAAGTGTTCGGTAGAGAGGACCACGCAGGTGAGTGACCAACCTGGGGCTCAGATGCAACAGCAGTCTGCGCAATGGAAGACTTTGAAACAACAGGCCGAATCCGGTCAGTTACAGATGGATCCTGAGATCGGTCGAGAGCTGGCCGCCCACGCTGAGAGAATGGCCAAGGCGCTTGATGTGCTCACGAGTCAGGCGCGATGGCTCTCCTACTTGGGTGGATTCGGTACTTTGAGTTCGGCGAACGCATTGCAAGGCAAGTTCTCTAGCAAGGCGCTGGGCGGCGACGATGCGGCGGTGACGCGGCTAGGGCAAAGCATCGAAGTACTGACGCTGATGAAAGAGACCTACGAGCTGGCGGCGAAGACGCTGTCCGAGACCGACCAGGCCAATGCGCAGCAGCTCTCGCAGCAGGGCCAGGAGTGGTGAGTGATGGTTTCTTTCGAAGACTGGAAGTACGCGTTCGGGGTCACCGGCATCGTCAGCGATTCAGTTCTGGATGCGGGCAGAAATGAACGCGACGACAAGAATCGCGAAGAGCAAGAAAACGCCAAATGGAACCAGGATCGGCAGATCGTCGGTAGTGAATGGGCGGGATTGCTGGCCGAGTACAACAACTCGCGGTTCGCGGACACCGTCATCAAGGTCGACGACCCTTTCGACACCATGTCGCATGAGGAAATCTACAATGCGCTCGAGGGTGTCAACCACAGTGAGATAAACAGCAAGGCGAACGGTTGGCGTGACCTGAGCAGGGACGCACGTGCCACGGTCGAGGAGTTCAAGACCGCAGTCGAGAAATCCATCGAAGAGAAGTGGGACGGCAAGTCGGGATCCAAGGCCGTCGAGGCCACCCGCCAATTCGCCACGACCTTTACGCAGCTCGCCGCAACCTTCCAAATGGTCGCCCACGGCTTGGATCTGATCGAGGGACACCTCGAACAGGCCAGAGTCTCGGTCGGCAAGCCCGACAATCTCACCGTCGGCGACAAGATCATCGACGCCATACCCTTTCAAAACATCGTGAAGGGCCCCTCGTATCGCGCCGAGGAAGCGGAGAACCAGGCGCGGTACGTCATGAAGACGTACTACATGCCGGGCGCGAAGGATGTGGACAAGAACACGCCTATCCTCCCCGAACCCTCCAGTACGACCGACGACAAGAAGGACGAGCCGGTAATTCCCGGTCCAGGTCCTGGGCCTGGACCTGGTCTGGGGCCGGGACCTGGACCGGGTGATCCCGGCACTGACGACCCGACGGACACGGAAAACCCCGAGGATCCGACGACGGACGATCCGCAGAGCACGACTCCACAGAACACCACTCCGACCGATCCGACGTCGACCACGCCGGCCGCCACTACGCCCGCCGCGACGGTTCCCGACACCAAGTTGCCGAATACGGGTCTGCCGACGCCCTCTGGGCCGGGTCCAGGGGCGCCGGGGCCGGGGGTGCCGACGATTCCGTCGCCCGGTCGGTCGGTGCCGGGCGGGAATGTTCCCGGGCAGTCGGGGCCGTCGGGCGGGTTGGCCAACAGCCGTCCGGCGGGCACCGGCCGGGCGGGCATGCCCGGCATGGGTGCGCCAGCCGCTCGCGGCAAGGGCGACGACGACGATGAGCACAAGACGCCCGACTATTTGATCTACGACCATGGCGACGAATTGCTCGGCTCGCAGCCGCCTGCGCTGCCACCGGGTGGAGTGATCGGCGGATGAACGAACGAAGTGAGGGATTCGTGTGCCGGCGTGCCTCGCGCATGCCGGAACCGATCGTCGGCGAGGTGCAGGCATGAGCGAACAGCGTTGGCGATTGAGCGGTTTGATGTTCGAGTTGGCGGTGCAGGCTTTCGGTCGGGACCGGTTGCCCTATCCGCTGCGCGTTCTCGTGGACGATCCGAGCATCGAGGCTGCGGAGGACTACGAGCGGCTACGCAAGCAGACCGCGCGGGAGATGGCGGGCTTTGCCGGGCGGGAGTTGTTCGACGCGTTGAATGTGCTGTTGGAGCCGCAGGTTCGGGTCGAGGTGCACGGTTTCTACGGGCGTGACTTCGAGCAGGTCGTCCGGGTGCACGCTGGAATCGTCGGTGATACGGCGACCGTGGCGGTGCAACAACCCGGACCGAACCAGAACTATGGGCGCGACGTCGCGCTGACGGTGTGCCCAGCGCAAGGTGTGGCCGCGCATGTCACCGCAGTACTGCCGAAATGTGCTGCGGGACAGCTCCGTCCGGTGACAGCGCGTCGCTCCGAGGTGAATCGCCCGCCGCATGGGCAGCGCCCTGCCTCCTACACCGAGGAGGCTCGGCGGATTGTGCAGCGACCGCGTTCGGGGCTCGGGGAGATCAACGTCTTCCGCGGCGGCGCCATCGATTCCAGGCCGACCACGGACGGGCGCGGTTTCCACTGGATGGACTATCTACCCGCAGACGGTCGATATCTGCTGCACAACCACGACATGGACGAGTTCACGCTGACGCCCGGCCCCGCCGAGGAGATACAACGGCAGTTGCAGCATTTGATCGAGGCGCAACGCCCGGTGGCGCGTAGTTGGTGACAGCCGTCCTTCTGGCGGATGTACGGGGTGCTGTGGTTCACACCCCGTGTCCGTCGGGCCTCACCTTCCGACATACACCACGACACCCGCGACGATCATGGCCGCGAACAGCACCACGATCACCCAGCTAAAACGCATCCAGTTGAGCGCGGGCCAGCGCTTCGGCTCCGCGCCGATCGCGCCCTGGAAGTACTGGAGACCGGGTGACCGGTAGTAGACGGGCGTCTGCGCGCCGGGATACACCGGCACCTCGGCCACAGCCTGCCCCATGTCCTCCCACCACACCTTGTTGAGGGTCCACCGCACCCATGCTGCGGGCCGACGAGTACGGACCTCCACCGTATAGTTACCGGGCTGGGCTGGGATGTGCGTCTCACCCCAGCTGGTATCCGGTATTTCGTTGCCGTTCACCAGAATTCGTGGACCTGTCGAGTCGTAGGCGAAGGCCAGCGGCCACGTCCGATAGTACTGGGCATCGACACGGAGGCCCGTCGGGCCAGGCTCCGGCCGATAGGCTTCGAGTGGGTCCGGCGGTGCGGTAGGCAACATCCGCCACCTGTTCCGCGGACTACCCGGTAGACCGTCTGCCGCGACATCCGGCCGCGACTCGTTCCAATGCTGTTTACGCACAGCGATCCTCCTCTTATGCACCGACCAGCGGTTCGACTCCGGCTAGGCGAGTTGCGGTTCTTACTTCGCTTGGTCTTCCGCGAGCCCGATAACGACCGCCGTGCGGGCTTCTGTGTGGAGGCCTAGCTCCGTTCGGAGTGCGGGTTGCTACTTCATTCGACGTTGCGGTGATCCGATCGGCTCCATCGAATTCCGGTCACACCGCCTAGTGCGGATTCTCCGTTTCGCGGACGTGATCGACGTCGTGCCTTCTGCCGCTGCGTCTTCCGGTGTGCGGGCCGAAGAACCCGGACGGACATCGCCCGGTGATCGGACTGGTTGGGCTGCTGCCGAGCCTGGTGCTCGACTACCTCCGGCGCGCGCAAGGTCGAACGAACCCGCCGTCGGCAACGCCCGCTGATCGGCGATCTCGCGGATGCTGGTCGACCCCAGGGTTATCGCAGCGCGCGGAATCGGCCGCTGGTGGGTCAATTCTGGTTCGGGTGGAGGACGAGCATGCTGGTTGCACCGTGGTGGAATTCGTAGCGGGTGGGGCGGAGGGTGGTGGGGATGCCCTTGTGGTGCAGTTCCTTTCGGAGATTGGTGACGAGGTCGTCTTGGTGGCGGCCGGTGTGGTCGACGAGGGGGTAGAGGCGGGTCTCGCCGCGGGTGACGCGGGAGAGTTCGAGTAGGGCGGCGAGGTGGAAGTCGGCGTCGAGGCGGTCGGCGTAGGTGAACAGCAGGTGCGAGCTCAGGGTGAGGTCGAAGCTGTTGTCCGCGAAGGGGAGTGCCGGCAGCTGGGCGGCGACGTAGCGGTCGGGGTTGGCGGCGAGATCGGCGCCGAAGCGGCCGGCGGCGGACAGCCGAACGGCTCGGAGGTGGTCCGGGTCGCCGTAGAAGTCCCAGCGGTAGCGGTCGTGATGTGCTCCGGCGTAAGCGCTTCCGCGTTCGGTCTCGGTGCGGGCGAGCTCGCGCAGTTCGGCGGGGGGCTTTGCGTAGATGGGGTCGGTGGCGGTGACGTGCGCGCCGAGGGCGGCGGCTTCGGCGGTGAAACTCGCTGCGCCGCCCGGGCAGTCGAGTATGCGGCGGCCGCGCAGGTCGGTGTCCGCGAGGTCGAAGATGGCGCGATACTCGGCCAAAGATCTTGCGCTGATCAGGAATTCACCGAGTGCGTCGGTTTCGGTGGGTGGCTTCATCCAAAAACCGTCTCATACGGTGCGCGAGCGCGACACCCGAATTTCGCGCGGTGGAAGATTTTTGGCGGTATCCCCGCGCCGCGTGCAGGGCTTGGCGCGGGGATCGCCGATACCTCGGTGCGGGAATTGGGGTTCACCGAAGTACCACCGCCCAATTTACTTCCACGCGGAATCAACGATGGATGTTTGTGAGTGGTATCACAGTTCGGTCGCGCGCGGTCAGACGCTGCTCGCCGTGAGTCGTTTCAACGCCTTCACGACCACCTCCGGATCGGCGGTCTCCCAGTACGGCGGGAGCGTCGCACGCAGGTAACCGCCGTAGCGGGCGGTGGCCAAACGAGAGTCGAGGATCGCGACGACACCGCGATCGTCCACGCTGCGCAGCAGCCTGCCGGTGCCCTGGGCGAGCAACAGTGCCGCGTGATTGGCCGCGACGGTGAGAAAGCCGTTGCCGCCGCGGGATTCGACCGCGCGCTGCCGCGCCGCGAGCAGCGGGTCGTCGGGCCGGGGGAACGGAATGCGGTCCAGGATCACCAGGCTCAGCGACGGGCCTGGCACGTCGACGCCCTGCCACAGCGACAGGGTGCCGAACAGCGAGGTCTCCGGATCGTCGGCGAACTTGCGGACCAGCGCGCCCGTCGAGTCCTCGCCCTGGCACAGCACCGGTGTGTTCAAGCGGTCGCGCAGCGCGTCGGTGGCGGCGCGGGCGGCGCGCATGGAGGAGAAGAGGCCGAGGGTGCGTCCGCCCGCCGCGTCGATCAGGCGCTCGATCTCGTCCAAATAGGCGGGCGGCAGACCGTCGCGGCCCGGCGGCGGCAGATGTTTGGCGACGTAGAGGATGCCCGATTTGGCGTGGTCGAAGGGGGAACCGACGTCGAGCGAACTCCAGCGCACGGTTTCGGTGTCGGACGGCGCCTGAGCGCCGTTGGCCGTCCCGGTGTCGGGGCGGTTCGCGGACTGCGCGGGCAGTCCCCAGGTGACCGCGAGCCCGTCGAACGATCCGCCGATTTGCAGGGTGGCCGAGGTGAGCACGACGGTGGCGGTGCCGAACAGCCGCGAGCGCAGCAACCCGCCCACCGACAGCGGCGCCATGCGCAGCGTCTTGCGCGGCACGCCGCCGCGCGCGTCCTCGGCCGCCAGCCAGATGACGTCGCGCCGGGATGCCGGATCGGGTTCGTCGAACGCGGTGAGCGCGCGGACGGCGCTGTCGTGCACCTCGTCGATCGCGGCCAGCGCCAGGGTGCGTGCGGCCGCCGTGTCGGGATCGCCCTGCGCGGTGCTGCTGCCGGGCGGCGCGAGTTCGGTGCGGGCGTTCCACGCGGCATCGCGCACCAGGGCGAGTACCTGGGCGACGCCGTCGGGCATCGTGTCCCAGCGGGCCGGCGGCAACGCGTCGAGGACCTCGTGCCAGGCCTCTGCCGCTCCTTCCAGCCGGTCGAGCTCGCGTTCGTCGATGAGTTTGGCGCAGCGGCGGGCGGCGGCGCTGATCGCGGGCGGCGCCAGCTCGGCGGTGGCCACCCCGGTGACCCGGTCGACGAGCTCGTGCGCTTCATCGATCACGACGACATCGTGTTCGGGCAGCACCTGGATGCCACTGATGGCATCGATGGCCAGCAGCGCATGGTTGGTCACCACCACGTCGGCCTGTGCCGACTCGGCGCGGGCGCGCTCGGCGTAGCAGTCCTGGCCGAACGGGCAGCGCGATTTGCCGAGGCACTCCCGCGAGGACACGCTGACCTGGCGCCAGGCGCGGTCGGTGACGCCAGGCGCGAGTTCGTCGCGATCGCCGGTCTCGGTGTTGGACGCCCAGTCGTTGAGGCGCTGCACCTCGCGGCCGAGGCGGGAGATGGCGAACGCGTCGAAGAGCTCGGCTTCGGCAGGCTCGTCGGGAATGGCGCTGTTGATCTTGTTGAGACACAGATAGTTGTTGCGGCCCTTGAGAATCGCGAAGCGGGCCGGGCGGCCGAGCGGCTTGGCCAGCGCCTCGGCCAGGCGCGGAAGGTCGCGGTCCACCAGCTGGCGCTGTAGCGCGATCGTCGCGGTCGAGACCACCACCGTGCGCCCGGTGCGCACCGCATGCCGCAGGCTCGGCACCAGGTAGGCCAGCGACTTGCCGGTGCCGGTTCCGGCCTGCACGGCCAGATGCTCCTTGGTGTCGATCGCGTGGTCGACGGCCGCCGCCATTGTCACCTGCCCGGAGCGCTCCTTGCCGCCGAGCGCGTGCACGGCGGTGGCCAAAAGGTCGGAGACTGGGGGCAGTTCGGGCACGCGTGCAGCCTACTGCTCGCCACCGACACGGTTCACCGGTCGGGCCGGACGAAGTCGTCCAGGTTGGCGCGCGCGTACTCCAGCACGCATTGCTGGAAATCCGCGGGCTCGTTGGCGTCGTAGAGCGCGTCCGCACGGTTCTTGCGCGAGTTGTCCGGCGGCTGCCTGATCTGGTCGGGGTTGTCGAGCACGGCGTACTCGTCGTCCCAGAGCCGATCCAGGTCGGCGTCGTCGTGCGATTCCGCGAGCGCCTCGTACCCGGCGACGACCACCGCGGCCGCCAGCCCCGGCATACCCGCGGCCCGCAGCGCGCCGGGCAGCCAGGGGAGTTCGTCGACCCGCCGCGCGAGATAGCGGCCGAAGCCACCCGCGTCGACGTGCTCGTCCAGCGCGGCGAGCACCATCAGGTTGGCGAAGGCGGGCGGCAGCGCGGTGCGGCGACGGACCGGGTCGGCGCGCAGTTCCTCGGTCGCGGGGTTGGACCAGAAGACGATGTCCGCGGCGCGAGCGATGTCGTCGGCGTCGGCGAGCGCTCGGGCGACGGCGGCGCGGGCGCTCGCCGGAAATCGGTAATCCACGGGGGTGGACCCTAGAGGGCACTGCGAGGTCCGGCCGCGCCGGGACGAGCGGTCGATCGCCGAGCGGGCGCGATCGCTGTCCGTAAGGCTGGGCTACGCGGCGGTTGCGCGGGCACGGCGCCGGGACGAGTGCAGTCACGTGCCGGTCCGGCTCGCCGCCCAGGCCCTGCCTCGAATTGCCGTCCGGCGCCTGCGCGGCTCAGTCGCCGCCCGGCCGCATTGTCGTCGCCGCCTGACCGCACTTCGTGCCAGGGCCTAGCGGACGGGCAGTTCCCCCGCGACGTCGATGCCCGCGGTCCGCATCTCGTCGATGGCCTTGTCGGTCGTCGCCCGCGCCACCCCCGCGGTCAGATCCAGCAGCACGCGCGTCTCGAATCCGGCCGACCTGGCGTCCAACGCGGTGGCGCGCACGCAGTGATCGGTGGCGATGCCGACCACGTCGACGGTGTCGATGTCGTGTTCGCGCAGCCACTCGGCGAGGATGACGCCTTCGGCGGTCGCGCCCTCGAAACCCGAATAGGCGGCGGAGTATTCGCCCTTCGAGAAGACGGCCTGGATCGGTGCGGTGTCCAGCTTCGGGTGGAACTCGGCGCCGGGGGTGCCCGCGCGGCAGTGCGGGGGCCAGCTGTCCACGTAGTCCGGGTCGGCGGAGAAGTGCGCGCCCGGGTCGACGTGATAGTCGCGGGTCGCGACGACCGCGGCGTACTCGCCGGTGGCCGCGTGGTCGCTGATGCGTTCGGCGACCGCGGCGCCTCCTTCGACGGCCAGCGAACCGCCTTCGCAGAAGTCGTTCTGCACGTCGACGATGATCAACGCCCGGTTCATCTCATGACACCTTTCGCGTGATGTAAACGAAGACTACCCCGCCGGTGATTACCTCTTGCCGCCTCGTCTCACGCGGCGAATTCGGTTCGTACTGGAGGAATCATGAGCCATGTAGCGAAGAGGTGCGCCGGGATCGCCGTCGGGTCCGGCGCTGGCTACACCGCCGCCTCGCTTGCCATGAACGGTGACTGGCCGAGCGGCGTCGAATGGGTCGTCCTCGCGGCAGGCGGAATCCTGGTCGCCGTGATCGCGGCACTGATCGTGCTGCTGCTCGCCGCGGTCGGCAACCGACGCGCCGACGACCCAAGGTGACCACCACCGCGCCTGACACGGTGAAGGTCACCTCGGGTCGGTTACCTCAGCTCAGGAATGTCGTCGGAATGGCGGGCTCGCCATCGGAGAGCTTCAACCCTTCCCACGGCAGGCTGATCAGACCGCTCGACACCAGCGCGCGACTCTCGGCCAAGGTCGGTAGTCCGTCGACGACCTTGCCGTCACGGACCAGCGGGACCAGCAGCTGTCGCGCCTCGAACTCGCCGGTCTCGGGCGCGGGGCCGGTCGCCGGGTAGACGATCTCCTCGACGATGGTGCCGGTATCGCGCGCCAGCCGAACGGCTTTCTTGGTGCCGCCGCGCGACTCCTTGTGGCTGCTGCGCTTGGCGACCGGCAACCCGTCCACCTCGACCAGCTTGTAGACCATGCCCGCTGTCGGCGCGCCCGAACCGGTGACGAGCGCGGTACCGACGCCGTAGACGTCGACGGGTTCGGCGCGCAGCGCGGCGATCGCGTTCTCGTCCAGATCACCCGAGACGATGATGCGGGTCTTCTTCGCGCCGAGCCGGTCGAGCTGATCGCGCACCTGCCTGGCCAGCACGCCGAGATCGCCGGAATCGATACGCACACCGCCGAGTTCGGTGCCCGCGACCTCGATCGCGGCGGCCACGCCATCGGTGATGTCGAATGTGTCGACCAGCAGGGTGGTGCCGACGCCGAGCGTCTGGACCTGGCTGCGGAAGGCGGCGGCCTCGTGCGCGCCGTCGGCGCCGCTGTGCAGCAGGGTGAAGGCGTGCGCGCTGGTGCCCGCGCCAGGCAGTCCGTAGCGGCGCACCGCCTCCAGGTTGGACGTGGCGTCGAAGCCCGCGAGATAGGCGGCCCTGGACGCCGAGGGCGCGGCCAGTTCGTGGGTGCGCCGCGAACCCATCTCGATCATCCTGCGTCCCGCCGCGGCGCTCACCATGCGCGCCGCGGCGGAGGCGATCGCGCTGTCGTGGTTGAGGATCGACAGGACCAGCGTCTCCAGCAGGACGCACTCGCCGAAGCTGCCGCGCACCGAAAGGATCGGCGAACCCGGGAAATACAATTCGCCCTCGGCGTAGCCGTCGATGTCGCCGGTGAACCGGTAGTCGCGCAGCCAGTTCAGCGTCCGCTCGTCCAGGAATTCGGCGACGGTCGCCAGCTCGGATTCGCCGAACCGGAAGTCCGCGAGCGCGTCGAGCAAACGTCCGGTTCCGGCGACGACGCCGTAGCGGCGGCCGTGTGGCAAGCGCCTGGCGAATACTTCGAAGGTGCAGGTGCGATGCGCGGAGCCGTCGGCGAGCGCGGCGGCCAGCATGGTGAGTTCGTACTGGTCGGTCAGCAGTGCGGTGCTGGCGACGGCGTCGCGGTGGTCCACACCGGCCACTGTAGCCAGCGGAACGCGCGGGGCGGGCGGTGCGCGGGTGTTGTATCTCCGGAGTCGAGTCGTACCCTGGACGTTATGAGCTTGTGCGAAACGAACTCGACACTGTCGGCGGCACAGGCGACTCCGGAAGCGGTCGAGTACACCGAGATCCTGGAGGCGGAGGACCGTCCGTGGGTGACCGTGGTGTGGGATGACCCGGTCAACTTGATGCACTACGTCACCTACATATTCCAGAAGCTCTTCGGGTACAGCAAAGCCAAGGCGACCGAATTGATGCTGCAGGTGCACAACGAAGGAAAGGCTGTGGTGTCGTCCGGATCGCGCGACAAAATGGAGCAAGACGTCCGTCGACTGCACGCGGCAGGCCTGTGGGCGACCATGCAGCGGGACGACTGATCGGTACGACTACCCTGGCGCTCGTGCGTGAACGGAGCAGGCGCGGTGCGTAAGTGGAGCCGCAAGAACTCGTTGAGCGGCCTCAAATTGCGGACCGAGATGGACGCGAGAGAGGCCGGAGTCCTGCGCTCCCTGGTCGGCGCGGTGTCCGGGCTGCTTTCCGAGCGATCGCAGTCCGCGCCCGAGGACGAACTCGCCGCGCTCACCGGCCTGCGCACGGGCAACACGGCCCCGCCGGACGACCCGCGGTTGTTGCGGCTGCTGCCGGACTTCCACCGCGCCGAGCCGGGGTCCCCCGACGCCGAGCGCGCCGACTTGAACAGTGCCCTGCGCGGCCTGCACGAGCCGGAGATCATCGACAGCAAGCTCGCCGCGGGCGCGGTGGTGCTCGACACCGTCCCGCCGGACGGCGGCAAGATCGTGCTCACCCCGGAACAGGCCGACGCGTGGCTCACCGCGCTCACCGACGTCCGGCTCGCGCTGGGCACCGTGCTTGGGATCGAGGCCGACACGCCCGACCATCTGGATCCCGATGATCCGCGTGGCCCGCATTTGGACGTCTACCACTGGTTGACCTGGATGCAGGACACGTTGCTCCAAGCCCTGGCTCCCTGACCATGAACGCAGCGCCGGGCCCACGCGATTCGCTCACCGACGTCGCAGGGCTCCTCGTCGGCCACCATCACGCCCTCGACCCCGACGCCACCCTCGGTTCGGGCGCGGCCACCGGCTGCACGGTGATTCGCGCACCGGGCGGCGCGGTCGCCACGGTCGACGTGCGCGGCGGCGGACCCGGCACCCGCGAGACCGATCTGCTCGACCCGTCCAACACCGTCCGCCAAGTCCACGCGATCCTGCTCACCGGCGGCAGCGCCTACGGTCTCGCGGCCGCCGACGGCGTCATGCGCTGGCTCGAGGAGCAGGGCGAAGGCATTCCGATGGACCCCGAGGACGCCGACCGGGTGGTGCCGATCGTGCCGGGCGCGGTGATCTTCGACCTCCCGGTCGGCGACTGGTACGCGCGCCCGACCGCCGATTTCGGCTACCGGGCTGCCGCCGCGGCATCCGCCGATTTCGAGCGCGGCTCGGTCGGCGCGGGTGTCGGTGCGCGCGCCGGATCGATCAAGGGCGGCATCGGCAGCGCGAGTCTCGTGCTCGACGACGGTCCGGCCGCGGGTGTCACCGTCGCCGCGTTGGTGGTCGCCAACCCGGTCGGTTCGGTGTTCGATCCGCGCACCGGTCTGCCCTGGGGAGTAGGCACCGATGGACCCGAGCGGTTCGGCTTGCGTCCGGCGAGTCCGGAAAAGCTGGCAAGCGCGAACGCGTTGCCGGTGAAAGGCACCGTCCTCAACACCACGATCGGCGTCGTCGCCACCGACGCGCCGCTGGAACCGGCCGGATGCCGCCGGATGGCCACCACCGCGCACGACGGTCTCGCCCGCGCCATCCGGCCCGCGCACTCTCCCCTCGACGGCGACACCTTGTTCGCCGTGTCCACCGGCACCGCTCGGATCGCGCCCGTCCCGCTCCCGCCCGCCTTCCCAGACGACCTGCTACTCCTCGACGCCCTCTGCACCGCCGCCGCCCTCTGTGTCGAACGCGCCATCGTGAACGCCATCCTCACGGCCACCCCCGTCGCCCACATCCCCACCTACACCGACCTCTTCCTCGACTGACGCCACACACCTTTCGCACAGACGCGCCGCGCGACACGCCGTACCGGTGAGCAGAACCTGTGTGCCGACGAACGGGGGAAACGAGGACCGGGGAACGAGGCGCCGGGAATAGGCGAATATTCTGGCTCGTTGTCGGCTGTGACCGGTCGGCGAAGATATGCGGAAGGGTTCGACTAGTGCTGGTGATCAGAGCCGACCTCGTGGAGGCGATGGTGGCGCACGCCCGCGCCGACCACCCCGACGAGGCCTGCGGGGTCATCGCGGGCCCGGAGGGGTCCGATCGCCCGGAGCGATTCATCGCGATGGTCAACGCCGAGCGCTCGCCGACCTTCTACCGCTTCGACTCCGGCGAACAGCTGAAGGTGTGGCGCGAGATGGACGCGGCCGACGAGGAGCCGGTGGTGATCTACCACTCGCACACCGCCACCGAGGCCTACCCAAGCCGCACGGACATCTCCTACGCGTCCGAGCCCAACGCGCACTACGTGCTGGTCTCGACCCGCGACCCCGAACAGCACGAGCTGCGCAGCTACCGGATCCTGGACGGCGAGGTCACCGAGGAACCGGTGCGGATCGTCGCCGCCTACGAGACCGCCTGACCCCGAGCCCTGACGAAAACCGAGGAGTACCCATGTCGGTAACCGTGTCCATCCCGACCATCATGCGCGGTCTCACCAACGACCAGAAGCGCGTGCAGGCCGAGGGCGAGACGCTGTCCGCGCTGATCGACAACCTCGACGCCAACCACCCCGGCCTTGCCGAGCGCCTGCTGAAGGACGGCAAGCTGAACCGCTTCGTCAACATCTACATCGATGACGAGGACGTCCGCTTCGTCGGTGGTCTGGCCGCCGAGGTGCCCGAGGGCGCGAGCGTCACCATCCTGCCCGCCGTCGCCGGTGGCGCGCGGACGCACGTCGACCGGATCAGCTGAGTCCGTGGCCCGCTACGAATCGCTGATCGCGACCCTCGGTAACACCCCGCTGGTCGGCCTGCGCACGCTGTCCCCGCAGTGGGACGGCGAGAACCACGTGCGGCTGTGGGCCAAGCTGGAGGATCGCAACCCCACCGGATCGATCAAGGACCGCCCCGCCCTGCGCATGATCGAGCAGGCCGAGGCCGACGGTCTGCTGCGGCCCGGCTGCACCATCCTCGAGCCCACCAGCGGCAACACCGGCATCTCGCTGGCCATGGCGGCCAAGCTCAAGGGTTACCGGCTGGTGTGCGTGATGCCGGAGAACACCTCGGTGGAGCGGCGTCAGCTGCTCACCATGTTCGGTGCGGAGATCATCGATTCGCCCGCGGCGGGCGGCTCCAACCAGGCGGTGGCCAAGGCGAAGGAGATCGCCGCGGCCAACCCGGACTGGGTGATGCTCTACCAATACGGCAATCCCGCGAACGCGCTCGCCCACTACGAGACGACCGGACCGGAGCTGCTCGCGGACCTGCCCGAGATCACGCACTTCGTCGCGGGGCTCGGCACCACGGGCACCCTGATGGGTACCGGGCGTTTCCTGCGGGAGAAGGTCCCGAACATCGAAATCGTCGCTGCCGAACCGCGATACGGCGAACTCGTCTACGGCCTGCGCAACATCGATGAAGGCTTCATCCCCGAGCTGTACGACGAGTCCGTGCTGACCAGCCGCTTCTCGGTCGGCCCGTTCGACGCGGTCAAACGCACCCGCGAACTGGTGCTCGAGGAGGGCATTTTCGCGGGCATCTCGACCGGCGCCATCCTGCACGCCGCGCTCGGCGTCGCGCGCAAGGCTGTCAAGGCGGGAACGCGCGCCGACATCGCGTTCGTGGTGGCCGACGGCGGCTGGAAGTACCTGTCGACCGGCGCCTACGACGGCACGCTGGAAGAAGCGGAGGAGCGGCTGGAAGGCCAGCTCTGGGCTTGAGCGACACGGGTCGGCGGCTCGGCGTCGGTACGCTCGAAGAACGAGCTGTGGCATCGATCAGGAGGTTGCCATGACCGGCGGACTCGGGCCCTCGTTCGACCCGGATCGCATCGCCGCCTTTCGGGCGCGGCTGGGCAATCCCGGCACGGTGACGCCCGGTGCGGCGCCGACGCGACCGCAACCGGCGCGGCGGGCGGGTGACTTCGCCGCATTGCGGCAACTCTGGTTGCGGGCAGGCGTGCTGATCGCCGGGTTCGTGCTGCTGCTGTACGCCATCGAGGGCTTCGACGCCGTCGACAGCCGGGAACTCGACCGCGCCGGCATCGAACCGCGCGAGGCGGACGGGCTGTGGGGCGTTCTCTGGGCGCCGGTGCTGCACGGCGGCTGGGACCACCTGATGGGCAACACCGTGCCGGTGCTCGTCCTCGGTTTCCTGGTCCTGGCGGCGGGGATCAGCCGCGGGCTCGCGGCGACCGCGGTCATCTGGGTGGTCGCCGGGCTGGGCACCTGGCTCACCGGCGCCGACGGCACCGTGCACATCGGAGCCTCCTCGCTGGTCTTCGGGTGGCTGACCTTCCTCATTCTGCGCGGGTGGTTCACCCGCAGCGTCGGGCAGATCGTGCTCGGGCTCGTCGTCTTGGTGCTGTACGGCTCGCTGCTCTGGGGCGTGCTGCCCGGCCAGGACGGAATCTCTTGGCAGGGACACCTTTTCGGCGCGATCGGCGGTGTCGTCGCGGCGTGGTTGCTCGCGCCGCGCCAACGGCGTGCCGTGTCGCCGTCGGTCGCCTGAGACCGCGCGGAATCTTTTGGCGGATCCGTGATTTCGCGGGTGCTGCGTGAGCGGCCCCACGGCTGGGTACGCTCTGACAATGGACGTCGACGCCGTAGGAAGGATCGAGCGGGGATCCTTGGCACACCACGGTGAGAGCGCAGCCCGTCGGAGATTTTGGGGGACCATTTCGTGACCGAGAATTCGTCGTGGCAGCATGAGGGCATGCGCCTTACCGTCCTCGGGTGCTCGGGCAGTGTGTCCGGCCCGGACTCCCCAGCGTCGGGATACCTGCTGACCGGCCCGGATATGAATCCGACCGTCATCGATTTCGGCCCAGGTGTGCTCGGCGCGTTGCAGCGCTACGCCGATCCCGGCGAGGTCGACGTCTTCCTGACCCACCTGCACGCGGACCACTGCCTCGACCTGCCCGGTCTGCTGGTGTGGCGGCGCTACCACCCGACCCCGCCGGTCGGCCGGGCCATCGTGCGCGGACCCTCCGACGCCGCGCTGCGCATCGGTAACGCCTCGGCCGAGGTCGGCGGCGAATGCGACGACTGGTCCGACGTGATCGACATGCGGCCGTGGGCCGAGAACGACCTGGTGGAGTTCGGTCCCGGACACACTGTTGTCGCGCGGCGGATGTACCACCCGCCGGAGTCCTACGGTCTGCGCATCACCACCAAGGCGGGCCGCACCTTCGTCTACACCGGCGACACCGCGATGTGCGACGCCGTGCAGGAGCTCGCGCAGGGCGCCGACGTCTTGATGTCGGAGGCTTCCTGGACCCACGATCCGGCGAATCGTCCGCCCGGCATCCACCTTTCGGGCACCGAGGCGGGTCAGATCGCGGCCCGCGCCGGCGTGAAGGAACTGCTGCTGACCCATATTCCGCCGTGGACCTCGCGCGAGGACGTCATCGCGGAGGCCAAGGCCGAGTTCACCGGCCCGGTGCACGCGGTCGCGCCGGGGGAGACCTTCGACATCTGAGGGCCGCCGGGGTTGCGGTCGGAACGCGTCGTGGTCGTCCACTAGGCTGGCCCCGTGTCGAGACGAGCCGATGGCAGGGCGGACGATGAACTCCGCGAGGTACGGATCACCCGTGGATTCACCACGCATCCAGCCGGTTCGGTGCTGGTGGAGTTCGGTCAGACGCGGGTGATGTGCACGGCGAGCGTCACCGAGAGCGTGCCGCCGTGGCGGCGCGATTCCGGACTCGGCTGGCTCACCGCCGAATACGCGATGCTGCCCGCGGCCACGCACACCCGCTCCGGCCGGGAGTCCGTCAAGGGCAAGGTCGGTGGGCGCACCCAGGAGATCAGCAGGCTGATCGGCCGCTCGCTACGCGCCTGCATCGACCTGGCGGCCATCGGTGAGAACACCATCGCCATCGACTGCGACGTGCTCCAGGCCGACGGCGGCACCCGGACCGCGGCCATCACCGGCGCGTACGTGGCCCTCGCCGACGCGGTGACCTGGCTCGGCGCCTCCGGTGGGCTCGCCGATCCGCAGCCCATCTCGTGCGCGATCGCCGCGGTGAGCGTCGGCGTCGTCGACGGACGGGTGCGGCTGGACCTGCCCTACGAAGAGGATTCGCGCGCCGAGGTCGACATGAACGTGGTCGCCACCGACACCGGAACCCTGGTGGAGATCCAGGGCACCGGCGAGGGCGCCACCTTCCCGCGCTCCACCCTGGACAAGCTCCTCGACGCGGCGCTGGCCGGCTGCGAGCAGCTGTTCACGGTGCAGAAGGAGGCGCTAGCGCTGCCGTACCCGGGCGTGCTGCCGGAGCCGGTCGAGACGTCGAAGAAGAAGTGATGAGTCGCCGCGTTCTGGTCGCCAGCCGCAATGCCAAGAAGCTGAAGGAACTGCGCCGCATTCTGGACGAGGCGGGCGTCGCCGGGGTGGAGATCGTCGGCTTGGACGACGTGCTCGCGTACGACGAGGCGCCCGAGACCGGCGCGACCTTCGAGGAGAACGCGCTGGCCAAGGCCCGTGACGGGGCCGCCGCCACCGGATTGCCCTGTGTCGCAGACGATTCCGGTATCGAGGTGGACGCGCTCAACGGCATGCCCGGCGTGCTCTCGGCCCGCTGGGCGGGCAGGCACGGCGACGACGCCGCCAACAACGCGCTGCTGCTCGCTCAGCTGACCGACGTCCCCGACGAGCGGCGCGGCGGGCGCTTCGTCTCGACCTGCGCCCTGGTGGTGCCCGGCGGGACGGAACTCGTGGTGCGCGGCGAATGGCCGGGCACGATCGCGCGGAAGCCGGTGGGAGAGGGCGGTTTCGGCTACGACCCGTTGTTCGTTCCGGACGGTGGTACGGTCTCGGCCGCCCAGCTCACACCCGCGGAGAAGGACGCCGCCTCGCACCGCGGCCGGGCACTACGCCGGTTGCTGCCCGCATTGGCCGCCCTCGCCGAGGGCTGACCTAACCCCCGAGGAAGGCGTCGATCTCGGCGGCGAGCTTCCGCATCTGCTCACCTGCCTCGTGGACGGTAGTGGCCTCGAAGTGCCATTCCCCCTGCTGGGAGCGGTCGTGGATACCCCACGCCAGACGGACGTAGCCACCGGGATGATGTTCCGCCGAAAGCGTCAGGTCCCGCTCCAGGGAGCGCCAAGTGCGTGCCCCGTCCCAGCCGCGGAAATCCTCCGCCAACGAGGCGAGGAAGGCGCCGAGGCCGTCGCCGCGGAGAGTCCGTACCGAAGTCTCGATACTCACCCGCGGCCCGCGGCCCGCGCGCCTGCACCCGGAAGTCGAGTAGCGGGTCGCCGGCGCCGAACGGCCTTGTCGGCTCGGCGAACAGCACGTGTACCGATCGGTCGGGGCCGCCCATCCGGACGACCGGTTCGCCGGAAGCATCGTCGATCATCCGATCAGGCTAGAAGGCCAACGCCCCACGCGGGCCGCCGCGATCAGACGCCGAAGTCGGTCTTGACCTGCTTGGCGTTGGTGTGTTCGACGAAGAACGACAGCAGGGGGACGGTGCCCGCGATGAGGGTGCCGATGGTGCGGCCGAGTGGCCAGCGCACCTTGACCGCGAGGTCGGCGGTGGCGATCAGGTAGATGAAGTACACCCAGCCGTGGACGACCGCGATCCAGCTCGGCGGGTTGGCGTCGAAGCCGTACTTGGCGATCATCTCGCCGGTGAGCAGGAGCAGCCACAGGCCGGTGGTCCAGGCGAGCACCCGGTAGCGCAGCAGCGCCGAGGCGATCTTGGCGGTGTTCGCCGCCTGCGCGGGAGCGGCCTTGGGCTCGGTGGCGACGGTGGTCTCGTTCTCGCTGGCGCTCAACCGGCGCTCCTCTCGGTGTTGCGGGGGTCAAGGCCCGCCTGGCGAACCTGGTCGCCGAGCTCCTTGGAGTTCAGTGCCGCCAGGTATTTGTTGTATTCGGCGAGCACCGGGTCGTCGTCGCGCGCGGCCTTCGGGCGCTCCGGCAGGATGCCCGCCGGAATCTCACGCGGCGCGGCCTTCCGTACGGTCTCGGTCCGCTGCGGGGCGGCGCTCGGGGTGTGCTGCTCCTCGGCCTCGGTCTCCAACCGCACGAACCGGAAGTAGGCGAACACCGCGAAACCCGCGAACAACGGCCACTGCAACGCGTACCCGAGGTTCTGGCCGGTTCCGCTGGACGACTCGAATCGCTCCCACTGCCACCAGCCGAGCGCCAGGCAGGCTAGGGCGGCGACGATCACCAGCACGATCAGCGCTGGACGATTGTGTGCCGAGCGGCGGGGAGAAGCGGACACGCCTACTACGGTACCCGTCTACTACAGGGTGCGTAGGAGCAGCCCTCCCCGCCTCGGACGCCTCAGAACTCGTACGTGACCCCGGTCATCCGCTCGGATTCTTCCCACAGTCGTCGCTGCAATTCGGGGTTCTTCGACAGCCTGGTCGAGGACGAGGGCTGGACCGGTCCTTGGCTGCCGAACAACCTGGTCGGACCCCAGTAAACGTCCGGATCGGGGTCGGGCATCCCGGCGGCGAACAGCGTCGAGTGCGCGGCCTTGGCCGGCGAGTGTCCGATCAGGCGGATGAACGGCTTGCTGACCTTGTCGAGCGGGGTCTCCGTCCTGGCGAACAGGTCGGTGGCCGAGACACCCGGGTGCACCGCGTACGAGCGCTTCTTCGAGCCGGACTCGGCGAGACGCCGCTGCAACTCGCGCGCGAACATCAGGTTCGACAGTTTGGCCTGCGCGTAGGCGAGATTGCGCTGGTAGCGGCGGTTCTCGTAGTTGAGGTCGTCGATCCAGAGCTTCGGTGTCTGCTTGTGCGCGATGCTCGCGAGCGTGACCACCCGATCCCGGATGCGGTCGAGCAGCAGCCCGGTGAGCGCGAAGTGACCGAGATGGTTGACGCCGAACTGGGTCTCGAAGCCGTCCGCGGTCCGGGAGAACGGGATGTTCATCAGACCCGCGTTGTTGACGAGCACGTCGATCTCGCCGGATTGCTTGGCGAACGCGCGCACCGAGGACAGGTCGGCGAGATCGAGCTTGGCGACCCGCACGTCACCGGGGATCGCGGCGGCCACCTCCTCGGCTTTCGCGGCATTGCGGCAGGCCATCACGACGGTCGCGCCCTTGGCGGCCAGCACCTTGGTGGTCTCCGCGCCGAGGCCGCCGTTCGCGCCGGTGATGACAAAAGTGCGCCCGGTCTGGTCCGGGAGTTCGGTAGGTTTCCACGCCATGGGCCAACCTTACTCTGGAGTAAGTTCGGAGGGAAGGAAGCGCGCGCACCCGGTGGGGAGAATATCGGCCCAGACAGTCGCACCGGCATCGCCGCGCCGGGATTCGGTGACGTTACCCCGGCTGTGGGTTCGCTACGGTGAATACGTGACAACCACGGTGGGGAGGCAATACGGCGGGCGCGCCGTCGCCGATCGCAAGGCGGAACGGCGGCTGCGGTTCCTGGAGGCGGCGACGCGCCTCTTCGCCGAACGCGGGTACACGGAGTGCTCGCTCGCCGACGTGTGCGCCGCCGCCGGACTCTCCAAGCGGCAGTTCTACGAGGAGTTCGAGACCAGGGAAGACGTCCTCGCCGCGGCCTACGACCGCATCCAGGACGACGCGGTCGCCGCCGTGGGCAACGCACTCGCCACCCTCGACCCGCGGCTGGAGCCGAGCGCCGCGATGACCGCCGTGCTCACCGCCTACCTCGGTTCGCTCGGCGCCGATCCGTACCGCGCCAAGGTGGCCTTCATCGAGGTGGTCGGGGTCAGCGATCGGATGGAGCGGCACCGTCGCGAACGCAGGCACGCCTGGGCGACCGTGCTCGAAACGGCCGTGGTGCCACGCGTCGCGCCCGGCGGCCACGTTCGCGGCGGTCCCGGTCTCGCGGCGAGCGCCCTGATCGGCGCGATCAATGGACTCACCCACGAGTGGCTGCTCTGCGATCCGCGGCCGCCGGTGTCGGCGCTGGTGGAGTTGTTGGTTCCGGTGGCGCTCGCATTGATCGAAACTCCCTGACCGCCACCGGAACTCGATCACCGCGTCACGCGAGCAAGCCTTCCAGACGCCGCGCGCGCGTCGGCTGGCGCAGCTTGCCCATCGCCTTCGCCTCGAGCTGACGAACCCGCTCGCGGGACACGCCGAGCGCGGTGCCGACCTGCTCCAGCGTGCGCCCCTCGCCGCGGTCCAAGCCGAAGCGAAGCAGGATCACCTCGCGTTCCCGGTCGGTGAGCGTGGCGAGCACCGTGTCCAGCTTGCCGCGCAGCATGTTCGCCGCGACGACGTCGGCCGGGTCGGGGGCGTCGTCTGGGATCAGCCCGCCGAACTCGGTCTCCCCGTCGCCGACCGGGGTGTGCAGCGAAATCGGCTCGCGCCCGTGCCGCAGCACCTCCTCGACCTGGGCCACCGGCATGTCCAGCTCCGCGGCCACCTCCGCCGCGGTGGCTTCGCGGCCCAGGTTCTGGGCGAGCGTGCGCCGGGTGCGGTTGATCTGGTTGAGCACCTCGACCACGTGCACCGGAATGCGAATGGTGCGGCCCTGATCGGCGAGGGCGCGGCCGATGGACTGGCGGATCCACCAGGTGGCGTACGTGGACAGCTTCAGCCCGAGCCGGTGATCGAACTTCTCCACCGCGCGGATCAGTCCGAAAGTGCCCTCCTGCACCAAGTCCAGCAGGGACACCCCGGTCGGCGTCGGATAGCGCTTGGCGATCGAGACCACAAGGCGCAGGTTCGCCCGGATCATGTGGTCCTTGGCGCAGAGCCCGTCGGCGGCGGCGCGGCGCAGCTCGCGCCGCTCGGCGGGGGTGAGTTCGATTCCGGCGTCGGCGCTTTCGTCGAGACGCTGTTGCGCGAGCACGCCCGCCTCGATGCGGACGGCGAGGGCGACCTCCTCGCCGGAGGTGAGCAGCGGCGTGCGGCCGATGTTGTGCAGGTAGTCCCGCATCGGGTCTTCGGTGAGGGTGGCGGCGGTGGAGCGAGGCACGGGTGGTCCTTTCGGTCGAGCGAGGAGGCGGTCCGGTATCGGCGGCGGTTCGGAAGTGCCGGACCGTGGCGGCGGTTGGCGTGCGGCCCGCCGCGGGGGTGTGCCGGGCGGGTTTCGCTCAGCGACCCGGGATGCGCAGCGGGCGGCGCGGCTTGCCCCGATGGGTCTGCGTGCGCTGGACACCGCGGTCGTGGCGGGCGGGTCCGCCGTGGAAGAGGTTGTGCGATCCGGTGATCGGCGGCTTGCCGGTGCGGATCGGCGCGGCGCCGAGGTGTCGGCGGATCGCTGTCTCGAGGTGCGCGGTGTCGATGTCGGCCACGGTGGCTGCTCCCTGTCGGTCGGTCTGGCTGATGCGGATCGGGGCTGCGGTCTGGGGGCCGTGGGTCATGCGCAGGGGTTCTCCTTCTCGGTTCGTGCCGTCGTCTCCGGCGGCGAAGACAAACTTAGATCAGACCTAAAAATATGTCAACTACAAATTTATGACGGGATCGGATACGCTCCCGACATGACCGAACAGGGACTTCGTGCCCGCAAGAAGCAGCAGACGCGCGAGAACATCTCCCACCAGGCGACGCTGCTGTTCCTGGAGCGCGGATTCGACAAGGTGACGATCGCCGACGTCGCGGCCGCGGCCGACGTCGCCAAGATGACGGTGACCAACTACTTCCCGCGCAAGGAAGACCTCGCCCTCGATCTCGGCGAGGTCTTCGTCGACCAGCTCGCTCGCACCGTGCGCGAGCGGGAACCGGGCCGGTCCGCGCTGGCCGCACTGCGGCACGCCTATCTCACGGCGGCCGCCGAGCAGGATCCGGTGGTCGGCTTCTCCGGTCTCGAGTTCGCCAGGATGATCGCCGAGAGCCCCGCGCTGCTCGCCCGCCTGCGCGAGTTCCACGAGGAAAGGGAGGCCGCGCTCGCGCGCACGCTCGCCGCGGAAACCGGTGCGGCGCAGGACGATATCGCGCCGCGGGTGGCCGCCGCCCAGCTCGGCGGCGTGCACCGGGTGCTGTTCGAGGAGACCATGCGCCGCACGCTCGCGGGCGAATCGAACGACGAGATCGCCGCGGCGCTGACCGAGTACATCGGGGTGGCCTTCGACTCGCTGGAACCGGGGCTCGGCGAATACGCCGTTCGCGCCGAGTAACCGCTACCAACTATCGAGCGCCGCGGTGACATCCGTCGCGCCGTGCGGACCGGACCGTCGAACATCGAGCCGCGGAGAAACCCAGCGCGCCGAATGGCCGCCGAGCCGTGCGGACCGGGCCGCCGCGCAGCGAACGGCGGTGGGCGCTCGCGCGGCGTTCGCTGCCGTGTCGCTGGACCGCCACCTGGAGAACGTCGGACCATACTGGCACGATGGCCGGTGCAGTTGCTGTTGCCGAGGAATCCAGCAGGGAGCCGATCGGCAGCGGGCGGACCAACGTCATCTTCGCCACGATCGTGCTCGGCATGCTGATGGCCGCACTGGATCAGACCATCGTCTCCACCGCCCTGCCCACCATCGTCGCCGATCTCGGCGGCGCCGGGCACATGGCCTGGGTGGTCACCTCATATCTGCTCGCCGAGGCGGTGGCCACCGCGTTGGCGGGCAAGCTCGGCGATCTGTTCGGACGCAAACTGATCTTCCAGCTCAGCGCGCTGATCTTCATCGCGGGCTCGATGCTGTCCGGTCTGGCCAACAGCATGCTGCTGCTGATCGTCGCGAATCCGGAGGCGTTGCGCGCGTTGCCGCCGGCGCAGTCCGCGCCGATCATCGACGCGTACGCCATGACTATCGACCACGTGTTCCGCTGGGTGGTACCGGTCGCGCTGGCCGGGTTCGTGGTGGCCTGGTTCCTGAAGGAGGTGCCGTTGCGTGACAGCGCACGCGCGGGCGCTTCCGATGTGGGCGAGGGCTTTTCGGTGCCCGACAACAGTGATCGGGTGGGTCTGCTGGAGCGTGCCGTCGCGGTGACAATGCGCAAGGCGCGCGCGGAAGGGCCCGTCTTCCCGGCGATTCTGGCCGACGCGCGCAGCCCGCTCAGCCGCGGCCAAGCATGGGCGGTGGGACAGGTCTACCTGCACAACAGGATTCGCGGCGTGGCCACCCTCGGGATCATCGCGCGCGCCCACCGGGTGCCGGTCGAGGTGATCGAGCCGGTCTTCCGGAAGGTCATCGGCGCGGGTTACGTCGACGCCGACGACGGTGCCCTGTATCTGACCGAAACCGGCTCGGCCGAAGTCGATCGGGTGACGGCGGCATGGCGGCGCTGGCTCGGCGCACGCCTCGACACCGGCGACGATCGCGACCCCGCCGACCGCGCCCTCCTCGACCAGGCCCTGATGAGCGTCGCCGCAAAGCTATTGGAGGAACACCTGGACGAGGTGGAACCCGCCGGCGTCGGCTGAACTCCCCTTTCGGAATCCCGGATCCGAACGATACTTGTGCGCGAATACTCGCTTACGTATATTCGTAGACGAGTAAGGAGGTGTCATGGCCACGAAGCGCAAGGTGAACAACCTGCTGGCGCTCGCGATCCTCTCGGTGATCATCGAACGGCCGATGCACCGCTACGAGATCGCCTCGAAGCTGCGCGAGCGCGGCAAAGACCAGGACATGGACATCAAGTGGGGTTCGCTCTACACGGTGGTCCAGAACATGGTCAAGGCCGGTTTCCTCGAACCCGTCGGCAGCGAACGCGAGGGTGCGCGCCCGGAGCGCGTCATTTATCGCATCACCGACGAAGGTCGGGCCGAAATGGCCGACTGGACAAGAGAATTGATCGCGACTCCGGTGACCGAGCACGACGCCTTCACGGCGGGCCTCTCGGTGATCGGCGCGCTGCCGCCGGACGAGGTGATCGAGCTCCTGGCCACCCGGATCGCCGCGCTGGACGCGATCATCGCCGGGGTCCGCAGGGAACTGGACGGGCTCGCGGGCACGCTGCCGCGCCTGTTCGTGATCGAGACCGAATACGGGCTCGCGATGCTGGAGGCCGAGGCCGCGTGGGCCCGCTCCTGGCGCGCGGAGCTGGTCGACGGCACCTTCCCGGACCTGGCGTTGTGGCGGCAGATGCACACCGGCGGCATGGCGCCGTCCGACGTCGTCGACATGGTGGAGAGGGGGATGCAAGCGCCCGAGTAGACAGCGCATCGGCAGCGACAGCGCCGAAGCAGACACGGCCGCCCGGCGACAACCCGGTGGCCGATACACGAGACCGGACCCGGCGGAGGTGCGGCAACACCACCGCCGAGCCCGATGAAACCGTCTCGAACCGTGCCCGCACGGAGCGCACCCGGCCACGAGGCTGGCAACCACAGGATAGCTGGGTGCGCGGTACGCGGATCGGTTCGGG
This sequence comes from Nocardia amikacinitolerans NBRC 108937, assembly GCF_001612615.1. Classification (GTDB taxonomy): domain Bacteria; phylum Actinomycetota; class Actinomycetes; order Mycobacteriales; family Mycobacteriaceae; genus Nocardia; species Nocardia amikacinitolerans. The sequence continues at coordinate 45,869 of NZ_BDAU01000041.1, read as the reverse complement.
GAAACCAACCCGAGGAGATACCTCATGTCCAGAATCCGTTCCGCACTCGTCATCGGCGGAGGCATCGCCGGGCCCGTCGCGGCCACCGCCCTGCTGAAGGCGGGCATCGCCGCCCGCGTCTACGAGGCCTACCCCGGCCCGTCCTACGGCATCGGAAGCGGGCTCGCGCTCGCACCGAACGGCGTCGCCGCCCTCGATGTCATCGGCGCGGGCGATCCGGTGCGCGGCATCGCCCAGCCGGTGTCCAAGATGATGCTTTCGGTCGGCCGCACCCGGCACCACGTGCCCACCCTGCGCGGCGAACCGCCGCTGCAATTGGTTGACCGCGCCGAACTGCACCAGACGTTGCACGACCACGCGGTGGCCGCGGGCGTCCCCGTCGAGTTCGACAAGCGTCTGGTCGGCGTCGATGAGCACACGGACGGCGTCACCGCGCGCTTCGCCGACGGCAGCACCGCGACCGCGGACGTGCTGATCGGCGCCGACGGCATCCGGTCGACCGTGCGCGGCCTGATCGACCCGAACGCGCCCGGCCCGCGATACACCGGCATGCTCGGCTTCGGCGCGGTCACCGAGTGCGACGTCGAAATACCCACCGACACCATGGTTTTCGCCTTCGGTCAGAAGGCGTACTACCTGTACTGGTCGACCGGTGACGGGCGGGTCTTCTGGGGGGCCAACCTGCCGCACAAGCAGTACCTGACGCTCACCGAGGCCCGCGCCGTCCCGGCGTCGCACTGGCTGTCGATTCTGCGCGACACCTACGGCGCGGACGATCCCGGTGGCGAACTGGCCCGCAACACCACCGAGGAGCAACTGGAGGTCACCGGCGGCCTGCACATCATGCCGCCGGTGCCGCACTGGTACCGCGGCCGCATGGTCCTGGTCGGCGACGCGGTGCACGCGCCGTCCAACAGTTCCGGGCAGGGCGCGTCGCTGGCCATCGAGAGCGCGGTGCAGCTGGCCAGGTGCCTGCGGGATCTGCCGGAGCCGGAGGCGGCGTTCGCGGCCTACGAGCGGCTGCGCCGCGGCCGGGTCGAGGGCGTCGCGGCGCGTGCCGCGAAGATCAATCACAGCAAAACGCCAGGTCCGGTGGGTCGCAAGATGATGAATTTGCTCATGCCGCTGATGGTGAAGACGGTGATGAACCCCGAGAAGACCATGGGCGCCGAGCAGCGCTACCGCATCGACTGGGCCGCGCCGGTCCAGTCGGAGCCGGTCCCCGCCTGAGGCCGGTCCGCACAACCGCCGGTCGCGACGCCGTTCGCGACCGGCGGTTCGCGCGTTCCCCCTTGGGTGGGGAATCGCTCACCCTCGGAGGTGCGGAGGCAGCACTGGGGTTCCTGTCGAGAAAGGCCCCGGACGGCGAGATTAGTAGTCAGCAAGAAACGCCGCCCGAATCCCGAGGAGCACCGCAATGTCGACCGAAACCATCGCACCTGCCGTTCCGACCCGGACGGGCGCGCTCGCGTCGGTCACCCACTTCGACCCGGCCGCCATCGCGGTGTCCTCCCTCGACGGCGATCTCACCTACGGCGAACTGGACTCCTGGTCGAATCGGCTCGCGAGGGTGCTGCTCGACAACGGGGCAGGCCCGGGCACCACGGTCGCCATGGCGGTGGAGCCGACCATCGAGTCGGCCGTCACCCGCTGGGCCATCGCCAAGTCCGGCGCGACCCCGGTGCTCGCCGCCTCCGGATCGACCGCGGTCGAGTCGGCCGCTCTCGGCGTCACCACCTACGCGCGGCGCGGCGAACTGACCGACGCCATCGACTGGCTGGTGCTCGACGACCGCTCGATGCTGGTGCGTTACCTCACCGGCTCGGACGCGCCGATCACCGACGCCGAGCGCGAGCCCATGCGGCGTGCCTCCTGACGGCGCGCCGACGTCCCGCTTCGGGAAATCGTTCCCTGACATGCGGATTTCGAGTTGTCGACCAGCGTGCGCAGCTAGACTCTCCAGGGGAAGTACTCCTATGCGCACGCTGGTCGACTCATCCGCGGGAAGGCTCGTTCCCACACGAGTCGAAGCCCGTCGCGGGCGACAGCGCGCACACCCGTACGGGCATCGCGCGCGTCTCGACATGTTCTCTTCCGTCTTTTCCTGAGCCCAGCAGGGACCTTGTATGCCACAGCCGTCTCTCACCCCAGTGGCCGCGGCCGACCGGCTGCCCGCAGGCGCCTTTCCGCTCTCCGCGGCGCAGCGCGGCATCTGGTTCGCCCAGCACTTCGCGGGTGACACCCCGATCTCGATCGCGCAATACGTGGAGTTCCACGGGTCGCTGGACCTGGATCTGCTAGCGGATGTGGCGCGCCGAGCCGTGAACGAGTTCGGCAGCGGCTACGTTCGGCTGATCGAGGTGGACGGATTTCCCTACCAGGTCATCGATACCTCGCTCGAGGACGAGACCCTGCTGGTCGATCTGCGCGACGAGCCCGATCCGGTGGCCGCCGCGCACGCCTGGATGCGCGCGGAGTACACCGCGCCGCTGGATCTGCTGCGCGACCGGCTCGGCAAGTACGCCATGCTGCGCCTCGGCGACCAACACTGGTACTGGTACCAGCGCATCCACCACATTCTGCTCGACGGCTTCGGCGCGATGACCATGTTGCAGCGCATCGCCGAGCTGTACAACGCCGCGCTGGCCGACCGCGAGCCCCCGTTGAACAAGGCCGCCGACCTGCGCAACATTGTGGAAGCCGACGTGGCCTACCGGGATTCCGAGCGCTTCCAGGCCGACGCGCAGTACTGGCGCGAGCACCTCGCGGGCATGTCCGAGCCCGTCAGCCTGGCGGGCCGCGCGGCCGACGTGGACGCGCATCCCGCCCTGGTGGCCGGTGAATTGCCGTCGGCGACCGCCGAACTTCTGGACGCCGTGGCCAAGTCGGTGTCCTCGAGCATCGCGCCCGTGGTGGTGGCCGCGTTCGGCGCCTATGTCGGCGCGATGACCGGCGCGCCAGAGGTGGTGCTGAGCCTGCCCGTCTCCGGTCGCACCACCGCCGCGCTGCGGCGCTCCGGCGGCATGATCGCCAATGTGGTGCCGCTGCGACTGCCGCTCGGCGCCGAGAGCACCGTCGGGGGACTGATCAGGGCCGCGCAGGGCGAGCTGACCTCGGCGCTGCGCAGGCAGCGGTACCGCCAGGAGGACATCGTCCGTGACCTCGGCTGGTCGCTGGACGAGGCGGCCTCGTTCGGCCCGACCGTCAATCTGATGATGGTGGACACCAGGATTCAGCTCGGCGAGGTGACCGGCCGGATGCACGTGCTGACCTCGGGAATGATCGAAGACCTGTTCCTGAACCTGTATCCGGGCATGGGCGCGGAGAACACCCACATCGATTTCCAGGCCAATCCCAACCTGTACGACGACGAAGAGCTCACCGCGCAGCACCGCAGGTTTCTGGACTTCCTGCACCGCTTCCTGGCGGCGGGACCGGACGCGCCGCTGCACGCGGTGCCGGTGCTCTCGCCCGAGGAACAAGCCGAGCTCGAGCCCGCCCGCGGACCCGCGTCGGTGCCGCCGCGCACGCTGGTCGAGATCCTGGCGGACGGTGCCGCTGTCGACCCGGACGCGGTCGCCATCCGCGCCGACGGGACGTCGCTGACCTATCGCGCGGTCGAGTCCTACGCCAACCGCCTGGCGCGGCTGCTCATCGCGGCGGGTGCGGGGCCGGAAAACGCGGTGGCCGTGGCTATTCCGCGTTCCGTGGAGTCGGTGCTCGCGGTCTGGGCGGTGGCGCGCACCGGAGCCGCGTTCGTGCCGATCGATCCCGGGTATCCCGCCGACCGTATCGAGCACATGGTCGCGGACAGCGGTGTCGTCGCCGGGCTCACGGTGATGGGCGCGCGTTCGGCGCTGCCCGACCGCATCACCTGGCTGACGCTGGACGATCCCGAGACCGAAGAGGTGATGGCACACCAGGATTCGGCGCCGATCACCGATGCCGACCGGTCCGCCGCGATCCATCTCGACCAGCCCGCCTACCTCATCTACACCTCCGGCTCGACCGGCATGCCCAAGGGTGTCACGGTGACCCACCGCGGCTTGGCGAACCTGGTCGCGGGCTCCGGCGCGTCGTTCGGCGTGGACGCGAATGCCGTGGTGGCGCACGCGGTTTCGCCGAGCTTCGACATCTCGGTCGAGGAGCTGCTCGTCGCGTTCGCGGTCGGCGCGTCGATCGCCGTCGTGCCGCCGGCCGCCTACGCGGGCGAGGAATTGACCGAAGTGCTACGGGCGCACCGGGTCACGCATCTGAACGTAACGCCCGCCGTAGTCGGGTCGCTGGACCCGGAGACCCTTCCCGACCTGCGCACCGTCGTGGTCGGCGGCGACGCGTGCCCGCCCGAACTGGTGGCGAAATGGGCGGGCCGCACGCTGCTCAACGGCTACGGCCCCACCGAGACGACGATCACCGTCACCGTCAGCGCGCCGCTGGTGCCGCACGGTCCGGTCAGCATCGGCAGCCTGGCCCGCGGAGTGGTCGGTCTGGTGCTCGACCCGTGGCTGCGTCCGGTCGCGCCCGGTGTGGTCGGCGAGCTGTACCTGGGCGGGCCCGCCGTCGCGCGCGGCTACCACCAGCGCACCGGGCTCACCGCCAGCCGGTTCGTTGCGAACCCGTACGAGCCCGGCGGTCGCATGTACCGCACCGGTGACCTGGTTCGATGGCGGCGGCGCGAGGGCAGGCTGGAGCTGGATTACGCGGGCCGGGGGGACTTCCAGGTCAAGGTGCGCGGCTATCGCATCGAGCTCGGCGAGGTGGACGCGGCGCTGGAGCGGCAGCCGGAGGTCGAGTTCGCCCTGACCATCGGCGCGACCACGCCGAGCGGCGCCACCGCGCTGGTGTCCTACGTGCTCGGCGCTCCGGGTGTGGAGGTGCAGCCTGAAGCGCTGAAAGCGGCTGTGGGCGAACGTCTTCCGGCCTACATGGTGCCCGCGGTGATCATGGTGCTGGACAGCGTCCCATTGACGCCGGTGGGCAAAGTCGACCGCAGAGCTTTGCCCGCACCGGATTTCGGCATGCGCACCGAGGTGCGTCGCCCGCCGTCCACGCCCCGCGAGGAAACGATCGCGGGGCTCTTCGCGGAGGTGCTCGGCCTGGACGCGGTCGGCGTCGACGAGAACTTCTTCGCACTCGGCGGCGACAGCATCATCTCCATCCAGCTGGTCTCCCGCGCCCGCTCCGCAGGCCTGCGTTTCAGCGCGCGCGACGTGTTCGAGCGCAAGACGGTGGCCGCGCTGGCCGCCGTCGCCACCGACGCCGCCGACACCGCGGTGCTCGAACTTCCCGGTGGCGGTGTGGGTTCCGTCGAGATCACCCCGATCGTGCACGCGATGCTCGATCAGGGCCAGACCTGGGACCGCTACAGCCAGGCCGTCCTGATCGAGCTGCCGCCGGACGGCGATCGCGCGCGGCTGACCGCCGCGGTGCAGACGCTGATCGACCACCACGACGTCCTGCGCAGCACGTTGCGTCAGGGCGCGGACGGCTGGGAATGGGTTGTCGCGGAACCGGGTTCGGTGCGCGCGGCCGAACGCATCGATTCGGTCGTCGCGGGTGACGACCTCGAGGTGAGTTGCGAGTACGCCCTGCAGCGTGCGGCCGATCGGCTGGATCCGGCGGCGGGGGTTGTCGCGCGATTCGTTCTGGTGGAACCGAATTCGGCAGGCGGTGCGGGCATCGTCGACGCACCGGGGACCGGCACGACCGATGGGATCGGCGTCGTCATTCCCGGTGTCATCGGTGGTGTGGGGACCGGCGTCGACATGGGCGCTGCCGGTGGTGGTATCGACGCGGGTGGTGTTGCCGAGGACGGCCGTGGTGTGGATGTGCGCGCCGCCGGTGTTGTCGACTCTGCCGCTGGTGCCGCTGGTGCCGCTGGTGCTGCTGGTGGTGGCGGTGGTGTAGCCGGTGGTGGCCGTAGTGCCGATGCCAGCGCCGTCGATGAGGGCCCCGAAACCGATCCGCGCGCCACTGATTCGGTCGGCGCTGCCGATGATGCCGCCGGTGGCGGTGGTGGTGGCGTCGTCCACGATGGCCGTGGCGACGATGCACGCACCGACGGTGCTGTTGGGCTTGCCGGTGAGGCCGCTGGTGGCGGCGTGGGCGTTGCCGGTGGCGGCGATGGCGTGGCGGGTGGCCGTAGTGGCGATGCGCCTACTGCCGGTGCTGTCGGCGGTGCTGATGATTCGGCTGGTGGTGGGGTTGCCGGTGGCGGCCGCGGTGGCGATGTGCGCGCTGCAGGTGCTGGCGGGATTGCCGACGATGCCGCTGGTAGTGGCGTGGCCGATGCGGTCCGCGTCGCCAGTGGTGGCGGTGGTGTCGTCGATGGTGGCCTTAGTGGCGATGCGCGCGCCACCGATGCTGTCGGCATTGCTTACGATGCCGCCGCTGGTGGTGGCGGCGGTGGAGTCGTCGAGGATGGGCGTGGTGCCGATGCGCGCGCCGCCGGTGAGGGCCGGGGTACCGATGCGCGCGCCACTGATGCGGCTGGCGTTGCCGATGATGTCGTTGGTGGTGGCGCCGATGGCGGCCGTGGCGCCGATGCACGCACCGCTGATGCGGTCGGTGTTGGCGACGGAGATCATGGCATAGCGGAGGGCACCAGGCTCTGGTTGGTCCTGCACCACTTGGTAACCGATGGCGTTTCCTGGCGAATTCTGTTGCCGGACTTGGCCACCGCTTTCTCCGGCGGCGAGCTGGAGCCCGTCGGCACCTCGTACCGCCGCTGGGCGCACGCGAACGTCGAGCAGGCGGGGGCGCGCGCCGCCGAACTGCCCGTGTGGCGGCGGGTGCTCGCCACGCCGGACTCCCCGCTCGGTGCGCGAGCGGCGGACCCCGCGGTGGACACCGTGGCCACCGCGGCCGAGGTGCGGACCACCGTGCCGGTGGACGTCGCGACCGCGGTGCTGGACACGGTGCCCGCGCTGTTCAACTGCGGCGCCGACGATGTGCTGCTCGCCGCGCTCACCATGGCGGTGGCGCGATGGCGGAGCAGGTCCGGCGCACTGTTCACCCTGGAGGGGCACGGGCGTGAGGAGTCGGTGCTGCCCGGTGCGGACCTCGCGCGCACGGTCGGCTGGTTCACCAGCGTGTACCCGGTCGCGATCGATCTCGCGGGCATCGACTTGGACGACGCGTTCGCGGGCGGACCCGCGGCCGGTCTCGCGATCAAGGCGGCGAAGGAGCAGTTGCGCGCGATTCCCGACCGCGGCGTCGGATACGGCATGCTGCGGTACCTGAATCCGCGGACCGCCGGCGAACTGGCCGCCGCGCCCACCCCGCAGATCAGCTTCAACTACCTCGGTCGCGCCGCGGGCGGACCCGAAGGGCCGTGGCTGCCGAGGCGATTCGCCGCGACGCAGGACGACCGCGCGCCGCTGCCCGCCGTCGTGGATGTCAACGCCATCATGGGCGCCGCCGGCTTGGAGGTCACCTGGGCATACGCCACCGAGCTGTTCGACGAGGACGACGTCCGCGCCTTCGCCGAACACTGGGCGACGGCGCTGGCGGCGCTCGCCGACCACGCGCGGACGACCGGCGCGGGTGGCCACACCCCGTCGGACTTCCCGCTCACCACGGTGACCCAGCGGCAGATCGAGGGTTGGGAGCGTACCTACCCGAACCTGGCCGACGTCTGGCCGCTGTCGCCGCTGCAATACGGCCTGCTCTTCCACGCCATGTACGACACCGACACCGCCGACGGCTACACCGTGCAGACCCGGCTCACCCTGGCGGGCCGGGTGGACGCCGCCCGGTTGCGCGCCGCGGCGCAGGTGCTCGTCGACCGGCACGAGAACCTGCGGGTCGCGTTCGTCGAGACCCCGGACGGCCCGCGCCAGCTGGTCCTCGCCGACGCCGAAGTGCGCTGGCACGAAACGGATCTCACCCATCTCGCCGAAGAATCGCAGCGCTCGAGTGAACTCGACCGGATCCTGGCTCTCGACGCGAACACCCGCTTCGACCTCACGCGCCCCCCACTCCTGCGCTTCCAACTCATCCGCACCGCCGACGACACCTACACCCTGCTGATGACCAACCACCACCTGGTGCTGGACGGTTGGTCAACCCCACTGCTGGTGCGCGAGCTCCTGACCGTCTACATCGCCACCGGCGCAGGCGCGACCGCCACGGACGTACTGCCCCCCGCCCCCTCCTATCGCGCATTCCTCGCCTGGCTCGCCGAACAGGAAGCCGCCGAGCGCATCCCGTCCCCAGCCGAACCGAGCATTGGCGCTGCCGCACCCAGCGCCGCAGGTGAACCACGCACCGCCGCAGCGGAACCCGGTGCTGCCGCAGCGGAGCTGGGCGTTGCCGCAGCGGAACCGGGCGTCGCGGCCGAGCCTGGCGTTGCGGTGGCCGAGCCGAGCGCCGTGGGTGGACCGCATGCTGCCGCAGCAGAATCCGGCGTTGCCGCAGCCGAACCGAGTGTCGCGGCCGAGCCCGGCGTTGCGGCGGCCGAGCCGGGCGCTGCCGCAGTGGAGCCCGGCGTTGTCGCGCCCGGGCCGAGTGTCGCAGCGGAACCGGGCGTCGCGGCCGAGTCCGGCGTTGCCGCGGCCGAGCCGGGCGTTGCTGCTGCCGAGCCCAGTGCTCCGGGTGAACCGCGCGCTGCCGCAGCGGAACCCGGCGTTGCCGCAGCCGAACCAAGCGTCGCGGCGGCTGGGCCGGGCGTCGCGGCCGAACCTGGCGTTGCGGCGGCTCAGCCCGGCATCGCGGCCGAACCTGCTGTTGCGGCGGCCAAACCGAGTGCCGCAGCGGAACCGGGCGTCGCAGCGGAACCTGGTGCTGCCGCCGCCGAGCCGAGCCTGACCGCAGCGGAACCCGGCGCCGCCGCTGAAGCCCCTGGCGTCACCGTGGCCGAGCAGCCGGCGGCGGAGAGCGCCCCTGCGGGTGCCGAGGCGCAGGTGGCCGATCTCGAACGGGCCGCCGAGATGATCACCGACCCCGCGAGTTCCGCGTCCATCGCCGCGTGGCGCGAGGCGCTGGCCGGTATCGACTCGCCGACCCGCGCCGTCCCGACGCTGGCGGGTATTCAGTCCACCGAGTCCGGCATGGTGTCCTTCGATCTGCCCGCCGAGACCATCGCCCGATTGGAGGCGACGACTCGTGCCGCGGGTGCGACCGTGAACACGGCCGTCCAAGCGGCGTGGGCGCTGCTGCTCGCCATGCTGACCGGGCGCACCGATGTGGTGTTCGGTGGCACGGTGTCCGGCAGGCCGCCGCAGCTGGCCGGGGTCGAGGACATGGTCGGTCTGTTCATCAACACGCTTCCGGTGCGGGTGCGGCTCGATCCTGCGGAGCGGGTAGCGGATCTGCTCGCCCGCGTGCAGACCGAGCAGGCCCGGCTGCTGGACCACCAGCACGTGGGACTGGCCGCGATCCACCAGGCCGTCGGTCTCGCCGAATTGTTCGACACCCTCACCGTTTTCGAGTCGTATCCGATCGACCGCGAGGCGCTGTCGCAGTCGCTGGACATCGCGGGCATGCGGATCCTCGACATCGAAGGGACCGACGCGACGCCGTATCCGTTGAACCTCATGGTGATTCCGCTGCACGGGATGCCCGGCGAGCCGGGCGACAAGCTGCGGGTCACGGTGAAATACATGGCCGACCAGCTGGCGGAGCACGCCGCGCGCAGGCTGCTGGACCGGTTCGTCATGCTGCTCGAACAGATCGCCGAGCACCCGGAGATCGGCGTCGCGCGGTTGCAGCACTGCGACGCCGTCGAGCGCGCCGCCCTGCTCCCTGTCCACGGTCCCGATTCGGTGCCGCAGCGCACCCTGCCCGAGATCCTCGCCGCGGGCGCCGCGGTGAATCCCGATGCCCTCGCGGTCAGTGCGAACGGCGACACCATGACCTACCGCGAGCTCGACGCCTGGTCGAACCGATTCGCCAGGGTGCTGCTGCGCCGCGGCATCGGCGCCGAGGTCTTCGTCGTGCTCGCGCTGACCCGCTCGGTGGAGTCCGTGGTCGCAGTGTGGGCGCTGGTCAAGACCGGCGCGGCGTTCCTGCCGCTGGACCCGAACTACCCCGTGGAACGGATCGAGCACATCCTCACCGATTCCAAGGCGCCGATCGGCGTGACCGTGCGCGCCACCGGCGAGACCCTGCCGAGCACGATCGACTGGCTGCTGCTCGACGACATGAACACCATCCGCAGGGCGATGACGGTGCCGGACGGACCGATCACCGACGAGGAGCGCGGCGGCGCCATCCGGATGGACCAGGTCGCCTACCTGATCTACACCTCCGGCTCCACCGGCAAGCCGAAGGCGGTGCTGCTCAGCCATCGCGGCGTCGCGAATCTCACGACGGCACAACGCGAATCGATGGACCTGGACCACACCACAAAGGCCTTGCAGGTCGCCTCGCCGAGCTTCGACGCGTCGGTCTTCGAGCTGCTCACCGCGCACGCGGTCGGCGGACACCTGGTGCTCTCGCCGCCCGAGGTCTACGGCGGCGAAGAGCTCGAGCGCCTGTTGCGCACCGAACGGGTCACCCACGCGGTGATCACGCCGTCGGTGCTGGCCACGATGGACCCGGCCGGTCTCACCGACCTGCGAGTCCTCTCGGTCGCGGGCGAAGCCGCCGGACCCGAGCTGACCGCGCAGTGGGCGGTCGGCAGACGCATGCTGAACCTCTACGGCCCAACGGAATTCAGCATCTGGGCGACCGGCCCCGGCGAGCTGGAGCCCGGCGAGCTCGTCACCATGGGCGGACCGATCCGCGGCGCCGCGGTCATGGTGCTCGACACCTGGCTGCGCCCGGTTCCGGTCGGGGTCGAGGGCGAGCTGTATTTGGCCGGTCCCGGAATCGCGCGCGGCTACTTCAACCGCTTCGGCATGACGGCGGCCCGCTTCGTGGCGAACCCGTACGGCGCGCGCGGCGAGCGGATGTACCGCACCGGCGACATGGTGCGCTGGGTCGAATCCGACCGCCATGGCGGGCCGGTGCTGGAGCTGGAGTACCTGGGCCGCAGCGATTTCCAGGTCAAGATCCGCGGCCTGCGCATCGAACTCGGCGAGATCGACGCGGTGCTCGCCGCCGACGATCACGTGGAATACGCCGCGACCGTCGGCATGCCGGGCCCGGCCGGTGAGACCGTGCTCGTCTCCTACGTGGTGCTCAGCGACGCGGGGCGCGAATCCCTCGGCAAGGCAGCGGAATACGACACCGAACGGCTGCGCTCGCGTATCGCGGGCGCGTTGCCCGGCTACATGGTGCCCGGCTATCTCATCGTGCTGGACGAGGTCCCGTTGACGCCGGTCGGCAAGCTCGATCGCAACGCGCTGCCCGTGCCCGATTTCGCGGCCTTCCTGCGCCGGTACCTGGCGCCGCGCACACCGGTCGAGCAGGCCGCCGCCGAGGTGTTCGCGGAGGTGCTCGGCACCGAGCGGGTCAGCATCGACCACTCGTTCTTCGAGCTCGGCGGTAACTCGCTCAGCGCGACCAAGGTGGTGGCCAGGGTCAACGCGGCGCTCGGCGCGACGATCGCGCTGCGCGACCTGTTCGACGCGCCCACGGTCGCGCAGCTCTCGGCGCGGGTCGTCCCCGCGGCGGCGGGGGAGCGCGCCCGCTTCGCGCTCGCGCCGCGCATCCGGCCGGACCGGATCCCGCTCTCGCCCGCCCAGCAGCGGATGTGGGTGCTCAACCGGCTCGATCCGACCTCGCCCGCCTACAACATCGCGGTCGCGCTGCGCCTCAGCGGTGACCTGGACGTGGCGGCCATGCAGCGCGCGCTGCGCGCGGTCGTGGACCGGCACGAGAGCCTGCGCACCATGTACCCGGCCGACGCGGAGGGCCCGCGCCAAGTCGTCCTCACCGCCGACGTGGCCACCCCGGAACTGCGCGCGATCGACACCGAACCCGGTGCGCCGCTGCGCGATCGGATCATCGAACTGGCCGGTGTCGGCTTCGATCTGGTGGCCGAGCGGCCGCTGCGGGTCGGCCTGTTCCGCCTGCGCACGGCCGAAGGCAACGGCCGGGCGACACCGGTGCACGTCGTCGTCCTGGTGGTGCACCACATCAGCGCGGACGGCGCGTCGATGGCGCCGCTGGCCACCGACCTGATGACCGCCTACGCCGCGGGCACCATGGGCCAGGAGGCGTCCCTGGCCGCGTTGCCGGTGCAGTACACCGATTTCGCGCTGTGGCACCGGGAGCTGCTCGGCGACGAGTCCGACCCGGAGTCGCTGGCTGCCAGGCAGATTCGCTTCTGGACCGAAACCCTGTCCGGCGCACCGGATCTGCTCGAGCTGCCCGCCGATCGTCCGCGGCCCGCGGTGCAGTCCATGCGCAGCGCGGACCTGGATTTCGCGGTCGAGCAGCCACTGCACCGGGCCATGGCCGAACTCGCCGCGGACACCGAGGTGAGCATGTTCATGCTCGTGCACGCCGCTCTCGCGGTGCTGCTCGCCCGCCTCGGCAGCGCCGCCGACGTGGTGATCGGCACCGCCGTCGCCGGACGCGGGGAAGCCGCGCTGGACGAGATGGTCGGCATGTTCGTCAACACCCTCGCGCTGCGCACACCTGTCGACCCCGACCGGTCCTTCCGCGATTTCCTCGCCGACATCCGCTCTTCGGATCTCGACGCGTTCGCCAACGCCGACGTGCCGTTCGAACGCCTGGTGCAGGTGCTCAACCCGGCCAGGTCCACCGCGCACCACCCGATCTTCCAGGTCTCGCTCTCCCTGCAGAACTTCGTCGAGCCCGCGCTCGAACTGCCCGGACTGCGCATCGCGGTGGAGGACCTGGATCGCGACGCCTCACAGTTCGACCTGACCCTGGACCTGCGCGAGCGCTACGACGGCGGCGAGCGGGCAGGCATCGACGCCACGCTGACCTACGCCACCGACCTGTTCGACGCGCCGACGGTCGACACCCTCGCCCGCCGGTGGCTCGCGGTGTTGGCCGCGGTGGTCGCCGACCCGGAACAGCGCCTCGGCGACATCGATCTGCTGGTGCCGCTGGAGCGGGCCGAGTTGGTGCCCGCGAGCGGACCGGAGTCCGCCGGGGTGCGCACGCTGCCCGAGGTGTTCGCCGCGACGGCGGCCGCGTACCCGGAGCGGCACGCGGTGGTCGCCGCGGGCGCGACCACGACCTACCGTGAATTGGCGTCCCGCGCAGCCCAACTCGCCCGCCTGCTGATCGAGGCGGGAGCCGGTCCGGAGACGGTGATCGCGCTCGGGTTGACCAGGGGCGCGGAGCTGCTGGTCGGCATGTGGGCGGCTGCCGCGGCGGGCGCGGCGTTCCTGCCGGTCGACCCGAAGCATCCGGTGGACCGCATCGAGCACATGCTCACCGATTCCGGCGCGGTGCTCGGCCTCACCGTTGCCGCGCACCGGCCGCAGCTGCCCGCGGACACCCGGTGGCTGGTCCTGGACGACCCCACCTTCGCCGCCCGCTGGCGCGGCGCCGACGACACCCCGCTGCGCGCCGAGGAGCCGCGCGCACCGATCCGGCCGGACCATCCGGCGTGGATGATCTACACCTCCGGCTCCACCGGAACCCCCAAGGGCGTCACGGTCTCGCACCGCGGCATCGCCGATCTCGTGGTGGCGCAACGCGAGTCGCTGGCGCTCGACGAGCACGCGCGCGTATTGCAGGTCGCCTCACCGAGTTTCGACGCGTCGGTGTTCGAGGCGATCATGGCCTTCGGCGCGGGCGCGGCCTCGGTGGTCGCGCCGCCGGAGGTGTTCGGCGGGGACGCGCTCGCCGAGCTGATCGAGGCCGAGGGCGTCACCCACGCGGTGATCACGCCGTCGGCGCTGGCCACGGTGGATCCGGCGCGGGTGTCGAGCCTGCGGGTGCTTGCCGTCGCAGGTGAGGCGGTCGGCGCGGAGCTGGTGGAGCGGTGGGCGCAGGGTCGGACCATGGTCAATCTGTACGGTCCCACCGAATCCACCATCTGGGCAACGGGTTCGGGTCCGCTGACGGTTGGCGCGCCGGTCACCATCGGCGGTCCCATTCGCGGCGCGTCGGTGCTGGTGCTCGACGGGCGGCTGCACCCGGTGCCGGTGGGCGTCGCGGGCGAGCTGTACCTCGCCGGACCTTCGTTGGCGCGCGGCTACCATGCCCGACCTGACCTGAACGCGACCCGCTTCGTCGCGAATCCGTATGGCGCGCAGGGTGAACGGATGTACCGAACCGGCGACCTGGTGCGCTGGATCGCCGACGGCGAACTGGAATACGTGGGCCGCACCGACTTCCAGGTCAAGGTGCGCGGGCAGCGCATCGAACTCGGCGAGATCGACGCCGTGCTCGGTCGCGCCGACGGCGTGGACTTCGCCGTGACGCTCGGTGTCCGCGGACCGTCCGGCGCCACCGCGCTGGCCGCCTACGTCGTTCACGAATCCGGCGTGGAGCTGGACGTGGAGCGGCTGCGCGCGCACGCCGCCGAGTCACTGCCCGGATACATGGTGCCCTCGGCCTTCGTCGTGCTGGACGCGATTCCGCTCAACGCCGTCGGCAAGCTCGACCGGAAAGCGTTGCCGGAACCGGTGTTCGCGGACGACCGGACCGAATACGTCGCCCCGCGCACGCCCACCGAGCAGACACTGGCGGCGGTCTTCGCCGAACTGCTCGGTCGCGAGCGGGTCGGCGTCGAGGACTCCTTCTTCGCGCTCGGCGGCGACAGCATCCTGGCCATCCAACTGGTCTCCCGTGCCAGGCAGGGCGGTGTCACCATCACGCCGTTGCAGGTGTTCGAGCACCGCACCGTCGCCGGGCTGGCCGCCGCGGCCGACGCCGCGGGCGAACTGGTGGTGCTCGAGGAACTGCCCGGCGGCGGCGTCGGCGACATGCCGCTGACGCCCATCGTCCGGTACATGATCGAACGCGGCGGAGACTTCGACCGTTTCGCGCAGACCGCGGTGCTCGAGCTGCCCGTCGGCATCCGCCCCGAGCAGCTGACGGCGACCGTGGCGGCCGTGGTGGACCGCCACGACATGTTGCGCGCCAGGCTGTTCCGCGCACCCGACTGGCGGCTGGAGGTGGCCGAGCCGGGCAGCGTCGACGTGGCCGGGCTGATCCGGCGCATCGAGTTCGCCGCCGACGCGGACACGGTCGACCTGCGCGAATACGCGCTCACCGAACTGGAATCCGCGATGAACCGGCTGGACCCGGCGCGCGGTGTGGTGTTGCAGTTCCTCTGGCTCGACCCGGTCGGCGAGGCGGGCGACCGCAGCCGCGCCGGTCGTCTCATCGTGATCGCGCACCACCTCGTCGTGGACGGCGTGTCCTGGCGGATCCTGGTGCCCGATCTGATGGCCGCCTGGGCCCAGGTCTCCACCGGTGCGACGCCGGTGCTCGCCGAGACCGGGACGTCGATGCGCCGCTGGTCGCACGCGCTCACCGAGGAGGCGCACCGGCCAGAGCGGGTCGCCGAACTCGGCTACTGGCGCGACCTGATCGACGGGCCCGATCCGCTGATCGGCGGACGGGAACTCGATCCGGCCGTCGATCAGGCGGGGGAGTTGCGCATGGTGGAGGCGGAGGTCTCCGAGGAGGTCACCGCGGCGCTGCTGACCACGCTGCCTGGGCTGTTCCATGGCGGCGTCGAGGACGCGCTGCTCACCACGCTGGCGCTGGCCGTGCACAAGTGGCGCGCCACCGCCGACCGCAGCGTCCTGGTCCGGCTGGAAGGCCACGGTCGTCAGCAGGAAGTGATTCCCGGCGCGGACCTTTCCCGGACCGTCGGCTGGTTCACCAGCATCTATCCCGTGCGCCTAGACCTCGGCACGGTGGACGTCGACGAGGCCATGGCGGGCGGACCCGCACTGGGGCAGGCAATCCGCGCGATCAAGCACCAGCTGCTCGCCGTGCCGGACAAGGGCATCGGGTTCGGTCTGCTGCGCTACCTGAATCACGAGACCGCCGAACAGCTTCCGCGTCGTCTCCCGGGCCGGGTCGCCTTCAACTACCTCGGCCGCTACGCGACCGGCGAGATCCCGCCTGGCCTGGAGGGACTCGGCTGGCTGCCCACCGACGAACTCGGCGACCTGCCCGCGACCGAATACCCGAACGTGCCGCTGCAAGCCGAGATCGACGTCAACGCCGTGGTTCTCGGTGACCGGTTGCGCGCCACCTTCGGCTTCCCCGAGACGCTGCTCGACCGCGCCGAGGTGGCCGAGCTGTCCCGCCTCTGGATCGAAATGCTCGGTGTCGCCGCCGAATTCGCTGTCACGCCGGAAGCGCGCGCCGCCGGCGCCGAGGAGGAGCGGGCGATGGCCGAACTCGCCGCCGCGGCGGCGCAGCCGGCGCCGGGCACCGCGCTCGGCCTCGACGTGCTGCTCCCGATCCGGCTCGGCGGCGACGAACCCGCGCTGTTCTGCATCCATCCGTCGTCCGGAATGGCTTGGACCTATTTGGGTTTCGCGGAGGCGCTCGCGCCGGGCCGCCCGATCTACGGCCTGCAAGCGCCGGACCTGAGCGGTCGCGAACCGTCCGTGCGCAGCATCGAGGAGTTCGCCGAACGCTACGTCCGCGAGATCCGCGCCGTGCAGCCGGAAGGCCCGTACCACCTGCTCGGCTGGTCGTTCGGCGGGCTCATCGCGCACGCCATGGCCACCCGGCTCGAGCAGGAGGGACTGCCGGTCGGCGTGCTCGCCCTGCTCGACGCCGACACCGCCGACATCGACGGCGACAGCATCGAACCGCTCACCGCGGGCTCGTTCGTCAGCACGTTCGGCGCCGTGTTCGGCATCGACGACGTGCCCGCCGACGCGACGGCGCAGGACGCGGCCGCGCTGATCGCCGAGCGGACCGGCGGCGTCGCGCTGGTGGACGCCGACACCCTGGAGCGGATGGCAGGCTCCTACAACGCCTCGGCCCGAACGAGGACCGGATATCAGCGTCCCGTCTACCACGGCGACGCCCTGTATCTCAGTGCCACCGTGGACACTTCGGACATCTTCGGCCCGGAGGGCTGGCGTCCGTACATCACCGGCGCGATCACCAATCACGACGTCGAGGTCACCCACGACGAACTGACCGCACCACACGTGCTGCCCGTCATCGCGCGTGTGCTCGACGAGCATCTTGGAGGCATGCAGTGAACGACAGCGGAGTTGTGGTGGAGGGCGTGGAGAAGTCCTTCGGTGAGGTACGGGCCCTGCGCGGTGTCGACTTCACGGCCGCGCAGGGCGAGGTGCTCGGCATCCTCGGCCCGAACGGCGCGGGCAAGACCACCATGGTCAACATTCTGTCCACGCTCATCGCGCCCGATCGCGGCCGCGCCATGGTCGCCGGGTACGACGTGGTCGCCGACCCGGCGGCCGTGCGCCGCTCGATCATGCTGACCGGCCAGTTCGCGGCGCTGGACGACATGCTCAGCGGCTACGAGAACCTGGTCATGTTCGGCAGGCTCATGGGCCTGCGCAAGGGAGCCGCGCGCGCACGCGCCGACGAACTGCTCACCGAGTTCGACCTGGTCGACGCCGCGAGCAGGCGGGTGGGCACCTACTCCGGCGGCATGCGCAGGCGCATCGATATCGCGTGCGGACTCGTCGTCCGGCCCGACGTGGTGTTCCTCGACGAGCCGACCACCGGGTTGGATCCGCGCAGCAGGCAGGGCGTGTGGGATCTTGTGTCGAGCTTCCGCAAGCACGGCATCACCACGCTGCTCACCACGCAGTACCTCGAAGAGGCCGACGCGCTGTGCGACCGGATCATCGTCATCGATCACGGCGTGGTCATCGCCGACGGCACCGCCGACGAACTGAAGTCGCGCACGGGCGGCAGCTACTGCGAGGTGGTCCCACTCCGGTTGGAGGATCTGCCCGCCATCGCCACCGCGCTCGGCTCGCTGCTGCCCGAGGAGAACCGGGCCGCGCTCACTCCCGAGTCCGACCGCCTCGCGATTCCCGCCCCCGAGGGAGCCAAGACGCTCGCCGAGGCGCTGCGGCGCTTGGACTCCTCCGGTCTCGAACTGGTCGACATCGCCCTGCGGCGTCCCTCGCTCGACGACGTGTTCCTCCAGCTCACCGGCCACCTCGCCGTCGCGGAAACCGGAGAAGTCGGATGACCGCCGGGGCCTGGCTGACCGACACGCGCGCCACCCCGATCCGCGCGCAGCAGTGGTGGGTGCTGACCACGCGGCTGGTGACGCCGTCGATCAAGACCGGCGAAGTGCTCAGCTCCATCGTCGCGCCCGCCGCCTTCACGGCCAGCTTCTACATTCCGCTCAAGACGGTGATGACCGTCATCGGCACCGGATTCAGCAGCTACGCGCAGTTCATGATGCCCATCGTCATCCTGCAAGCCTGCGCGTTCACCGCCATCGGCGCGGCCTTCCGTTCGGCCACCGACGCCGTCTCCGGGCTCGACCGGCGCTTCGGCTCGATGCCGATCGGTCCGCTGGTGCCGATGGCGGCGCGCATGTCGGGCAACGTGTTCCGGCTGCTCATCGCGATCGCTGCGGCGCTGGTGTGCGGGCACGTGATCGGCTTCCGCTTCTGCCTCGATGCCTGGCACACGCTCGGGTTCCTGGCCTTCTCGCTGCTCATCGGCGTCGTGTTCACGCTGGGCGCCGATGTCATCGGGACGGCGGCCAAGAGTCCGGAGGCGACGACGCAGGCGCTGGTGTTGCCGCCGTTGATCCTCGGCATGCTGTCCACCGGGTTGGCTCCCGCGTCCCAATTCCCCGAGTGGATCCAACCTTTCGTGCGCAACCAGCCGGTCTCGCAGTTCGTCATCGCGCTGCGCGCGCTCGCGGGGGACACGAAAGCCAATGCGGGCGAGGTGACCTGGGCGCTGATGGGTCCGCCGCTGCTGTGGGCGGGGGCGATCGTCGTCATCTGCCTGCCGCTCGCGCTGCGGCTCAGCAAGAGGAGGGCGTGATGGTACTGACAACGGAACGCGGGACGCTCGCGCACGGCGAGACCTCGCCGGTCTCACTGCTGCGGCACACCGCGATTCAGACGCAACGCCTGCTCCTGCGCTGGTCGCGCAATCCGGTGGCGCTGCTGGAAACCCTGATCATCCCGTGCCTGCTGCTGCTGATGCTCGACATCGTCATCGGCGGGCAGATCCAGAAGTTCTCCGGCACCGACGCGCTGTACGGTTCGGTGCCGATGGTGGCCGTCGTCGGCGCGCTGAGCGGTGCGGTGGCCAGCGGCGTGATGCTCGGGCGGGAGCGTGACGCGGGCCTGCTCGCCCGTTTCTGGGTGCTGCCGGTGCACCGCTCCTCGGGGTTGATCTCGCGCATTCTCGCCGAGGGCTGCCGGATCCTGCTCGGCACGCTGGTGGTGATCGTCGTCGGCCATCTGCTGGGTTTCCGCTTCCAGCAGGGGTTCGTGCCCGCGCTGCTGTTCGTGTTCATTCCGGTGCTGTTCGGGCTGGCGTTCGCGACCATGGTCACCGCCATCGCGGTGTTCACCGCGAAAGCCACGCTGGTGGAGAGCGTTACGATCCTCACCTCGCTGCTCATGTTCTTCAGCACCGGCTTCGTCCCGCTGATCGCCTTCCCCCAGTGGATTCAGCCGGTGGTCCGCAACCAGCCCATGTCGGCCGCGGTGGACAGCATGAAGGCCCTCTCCCTCGGCGGCCCCCTCGCCCGCCCTCTCACCCTCACCTTCCTCTGGTCTCTCGGCGCGATCATCGTCTTCGCCGTCCCCGCCGTCATCGGCTACCGCCGAGCCAGCCGCCAGTAGCTCCCACACACCGTTCATACGCCTCACATAGGCACCGGCTATGTGAGGCGTGTGGTGGTTGTGTGGGAGCTAGGGGAGTCCGGCGCGGCGCCTTCGGTGAGCAGCTCGAAGGCGCCGTTGGCGGCGACGAGCACGCCGTACGGCCGGACCACGACCGCCGGATACGGCAGGTGGCCTTCGAGTATGCGGTCGAGCGCCTTCCGTACCGGTGTCAATTCTGGTGTATCCAAACGTGATTCGGCGAAGACCGGCGCGTAACCCGCGGCAAGCAGCAGACCGTTGCGCTCGCGCAGCGAAAGCTCTAGCGACTCGGCGAGACGCACCACCATGGTGCGCCCGGGGCGGGAACGGCCTTGCTCGAGGAAGCTGAGGTAGCGCTGGGTGGTGTCGGCCCGGATGGCCAGATCCAGCTGACTCACCCGGCGCAGGGTCCGCCATCGCTTCAGCTGGTGAGCGAACGCGCCGGGCTGCGGGGCTCTCGTTTGCTGCGCCGCCGGAACCCCGAGCGCCGGTGGTCGGGGTGGCTTCGCCGCTGGGCGCTCGGGTGGCTGCACCACGGTGGTCATTCGTCCTTGATATCGGACCCGCCGAGGCCGCGCCATACCCTGCGGGGAATCGCCACGGGACCGCGCGCTCACCAGACTCGGCTCCCATGAGCACCCACGATGACAAAGAACTGACCCGCTTCGCCGAACGCTACGTAGCACTCTGGAACGAACCCGACCCCGCAGTGCGCCGCGCGGCTATCGATGAACTCTGGGCCGTCGACGGGGCCCAGATACTGGTCGATCCGCCCGAACCGGTCCGCGCCGCCGCGACCGACCTGGCCGTCCCGATCCCGTCGTTCGAGGCGCGCGGCCGCGAAGCTCTGGACCGCAGGGTGAGCCGCGCCTACGAGATGTTCATCGCCCCTGGCGAACACGTCTTCGCACCCCACGGCAACCCTGTCCGCCTCACCCCGAACCTCATCGGCCTCGGCTGGGCAATGGTGACCCGCGCCGACGGCACCGTGCAAGGCGGCGGCTACGAAGTGATCGCGCTCGACGAGGAGGGCCGAATCCGCCTGAACCACCAATACATCGGCCTCGACTGAGACCGATCAGGCTTCGAAGAACAGGAGGTTGCCCGCCGCGTCGCGCTTGCCGAGGTCGGCTTCGATGGCGGTGGCCAGTTCGGTGGTGGTCGACCACGTGCGTGGGGGATCGCCGTCGAGGTTGCCGATGGTGAGCCAGGTGTCGGTGCCGCGGTAGCGGACCAGTCCTTTGCCCGAGTCGTCGACGGTGACATCGAGATCGCCGGACACCGTCCCTTCCTCCTCGGTCATGACGGCGGCCTTGTCGGAGATCTCGATGACGTCGATTATCTGAACCCTCCTTGGCGGACGCAGTCGTCGATCGCGGTGCGTAACGCGGACTGTTCGGCAGGATCAATGGTCAGACCGTATTTTACTTTGACCGTGAGGTAGCGCTCGATATAGCCACACCGGAAAGTTCCCGGCGGCAGGTAGTTCGCGGCGTCCTGATCACCCTTCGACCTGTTGGCCGTCGGGTCCGAGGCTTCGAGGTTGACGGCGTCGTTGGCGATGCGGCGGCGAGTGTCCTCGTCGAGCGCGGCGGCGCCGGACCGCCAGGCCTCGGCCAGCGCGACGATGTGCTCGGCGTCGACGCCCGAGGAATCGGTGATCCACTTGTACTCTTTGAGCTGCCCGCTCTTGCGGTCGAGGACTCCGTATTCGTCGCGCCAGCCGCCGTCGGGCCCGACCGTGAGCGCGCAGGTCTTCGGATCGAGCCGGACCGTGCCGACGGAGTCGCGCAGCAGCATCACTTCCCGGGTGGTGCAGCGACTGTACTGCGCGAAGTCGGCGCCGAAACCGTGCTCGGGCTTGTTCGGATCCCAATGCGGGAACTTCTCGCGGCTGTAGCCGGTCATCGGAGCTTCCTGCGCCACAGCCAGTTTCGCGAGCAGGTCACGAACGTCCTTGGCGGTGGCGGAGGTTTGGCCGGGTGCGGCGGCGGGCGGCTGACTGTCGCCGTCGGTCCACTTGTCGAGGACGGTGATGGCGAGGGTCAGCAAGAGCGTGAAGACGATCGGCGCGACAACGGCGACGACTTTGCGGGACGAACTCCACTTCACAGCGATCCCCCGTCGAACGGGGCCGATGTGGCACTACCGGCCAACGGGCACAAGAGGAACGACTGCCTGGCCGTGAGCTTCATCGAGTTGTTTCCTAACGCCTACCTCGTCCAATTATCGCGGGCGCCAAGATACCTGTCTCGACTATGTCGGAATGCCAACGCCGCGTATGAGGTTCGGCACACCGGAAACGCTGGACCACCCCTGAGCCGCCGTGCCGGCGCCGGCCCAGGGGTGGCGAGCCACGAACGATGTCGTCCGCGTGCGCGCGGGCGTGCGGTTGTCCAGGCCACTTTCGCACCGCGCGACACCACGGGGCTGATGAGGGGTAGGTCCCGAGGTGAAGCTCCGCACGAGGAGATCTCGTTCGTGACGTTCGAGGGGCTCGCTCAGCGCGAGCCGCGGGTCGGGATGCGGTCGTGCGCTGGTTTCCGGCGTCGCGTGTCGATCCGCGCCGATGGCCGATCCACGATGGGTCCTCCGTCCCGACCTCGTTGTCTACGTAGCCAGATAGTAGATACTCCGCGACCGCTTGGCAACCTCCATTGGAAACTCACAACTGCCAGTACGTTTCGGAGAGGCGCCCATGCACCTACTGCGTTGCTACGGAAAACAACGGGTGGTCGGCGTCTTCGAACTCACGACGTGGGCGAGCGGGTGTCCCGTGTTGTGGCGAGCGTCACCGGACATCCGGGCTCGGTGCGGGATTCGGCTCAGTCCTCGTCCGGGTCGGCGTCCGCGGGCTGCGCCATCGGCGGAACTCCCGTGTCCAGGAACCGGATCAGCCGTTCGATGCGCGTGGTGTGGTCGACGCAGCGCTCCAGATGGTTTCCGAGCAGGGCGAGGTCGATGGCCGCCCCGGCGGGTTGCGCGCCCTCCGGATCGGTCAACGCCGCGTGCAGCCTGCCCCGTAGTTCGGCGAGCGTGGCGTTGACCGGTTCGGCGTCGGCGGACTGGTGGGCGGTGGCGACGGCCTCGCCCGCGAGTGCGGTGCGGTGCGCCGCGAACTTGCCGAGCTCGGCGAGCACGTCCAGGATCGGTTGCGGCGCAACGTAGTTCGGATGGCTCCGGTACACCTGGTCGGCGACACGGCTGGTCAGCCAGCCGATACGGGACAGCTCGTTGGCGATCTGGATCGCCGTCACCACGTGCCGCAGATCCCTTGCCACCGGCGCCTGCAACGCGAGCAGCACCACCGTCCGTGCCTCGCACGCGCCGAACATCTTCTGTAGCTGCTCGTCGAGGGCGAAGACCTCGTAGGTGGCGGTAAGGTCGGCGCTGGCGAGAGCGTCGTTGACTCGCTCCACAGCGTCGTGGGCGAGTCGGCACATCAGCGTCAGATCATTGGTCAACGCGTTGAGCTCGTGGGTGAACTGGGTCCGCACCGGCAAATTCTCGCCTATGGTGGGGCGCGCGGGGAAACGATTCGCGCTGCCCGCCAATGGGTTATCGGCTCCATCGGTGGATGCCATCCGCGAAACCGGCGCTGCACAGGGCAAATAGCCGTTGAGCATAATTCGACGGAATGGAACGCGTGGCATCGCGAATGGCGTCAGCCCCTGAGCCGTTGGCCACTCCTTCGCGTAGGTCGAAGGAGAGAGGGTGAGTGACGGGGTTCGAACCCGTGACCTCCTGGACCACAACCAGGCGCTCTGACCAGCTGAGCTACACCCACCGCGCACGGCTTCCGCGTGTGGCCACGGTAGCGACCAAGCGCCATGACCCGCCAGCGATTTTCGCCGCGCCGCACCTCGCCGCGCAGTGTTACGGTCGGCGTATGCCGAAGAAGGACGATGTGCAACACCGTCTGGTGACCACCTTCCAGCGCCTGGTCGGAAACCCCCTCCTGCGCAGACTGCCCAACCAGCAACTGCTCGAGACGACCGGCCGGGTGAGCGGCGAACCGCGCATCACCCCGATCGGCGGCCGCCGGGTCGGCGACAGCTTCTGGCTGGTCTCGGAGTTCGGCGAGCGCTCCCAGTACATCCGGAACATCAAGGCGAACAACCGGGTTCGGGTCCGCCTGCACGGCCGCTGGCACGCAGGCACCGCCCACCTGCTCCCGGAGGACGACGCCCGCGCCCGCCTGCGCGAACTGCCGCGCGCCAACAGCGCCGCGGTCCGGCTCGTCGGCACCGACCTGCTGACCGTCCGCGTCGACTTGGATTGAGGCGTGCCCGACTACATCCGCTGGTTGCGGGCGCGGGTCGGCCACGACCACATCCAGTTGGCGTACGCCGCCGCGTGCGTGGTGACCGACGGACGCGTGCTCATGCACCGTCGCAGCGACGACGGCCAGTGGGGGTTGCCCGGCGGCGCCATCGAACTCGGTGAGTCGGCCGCGGCCGCCGTAGTGCGCGAGGTCGCCGAGGAGACCGGCGTGCGGGTGGAAATCGAAGCGCTGCAAGGCGTCTACACCGCGTACCGGCACGTCTACCCGAACGGCGATGTGGTGCAGCCGATCACCGTGTTCTTCCGGTGCGCGCCGG
Source organism: Nocardia amikacinitolerans NBRC 108937 (assembly GCF_001612615.1). Taxonomy (GTDB): domain Bacteria; phylum Actinomycetota; class Actinomycetes; order Mycobacteriales; family Mycobacteriaceae; genus Nocardia; species Nocardia amikacinitolerans. Next base: position 21,598 of record NZ_BDAU01000041.1, on the reverse strand, counting down.
TCGGCGGACGACTCGGCGGCGACGCGGAATCGCTCGAGGTGCGCTACTTCGATCTGGACGCCACCCCCGAGCTGACCAACCCGGTCTACCTGGACGCGCTCGACGACCTGCGTGCCGGGCGGCTCGGCGTCTACCGCTGACCGCCGACCCGGCGTCGGCTAGGCGGGCTGTTTCTCCAGCACCTCGACGAGCCGCCAGGTCACCGACGACGCGTCGGCGGGTGGGTGGTCGACGGATGTCTGCTCGATGCGCAGCCGGTAGTGGTTGCCGGGCTGAAACTCGAATCCCTCGATCGAACCGTAGAACAACTCCCACGGTCCGTTCTGGTCGCGGCGGATCTGTAGGCACTCCATCGGCGCGACTCCGGTGCACCGCATGGTCCTCGGCGCGACCTCGATAACGAAGGTTCCGGGGATCTGCACGGATTCGCTGGTGGTGGTCGTGGCGAGGAGTGTCGGGCCCTCCGGCACGGTGGTGCACGCGGCAAGCAGCGGGACGAGCAGGATGCCCGTGGCGACGGCCTCGCGGAGTCGTTGCTGCATCCCGCCGATGATACCGATCCGGGTGCGCGGAAATAGCTGGGACGATGGAAGGCATGATCCGTGCGTTGACAACCCGCTGGACCGTGTTCGCCCCCCTCCTCGCCGCGCTCGCCTTGGTCGCCACTTGGGGACGAAGTCTGCCGACAGCGGGGATGATCATCGTCGCGGTGTTTCTCGCGGGCGCGGTGCTCGCCGCGGTTCAGCACGCCGAGATCGTCGCGCACCGGGTGGGGGAGCCGTTCGGATCGCTTGTCCTCGCGGTCGCGGTGACCGTGATCGAGGTGGCGCTCATCGTGACGCTGATGATCTCCGGTGGTGAGAAGTCCGCGACCCTGGCCCGCGACACCGTCTTCGCCGCGGTGATGATCACCTGCAACGGCATCTTCGGTCTTGCGCTGCTGGTCGGCGCGCTGCGCAGACGCCTCGCGGTCTTCAACGCGGAGGGCACGGGCGCGGCGCTGGCCACGGTGGCGACGCTGGCCACGCTGAGCCTGGTGCTGCCGACCTTCACTTCGAGCGTGCCCGGCCCCGAGTTCTCGCCAGCGCAGCTCGCCTTCGCCGCCGTCGCCTCGCTCGCGCTGTACGGCCTGTTCGTGATGGTGCAGACGGTGCGCCACCGCGACGACTTCCTTCCGGTGGAGGGCGACGGCGTGGTCACCGACGACGACACGACCGTCGAGCGGCCCTCCGTTCGCGCGACGCTCACCAGCCTCGGACTGCTGGTCGTCGCGCTGGTCGGCGTGGTCGGTCTGGCGAAGGTGGTCTCGCCCGCCATCGAATCGGCGGTGGCCTACGCGGGCATGCCGCCCGCCGCGGTGGGCGTGGCGATCGCGCTGCTCGTGCTGCTTCCCGAGACGCTGGCCGCGGTGCGGGCCGCGCGCCGCGATCAGGTGCAGATCAGTCTGAACCTGGCGCTGGGTTCGGCGATGGCGAGCATCGGGTTGACCATTCCGGCGATCGCTGTGGCAACTATCTGGCTACAGGGTCCGCTGGTGCTCGGGCTGGGTGCGACGCAGATGGTTCTGCTGGCGCTGACGGTCGTCGTCGGTGTGCTGACCGTGGTTCCCGGCCGGGCGACGCTGCTGCAAGGCGGCGTCCATCTGGCTCTGTTCTCGGCTTTTGTGTTCCTCGCCGCTAGTCCGTAGGCATGGTGATGTGTCTCACGAATAACAGGAAGCGTTCGCGCGAACGGCTCGGAAGTGGTCAGGGTCACACCACCTCGATTTTGTTGTGACGCAGAGTACCGATTAGCTTGACGGATGTTGGCATTGACGCCGGATTCGGAGAGCGCCATGAATTTCGACATCTCCCGTGCGGAAAGCGCGGCACGCGGGTCTCGTCTATGACGCCGAAATTGTCCACGGCCACCCGGGAATCCGCGAGCGCGATCCTCCGCGAGAATTTCTCGGACACGGTGGTGTCGTCGTTGCGGACTTTCGGTCGTGCGGTGGGTATCGCGCAGGAGTCGGTGGTCGGGGCGGTCGGTGATGTCGCGCGTCGGGAGTTTCAGTGGCGTGAGGCGGTGTTGCAGGCGTGGCGGTTGATCACGGTGACGACGGTGCCCGCGATCTTGATGGCGATTCCGTTCGGGGTGATCGTGTCGATCCAGGTGGGCAACCTGATCCACACCCTGGGTGCGGATTCGTTGTTGGGTGCGACCGGTGGGCTCGGGGTAATCAAGCAGGGTGCGCCGATGGCGACCGGGTTCCTGTTGGGTGGGGCGGGGGCAGCGGCGATCGCGGCGGATTTGGGGGCGCGCACGATTCGGGAGGAGATCGATGCGTTGCACACGATGGGGATCAGTCCGATTCATCGGTTGGTGATTCCGCGGATGGTGGCGATGTTGATGGTGGCGCCGTTGTTGAACGTGTTGATCATTTTCGTCGGTGTTCTCGCCGGGTACGCGGTGGCCATCGGCGGGCAGGGCGTGACCCCGGGGAGTTATTGGGCGACGTTCGGGTCGTTCACGACGACGGCGGATGTGTGGGTGTCGTTGGTGAAGGCGTTGATCTTCGGTTTTTTGGTGGTGGTCATCGCGTGTCAGCGGGGGTTGGAGGCCAAGGGTGGTCCGCGGGGTGTGGCTGATGCGGTGAACGCGGCGGTGGTGTTGTCGGTGGTGTCGATCGTGTGTGTGAATCTGTTGTTGACGCAGGTGACCGCGATGTTCCTCCCGACGAGGCTGGCGTAATGGCCGTCTCTTCCTACGTCCCCAAGGGATTCGCTCCCGTCGCGCGCTACTTCCGTCGCGGCAGCCGCGTCGTGCGCGCGATCGACTCGCTCGGCTTCGTCACGGTGTTCGTCTGGCAGGTGCTCTCGGCGATTCCGCTGACGCTGCGCCGCTACCGCGCCGAGACCATGCGCGCCATCACCAACATGACCTGGGGTCGCGGCTCCATCGTGGTCGGCGGCGGCACGGTGCCGATGATGATCGTGCTCGGCCTGGTGATGGGCGCCTCGGTCGGCGTCGAATCCTTCGCCACCTTGGACATGCTCGGTATGGGTCCGGTCACCGGCATCGTCTCGGCCTACGCGACCACCCGCGAGCTGGCCCCGATCGCGGCCGCCGTCGGCTTCGCCGCGCAGGCGGGCTGCCGCATCACCGCCGAGATCGGCTCCATGCGCATCTCCGAGGAGATCGACGCGATCGAATCGCTCGGCCTTCGCTCGGTACCGTTCGTGGTGACCACCCGCGTCATCGCGGGCGCGCTGGCCATCGTGCCGACCTTCCTGATCGCACTGATCCTGTCCTACCTCGCCTGCCGCGGCCTCATCACGCTGGTGCACGGCCAATCCGCGGGCGTCTACGACCACTACTTCTTCCAGTTCGTGTCCGGATTCGACGTGATCGCCGCGGTGATCAAGGTCGCGATCTTCGGCACCGTGGTGATTCTCGTGCACAGCTACTACGGCTTCTTCGCGACCGGCGGCCCCGAGGGCGTCGGCATCGCGTCGGGCCGCGCGGTGCGCACCAGTTTCGTGGCGATCATCGCCATCGACATGGTGTTGTCCATCGTGCTGTGGGGTTTCAACACGGCGATCAGCTTTACGGGGTGAACATTGCCTGCCTACGGTTTGCCCGGCGTCGCCGCGGACAAGAAACGTTCACGCACGGTCGGATTGGTGATCGTCGCGCTGATCGCGGTGGTCGCGCTGACCACCGCGCTCTACCGCGACCTGCGCTCCGAAGACGGTCTGCGCATCGCGCTGCACACCGAACAGATCGGTGACGGCGTCACCGAGGGCACCCAGGTGCGCCTGGACGGTGTGCTGGTCGGCGAGGTGGACCGGATAGCACCCGCCGCGCGCGGCACCCAGCGAATCACGCTGCGGCTGGACGACTCCCGGCTGCACGGCATCGACGACTCGCTGCTGGTGGACTACGCGCCCGCCAACCTTTTCGGTATCAGCGAACTCGAACTGCGCCGCGGCCCTGGCGGTTCGCCGCTGCGCCAGGACACCGAGATCGACCTGACCGGCCCGCGCGCCGCCGCCGTCTACGACGCCACGATGGGCAGCATCCTGCGCAGTCTCTCGCAGGTGGGCGCGTCGGTCTTCAGCCCGCAGCTGGCGACGGTCATCGCGCAGGTCTCCGCGGACTTCAAGGCGTTCACGCCGCTGGTGCAGGCGCTGATCACGGTGGCGCGCACCATCGCCGACAACCAGACGATGCCCGCGTCGGAACTGCTCGGCAGACTCGGTCCGGCCTTCGACGGCGGCGGTGACTTCGCTGGCGCGACCATCCAGATCCTGGACCAGATCCACGACATCCGGATCGTGCAGACCGACAAGGACCGCTACGACGTAGGCGTCGCCGCCCTCACCGGTCAGATCCTGCCCGGTCTCGCCACGACGGTCAGCACCGCGGGCGGACAGCTCGCGGAGGCCACCGACATGCTGGCGCCGCTGCTGAGCGTGCTCGCCAAGATGGTGCCGCGTCCGCAGCAGTCGGCGGCCGAATTGCGCCTGCTGCTGGAGCGTTTGCGCGCGGCGATGCCGGATTCGCCGGACGGTCCGGTGCTGAATCTGGAGGTCGACCTGCGAGGCGTGCCGGGTATCGCGGTGCCGCTGCTCGGCCAGGGAGGTATTCGATGACGGTGCGCGGCGCGGCATGGCGCCTCGGTCTGTTCGCCGCGGTGATGGCGGTGGTGCTCGCGCTGGTGCTCACCGCGATCAAGCGGCCGGTGTCCGGTGACACCCAGGCGCACGACGCGCTGTTCACCGACGCCAACGGCCTGAAGGTCGGCGACGACGTTCGCATGTACGGCGTGCAGGTGGGCAAGGTCGAGAAGATCTCGCTCGACGGGGTGAAGGCGAAGGTCCACCTCACCGTCGAGACGGCGACGCCGATCTACGACAACAGCACGCTGGCCATCCGGTACCAGAACCTGACCGGTCAGCGGTACATCGATCTACAGCAGCAGCCGAATCCCGGTGTGCGCCTACCCGCCAAGGCCGTTATCGGCACCGACATGACGGTGCCATCGTTCGACGTGACGAGCCTGTTCAACGGTCTGAAGCCGGTGCTCGCGACGCTGTCGCCGGAAGCGGTCAACCAGTTCACCGAGAGCATGCTCGCGGTGATCGAGGGCGACGGCACCGGCATCGGCCCTGCCATGCAGGCCATCGGCCAGCTCAGCCAGTACGTGGGCGATCGCCAGCACGTGATCGGTCAGCTGGTGAAGAACATGTCCGACATCGCCGGCCGGGTCGGCGGACGCGTGCACTACCTGGTGCCGCTGCTTGCCCGGCTCAGCGATGTCTTCCAGTCCCTCCAGGCCAATATCGGCGGACTCGCCGATTTCGCGATGTCCGCGCCCGCGGTGCTCGGTCCGCTCGACCGCCTGCTCGCGACACTTGGCCTCGACCCGCACAGCGGCCAGGACATCGACGCGATGATCCGCGGTCTGTTCCCCGATCCGCAGCAAGCGGTCGAGGTCTTCGGCAGGCTGCCCGGCCTGCTCCAGTCGGTGGACAACGCGCTGCCGCGCACCGTCGCGGGCTGGCAGCCGGAGTGCAGCAAGGGCGCCGCCGAGCTGCCCGCGCCGGTGCGCGTCCTCGTCGCAGGACAGAAGGTGGCGATATGCCAGGCGTGATTTCCCGCTGGTTCGGCGACCGGCCGATCCTGGACGATGCGGCCAAGCGGCGCAAGGAGATTCGCTTCGGCATCTTCGGTGTGGCGCTCGTCGTGCTCGGCATGGCCGCCGCGGCGGTGCTGTACGCGGTGCCGTTCGGCAAGACCACCTACACCGCCGAACTGTCCGAGGCGCAGTCGGTGAAGGAAGGCGACGACGTGCGCCTGGCCGGCGTCTCGGTGGGTTCGGTGGAATCGCTGGAGCTGAAGCCGGATCGAGTTGTCATGAAGTTCACCGTGAAATCCGATGTGTTCCTCGGTGACAAGACCTCGCTCGACATTCGCATGCTCACGGTGGTCGGCGGGCACTACGTTGCGCTGTTCCCGGCCGGTGACGCGCCGCTCGGCGACAAGCCGATCCCGGCGGATCGAGTTCGCCTGCCCTACAGCCTGATCCAGACCTTTCAGGACGCCACGACACCGCTGAACGAGCTGGACGGCGACACGCTGCGGCGCAACCTCGCCGCGCTGGATGAGTCGCTCACCTCGGCGCCGGAGACGCTGCGCACCACCCTGGACACCGTCGGCGGCTACATCGACGCCATCGACCGCCAGCGCGCCCAGGTCTCCAATGCCATTGCGGTGGCGGACGAATACGTGACCATGTACGACGGCGCGAAGACCGATCTGGGCAGGCTGATGGACAACGTCAACCTGCTGGAGACCGTGCTGATCGACAAGCGCGCGGAGCTGCGCGAGGCCGTCGCACTGCTGAACAGCGTGGTACAGCGGCTAGCCGCGCTCACGCCCGCGTGGGAGTCCACGTTGAAGCCGAGAGCGCAGCAGCTGGCCGACGCCCTGCCGCGACTGGAGGAGATGGGCGGCAAGCTCGAACCGATGATCGCGAGCACCCAGCAGCTGAGCGAGAAGCTGCGGTCGCTGGTGATTCCCGAGGAGGGCGTGGTTCTGGACCGCTCGGGTGAAACCGTGCCCGCGCCGGCGGGTCTGGATCTGTCGTCGGTGTGCGTTCCCGTCCCGGGGAAGGAGTGCTGATGCTGAAGAAGCTGCTCGGCACCCAGGCGTTCATGTCGATCGCGGGAGCCGTGGTCATCGCGTTGCTCGCGGTGGCCGGTTACGTCGTCCTCTTCGATCCGCTGAAGAGCACCGAATCCTATTGCGCGATCATGCCCGACAGCATCGGCCTGTACGAGGGCAACCAGGTGACCATGCGCGGCATCACGGTCGGCAGCGTGACCTCGGTGCGCAACCAGGGCCCGAACGTGCGCGTCGACTTCGAGGTCGACGCCGACCATCCGGTGTACGCCGACGCCTCGGCCACCACGGTGTCCGACACCGTCGTCGCCGATCGGGAACTCGCGGTGCTGGCCAGCGGCACGAATCTGGAGCGCTGGAACAGTTCCCAGTGCATCACCAAGACGCTGACCCCGAAGAGCCTCACCGAGACGCTCACCGCGCTCGCGCAGCTTTCCGACCAGATCGTCGGACCCGATCCGTCCCAGCCGAATTCGCTGGCGAACGGCCTCGCCTCGCTGGACCGCGCCACTGCGGGCACCGGGCCGCAGATCAACGAGCTGATCCGCAAGCTGGGTTCCGCGCTGAAATCGCCCGACGCCGACATTGGCCATCTGGCAGGCATTTTCGACGCGTTCGCCTCGGTTTCGCAGAAGGTCAATCAGTACTGGGGCGACCTGCAATCCATGCTGGTGCGCGTCGGACCGGTGCTGAATCAGGCCAGCGAGGACCTGCTGATCCCTGGCGCGCAGCTGTTCGACGGTCTCGCCGAGGTGCTGCCGATGCTCAACGACATCACCACCTCGTTCGGTGACGAGATCCTCACCCTGCTCGACCGCGCGGTGCCGATGCTGAAGCTGTTGCGCGCCAACGTCGGCTCGTTGCGCGAGATCGTGCTCACCACACCGGTGTTCGTGTCCGCGCTGCGCAGCGTCGCCGATCCGGAGACCGGCGCGGCGAGCCTGACCTACGCCCCGCCGAAGGTGGCGATTCCGCAGGGCAATGCCGAGGCGGTGTGCGCGGCGGTGAACGCGGTGGCGCCCGGCCGGTGCGCGGGCGCCGAGAACGGCATGGTGAACGTGGAATTGGTCCAGTTGGTACTGGGATTGGCGGGTGCCCGGTGAACGAACGGAGTGAGCGAATCATGTGCCAGCGCGCTTCGCGGATGCCGGAGCCGAGCGTCGGCGAGGCGCAGGCATGAGTGCACAGGCGGCTCGGCTCGATCGAGGAACCGGACGCGACCAGGCGGTCGGGCACACCGTGACGCTACGTTGGCGGCCGAAATACTTGCGCCGCAGCGCAATAGCGGTTGCCATGGCAGCCTCGATCGCGCTCGGTGGCTGCGCCTTCGACCCGTCCTCGGTGCCGGTGCCCGGCACGTCGATCGCGGGGCCGAGCTACCGTGTGCAGATCCAGTTCGCCAACGTGTTGAATCTGCCGGCCCGCGCGAAGGTCATCGCCAACGGCGCGCAGGTCGGCACGGTCGAGAAGGTCACCGTGGTGCCCGCCGCCGAGGCGCCGCAGGGGCGCGGCGGGTACGTCGTCGTGGACACCGAGATCTCGAAATCGGTGCAGCTGCCCGCGAACACGATCGCCGAGCTGCGTCAGAACACCGTGCTCGGTGACATCCACATCGCGCTGACCACCCCGCCGGACGGCTTCGACAAGCTGCTCGAACCGGGCGGCACCATCGACATCGATCACACCAAACCTCCTGTGCAACTGGAGGACACGATGGCGGCGATGGCGTTCTTCGTGCAGGGCGGCGCGGTCGGGCAGTTGCAGGACATCGTCAATCGGTTCAACGCGGTGCTGCCGCAGGACCCGAAGGAGACCGCGCGCATCGCGGGTGTGATGGGCGCCGACGCCGCCGACCTGGCCGCCAACCTCGATCAGGTGGACAAGCTGCTCTACGGCCTCGCCAACAACGCCGAAGTGCTGCACAAGGTTCAGCCCGAGCTGGACAACATCCTCAGCGCGGCCTCGGTGGACCGGCTCGGCGCCGCCACGCAGTCCATCGACGGCGTGACCGAGATCTTCAGCGGTCTCGGCCCGGTTGGGCAGTCGCTGGGATGGCTCGCGCCGCTGGTGCAGTCCGGTGACGCGGCGGCCAAGGCGTTCGTGCCGCTGGCCACCGGCGGGCCGCTGGACCTGCGCGATCCGTCGAACCTGGCCATGCTCGTCGCGCTGTTGCGGGACAAGATCATTCCGTTCGTCGAGCGCGGGCCGAAGGTGAACGTCACCGGTGTTCGGGTGGACGCGAGCCCCGTCGCGGAGCAGGAACAGGTCGACCGGATCGTTCAGACCCTGCGGATGATCGGAGCCGTCCGATGAAGATCGGTTCGCTTGCCTCGCTCGGCGGTATAGCCGCCATCATGATCCTCGGCGCGGCCTACCTGACCTTCGGTGTGGTGCGGGTCGATCCGTTCGCCGAGTACACGCACGCCACGATGGTGTTGAAGAACTCCGGCGGGCTCGGCGTCGGATCGCCGATCCTGTTGACCGGCATCGAGATCGGCGACGTCACGTCGGTGGACAGCACCGCGGCCGGCGTCGAGGTCGGGTTCCGGGTCGACGCGGAGCACAAGGTGCCCACCGCGAGCGTCGTCACCATCGAGCACCTTTCCGCGCTCGGTGAGCCCTACGTGCAGTTCGTGCCCAAAGCCGACGGCGGACCCTACCTGCGCGACGGGCAGCGCCTGGACACCGAGGACGTCCGGACGCCGCTGTCGATCGCCGAGGTGGCCCGGATGGTCACCAAGACCATGAACCAGCTGGACCCGGCGGTGGTCGGCTCGCTGGTGGAGACCATGAGCAAATCCATCACCGGCACCGAATCGGTGATGCCCGAGCTGGCCAGGTCCGGCGACCTGCTCGCCTCGACCATCATGACAAGGGCGCCGAAGATCGCCGAGCTGCTCAACAGCTTCCAGTTGGCCGCCGCAGACATCGAATGGGCCGGTCCGGCCACCGCGGCGGGCGCGCCGGGCTTGGTGAAGTTCGGGCAGGCACTGGATGAACTCGTCGAGGCGGTCGGCCGCCTGGTCACCGCGCAGGGCAGTCCGGAGATGTACCTCGAGGGCGATGGCGTCGTGCCGTTCCTGGAGAAGTTGACGGCTTGGCTCCGCGAAGCGGGCCCCGAACTGAAGGCGCTCATCCCCGGCCTCCAGCCGCTCGCGGACGCCGCGGTCTCGTCCGCACCCCAGCTGGACCTGAGCACCTTGATCGGCCAAGCCCTGCACAGCACCGACGACGACGCCGTCCAAATCCGCGTCGCCATCAAATAGACCCGGCCACCGAGACTTCGCAGACCTTCCACACCCTTCGCAGGGCCTGCGACCCCTGCGAAGCGTAGGGATGTGCTGCGAAGTCCGGGTTTCGTTGGGGTGCGGGCAGATTGGTAGCGAATGTGCCGTATGCCTATCGAGCAGCGCGAACCGCGTTGCGGAGAGTCGATCTTCGAATCAGCGACCTTCGGGTAACCTGCCGGAGAAGCTCGACTACTCGTGACGGTGTTCTCTGTTCGGCAGTGAAGGCGGTGCGATAGTGGAATCCGGTGGTGGACCGTCGCCCTACGGCGATGACGATGGCCCGAACAACAACACCCGCGTCCTCACCATCGCGGCGGCCATCGCCGCGACGCTGGCGGTGGTGGTGGCGATCGGGCTCGTGTTGCGTTCGAACCAGGAGCCGGAGAACGGGCCGACACCGCCGACTCCCTCGTTCACCACCAAACCGACGGCCACCACCGCGCGCACCATGCCGATGGGCACCACCGCCCGGCCGCCGATCTCCGCCGCGCCGCAAACCGCGCGCAGGATCGGCGACGACTGCTCGGCGGGCGGCATCACCGCGCAGTGGGATCTGCGCGACGACCAGTGGACGTGCGTGCCGCAGGGCCAGGGCCACGAGCCGCACCGGATCGGCGACGATTGTTCGCACGACGGCATCACGGCCCAGTGGCGCCGAGATCCCGACGGCCAGTGGATCTGCGTGCCACCGGAGCACATTCGCGAAGACCACCAGGTCGGCGACGATTGTTCGCACGAGGGCATCACGGCCCAGTGGGGTCTCACACCGGATGGCCGATGGATCTGCGTGCCGCAGGTCGTGCCCGCACCGCCCGCCCTCCCCGCGCAACCAGCCCCGCCCGCGCAACCCGCCGCACCCGCCCCGCCCGTCGGACCTGCACCTCCGCCCGCACCTGCCCCGGCCGTCGTACCGGGTCCGCCTGCACCGCCTGCCGCGCCCGCACCGCCAGTGGTACCCCCGCCGCCGATCGTGCCGCAACTGTTCCCGTTGCCGGTGCCGCCGATTCCGCCGGGTCTGCCCGCCGGTCGGTGAGTCGCGGGGCGTTCCGGCCGGTCGTGCCCGTGCCGCCGATCGTGCCGCAACTGTTCCCGTTGCCGGTCCCGCCGATTCCGCCGGGGCGGCGTGCGCGGCGCCCGGCGACGATCTGCTCGGCGACCTGGCGCGGGCGTGCGCTTCCGGCGATCTCGAGCCCCACGTCGCGGCGCTGCTGCTGGTGCAGCTGCTGGGGGCGGGCGGCGAATCGACCGCGGGGCTGATCGGCAACGCGGTCCGGCTGCTCGCCATCGATCCTGTTCTCCAGCAACGGCTTCGGGCCGAGCCGGACCTGTTGCCCGGCTTCCTCGAGGAGGTGCTGCGGCTGGAATCGCCGTTCCGCGCCCACCACCAGCACGTCGTCGCCGACACCACGCTCGGTCGCGTCGAGCTGCCCGCAGGCGCGCACCTGCTGCTGCTCTAGGGCGCCGCCAACCGCGACCCGGAGATCTTCCCCGAAGCCGACCGGCTCCGCCTGGATCGCGCGGTCCAACGCGGTCACCTCGCGTTCGGCAAAGGCGTCCACTTCTGCGTCGGCGCCGCGTTGGCGAGGTTGGCGGCGCGGGTCGCCCTCGAAGCGCTGCTCGCGGCTACCGAGTCGTTCGAATTGGCACCGGAACCAGATGTGGCCCAATGGGTTCCGAGCATCTTCGTGCGACGGCACGCGCGCCTGGAACTAGTGCTCCACTGACTTCAGTGCCGGTGCTGAGCGGCGTAGCGAGCCCGCTCCAGCTCACGCTTGCGCGCCCGCTCCGGATTCTCCAGGTCGGCGGGCAGCCCGTGCTTGGCCAGCCGGTGCGCGCGATTCATCGGCATGAAGGCCGCGGTGTAGAACAGCGCGAGCAGCACGGCGAGCAGCACCATCGATCCGCGCAGCCACAATGCGCCTGGAAAGAACATGAAGACCGCGAACAGCGGCGTGAACGGCACCAGGCCGCGCACCAGATGCCGTGCGACGGCGTACTTTCCGGTCAGGTCCTCGCGCACCCAGTCGTGTAGCGAATCGGGCAGTCTGCGCCCGAAGGCGTAGCCGATCCACTCGATGGGATTGGGGCGGCGACGGGCGCGGGTCATGCGTCGACTCCTGACGTTGCGTGCGATTCGGCGAGCATCGAGCGGCGGGCGGCGTCGTTGACTCTGGTCAGCACGTCGCGCAATTCCTCGAGGTCGGCGAGGGTGACGCCGAGGCGCTGCACCACCGCGGGCGGGATGCGCTCGGCTTGCGCGCGCAGGGCGGCGCCCGCCTCGGTCAGGTCGATCACCAGGTTGCGTTCGTCGCGCGGGTCGCGGCCCCTGCTGATCAGTCCGGCCGACTCCAGGCGCTTGAGCAGCGGCGAGAGGGTCGGGGAATCGAGCTGGATGGCCTCGGCGATCTCCTTCACCGACATCGGCGCCTCGCCCCACAGCGCCAGCATCACCAGGTACTGCGGGTGGGTGAGGCCGAGCGGTTCGAGCAGCGGGCGGTAGACGGCGAGCACCGCGCGATTGGCCACGGCCAGCGCGAAACACACCTGCCGGTCCAGGCGCAGCGGATCCTCGATCTCGGTGTCCACGGTTCCTCCTCGGGTCCCGGCTAGGTTAACGCACAAATAGTTAGTGCGTGAAGTAAATGTGGGCGACGCCATGCGAGCGCTGGTCACGGCCTCGACCCACCTGCGCCATTACTGTCGGGGCATGTACGACGTCGCCGCGCGCGAGCGCATTCACGAACTAGACGCCGTCCGCGGGTTCGCGCTGTGCGGAATCCTGGTGGTCAACATCTGGCAGATCACCGACATGACGGCCACCGTGCCCTCGGGTGCGGCCATGGACCCGGTCCGGCATGTGCTCTCGGTGGTGGTCGAAGAGCGCTTCTTCCCGATCTTCTCGTTCCTGTTCGGCCTGAGCTTCGCGATGTTCCTGGACGGAGCCGCCGAGCGGACCGATCGCCCGCGAGTTGTGCTGGCGCGCAGGCTGATCGCGCTCAGCGTGCTCGGACTCGTGCACCAGATCTTCCAGCCGGGCGAGGCGCTGCTTCCGTACGCCGTCGTGGGACTTGTGATCCTGCTGCCCGCTTCCGCGTTGCCGTCGTGGCTCGTTCTGGTCGCGGGCCTGGTGGGCACCTTGGGTGTCGCGCTCACTCTCGGCGGCGGGTTGGCCTTGGTGCCCGGTCTCTTCCTGCTCGGCTTGGCGGCCGAACGTTTCGGCCTCGTCGACATTCTGCGCGGGCACGTCTGGCCGATCGCGGCCGTCTTCGTGCTCGCGCTGCCCGCCGCCATCGCGACCGCGGTATGGCAGTGGCGCACACCGTATCTGGAGTTGTGGACCAGCTCGATCGAACCGATCGCGGGTCTGCTCGGCGCGATCGCCTATTCGACCGGACTGCTGCTCGTGCTGCGCACCGGATTCGGTGAGGTGGTCGCCGAAGTGCTCGAGCCGATGGGTCGCATGGCGTTGACGAACTACATGTCCGCGACGGCACTGATCCTGCTCGCGGAAGGGCGCCTGCATCTCGGCGGCACCACCCGCTATCCCGCACTGCTCGGCTTGGCCGCGGCGATCCTCCTGTTCCAGGCTTTCGTCAGTTACCTCTGGATGTCCTGGCTTCGGTACGGACCGCTCGAGTGGGTGTGGCGGTGCGTAACCTGGTGGCGCATTGTTCCCATCCGTAAGCCGGAGCCGGAAGGTATCGCCTCGATCGGCCTGCCCCGCAGGTGACTTCGGATGCTCAGGCGAGCGCGACCGGGAGCAGGAGCGGCCCGCGGTGCCGGAAACCGCAGCGCCACGGTATTTCCGGTGCGGGCGTCGTCAGCGTCGTCTCGGGCCACCTGGTGAAGAACTGCTGAATTACGGCCCCCGTGACGCTGTGCACGAGCGCGGTGCCGAGACAGGAGTGCGCGCCGTGGCCGAGACCCAGCTGGGCATTGCGGACGCGGGCCGGGTCGAACCGGTCGGGCCGATCGAACGCCGCCGGATCCCGATTGGCGCCCGCGAGACACAGCAGCACGGTCTGCCCGGCCCGCACGGTGTAGCCTCCGATGTCCAGATCCGTTGTCGCGAAACGCGGTCCGGCGAGCACCTGCGGTGAGATGTAGCGCAGCAGTTCGTCCACGGCGCGGCGTCGGTCGGTGGCCGCCAGAAAAGCTCTGCGGTGCGCGGGTTCGGCGACCAGCGTGAGCAGCGCGCCCGCGATCAGGTCGGCGAGCACCTCGTACCAGACGAACAGCAGATAGAACAGCACACCCGCGAGTTCGTCCGCGGTCGGCGAGCCGGTCTCGTTGCTCGCGGCGACCAGCCGCCCGACCGGGCTGTCGGCGCTCGCCGTTTCGATCGTGGCGTCGACGAACGCGCGCATGGCGGCGAGGGTGTCCCTGGCCCGTGGCGCCGACCCGTCGGGCGACAGCGTCGAATTCGCCCAGTCCAGTAGGGTTTCCCGTTCGGAATCGGCCAGTCCGAGCAGGTCGCCGAGCACTTCGGTGGGTAGCGGAACCGCGAGACGCGCGACCAGATCCACCTTCGGATCCGCCTCGGCGCCGCGTAGCAGTGATTCGACCAGATCGCCCGCGCGCTCGCCCCACCCGGTCAGGCGGCGCGGCACCAGCTCGGCGGTGATCAGGCGGCGCAGGCGGACATGAGCCTCGGCGTCGGCGACGAGCAGCGCGTTGAGCGGGGGCGGGACGGCGAATCCGGCATAGTCCACCGGCCCGGCCTTGGTGACGTCGGCGGTCAAGCGTTCGTCCGACAGCGCGGCGCGCACATCGGCATGCCTGGTCACCAGCCAGGCGGGCGGACCGTCGGGTGTGCGGATCCGGTGCACGCCGCCCTCGCGGCGCAGTGCGTCGAGCACCGGCCACGGATCCGCCGCGAAATCGGCATCGAAAATCTCTCGCATCCCAGCCCCCATCCGCTTGTCCGCCAACACTTCTCGGCACGCTCGGTGCGCACCAAAGTACTCCGCCCGCGGCACGCGCGCCGTGTGGGCTGGTGGAGGCGTTCCTCCGCGATTGCCCGGCAATGCGGTGCGGCACGACAGCACGGCGGCGTGGCAGGGGCGGCCGCGCGGCGCGGCTGGACGGCGGCGCACGACGGCAGCGCGGCAGGGCGGCAGGGCGGCAGCGCGGTACGGCAAGCCGGCGGCGCGGCAGGGCTGCAGCGCGGTACGGCATAGCGACGGCGCGCACGGCAGGACGGCGGCGCGGCGCGGCTGGACGGCGGCGGCCCGACGGCAGCGCGGCAGGGCGGCACGACAGGACCGGCGGCGCGGCAGAGCGGCAGCGCGTACGGCAGGACGGCGGCGCGCACGGCAGGACGGCAGCGCGGCGGCGCGGCACGACAGGACGGCAGCGCGGCAGCGCGGTACGACAGGACGGCGGCGGCCTGGCGCGGTCGCGCGCCGGACTGACCGAGCGAATGGGCTGCCGCGCGACCTGTTGTCGCGCTGGGCCAGGGGAGGGCTGTTCGACGACGTTGGCCGCCAGCGTTCTCTACAAGCGTGGCCGCGTAGGACAAACGTGGCCGTGCAGGCCGTGGTCAACGGCCAGTTCTCCACCGCACGCGACGGGGGACGTGATCGCGGCGTTGGCTGCCGGGTTGGCGCACGGCTGCGCGGAGGCAATCGGACCGGCTAGTTGACACCGACGCGGTGACCGGCGACCGCGACTGCGGAAGAAGGAGCGCGAACGGCGGCTGGAGGGACCATTTGGCCGCGCCGAGGCCGCCGCCGCAAAGGCCGAGGCCCACTACTTCGCGGGGACGCCCGCCTGCCTGATCGCGTCGAGGACCTCGCCGTAGGTCAGGGTCGTGGAGTTCACCGTGATGGTCTCCGAGACCCGGTCGACGTCGACGGAATCGACGCCGCCGAGGCCGCGCAGCGCGTTCTCGGCGACGACGGCGGATTCGTCCGAGTAATCGGTGAGGTCGAAGGTGTAGGTCATTGCCCGACTCTCCTTGGTGCTGATCGACCGGTTGTGGTCAGTTCTGCGCATACACCGAAACCGTGCGGCGCAAACGTTTCCGATCGTGTTGTTTGAGCCCGCCGGAACCGGGAATAGCGGATTCGTAATAGAACATTTCAGCGCACCAGGATTGTCATGATCATTCTCCTAGGGCTGATCGTCCTGATCGGCGCGGTGGTCGTCGGCGTCGCCGCGGTGGCGGCGAATACCGGCGAGCTACGCACGTCGACGGGCGACTTCGCCGTTTTCGACTATCAGTTCACGGCCTCGGCCGGAGAGGTGTTCCTCTACGGCACGGTGATCGGCGCGGCGGGCGCGCTCGGTTTGGTGCTCTTGCTGACCGGGCTCTGGCGCACCTCCCGCCGCGGCAGCGAGGCGCGCAGGGAACTGCGCAAGTCACGCAGGGAGGTCGCGGCGGCTCGTCGCGACACGGCTCCGCCGCAGGCGCCGTCCGTCGCACCGCCGCCCGCCGGCAAGCCGGTCTGGAGCCCGAACCGATTCCTGCGCCGACCGTCCGGAGCCGCGCCGATGGCGGGCGCTCGCGGCAAGACACAGGCGCCGACTACCACCTGACACGTCAACGGTTTACCAAAAGAAAGGGATGTGACCGTGATTATCCTCGGATTGATTCTTCTGATTGTGGGTTGGTTGCTCGGAATCGGATTGCTGACCACCGCGGGCATCATCGTGCTGATCATCGGCGCGGTGCTCTGGATCGCCGGCTCGGTGGGCCGTCCGATCGGCGGCCGCAGGCACTATTACTGAGGTCCCGATGAACGCCGACAATTACCGAAGGAACAGCCGTTTCGATCACCGCATTCAAGCCGCACGGGGGCGCGTGAAGAAATTCTTCGGACGCGCGACCGATAACCCGAGGCTGACGGCGGAAGGTCGGCGAGACCAGTTCCGCGGCAACATGAAACAAGCCGCCAACAAAGTGCGGGACGCGTTCCGACGCTGACCGATCGCCGATGTCGGCCGAGGGTGTGCACTCTCGGCCGACATCGGCATGCGCGGCGGAGAACGCAGGATGGTAGACAGGCCGCCCGTTCACAGTCTTCGCCGGGCCTCGGTGCGCGGCGCCCAGTCCTGCAACCCGGCCGTTGCCACGCTCGGCCTAGGACCTGGCGCCTGCCAGGAGAGCGAAGCCGTCGCCGGTCGCCACCGCCCGCACCGGGCGGTACGGCGAACCGGTGCGCCGAATACGGGCCGCGGCAGGTGGCATCGGTCGCCCGAGTCCGTCGAGCCAAGAGGGGTCGGTCGGAGTCTCGGGACGCGGGGTTTCCAGCCGCACCAGAAAGCGGCGTGACTGTCGGCCCGTTCTCGGTAGCAGCAGCCACGCCCCGGCCGGCAGCTCATCGGCGAACGGGTCCGGTAGTACGGCACGCGAAAGACCTTCGCTCTCCGCGGTTCCCAGCGTCGCCAGCCGGGCGGCGGGCAGCGGCCTGTCGGTGCAGATCACCTGCCAGCCATCGGCGGCCGCGGCGAACATGCGCTCACCGTTCTCCCGGAGCACGACCGCCACGTCGGCGCCGTTTGCCCGCACTGTCGTGCCCGTGTGCTCGTCGAGGCGCAGCGTGAGGGTGTCGGATGTTCCGCACGGCAGGTCGGGGAGCTCGAACCCGGCGCACCGGGCCAGCAGTTGCGCGGATGCTCCCGTCCCGGGTAGCCGGACGTCCAGCTCGATGTCCGCGCCGTCGCGGGCGCGGCTCAACCTGGCAGAAGCGGGTTGGTCGGCGTAGGAAACCCGGGCGCTACCGTCACCCGTTTCGATTCCAGCGGAGAATTGCAGAACGCCGTCGGGAAACAGCGCGCGCAATCCGTCGCCGAAGCCGAAGGAATCGACCGGAATATCGACCGGTTCCCCGGCCGATTCGTCGAGAAGTTTATGGAGCCACTGGATTCGGACCGTCACGAACAACCCCTCCTCCTCCGACGCCCACCCGCGACCCGAGTGGGCTGCTCGCGTTCATCGTAGGGTGAACCACCTGCGGTTATAGCAGTTTCAGATCATTGCGGCGCATCGCCCGGTTTCGTGGAGGATTTCTTGTCGTTCACGCAACGGCCGCGCGATGAACGCATTTGTGGTAGACCGGTCGCCGAATCGCCGCCGAAATTTCTCTGGGTATCGCGGTAGGGCCGCGGTAATGCGGCAGTGAATTTTTACGACTGAACCTACCGGCATCGAGATTCGCGCCGACACTGGGGAGCGGCCTGGGCGAGAGCCGTGTCACCGCCGCAGTCGACCTCGGTCTCGCCTACTGCGGGCCGGATTCGGTTGAACGCCAGCGCAATTCGGCTGCGACCTATTGCTGACCGGATTCGCCGGAGCGCTGGCGTAATTCGGCCGCCGCACCGTCCAGCAGGTCGCACACCTGGGCGTCGTCGACCGGGGCGTAATCCCCGTACCATCGGGAGATCGCGGTGACCACTTCCGCGCCCTCCAGGCACACGACCTGGTCGACCTTCCCGCTCAGCGTACGGATCGCCGAGGCCGCGCCCACGGGCGCCGCGAGCGCGATGCGTTCGGCCCCCGCCGCACGCACCACCGCGACGGCCGCGCGGGCGGTGACGCCGCTGGCGATGCCGTCGTCGACGATCACCGCGGTCCGCCCGTGCAGCGCGAGGGCGGACGAGCCGCCGCGATAGCGAATCGCACTGCGCGCCAAGTCGGCTCGCTGTTCGGACTCCACCTCGGCGCGCCCCGACTCGGACACGAACGCGCGCGCCAGGATCTTGTCGTCGATCACCCCGACGCCGCCCTCACCGATCGCGCCGAACGCCAATTCGGGCCGATAGGGCACACGTAGCTTGCGCACCATCGCCACCGTGAGTGGCGCGTTCAGCGCGCGGGCCACCTCGTAGGCGACCGGAACGCCACCGCGCGGCACCCCGAGTACCACGGCTTTGGCGTCCCGAAAGTCGGTCAACCGCACGGCGAGTCGCCGACCCGCCGCCCGGCGATCACGGAAGGGCATGGTCGGCCTCCGGACTCGGACTTCGGAAAGCACCGAAGTCTACGCCCGGCCGAATGCCCAACGGCGGGTGGGAGCGCGGTGACCGGGTCAGATTCCGGCGACGTCGGCCAGCTGCCCGATGCCGTAGGTGACCAGCATGGCCAGCGCGCCGCCGAGCACCACCCGCAGCACCGCGCGCCGTGGATCGCTTCCGCCGAGCCGCGCGCTGACCGAACCGGTGAGCGCCAGCGCCACGAGCACCGCGGCGACCGTGACCGGGATGCGCGCGGTGACGGGCGGCAGCAGGATCGCCAGCAGTGGCAGCAGCGCGCCGAGGGTGAACGCGATCGCGGAGGACAGCGCGGTCTGCCAGGGATTGGTGAGTTCGCGCGGGTTCAAGCCGAGTTCGGCCTCGGCGTGCGCGGTGAAGGCGTCGTAGGCGGTGAGTTCCTCCGCGACCTTGCGCGCGGTCTCCGGCGTGAGTCCCTTGGCTCGATAGATGTCGGTGAGTTCCGCGAGTTCGTACTCGGGTTCGTCGGTGAGCTCCCTGCGTTCCTTGGCGAGCAGCGCGCGCTCCGAATCCCGCTGAGTGCTGACCGATACGTACTCGCCGACCGCCATCGACAGCGCACCGGCCGAGACACCCGCGATGCCCGCGGTGAAGATCGCGCTCGTCGTGGTCGTCGCCGCGGCGACGCCGACCACCAGGCCCGCGGTCGACACGATGCCGTCGTTCGCGCCGAGCACGCCGGCGCGCAACCAGTTCAGCCTGGTCGCGAACCCGGCCCCGTGCGGCTCGTACGGATGGGAACCGCTGGTCGTCGAGTCCTCCATGCCCCGCACCTTAATGCGTGCCCGCGCCTTTGCTCAGGACAGGGCGACACCGTGCGGAAAGGTGTGGCGGACGGGCGGTGTCGTCATCGCCCACTCGCTGAATGGATGCGTAAATGTCTCCGCCGCAATTTGTTTCAGGGCAGCGACAGCTCGGCAGCGGTGATTCATCGGATAGCGGCCGACCAGATCGTGCCGATTGCCGAGACCCTCGGGTGCCGTCCGCCGGAAGGCGAGCAGCAGACGGGCATTGCCGATGCCGCCGATCGCGAGCGCTGAAGATTCGTGCGGGAGGCGAGCAGCGGACGGGCATTGCCGTTGCCGCCGACCGACCGCGAGCACCGAGGATTCGCCCGGGAGGCGAGCAGCGGACGGGCATTGCCGATGGCACCGGTCACGAGCACTGAGGATTCGCGCGGGAGGCGAGCAGCAGACGGGCATTTCCGATGGCACCGACCGACCGCGAGCGCCGAGGATTCGCGCGGGAGGCGAGCAGCAGACGGCATTGCCGATGGCATCGGTCGCGAGCGCCGAGGATTCGCCCGCCGCCGCTCTCCAGGATCAGCGGGCGCAGTGCGGAATTCGTCAGCCCGGCGGCGATGCTCGGTTCGGCGGGGCCCGATCCCACGCAGACGTCGGCGAACAGTCCCTCGTTCCCGACCGTTCGCAAGTCCTCGATCCGCACGGCCGCCCTTCCACGAGTCGGCAACCCCGACCGTCGGACGATCCGCACGTGCCGTTCACGGTACGAGGCGCGTCGATCACACGTCGAAAAGCATTGAGGCCGACGAGCTCCGGTGCCGCGTCAGTGCCGGACGCGGCGTGGGCGGCGGATCGGGACCGGGTGCGGTATCAGCTTGCGGTGCGCGAACTGCATGCCGCCGAGTAGTGCGAGCGCGAGCAGCGCGGCGACATAGTCGCCGAGGGCGAGCGAGAGCACGGCGAAACCTCCGAGCAGCGGTACTTCGAGGAGGGCGCACCAGCCGAGGAACCGTAGTCGCGTGGCATTGGCGTCCAGCCAACGCACGCCGTCGTCGATGATCTCGCCCGCCGTGACCGGACAGACCATTCCGTCGCCCACCTGAACGAACCGATGCACCGCGTCGTCGCGGGTGAGCTCGCCGAGCCAGGCCAGGTCGATGAGCCGCTTACCTTCTTCGGCTACTTCTCGGACCGTGTCCATGCGACCCCTTCCGAGTCGATATTCGCGCCGAAGTCTATGCCGACCGATCCCGGTCTCCTAGAGGTGATCCCCGCCGCCTGAGCTTGTCCGGGCCGCGTCGCCGGATACTTCGCTCCGCGCCGCCGTATAGTTCGTCGCCGCGTCGCCGGATGCTCCGTGCCGCGTCGCCGGATAGTTCCGCGCCGGGCCGTTGGGAGGTTTCGCGCCGCGCCGCCGGGGCGTTTCGCGTCGCCTCGCGGGGTTGGTTCGCGCTGGGCCGTTGGGATGTTTCGCGCCGCGTCGCCGGGTCGGTTCGCCGTGGGCCGCTTGGTCGTTTGGCGCTGGGCCGCGGGGTTGGTTCGCGCTGGGCCGCTGGGTCGTTTCGCGTCGCGCCGCTGGGTTGATTCGTGCTGGGCCGCTGGCGTCGTTTCGCGTTGCGCCGCTGGGTCGTTTCGCGTTGCGCCGCCGGGTTGGTTCGCGCCGCGCCGCCGGATTATTCCGCGCCGGGCCGTTGGGATGTTTAGAGCCGCGTTGCTGGGTCGATTCGCGCCGGACCGCCGGGTCGTTTCGCGTCGCGCCGCCGGGTCGTTTCGCGTCGCGTCGCCGGGTTGGTTCGCGCCGCGCCACCGGATTGTTCCGCGCGGCCCGTTGGGATGTTTAGAGCCGCGTCGCTGGGTCGATTCGCGCCGGTCCGCTGGTCCGCTGGGTCGTTTGGTGCTGGGCCG
>NZ_BDAU01000040.1 GCF_001612615.1 Nocardia amikacinitolerans NBRC 108937 | reverse complement strand
GCGTCCAGTCGCGGCTCGGCACCAAAGCCGGATCCGACGCCGACGCCGGGAGCCGCGTCCAGTCGCGGCTCGGCGGCGGGGCTGGATTCAGCGGCCGAGCCGGGTGCATCGACGCCGTCAGCGGCGTCGAATCGGGGCTTGGCGGCAGGGCTGGGCTCGGCGGCCGGGCTGGGGGCCGAGGGTGTGCCGACAACCGGAAGCCAAGAGTGGGTTTGCAATTCGCGGATCAGTGCCTCGCGGAGCAGGCCGTCGACCTCGCTGCGGGCGAAACCCGGTGTCGGGACCAGGACGAGGCGGTCGGTCGGGGGCAGGGCTCGTGCGAAATCGGCATAACCGGAGGCCAGTTCGGTGACGCGGGCGCCGGGTAGCAGGCGGCGCCGGTCCGGTTGCATCGAAATGTCGGCGATCAGCAGGGCCGGGAGGGACAGTTCCTCGTCGGAACGCGTGGGTGCGCGAAGGACGTCGTGCGGTGCGGCGTGGGGTTTGCCGTCGCGCACCGGCAGCAGCCATCTCGCGCGGGCGGTGCGGAACTGCCACAACGTCCGGCTGCGACCATCCTGACCCGTCACCTGTAGTTCCTGGAGGCCCTCGCCGAGTTCGCGCACCGCAGAGGTGAACTCGGCGTCGCCGATCCGAATGGATTGCAGGGCGGGCAATTCCAGGAGTAGTTCGGCGGCCTCTTCGCGCATTGTGGCGAGCAAGGCGTCGACGTCGACGTCGTCGCGCAGGCGCAATACGACTTCGGTGTCGAAGTCCGGTGCGGGAGGCGCCTCGAGCGGCCAGGTCAACCGCAGGGCCGGAGGCTGGAAGGTAAGCGCGGCGGCGTTCGGAACCGCGTTGCCCGGCGAACCGGCCGAATAGTTGTGCGGCGCATCGGCCGAATGGTCAAGCGGCGCATCGGCCGGAAGGTTGTGCGGCGCATCGGCCGGAGGGTCAAGCGGCGCATCGGCCGGAAGGTTGTGCGGCGCATCGGCCGGAGGGTCAAGCGGCGCATCGGCCGGAAGGTTGTGCGGTACATCAGCCGGACGATGGTGATCCGCGACCTGCTCGCGCAGCGCCTCGCGTGTCCTGGCGCGGGAGAAGTGCAGCGACCCGGTGGTGGAACGGAATTCGATGTCGTCGCTCACGGCGAGCACGGCGGTGAAGCCGACGCCGAACCGGCCGACGGAGGTCGGCTCGGCCTTCCCGGAAGCGCGCAGGGCGGTGAGCGCGTGGACGCCGGAAAGGTCCAGGGGCGCACCGGTGTTCGCGATGTACAGCGTACGACCGTCCAGCCGGACGGAGATCCGCCCCGCGACACCCGCTTTGGCCGCCGCATCGGCGGCGTTCTGCGCCAACTCGGTCAGCAGTCGATCGCGATAACCGGCCCGGACCAGATCCGCCTCGGTGGCGGCATCCTCCCGCAGCCGGGTCGGCGAATCACGCCAGGAAGCGAGGACGGCGGCACGCAGCCCCTCGGTGCCGAACGGATCGGCGCCCGAGCCCGTCAGTTCCGCGGCGATGACCCGGACTCCGGTCCCTCGTCGGTCGCCGAACCCCGCTCGGCGGCAATATCGCTCGCAGCCGCATCGGTCTCGCCCTCGGCCACAGCATCGTCCACGCCGACGAGATCGCCCGACGTCGATGGCTCCGCAGCACCGGTCGCCGAGGCCAGCTCAGCCGCAACATCGCTCGCAGCGGCTTCGGTCTCGCCCTCCGCCGCGTCGGTGACCGACTCGGCGGCGCTCGGCGTCAAAGCTTCCAGTGCGTCGGACGCAGGCGCGGAGGCTACCTCGTCGACGGTCGAACCCGCCGAAGCATCGGCGTCGGCACCCGGTTGCGCGACCGAAGCGGCATCGGCGGACTCCGTGCCCGCGCTGTCGCGGACGCCAGAACCGCCCAGCTCCGAACCCTTTTCGGCATCGACCGCATCGGCGACGGCTGCCTCGACCGCCGTCGCGTCGGCAATCGCCTCCGGCTGTGCCTCGGCCGCGGCAGCTTCGGCGATTTCGTCCGTCTCCGCCTGCTCGATACCGGCAGCGCCGCTCACGGCCTCGCCTTCGACATCCGCCTGCTCGCCACCGCTGACCGCGGCATCGGCGCTCACGGCGGCATCGTCGGCGCTCAACTCGGTTGCGGTCGAAGCCGTTTCGGTCGGCGCGGCCTCGGTACCGGTCGCTTCCACCTGTACAGCGTCCGCGGTATCGACTCCCGGCTCGCCGGCATCGGTCGACGGGGCCACCTCGCCAGCGCCCGCCTCAGCGGCGACGGCCTCCGGTTCCGACGGGGCGATCTCAGCACGCACATCGGCGGCGCCATTCTCCTGCGCCGCGGCAGTCTCCGGCACCGACGGGGCGATAGCAGCGCCCGCGCCGCCCTCCTCGGCGACAACGGCTTCCGGCACCGATTGGACGACTTCATCGCTCACGTCGGCAGTGGCCGCCTCCGGCACGGACGGAGCGAGGTCAGCCCGCGCCGCGCCGTCCTCGGTCACGGCGACCGTCTCCACCGCCGACGCGGCGCCATCTGCGCTCACTTCCCCAGCGGGAACCGACGCGTCGGCCGTCTCCACGGCAGCGGAAACTCCATCGCCCGCAAGCTCTTCGGCGGCGGACCGTTCCGCACCCTTGCGCAACTCCTCCGGCGGGATCACATCGAACGCCGCGTCGTCGTAGGCCTCGTAGAGCGGCGAACCGCCACCCGTCGGTGCGACGACGTCGGAGTGCGCGCCGCAGCCGTATTCGACGTGCACCACGTGTCCGTCCGCGCCCATCGCGTTGCCGCAGACGCCGAAAGCGGCGCGCAGCGCGCCCGCGAGCGGAAGGTAGAAGCCGCACTTGCCGCAGGTGGACGGCGCGGCCTTGGCCATCTCGGTGTCGGGGCCGTATTCGGAGTACCAGCGTTCGGCGGCCTCGATACGGCCTTCCTCGCTGAGCACCTTGGTGCGGCCGAGGCCGATCTCCAGCGCGACCTCGTCGACCTCCGGGTCGCCGCTGGCCATGTAGCCGGGCACAAGGCGGGGGTCGTCCTGCGGCGGGGCGAGCAGGTCGCCGGGCGCGAGATCGCCCGGGCGGATCCGCTGCTCCCACGGCACGAATTCGGGCGCGACCAAGGCGTCCGGTCCGGGCAGTAGCGCCGACTCGCTGACCGTCGCGCGGTCCGCGCCGGGCGGGGCCGCCACGACGACCGCCCACTGCCAGCCGCGATAGCCGGGCAGGGTGGCCTCGAATCGGTGGGTCGCCGCGCTCTCGTCCTCGACGCTGACACCTAGGTGCGCGCCGACGGCGGAGGGCTCCAACTCCAGGAGCGCACGGCGGGCCAGGTCCGCGGCTTCGGCAAGGACCGGCCGGACGTCGGGCTCCGAAACAGATACTGCGCTCACGGCCTACATTTTGCCGTATGGAGCGGAATCGGCGTGCGTTGGCCATCGGTGTGCTGGTCGGTCTGCTCGCGACGTGCGGTTGCGTGGCCGACGAGCCGGAGCCGCCGCGGCTGCGGATCGAGGTCGTCGGCACCCGGCCGCACGATACGGAAGCCTTCACCCAGGGCCTCGAGGTGCACGGCGACGTCCTCTACGAAGGCACCGGACTGCGCGGTCGCTCGACCGTGCGCGCGACGGATCTGCGGACCGGCGCCGAACTGGCCCGCGCCGACCTCCCCGACCCGTATTTCGGCGAGGGCATCGCCAGGGCGGGCGACACGCTGTGGCAGCTCACCTGGCAGGACGGCACCGCCTTCGCGCGCGACCCGGTCACCCTGGAAACCCGGGCCGAGGCCGCCTACCAGGGCGAGGGTTGGGGACTGTGCGCGCGGAACGGGCGGTTGATCATGAGCGACGGCTCGAACACGCTGACCTTCCGCGACCCGGCAACCTTCGCCCCCACCGGTTCGGTGACCTTGAGGAACCGCAGGGGCGCGCACCTGAACGAACTCGATTGCGCGGCGGACGGTTCGGTCTACGCCAACGACTACCCGACGAACCGGATCCTGCGCATCGACCCGGACACCGGCGAAGTGCTCGGCGTCGCCGACGCCGCCGACCTGCTGACCCGCGAGCAGCGCGCCGATGCCGACGTGCTCAACGGCATCGCCCAGCTGCCTGGCACCGACCGCTTCCTGATCACCGGGAAGTACTGGCCGACCGTGTTCGAGGTCCGATTCGTGCCCGCCTGAGTCCAAACGCGGACGCGAGGAACGTCACTTCTGCCCCGCAAGGTGGAGCGCCCGTGCGTTCCTGTCGCCGTAGTACGCCAGAATTGAGGGGTGACTACTCCGCGCGATCCCTTCGGTCCCGAGCGTGGTCCATGGGATGGCGAGGAGGCGCCGATCGAACGGCATCCCGGCTACGACCGGTATCCCCCGCCCAACGCGCCCGCCCGGCGCAGGCCGCTGCCGCCGCTGGATCCCGGCCGCAACGCACCGCAGCGCGGTCCGCTCGGTCCGTTGCGCAAATCGGAGCCCGATCCGAACGGACGGACCCGCAGGCTCGGCCGCCGAGCGCCGGACGACGAGCCAACACGCAAGACCTCGCGCCGCGTCTTCCCGCAGGTCCCCGCGCAGCCGCCCGCCGACACCAAACGCTTCGAGGCGCCGGATCTGCCGTCCGAACCGGCGCAGCCGGAACCGGTCGCACCGCCGAACGGGCAGCGCACGCCGCGCAAGCTGACCGTCACCAGGGTCGCCGCGCTGCGCGGCAGGGAGCTGACCGAGAAGGGCATCGCCACCTTCCAGCGCGCGGCCAAGGCCGACGGTGCGGACAAATCCGGCCTCACCGCGCTGACCTACGCCACCATGGCGAACTTCGCGTTGGACGCCGCGATCGCGGTGTCGCTGGCCAACACGCTGTTCTTCGCCAGCGCCACGGCCGAGAGCAAATCCAAGGTCGCGCTGTACCTGTTGATCACCATCGCGCCGTTCGCGGTGATCGCGCCGCTGATCGGCCCGCTGCTGGACCGTTTGCAGCGCGGCCGCAGACTCGCGCTCGCCGCCTCGTTCGGCGCGCGCGCCGTGCTCGCCGTTGTGCTGATCTTGCAGTTCGACACCTGGGCGCTCTATCCGCTCGCGCTGTGCATGATGATCGGCAGCAAGTCGTTCTCGGTGCTCAAGAGCGCCGTGACACCGCGCGTGCTGCCACCGGATATCGACTTGGTGCGCACCAACTCCCGGCTCACCGTCTTCGGTCTGGTCGGCGGCACCATCGGCGCCGGCGCCGTCGCGGCGCTCGTCGCGGCGATCACGGGGTCCACGGGCGCGCTCGTGCTCGCCGTCCTGATCGCGGCGGGCGGCACCTATCTGAGCCTGCGCATCCCGCGCTGGGTGGAGGTGACCGAGGGCGAGGTGCCCGCGACCCTGAGCTATCACGGCGACGACGCGCACACCGAGGTGCTGCGCGAGGGCGCGAAGTCCAGCGTGCCCGCCCGCAAACGCAGGCAACCGCTCGGGCGCGCCGTCGTCACCGGGCTGTGGGGCAACAGCGCCATCCGCGTGCTGACCGGCTTCCTCACCTTCTACGTGGCTTTCGTTGCCAAGGCGACCGAGCACCGGCCGGTGCAACAGGCCGCGATGCTCGGCGTGGTCGGCGCGGCCGCCGCGATCGGCAACTTCACCGGCAACGCCACCGGAGCCCGTCTCGCGCTCGGCAGGCCCTCGCTCATCGTGCTCGGCTGCACCGCCGCGTGCACCGGCGTCGCGGTGTTCGCGATCTTCGCCGACAACCTGCTCGGCGCGGCGGTGGCGACGTTGGTCGCGGCGGGCGCGAGCGCGCTGGCGAAGGTGTCGCTGGACGCGTCGATCCAGGACGATCTGCCGCCGGAGTCGATCGCCTCCGGCTTCGGCCGCTCCGAGACCGTTCTGCAACTGAGCTGGGTGGTCGGCGGCGCGGCGGGTGTGCTGCTGCCGACCGACTATTGGAAGGGCTTCGCGGTCGTTTCGGGAATACTCGTGCTCGGACTGATCCAGACCTTCGTCAGCTACCGCGGCCATTCGCTGTTGCCCGGCTTCGGCGGGAACCGGCCGCAGCACGCGGAACAGGAAGTGCCTGCGGCGCGGAAACCGCACGGCGACGGCATCCAACGAGAAACGGGAGATCCGATCTGGTGAACAAGCTCTCTGGCCGCACCGTCGCGGCGCTGGTCGCGGTCGCGCTGACACTCGTCGTCGCGGCGGTCGTCGTCGTGGTGACGGTGGCGGTGCGCAACGCGCCCGAGCACGATCCCGAGATCACCGCCTACGCGCACGGCAGGACGGTGACCGTTCCGCCGTACCAGTACTGCGACATCCGGATCGTCGGTGAAGAGCAACTCGACCTGTCCAATTGCCGCCAGGGCGAATCCGTCGATCTCGAAGTGCCCCCTGGCTATCCGCTGCAACTGTCGCTGCCGTCCTCGATCGCGGAGGCGCCGTGGCTGGCGCAGCTGGTCTACGCTCTGCCCAACGGCGACATCGTGGACCGGGTCATCAGCCACAACGACTATCCCGACGACGCGCTCGCGCTCACCATCGATTCGCGTCCGCTGCCCGAACTCCGGCTCATCGGCGTGGAATTGCAGCTGCCGGTGCCCGCGATCGACGAGAGCGGCAGGGAGACAACCGTTCCGCACGCCGCCTGGTCGATCCGCACGGCCTGACCGCTCGATCCGCCGGGCGCACACGGCATCCCGGCGGATCGGTCGAAATCGCCTGCGCGGGCGTACGTCCGCCTACCGCGACCGCGGGCAGGTGACGTCCCCTGTGTCGATCAGTGGTCGAGTTCGCGCGCGACGGCCCGGACGACCTCGGAAATGGTGCGCGCGGACTTGCGATCCGGGTACCGGCCCTTGCGCAGGTCCGGCTGCACCTTCGTCTCCAGCAGGGTGATCATGTCCTCGACCATCCCGTGCAGCTCGTCGGGCGTGCGGCGCGGACCAGCGGGCTCTTTGCGGGCGTTGCGGTCTCGATCCTGGCCCTGCCGCACCGACGGCGGCGACTCGAGCAGCTTCAGGCTCAGCGCCTGCGGACCGCGACGACCCGCGGCCATGCCGAATTCGACGCGCTGCCCGGGCTTCAGGCCCTCGACACCGTCGGGCAGCGCGGACGAGCGGACGTAGACGTCCTCACCCTCGTCCTGGGAAAGGAAGCCGAAGCCCTTTTCGACGTCGTACCACTTCACCCTGCCGGTCGGCACTGCGCTCACCCGTTCATCATCGACACCCGGACCCGGTCGGTCCGAGCACATCCGTCTGCTCGAAACTGCACGGCGAATTCCCGCCGGGCGCAGCTCCTGTCAGTTTGCGAAAAGAACGCGCCCCACAAGCCTGCAGGACGCGATTGTCATCGAGTCTACCCCGGTGGCAATAACCGAAGCACATCAGTTTTACGGTCGAGAGGTGACGAACCCTTCCGCGCCGCCGCCGTCGGGCGACTCGCCGCGCCGCTCCGGAGATTGGTTGTTGAAGCTCGCGCTCGCTCTGTTCGCGATCGGATTGCTGGCGATCATCGCGATCTTCCTGACGCCGATCCTCACCGACGGCCAGCCGGGACTGTGGCTGTACCTGCTCGCGATGCTCGCGCCCGTCGGATTCCTCTGCGCGCTGGTGTTCGCGCTCTGGTCCGGCCGCCGGTCCAGATGACCTCGAACCGGGTACCCGACCGGTTCGTTACCCATTCCAAGGTGTGATCCTCGTCACATCACGAGCAGGTAACGGAGCGGCAACGATGGCAGAGCAGCGGCGTGGCGCACGTCTCTAGCTGCGCGAAAACGCCTCCGCGCCCGCCGAGACCGCACCGAGACCCGCGCGTACACGCCGGTTACCAAATAGTGATTTTTCGCGCGGATCGACGTACGGTCTATCCCAGCCGGGACACCCGGCACCACCGGCCCGCCGCACCGAACCTCGCCCCGCGGGTACCGGACCCCGACGGAAACAGGGGCGAGGGCGGGACGGACGACCTCTCAGTCCGAACCCGAGCGAAACCTCGCAGGTGCGGACGAGAGGAAGACACCCGATATGAGTGGACGCCATCGCAAGCCGACCTCCACCGGGCGCACCGTAGCCAAGGTCGCCGTCACCGGCGCGATCTTCGGCACCGCAGGTGCAGCCCTCGCTGGAAACGCCAGCGCGGCTCCCGACTCCGACTGGGATCGCCTCGCACAGTGCGAAGCGGGCGGCAACTGGGGCATCAACACCGGCAACGGTTTCCAGGGCGGCCTGCAGTTCTCCCCGAGCACCTGGAACTCGCACGGCGGTCAGGAATTCGCGGCCACCGCCAACCAGGCCTCCCGTGAAGAGCAGATCGTCGTCGCCGAAAAGGTCCTGGCCTCGCAGGGCTGGGGCGCTTGGCCGTCGTGCTCGGCCAAGCTGGGGCTGAAGAGCGCCCCGACGCCGCGCACCGCTCCGGCCACCGTGGAGACCCCGCGCTGGAACCCCGAGCCGTCCGCACCGCAGGCCCAGGCCGCCGACGCCAACCAGGAGATCTTCCAGGCCGTCGACCGCGCGATCGCCGCGGTACAGCAGCAGGGCGTGCAGATTCCGCAGCCCGCACTCGATTTCTTCAACGCCGCCAAGGCGAGCGGGGTCACGCTGGACCCCGCGGTCGTGAACTTCTACGAGGCGAACAAGGGCCTGCTGCCCTCCTGAGTCTCGAGTACGAACAAGGCCCCCGCATCAACGTGGATGCGGGGGCCTTGTTCGTACCTGCGGCCGTATCGGCGAGGTCAGCGGTTGATCACCGTGTGCGGATGCACGTAGGCCAGCTGCTCGGCCGGGATCGGAAACTCGGTGTCCTCGCCGTAGGGAGACAGACCACCGGAACGGGTCGACGAGAGCTCGGTGACCGCGTGATCACCATCGGCCACCTGGGGCCAGCCGTTGTCGACATAGGGTTTCTTAGATTTGTTCACCACGCCCTCATGCTAGCTCCCCCGCCTCTCCGCGTTTCAGGCCAGACCTAGGTGCGCGGCTGAGCAGCGTTGGCGGCCGGCGGTTGAGGCAAGGGTGACGTCAGCCCGTCCCCGGTGTGTTACCCGGGCCGTGCGAAATCTGTCGTCGCGTCGGGCATATCGGCATCTGCGATGGAACAGAGTGTCCTGGCCCGGCGAGCGGCCTGGCATCGCACTAGGCTGGATTGGATGACCGTGACCAGTGCCCTTGCCGCGTGGCTCGGGGCGCGCAGCGACGACCAGCTGGTGCAGCTGTTGCAGCTGCGGCCCGATCTCGCTGTGCCGCTGCCTTCCTCGATGGCGGTGCTCGCGGCCAGGGCCGAACAGCGCGCGTCGGTGCTGCGCGCCACCGACGATCTGAACACTCTCGACTTCGCCATCGTGGAAACGCTTGCCGTGCACAGCGCCTCGCGCGCTCCTGGCAACGGCACGCCGCTGACCCGAAAGGCGCTGCACGCGCAATTGAAAGGACGCGCGACCAAGGCCGCCATCGAGGAGTCGCTCGACCGGCTGACCGCCCGCGCGCTGGTCTGGCTCGACGGTGACGAGCTGCATTTGGTCGCCGCGGCGGCCGAGGCGCTGCCGTGGCCGATCGGCAGCACCACCGAGCTGCCCGATGCGCTCACCGAAGCGGAGGTCGTCACGGCGCTGGCCGCGATCTCCCCCGCCGAACGCGCCCTGCTGGAGAAGCTGGCGAGCACCGGTCCGCGCGGCCGCACAAGGGACGCCGCGCCGGGCACTCCCGCCGACCGCCCGGTTCAGCAGCTGCTCGCGCGCAGGCTGTTGCACCGGATCGATGACGAGACAGTGGAGCTGCCGATCACGGTCGGCCAGGTGTTGCGCCGCGAGCCGGTCACTCATCCGCACGCGCTCACGCCGCCGAAGCCGGAGCCTGCCAAGTACGCCCCCGCCGACGTCAACGCCGTCGCGGCGGGCGAGGTGGGCGAGCTGCTGCGCCACTGCGCCGACATCCTGGAGGCGCTCGGCCAGACGCCCGCACCGGCACTGCGCGCGGGCGGACTCGGCGTACGGGAGTTGCGTCGAGTCGCCAAGCAGACCGGCATCGACGAGACCAGGGCGGGCCTGCTCGTCGAACTGCTCGCGGCCGCGAAGCTCATCGAGAAGGGCCAGCCGGACCCGCCACCGGATTTCGACTCCGTGGACGACTACTGGGCCCCGACGCCCGCCGCCGACGCCTGGCTGGACGGGCCCCCCGCGCGGCGCTGGACCGTGCTGGCCATGGTGTGGCTCGATCTGGACCGGATGCCGTGGATGATCGGCATGCGCGACGCGAACGACAAACCGCTTGCCGCGCTCTCCCTGGAACTGCGCACCCCGACCGCGCCGCGAGACCGGCGCGCCGTTCTGGAACTGCTCGCCGAGTTCCCGTCCGGCAGCGCGCTCGATCCCGTCGACATCGGCCGCATCCTGGCCTGGCGACAGCCGCGCTGGCGCAGGCACTTCCGGCGCGAGGCGATCGAGAACACCGTGCGCGAGGCGGCCGAGGTGGGTCTCGTCGGACGCGGCGCGCTCGGCTCGCCGGGCCGTGCGCTCTTGCACGGCGCGGTGACCAGCGCGGCCGACGCCGAGGCCGCCATGGAGGAGGCGCTGCCCGCGCCGGTCGACCACGTCCTGGTGCAGGCCGACCTGACGGTGATCGCGCCCGGTCCGCTGACGCCCGAGCTGCAGCAGCGGGTCGCGCTCGTCGCCGACGTCGAATCGGCAGGCGCGGCAACGGTTTACCGCATCGGCGAGAACTCGGTGCGCCGTGCGCTCGACGCCGGGCTGACGGCCGCCGAACTGCATACGCTGTTCACCACACACTCGCGCACGCCGATCCCACAGGCGCTGACCTATCTCATCGATGACGTGGCCCGCAGGCACGGCAGGCTGCGCGCGGGCATGGCGCAGTCGTTCGTGCGCAGCGACGACCCGACCCTGCTGGCGCAGGTGCTTGCGGCGCCGGTCGCGGGCGCGCTCGCGCTACGGGCGGTGGCGCCGACGGTCGCGATCTCGCAGGCTCCGCTCGGCGAGGTGCTCGAACAGCTGCGCGCGGCGGGATTCGCGCCCGCAGGCGAGGATTCGGCGGGCGCGATCGTGGATCTGCGCACCCGCGGCGCGCGTATCTCGGTGCGGCCCAACGCGCGTCAGGCCTACCGGCCGTCGCCGCCGAGCACCGAACAGCTCGAGCTGCTCGTCGCGGAGCTCAGGGCGGGCGAGCGGGCGGCGAGCGCGCGCTCCGGCCAGTCGGTGCGCACGGACGGCACCAGAACGAGCACGGCCGCCACACTCGCGCTGCTGCAATTGGCGGCACGGGTGCGGCGGCCGGTGAACATCGGCTACGTCGACGCCTCTGGCGTCGCGTCCCAGCGCGTCGTCGAGCCGTTGAAGGTCGGCAACGGGCAGCTCGACGCGCTGGATCCGGTGACGGGCGCGGTCCGGCACTTCACGTTGCACCGGATCGCGTCGGTCGCGCTGCTGGAGTGATCAGCTGTTGGGCTTTCCGATGCAGAACAGCGTCTTCGGGTCGGAGACGGTGATGAACTCCGTGGCGGTCTCGCAGAGCAGTTCGTCGGTCTGGCCGTCGACGCGCTGCATGACCTTGAAGGTCGCCTCGGTCGAGGAGCAGTCCACCCACTTGTAGGGCGAGGTGGCGACGTCGTTGTAGCAGCTGCCCTGCGCGAAGTTCGGCGCGAGGCACAGGAACGCGGTGCCGCCGCCTGCCAGCTCTTCGGTGTAGCTGGTGTACTCCTTCGACGCGCATTCGGTCTTCTGGTCGAAGCTCTGGTGGACCTTGTACACGGCCTTGGGCGAGGAGCACTCGATCGGCTCGCCCTCGGTGGCGGTTGGCGAGTTGTCGGTGATGTTGATGCAGTCACCGACCTTCGTCTTCGCCACGTCGGACTTGGTTGCGTTGTCGATCGTCGAACAGCCGGTCACCGCGACCGCGAGGGCGGCCACCGCCAGGAGGGCGAGCACGACACGTGCCAGCAGCCTCGTTCCTGGGAACTTCACGGGAAAACCTCTCTCACCGAATACGTTCACGGGCGTGAACGCGGTGAGGATACCCGCACGATCGCGGTGACCGCATCAGCTCGGTCCAGCGCTGGGCGCCGCTCGGCGCCGTGGCGGCTTCAGAGGGTGGTGCCGTACATCCCGAGGAGGGCGAATCCCAGCACCCGCGGGAGCAGTTGACCGAGCATTTGCAGACCAAAGTAGTTCACTGGCAATGCCTTCCACAGATCGTCCACTTGATGGACGTTTGTCCAATACGTCGACTCTGTCGTCGGCGCACGGCGTGTCGTTACGCTTGGCAAGTATGACGCTCGAGGACGTCGCAGGCGACCTGTACGCAGTGGAGCCCTCCGAGTTCGTCGCGGCGCGCGCCGCACGGGTCGCCGAGGCCAAGGAGTCCGGCGACAAGGAGCTCGCGGCCGCCATCGGCAAGCTGCGCAAGCCGACGGTCACCGCGTGGACGGTGAACCTGCTCGCCCGCTCGGTTCCCGACGAGGTGGACGCACTGCTACGGCTCGGTGACGCCCTGCGCACGGCGCAGCGCGAACTGTCCGGCGACCAGCTGCGCACGCTGACCACGCAGCGGCAACAGGTCGTCAACGCGCTGTCCCGGCGGGCGGGGGCGCTGGCCGCAGAGGCGGGCAAACCGGTGAGCGAAGGCGTGCTGCGCGAGGTCGGCCAGACCCTGACGGCGGCCCTCGCCGACCCGGAGGTCGCCGATCAGGTGCGCACCGGCACGCTGGCCACCGCCGCGAGCTACGAGGGATTCGGTCCCGCCGGGCCGGAGCTGGTCGCGATCGACGGCAAGGGTTCGGCGCCCGCGAAGAAGCAGGCGCGCAAAGAACCGAAGGGCAAGAAGCCGAAGGCCGAGGAACCCGAACCCGACGCGGAGGCTCTCCAGGAACTCGAGGACGCCCGCGCGGCGCTCGAATCAGCCGACGCGGCAATGGATTCGGCGCAGCGGGCGGCCGACGAGACGGCGGCGCGGCGCACCGAGATCGAGGAGCGGATCACGGCTCTGCGCGCCGAGCTCGAACACGCCGAGCAGGAGAAACAGTTCGCCCGCACCGCCGAACGCGGCGCGCAGGACGAGTTGCGTTCGGCACAGCGACAACTCGATCGGGCGCGGCGCTGGGTGGCGCGGGCGCAGGCGCGTGTGGAGAGCTGAGCTCAGAGCCGCAGGTCGCCGGGGAAGAGGTATTCGTCGGCGGGCGGTGCGGTCTGGTTCAGCCACGCGTCGAAGAATCCACGCAGATCCGTCCCGGTCTTCGACTGCACGAAGGCGCGGAACTCCGGCATCGAGGCGTTGCCGTAGGCGTGCTTGGCGAGGAATTCCCTGAGCGCGCCGAAGAATACGTCGTCGCCGACTTGCTTGCGCAGCGCGTGCAGGAAAAGCGGGCCGCGGTAGTAGACCGACGTGAATTCGAAACCGGCACCGGGATTTTCCAGCGGAATATCCCAGAAAGTCTGCGCGTCGTACCATTTCGCGATGGTCTCGCGGTACTGGGCGTCGACGTCTTCGCCTTCCATCCGCTCCGGCCACAGGTAGTCGGCGGTGTAGCTGGCGAAGCACTCGTTGAGGCAGATGTCGGACCACTGCCGCACCGACACCGCGTCACCCCACCACTGGTGCGCGATCTCGTGCACCACGGTCTGCAGATCGGTCCACGGCGCGTAGATCGGGCGGGTCTGGGTCTCCAGGGAGAACACGATGTCGGCGTCGACGTAGATGCCGCCCGCCGCGTCGAACGGGTACGGGCCGAAGAGCTGCTCGCTGAAATCGAGGATCTCGGGCAGCCGCGTCTCGAGCTCGCGGTTGTGCTCGGCGCCGGGAGCGAAGGCGCTCAGCAGCGGCATGCCGTTGGCGCGCTGCTGCTCGAGGTAGGAGAAGTGGTCGATGGCGACGGTGGTCAGGTAGCCGAGGACCGGGGCGCGCGATTCCCAGCTGACCGTGCGCTTGTCGGCCTGCACCGAATTCCGGGTGCGCAGTCCGTTGGACACGACCTCCCACTCCGCGGGCACTGTCGTGTGCAGCGCGAAGGTGGCCTTGTCCAACGGAGTGTCGTTGAGCGGGTACCAGGTGGTCGCGGAGTGCGGCTCACCGGCGACGAACGCGCCGCCGCTCGGCGAGAAGGTCCAGCCCTCGCCGACGGTGCTGCCCATCTCGCCCGCGTAGTCGACGGTCACGGTGAACGGCAGGCCGGGCAGGATCGGGAGCAGCGGGGTGACGGTGAGTTCGTGCTCGCCGTTGCGATCGAAGGAGGCGGGCTGGTTGTTGACCGAGACCATCCGCACGGTCGGCCCGGCGAAGTCGAGATTGAACGCGCGCAACGCCTGCGTCGCGACGGCGTCGATGCGGGTCTTGCCGTCGAGCTGGCGGCTCGGGGGGTCGTAATCGATGGTGACGTCGTAGTGACGGACGTCGTAGCCGCCGTTGCCGTCCATGGGGTAGTACGGATCGCCGAGTCCGGGCGCACCGACGAACGGGTCGGCGTTCGCCGGTCCCGCCGCCGTCAGCAGAACCGCGGCGACCGCGGCACTTATCAAGCCGGACAACCTCATTCGACTACCGCCCCTCTCACCGCACCCCACACCGGTACCGGCGTACCGCGCAGGTGGGATGGTAGCCGGTTCAGTCCGCCGTGCCGCTGAGTGCCACCGACGCGCCGAGTCCGACGATCATCGCGCCACCCGCTCCGCCGACGGCTTCGAGCCTACGCGGCGACTTGGCGAACCAGTTGCGGGCCGAGGCGGCCAGCAACGCCCAGGCGCTGTCGGACACCAGCGCGATGGCAAGGAACACCGTCCCGAGCACGACGAACTGCAAGGGCAGCGACCCGGTCGCCGGATCGACGAAATGCGGGAGCACGGCGGAGAAGAACACGATGCCCTTCGGATTGGTCACCCCGACGAGCACGCTCTGCCGGAAGACGCGGACGTCGGCGGCGGTGTCCACGCTCGCGCCGAGCGCGTCGCGCAAAGCCTTGCGTTCCCGGATCGCCTGCAGTCCCAGATAGACGAGATACAGCGCGCCGGCGAACTTCACGATGGTGAGCGCGAGCGACGACGCGGCGAGCAGAGTGCCGAGCCCGATCGCGACGAAGATCAGACAGATCAGCACGCCCGCGCAGTGGCCGACGGCGGAGATCAGCGCGGCCCGCCTGCCGAGGGCGAGTGCCCGCCCGACGGTGAAGAGCACACCGGGGCCGGGGATCACGACGATGAGGGTGGCTGCGGCCATGAACGCCAACAGGTTGGTCATGGGAACCATCACGGCAGTGTAAGTCGCCGCGAACGGCGTGCGGCGTGTCGAACGCAGGCGGCGCGGTCAGTTGCCGAGATCGTCCGGCAGCTGCTGCGGATCGAGCAGCAGGCGTTTGGCCGAGGTGCGGCGCACCTGCGCGGCGAGCGCGAGATTGTCGGTGAGCAGCCGCCATTCGACCTCGCTGATGGCGGCGCGAGCCCGGGCGATGACCCGGTCGTCCCTGGTCCCCCAGGCGATCGGCATGGCGCTCACCGACTGCCAGCGCTCCCCCACCTGGCGCGGCGCGCGGTCGGTGCGGATCGCCACCGACGGCACCCGCTCGCCCGCGCGCTTCTCGTGCCCCGGCAGATCGCGGACCTTGCGGATCACCAGGGCGTAGCGCGGATCGGTGGCCTCGGGCGTCGACACGTCGACGAGCGCGAGCAGCACGACGCCGGTCGGATAGGTCTCCGACACCACGGCGGGCACGAGTTCGCCGTCTGCGTAGAGGCGATCGATGCTCGTCCGGTGTGGCGCCCACAGCGCCACCCACAGCGCGGTCACCGCGCCGAGCGCGAAGGCGACCGCGAGCAGATAGGACCACGGGTGGTTAAGCCAGATCAGATAGGCCGTCACGGTGGCCGCGATGACGGCAGCGGCGATCGCGACGATGCGCAACCGGCGCAGATCGGCGAACACTTCGTTCACCGCATGGGCGTGCCTGCGGTCCACCGCGAATTCGAAGCGTCGCACGTCTCTTTCCTAGCACACGTTGCGGAGGATTTGCCTCCGCTTATCCGATGGCAGGACCCAGCAAGTCGTCGGCATCCGTAATGCGATACGCATACCCCTGTTCGGCGAGAAAACGCTGCCGGTGCGCGGCGTATTCGGCGTCCAGCGTGTCGCGGGCGACCACCGAATAGAAGTGCGCCTGGCCGCCGTCGTGCTTGGGACGCAACAGCCTGCCCAGCCGCTGCGCCTCCTCCTGGCGCGAACCGAAAGTGCCCGAAACCTGCACGGCCACCGAGGCTTCCGGCAAATCGATGGAGAAATTCGCGACTTTGCTCACCACGAGCACCGGAATCTCACCGCGCCGGAACGCGTCGAAAAGCTCTTCGCGCTCTTTGGTTTTCGTCGAACCCTGGATCACCGGCGCGTTCAAGTGCTCGCCCAATTCGTCGAGTTGCTCGAGATAGGCGCCGATCACCAGGCTCGGTGAATCCTTGTGTTTGGCCAGAATCGATTCCACAACGGGAAGTTTGGTGCGTGCGGTCGAGCACAGCTTGTAGCGCTCCTCCGGCTCGGCGGTCGCGTACGACATCCGTTCGGCGTCGGTGAGCGTCACCCGCACCTCGATGCAGTCGGCCGGGGCGATCCAGCCCTGCGCCTCGATGTCCTTCCACGGCGCGTCGTAGCGCTTCGGGCCGATCAGCGAGAACACGTCGCCTTCGCGGCCGTCCTCGCGCACCAGCGTGGCGGTGAGGCCGAGCCTGCGCCGGGATTGCAGGTCCGCGGTCATCCGGAAGACCGGCGCGGGCAGCAGGTGCACCTCGTCGTAGATGACCAGGCCCCAGTCGCGGCTGTCGAACAGCTCGAGGTGCTTGTATTCGCCCTTGGTGCGGCGGGTTATCACCTGGTAGGTCGCGATGGTGACCGGCCGGATCTCCTTGCGTTCGCCGGAGTATTCGCCGATCTCGTCCTCGGTCAGCGAGGTGCGGGCCAGCAGCTCGCGCCGCCACTGCCTGCCCGCGACGGTATTGGTCACCAGGATCAGCGTGGTCGCCTTGGCCTTGGCCATCGCCGCGGCGCCGACCATCGTCTTGCCAGCGCCGCACGGCAGCACCACGACGCCCGAGCCGCCCGCCCAGAACGAGTCCGCCGCCATCTGTTGGTAGTCGCGCAGGTGCCAGTGGCCGCCGACGTAATCCAGCTCGATCGGATGCGCCTCGCCGTCGACATATCCGGCCAGGTCCTCGGCGGGCCAGCCGATCTTGAGCAGCATCTGCTTGATCCGGCCGCGCTCGGACGGGTGCACCACCACGGTGTCGTCATCGATGCGCGCGCCGAGCATCGGGGCGATCTTCTTGTGCCGAAGCACCTCTTCGAGCACCGCGCGGTCCAGGCTGACCAGCGTCAGGCCGTGCGCGGGATGCTTCACCAGCTGGAGCCTGCCGTACCTGGCCATGGTGTCGACGACGTCGACGAGCAGCGGCTGCGGCACCGCGTACCTGGAGTAGCTGACCAGAGCGTCGACCACCTGCTCGGCATCGTGCCCGGCCGCGCGCGCGTTCCACAGCGCGAGCGGCGTCACCCGGTAGGTGTGCACGTGCTCGGGCGCGCGCTCGAGTTCGGCGAACGGCGCGATGGCCTGACGCGCCGTGTCGGCCAACTCGTGGTCGACCTCCAGCAGCAGCGTCTTGTCACTCTGAACGATCAGCGGACCGTCGGTCACAGTCTCTCCTCGTATCGGGCGGGGGCAGGTGAACCTGCACATCGGGTGCTTCTCCGTGTGAGTGCCTCGCAACGGAAAAGCCAGGGCCTGCTTGCGCGCCGTCTCCGCACAAGTACGCCTGCCAGTACGGACGTGCTCCGTCCGTGCGCCTGCTTCGGCCCATTCTCCCCGAGGCCACCGACAACCCGCAGGCCGCGGTAGGTGCGCGGCGGGTTCGGCTCCCGACATACCAGCGTCCGGCACGGGCGTTTTGTTCCGTTGCGCCGGTCACGGTGGGGGTCCAGCGGACTCGAAGTGGACCGAGACGGGGGACGCCGCGGTCGGCGACGATCGACTACATGATCGAGACGGCGGCGATTGTCGGGGTGGCGATGGCCGCGCTCGGCATGGTGCTCACTCCGGGGCCCAACATGATGTATTTGGTTTCGCGCACGGTATCGCAAGGGCGGCGGGCCGGGCTGGTCTCGCTGACCGGGGTGGCGGCCGGGTTCGGCGTGTATCTCGCCGCCGTGACGGCCGGTATCACCGCGGTGTTCGCGGTGGTGCCCGGGCTGTACCTCGCGGTGAAGCTGGCGGGTGCGGCGTATCTGCTGTGGCTGGCCTGGCAGGCGCTGCGCCCCGGCGGTGTCTCGGTCTTCGCGCCGTCGGAACTGCCCGCCGATCCGGCTCGGCGGCTGTTCACCATGGGCCTGGTCACCAACCTGCTCAATCCGAAGATCGCGATCATGTACCTCGCGCTGATCCCGCAGTTCGTCGCGCCCGACCGTGGTCTGGTCTGGCTCCAGAGCCTGTCCCTCGGCGCGATCCAGATCGCCGTCGCGCTGACCGTGAACGGGTTGATCGTGCTCGCCGCGAGCAGCATCTCCGGCTTCCTCACCGGCCGTCCACTGTGGCTGCGCGCCCAGCGGTACGTGATGGGCACGATGCTCGGTTCGATCGCGGTACTGCTCGCGACCGACCGCACCCGCCCGGCGCCGGCCTGAGGGCGGATCGGGCTCGCAGTCCACTTGCACGGCGTCGGCTCGGTCCTGCCACCTCCGCGGACCGGCGCCGACGAGCGCGGCGCCGGGTCGGTCCTCCATGGCGTCCGGTCCGGCAGAAGCCGGAGCCGGGCATCAGGCGGGTTTGCGCGCCTCGAACAGCACGCGCGCGGAATGCGCGACGAACGGTCCGTCGGTTTCGATCGTCCTGTGCAGGTCGAGCAGCCGGTCCCGGTATGCGGCGACCGTAAAGTTCGGGACGGTCCAGATCACCTTGCGCAGGAAATAGACGACGGCGCCGACGTCCAAGAACTCCATGCGCAGACGTTCGTGGCGCACGTCGACGACCTCGAATCCGGCCGCCTCGGCCTCGGCGCGCTCGCTCGCCGGGTCGCGCAGCTTGCCCGCCTCCGACTGCGGTCCGAGGAAGTACTCGACCAACTCCCACACCGAGCGCGGGCCGACGTGCTGGGCGAAGTAGGCGCCGCCGGGCCGCAGCACCCTGGCGATCTCCGACCACCACGGGCGCACCGGGTGACGGCTGGTCACCAGGTCGAAGGCGGCGTCGGCGAAGGGCAGCGGCGGTTCGTCCGAGTCGGCGACCACCACGACACCCATCGGATGCAGCAGGGCGGTGGCCTTGGCGAGGTTGGGCGGCCACGATTCGGTGGCGGCCATCGTCGGCGGGAAGGGAGCGGCGCCCGCGAGCACTTCGCCGCCGCCGGTCTGCAGGTCGAGCGCCGCCTCGGCCGCGGCGAGGCGTCCGCGCAGCAACTTCTGATAGCCCCAGCTTGGACGCTCCTCGGTGGCGCGACCGTCCAGCCACGAGAAGTCCCAACCGTCGACCGAGACCGCATCGGCCTCGCGGACCAAGTCCTCGAAACTCCGAGTCATGGTCCGATCATCACCGATTCCTAGGATGAATCGCCACGGGTTTGCGTCCGCCGGGCGAGCCGGTGCGCGGGTGTCGCGGAACTCACAGCGCAACCGACGTGCAAA
The DNA here is from genome assembly GCF_001612615.1 of Nocardia amikacinitolerans NBRC 108937. Lineage (GTDB taxonomy): Bacteria > Actinomycetota > Actinomycetes > Mycobacteriales > Mycobacteriaceae > Nocardia > Nocardia amikacinitolerans. The sequence goes on along the minus strand of NZ_BDAU01000040.1, from coordinate 76,752 downwards.
CCTGCTGGACGGAGAAAGGGAAAGGAGCGATTCCATGGTCGCCGGGTTGGACGTCATGGCCACGCAGCTGGATTCCGCCGTGAACGCCGCCCAGCGCATCGGTGAGCTGCTCGGGGTGGTCTCGTTCGCGGCTTCGGGCGCGCTGCTCGCGGTCCGCAAGAACATGGACGTCTTCGGCATGGCGGTGCTGGCCTGTAGCACCGCGCTCGGCGGCGGCGTCATCCGCGACCTGCTCATCGGGCGCACGCCACCCGCCGCGTTCACCGACCTGACCTACCTGTGCGCGTCCCTGCTGACGGCGCTGGTGATCTTCTTCAAGCATCCGTCGCACCGGCTCACCGGCCCGCTCGAGATCTTCGACGCCATCGGGCTCGGCTTGTTCTGCGTGACCGGTACCGCGGTCGCCTATGCCCAGGGTGTCGGCGCGCCGACGGCCGCGCTGCTCGGCATGGTCACCGCGATCGGCGGCGGCGTCATCCGCGACGTGCTCGGGGGCGAAGTGCCTCGGGTGCTGCGTCCGGATCAAGAGCTGTACGCGGTGCCCGCGCTGCTCGGGGCGGCAGCCACCGCGACGCTGCTGCACTTCGACGCCTACTGGGCGTGGACCGGTCTGCTCGCCGCCTTCCTCGCCATCGCCTTCCGCCTGCTGGCCCGCCGCTACGGCTGGCACGCGCCGCAGGCCCGGCGCAACACCGGCCGCCTCGATCCCTCTCCGGAGTGAGGCGCGCGCCGGGTCCAGCCCCGAACAGCACGTCGCAGCGGAGGGATTTCGACGCCGCACAGAGCTACTGAGCCTGTGCGGTGCGTGAAAGGCGTGTGGGAAGCTGATCCAGCTCGGCGATCACGCAGAGCAGATCGCCGGATGCGACAGTGCGCACGGCGAACCCCGCTTCGGTCAGGTGCTCGCCGAGCCGCCCTGGTGGTGGCTTCGGCGAGGACGCCGAGCCGTCCGGATCGCCGTATCCGTAGCACAGGTAGAGCCCGCCGCCCGGCGCGAGCAGCCGCCTGATCAGTGCGAGTTCGGCGGTGGGCCGCTTGGTCCAGAACAGGTTGACGTTGACCGCGAGGATCTTGTCGAAGGCGTCGATCCCGAAGTCGTCGAGCACTTGTTCCGGTCGCAGCTTGCTCAGCTCGACCTGCACAAGGCCGACGCGGCCCGAATCACCGTGCGCCGCTTCGTCTTCACGCGGCTCGGCGCCGCCTCTGGATGCACCGCGCCCGGCTGTGCCCGCTCGCGCTTCAGTCCGAGTCGCCGTGCTGTGCCGGGCGGCGGCAGCGGTGCCCTCGTTCGCCACAGCGCCGTGGACCGACGGATCGTGCCCGGCCGCGCGCAGCCGTTGCGCGGCGCGGGCGACCGCCGTCGCGGAGCGCTCGACCCCGATGACGCGCCCCTCCGGCACCCGCTCGGCCAGCAGCGACAGCGACGGGCTCGCCCCTGGCCCGATCTCCAGCACCCGATCCGCGGGCCCGAGCGTCATCGTGTCGGCGAACCAAGGAAAGCGTGCGTCACCCACGGTCGACCACCCGTGTGTGTTCGGCTCGCGAGTCGTCGTCGGCGGGTCCGAGCGCCGTGGCGCTAACGAACCCGCCATTCCCGTCATCACCCATGGGAGACAGTGTCGCGGAGCGCGGGGAACTCCGCGGGCCATTCGACGACGTGGCCCGGCGGATCGCTGTGCAGGCGAGCCGCCAGCCACTCGTCGCGCCGGACGCCGCGCTGCCAGCCGCCGAGCCGCGCCCGGCCCTCGTAGTGAAAGCCGTTGCGGCGCACCGCCGCTGCCGACGAGTAGTTGCCGACGAACGCGCGCCAGCTGATCCGGGCCAGCCCCATGCCGTCGGCGGCGAAGCCGAACCCGCAGACCAGCCCCACCGCGCGCGCCATGTGGCCGCGGCCCCGGTGTTCGGTGGCGAGCCAGAAACCGATCTCGCACGCGCTCGGGTCCTTTTGCTCCAGTCCGATCATGCCGATGACCGGTCCGTCCGCCGCGAGGCGCAGCGCCCAGGTCGGGCTGCGCGCGGCCCAGCCGGGCACGACGAAGTCGGCGAAGAATTTCTCGGCGTCCGCCGGACCGTAGGGCACCGGGATCGTCGTCCACTCGCCGATGGACGGGTCCTGGCACCTGGCGATGATGACATCGGTATCGGCCGCGGTGGGCGGGGAAAGCCAGACCGCGCCGTCCGAGAGCGTGCGGATCTCCATCTGGCCATCGTGACACGGCCGGGTCGGCGGGGGCATCCGGTTATCGGATGACCGGATGGATACCGCGGTGATCGGCCGACCAGGAGGACCGTAGAATCGGGCCGATGGTTGCCGCTCTTCTCGCCGACTTGTTCGAATCGCATCGGGCTCATTTGCTTTCCGTCGCCTACCGGCTGACGGGCAGCGTCGGCGACGCCGAGGACGCGGTGCAGGAGAGTTTCCTGCGGTTGGCGGGGACCCACCAGTCCGAGATCGACGATCTGCGGGCCTGGTTGACCACCGTGGTGAGCCGAATCTGCTTGGATCGCTTGCGCAGTGCGGCGTCGCGCCGGGAAACCTATGTGGGGCAATGGTTGCCGGAGCCGATCGTCACCGGTGTGACGCCGTCGAGCACGCCGGATCCGCTGGAGTCGGTGGTGCGCGGGCAGGAATACCGGTTGGCTGCGATGGTCGTGCTCGACGAGCTCACCCCGCCGCAGCGGGTGGCGTTCGTGCTGCACGACGGGTTGTCGGTGCCGTTCGACGAGATCGCCGAAATCCTCGGCGTCACTTCGGATGCCGCGCGGCAGCTGGCCGTTCGGGCGCGCAAGGCGGTCGCGGGCGTGCCCGCACCGGTGTCGGACGACGAGCACGAGGCAGCCGTTCATCGGTTGCTCGCGGCGCTGGCCACCGGCGACGTCGCTGCGGTCGCTCGCGCGCTGCACCCGGACGCGGTGCTCATCGGCGACGCCAACGGCACCACCTCCACGGCGGTGAACATCGTCGGCGGCGCGGAGAAGATCGCCCGCTTCATGCTGGGCCTGGTGCGCAAGTACGGCATCGGCGACACCGATCAGGCCGCGACCCGCTACGAATTCGCCACGGTGAACGGGCAATTGGGGCTCGTGATGAATTTGGACTCGGAGACCGAGGAGCAGGACTGGCATCCGGCGCGGGTCGTCGGTTTCACGGTGCGCGACGGATTGGTCTGGGGCACTTACGATCACGCCAATCCGGCCAAGCTGACCGGCGTTCGGCTGTCCTGACCCGCCGGGCCGGACCCTCATCGCCCGACCCGGCGGATCGGACGGGTCAGGGTGTCGTGGAACCGGTGAACCAGTCGCCCGTCGAGGATCCGGTGCCGCCGTTGCCGGTGGTGGATCCGGTGAACCAGTCGCCGGTCGACGATCCGGTGAACCAATCGCCGGTACCGGCGATCAGATCGTGCGCCACTTCGCGAATCAGACCGAGTACGGTTCCGGCGACCTCCGACGCGGCCGGATTCAGCACGAGGTCGAGATACGAGGCCATGAGCGCCCCTTTCGAGACACCGCCGCGGGGCGGCGGCTTGTGAGATAGAACACGGCGAGGCTAGCTGCCCCTGGGAGAACGCACAACAGCCCAGGTAGAAAGGCCAAAATGAATGTGAAACATAGCCGTTCGCTATCTAATGGCAACAATGGCGATCGCTCCGCTACTCTCCGGGGTATGCCCGCACGTCCCGCGACCGTCGCTCGCCTACGTCCCTATGCCGCCACGATCTTCGCCGAGATGACCGAGCTCGCCGTCCGGTACGAGGCGGTGAACCTCGGTCAGGGCTTCCCCGACACCGACGGGCCCGCGGGCATGTTGGAGGTGGCCAGGCAGGCCATCGCCGACGGCGTCAACCAGTACCCGCCGGGGCGCGGCATGCCGGTGCTGCGCCGCGCCATCGCGGCCGACCGGGCCCGCCGCTACGGCACCGAATACGACCCGGACACCGAAGTGCTTGTCACCGTGGGCGCCACCGAGGCGATCAGCGCCGCCATGCTCGGGCTCGTCGAACCCGGTGACGAGGTGGTTCTGATCGAGCCGTACTACGACTCCTACGCTGCGGCCGTCGCGCTGGCGGGCGCGCAGCGGCGCACGGCTCGGCTGGTCGCCGATGGCGATCGTTTCGTGCTGGATCTGGACAGCCTGCGTGCGGCGATCACCCCGCGCACGCGGATGCTGGTGGTCAATTCGCCGCACAACCCGACCGGCACCGTCCTCGACCGCGCCGATCTCACCGCGATCGCCGAGCTGGCCTGCGAGCACGACCTGATCGTGCTCACCGACGAGGTCTACGAGCACCTCGTCTACGACGGCAACGAGCACATCAGTCTGGCGACGCTGCCGGGCATGGCCGAGCGAACCGTCGTGGTGTCCAGCGCCGCAAAGACTTTCAGCGTCACCGGCTGGAAGATCGGCTGGGCGTGCGGCCCCGCGTACCTGATCGACGGCGTGCTCGCCGCCAAGCAGTTCCTGACCTTCGTCGGCGGCGGTCCGTTCCAGCCCGCCGTCGCGCACGCACTGACCAACGAGCTCGACTGGGTCGCCTGGCTGCGAGATGTCCTTTCGGACAAGCGTCTTCGCCTCTCCGCCGCTCTCGCCAACGCTGGATTCGGCGTGAAGGCAAGTGGTGGAGGCTATTTCGTCTGCGCCGACCTCACGCCGACGGGCCGCACCGACGGGCTCGAGTTTTGCCGGGAGATTCCGGCGTCCATCGGCGTCGCCGCGGTGCCCGTCAGCGTCTTCGCCGACGACAAGCCCGCGTGGAATCACCTGGTGCGGTTCACCTTCTGCAAGCGCGACGAGATCCTCGACGAGGGCGTGCGACGACTGCGCGCGGGCGTCGCCACGAGCGGCAAACGCTGACCGCAGGTGTCAGGTTTCGATGTGAGGATCGAGACCATGACGACCCAGTACTACACCGCGACCAGTCTCGACGGCTACATCGCCGACCCGGACAACTCGCTGAGCTGGCTGTTCGCTGTCGCCGACGCGGACTCCGCCACCGACGACATCGGCGTGTTCCTCAGCGGCGTCGTCGCCATGTGCATGGGTGCGACGACCTACGAGTGGATGATCGCCAACGAGTCGCCGGAGTACTGGCACGAGAACTACGGTGACCGGCCGTGCTGGGTGTTCACCCATCGCAAGCTGCCCGCCATCCCCGGCGCGAATCTGCGGTTCGTCTCGGGGGAGGTCGAGCCGGTGTACAAGCTGATGGCCGAGGCGGCGGGCGAGCGCAATATCTGGATCGTCGGCGGCGGCGAGTTGGCCGGGCAATTCGCCGACGCGGGTCTGCTCGACGAGGTGATCGTCGGCATCACGCCGGTGACGTTGGGCGGTGGAGCGCCGCTGTTGCCGCGCCGGATTCTGTCCGATCGGATGACCTTGGTCGGCGTCGAGCGAATGGGACAGTTCGCACAGCTCACCTACCGCCTGAGGTGAATTCGGTCGCGGTCGGGTCAGCTCGCGCCGTGGTAGAGGAAGCCGCCGAGGCCGATGGTGAAGGCGAGGCAGCCGTAGAGCGCGTGCTCGACCGAGACCACCAGTAGCGAGCCGGTCTGTCGGTAGCGGTAGCCGAACAGCACGCCGCCGACCAAGGTCAGCGCCACGGCGATCCAGTTGCCGAAGATGATGTGCGCGAAGCCGAATGCGGCGGCGTTCGCCGCGATCAACGCCCACCCGGTGCCGAAGGTGGGCGCGTAACGCTGGAACAGGAACTTCCGGAAGATCAACTCCTGCGGGTACACCGAGAACAGCGGGTAGAACACCATCACCATCGCCCACAGCAGCGGTTCGGCGCGCGGCAGCTCGAAAAGCCGGTCCGGGCTGAGCACGGCGAGCGCGACGCCGATGGCGACGGCGGCGGCGACCCAGAGGGCAAGCATCGAAGGCAGGACGGTGCGCAGCATGCGGAAGTGATCCCGGAGTCCGTAGCTGGGCACGCGCTGCCCACGCAACCAGAAGTGCGCGCCGACGGCCAGCACGATAAGGAACGGGATGGGGCTGCCCGGGCTGCCGAGCGCGGCGTAGCCGCCGACCAGTCCGAAGTACAGCAAGGCGAATTCGATGGCGAGCCAGGTCATCCGGCGGCGATCACGCTCCGGTCGAAGGTCCTGCCGCAGCTCGGTCGCCGTCACGTTCCCGACGTTACGGAAGGGCGCGCGGGGCCGCCATGTGTCTTTCGGTCCAGCGGCGCCGAGTCCATCGGTCGCGAGGCGCTGGTTCGTCGGTCATGAGCCCTTGGTGTACCGGTGGTTGTGGTAACAACCGACCTACCAGGGGCAAACCGAACGGATTGTCCTCAACCTAGCGACAGCAGTGCAAGTCCGGAAGACGAGCGAATCAATTGAAGCAGTGTCCAGTCCCGGGTCTGCATGAGGTTCTGGTCATCGACAAGTCCGGTAACGTATTCCCGGTCTTTCCCTAGATATCACGCATGGAGACCTGAATGGCACTCGACTACATGGTGGCGGTCGCAACAGATCGAAGCGTGTCAGAAATTGCCGCATTGGTGAACTCGATCTGCCTCTCGGGCGAACTTTCTGATCAGGCAACTGTAGACACCCTCACCGATGGCATTTCGGTTCAGCGTGGGTTGTTTATTCGCGTAAGCACCGCTCGATCTCCAGCCTGGGGAGACCCCGTAGAGGAGCAATTCGGATTCAAGCCGACAGTATCGGTCTTTTTTAGATTGAATAAGACCGAAAGCCTAGATGCTCAAGTCACCGATATATTGTTCATCGCGACCAAACTGCTCGAGGCGACATCCGACGACATGATCGTATACTTCTTGGAATCCGGCGATGTTTTGGCGATTCGCCGCGCGGGCAGCCTCGAAATAAATTCAGCCCCCTTTATGTGGACACCTGAGCGCACCGAAATGCTACACCAATCGTACACCCGTATGTCGTACGCTCTATGAAGCGACTGTCCGAGCGCCAGTGCCGCTTCGTCGGGAAGTTGATCTCGAGCCGCGGCCCGGTCGTCGTGCCGGTCCGCCACACGGACAGTGGGCATGATGAGCTACGCATTCGAGGTTGGTGACCGGACGGTATGGAGTCCATCGTTGCGAGTAGGCGACCTGTTCGTACGTATGTATACCGATACTTGCTCAGTGTTGGGTACTTCAACCGGCTTGACAGCGATCGCCAGCGATATGTACGAGATAGATATCGAGGTATTCGAACGAGCGACGTCGGTCGTCTTCAATGAGTACTCCTCGTCCCAGAATGCCACCTTCAAGGCAATGCTGGGCGCAACGCTGGGCCCAGCGGTTAATATCCTCAACTACTGTCAGCGTCCTCTGATCCCTAAGTCCAGCGAAGAAAGTGCCTTTATCTCCTGGGCAAATAGCCTCAGTATGCCCAGATAGTGAGTCCTTTTCATCCTCACGCGGCGCGAACTTCGTGATCACATCGGACGCCCGACATCCGATCACCGGCAACGCACACTCATGGGTGATGCAGGCAGGACGATGCCGAATCCTGCTTGCCGCACCCGGAAGTCGCCAGCGCGGCGCTGGCGAGGACTATCGCGGCGCTGGCGAGGACTATGACGGCCGAGCGAAGTGACAGGGTGCGCCGGTGACGTCAACGGTCGAGGTAGGTGGGGTCGTTGTCTTCGCGGTGCTCTCGGAGGGTGTGGTCGAGGATCGTTCGAAGGTGGGTGACGAGAGCGGGAGTTGTGGTGGGGGTCGATTGGATTGCGGTGGCGGCGTGGATGCGGTAGCGGCCGTCGGGGTAGTCCATGACATGGAAGTCGCGTCTCGGGGTGGGACGGTTGTCGTAGGCGGGGCCCGGGGAGACGGCGACGTGCGCGACGGTGCTGCGTGGGCGTTCGAAGAAGTCGCGGGCTTGGGTGCGGTGGGAGACGGGGGCTTCGTCGGTGAAGGCGGTGAACGGATGGTCGTCGGCGGGGTCGAGGTCGGCGCGGTTGATGTGGAAGCCGGTGCCGGTACCGCTCGGGGCGGGCGGTAGGGCGGTGACGATGCGCTGCGGGAGGGTGTGTGCGCCGATCAGGGACATGCGCACAGTGCCGCCTCGGTTCGGGTCGTGGGTGGGCTCTTGGGTGAGCAGCACGGCGGAACGGCTGGAGACGGCGGCGTGCATGCGGACCAGTGCGATGGGTTCTGGTTCCGCGCCGGGAAGAACGCCCGGGCAGGCGCCCGCGAAGCCCGCGACCTCGATTCTGGCCTCGGGTTCGACCAGGACGCGGAGCGGGCCGTACATGTCTTCGTCGAATAGTGTCGCCACGTGGGCGGCGGCGGCCCGGTAGGCGCGGTCGTACTCCTCGGTGGTCTGCTCGGTCGGCTTGTGACACAAGGGATATGGCAGTATCTCCCGGCCGATGGCGTGCCACAGGACGGTCAGCTCGAGCGCGGACATGGTCCAGGTCTGTGGGGTCATTCGCCGAGCACCGGCGGCACGGTCTTCGGGCGGTGCGCGGGGTCCATGCCGGTCAATTCCTCGCCGTTCTCCAGGGTTACCAGCGCTTCGGCTATCGCTGACTTGCCCTTCTCTTTGTCGTCGTCGCCCTTGCCGCGAGCGGCGGCCGGTGCCATGCCACCCATGCCGGGGATTCCGCCGCGGGCAGCCGCGCCCGTGCCACCGGCGCGCGAACCGTAGCCGGGTGTCGAGCCACCGGGGGTCCCGGGTATCGAACTACCCGGAGCGCCGGGGATCGAGCCACCCGGCGAGCCGGGTGTCGACCCGCCCGGCGCGCCGGGATACCCGGGGGAGCCGGGGCTGCCGAGCCCGGGGCTCGACGGTGTAGCCGGGATGTTAGCGGCGGGGTTGGCACCGGCCGGGGTTGTCGTCGCGTTCGACGGTGTGGTGTCGAGACCGGACGGCTGGGTGGGCTCGGATGCCGGATCTGGTTGCGCCGCAGTGGGATCAGCCTTCTGCGGGTTCGCGCCGCCGGGATCGTCGGTGCCTGGGTCGTCGGTACCGCCGGGGCCCGGCAACGGACGCGGCTCTGAAGTAGGCGGCCTCGACCCAGGCGGCGGCGACACCGGGACCGACCCCGGCTCCTGAGCCGGGTTGTAAGCCAGGGGGATTCGCGGCTGGCCAGTATCGCCCTCGCGGATGCCGGGCTGGTAGACCTGCTCGAGAACGGTGTAAGTGGCCAATTCGGCCGCGTCGGTGCGGTTTCGGTCCATCTTCCAGGTCGGTCCCGGTATCCAGCTGGCGACGGTGCTCGCCCAGCCAGTGTCCGGCGAGGGCTGCACGTTCGCCTTGGTCACCTCGACCGCGGACTTCACGACCTCGACCTTGTCGGCCACGATCTTCGTGGCGGACACCAAGTTCTGGGCCTTGTTCACGTAGTCGACGATCCCCTGCGCGGCCGCGTCGGCGGAGGCGCCATGCCATGACTCCCGGATGGCCGACAGGATTTCCGGGCCGAACTGGGCGAGACCGGTGTCGAGTTTATCCGCCCGCGACTTCCACATCTGCTGCAACGTCGTCATCACGTTGACGTCGATCGCCTGCGCCTTCCGGTACAGCTCGTCCAGATCCTCGGCGCGAACGTTCCCGAACAATGATGCCGGAATACGCGAATTATGGAACTCGCCCTCGAAATGATTGTCGGTCAGGTCTTTGATGCGATTTCTCGCGGCAATGGATTCCGGGCTCTGATCGCCCAGCGCGGTCGCGATCGCCGAGGCGGATTGATTCATGTCGTTCGCGGCCGAGATTATCCCACCGAGGGGGCCGTTCAAGGCCAGCTTGCCCATATTGAGGACGATTGTGTCGAAAGACGGAAGACCGAACATGTTACGCCCCCCTTGGTTCAGATCTGGTTGTAGGCCTGCGAATTGGTGGAGTCTTGTTCTTGCAGGCGGTCTATCGAGGACTGGATGGTGTCAGCCATGAGCTCCAGTACGCGGATGTGGTCCTTGAGCGCGGAGCTCAGATCGCCGTCGCCTGCCGGATCGATTGCCTTGAGGCCGAGCAGCTTTGCGAGTTCCTTGCCGCACTCGAAGTCGCCGAGACCGGTTACGTTGGACAGCTGCTCCAGGCCCGCCAAGCACGCTCGATAAACATCGATCTGGCTGCTGATTGCCGACTGGCAGCGTTTGGCGACTGAGTCGTCGAGATACAGGCTTCCCGCTTTTGCCTCGGTGGCGAGGCGCTGCCATAGCGTTATATCTTCCTGCACGCTCAAAGTCATTCCTTCCGCTCAGCTCGGAAGAACCGGCACGATAGTTTCCGCAGCTGTGGAAGCGATCGAGCAGGGATCTCGATCGTTTGCGGGAGTCTTTGTTGTGAATGCCTTGTACACCGATATCTCGATTGTCTGAGTGCTAGCCGGGAAGGCGAGATAGCAGACGTTGCCATCAGTGTCGTGGGCTTTGCGAAACCGTACCCCCGAACGGCCTGCTATTGACACGTCGGTGAATTCGATGTTGTTCTCATCGCCTTTCACATCCTCGATGGAATAGATGGTCGACCATACGCCGAGGTCGTAGCTCCATCGACTGGGTTTGTCGTGCCATGAACAAAGCTTCCATCCGGGCACGTTTTCAACACCAGAGATCGTCGTGTCCCGCGTCGACGGATCTACTCCGACCTTCCGCAGGACGTCGTCACTGATCTGAGTGCACGGATCCCACAGCGCTGCGGTCGCAGCCGCCTTATCCGTGGTCGAACTCGGTGTCGCCGTCCCCCCGTTCGTGGCATCGCACCCGGTGGCCGCCATCAACACCCCTGCTAGCACCGCTACCGCCGCTGTCGTCCGTCGTCCCACCGCTGCTCCCGTCCGGCCGCTCAATACTCCGGTCGTAGTGTAGGACGCACCAGATCGGCATTCGGTTCCATCTATCTTCGCGTTATGCGGTGGTGCGCGCGGTGGTAGACCGCGCGCACCTCAACGGACTGCGGACGAGTAGGGGCGACTGTAGCGACGTAGGAGGGATCAGGCAGGGCGGTCGAATTCGCCCTCGCGTACGCCAGCCGCGAAGGCGTCCCACTCGCCGGGAGTAAAGACCAGGACGGGTCCGGTTGGGTTCTTGGAGTCGCGGACGCCCACTCCGCCGCCAGCCAGCCACGCCACCTCGACGCACGCACTCTGACTGCCGCTGTAGGTGCTCTTGAACCAGGAGGCTTGGGACAGATCAATGTTGGTCACGGTCGAACTCCTTCGTCACCCGGCGAATCAGCTCGCGAGTCTGCTTGTCATCCAGCGATGTGCTCCGAATCGCGGTCGCAAGTTCACTATAGAGCCGAACCTCGTCGGGCTTCTCTAGATAGATGTCTTGGGTCGGCCCGCCCTCCATGAAAACAACGGGCGGTTCGATGGATTCACGCCTTACGTTCATTTCGAAGGACAGGATGGCGAACATGCCGTGAGGCATTCCCCAGGTCATGCCCGCTTCGTACGGATGGATTCGCAGCGTGACGTTCGGCAACTTCGAGACCTCGGCCAGGTGCCGTAGTTGCGCCGCCATGACCCCTGGGCTCCCGACCACGCGGTGCAGCGCCGACTCGTGCAGCAGCACTTCCAGCTCCATAGGGTTCGTCTTTCGGGTGACGATGGCTTGCCTCTTCAGCCGATGTTCGACCCGCCGATCCACATCGTCTTCGCTGGTGAATCCTGGATACGCGCCGATAATGGCGCGGGCGTAGGCGGCTGTTTGCAGTAGACCGGGAACATGCTCGTGGTAGGTGATTTGCTGCCGCGCAGCCGCTTCCAGCCCGACGTACATGTTGTACGCATCGGAGTACAACCCGCCGTAGGCGTGATACCAACTCTGCCTCCTGGCCAACGCGGCCAGATCCACTGCCGCGCGGGTGTCTTCGGCGCTGACGTCGTACAGCTCGCACAGGGCGCACACATCCCGGCCGTGCACTTTCTGCGTCTGCCCCGCTTCGATGCGTTGCAGGGCTGAGCCCGAAAGTTCCACCAGCCTCGCGGCGTCGGCGATGGTGAAGCCGGCGGCCTCGCGCGATTCGCGCAGGAATCGGCCGAGTTGGCGGCGCGGCAGGGTCGAGCCGGGTGTCGGGTCGGGGTCGTCGGTGCTTGGCACGGTGTGTCCCTCGGTCTCGGAATCGGTCGAGCCGGGCACAGAATCGGGTGAGGCTGAACGCGTTTTCGGGTTCGCTCCTGGGGAAACAGGCGACTTCCCGCCCCGCACTCGATTCGAGCTGACTCGTGGCGTGATCGGTGGTGTGCTTTGTCGCGGCGTACGGATGACACCGCAGGTCGGAGCCCTTGACATCGCTCCGATATGCCGGAGCCGCAACACAATCGACGACACGCGCTCCGACTCGGAAACACCGTCACGAGCTACCGAGCGGGGCCGCGTCGCTGGCGTCCGGTCGTCCGGACGCCATCCAGATCTTCCACAAGAACCAGGGCCTGGAGGGACCATGCCATATCAGCACGCGGGCAATCAACCACCGCCGACCGGCGCGCCGAAAGCCGTCGGGTTGATTCGCGCGGCCGTGTCCGGACCGCGACTGGCGCGCCATGCCAACGAAATCCGCTGGCAAGCCGTCAGATCGGGGTACTGGTACGTGTACACGGTCCGGCCGCCCGCCGATGAGCCGAACCCGGTCGGGTACGCCCTCATCATGGCCCGCGCGCTCGGCGCCGAGGTGATCGTCGTCTTCGATCTGGCACAGGTGGATGACCGGCCCGCGCTGGTGTGCGAGGCGGGGTTCGATCTGGAAACCGTTTCCCCGCCCGGCCTTTGGACGCGCTGCGCTGAGCCGGATCCGTGCGCGACCTCGCCCGAGGGCGGGGTGTGGGGTGGGCGGTTCGACGCGCTCGGCGTGCGGTCCAGCGCTGGAGCCACGCGATGAACGATCAGCAGATCTTCACCCCGCCCACCATCTGCGCGAGCGCCGATATCGAGCTGGCACATCGGCAGATGCAACGGCACCGCGCGTGCCGGATCGAGTATTGCGCCTGGAAGTGGGTCGCGTACTACACACTCGTCGCGTCCGGGCGGATCGCACCGCAAGCACTGAGCCCGCGTCAACGCGCCTATCGGCGAGGTGTCGCATTTCCTCTCGCGCGACCGGAATCACCCTGTGGCGCGGCCGAACTCGTGTCTCTGTTCGATGTTCTCGATGGATTGACGCGAGACGGCGACGGACGCCAAGAGGAGGGAACCGAACGATGAACGCATGGCATATCGTGTCGAGCACCATGGCGGTCCTGGCCGGTTGCCTGATCGCGGTGACCGTCCTCGGGTGCCTGTGGCCGGTCGAGCGGCCACCGCGCCCGGCACCCGCGCATCGGCAGGTCCGGGCACACCGGACGTCCTCGTTCCCGTTACCGCAGGCATGGACCTGCGACCTGCCACGCCCTCCGCTGACGGTCGAACACGCCCACCGCGCGATGCGCGAGCACCGCGAGCACGACTGCGCCCGTAAACGGGCCGCGTTCGCCACGCTGGTCGCCGCCGGTCGCATCACACCCGATTCCGCGCGCGGACGCCGCCCCTGGGAGCTGCCGTCGTGAACCATGTCGTTGTCACCGGCGGCGCGGGCTTCCTGGGCTCGCACCTGTGCCGTGCGCTGCTCGAGCGCGGAGACAGGGTCACCGCCATCGACAACCTGAGCACCGGTCGCCGCGCCGCCGTCGAAAGACTCACGGCACACCCGCGATTCGCCCTCCGCATCGCGGACACCGCGGCGGCGGGATCGTTCACCGACCTCGTCGGCGTCACCCACATCGCGCACCTCGCGCGCACCGGCAGCCCGGCAGCCACCGCCGGGCGGCCGATCGAGACGCTGCGGGCGGCGTCCACCGGCACCCTCGCCGCACTCGATGAGGCTGCTCGACACGGCGCACGCATCGTCGTCGCCGTCGGCCTCCCCGACACCCCGCAAGCCCCGCACCGCAGCTGGCCGCACATCGCAAACGGTTCTCAGGCAGCCGGTTTCGACGCACACGACGCGAGCGAATACGTCGCCGAAGCCGCCGCCCGCCACTACCGTGGCGCGAACGTCGGCATCGTCCGACTGTTCGAGGCGTACGGGCCGCACCTGTGGCCAGGCGACCGCGTCACCGCGACGATCTGCGCGGCCGCGCTGCGCGACCAAACAATCCAGATCAGCGAGGGCGACGCGCGCTCGTTCGTCTACGTCGCCGACGCGATCGAGGCCATCATCGCCATGCTCGACAGCGCCACATTCCTGCCGGTCGACGTAGGCGGACCGCGCCCGATCGACACCACCGAATTCGCCCGCACCGCAGTAGCACTCGCTGGCAGCGGCTGGATCGAGGTCGTTCCGGCTGCCGCCAAGTACGCGACAGCCCACCCGAATCTCGCCCGCACCCGAACACTCCTCGGCTGGCAACCCACCACCCCGCTGCACGATGGGTTACACCACACCCTCGACTGGCTGCGCACAATCCTGACCCCGCAACCGAAGTAGAGCGTCGACCGGAACCTTGACCGCGCTGGACGTGGTCGTCAGGTGCGACGCCCGCATTGTCGTCGTCACAGGCAGGGCTGATGGGGTAACCGGTCCCGCCGCTGAGGCATGTTGCACACACCTTTCACACGCCTCACAGGCTCACCGGCTCTGTGAGGCGTCGAAAGGATGTGTGTCAGCTCGCGCGGCGCTGGGCGACGGCGTCGGCGAGGCGGTCCAGCTGGGCCGCGGTGGTGGACCAGTCGATGCAGGCGTCGGTGATGGACTGGCCGTAGGTGAGGTCCGCGGCGCGGCCGAGGGTGAGGTCCTGACGACCCGCGACCAGGAAGCTCTCCAGCATCACGCCGACGACGCTGCGCTCGCCGCCCGCGATGCGCTCGGCGATGTCGGTGACCACGTCGACCTGCTTGTTGTGGTCCTTGTTGCTGTTGCCGTGGCTGGCGTCCACCACGATGCGCTCCGGCAGACCCGCTTTCTCCAGGCGCAGGCAGGCCTCGGCGACGGAGGCCGCGTCGAAGTTCGGGCCGGTGCTTCCGCCGCGCAGGATCACGTGGCAGTCCGGGTTGCCGGTTGTGCGGATCAGCGCGGAGCGACCGTCGAGGTCGGTGCCGGGGAAGACGTGGCTGGCCGCCGCGGCGCGCACGCCGTCCACGGCCACCTGCACGTCGCCGTCGGTGCCGTTCTTGATGCCGACCGGCATGGACAGCGCGCTGCTCAGCTGACGGTGCACCTGGCTTGCCGCGGTGCGCGCGCCGATCGCGCCGTAGGAGACCAGGTCCGCGATGTACTGCGGGGTGATCGGGTCGAGGAACTCACAGGCCACCGGCAGGCCGAGGGCGGTGATGTCGACGAGCACCTTGCGGCCGATGCCGAGACCGGTGTTGACGTCGAACGAGCCGTCCAGGTGCGGGTCGTTGATCAGGCCCTTCCAGCCAAGGCTGGTGCGCGGCTTCTCGAAGTAGACCCGCATCACCACGTGCAGCCGGTCGCTCAGCTCGGCGGCCTTCTCGGCCAGCCTGCGCGCGTAGTCCAGCGCCGCCGCGGGGTCGTGCACGGAGCACGGTCCGACGATCACCATCAGGCGGTCGTCGGCGCCGTCGAGCACGTCCACCGTGGCCTTGCGGCCCGCGCGGACGGTGTCGGCCAGCGGATCGCTGATCGGGTGCACCATGCGCACCTCGGCGGGCGAGCGTAACGGGCTCACGGAGAGGGTGCGCTGGTCGTCGAGATCGGAATGCCGCGCGTCGACGTCGGCTGCGGTTGTCATCTGTGTGGGTTCCTTTTCGTCAAGGCCGACCCACGGACGTGAATACCGTCGAGCCGGTCCATCATCCGGCTCGGGGTGGAAGAAGTCAGCGCATGTGGTTGCCGCAGACCGACCCACCCAGGGCCGGCTTGCTAAACCAGAAATACGCGCGCTGCACGTCGGCCACTGTACCAGGCGTTGGCAGCCGGGTGACGCAGGGGCCAACTTCCATGATCGAGACGGCGTCGGTCGTCACATCGATACTCGTCCGCTACCGGCTGCCGCGGCCAGGAACGTGATCAGCTCCACTGACCCGGCTGGTACCCGCCCGCCGGGGTGCCCGCGATGACGTTCATCCGGTTCCAGACGTTGATCAACGCGATGAGCGAGATGAGCGCGGCGATCTGGTCCGTGTCGTAGTGCTTCCGCACCTGAGCCCAGGTCTCCTCGCGCACGCCGGTGTGCGCGTCGGCGAGCCGCGTGCCTTCCTCGGCGAGGGCCAGCGCGGCCCGCTCCGCGTCGGTGAACACAGTGGCGTCGCGCCACGCGGCCACCAGATTCAGCCGCACCTGATCCTCGCCCGCATGCAGCGCGTCTTTGCTGTGCATGTCGGTACAGACTCCGCAGCCGTTGATCTGGCTGGCCCGCAGCTTGACCAACTCCTGGGTCGCGCGCGGGAGGGTGGACTGATCGACAACCAACCCTGCGTTGCCGACGCGCTTGGCGAACTTCGCGCCGATCTCGGTGCCGTAGTAGTCGAAACGCGCTTCCATGATGTACCCCTTGGGCTCTCGGTTCTTCGCTCCGGCGGGGGCCGAAGCGTCGTATACCGAGATGACGACTCGCCTCAGCGAGGTGTGACACCGCCCGTTGTGAGCCCGGTCACGATGACGAACGCCTGGACCCGAGCCGGTGCGCTCTCCGGGAAACCGTCAGGAGAACGAGTAGGTGACTCCCGTGAGCTTCTCCGACAACTCCCACAGCGCCCTGGCGACGGCCTCGTCGCGGGACTGCTTGGTGGAACCCGAGGTGCCCGGGTAGCCGCGCATGCCCGCCAGTCCGGTGGGTCCGTAGAACGCACCAGGCTCGATCGGCGTGACGGTGGCGGCGTAAAGCTCTGGCAGCGCGCCCATTTCGGCGCTCTGCGCGAACAGCCGGTTGCCGATCGACATGATCGGGTCGAAGAACGACTCGGTGTGCGACTGCAATTCGGTCGCCGCGTAGCCGGGGTGCGCGGCCACCGAGATCTTGCCGGAACCGGCCGCGGTCAGCTTGCGCTGCAACTCGTAGGCGAACATCAGGTTGGCCAGCTTGGCCTGCCCGTAGGCGGCCCAGCGCTGGTATTTCCTGCGTTCCCAGTTCAGGTCGTCCAGGTCGATCCTGCCGATGGCGTGCGCACCGCTCGACACCGTGACCACGCGGTCCGAGATCTTGTCCAGCAGTAGGCCGGTCAGCGCGAAGTGACCGAGATGGTTGGTGCCGATCTGCATTTCGAAGCCGTCTTTGGTGCGCCCTTCCGGCACCGCCATGACGCCCGCGTTGTTGATCAGCACGTCGACCCGGTCCACCGAATCGGCGAACTCGCGCACCGAGGAGAGGTCGGCCAGATCGAGCGCGCGCACGGTGGCGCGGTCGCCGAGATCGGCGGCGACCTTCTCGCCCTTGGCGACGTTGCGGCAGGCCAGCACCACATCGGCTCCCGCCCCGGCGAGCGCGCGCGCCGCCACGGCGCCCAAGCCGCTGTTCGCGCCGGTGACGATGAACGTCCGGCCGGTCTGATCGGGGATGTTCGAGGCGTCCCAACGGGTCATGTCGGGAAGTTTAGTCCTGGAAGCGCGACCCGTCGCCCCGATCGGAAACGGGGCGACGGGAAACCACGTCAGGCCTGCGCGAGGATCTCCTCGTCGGTCATGGCCGCGACCTCCAGATACAGCTTGGCGACCTCGTCCAGCCGGTCCGGCGTGCCCGCCTCGGCCTCCTTGGCGAGCAAGCGCTCGGCGAGACCCGCCACTGTCCGGCCGACCAGGATGTCCGCGACCAGCGCGTGCTCCGCGTCGAGCCATTCGCGGACCCGCGCGATCGCCGTCGTCGCGAGCACCGAGTCGCCGCCGAGCCCGAAGAAGTCGTCGTGCACGCCGAGGCGGGGCACGCCGAGCACCTCGGCGACGATCGCCGCCAGCGCCGACTCCAGCGGCGTGCGCGGCGCGAGGTCCGCGGTGTCCTGCGCGGAGGGCTCGAGCAGCGCGACGACAGCACGACGGTCGAGCTTGCCGTTGTCGGTGAGCGGCATGTCGTCCAGTAGTTCGATGCGGGTCGGAATCATGTAGCTGGGCAACAGATCCGAGATCGCGCCGACCAGATCCACTGTGCTGCCGGGGAATCCGGCGACGGCCGCGACCAGCTTCGGCGCCCCCTTTCCGACCACCGCCGCGACCGCGTGCCGGACACCCGGCGCGGTGCGCAGCGCGCTCTCCACCTCGCCGAGTTCCACGCGGTAGCCGCGGATCTGCACCTGGTGGTCGGCGCGGCCGAGGAATTCGATCGTGCCGTCGGGCCAGTAGCGGGCCATGTCGCCGGTGCGGTACCAACGGATGTCGTCGTGTGTCACGAACCGTTCGGCGGTGCGCTCCGGGTCGTTGCGGTAACCCGCCGCGACATTCGCGCCGCCGACCCAGAATTCGCCGGGCACCCAGTCCGGGCAGTCGCGTCCCGCCGAATTCACCACGCGGCAGCGCACATTGCGCAGCGGGACGCCGAACGGCACCGTCGTCCAGTGCGCGGGCGGATCGCTGACCTCGCAGATGGTGTTGTGGATGGACGTCTCGGTCGCGCCACCCAGTCCGGAGAAGCGGCAGCCGGGCACCTGCGCGGCGAGCCTGCGCGCGAGATCGGCGCCGACCCAGTCGCCGCCGAGGGTCACCGCGCGCAGCGAGTCGCCGAGCTCGTCGCCGCCGATCTCCAGGATCATGTCGAGCATGCTCGGCACGCAGTTGAGGATGGTCACCCGGAAGTGCCGCAGCAGCTCCACCCAGGTGGTCGCCTCCTCGCGCTGCCTCGGGTTCAGCGCGACGACGGAGCCGCCCACCGAGAACATGCCGAAGATGTCGTAGACCGAGGCGTCGAACTCGAGCGCGGAGAGGCCGAGTACCCGGTCACCCGGACCGACGTCGAACCAGTCGTTCACCGCGTCGATGGTGTTCATCGGGCCGCTGTGCGGCAGGTCGACGCCCTTGGGCGTACCCGTCGAACCTGAGGTGAACAGCACGTAGGCGATGGCGGAGGTATCCGGGATCACGGGCGCGGCAAGCGGATTCGGGTGCTGCCTGGCCTGCGAGATCGGTACGCAGGCGATCTCGGGACGACCCATGTCCGCACCGTCGACGGTGAGCGCGGCCACCACCTCGCCGGTGCGCAGGATTTCCGCGCGCCTGCCCACCGGCTGGTCGAAGCCGATCGGCACGTAGGTCGCGCCCGAGGCGAGCACGCCGAGCACCGCGAGGATCTGATCCGGGCCCTTCGGCAACTGCACCGCGACCGTATCGCCTTGCCGCACACCCTGATCCCGCAGCGCACCGGCCACGGCCAGCGCCTGCGCGGCCAGTTCGCCGTAGCTCCACCCGCCGTCGACGCCGTCGGTCTGCCACAGCACCGCTGGCGCGTCGGGCGTCGCGGCGGCGTGCTGGAAGAACCCCTCGTGCAGCGCGCGGCCGGTCACCGGTCCGTCGGTGGCGTTCACCTGCGCGCGCACGGTGGCCTGCGCGAGCGGAAGACGCACCGCCGCTTCGGCGTTCCATCCCGCTTCGCCCGCGCCGAGCCGGGTGATGGCGTCGGTGTAGCTGGTGAACATCGCCTCGATCACGCCGTCGGGGAAGGCGGATTCGCGCACGTCCCAGTTCAGCAGCAGACCGCCGCGCACCTCGGTGACCTGCGCGTCCAACAGCACCTGCGGGCCCTGCGAGATGATCCAGACCGGCTCGCCGAAAGTCTCGGTCACCGAATCGGCGAACAGTTCGCCGAGATTGAGCGCGCTGGTGTAGACGATCGGCGCGAGCACCGGCTCGCCGCGGTGGCGGCCAAGGTCGCGCAGCACCTCGAGGCCGGAATAGGCGGTATGCGCGCCGCTTTCGTGCATCGAACGCTGCAACGCCCGCGCCCGATCGGCGACCGTCATGTTCGCGCTGACGTCCACCTCGAGCATGATCGACGACGTGAAATCGCCGATGACGCGGTCGATGTCGGGATGCACCGGCTCGCGGTGGAACAGCGGCACATTCAACAGGAATCGGCTCTGCGCGGACCAACCGCCGATGGTCTCGGCGAACACCGCCGCCAGCGCCATGGCCGGGGTGATGCCGCGCGCGTGCGCGGCGTCGAGCAGCCGCTGCTTGGCCTCCGGCTCGAGCCAGTGGTTGTAGCGGACGGTCCGATGCGGGTCGACGCGCTCGCTGACCGGAATGGTCGGCAGCTCGGGCGAACCGGGCAGGCGCGGCAGCCGTTCCTGCCACCACTGCTTGTCGCGCTCCCGCGCGGCCGCGTCGATCTGGCGTTCGGTGCGGTATCGGCGGTAGCTGTAGGTCTCGGCGGGCAGCGACCCGCCGTGATAGAGCTCGGCCAGGTCGGAGATCAGGACGCGGTAGCTCATGGCGTCGCCGGCGAGCATGTCGACGTCGAGGTGCAGGCGGGTGCGGTCGGCGGGCAGCAGGCTGAGCGTCACGTCGAGCACCTGCCCGGCCTCGATATCGAGGCGCTGATGGGTCTTGCTGTCCCGCAGGCGTTCCAGCTCGGCTTCCGCCGCTTCGGCGGACTCCCCGCGCAGGTCGACGACGGAGAACACCGGGCGACCCGGCGCGGGCATGGTCTGCTGGGTTCCGTCCGGCAGCACCCTGGTGCGCAGCATCGGGTGCGCGGCGACCAAGGCCGCGACGGCGCGCTCGAGCCGCTCGGGATCGACCGCGGAGCCATCGAATTCGACGTACAAGTGCGCGGCGACGCCGCCGAGGTCCTGTTCGTCGGAGCGGCCGATCCAGTAGGCGTGCTGCATGGTCGCCAGCGGGAAGGGCTCGGATTCGTCGGTGGCGGTGGCGGATTCGACCGGCGCGGCTTGCGACTCGTCAGGTGCGCCTTCGGTTTCAGCACCCGCACCGAGCAGCCGGGACCATTCCGCGACGGTCGGCGTCGCGGCCAGCTGGGCGAAGTTGACGTCCGCACCGCGCTTGCGCCAGCCACCGGCCAGCTTCATGGTCCGGATGGAATCCAGGCCCAGCTGGATCAGATCGTCCTCGTCGGCGATCGCGTCGATATCGATGCCGAGTTGCCCGGCGATCGCGGCGCGGATCTCGTCCCGGCCGATCACCGCGTGCGCGGCGTTCCCCGCTCCGTCCCCCGGTCGCTGTGCTGGCTGCATGTGCCGCTGTACTCCTTGGTCGCCGCCGCATCCGGCGGATCGAGACTGCTCGGCGCAAGCGTATCGCACTGAGATAGGGTTGCCTAACCTACATAAAGAGACCCTAATTACTAGGTCCGAGAATCACCCGTCCCGACTTTGTGAGGCAGCCCGTGACCACCACATCCAGCACCCACCGAGAGGGCTACGTCCCGTTCCCCGCCGACGCGGCCGAGAACTACCGCGCCGCAGGCTACTGGACCGGTCGCGCGCTCGGCGATCTGCTGCGCGAGACCGCGCGTCGGGAGCCGGACCGCACCGCGCTGATCACCGACGCGGGCGCGCGCAGCTACGCGGAGGTGGACGCCGAAGCCGATCGGATGGCGCACGGCCTGCTCGCGCTCGGCATCGCGCCGGGCGACCGCGTCGTCGTGCAGCTGCCCAACGTGCCCGAGTTCATGACGGTGCTTTTCGGTCTGCTGCGCGCGGGCATCATCCCGGTGCTGACGCTGCCCGCGCACCGCAGGGCCGAGATCGAGCATCTCGCGGCGCTTTCCGAGGCAGTGGGATACGTCATCGTCGACAAGCACGGCGATTTCGACTACCGGGAACTGGCCGCGACGGTGCAGGAGTCCGTGGCGAGCCTGCGCCATGTCCTCGTACTCGGCGAGCCCGGTGCGTTCACCGATCTGAATTCGGTGCCCCGCGAGGGTGACTCACTACCGGAGGTCGACCCGAGCGACATCGCGCTGATGCTGGTCTCCGGCGGCACCACCGGCCTGCCGAAGCTGATCGCCCGCACGCACGACGATTACGCCTACAACGCCACCGCGAGCGCCGCGGTGTGCGAGCTCACCGCCGACGACGTCTACCTGGCGACACTGCCCGCCGCGCACAACTTCCCGCTGGCCTGCCCAGGCATCCTCGGCACCGTGAGCGTCGGCGGCGCGGTCGCGTTCGTCACCGATCCCAGCCCCGAGAACGCCTTCGCCGCCATCGAGAAGCACCGGGTCACGGTCACCGCCGTGGTGCCGCCGCTGGCCCAGTTGTGGTGCGCGGCAACCGAATGGGAGGACGCCGACCTCGCCTCGCTGCGCCTGCTGCAGGTCGGCGGCGCGCGTCTGGCCGAGGTGAACGCCGTCGAGGTCACCCCCGCGCTCGGCGCCACCTTGCAGCAGGTGTTCGGCATGGCAGAGGGTCTGCTCAACTACACCCGGCTCGACGATCCCGCCGAGCTGCTGCACACCACGCAGGGCAGGCCGCTCTCCCCCGCCGACGAGGTGCGGGTGGTCGACGGTGAAGGCAACGACGTCGCACCGGGCGAGGAGGGCGAGCTGCTCACCAAGGGCCCCTACACGATTCGCGGTTACTACCGCGCGCCCGAGCACAACGCCCGTGCCTTCACCCCCGACGGCTACTACCGCAGCGGTGACCTGGTCCGCCGCCTGCCGTCCGGCCACCTGGTGGTATCCGGCCGGATCAAGGACGTGATCAACCGCGGCGGCGAGAACATCTCCTGCGACGAGCTCGAAGAGCATCTGCTCGCCCATCCGGCCGTCCGGCACGCCGCCGCCGTCGGACTGCCGGACGCGGCGCTCGGCGAGAAGGTCTGCGCGGTGCTGGTCGTCGACGGCGCGATGCCGACCTTGGCCGAGATCAAGACCTTCCTGACCGATCGCGGCCTCGCCACCTACAAGTTGCCCGATGTGCTGCGGCAGGCGGACAAATTGCCGATCACCGCGGTCGGCAAGATCGACAAGAAGGCGCTGCGGGCGCGGTAATTCGGCCGCACGGCTCGACATGCCTGTTGTCGGCTCCTCTGTGCCCCAGTGCCGTCCACAAAAGGTTGGACACGCAACCCGACCAAAGGTCACCATCAGTCGGCCCACCACGATGAAGGCCACCTTCAGTCGGTACACCGGGCGCACAGGCCGATCAACGACGACGGGTCGCCCACCGAATGGTGGACGACCCGTTCGTCTCGGCGCACATCGGCGTGCGCTCGGCTTGCCGTGTGCGCTACGCCTTGACCACGTACGGCGCTACGCTGCCGAGCTTTTCGCAGGTCTCCTCGAATTCCCGCTCGGGGCGCGACTGTCCGACGATGCCCGCGCCCGCGCGCAGCCACGCGCCCTCGGTCGTCTGGTAAACCGCGCGCAGCACCAGCGTGGCCTCCATCGCGCCGGTCGGCGAGATCGTCACCACCGCACCGGAGTACAGCCCGCGCGGCGCACCGTCCAGGCGGAAGACCGAGTCGACGCCCTCGCGCTTGGGGATGCCGGACGCCGTGACCGAGGGGAAGAGCACCTCGAGCGCGTCCCAGCTGGAGCGGTCGGCGGCCAGCCTGCCGCGCACGGTGGAGGCCAGGTGCTGCACGCTGCCGCGCTCGCGCACCGCCATGAAGTCGGACACCACGGGCGTACCGGGATCGGCGACCGCGCTGATCTCGGCGAACGAGGTCTGCACCGAAATGGCGTGCTCCACGATCTCTTTCGGGTCGCTGACCAGGTCGGCGCGGGCCGCCATGTCGATGTCCTCGCCGAGCCCGAAGGCGCGGGTGCCCGCAAGCGGCTCGGTGGTGACCACCCGCTCGTCGTCGACGGAGGCGACCAGCTCGGGGCTGAAGCCCGCGGCTTCGAGACCGCCCAGCCGCAGCAGGAAAGAGCGGGCGGGCGTGTTGTTCGCCCGGCCGAGCCGGTAGGTGGCAGGCACGTCGACCGCGAACGGCAGCTCGACCTTCCTGGACAGGATGACCTTCTGGTAACGGCCGGAACGGATTTCCTCGACCGCCTCCGCGACCCGCTCGCGGTAGCCGGTCGGGTCCACCCGGATGTCGGCCGGGTGCGGCGTCGGCAGCTCGCTGCCCTGCGCTTCGGCGATGAGATCGTGGATGTCACCGGTCTCACTCGGCGTCGCGCCCGAGACGCGGATACCAGATTCGTCCACGCGCACTTCGATGCGCGGAATCATCAGGTGCGCCAAGGGCGTCCGCTCGTCCAGGTGCGCGGTCGCGTCCAACGCCCACGCGCAGAACTCGAACCCGATCCAGCCGTAGGCGCGGCGGCCGTCCAGCGGCAGCAGGCCGAGTGCCTCGTCCAGAGCCCGCGCGGGCGTGCCCGTCCAGCTCGTGGTGGTGGTCTTTCCCTCCCAGGTGACGCGCAGTTCGCGCACGTCGAGTTCGATGCTGCCGATCGGATCGGCCGCGAACACCCACTCCCCCGGACGTTCGTACATCACGTACTCGCCGAATCGATCCGCCGCCGCCAGCCGTGACATCGCTGCCGCCGGATCGGTCACATACTCAACGCGCAAGCGCTCGTCCGTGGTCGACAACGATCCTCCAAAGGTTACCCTGACCTAACTCAAGGAGGTAAGGTTAGCATTACCTGCGCAGCGCGAAAGTGTGCTCGCGGCCACACGATCTCTGAATTGGGCAAATGCCCAGGGCGACACCGGTTATCCGGCCGCAACGACCGTCGAACGCCCCGCCGCCTGCTCCCCGCAACCGCCACTTCCCGCTCGCCGCGCCCGCGTTCGAGGGCCGCCCACCGTCCGCGTTCACCGCACCGGAATCGAACTCGCCGCGCGGAGTGCCTGCGCACAGCGGCGCGGCAGGCTTGAATGAAGGAAGCGTCACCTGCGGAGGGAAGAACATCGATGATCGAGCACCGCGGCGGCTCGCCGACGAAGTCAGCTACCGCGCCCCATTCGGTGGTGGCACTGGTGGACGCCACCTCCGGTGTCGAGCGCCAACTGGTCGGCGCCTGGCTCGGCGACGGCGGCATCGCCAAGGAGATCGGCACCGACGCGCCGATCACCCAGCTCGACCTGGACGCGGGCGCGATCGCGGACCGGCTGATCGGTCGCCGCGACGACCCGCTTGTCGTGCCGATCCGGGTGCTGTGGCTGCCGCCCGAGCGCGACGGCGTCCGCCGGATGACCTTCGCCGATCTCGCGATGCTGACCAATCCCCGCAAACCGCACTGGATGGCCCAGCGCAAGCTGGTGCGCAAATCGCCGGACCGGCACGTCATCCTGACCGGGCAACCCGCGTTGCTGAGCGAGTTGCGCGCCAACAACCCCGAGGCCTCCGCGCTGCACGCGGCGGGTACGGCCGAGCCGTTCGCCCGCGCCATCCTGCGCGCCGCGGTGGTCGCGCTGGAACGCGCGGAGCGTTCCATCATCGGCGACAGATACAAGGTGCCCCGGCTGGTGGCCGAGGAGATCCTCGACTCCCCCGACTTCCTGCGCAGGCTGGAACTGATCGCCGACCAGATCGGCGCGGATCCGCAGGAGGTGTACCGCCGCGCGGAGAAAGCGCTCAACGAACTGGTCGCCGCGCAGAGCCGGACGGTCTCGGATCTGTTCACCCAGGCCATGCGCCCGGTGCACGCCTCGACATGGAAGGTCGACACCGAGGAGTCCGGCCTCGCCGCGCTGCGCGCGCTCAATCGCCGCTATCCGCTGGTCTTCCTGCCCTCGCACCGTTCCTACGTCGACGCGTTCGTGCTCGGTGACGTGCTGGCCCGCAACGACTTCCCGCCCAACCACGTGATCGGCGGCGCCAATCTGCGGTTCTGGCCGCTCGGCCCGATCGCGCGGCGCACCGGCACGGTGTTCATCCGGCGCAGCTTCGGCGACGACGAGGTCTACAAGGCGGTGGTCGAGGAGTACTTCGCCTACCTGGTCGCCAAACGCTTCAACCTGGAGTGGTACTTCGAGGGCGGGCGCACCCGCACCGGCAAACTGCGCCCGCCGCGCTACGGCCTGCTCAACTTCCTCGCCGCCGCGGTGCGCGCCGACCGCGTCGACGACGTGATGCTCGTTCCGGTCTCGATCACCTACGAGCGACTCAACGAACTCGGCGCCATCGCCACCGAACAGGCGGGCGGGACAAAGAAACCGGAGGGACTGACCTGGCTGGCGCGCTACATCCGCAGCCAGCAGCATTCGGCGGGCCGCGTCTACGTCCGCTTCGGCGCGCCGCTCTCGGCCCGCGACCGGCTGGCCGCGCACGGCGACCCGCTCACCCCGCCGCGCGTCTCGATTCCCTTGCACCACACCGAGTCGGTCGCCGAGCCGATCGCCGACACCGATCCGGAGACGCTGGAGCGGGAGCGAAAGGCCGTGCAGCGCCTGGCCTTCGAGATCGCCGTCGGGATCAACGCGGTCACGCCGATCACCGTCAACTCGCTGGTCACCCTGGCCCTGCTCGGCGTCGACGAGCGGGCGCTGACCCTCGGCGAGGTGTGCGCCCTGCTCGCGCCGGTACTCGGCTACATCGAGAAGCGCGACCTGCCGAGCGGTGAACTCGACGCGTTGCGCGAGGAAACCAGTCTGGCCGTTGTGCTGGAACAGCTTTCGCTGGCCAAGGTGGTGACCGTCTATCGCGGTGGTCTGGAGCCGGTGTACTCGATCGAGAGCGGCGCGCACCTGGAGGCCGCGTTCTACCGCAACAGCGCCGTGCACTGGTTCGTGAACCGGGCGATCCTGGAATTGTCGATCCTCGCCGCGGTGGATTCCGGTGCGCCCGACCAGCTTCGGACCGGATGGGACGAGGCGTTCCGGCTGCGCGATCTGCTGAAGTTCGAGTTCTTCTTCCCGGACCGCGCGGAATTCACCACGCAGATCACCGCCGAGATGCTGCTCGTCGATCCGGAGTGGAACGGACGCAGCCGCAAGGACACCCTCGGCTCCGACATCCTCGGGAAGCTCACCGCCTCCGGGTTCATGATGGCCCACCGCGTGCTGCGCTCGTTCTTCGACGCGCAGCTCGTCGTCGCCGAGCGGCTGGCCGCGCGCGATCCCGGCGCCGCGATCGACCGCAAGGAATTCCTCGACGAATGCGTGTCGGTCGGCAGGCAGATGCTGCTCCAGCAGCGCCTGCACAGCCCGGAATCGGTGTCCACCGAGCTGTTCGGCAGCGCGCTGAAACTGGCCGACAACCACGGACTGCTGCGGCCGGTCTCCAGCACCTCGGCCAAGGACCGCACCGAATTGATCGCGCGTCGTACCGAATTCGCCGATCGCCTGCGTGGCATCGGGGCGCGTATCGCGCAGGCCGCTGCCCTCGACCCGTCCAATATTCCGGGGCTGGGGACCCGATGAGCCAGGCCGCAGCCCCGCGCCCGGCCGCCGAAGATCGAGGCGGACCCGGGGATTCGCCCGCCGATCTCCGCGCGATGTTGTCCGCCATCCGATCCGGGCCGCAGGGCCCCGAGATCGCCGCGGTGTTCGACTTCGGCGGCACCGTCGTGGACGGGTTCCCCCGCGCGCCGCTGTATCGCAGGGCGTTCGGCGGCGGCGCGCGTGGTCTGTCCGCGACGCTGCTCGGCAGCATCCGCAACGGACTCACCGACGGCGAGTACAGCCGCTTCCTCCAGCAGGCCGCCCAGGCGCTGGCCGGGCGGACCGAGGACGAGCTCGACGACCTCGGCGTCCAGCTTTTCCGCCGCGCCGTCTACGGCCATCTGTATCCCGAAGCGTGGCAATTGATCCGGACCCACGAGGCGGCCGGGCACACCGTTGTCCTGACCAGTTCGCTGACCAGGTTCCAGGTCGCGCCCGCCGCCACCGCGCTCGGCGTCCAGCACGTGCTGTGCACCGAGATGGCCACCAGCGACGGCGTGCTCACCGGCTACACCGCGGGAAAGACCCTGTGGCGACACGGCAAAGCCGACGCCGTGCGCACGTTCGCCTCGGCCAACGGCATCGATCTGAGCCGCAGCTACGCCTACGCCGACGGCGTCGCCGACCTACCGCTGCTCGCGCTCGTCGGCCACCCGGTCGCGGTCAACCCCGAACGCAAGCTCGGCGCGATGGCGTCCGACAACGCTTGGCCGTCGCTGGCCTTCCGGCCGCGCAGGGCGCCGCGGCCGCTGGACTACCTGCGTACGATCGCCGGTTTCGCCGCACTGCTCGGCGGCGCGGTGTTCGGTGTGCTCGCCAAGTCGTATACCGGACAGCGCAGGAAGATGGCCGACTCGCTGATGGCGTACGGCACCGGCGCGACGCTGCGCGCGCTGGGCGTGCGTGTGCGGGTGACCGGCGCCGAGCACGCGCGAGCGCCGCGCCCCGCAGTGTTCCTGTTCAACCACCAGAGCCAGTTCGACGTGATCATCGTGCCGAAGGTGCTCGGCGGCGGTGTCACCGGCATCGGCAAGAAGGAGCTGACCCGCAATCCGCTGTTCGGGCCGCTGATGCGCTTCGTCGGCGTGACTTTCATCGACAGGTCGGACACCCATCGCGCCAAGGCGGCGCTGGCGCCCGTGGTCGAGACGCTGCGCGGCGGGCTGTCGATCGCCGTCTCGCCCGAGGGAACCCGTTCGTACACACCGGAAGTCGGCCCGTTCAAGAAGGGCGCCTTCCACATCGCGCACCAGGCGGGCGTCCCGGTGATCCCGGTGGTGATCCGCAATGCGGGCGAGATCTCCTGGCGCAACTCGATGATCGCGCGGCGCGGGACGGTCGACGTCGCGATCCTGCCGCCCATCGATGTGCGCGACTGGGACCCGGTGTCGATGAACGAGCAGGTCGAAGCGGTGCGCCGACTGTTTCTCGCGACGCTGCTCGACTGGCCGGAGTGAGATGGAACACGCTGCGCCCCAGAACGATTGACCTCAACAAATCTTGAGGTTTCACGATAGGTCTCACAACGAATCCACAGCTTCAGGAGACCTGAACCATGTCCGTCGCACCCGCCACCACCGCACCCACCATCCAGATCCCCGCCGTCAACCGCCCGGTCGCCGTCCTCGGCGCGGTCGCGGCGGCCGTGCTGGTCAACCTCGTCGTCTGGCTGATCGGCGCCGCCGCGGGCGGCTCCTTCGTCATGGACGACGGCACCACCACCCAGGACGTCGCGCCCGGCGGTGTCATCGTCATGTCGGCCGTCCCGCTGCTGATCGGGCTGACCGCGGCCGCGCTGCTGTCCTACCGCTGGGTGGGCGTGCTGCGGGTCGCCTCGGTGGTCGGCTCGGTGCTGACCCTCGCCACCATCGCGGGCACCGTCGCGGCAACCTTCGACACCGCGTCCACCGTGGCGCTGTCGATCATGCACGTGCTGCTCGTGCCGGTCATCGTCGTCAGCATGGAGGGCCTGCGCAAGCACCTGATCGAGCGCTGAGCCCGGCCGGGTGAGCCCCGAACAGACCAGAGCCCCGCCTCCGTCGTCCGGATGCGGGGCTCTGCGTTGTCGTAAGTCAGACCGAGCGGCCGAACAGCAGCTTCCACGGCATCAGCGCCGACTCCAGCTGCACCTTCAGGCTCATCTTCGAGGCGCCGAGTGTGCGCTCCTCGAACCGGATCGGCACCTCGGCGATCGCGATGCCGCGCTTGACCGTCCGGTAGTTCATCTCGACCTGGAACGAGTAGCCGTTGCTGCGGATCGAGGCCACGTCGATGGCGCGCAGCGTGTCGGCCTTCCATGCCTTGAAGCCCGCGGTGGCGTCCTTGACGCCGAGGCGCAGGATCAGGTTCACGTAGAAGTTCGCCCAAGCCGAGAGCGCCTTGCGGTACCACTTCCACTCCTCGGCGGTGGAACCGCCTGGCACGTACCGCGAGCCGAGCACCACGCCCGCTTCGGTGTCGCGCAGCTTCTCCAGCATGGCCGGAATCACCTCGACCGGGTGCGAGAGATCGGCGTCCATCTGGATCACCACGTCGGCGCCTTCGTCCAGCGCCCGGGTGATGCCGGCGACGTAAGCGCGGCCGAGGCCGTCCTTCTCGGTGCGGTGCAGCACGCCGACCACGTTCGGCAGCTCGGCGGCCAGCTTGTCGGCGACCTCGCCGGTGCCGTCCGGCGAGTTGTCGTCGACGACGAGGATGTGCAGGTCGGGCACCGGAAGCGCCGTCAGCCGCTCCACCGCCACCGGCAGATTCTCCCGCTCGTTGTAGGTCGGCACAACAACGGTAACCCTCAAGGGTCGCCCTCCCTGCTCACCTGGTCCGGCCCGCAGCCCACGCCGGACCGCCGAGCACTCGTTCGATTCTGAGAAACCGTACTCGATCGACCTGATGGACACCTGAGCGGCCGCACGCGGCGTCGAGGGCATGACCTGCCGTCGTCCGGACCAAGATCAAGTCGCGGACCTGCGGCGACGGTCGCGCCGCCGCGTGTCGCACTGCTCGGGCGAGCGAAATCCGTTGTCGCGCAGGAAGGGTGTCAGTCGCCGTCGCGCCAGGATCGGTCGCGCGCGTCCTCGCGCTCGTTGCGCGCCCGGACGATCTCCAGCGCGCGTTCGGCCGTGGCCTGGTCGGGATACGGGCCCATCCGGTCCCGGAACCAGCACTGGCGTCCCTTCTCGGCACGCTGGTGCTTCAAGCAGTAGTACCACCGTTCAGCCATGCCCCCAGCATCCCACCTCGCCGACCACCCGGCCCGTGTTTCCGGAACCGGATGAGCAGCGAGCTACCGGGCGAACGCCCATGAAACGAAGAATCCCCCCGCCGCAACCGGCGAGGGGATTGTGGTGGCCAGGGCCGGGATCGAACCGGCGACCTTCCGCTTTTCAGGCGGACGCTCGTACCAACTGAGCTACCTGGCCGCAGGCACCCGTTCCGAATGCCATACGCTAAACGCCGGATTTCTCCGGCGCTTGTTTGCGACCCTGACGGGACTCGAACCCGCGACCTCCGCCGTGACAGGGCGGCGCGCTAACCAACTGCGCCACAGGGCCTTGCTGTGCTACCAACGATCCGAAGACCGTACCCCCTACGGGATTCGAACCCGCGCTACCGCCTTGAAAGGGCGGCGTCCTAGGCCGCTAGACGAAGGGGGCTCGTCCCGGATTTCTCCGGACCGGCTTTCAACGGCTGTCCGTTGGGAGCTCGCATAGCTTATGACAGTCTCGCCGAGTTTCCCAAATCGGCTGGTCAGAGGCCCAGACCGAGCTCTTCCAGCCGTGCGGACGCGCGCCACCCGTCGACACGGAACTTGGCGCCCCACTCCGGGGTGGACATCGCATCGATCACGACCTCGAGCACCTCCTGGAAGCGCGAGCGCAGATCGGTCGCGCCGCCAAGCAGGTCGAGCAGATAGCGCTGCCCCGCGAGACCGGCCGCCAGCGTCCGGGTGAACCGGTCCGGGTCGGCGTCGGCGCGCAGCTGCCCGTGCTCGATGGCGCGCACGGCCAGCACCCTGGTCGCGCGGCCGAGGATTCGACCGCCGCCGGTGTGCACGTCGCGATAGAAGTCCGGCTCGATGATCAAGCGGTACTCCGCCTGCACGATGATGTCGTGCTCGAGCCGCAGCGCCATCTCGTCGATCATCCCGTGCAAGGTGTCCAGCGGGCCGAGATCCGTTCTGGCGAGCCAGCGTTCGGCCGAGGACCGATACCGCTCGACCGCCGTCTCCAGAACCGCGCGGGCCAGATCTTCCTTGGAATCGAAATGGAAGTACATCGCCCCCTTGGTCGCGCGCGATCCCTCCAATATGCGGTTGAGCGATGCAGCGGCATAGCCGCTCTTCCCGAACTCAACGGCGGCGGACCTGATAATCGCCGCACGTGTCCGGCGGGCCCGCTCTTGCTGCCGTGCCATGCTCGAAACGCCTCCGAAGCCTACTCGCCGCCAATCGGTGCCCCCCATAGGAACGAACCCTTGGCGCGAAGTTATGAGTTTTATCAATACTTCAAACCGGGTTTTCGCCCAGTTTCAAACTTTCGGTACGAAAACTTGCGAAAAACCTGAAACACACCAGCTGGTATAGTTTGCGTGCCCGGGTGCGCCGCAGGGGGTGCGCACCCGGGCAAACATCGTCTCGGATCAGCCTCCTGCGGCATCGACTCCTTGTTCGCCACGATCGGCCATACCGGTCGCGACACGTTCGGGCACAACAACGATAAGCCGAATTCCAGTTCGCCGGGTGTGGCGGCGATTCTTCCGGAATTCACCAAGGCGTCACCGTACCCGGAAACGCGTTGCGACACGCGGCAAACCGAAGAGTCAGATAGCCGCCGGACTCCGATATCTGTTACAGCAAACATCACGCAATCAGAATCGGATGTCGCCGGGATTACCGAATTCGGCAGCGTCGCAGCGCCGTTCACCCGACCCGACCGGCAGGCTCGGCGCCCGTCCGCCGTCCGCGCGACCATCGCCCGCGCCGTCCGCGCGCTCCCCCGAGCTTCGGTCTCCCACCCTCTGCAAATCCAAAGTCCCTGGAAGCCAACATGATTGGATGATATCCAGTTCTTCACGGAATGAACAAAGCTGGGTGCCAAATGTTTACCGGCAGCATCGCCGCACCCGCCTCCCGCGTTACCGCACCCGCCCGCGCCCCCTCGCGCCGCGCCGCCCACACCCGGTCGGCCACCGGCCCCCCACCCCCGCCCGGGTTGGGCGATACGGACACCGCGCACTACACTTTCCCTTCGCGCCCCTATAGCTCAGTTGGTAGAGCTACGGACTTTTAATCCGCAGGTCGTAGGTTCGAGCCCTACTGGGGGCACACCGCCGCAGGCGCCCGGATCCGTCCGGGCGCCTGCGGCGTTTCCGGGGCCGGTCGCTTGCGGGAGCCGCTTGCGAGAAGGTTCTCGTCGCGGCCGATCAATTCCACGCTCACCCCGTCGTGGCTGGTGGTCGCGGTCACAGCGGCCGCGGCCGCGCGGTTGAAGTTTTGGTAAACCCCGCTGAAAACTTTTCCTCGACGCCCGAGGCATGGCGAAGGCGCCGCGCCGCGGACGGGCGCTTCGGCGCGACGGCGCCGGAGCCGGCGCCCGAGCAGATCGGTTGCGGCACAGCGTCCCGCGGTCGCATAGCGCCTGCGCGGGCGGCGGCGCAAGAGGACAGTGTCACCCGGCGCTAACGCCAGAGGCCTCGCGACGATAGACCAGACGCTGCGGGCCGACGTGTCTTCTGTCACCGGACGCCAGGCTCGACGCGGCTTACACTCGGGGGGTGCGCGGAGCGTCGACGACGACGTATGAAGTGCATCACCGGGCGCCGATAGTCGGCTGGATGCGTTTCGCATCACACCTACGGTGCCGTAAGGTATGGCCGCATCAGCACGGTCTACCCGGGGGGACGACCTGCAAGCGTGCACGCACTCAATGAAGGGCTATTACATGGCAAGGGATCTGACTCAACTCGAGCTGCTCACGGAGTTGGAGCCGGTTGCCGAACAAAACGTCAACCGGCACCTCTCCCTGGCAAAGGAATGGCATCCGCACGACTACGTCCCGTGGGACGAGGGCCGCAATTTCGCGGCACTCGGCGGTGTCGACTGGGACCCGGAGCAGTCTCGATTGAGCGAGGTCGCCAAGGCGGCCATGATCACGAACCTGCTGACCGAGGACAACCTCCCCTCCTACCACCGTGAGATCGCCGAGAACTTCTCGCAGGACGGCGCGTGGGGCACCTGGGTGGGGCGCTGGACCGCCGAGGAGAACCGGCACGGCATCGTCATGCGTGACTACCTGGTGGTCACCCGCGGCGTGGACCCGGTCGCCCTCGAAGAGGCCCGCATGGTCCACATGACCAACGGCTTCGCCTCCCCCACCGAAGCCGACGCGGGCTTCCTGCACTCGGTGGCGTACGTGACCTTCCAGGAACTCGCCACCCGCGTCTCGCACCGCAACACCGGCAAGGTCTGTGACGACCCGATCGCCGACCGCATGCTGCAGCGCGTCGCCGCCGACGAGAACCTGCACATGATCTTCTACCGCAACATGTGCGGTGCGGCCCTCGACCTGGCGCCCGACCAGACGCTCGAGGCCATCACGCTGATCCTGGAGAACTTCCAGATGCCCGGCGCGGGCATGCCCAACTTCCGCCGCAACGGCGTGCTGATGGCCAAGCACGGCATCTACGACTTGCGCCAGCACCTCGAGGACGTCGTGGAGCCCGTGCTGAAGAAGTGGAACATCTTCGAGCGCGACGATTTCACTCCGCGCGGCGAGGCCGTCCGTGAGCGGCTCGGCAACTTCCTGGAGAAGCTGAGCAAGGACGTCGTGAAGTTCGAGGAGCAGCGCGACCGGATGCTGGCCCGCGAAGCCAAGAAGCGCGAACTCGCGGGTGCCGCCGCGATCTGATCGCACCCGTAAAAGCAAGCGCCGCCGCCGGAATGATTCCGGCGGCGGCGCTTGCTTTTGTCCGACCCGTATTCAGTTCAACGGCAATGCGCCGTCGGTGCCGCCGACATCGGTGATCTTCCAGTCGGAGTTCTCGTCCAGCGTGACGTTGTAAGTGACCGTGGTTTGCGCGCCTTCCGGGCTCTGCGCATTCGTGGAACTCACGTTCACGAAGACATTCACCTTGTAGACGCCGTTGTCCTCGGAAACGACCTTCGCGGAAATGGGCGAGGCGGTGGACGTCCACTTCAGCGGAACCAGAATCTGCTCCAGCTTGGGCGCTGTCGCGTCGAATTTGTTCGCCAGCTGCGGGGTGGTGTTGGCCTTCAGCTTGCCGATCCACGCGTTGATGTCCTGATAATTCACCGTCGCCGCGCCGACCGCGTAATCGGTGGCGACCTGTTCGGCGCGGCGATCGTCGGCGGCGCGCTGAGCTTGTTCGTCGAGATCGCTCTTGGCCGACCACCACAGCACGCCGAACAGCACGGTCAGCACGGCGAGAACGGCTACGGCCGCGCCCCACAGCACCGACGACACCGGGATCGAGACAGTGGCGCCGGACTTCGGGGCGGGGGTGGGATCGTCCTTCTTGTCGAGACGCACGTCCGACGTGCTCGCACGCTGTTCCGGGGTGGTGGCCTTGTCTTCGTCGCGAGACGCGCCCGATTCGATGTCCTCGGCAGGCAATGGGTACTCCGATGTCGTATTGATGGTGCGTTGGCGCTATAACCGCTGGTCACAGTGGGCGTCACAGCTGGGTTACCGATATCGCCGCGGGCTGGGCCCGCGAGCGGCCGTCGGGATGACCCCGCGACCCACTGTCCCAGACTAAGCCGTCGAGCGCATTCGGCCGCGAGCGAGGTGCCGCCGAAGTTACCGTGAGGTAGGAGATCGACGAGGGAGGCCGACATGGCTGCGGGCGTGGTTCTTGCGGGCAAGGTCGTGGCGATCACGGGCGGCGCGCGCGGCATCGGTCGGGCCACCGCCGAGGCGTTCCTCGCCGCGAAGGCCGCCGTTGCGATCGGGGACGTCGACGTCGAGCTGGTCGAGAAGACCGCGGCCGAACTCGGCGCCGACCCGGACGCCCGTGTCGTCGGCCTGCCGCTGAACGTCACCGATCGCAAGTCCTTCGCCGCCTTCCTCGACGCGGTGGAGGCCCAGCTCGGGCCGCTCGACGTCTTGGTGAACAACGCCGGGATCATGCCGACCGGACTGTTCGCCGACGAGGACGAGGCGATGACCGAACGGATCATCGACGTCAACCTGCGCGGCGTCATCCACGGCAGCAGGCTGGCCACCGAACGCTTCCTGGCGCGCGGCAGCGGCCACCTGATCAATATCGCCTCGCTCGCCGGGACACAGGGTTTCCCCGGCCTCGCCACCTACTGCGCGACCAAGCACGCGGTGGTCGGCTTCACCTCGGCGCTGCACCTGGAGTTGAAGGAGCACGGAGTGCAGGTGAGCGCGGTGCTGCCCGGCATCGTGCGCACCGAGCTCTCGGCGGGCGCGAACATGCCGAACTGGATCGAGCCGCTCACCACCGTCGATCCGGACCAGGTCGCGGCGGCGATCGTGGACACCGTGCGGCGGGCCCGTCCGCTGGTGACGGTGCCGCGCAGGCTGGCGGCGATCATCAAGTCCACCCAGCTGCTGCCCTACCGCGTGCAGCTCGCCGTGGCCAAGTTCACTGGCGCGACCACGGCGTACTCGCAGCCGGATCAGGCGGTGCGGGAGATCTATCACCGGCGACTGCGCGGGGAGTGAGCACGTGCCGCTCGCTCGGCGCTGACTCGTGGGGCCGCTCGCTCGGCACCGATCGACTGCGCTACTCGATCGGCGCTGATCCGCGGGCCGCTCGCCCCACACCGATCGACTGCGCCACTCGATCGGCGCTGATCCGCGGGCCACTCGCCCCACACCGATCGACTGCGCCACTCGCTCGGCGCTGATCCGCGGGCCACTCGCCCCACACCGATCGATCGATTGCGCCACTCGCTCGGCGCTGATCCGCGGGCCACTCGCCCCACATCGATCGGTTGCGCCACTCGCTCGGCGCCGATGGCACGGCGCGCCCAGTGAATCAGCGCACGTCACGCCACGCTGCCGCCGGGTCGAGCACGCCCTGATGAGACACTGGAACGCGTGACGATGACTACCGAGGCGCCGACCACGCTGCGGATCGGGCCGTATCCGGTCGACCCGCCGGTGGTGCTCGCGCCGATGGCGGGCATCACCAATCTGGCCTTCCGCAAGCTGTGTCGCGAGTTCGGCAGCTCCACCTCCATCTACGTGTGCGAGATGATCACCGCGCGCGCTGTCGTGGAGCGCAACGAGAAGACGCTGCACATGATGTCCTTCGACGAGGACGAGCACCCGCGCTCGATGCAGCTCTACGGCGTCGACCCGGCCACGCTGGGCGAGGCGGTGCGCATCATCGTCGGCGAGGGCTGGGCCGATCACATCGACATGAATCTCGGCTGCCCGGTGCCCAAGGTCACCCGGCTCGGCGGTGGCGCGGCGCTGCCGTACAAGCGGGCGCTGTTCAGCAAGATCGTGCGCGCCATGGTCGCCGCCGCCGAACCGGCGGGCGTGCCGGTGACGGTCAAGTTCCGCATCGGCATCGACGACGAGCACCTCACCTACCTGGACGCGGGCCGCATCGCCGAGGCCGAGGGCGCCAAGGCCGTCGCGCTACACGCGCGCACCGCGGCCCAGCGCTACTCCGGCCAGGCCGATTGGTCGGCCATCGCCCGGCTCAAGGAGGCGGTGACCACCATCCCGGTGCTCGGCAACGGCGACATCTTCTCCGCCGACGACGCGGTGCGCATGATGGCCGAGACCGGCTGCGACGGCGTCGTCGTCGGGCGCGGCTGCCTCGGCAGGCCGTGGCTGTTCGCCGAACTGCAAGCGGCGCTGCGCGGCGAGGCACTGCCGGAGCCGCCGAATCTCGGCCGCGTCGGCGAGGTGCTGCACCGGCACGGCGCGCTGCTGTCCGACCATCTCGGCGAGGAGAAGGCCATGCGCGATCTGCGCAAGCACATGGCCTGGTACCTCATGGGCTTCCCGGTCGGCGCGGATCTGCGCCGCGCCTTCGCCACCGTGTCGAGTCTCACCGAACTCGGCGACCTGATCGGCAAGCTCGACCCGACCGCGCCGTTCCCGAAGGACGCCGAGGGACCGCGCGGGCGGCAGGGTTCGCCAGGCAAGGTCGCGCTGCCGCACGGTTGGCTCGACGATCCCGACGATCCGGCGGTGCCGACGGCTGCCGATGTGATGCACAGCGGAGGCTGATCGGGGGCAGCTCCGCCGCCGCTGACGCGGGCAAACCGACACACGTCGGAATCGTCCGAGTACCAGCTGTTTCGCCACTCGTTTCGCTACCATTCGGTTACCGATCAACAGCGAATTGGGATACGGCTTTGCGGCAATTCGATTTCGCTCCGGGCTGGCCCGCCGTGGCGGAATCGTTATCATTGGCGAAATCGGTCATGCTGGTCGAGCTCGGCGCCGGCGGGCAGCAAAGACGAAAAGCGAGGTTCGTTGGTGGGTGACGATCGGCACGGGCGCACGCCACGGCCCGGAGGTCGCGCCCCGTGGGAGCGCTATCCCACGGCGGAGAACACCGAACGAGATGGCGCACGCACGTCCCGCCGCTCCCGGCACGCCGATGCCGCGGCCGACGCGGGCTCCGCGCCGCTGACGGTCCAGGATCTGGTCGAGAAGGTCGACAACGAGCGCACCGGCCGCAGGCGCCGCGCCGACAACGGTGGCGGCCACCCGAACCGCCGGGCCGAGACCGCGCCGGAGCACCCATCCCACGCCGCCGCACCCCGTCCCGCCGAGTCCCCGCGCCGCGCGCCCGAGAGCCCTGCCCCGCAGCAACGCCGCGCGCCGGAAGGTCCGCAGCGCGGGATGCACCAGGCTCCGCAACACAAGGCGCCGGAAGGGCCTCAGCGCGGGGCGCTCGATGGACCACAGCGCGGCGCGCTCGACGGACCACAGCGCAGTGCGCACGACGGACCACAGCGCAGTGCGCACGACGGACCACAGCGCAGTGCGCACGACGGACCACAGCGCAGTGCGCACGATGGGGCACAGCGCAGTGCGCACGATGGGCATCAGCGCGGCGCGGTCGACGGCGCACAGCGCGGTGCGCCGGCTGGGGCACAGCGGGCCGATGGACCCAAGCGCGCCGCCCCCGAAGGCCCTCAGCGCGCACCGCTCGATGGACCACAGCGCGGCACACCGGCTGGGTCACAGCGCGGCGACGGACCCAAGCGCAGCCCGGATGGTCAGCGCCCCGCCCCGGACGCATCGCTACGCAACGCCGCACAGCCACCCCGCCGCGCTCCCGAAGCCGCGCCCACCCGGTCCGCACCGGCGGGCAGGCCCGACGAGACCACGAAGCGCCGAGCAGCGGCACCGGCGACACCGGCCAGGCAAGCGACACAGCGACGCGCTCCGTCCGCCGTCGTCGACGACATCACCGGCGCCTCACCCTCCGCCCCGCCGCGCCGGGTCGCCGAACCGGCCGAGCCCGAAGAGGTCACGGACATCCTGCCGCCGCTCGACGAGCCGCAGACGCCCGAACCCGCCACGACGAAATGGCCGACGACCGAGTCCGCCGCGACCCCCGCCGCCAAGTCGGCGTCCAAGATCGCGGCGCCGCCCAAGGCCGTCGGCAGCCCCCCGCTGTCCCGCCTCGCCGCCTCGAAGCAGCGGCGCAACCGCCGGATGAAGACCGCGGGCCGGGCGGCCGCCACGCTGGTGGCGGTGCTGGTGCTGCTGATCACCGGCGGCGGCTGGAGCTACGTGCGTTCGACCACCAACAGCTTCACCCAGGTCTCCGCCCTCGACGAGAACTCCGAGGACATCGTCGATTCCAACGCCCAGCTCGGTGACGAGAACTATCTGCTCGTCGGCAGCGACACCCGCGCGGGCGTCAACGGTCAACTGGGCGCGGGCACCCTGGACGACGCCGAGGGATCCCGTGCGGACACCACCATGCTCGTGCACATCCCGAAGGCCCGAAACCGAGTTGTCGTCGTGTCCTTCCCTCGCGACCTGGATGTGACAAGGCCGCAGTGCAAGGGGTGGGACAACGAGAAGGAGCAGTACACCAACGAGACCTTCCCCGCCGCGATCGGCGACAAGCTCAACGCCGTCTACAACCTCGGCGGACCGAAATGCCTCCTCACCACGATCCAGCGACTGACCGGCGCCTCGATCAATCACTTCATCGGCATCGACTTCGCCGGCTTCGAGACCATGGTCGACACGATCGATGGCGTCGAGGTCTGCGCGACCAAACCACTCATCGACGGTGTCCTCGGCACCATCCTGGAGCAGCCGGGCAAACAGCGCATCAACGGCGAGACGGCGCTGAATTACGTGCGCGCCAGGCACGTCTACGGTGAGGAACGCAGCGACTACGACCGCATCAACCGGCAGCAGCGCTTCCTGGCCTCGCTGCTGCGCGGCGCACTGTCCAGCAAGGTCCTCTTCGATCCAGGCAGGCTGAAGAACTTCATCGATGCGTTCAGCAAGCACACGTGGGTGGACGCGGTCGAACCCAACGACCTGCTGATGCTGGGACGTTCGCTGCAGAAGGTCGACGCGGGCGCGGTCACCTTCATCACCGTCCCGACCGCGGGCACCACGGCCTACGGCAACGAAATCCCCCGCGAGTCCGACATCAAGGCCATCTTCAAAGCCATCCGCGACGATCAGCCGTTGCCGGGCGAGAAGCCGACCGCGCACGACGATGCGCCGGCCAGTACCTCCGCGGCGCCGGAGCCGCCCAAGTACGTGGCGGTCGACCCCGGTACCGTCTCGCTGCTGGTGTCCAACGGCTCCGGGTACGACGGTCTCGCCCGCACAGCGGCCACCAAGCTGGACAACCAGGGCTTTTCGATCTACAACGTCACCAACTACGTCAACGGCACCTCGGCGACCACGAAGGTCCGCTACGGCGCCGGCCTCGAGGCCGCGGCGGCTACCGTGGCCACCGCGATCCCCGGCGCGACCATCGAAGCCGCCGACGACTTGGGCGGCATCGTCGAGGTCGTCATCGGAGCCGACTCGGCGAACGGCGTGACCGTCAAGGCACCGACGCCGGTCGGTGATCAGATCACCAATGTCGTGACGAGCGCCTCTACGGATTCGACGCCTACCGCACTGCCCTCGGACCTGGAACACGTCAACGCGGCCGACGAAATCTGCAAGTAGGCGATCCAGCGTAGCGGTGACACCGGTCACTCTCGCCCGCTCCTGAAGCATATCGACAACGTCTGCCGGGGCGTTCGGTGTAGCTGCGCGGACGCCGAGGCACCGGCCATTCACCCTCCGTTGGTGACTTGGACAGCGCCGGGAACTAGTGTCTGCTGTTATGCGTGTCATCTACAACGAGCAAATGGCCGATCTCGCCCACCTGGTGGGCGAGATGGCCGGTCTCGCGGGTACGGCCATGGACCGGGCCACCCAGTCGCTGCTACAGGCCGATCTCGCGCTCGCGGAGCAGGTGATCACCGAGTCCGACCGGATCGCCGAAATGATCACCGACGCCGAGGAGAAGGCGTTCGCGCTGCTCGCGCTGCAGGCGCCGGTCGCCGGTGACCTGCGCCAGGTGGTCAGCGCCATCCAGATCGTGCAGGACGTGAACCGGATGGGCGCGCTTGCCCTGCACGTAGCCAAGGTCACCCGCAGGCGCCACCCGAACCACGCGCTGCCGGAATCGGTGAACGGCTACTTCGCCGAGATGGGCCGCATCGCGGTGAACATGGGCGCGGGCGCCAAGGAAGTGCTCGAGACCCGCGACCCCGAGCGCGCCGCGCAGCTCAACCAGGACGACGAGGCGATGGACGACCTGCATCGCCACCTGTTCACCCTGCTGATGGACCGGGACTGGAAGTACGGCGTCGCCGCGGCGGTGGACGTCACCCTGCTCGGCCGCTACTACGAGCGTTTCGCCGACCACGCGGTGGAGATCGGCCGCCGGGTCATCTTCCTCGTCACCGGCGTGCTCCCCGCGGACCCCGACGCCGAAGCCTGAACGCGCCGCCCGACGCGCACTGCTGCCGGGCAACAGCAGAGGGCACGCGCGGATCGCGAACACTTCCTCGGCCCCGGCGAACACGCCGGGGCCGAGCTGTATGCGGCTCGATCCGCCACCGCCCCTTCGAACCGTAGCTACCGACAACGACGAAATCGGCCCCGGCACTTTCTCTTGGGGCCTAGTGGTCGTCGCAACGCCCCAGTTCGGGGAGACCGCGCGGTGCGATGCCGTCGCCGCGGAACTCAACGGCCGCCCACGCAAAACGCTCGGCTGGGAAGCCCCAGCCGAGCGCCTGCACAAACTATTCGCGGCCTGATTCAACGACTCACGTCGCGACGGCCCCTGTCACTATCCGGCGACGATCCATCCGTACGAGCCCCGGCCGAATGAGTAACAGATCCACTTCGTCGTGCCCTCGTAATGAGTGTTGCCAACGGAATACGCATCGCAAGGCGCTGTTGGCGCAGCCTCAGCCTGCGGGGCAAGCATCGTCGTGGCCAAGATCGCGGCCACACCGACCAACGCACCGGAGAACAATCGTACTGCCATCACGAATCCTCTTTCGCTTCAATAGATTCCAGAGGTCGCGTCATTCGACCCCCCCTTGTTTCGCAGCCTACCGAACCGCGCTGGAAGAGACAATGACTCGAGCACACCTCGGCCGATCCCAGAGCGTGGGCGATCAACTGAAGACAAGGCCTGCCCGACATGTCGAGCAGGCCTTGGATTGCCAGTCGCCAAAAGCAGGCGAGGCGTGCGAGCGAAGTGATTACCCGAAGCGACCGGAGATGTAGTCCTCCGTCGCCTTCTGGCCCGGGTTGGAGAAGATCTTCTCGGTGTCGTCGATCTCGATCAGCTTGCCCGGCTTGCCCTGGGCCTCCAGGTTGAAGAAGCCGGTCTGGTCGCTCACACGCGCGGCCTGCTGCATGTTGTGCGTGACGATGACGATCGTGAATTCCTTCTTCAGCTCGGTGATCAGGTCCTCGATCGCGAGCGTGGAGATCGGGTCGAGCGCCGAACACGGCTCGTCCATCAGCAGCACGTCGGGCGAGACCGCGATGGCGCGGGCGATGCACAGACGCTGCTGCTGACCGCCGGACAGGCCGCCGCCCGGCTTGTCGAGGCGGTCCTTGACCTCGTTCCAGAGGTTGGCGCCGCGCAGCGAGCGCTCGGCGACCTCGTCGAGCTCCTTCTTGTTGCGCACTCCCTGCAGCTTCAGCCCGGCCACCACGTTGTCGCGAATCGACATGGTGGGGAAGGGGTTCGGCCGCTGGAACACCATGCCGATGGTGCGGCGCACGCCGACCGGGTCGACGGTGGCGCCGTAGATGTCCTCGCCGTCCAGCAGCACGGCGCCCTCAACGCGGGCGCTCGGGGTCACCTCGTGCATGCGGTTCAGCGAACGAAGCACGGTGGACTTACCGCAGCCGGACGGGCCGATGAAAGCGGTCACGCTGCGCGGCAACACGGTGAGCGAGACATCGGCAACCGCGTGGAACTTGCCGTAGTAGATGTTCAGGTCTTTGACGTCGATGCGCTTGGCCATCTGAATATCCGTTCGCTTCTATCGGTTCCGCGTGAGCAGCTTGTTGACGCCCGCCGCCGCCAGGTACAGCAGCGCGATGAGCAGGATCAGCGTGAGCGCCGCGCCCCATACTCGTTCGCGGCCCGCCGCTTCGGGGTTGGCCAGCTCTTGGTAGATCAGCAGCGGCAGCGAGGCCATGTTGCCGTCGAAGAGGTTGGTGTTGATCGACTTCGCGTAGCCGACGAGCACGAGCACCGGCGCGGTCTCGCCCATGACGCGGGCGAGCGCGAGCAGGGTGCCGCTGATCATGCCGGGCGCGGCGGTCGGGATGACGATCCGCACGATCGTCTTCCACTTGGGAATGCCGAGGGCGTAGGAGGCCTCGCGCAATTCGTCCGGCACCAGCTTCAGCATTTCCTCCGTGCTGCGCACCACAACGGGCAACATCAGCAGCACCAGCGCCAGCGACACCGCGAAGGCGCTCTGGGGCGCGCCGAGCGTGGCGATCCACAGCGCGAAGATGAACAGCGCCGCGACGATCGACGGCACGCCAGCCAGGATGTCGACCATGAACGTGGTGACCTTGGCGAGCCTGCCGCGGCCGTACTCGACCAGGTAGACCGCGGCCATGACGCCGAGCGGCACGGCGATGATCGCCGCGACCGCCGATTGCACGATGGTGCCGTAGATGGCGTGGTAGACACCGCCGCCGAACTGGTCGGGCAGGATGCCCTTCTGCGAGTTCTGCCACCACGTGACGGACAGGATCGCGCCGATGCCCTTGCTGATCACCATCCACAGCACCCAGCACAGCGGCACGAGCGCGATGGCGAAGCAGGCGGTCACCAGACCGGTGGCGAGGTGGTTCTTCAGCCGCCGCGAGGTGCTCACGTGCCGGAAGGTCGGAGCCTTCACCGGCTGGTCGAACTTCGTCAGCGTTGCCATCAGCCGTTCACCTTTCCGCCTGCCGCGAGCCGGGCCAGCGCGTTGACCACGAAGGTCAGCGCGAACAGCACGAAGCCCGCCGCGATGTAGGCACCGGTCGGCAGCGGCGAACTGAATTCCGATGCCGCCGAAGCGATCTTGGAGGCGAAGGTGTAGCCGCCGTCGAACAGCGACCAGCCGCCCGCCTGTGCCGAGGTACGCAGCACGACGAGCACCGCGATGGTCTCGCCGAGCGCGCGACCGAGGCCGAGCATCGAGCCCGCGATCACGCCGCTGCGCCCGTAGGGCAGCACCGTCATCCGCACGACCTCCCACTTGGTCGCGCCGAGCGCCTGCGCGGCCTCGATGTGCGAGACCGGCGTCAGGTTGAAGACCTCACGCGAGACCGAGGTGATGATCGGCAGGATCATCACCGCGAGCACGACGCCCGCGGTGAAGATCGTGCCGCCGCCGGAGATCGAGACATTGCCGTCGGAGAACAGGAAGAACCAGCCGAGGTTCTCGTTCAGGAAGCGCTGCACCGGCTCCAGCTCCGGCGCCAGCACCAGAAATCCCCACAGGCCGAAGACGATCGACGGCACCGCGGCGAGCAGGTCGACCAGC
This sequence comes from Nocardia amikacinitolerans NBRC 108937, assembly GCF_001612615.1. GTDB lineage: Bacteria > Actinomycetota > Actinomycetes > Mycobacteriales > Mycobacteriaceae > Nocardia > Nocardia amikacinitolerans. Next base: position 32,547 of record NZ_BDAU01000040.1, on the reverse strand, counting down.
ATCGCGAACGGACGGGCCAACCCTTTCGGCGCGTAGTGGGTCAGGAACAGTGCGATGCCGACACCGATCGGCACCGCGATCACCAGCGCGAAGATCGAGCTCAACACCGTGACCATGAGCAGGTCACGGATGCCGAACCGCAGGTTGTCCGCATTGCTGGTGCTGAACTCCGTGCTGGTGAAGAAGTTCACCTGGTCGGCCCTGAGCGAAGGCACCGCGCGAATCAGTAGGAACAACGCGATCAACGCGATGGAAGCGACGATGATCGCGCCCGCGGCCGTCGCGAGCGAGCGGAAAACCACCTCGGCGCGCTGGCTGTGGGGCGGACGGCTCTTCACCGGGGCCGGCTCGGTGTTCGTATCACTCGGCATCTGCGCAGTATCTCCAGCCGCCGACGGGCCCGTCGAATCCGACGAGCCCGGGGCGGTCACCTCAGGGTGCACGGTCATGACTGTTCTGCGATCAGGAGATGGCGTTGATCGCGGTGGTCAGGCGGGTCTTGAACTGCTCGGGGATCGGGATGTACCCGTTCTCCTCCAGGCCGTTCTGGCCGTTGGTGACAGCGGAGGTCAGGAACGCCTTGACGGCTTCGCCCGTCGCCGGGTCGCTGTACTTCGAGCACACGATCTCGTAGGTCGCCATCATGATCGGGTAGGAGCCCGCCACGGTCGGCTTGTAGAACGAGCTGGTGTCGAGGACCAGGTCGTTGCCCTCGCCCTTGATCTTCACGCCGTCGATGGCCTTGCCCGCGGTCTCGACCGACAGCTTCACCGGGTCCTTGCCCGCGGAGGTGACGATCTGCGCGACGGAGAGGTTCTGCGACTTGGCGAAGGACCACTCGTTGTAGGTGATCGAGTTCTTGGTGCTCTTGATCGCGGCCGAGGTGCCCTCGTTGCCCTTGGCGCCCTCGCCGACACCGCCGTTGAAGGTCTTGCCGGCGCCCTTGCCCCACGCGCCGTCGGCGGCGGCGTCCAGGTAGAGCTGGAAGTTGTCGGTGGTGCCCGACTCGTCGGAGCGGAAGATCACGGCGATCTTCTCCGAGGGGAGCTTGGCGTTCGGGTTGAGCGCCTTGATCTCGGGGGCGTCCCAGGTGGTGACGGCGCCGTTGAACACCTTGGCGGCGGTCGGGCCGTCGAGCACCAGGTCGGTCACGCCGTCGATGTTGTAGGTGATGGCGATCGGGCCGAAGACGGTCGGCAGGTTCCACGCCGGGGCGCCGCAGCGCTCCTGAGCCTTGGCGGGCTCTTCCTTCTTCGAGCTGAGCGGCGAGTCGGAGCCACCGAAGTCGGTCTGGCCGCCGATGAACTCGTTGACGCCCGCGCCGGAGCCGCTGGAGGTGTAGTTCAGGGTGTAGCCGTCGCAGTTCGCCTCGTAGGCGGCGATGAAGCGCTCCATGGCGTTCTTCTGCGAGGAGGCGCCGCTGGCCTTCAGCGACTCCTTGCCGCCGCAGGCGACGTTGGAATTGGCGGCGTTGCTCGCGTCGCCGGTGGTGTTGTCATCGCTGCCACAGGCGACGAGGGGCATGGCGACGGCGGCCAGCACACCGACCAGGGCGCTGCTGCGCTTGAGATTCACTATTCCTCCGGGAATCGCGTCCGACACGCCCGGTCCCTCACCGGCCCGGGCGGGTTTCGTGGTGCCGTTCGCGGGGAACTTGCGCACCAGGCAGCGGCTGCACTGCCCTTAAGTAACGTAAAGTCGCCCGGTTGACAGTTGGACCAAGCTGAGTGAACGCAAGGTGAACAGCCCTTCGCGATTGGGTCTGTTTTGTGTGACATTTGCCGCAGCTTTACTGGTCGGCCCCGGCAGGTCACTTTCGCGCCATGTCTCGTTGGTGCCGCTGTCGGTTTTCGACCCATGGCCGGTTCCCGGTGATGATGCCGGTCCTCTTGCCGCGCGAGCAGGGCCATCGACTCGGCTGCCCGTCCCGGGGCGAGCCGATCGCATCGGGTGCGCGCGGGCCCGGACGGTCAGGTCCGATCCGGTTCGGCGTCGGCCGGTCGACGGGAGCCTGTACGAGTCCGCCGGAAGCTGGGTGCGGGGGCCGATGTGCCGACCTCACTGTTCCGCGGCGTAAGCGACGTCGACGTGGGCGGTGGTGAACCCGAGGCGGGTGTACGTGTGGACGGCGGCGGTGTTGTCGGCTTCCGTGTACAGCAGGACTTCCGGGAGAGCGCGGTCGCGCAGGTGGTGCAGACCCGCGAGGGTGAGCAGGCGGCCCAGACCGCGGCCTTGGGCCGCGGGATCGATGCCGACGATGTAGACCTCGCCGACCGGGGGGTTCTCCTCGTGGTGCACCTTGGTCCAGTGGAAGCCGAGGATGCGCGAGGGGTCGTCGGCTGCGGTGGCGATGAACAGGCCTTTCGGGTCGAACCACGGCTCGGCTCGGCGCACGTCGATTTCGCGCTCGGTCCAGCCGCCCTGCTCGGGATGCCAGCTGAAGGCGGCGTTGTTGACGCGCAGCAGTTCGGCGTCGTCGGCGGGGCCCGAATAGGTGCGCAGAACGATTCCGTCCGGCACCGTCAGCTCGGGTAGCTCCGGCGTTGCCAGCGGGCGCCGCATCTGCCACAACTCGCGCGCGGTCACCAGGCCCAGCCGCGCAGCGACCGCCTTGGCAGCGGGTCGATCGCCGTGCGCCCACACCCGCGTCCCCGCCCCGCCTTCCGCCAGCGCGGCGCGCACGAGTTCGGTTCCGACGCCTCCCCCGCGCGCCTCCGGATCCACGGCCACCTCCGCCATAGCTGGGTGATCACCATGCGCCGCAACGAGATTGGCGTACCCGACGATCACGCCCGCACGCTCGGCGACCAGATGCCGCGCCGCACCCCGCTCGCTCAACGAAAGCACGGCCTGCTCGGAAACGGGCGCCACGCCATCGACGGAGGTGGCCCGCCCGAGCAACTCCCGCACCGCCCGCGCGTCACCGGCGTCCAGCTCGTCGGCCCATCGCAGATCGACCACGACCTACCCCTCTCCCATCCGGCGTCACCGAGGACACCACCGCGCGCGGCGCCAACTCGACACCGCCCTCCGAAGTCTGTCAGCGCCCTGAGCGGCCGCGGCATTCCGGGGCGGGTCGGCCGACGCAGCCCACCGCCCGCCACTCGACGGAAGCCGCAGTATTCCGGGGGGCGCCGACCCGCGCGGTGTCACCTCATGGTCCGCGCCATCGACCGGCTGTCACCGCGTCACGAAATGCCCGAATCGACGGGAGTCGAATGGTGGTTCTCGGCGCGTGTCGAGCAGCCATTCGACTACCGTCGAATCCATTTCTCTATCGACGGGAGAGAAATGGTGGTCGGGTCGGCCTCGGCCTTACGGCACCGAACCGTTGACGGGCGTCAGGGTGGAGTCGTCGCCTTCGGAATCGTCGTCGGAGAAGGTGACGGGCTCGCCCTTGGCGGCGGTGCGGGCGGGGCGGACCGCCTTGTAGCCGACGTTGCGGACCGTGCCGATCAGCGATTCGTATTCGCTGCCGAGCTTGGCGCGCAGGCGGCGGACGTGCACGTCGACGGTGCGGGTACCGCCGAAGAAGTCGTAGCCCCACACCTCTTGCAGCAGCTGGGCGCGGGTGAACACCCGGCCCGCGTGCTGGGCGAGGTACTTGAGGAGCTCGAACTCCTTGTACGTGAGGTCGAGTGGGCGGCCGCGCAGCCGGGCGGTGTAGGTGCCCTCATCGATGACGAGCTCGCCGAGGGTGATCTTGCCCGTGTTCTCGGGGCTCGCCACGCCGCCGTTGCGGCCGACGAGCAGGCGCAGCCGAGCGTCGAGTTCGGCGGGGCCGGTGCCGGGCAGCAGGATGTCGTCCAGACCCCAGTCCGCGTTCACCGCGACGAGGCCGCCCTCGGTGAGCACCGCGACGACCGGTACCGACGAGCCGGTGCTGCCGAGCAGACGGCAGAGTCCGCGCGCGGCGGCGAGATCGGTGCGGGCGTCGACCAGCGCGACATCGGCGGTACCCGCCTCCAACAGCGACGCCACCTCGGTCGGGGCGGGCCGCACGTTGTGCGCGAGCAGCGCGAGCGACGGCAACACCGACTCGGGGTTGGGGTCGGAGGTCAGCAGGAGCAGCTCCACAAGCCCTCCTCCCATCTCGTAGCGCCGGGGCAACAGCAGCGTTGCCGAAAGCCACATCGCTAATTCATAGGTAATCGAGTGCAAGATTAGCGCGTCGACCCCGATGACCTCGCCATCCGGGTGACCGGTGAGACCGTCGCGACCCGCGAGACGCCATCGCATTACTGTTCATGGCATGCGCAAGCTGATCATCGGACTGCTGTGTCTCGCGGGTTTGGCGGTCGTCGTCGATTTCGGCGCCGCCGCGTACTCCGAGTACCGCGTCTCGCGCACCCTGCGCGAGGGAGCCGATCTCAGCGCCGACCCCGAGGTGACCATCCACGGCTTCCCGTTCCTCGGCCAGGCCCTCGACGGCCGGTACCAGAGCATGGTGATCCGCGCGGCCGTCGTCCGCCCCGACATTCCCGGCGAGATCTCGGTGGACGCGACGCTCACCGGCGTGCACGCGAGCATGAGCGACCTGGCCGACGGCAACGTCCGCAAGGTGCCGGTGGAGAAGGTGCAGGCGGCGATGCGCATCGAACCGGTCGAACTCGGTCGCCTCTTCAATATCCCCGATCTGCAAGTGCATTCGCGCCCCGCGGACAAATCGGACGGAACGGGCGGCTCGGGCGGCACCGGCATGACGACCGAGGGCGCGCTGGTGCTCACCGGCACGCTGCCGGGCAGCACCGCCCAGCCCGGCAAGTCCGGCGCGCAGAACGGTGACAAGGTCGCGGTGCAAGCCGAGCTGACGCTCGACGGCGACCAGGTCAAGATCGTCGCCACCGGCTTCTACCGCAGCAGCGACACCGACCTGACCACCACGGCCGTCGTCCCCGAAGCCGACCGTCCCGCCGTCCTCGCGCGCTTCACGCGCACTATCGATACGAAGGACCTGCCCTTCGGCGTGCGCCCGACCAAGGTGTTCGCGCTTGGCGGGCAGATCTTGGTCGAGGGCAAGGGAGAGAACGTGACGATCGACCTGGACCGGCTGCAGAGACCATGACCGAAATCACACTGCTCGCTGTCGTTCTGATCATCGCGCTCGCCGTCGGGCTGGCGCTGCGCGGCAGGCACGGCAAGTTGCGGGCGGCCGCTCCCAACGAAACGGGCTCCGCACGCGCCGACCTGCTCGCCGCGGTGGGCGTCACCGGCTCGGGTCCCGCGGTGGTGCACTTCTCCGCCGACTGGTGCGGACCGTGCGACGCGGTTCGCCGGGTGGTTGCCGGAGTCGCGACTGATCTGGCGGAGACCCCGCGCCCGCCGCAGGACATCGAGGTCGACATCGACGCCGAACCCGCGCTGGCCAAGGAGCTGAACGTGCTGTCGCTGCCGACGACGTTCGTCTTCGACGTCGAGGGCAAGGAGCGCTTCCGCATTTCGGGCGTGCCCAAGGCGGGCGATCTCCGCTCCGCGTTGGCCCCCTTGACGGGGCAAAACCAGTCCTGACGCCGTCGGATGGCGACTGTGACGTACCCCGGGTCCAATTCTCCGTCCCAATTGGGTAAACTGCCTCTCGTGCAAGCCAACCACGAGCTGATGCTCACTCGACGTCGCACAGTTGATCTGTGTCGGCTCGGTGGTTGTTGCTGCCTGTGCCGCTGATCGGTCGGCTTCCCAGTCTTTCCTGACGCCGACCGCTGCCCGCCGCGCGAGTGATCTCACGATCCCCCGGCGAACTGGCAACTTTCCAGCCAATCAACGCATTCAGCGCAGGAGTACGCACAATGTCCACCGAAACCCGGAACACTTCCGAAGACCAAGCCATTCCCCTCGCGATCGACCGCGTCGACGTGCGCGGTCCGCGCTTCGCGGCCTGGATGACCACCGCCGTCCTCGTCCTAGTGCTGCTGGCCGCGGCTGTCTCGCCCGTCGCCGCCGCGGTCCTGATCGCGCTGCAGGCGGTCGTCTTCGCGATCGGCGCGGCCGCCGGTCCGCGCAAGCACCCGTACGGCCGGATCTTCGCCACGTTCCTCGCGCCGCGCCTCGCTCCCGTCAGCGAGACCGAGCCGACGCCGCCGCTGCGATTCGCGCAGCTGCTCGGCTTCGTGTTCGCGGCCGTCAGCCTGCTGGGCTTCGCGCTCGGCTCCACAGTCGTCGGCGCGGTGTTCGCCGGCTTCGCCCTGTTCGCGGCGTTCCTGAACGCGGCGTTCGGGATCTGCCTGGGCTGCCAGATCTATCCGCTGGTGGCCCGCCTTCGCCGGAACAAGGTCCACGGCGCCGTCCGCGGGCCCTCCGTGGTTACGCAGGCTTCCGCCTCCGGGCCTGACGCTCCCGCCGCGGTCTCGGCACCGAACTGACCCTGCAAGTCATATCTGAAAGGAACACAATGGCTCGCTCCGATGTCCTGGTCTCCGTTGACTGGGCCGAAGAGAACCTCAACGCCCCCGGCGTCGTCTTCGTCGAGGTCGATGAGGACACCTCCGCCTACGACGGCGGTCACATCGAGGGCGCCGTCCGGCTCGATTGGAAGAAGGACCTGCAGGATCAGGTTCGTCGTGACTTCGTGAACCAGGAGCAGTTCTCCGATCTGCTCTCGGCGCGCGGCATCTCGAACGACGACGAGGTCATCCTCTACGGCGGCAACAACAACTGGTTCGCCGCGTACGCCTACTGGTACTTCAAGCTGTACGGCCACAACAACGTCAAGCTGCTCGACGGCGGCCGGAAGAAGTGGGAGCTGGACGGTCGTCCGCTGTCCACCGAGGCCGTGAACCGTCCCGCCACCCAGTACAAGGCGTCGGCGCCCGACCTGTCGATCCGCGCGTTCCGCGACGAGGTCATCGCGGCCATCGGCACCAAGAACCTGGTCGACGTGCGTTCGCCCGACGAGTTCTCCGGCAAGATCCTCGCTCCCGCGCACCTGCCGCAGGAGCAGAGCCAGCGTCCCGGCCACATCCCGGGCGCCATCAACGTGCCGTGGAGCAAGGCGGCCAACGAGGACGGCACCTTCAAGTCCGACGCCGAGCTCGCCGAGATCTACAAAGAAGCCGGTCTGGACGGCGAGAAGGACACCATCGCCTACTGCCGCATCGGCGAGCGTTCCTCGCACACCTGGTTCGTGCTGCAGGAGCTGCTCGGCCACCAGAACGTCAAGAACTACGACGGGAGCTGGACCGAGTACGGCTCTCTCGTCGGTGCACCGATCGAGTTGGGAGCGTAATCAATATGTGTGCAGCACCTACCCAGGGTCAGGCCATCCCCGCAGGCGTCGACGTGGAGAAGGAGACGGTCATCACCGGCCGCGTCCTGAGCACCGACGGTCAGCCGGTCGGCGGCGCGTTCGTGCGTCTGCTCGACGGCAACGGTGACTTCACGGCCGAGGTCGTCGCCTCCGGCACCGGTGACTTCCGCTTCTTCGCGGCTCCGGGCTCGTGGACCGTGCGCGCGCTGTCCGCCGCGGGCAACGGCTCGGCCGAGGTCCGTCCCGAGGGCGCGGGCATCCACGCCGTGGACGTCGCGGTCGCCAAGTAAGGCACGTCGAACCCCAACGGCCCCGGCGCTTCCCCCCGCGGAAGCTCCGGGGCCGTTGTGTTGCCCGGAAGTCGCGCTCGTTAGACTCCGAGACGTGGTCCTCTTCTTCGAAATTCTGCTGGTCCTGGTGTCCGTGCTGATCGGCTGGTTCGGTCTGTACGTCTTCTACCGGCTGTTCACCGAATCATGAGTGAGCGAAGCGAGCGAATCATGTGCCAGCGTGCGTCACGCATGCCGGAGTCGAGCGCCAGCGAGACGCAGGCATGAGTGACCTCGCGAGCGAAGGTTCCGATCCGGCCGAGCGAGCGAGTGAACAGATGAACGGCAGCGCTCCCGCCGAAGGGCAGCGGCGCAGCGGCGACCAGGCCGTGGCCGAGGCCGCCGAACGCGCCAAATCGACCGGCGCCCGCAACATTCCGGTGCTGCCGGACCTTCCGCTGCCCGAGGACACCGCGAACCTGCGGCTCGGTCCCGATCTGAGCGCCGCCATGCTGGCCCTGCTGCCCATGGTCGGCGTGTGGCGCGGCGAAGGCGAGGGCAACGACCCCGAGCGCGGGGACTACCGCTTCGGCCAGCAGATCGTCGTCTCGCACGACGGCGGCGACTACCTCTCCTGGGACTCCCGCTCCTGGGTCATCGAGGAAGACGGCAGCTACGGCGGACCCGATCTCCGCGAAAGCGGTTTCTGGCGGGTCGGCATCGACGGCAACGACGAGGTCATCGAGCTGCTGCTGACGCACAGCTCCGGCATCGTCGAACTCTTCTACGGCACCGCGCTCACCCAGTCCTCCTGGGAGTTGGCCACCGACGTGGTGATCCGCAGCCAGTCCGGCGTCGTCGTCGGCGGAGCCAAGCGGCTCTACGGCATCATCGAAGGCGGCGACCTCGCCTACGTCGAGGAGCGCATCGTCGCCGACGGCCCCCTCGAACCCCGCCTCTCCGCCCGCCTCCAGCGCTACATCGGGTAGCAGCGCTTGCACCGTGTTCCGCGCCCGTCGAGCGGACTGATCAGCCCCGTTGCCCGATGGTCGTCAGGTCGATGTCGATCGGGAAAGGCACGCTGACCTTCAGCCGGTCATGGAAGATGCCGATGGGGACATAGCACTCGGTAGCGGGGCGGATCTCGTATGCGTAGACCGTGGCCGAGTCGTTTTCGTCGCGCTCGACCCGCCAGTGGTGCGGGATGCCCGCTCTGGCGTACTTCGGCGGCTTGGTCTCGCGGTCGCGCTCTTCGGTGCCGGGTGACATTACTTCGACAGCCAGGATTACGTCTGCGGCGAAGTAGTAATTCGACGGTTCCTCGCGTTCGAAAGCCTCGGCGGTCACTACAAGAACATCCGGTTCGGGCATTTGACGCTTCGCCAAGTGCACGGCCATTTCGCGTTCCGCACGTAGCTGCCGAGGGGCTTGCAGGTCCAGCTCCCTGCGGAGGAACGAGACGACGCGGCTGTGCCATTTGGTTCGCGGGCTCGCGAAGACCAAACCGGCGTCGATCAATTCGGTGTGTTTCGGAAGCCCGCGCAGGTTCAGGAATGCCTCGACGGTGTAGCCGCCGCGGGGTGGAATCACCCAGTCTGGGAGTGGCTCGACGGACATCGGCCCACCCTAGCGGCACCGCGCAAGCAGGGCTGCGGAAATGGAACGACCCCCGAGCCGTACCCGGCGGGTTCGGAACCTGCGCGGGTCCCGGTCGGACAAGACCGGGGGCTCGGGGGTCGGGTGACTGCCTGGTATTCGCTCGGCGCCTCGCGCGGGCGGATACCACCTGCAGCGGTGGCGCTAGCGGACAGCCACCTCACGTGTCCTGGAATTACTCATTCTTCGAACCACCTCCTTCCCGTGTACTGACGAAACTAGCGAAGGATCGGCAGGTCGGCAACGGATTTTCGCGCGGGGCGGAATCGGCCCGATATTCGACCGTGACCTGGGCTGACGCGTCGACGTGGACGACCGCGTCGGCCCGATGTCCATCCGGCAGCTGATGTGTGACGACCACCACTGTGCGATCCGCATCGACCAGTCCGCTCGCGGGATCGAGCAGGGCGCGCAGCAGGTCGGCGCCGTCCTCGGCCTCGAGGTGTTCGGTCGGCTCGTCGAGCAGCAGGACACGGGCCGGTGCGAGCAGCGCGCGGGCCAGCAGGAGGCGGCGGCGCTGTCCGCCGGAGACCGCGGCCGCCCCGCCGACCAGCTCGGTGCGGATACCGTCCGCGAGCGAATCCAGCCAGTCGCCCAAACCGACCGCGCGCAGCGCCTTCTCGGCCTCGGCTTCGGTGATGTCGCCGCGAGCGACCCGCAGGTTCTCCAGGACGCTTGTGCCGAACAGGTGGGCGTCCTCGGCGAAGAACGTGGTGTCGGGCCGAGGAGTGTCGAACAGCCCGGCCCACGACATGAGCAGCGTGGTCTTGCCCGCACCGCTCGGACCGACGACGGCGATGCGGCGACCGGCAGGCAGCTCGGGCAGTTCGCGCACTCCGGATTCTCGGCGCGGGTCGGCGGCCTCGGCGGCGGAGAGCCTGCGCAGCGCGGCCCGCGCGGTCGTGATGGCCTGCGCGGCGGCCGGTAGAGGCCCGACCGCTTCGAATGCCGAGAGCGGCAGCAGCACCAGGATGGTGAGCGCCATGGGCGTCATGGCGCCGGGCGCGCCGCCGGTCGGGCCGTAGATCGCGATGCCGATGAGCAGGGCGCCGAGCACGCTGGCCCCGATGGCGAGCGGGGTCGCCGCGGCGGCCGACGCGGTGTGCGACGCGGCCTTGTCCTCGGCGGCGACCGCCCGTTCGCCCGCCTTCTTCGCCGCCGCCAGCGCCGCGTCCAGTCGTCCGGCGACGCGCAGTTCGGCCGCGTGGTCCAGCACGGTGAGCGCTTGCGCGGTGAATTCGGCGCGGTCGGCGCGCACCGCGGTCTCGGCTTCCCGCGCGGCCCGCGCCGAGAGCCAGGGCGCGAGAATGCCCGAAACCCCGAGCGCCACGGCGAGAATCACCGCCGCCGCGACAGAAATCGTGGCGAGCAGCCCGATCGCGGCGAACGCCAACACGATGGCGACCACGATCGGCACCAGCGCCCGCACCACGACCGCGCCGAGATCGTCGATATCGCTGCCGATCCGGACCAGCAGATCACCGCGCCGCAACCGCGCCGCGCTCCGCGGCTCCGCGTTGGTGCCGCGCGCCCGGCGCAACCACACATCCGAGCCGGCCAGCGTGCGGTAGACGCTCGTGCGCGCGGTGGTCATCGACCGCAGCGCGACATCGTGCGTCGCAAGCCTTTCCAGATACCGGCACAGTCCGCGCGAAATACCGAGCGCCCGCACCGAAACCACCGCGACGCTCAAATCCAGCACCGGCGGCATCTGCCACGCCCGCGCGATCAACCACGCCGCCAATGCCGCCAGCCCGAGCCCACTCCCGAGCGCCAGCACGCCCCAACCGACCGCCACCGCGACCCGCCACGGGGAAAGCTCCAGCAGACTCCACATCCTGCGGAAGTCGCCAGAGATCGACCCACCCGCAGGCCTGGTGTCTTTCGTGCTCACACGGGGATCGGCAAAGCCATCCGCAGCACGCTGGTCCTTCGCCCTCATGACCCGCTACCCCCACACTCCGAAGCCCGCACGCGCCGGCGACCGCCGCCCGACCGCCGCTGCGCCGTGCCACCTCTCAGCGCGGCCACTTCCGCATCGAACGGCTGCGAGCCGACATTCCACCGCCACCGCGCCTTGCCGCTGCACAGCGCAGGCGCTCCCGCACCGGACGACCCCGAGCCAACGCCCGACCGCTCAGCGCGGGCATGTTCGCATCGAACGGCTCCGAGCTGGGCCCCGGCTTGCCACCACTCAGCGCGGGCACTGCCGCGCCAGAGAGCCACCGGTTGAGGCGGACCAGTCACCCGGCGCAGTCGAGCGGCGATCGTGTGCTCCATGCCGTGCGCGCTCATGATCCACTCACCCCGTCGAAGACCGAGGCACGTACGGGCACAACGTGATCGGCGGCGGCCAGGACGGTGGCGCGGTGGCCGATGACGACGACCGTGGCTCCGTCGCGGGCTTTGGCGTGGAGGGCGGCGAGGACGGCGGATTCGCTCGCGGCGTCGAGGTGGGCGGTCGGTTCGTCGAGCAGGAGGATGGGGCGGTCGGCGGCGAGCACCCTGGTCAGGGCGAGGCGCTGGCGCTGGCCGAGGGACAGGCCGGTGCCGCCGGCGCCGACGACGGTGTCCCAGCGATGCGGCAACTCGTCCAGCACGGCGTCGAATCCGGTAGCGGCGCAAGCGGCTTCGAGGACCGCCCGGCGATCCGAATCGTCGGCCGCCCGCGCGCCGAGCAGTTCCAGGTTCTCCCGCAACGTCCCTGGCACCAGCACCGGCCGCTGCGGCAGCCAGGCCACCCGCGCCCACCACGCCTCGGCGTCCAGCTCGCGCACATCGGTTCCGTCGACCAGTACACACCCGTCCTCCGGCCGCACCAGACCGAGCATCGCGAGGAACGCCGTCGACTTGCCGCTCCCATTGGGCCCGGTCAGCACGGTCACCGCGCCCGGAAGCAACACCGCGGAAAGCCCATCCGGCGCCAACCCGTCCCGCGCCCGAACACCGAGTTCGCGAAGCTCGATGCGGCCGGGAGACTCGGTCTCGGATGCCGCGAACAGCTCAGCGCTTTCGACCACCGAGCGTCCGGCACCGCCACCCAGGTCGGGCGCCTCGTCCGGCTCCAGGATCGCGAATGCCTTGTCCGCCGCCGCCATCCCGTCCTGTGCCGCGTGGAACCGCTCCCCCACCATCCGCAGCGGCAAGTACACCTCGGGCGCGAGAATCAGCGCGACCAACCCGTCGTACAGGCTCATTCCGCCGTAGACCAGGCGCAGACCGATGGATACCGCGATCAATGCCACGCTCAGCGTCGCGAGCAGCTCCAGCACCATCGAGGACAGGAACGCGATCCGCAGCGCCCGCATGGTGCGCGATCGCAGCGCGTCGCCGAGTTCGCGGACGCGATGCTCCATCGTCCGAGCTCGCCCGTCGCCTGCCCGGCGCGCGCCCTCCGGCTCGGCATCCCGCCGCGCCGATCTCTCGTCCTGCCGCGCACGCGCCGAACTGCGAGCCGCCGCATCCGCGCCCGGCTCCGGGGGCGAACCCGCGTCCGACTGTGCCGCGCCGCCTTCCCTCCCCAACGCGCGCAACGTCGGCATCCCGGCGAACAAATCCAGCAACTGGTCCGAAAGTCGAGTCGTCGCCTCCAGCGTCGCCGCCGCCCGCCCCTGCGTCAGCAACCCGATCAGCACCATGAAGATCGGAATGAGCGGCAACGTGACCACCGCGATCCCACCGGACACCGGATCGTGTATCGCGATGACCGCCAACACGATCGGCGGCACCAGCACCGCGAGCAACAGCGCGGGCAGGTACCCGCTGAGATAGCCGCGCAGCCCCGAGAGACCGGTCCCGACCACAACAGCGAGCTCTGTTCTCCGACTCTCCAATTCGCGCGGCGATAGTCGCGCGCCGGCCGCCAACACCGCCGTCTCGAGCTCCGCGACCACCCCGGCACCGGCCCGATGCGCCACCCTGGCCTGCACCCAACTCGCCGCCACCCGCGCACCGACGGATACGACCAGCACCGCGAGTTCGGTTGTCCACGAGCCGAACCCGCGCGCACCGGGATCTGTGATGACCCCGGCGAGCACCCGAGCCAATGTCACCGCGGTGACCACGATCGACACCGTGATCACCACGGACAACCCGACACTCAGCACCAGATACCGGCGTGCCGAGCGGGCGTACCGCCACAGGCGCGGGTCGACGGGCGGACGTGCCATGGCCGATCAGTCCTTGCCCTGCCTCGGCGGCAGACCGATGTGCGCCGGAATGTGGTCCACCGTCAGGCGTTTGCGGAAGACCCAGTAGGTCCACGCTTGGTAGCCGAGCACCACCGGCGTGACGATCACCGCCGCCCAGCTCATCACCTTCAGCGTGTACGGCGTGGACGACGCGTTGTCGATGGTGAGGTGGAAGGCGTCATCGATGGTGGAGGGCAACACGTTCGGGAACAGCGAGCCGAACAGCAGCACCGTGGCGGCCGCGATGGCGAAGGTGGTTCCGGTGAACGCCCATCCGTCGCGTTCGGCGAATACCGCCACCGCCGCGACCAGGAGCCCGAAAGCCGCCACGCCCAACGCGATCCAGGTCCAGTCGGCACCGTAGGCCAGCTGCGTCCAGAGTCCGAAACCGCCGACGACGAGCGCGGTCGGCGCGAGCAGCAGCCGCGCGATACGCACCGAGTCGGCCCGGACCTCGCCGCCGGTCTTGAGGTTGACGAAGATCGCGCCGTGCAGCAGGAACAGCAGGCCGGTGGTCAGCGCGCCGAGCAGCGCGTAGGGGCTGAACAGGTCCGCCACCGTGCCGACGATCTGCTTCTTCTCGTTCAGCGGCACCCCGCGCACGATGTTGGCGAACACCCAGCCCCACGCGAGCGCAGGGACCCAGGAACCGATGCCGATACCGATGTCGCAGCGGGCCCGCCAGACCGGATCGTCGATCTTCGCGCGGTATTCGATGGCGCAGATGCGCAGGATCAGCGCGATCAGGATCAGCAGCAGCACGAAGTAGAACCCGGAGAAGAGGCTCGCGTACCACTCGGGGAAGGCCGCGAACATCGCGCCCGCCGCGGTGATCAGCCACACCTCGTTGCCGTCCCACACCGGGCCGATGGTGTTGAGCACCACGCGACGCCGGGTGTCGCTGCCCTTGCCGAGGATCGGCATCAGCATGCCGACGCCGAAGTCGAAGCCCTCCAGCACGAAGTAGCCGGTGAACAGGACGCCGATCAGAACGAACCAGAACTCTTGCAAATTCATCGTCGGTCTCCTCAGTACGCGAACGAAAGCTGTTCGACGGCAGGTTCTTCGGCGCCCTTGCGGTCGCCGGGACCGCCCGTGTCGTCCGGGCCCTCAGGTTCCCGCGCGTGCGGCTGCTCAGGACCGGCGATCACGTACCGCCGCATCAGGTAGAACCACACCACCGCGAGCACGCCGTAGAGCAGGGTGAACACCACCAACGAGGTGATCACGGTGCCCGCCGAGTGGTCCGAGACGCCCTGCTGCACCGTCATCCGCAAGTTGGGGTCACCGGTCGGGTTCGGCACAACGACCCAAGGCTGGCGGCCCATTTCGGTGAAGACCCAGCCCGCGCTGTTGGCGAGGAACGGCGTGGGAATGGCAAGCAGACTCAGCCACGAGTACCACCGCTGGTCCGGCACCCGCCCGCGCCTGGTGAGCCACAGTCCGGCGAGCACGAGCAGCAGCGAGCCCGCGGCGAGGCCGATCATCGCGCGGAACGACCAGTAGGTGACGAAGAGGTTGGGCCGGTAGTCGCCGGGACCGTACTTCTCGATGTAGGCCTTCTGGAGATCCTGCACACCGTCGAGGGTGACGTCGCTGAACTCGCCCTTGGCCAGGTACGGCAGCACGTACGGCACCTCGATGACGTGGGTGACGCTGTCGCAGTTGTTGTGCGTGCCGACGGTGAGCACCGAGAAATCCGGATCGGTCGCGGTGTGGCACAACGATTCCGCCGAGGCCATCTTCATCGGCTGCTGCTCGAACATCAGCTTGCCCTGGATGTCGCCGCTGAGCACCAGCGCGAGACCCGAGACCACGATCACCCACATGCCCGCGCGCCCGCCCGAACGCCACATGGTGCGCGCCTCGGCCGCCTTCGCCGGGTCGCCGCTGCGCGCGTTGCGCACCATCCACCAGCCCGCGATGCCCGCGACGAAAGTGCCCGCGGTGAGGAACGAGCCGGCGACCACGTGCGGGAAGGCCGCCAGCGTCGTGTTGTTGGTGAGCACCTCCCAGATGCTGGTGAGCTCCGCGCGCCCGCGTTCCGGGTTGTACCTCGCACCGACCGGGTGCTGCATGAACGAGTTGGCGGCGACGATGAAATAGGCCGAGGCGTTCACGCCGATCGCGACCATCCAGATCGCGCCGAGGTGCAAGAGTTTCGGCAGCCGCGTCCAGCCGAAGATCCACAGACCGATGAAGGTCGATTCGAGGAAGAAGGCGACGAGGGCTTCCAGCGCGAGCGGCGCGCCGAACACGTCGCCGACGAAGCGGGAGTATTCGCTCCAGTTCATGCCGAACTGGAATTCCTGCACGATGCCGGTGGCGACGCCGAGCGCGAAGTTGATCAGGAACAGCTTGCCGAAGAACTTCGTCAGCCGGTACCAGTGATCCTTGCCGGTGATCACCCACGCGGTCTGCATGCCCGCGACGAGCGGGGCGAGCCCGATGGTCAGCGGGACGAACACGAAGTGGTAGACGGTCGTGATACCGAACTGCCAACGCGAGATGTCCAGCACACTCATCCGACCCTCCAGCAATGTCTACGACATGTCGTAGTAAATGCTACGTGCCGGGGTCCGGCAATCAACGTGCGTTAGGACACGGCGCCTCGGTAGGCGAAGGTTGTCCGCCCCGAAGAGGCGGACGTCACCTCACCAATCGCCGATGGCTCCCGCCCGATCGATGCCGCGATCGACCAGGTCGATGACCTCCTGCGCGTTGTCCGGCGCGGACATTCGCAAACCGTCCAGCGAATTCACCCGCGCCGCAAGGCTGATGCTGGAGAGCATCCAGATGCTGTCGCAGGTCAGCAAATCCGCGGTGAAGAGCAACTCGTAGCTGCACGTCCAGCCCGCCTTCTCCGCCTCGGCGAACAGCGCGCGCTGGGTGACGCCGGGCAGCACACCGTTCTTCGCGGGCGGCGTGATCAGCTTCTTGTCGCGCGCGATCACCACCGTGGAGCGCGGCCCCTCCAGCACCCGGTTCTCGGTGCTCGTGAAGATCACGTCGTCGGCGCCCATCCGGTGCGCGAACCGCAGCGCGGCCATATTCGTCGCGTAGGACAGGGTTTTCGCGCCGAGCAGCTGCCACGGCGCGGCCTGGGCCAGATCGATGGAGATACCGCGCGGCAGCGTCACCACCGAGACGCCCTCGGTGCGCGCCTTCGTCACCCGCTCGGGCACCGGCATCACCAGCACGTAGGAGGTCGGCACCGGAACCGCCGCGGCGAGATCGCCCGACTTGACGCTGGAGCGCGCGCCGGACAGCTCGCTGTCGCGACCGCGGGTCAGCACCAGCCGCATGATCCCCTCGTCCTCGGTGCCCCACTCCTTCGCCGCGGTCTCGACGGCCTCGCGCCAACGGCTGAGTTCGGGTTCCGGTAGTTCCAGCGCCTGCGCCGAGCGGCGTAGCCTGCCGAGGTGGAATTCGAGCGCACACGTGCTTCCACCGCGCACGAGCACCGTTTCGAAGACACCGTCGCCGCGCAGCACCCCGATGTCGTCGGCGTACAGCAACGGCGCGTCCGCGTCCTGGACGACGCCGTCGAGAGTGACAAGAACCCGATCTACCATGCGACGAGCGTAGGCGGTATGTGCTGCCCTTGCCTATGTTTGCCACGCCGCGAAACCCGAGGGCTCGCGCGTCGCGGACCCACGTTGTGGCCATGCCGCCGGTGCGCGCTTCGGCCGCGCGCGGACCGCCGTCCGGCTGTGCCACTACAGTGGAAGACGTGTCCGTGGTCGATGCACCCAGCCCTGTCCTTTCCGTTACGGGCGCCGTCGCGGGTCCGCCCGGCACCCAGGATGCCGCCGTGGCGTGGCACTACGGCAATCCGTTCGGGGAGCAGCGGGCCGCCGCCGAACGCGTCGCGATCATCGATCGCTCGCACCGCTTCGTCCTGTCCATCACCGGCGCCGAGCGCCTGACCTGGCTGCACACCATCTCCAGCCAGCACGTGGCGAACCTGGCCGACGGGCACTCCGCGGAGAATCTGGATCTCGATCTCAACGGTCGAGTGCAGCACCACTTCGTGCTCACCGATTTGGACGGCACGGTCTGGATCGACACCGAGGCCGACCACGGCCCCGCCCTGCTCGACTTCCTGCGCAAGATGGTGTTCTGGGCCGACGCCCAGCCGCGCGAGGCCACCGATCACGCGGTGCTGAGCCTGCTCGGTCCGCGTGCGCGCGACCTGACCGCCGCCCTCGGCGTTGCCGAACTGCCCGACATCTACGCGGCCGTCCCGCTGCCCGGCGGCGGTTTCCTGCGCCGCATGCCGTGGCCGACCGCCGACTCCTTCGACCTGGTGATTCCCCGCGAGCGGCTGACCGAATGGTGGGGCAAGCTCACCGAAGCGGGCGCCGAACCGGCGGGCATGTGGGCCTTCGAGGCGCTGCGGGTGACCGCGCTGCGTCCGCGCATCGGCCTCGACACCGACGAACGCACCATCCCGCACGAGGCCCGCTGGATCGGCGGTCCCGACGAACACGGCGCCGTGCACCTGGACAAGGGCTGCTACCGCGGCCAGGAAACCGTTGCGCGAGTGCACAACCTGGGCAAACCGCCGCGCCACCTGGTGCTGCTGCACCTGGACGGCTCCGCCGACGAGCGGCCGACGCCCGGCACGGACGTCACCGCGGGTGGTCGCGCCGTCGGCAGGCTCGGCACCGTCGTCGACCACTACGAGCTGGGACCGATCGCGCTCGCCTTGATCAAGCGCGCGATCCCGGTCGACACCGCGCTGGTCGCGGGGCCGTCCGCCGCCTCCATCGATCCCGATTCGGTCCCCGCCGAGGACGCGCCGCAGGCCGGCCGTCTCGCCGTCGACCGGCTGCGCGGACGGTGATCCGCCCGAACTCGCTCGACGCCGAGCCTCGCGATCCCCACCCACTCGACGAAGGGAGCGGCGCCGATGCGCAGCGATGACTCCGCCCGCGTGCTCGCGGTCTGCGTGGTGCATGCCGATCTGGAGGTGCCGACCAGGGTCGGTCGCACCGCCATCGACAAGCGACCCGTCACCGGTCGCGTCGGCGTGCGGGCCCTCGGCTTGGACGGCGATCACGTCTGCGACACCAAGCATCACGGCGGCGTGCACCAGGCGGTCTACGCCTACGCCGAGCACGACGCGCGGCGCTGGGGCGACGAACTCGGCAGGGAGCTGCCCGCGGGCTGGTTCGGCGAGAACCTGCGCATCAGCGGTTTGGCGGTGAGCGACGCGGTGATCGGCGCCCGCTGGGCGATCGGCGACACCCTGCTCGAGGTGAGCGCGCCGCGCGTCCCATGCGCCACCTTCCAGCACTGGTCCGGCGAGGCGCAGTGGGTGAAGCGCTTCACGCTGCGCAGCGACACCGGCGCCTACCTGCGCGTTCTCACCGAGGGCACGATCGGCGGCGGTGATCCGGTCGAGGTGGTGCACGTTCCCGAGCACGGCATCACGGTGCGCGACGTGTTCACCGGCGACGACATGGACCGGCTCGCCATGCTGCTCGAGCACGAGTCCTCCATCTCCGACGACATTCGGATGCAGATCGATCGGCACGCCCGCCGCTACGCCAACGCCGCCCGCGCCGCCGAACGCCGCGGCGAACTGTCGACGGAGGGGGCGCGATGAGCGAGCGAGTCATGTGTCGGCGCGCAGCGGACCTGCCGGAGACGAGCGTGAGCGAGGCGCGGGCATGAGTATCGAACTCGTCGAGGTCGTCCGCTCCGGATTCCGCGAATGCGTGCACCGGGGATCCGTGGTGATCCTCGATGCCCACGGCGAGCCGACGCACCAGCTCGGCGAGGTGCACGTGCCGATCTTCCCGCGCTCGACCAACAAGCCGATGCAGGCGATCACGCTGCTGCGCAACGGTTTCGAGCCGGTCGACGAGGCCGAGCTGGCCATCGCCACCGCGTCGCACTTCGGTGAGCCCGACCACGTCGCCCTTGTCCAGCGGCTGCTCGACCGGTTCGGCTTTCCCGAGAAGGCGCTGGAGTGCCCGCCCGACCTGCCGTTCGAGGAGCGGGCCCGCGCCGCCGCGCTGACCGGCGACGAACCGCGCCGGATCTACATGAACTGCTCCGGCAAGCACGCCGCGATGCTGGCGACCTGCGCCATCAACGGCTGGCCGACCGAGGGCTACCTCGACGAGACGCACCCGTTGCAGCGGGCGGTCATCGCGAACGTCACCGAGCTCACCGGCGAACCGGAGACCGATCTCGGCATCGACGGCTGCGGCCTGCCCATCATCCCGGTCTCGCTGATGAACCTGGCCCGCGCCTTCGCGACCATGGCCACCGCCGAGCCCGGCACCCCGCCGCGCCGAGTCGCCGACGCCATCCGCGCCCACCCCCGAGTGATTTCGGGCACGAACGCGCCCGATTTGCTGGCCATGGCGGCTACCCCGGGGCTGGTCTGCAAGATCGGGGCCGACGGTGTGCACGCGGGCGCGTTGCCCGACGGCAGGGCTTTCGCGTACAAGATCGACGACGGGCACGACCGCGCGCGGATGCCCCTGACGCTGGCGATTCTGCAACGGATGGGCGTCGACTGGACCGAGGCGCACACCGAATTGGCGGCCCAACCGGTGCTCGGCGGCGGTGCTCGAGTCGGGGTGATCCGGACAATTCCCGGCGTACTCTAAGAGCCAGGACACACGGCGACAACCGGGCAAACGGGGTCCGTTCGGGAGTTCTTCCCCCACTCCTGGAAGCGCGACCGCCGGACACACGCTAAAGTGTCTGTCAGGAAGAGTATTAATTCGAACGGGGCCGCCAACAAACCCCAGGCCGCCCCGCAGTGACGCGAGGGGGTCAGCCATGGGCCGTGGCCGGGCTAAGGCAAAGCAGACCAAGGTCGCACGCGAGCTGAAGTACAGCTCAGCGCCGACCGACTTCGCGAGCCTTCAGCGTGAGCTCTCGGGAAGCCCTACCAGCCAACGCAGTGGTGGTGTGCTGTCCGATGAGCACGACGCGGACGTGCCCTCGTCCCGGTGGGACGAGGACGACGACTACGACGACTGGCGCCGCTGACTCGGATCATGCGTGACGAAGGGGGAGGCCGACCGGGCCTCCCCCTTCGAACGTTGCCACCGAGACAGGGACATCGCCTTAGAGGCTTGCCGTACAACGAGATCAGCGTCCCGCATCCACGGATGCGGGACGCTGATGTCGTGTGAGCGGGCTCTTCGCCGACCGATGAGACTCGCGCCGGTTGCGAGGGCTGTGCCAGGCCTGCCGCAGGGAGCGGACACCCGCTGCCACCACGTCTCAGCTCCGCGGATTGCAGGTGCGAACCAGCACGCGGAAGTGCTTCGGCGGCCGATCTCCGAAGTGATCGGCCGCCGACGAAGTGATCAGAAGCGCGGGTGCTCGCCGAGCAACACGGCGCGGGCGGCGTCGGATTCCTTGGCCTTCTTCACGGTGCCGAGGGTCCAGCACTCGATGTGCCGGGCGGTGAGCACCGCGAGCGCGCGGTCGACGTCTTCCGGAGCGACGACGGCGACCATGCCGACGCCCATGTTGAACGTCTTCTCCATCTCGGCACGTTCGACGCGGCCGCGCTGGGCGATCATCTTGAACACCGGCGCCGGATTCCAGGTGCCGCGGTCCAGCTCGGCCACCATGCCCGCCGGGATGACGCGCGCCAGGTTCGCCGCGAGTCCACCACCGGTCACGTGCGAGAAGGTGCGCACATCGGTCTCGGCGACCAGCGCGAGGCAGTCCTTGGCGTAGATGCGGGTCGGCTCGAGCAGCTCCTCGCCGAGAGTGCGGCCGAACTCCTCCACGTGTCCGGTCAGCGACATCCGGTCGATGTCGAGCAGCACCTTGCGCGCCAGGCTGTAGCCGTTGGAGTGCAGACCCGACGAACCCATCGCGATCACCACGTCGCCGGGACGCACCCGATCCGGGCCGAGCACCGCGTCGGCCTCGACAACGCCGACGCCGGTCGCGGACAGGTCGTAGTCGTCGGGATCCATCAGACCCGGGTGTTCCGCGGTCTCGCCGCCGAGCAGCGCGCAGCCCGCGCGCACGCAGCCCTCGGCGATGCCGGAGACCAGCTCGGCGACCTTCTCCGGGACGACCTTGCCGATCGCGATGTAGTCCTGCAGAAACAGGGGCTCGGCGCCGCAGACGACCAGGTCGTCGACGACCATCGCGACCAGGTCGAGGCCGACGGTGTCGTGCTTGTCCATCGCCTGCGCGACCGCGATCTTGGTGCCTACGCCGTCGGTGGAGGCGGCAAGCAGCGGCTCACGGTAGCCGCCCTTGAGCGCGAACAATCCGGCGAAGCCGCCCAGCCCACCCTGCACCTCGGGACGGGTGGCCTTCTTCGCCAATGGCCCGAACAACTCGACTGCGCGGTCACCTGCCTCGATGTCCACGCCTGCCGCGGCGTACGAGGCACCACCAGTGGGGGTCTGTTCAGTCATTTTCGGGGAAAGCTCCAAACCGAATCGGCGGATAGATGCCTGCTCACGCTAGCTCATCCGCCTCTCCGCGTTTATTGCCGGTCGTCGGTGCCGGGGTGGTTGTGATGCCGGGCCGGCGGTTGGGTGGGGGGTCGAGTTCTGGGCGTACCCGACGAGTTACCCGGATTCTCGCGAAATCAGTTGTCACGTCTCGATCCTGTTCACTGCTGATCATTCTGCCCGGTTCGCGGGAAAACGGGCGAGCGTTCGGATCGAATCGAGAGCGCGCGGCGCACCGCGGCCCGCGCGTGCTCACCGCGACCTCGACAACGCACAACTCACGCTGCGCACCTGCCTGCCGATCATCGAACGGACCGGCAACAAGGTCGAAACCGCCAGGGCTCGGGCGAGCGGTTGCGCGCGGTGCGGCTTCGGTGACCGTTCGCTCACGTCTTGGGCTCTTGGGCGAACAGGGTCGCGGCCTCTGCGCGACGTCGGCGTTGTTCGACCGGGTCCGGTACCGGGACCGCGGCCACCAAGCGGCGGGTGTACTCCTCGCGGGGGTCGCGCAGGATCGCGTCCCGGTCGCCCTGTTCGACCACCGCGCCGTCGCGCAGCACCACGATGCGGTCGGCCAGTTGGTCGACGACGGCGAGGTCGTGGCTGATGAACAGGCATGCCCAGCCGCATTCGCGCTGGAGTTGGGCGAACAGCTCCAGGACGGCGGCCTGCACCGAGACGTCCAGCGCACTGGTCGGTTCATCGGCGACGAGCAGGTCTGGATCCAGCGCGAGCGCACGGGCGAGGCTGGCCCGCTGGCGTTGGCCACCGGACAGTTCGTGCGGATAGCGACGTTCCGCGCCCGCGGGCAGGCGGACGTCGTCGAGCAGCGAGCGCACCTTGGCGCGGATCGCCTCGGACTTGCCGACCTTGTGCACGATCATCGGTTCCGCGACGCAATCGCCCACGGTCATCCGGGGATTCAGCGAGCTGGCCGGATCCTGGAACACGAACCCGAACCGCCGCCGAATCGGCCGCAACCGCCGCTGCGAGAGACCCGCGATGTCCTGACCACGCACCCGCACCGCACCCGAGGTCGGCCGCTGCAACGCCGCGACGCATCGCCCGATGGTCGACTTCCCCGACCCCGACTCCCCCACGAGCCCCACCGTCTCGCCCGCCGCGATGCTCAGGCTCACCCCGTCCACCGCCCGGAACCGTGGGCGCCCGAACGGCCCGGGGAACTCCACGACTAGATCGCACACCTCCAGCACCGGCACCCGCTCGCCGACGCCGGCGGCCCGATCCGCGGCGGCCGCACCTCCGACCCCGCGGGCCGCACCGCCCGCACCACTCACCCCACGGGCGCCGTACGCACCGGTCCCGGTACCCACATCAGTCCCGGCAGCGATACCCCCGACGGTCTCAGCGGCCGCAGTGACACGTGCGGTCTCGGCGACTGCGGCAGTCCTGGCACCTCCGACGCCGAGAACATCCCCGGCATCCGCCGCATCGGGCCCAGCGGGCTCGGCGGTTCCAGCAGGCCCCGCGGGTCCGGCACCCTCGGCGGTGCGGGCGTCCCCGGGAGCCGAGGTGTCCACGGCCCCTGCGACCGCCCCGGCATCCACAGCGGTACCGACATCCGCAGCAGTTCCGGCGCCAGCGGCCACCCCGGCGGCGGCGGCCTCGAGGGCGGGCGTGCCGGTTTCAGGGGGTGCGGCGTGGCCAGTGGCTGTGGCCGTTGCCGCAGGGTGCGACTCCGTGCCGACCTGCGGCTCAGCGCTTTTCGCGCGCCGTGCGCCCAGGTGCGGGACCGCCGCGAGGAGGGCGCGGGTGTAGTCCGCCTTGGGGCGGGCGAACAGGTCCTCGACGGGGGCCTGTTCGACGACCCGGCCGTCGCGCATCACGACGACGCGGTCGGCGAGGTCCGCCACCACGCCCATGTTGTGGGTGATGAGGACGATCGCACTGCCGATGCGATCGCGCAGGTCGCGCAGCAGGTTCAGGATCTCGGCCTGCACGGTGACGTCGAGCGCGGTGGTCGGCTCGTCGGCGATGATGACCTTGGGCTCGCAGGCGATCGCGATGGCGATCACCACGCGCTGTTTCTGGCCGCCCGATAGTTGGTGCGGGT
The DNA here is from genome assembly GCF_001612615.1 of Nocardia amikacinitolerans NBRC 108937. GTDB lineage: Bacteria > Actinomycetota > Actinomycetes > Mycobacteriales > Mycobacteriaceae > Nocardia > Nocardia amikacinitolerans. The sequence goes on along the minus strand of NZ_BDAU01000040.1, from coordinate 8,659 downwards.
AGTAGTCGACGCGGTGCTCGGGATCGGGCAGACCCACCAGCCGCAGCAGTTCCACGGCGCGCTCCTTGGCCGCCTTGCGCGACAGGTCGTTGTGCGCCCGCAGCGCCTCGGCGATCTGGAAACCGACGGTGAACAGCGGATCCAGCGCCAGCCCCGGTTCCTGGAACACCATGGAGATCGCGCCGCCGCGCAGCGCGGTGAGCTGCCGTTCGGACATCCCGGTGACCTGCCGCGTGCCGAGCGTCACCATGCCCCTGACCCGCGCGGTGGACGGAAGCAGCCCCATCGCCGTCCGCGAACTCACCGACTTGCCCGAGCCGGACTCCCCCACGATGGCGAGCACCTCGCCGGGGAAGACCTCGTAGGACACGTCGGTCACCGCGTGCACCGGGCCCGCATCGGTGGCGAAAGTGACCGACAGTGCCTCGATCGCCAGCGCGGGCCGCCGCTCCTCGGCTACGTCAGGCATGACCGCCCTCCCGTCTACTCGAAACGTTGTCTCCCACATCCGGTTCGGCGCCGCCCTTCGGCTTCACCGGATAGCCGCCCGGGGCAGCTCCGGCACCCTCATCCGACTCCAGCGGATCGCCGTCCGGCGCGTGTCCGGCGCCGCCCTCCGACTCCACCGAATCGCTGTCCGGCGCGGATCCAGCACCGCCGCCCGGCACCGCCGAAACACCCTCCCCCGCAAACCCGGCACCCTCATCCGCCGCCACCGGAGCACCGTCCAGCGCGTGTCCGGCACCGCCATCCGACTCCACCGAATCGCTGTCTGGCGCGGATCCAGCACCGCCGCCCGGCACCGCCGAAACACCCTCTCGCGCAAACCCGGCACCCTTATCCGCCGCCACCGGAGCACCGTCCGGCGCGTGTCCGGCACCACCGCGCCGCACCGCCGAAACACCCTCCCGCGCAAATCCGGCATCCTCATCCGCCGCCATCGGATCGCTGTCCGGTGCAGATCCAGCACCGCCGCCCGGCACCGCCGAAACACCCTCCAACGCAGACCCGCCACCGTCGTTCGTTTCCGGAGGCTCGCCGTCCGGCGATGATTCGGCTCCGGTTCCGGACAGGTCGACGTCCGGTTCGACCTCTGCGACCGGCATCTCCGGCTCTCCGGTCGCGCCGACCACCACATCACTCCCCACCGCGACCGGCGCCGCGGTGCGCCGGGTGCGTAGCAGCGGGTTGAGCACCTCGTTCAAGCTCTCGCCGACCAGCGTCATCCCGAGCACGACGAGCACGATGGCGGTGCCGGGAAAGACCGCTGTCCACCAGATTCCGTTGGACACCGCCGCCAGCGACTTGTTCAGGTCGAATCCCCATTCCGCCGCCTGGGTGGACTCGATGCCGAAGCCGAGGAAGCCGAGCCCGGCCAGGGTCAGGATCGCCTCGGCGCCGTTGAGCGTGACGATCACCGGCAGCGACTGGGTGACGTTGGCGAGTATGTGCCGGAACAGGATTCGCGCCGTGGACGCGCCGGTGACCCGCGCGGCGTCCACGTACGGCTCCTGCTTCACCGCGACGGTGGCGTTGCGCACCACCCGGAAGTACTGCGGCACGAAGATGGTCGTGATCGCCACGGCCGCGGAGAGCACGCCACCGAACCCGCTGGACTCGCCGCCGGAGACCACGATGGACACCACGATCGCCAGCAGCAGGGTCGGAAACGCGTACAGCGCGTCCATGACGGTCACCAGCACCCGGTCCGGCCAACGCCCCACATACCCGGAGACCAGCCCGAGCGGCACACCGACGAAGAGCGAGAGCACCAGCGACACCACGATCACCCACAGCGCCGTCCGCGCACCGTAGAGCACCCGGGAGAACACGTCCTCCTGCGCGACGGTGGTGCCGAACCAGTGCTGCGCCGAAGGCGGTTGGTACTGGCCGAAACCCACACCGTTCTCGGTGGTCTGGGCCAGCCCGTAGGGCGCGAGCAGCGGTGCGAACAGCGCGACGAAGAGGAACCCGGCGATCAACAGCAGGCCGAGGATCAGCGTGACGCGCTGCATGCCCGCGGTCATCGAGAACAGCCGCAGGCCGAACCGGCCCCGGCGATTCGGTGCGAGCGCCGCGCTGGGTTCGGTCACCAATTCCGGTGCGGTCATCAGAACCTCACCCTCGGATCGATCAGTGCGACAAGGGCATCCACCACGAAACTCATCACCGCGACGACGAGCGCGATGAACGCGACGATGCCCTGCACCGCCATGAAGTCGCGAGCCTTGAGGTATTCCGCGAGCTCGAAGCCGAGACCCTTCCACTCGAAGGTCATCTCGGTGAGCACCGCGCCGCCCAGCATCATGGCGATGTACATGCCCATCACGGTGACGATCGGAATCATGGCGTTGCGCACGGCATGTCGGCCGGTCACCACCCGCGCGGACAGCCCGCGCGCCCGTGCCGCGTCGACGTAGTCGCTGCGCAAGGTCTGGATGAGGTTGATCCGGACCAGCCGCAGGAACACCCCCGCCGTCAGCAGGCCGAGCGCGATAGCAGGCAGCACAGCGTGTTTCAGCACATCGAGCAGATAGGCGTTGTCGCCGTAGAGGATCGCGTCGACCACCATGATGTTGGTCTTCGGCGAAACGTGCTGTAGCCGCAATTCGACGTCGGCGCTGGCCCGCCCGGAGACCGGCAACCAGCCGAGCCGCACCGCGAACAACAGCTTGAGCAACAGTCCGACAAAGAACACCGGCGCGGCGTAGGCCAGGATGGCGAACAGCCGCAGCGCGGCGTCGCTCGCCGAATCCCGGTGAGTTGCAGCGTATCTGCCGAGCGGGACGCCGATGGCGAAGGCGACAAGCAGCGCCCAGCACACCAGTTCCAAGGTTGCCGCACCGCGGGTGGCGATGATGTCGGCGACCATCCGGTGGTCCTGGGTCTGCCCGAAGTCGCCGCGCGCGAGGCCGGACAGGTATTCCCAGTACTGCACCAGGATCGGCCGGTTCAGCCCGGCCGCCTCGCGCCGCTGTTCGATCTGGTCCGGTGGCAGCCGCCCGCCGAGCGCGGCTTCGATCGGATCGCCGATCACCCGCATCATGAAGAACACGGCGGTCACCAGGATCCAGGCCGTCACCGGGATGAGCAGCAGCCGTACGCCCAGGTATCTGGCGAGGGCGAGCCCGCGCGAATCCCCGCCCGCCGCCCGCCGGGGCAGCGCGAATCGCCGGGCCCGCGGCGCGATCGCCGCGGGCCCGGTCCCCTCCGACTTCACTTGCTCAGGACCGTGTAGCGGAACTTGAACGACAGGTCCAGCGTCTGCTCCATGCCCTGGACGTCCTTGCCCGCCACGCCGATCTGCTTGCCGGACAACAGCGGAACGATCGGCAGGAAGTTCTGCGCCAGGTCGCGCTGCACCTGCTGGATCTGCTGGAGCCTGCGGTCCTTGTCCGGCTGGGTCGCCTCACCGACCAATTGCGCGGTGATGCCGGGGTCTTCGAAGTGGGACTGGAGGAAGTTGTTGGGGCCGAAGAACGGCGAGAGGTAGTTGTCCGGGTCCGGGAAGTCGGGGAACCAACCGAACTGGTACAGCGGGTAGGCGTCGCGCGCCCGTTCCCTTTGGTAGCTAACCCATTCCGTGGATTGCAGGTTCACCCGGAACAGGCCCGTGGCCTCCAGCTGCGTCTTGATCGCCTTGTATTCCTCCGCGCTGCTGGAGCCGTAGTGGTCGGGGTTGTACTGGAGGTTGAGCTCCACCGGCGTCGCGACGCCCGCGTCGGCGAGGAATTTCGCGGCAGCGTCCTTGTTCGGACCGGCGCCGTAGATCTCCTTGAACGGTTCCGCCGCGCCCGGAATGCCCTGCGGGACGGACGAATACGCGGGCACGTAGGTGTCCTTGTATACGTCGCGAGCGAGCGCGACCCGGTCCAGCGACGACGCGATCGACTTGCGCACCGCCAGCTTCTGCTCCGGCGTACCGCCGGGCATGGTGTTCATGTTGAAGACGATGTAGCGCAACTCACCGCCGGGACCGTCGAGCACCTTGACCTTGTCGCTGGCGCGCAGCCCCTCGATGTCGGTCGGCGTCAGCGAGCGGTAGCCCGCGTCGATCGCGCCGCTCTGCAGGTCGAGCTTCAGGTTGTCGGTGGTCGCGTAGTACTTCGCCGAGATGCGCGGCGTTTTCGGGGTGCCGAGGATGCCGCGGTACTCCGGATACGCCTGGTACTCGACGAGTTTGTTCTTGTCGTAGCTGGTGATCGTGTACGGGCCGGAGTAGCCCTTGGCGCGAACAACGTCCTCGTCGGCCATCACCTTGTCGGCGGGGAACACGCGCTCGTCCACGATCGGCCCGGCCTGCGTGGGCAGGATGGCCGGGAAGGTCTGGTCGTTGGCGACCTTCAGCGTGAAGGCGACGGTGCGCTCGTCGACCACATCGGTCTTCTCCAGATTGCCGAGCAGCGAGGCGGGACCGTTCGGGTCGTTGATGCCGAGCATGCGGTCGAAGGAGAACTTGACGCTGTTGGCGGTCAACGGATTTCCGTTGGCGAACTTCAATCCCGCCTGCAAGGTGCAGGTGTAGACCGTCGGCGTGGTGAACTCGCACTTCTCGGCGGCGTCCGGTTTCGGGGTGGGGTCGCCGGGCGCGAAATTCAGCAGGTACTGGTAGATCTGCGTCTCCGCGACCAGCGATCCGTTGTCGTAGGCGGCGGCCGGATCCAGCGAGAAGATCTTGTCGGTGGTGCCGACGATCAACCCGTCGCCGTCACCGCCCTCGCCCGTCCGTCCGGATCCGCAACCCGCGAGCACCGACGCGACCAGCGCAACGAGCCCAACCGCCGCAATGCCTTTCGCTCGCCTACGCCCGCCCGGCGTCCTCGAAACCCTCATCATCCGGCCCCACTTCTTCGAGCGCGCCGCACCGCGATACCTGGATCACAGGCCCGGTCCGGACGCGGTGAACTTTCGATATAGCTGGCGACCGTACCCACGAACCATTTCCGGCACATTGCGTTTTCAAAGAAAAATCACCGGGCTGTCATCGCCCGTTGCGAACCATGCACGGCCGCACCGGCATCGCCCGGTCATATGTCCAGGTGCGCGGAAAGATCGAGATCGCAGCGTCTCGAGCAGGCCACGTCACACCCACGGACACCGTTGTGCCGGTACCCATTTCGGCTGTTCACCAAACCACGCGCTGAAATCAGCAACCGCCACAGTCCTCGCAGAGTCTTCCGACGCTTCACCGCGGTTGCAGGCGCTGCGAACCGTGCGGAAGGCCTGCGAGGCCCGGCGTTGGGATTCACGACAGACCGCGCGGGCTCGCCTACCGTCACTGCGCAATCGAACCGGGCGTTCCCCGCAGAGGTTTCGCACGCCTCGCAGAGGTCGCAACCGCTGCGAACCGTACGAAAGGTCTGCGAAGTCGAGCCCGTCGCAGGCGGGGTGTCAGGGCCTGCTCAGGGCGCTCGCGTTGGCGTTCTCACCCAGCAGCACCGATTCCGGCTGACCAGTCAGCATCCCCTCGAGCAGGTTCTTGCCGATCGAGGCTTCCTGGGGCAGCGGGATCGGGTAGTCGCCGTCGAAGCAGGCGGCGCACAGGCGGGTGCGCGGCTGCTCGGTGGCGGCGATCATGCCTTCGGTGGAGATGTAGCCGAGAGTGTCGGCGCCGATCGAGCGGCGCACGTTCTCGACCATGTCGTCGTAGCTGTCGTCGGCGCCCGCGCCGTTGGCGATCAGCTCCGCGCGCGAGGCGAAGTCGATGCCGTAGAAGCAGGGCCACTTCACCGGCGGCGAGGCGATCCGGACGTGGATCTCCACCGCGCCCGCCTCGCGCAGCATCCGCACCAGGGCGCGCTGGGTGTTGCCGCGCACGATCGAGTCGTCCACCACGATGAGCCGCTTGCCGCGGATCACCTCGCGCAGCGGGTTCAGCTTCAGCCGGATGCCGAGCTGACGAATCGTCTGGCTCGGCTGGATGAAGGTACGGCCGACGTAGGCGTTCTTCATCAGGCCCTGCCCGTAGGGCACGCCGGAGCCCTGCGCGTAACCGACGGCGGCCGGGGTGCCCGATTCCGGCACCGGGATCACCAGGTCGGCCTCGACCGGATGCTCCTTGGCCAGCCTGCGGCCGATCTCGACACGGGTGGCGTGCACCGAGCGGCCCGCGATGGTGGAGTCGGGCCTGGCCAGGTACACGTACTCGAAGACGCAGCCCTTGGGCTCGGGGTTGGCGAAGCGCATGGAGCGAACGCCCTCGGCGTCGATCGCCAGCAGTTCGCCCGGTTCGATCTCGCGCACGAAGGCCGCGCCGACGATGTCCAGGGCCGCCGTCTCACTGGCAACGACCCAGCCACGCTCGAGCCTGCCGAGGCACAGCGGACGCACGCCGTGCGGGTCGCGCGCCGCGTACAAGGTGTGTTCGTCCATGAAGGTCAGGCAGAACGCGCCCTTCAGCGTCGGAAGCAGCTTCATGGCCGCCTGCTCGATGCTGGAGTCCGCGGCGGCGTGCGCCAGCAGCGCGGTCATCACGTCCGAGTCCGAGGTCGCGCCGACCGGCTGCGGGCGGCCGCCGGAGACCGGGTTGCCGATCAGTCCGAGTTCCCGTGCCCGGCTTGCCAATTCGGCGGTGTTGACCAGGTTGCCGTTGTGTCCCAGCGCGAGTCCGGAGCCGACCGCGGTGGTGCGGAAGATCGGCTGCGCGTTCTCCCACGTCACACCGCCGGTGGTGGAGTAACGACAGTGGCCGACGGCGATGTGGCCGGGCATGGCGGCCAGCGTCTGCTCGTCGAACACCTGCGAGACCAGCCCGAGATCCTTGAAGACCAAGATCTGCTGACCGTCCGAGACCGCGATGCCCGCCGCCTCCTGACCGCGGTGTTGCAGCGCATAGAGGCCGTAATACGTGAGCTTGGCCACGTCCTCGCTCGGCGCCCAGACACCGAAGACACCACACTCCTCGCGTGGCTCGTTCTCGTCCTCATCGGGGGTGGCTGCGAGGTTCTGCACCGGCACTTCGGCGTTGGTCACCGTTTGCTCCCTGTTCGGGCGGGCTGGGGGCACCAGTCATTCTACGGGTGAAAATTCGATCGCGATCACGGCCACCGCATCCCGGTAGCAATCACCGTGTCGATCACCCGAAATCCCACGGCCGCGGCGGTACCGTCCCTTCGTGGCGACTACGGACAGCACCGGCGGGACGGATCCGAACGCTAGACGGCTCGACCGCCGTTCGCTACTGCGCATGGTCGGCGCGCCCATGATCGTGCTCACCTTGCTGACCACCCTGCTCGGGATCATGTACCTGGCCTATGTGGTCGATCCAGAGGAGAACCTGCACGACTTCCCGATCGCCCTGGTCAACCAGGATGTCGGCGAGACGTTCGGCCCACCGGGCCAGGAGCGCCGAGTGAATTTCGGCGATCAAGTGGCCGACGGGCTGCGTAAATCCGTACCCGCCGACCAGATCGATCTGCGGGTCGTCGGGATCAGCGAGGCCGAGCGGCAGATGCAGTCCGGCAAGGTCTACGGCGCGATCATAATTCCCAGCGACTTCAGCAAGCGGCTCGGCATTCTCGGCGTCGGCAGCGTGGTGCCCGGCGATATCGAGCAGCCCATCATCACGCTCCAGACCAACCCGCGCGCCGGCACCTACGCCTCCTCGATCGTCGTCCGCGTCGGCGACAGAGCGTTCCCCGAGGTGAACAAGCAGGTCGGCGAGGAGCTGACCCGGCAGGTGCAGGCCCAGCTCACCGCGCCGGAAGGCGGGCAGGCGCCCGAGCTCAGCGGCGCCACCCGCATCGCGCTGGCCAGCCCGCTGCAACTGATCGTCGAGGAGTACCGTCCGCTGCCGAGCAACACCGGTCAGGGTCTCACCGCGTTCTTCTACGCGCTGTTGCTGCTGCTCGCGGGCGTGATCGGTTCGATGACGATCCACACCATGGTGGACGCCAACCTCGGCTTCGTGCCCACCGAGTACGGGCCGTGGTACGTGCACTTCCCGCCCACTCCGATCTCCCGGTTCAAGACACTGCTGATCAAGTGGGGCGTGATGATTCTCATGGGCAGCGTCGTCTCGTTGATCTACATGCTGGTGGCCAGGGCGCTCGGCATGCCGATCGACGATCCGCTGACGCTGTTCCTCTACAGCGCGTTCGCGATCATCGCGGTCGGCATCACCGGCCTGTCCATCCTCGCGGCCATCGGCTCGGCGGGACTGCTGGTGAACCTGATCCTGTTCATCGTGCTCGGCCTGCCCTCCTCGGGCGGCACGGTGCCGATCGAGGCGACGCCCAAATACTTCGGCTGGCTGGCCCATTTCGAGCCGATGCACCAGGTGTTCCTCGCCGTCCGGTCCATCCTGTATTTCGACTCCAGCGGACCGGCCGGGCTGACGCGAGGCTTCTGGATGACGCTGGCCGGGCTCGTCATCGGGCTCGTTCTCGGGGCGGTCATCACCCGCTACTACGACTACAAGGGTCTGCATCGCGGTCGGCCCGCGCCCGCGGCGGCCTGATCCTCCCGTGGTGACTGGGCGGCGGATGGTCGACGGCCGACCCTTCGCGTCCTTCGCGCCGAGGCCGATTCGCTGTCCCACAGAGCCGCCGACGCGGGCCGAATCACTCGGAGCCCCACAGCAGCGCGTACTGCACGCCGAGTTCCCCTAGCCCGGTGATGGCGGTCGCCTTCGGTCCGCCGTCACACCTCACTCGTCGGC
>NZ_BDAU01000039.1 GCF_001612615.1 Nocardia amikacinitolerans NBRC 108937 | reverse complement strand
CGGCGGGGAGTCCCAAGCTCTCGGCGAGGGTCTGGGATTGGGTGGTGCGGAGTCCGAGTTGCGCGGTGCGGCAAGCGGATTCGAGGGTGAGAGTGTACCGGGGAGCAACGGTGGGGTGGCCGCGGTGGCGGGTGCGTCTCGCGAGGGGCACGACTATCTCGAGGCGTTGACCATCGATCGGGAGCTGCCCGGGTCGCTGGCCTACGCGATCGACCGGTACGGATCCTCGGCGCGAGCCGTGCGCGACCAGCTCTCGCACGACACCTGGATGATCCTCAGCTCGGTGGACCGGGCGTTGGCCGAGTACCGGGAGAGCGATGGCGACGAGACGGCGCTCTCGGCGGTGCATTCGCTGACGCTGGCCGCCCTGCTCTCGCTGTCCGGCATCGGCGCCGAGTCGCTGGTGCGCGACATCGGTTGGTGCGTCATGGATATCGGCAAGCGCATCGAGCGCGGGCTGGCCGTGACGGCGCTGCTCTCGGCGGCGCTGACCGAGACCTATCCGCCGGAGGCCGAGCGGGTGGTCACCGAGGCGGTGTTGCAAGCGGCCGAGTCGTCGGTGAGTTACCGTCGGCGCCACCGGGATTCGGTGCGGGTCTCGGCGGTCGCCGGGTTGCTGCTGTTCGACAGGGGCAATCCTCGTTCGCTGGCCTACCAGCTGGAACGGCTCGACGCGGATTTCGCCGCGCTGCCCGGCGCCTCGGGATCCTCACGGCCGCAACGGTTGCTGGCCGACGCGCAGCGCATGCTGCGTCGCGTCGATCCGGACGACCTGAACGTCACCGACGAGAACGGAAGGCGCACCGAGCTGGCCGAACTGCTCGACGGCGTGCACCTGCGGCTGCGCAAGGTGGCGGAATCCTTCGAGACGACGAAACTCTCGCTGCCGGTGGGCATTCAGCCGTTGTGGGGTAGCACGCGGGTGGTCGGATGATCGACGGCGCGACACGGCGGTACCGGGTAGCCCACCGCACCACCTACTCCTACTCCGAGGACGTGACCAGCTCCTACGGGCGCGCCTATCTGACCCCGCGCGAGTTCCCCGGTCAGCGGGTGCTCGCGCACGAGGTGAACATCGACCCGGCGCCGTCGGACCGGTCCATCGGCACCGATGTGTACGGCAACACCACGCACTACTTTCACGTCACGGCCGAACACCGCGAGCTGGTCGTCAGCGCGGAGTCGACGGTCGAGGTCGACCCACCCGCCGAGCCGACGGACGACCCGGCGCTGCTGCCGTGGGAGTCCGCCAGGCCCAGCCACGCGACCGGTCCGCTGGCCGTTGAGTTCACCCTCGACCTGCACCCGCCGGAGATCACCGAGGAGATCACCGCCTACGCGGCGCGCTCGCTCACACCGGGACGCCCGCTGCTCGCCGCGGTGACCGAGCTGACGACCCGCATCAACACCGACTTCACCTACTGGTCCGGCTCGACGACCGTCTCGACCAGAGTCTCCGACGTGTTCTACGCGCGCGCGGGCGTCTGCCAGGATTTCGCCAGAATCGCCGCGGCCTGCCTCCGATCGCACGGGCTCGCCGCGCGATACGTCTCCGGCTACCTCGCGACGGACCCGCCACCGGGCAAGGAGCGCATGGTCGGCGCCGACGCCACGCACGCCTGGGCGGCGGTGTGGGTCCCGGGCCAGAACTCGTCCGAACGCGCGGGCCGCTGGATCGGCTTCGACCCCACCAACGACCAGCTCGCGGACGAGCGCTACGTCGTCGCGGCGTGGGGCCGCGACTACGCGGATGTGCCGCCGCTGCGCGGCATCATCTACACCGAGGCCAAGGAGAGCTCGATCACGGTCTCGGTCGACGTCGCTCCGGTGGAGGAGTGAATCCGCGACGACTTCGGCTGCGGGAGAGTTGATCCACGACTCCGCGCGAGCAGGGCGTGGTGACAGCTCTCAGGCGCGGAGGCGTTCGCGGCGGAGCTGGTCGACCTCGGGAAGATTCAGCGGTTCGAGGGTGTCGACGCCGAGTGCCCGGATGAGCAGGAGGTCGGCGAGCTCGGGGTTGCGGGCGAGGGCAGGGCCGTGCATGTAGGTGCCGATGACCGAGCCCTGGACGACCCCCTCGAGTCCGTCGCCGACGCCGTTGCCGACGCCGCGGGTGACGCGCGCGAGGCCGGTCGCCTCCGGGCCGAGCTTCGTTCCGCCACGGTGGTTTTCGAATCCGGTGAGCGCAGCGGTGAGTCCGTCGAGCATGGGACTGGTCGTCACTTCGCCGATGGCGCGCTTGACCTGGGGCGAGGTGGTCACGTCGAGCAGACCGACGCCGTCGACACGCTCACCCGAGGAGGTCTCGTACCAGTTGCCGAGCACCTGAATCGCCGCGCAGATGGCAAGCACCGGAGCGCCTTTCGCGGCCGCCTCCTGCAGGCCGGGGTAGCGCTGCAGGTGCCGGGTGGCCAGCCGCTGCGCCGAGTCCTCCGCGCCGCCGAGGGTGTAGATGTCCAGCGAGTTCGGAACCGGTTCGGGCAGCGTGATTTCCACGATCTCGGCGTCGTAGCCGCGCATGCGCAGCCGCTGGCGCAGCACGAGCGCGTTGCCGCCGTCGCCGTAGGTGCCCATCACATCGGGCAGCACGAGGCCGATCCGTACCGTCGAGTCACCCATAATTCTCCAAGTCGCGGTTGAGGTCGCGGAACGCGGTGTAGTTGGCGAGCACCTCGACCTGCCCGGGCGGGCAGGAGGCGATGGCGCGCAAGGGATCCGGCACGGTGGTGTGCTCGACGCCCGCGTAAGTGAGGCGGACAGCGAGGTCGGTCGCGCGCTCGCCGGAGGCGACGACCTGCACGCCCTCGAAGTGCTCGAAGCGCACGTCCCACAGCCAGGAGAGGTCCTCGCCGTCGGGCACCTGCCCGTTCACCGCGATCACCAGTCCGGCCGCGGTCGGCTCGATCATCGAAAGGGCTTCCTGCCAGCCCGCCGGGTTCTTGGCGAGCAGCAGCCGCGCGGCGTGCTCGCCGACCTGCACGGTCCGGTAGCGGCCCGCGATCTCGCGCACCGTACCCGCTGCGACGACGGCCTTGGCCGTTTCGGCGCCCAGCGCGACCGCGGCGGCGACCGCCTGCGCGGCATTACCCCGGTTGGCCCGGCCGGGCAGCGCCAGCTCGAGCAGGTGGCGTTCCCCGTCGGGGCCGACGAGGTCGTTCCCTTCCAGGTGCCAATCGGGTTGCGGCCGTTGGAAATCCGTGCCGGTGCTGCGCCAGTGCTCGCCCTCCCAGATGATCGGCTCGCCGGAGCGCGGACAACTCGTCGCGTCCATCGCCCAGCCGCTGCCCGCGGCGACCCACACCACGTTCGGGTGGTCGTAGGCGATCGAGGTGACCAGTACGTCGTCGCAGTTGGCGATCACCACCGTGTCGGGGTGCTTGGCGAGTCCGGCGCGCAGCTTGCGCTCGATCATGTTGATCTCGCCGACCCGGTCCAGCTGGTCGCGGCTGAGGTTCAGCAGCACAACGGCCGCCGGGTTCAGCGAGTCGCTGACGTGCGGCAGATGCAGTTCGTCCACCTCGATGGCGGCCAGCGGCACACCCTGGTGCGTGCTCAGCGCGGCAACGATGCCCGCGTCCATATTGGCGCCGTCGGCCTGCGTGGCGACCTGACCGAGGGTGCTCAGCGCGGCGGTGGTCATCCGCGTCGTCGTCGACTTGCCGTTGGTGCCGGTGACCAGCACCGTCCGCCTGCCACGTCCGAGCTGGTCCATGATCGTCGGGTCGATCTTCAGCGCGATCAGGCCGCCGATCATCGAACCCTTGCCGCGTCCCGCCTTCTGCGAGGCCCACGACGCTGCCGCCGCGGCCCGCAGGGCGATCCGCCCACGCATCGATATCTTCGCCACGCCGAGAGTCTATGTGCGGGGTTCTTGGTGTGCCGCGACAGCGTGGGTCGGTGAGGTCGGGGTCACGGGGTTGCACCTGCGCGCCGGCAAGTTGCGGCGTAGGGGTGGTGGCCACACAGGCTTTGCACTCCTCACATAGGCGGTGGCTATGTGACGCGTGTACGGGGTGTGTGGGAGCAGTCGCTGCGTGGTGGTTGGGGATGGTGGGGTGGGCGCAAACGCGACTGTCGGGCGGAGGTCAGTCTCGGTACAGCTTTGCCGCGTAGTTTTCCGGCGAGTAGTACCGTTCCAGCTCGTCCACCGTCTCCTTCACATTCGGATCCACGTCCTTGACCAGGCAGGCGGTGCTGGGGAGGGTGTCGGCGGGCCACTGCTCCGGCTCCCACAGGTGGCTGCGGATGAACGCTTTGGCGCAGTGGAAGAAGATCTGTTCGACGGCGACCTCGACGGCGAGGATCGGGCGGTGGCCCTTGACCACCATGTCGTCGAAGTAGGCGGCGTCGCGGATCAGGCGGGCGCGGCCGTTGATGCGGAGGGTGTCGCGGCGGCCTGGGATGAAGAAGAGCAGGCCGACGTGGGGGTTGGCGAGGATGTTGAGGTAGCCGTCGGCCCTGCGGTTACCAGGGCGCTCGGGGATGGCGATGGTGCGGTCGTCGAGCACCTTCACGAAACCCGCAGGGTCGCCCTTGGGTGAGGCGTCGCAGTTGCCGTCGGCGTCGCTGGTGCTCATCACCAGGAACGGGGAGTTGGCGATCCACTCGCGGTCGCGCTGGTGCAGTGCGACGCGCTCTTTCGTCGCCGCGCGCGGCATCACCGCGCCGAGCAGCGCACGCAGGTCGGCGGTGTCGGTGATCTCTGTGGTCTCTCCCATACCTCGATTGAAGCACCCCCGCGGCCGTATCGGGGCAGGTGTACTTGTGCGGAGACGGCGTGCAGCGGGTCAGGTGTTTCCGGTTGTGAGGCATTGACTCAGAGAACCGCTTTTGGGCAGGTACACCCGCCCCCGCCTAGAACTGCACGTCGAATAGATTCGGCTGACCCGCCGCGTATCGGTCGGCGTCCATGCGCCGCAACGGTTCCAGTTCGGTCGCGCGGTACAGCGTGTACATGCGGCAGCGTGGCGCGTCCGAACCCGCGACGTCCAGCAGCGCGTTCACCGCGGCCCGTGCCGACTCGTTGGCGCCCTCCATGGTGGCGAGGTCGACGTTGGTGCGCACGTAATCTCCCGCGAGGAACAGGTTTTCGAGATCGCCGTGCGGGTCGGGGCGGTGCTCCCACGACCCGGCGGTGTTGATGAGCAGCGGGTCGGCGTTGGTATTGCGGCGCTGTTCGGACTGCCAGACGATCGCGGGATCGAGGAACCAGGAGTGCAGGTCGGCGTCGCGTAGTTCCTCGCCGCGATCGTTGAGGTGCGCCTGCATCTGCGCCCACACTTCGCGCGCGATCTCCTGGTGCGTGCATTCCTTGGCGGTCTTGCCGTACAGGATGCCGGGGGTGTTCCAGTCGGAGATGTCGACCGAGAGGCAATCCTGCACGGTGCCGTCGCCGAATTCCGCGAGCTTGCGCGTCCACAGCTGGTTCTGGCTGATCGAGGTCAGCGACCACGGCGCGTCGATGTAGGCGGTGTGGCCCCTGGAGATCTCGGCCGGTCTGCGCAGGTAGAACTGGATGCCGGTCATCCAGTCCACGAACAGCCGGTCCATCACGGCCAGCTCCGGGCGCACCTCGAGCACGTCGGGCGACCACAGCGCGCGGGCCTGTTCGGCGGCCAGCGCCACGACGAAGTAGTCGGCCTCGACCGTGCGGCTGCCGTTGCCGTCGACGATCCGGGCGCCGCTGATGCGCCGGTCCCGCACCTCCAGCCCGCGCACCTCCGCGCCGAGTGCGAACTCGACTCCGAGCTCACGCAGCCGTGCGGTCCACGGATCGATCCACGCCGCGTTGGTCGGGCCGTTCAGCACCCGGTCCAGCGCGCCGTCGTTGCCGACCTCGAACGGGTTGCCGAGGAACTGCTCGCCCATATTGCCGATGGTGCGCACGCTGGCGAGGTTGTCCTTGGCGGCGACCATGATGCTGGTGAGCGTGCGCGAGATCAGCGCGCGGAATTCGTGCGAACGGTGGTGCGCGCCGACGAAATCGCGCCAGGCCATGTGCTCCCACTGGCCGTAACGGCGGGCGTCGCAGCTGGTGTTGAACACGAGCAGCCGGTTGGCGAAGTAAAGTCCTTCCGCGGCGGGCATTTTCAGTGCCGTCGCGATGGCGGCGCCGACGGTCTCGCGGAAGTCCTCCGGCCGCGGATTCGGTCTGGCGCGGAAGCCGAGCGGTATCTGGAAGTCGTCGCCGTCGCGGCGGGACATGCGCGCCTCGGGCATCGCGATCAGGTTGTTCCAGACTCCTTCGGCGTTACCCGCGAACGGGATTCGCCGCATCGTGTCCGGAATGTGCTGGTAGAAGCCGGGAAAGAAACGGAAGCCGTGTTCGCCGGGGAGATCGGGACGTCCGCCGGACCCGCTGCCGGGCACCGGAATGCTGCGCGCCTTACCGCCGAGCGCCCGTCTCTCGTAGACGGTGACCTGGAATCCGCGTTCGGCCAGTTCGTGCGCCGCGGTGAGTCCCGCGACCCCGCCGCCGAGCACCGCCACCCGTCTGCCGCTGGGAGCCCCCGATGCGAGCCCCGGTCTCAGCGCACCGGCCGTGAAAGCCCCCGCCGACGAAACCCCCATTGCCACCGTGCCGCGAAGCATCGTTCTTCGCGAGACGGCCCACCGCTGTTCTGCCATGCGCGTCTCTGCTGCCTAGCTTTCGGGACCCTACCTTCACCGCCGCACCCACTGTAAAGCGCCTGCTCGGGGCCATCCCACCCGCCCCTGCCGCCGCCGGGTCGCGGCCGTATGGATCGGCCGCGGCGAGTACAGCGCCCCGAGAGTACCGCCGCCCTCGCGCGACGCGAGCTACTTCCCGAAACTCGCAATTCGCAAACTCGCACTCGGGAGGGGTTTCAACGCAGCCGACTTCGCCTGCCCGCTCCGTTCGGCTGCTGTCTCACCCACGGAACTCGTATTCGGTGGAATCTCAACGCACCGCTGGGTTCGGCGGCCGGATCCGATCCGCGGTCCTCGCGGCCCACGGAATCCGTACTCGGCGGATGCTCGGCGCAGCGCGGGTTCAGCTGCCGGATCCGATTTTTCGCGGTGCCGCGACCCGCGGAACCAGTGGGCGGACGATCAGCGCACCGCCGGTTCGGTGGCCCGATCCGATTCCTCGGTCTCGGCTACCCGCGTCGGCTTGCCCGCGGTGGTGGCGACGAACGCGCCGGTGATCACGATCAGGCCGCCGAGCAACTGCCACCCGGTCGGCGTCTCGTCGAGGAAAGCCCAGGCCGCGGCGATGCCGACGACCGGGACGAGCAGCGAGAGCGGCGCGACCGCGCCCGCCGGATAGCGACTCATCAGGTACGTCCACAACCCCGACCCCGCGACCGTGCCCAGCGCGACGATGTAGGCCAGGCCGAGCAGCGCGGGCCACCCGGTCGGCGCGGAGATGTCGGCCAGTGCGTGCCAACCGGTCGCCGGGCCTTCGGTGAGCGCGGAGAGGGCGAACAGCGGAAGCGGCGGAACCACCGTCATCCACAGGGTCAGGTGCAGCGGGTTGACCTCGCTCGAAGCCGCGGCCAGCCGAGAGCCGATATTGCCGAAGGCCCAGCCGAGCCCGCCCGCCAGCGTGAGCAGCAGCGGAAGCAGCGGCGCGACGTGCACGCGATCGGCGCCGATCACCACGATCCCGGCCACCGCGACGAACAACCCGCCCAGCTGGATCGGGCGCAGCCGCTCACCGAGCAGCAGCGCGCCGAGCACCACCGTGAACGGTGCAGAGGATTGCAACACCAGCGAGGCCAGCCCGGTCGGCATGCCCTCGCGCATCGCGGTGAACAGAAACGCGAATTGCAGCACGCCGAAACCCGTGCCGTACAACAAGAGCCAGCGCACCGGCACGTTCGGACGCGGAACGAACAGCAGCACCGGCACCGCGAGCACCGCGAAACGCAGGGCCGCGAAGAACAGCGGCGGGAAGTGGTCGAGGCCGACTCGGATGGCGATGAAGTTCAGGCCCCAGAGCAGGACGACGGTGAGGCCGAGCAGGCGGTCGCGGTTGGTCACGCTCACCATGGTCGAGCTCGAAAACCATCAGCACAATCGAATAAATCTGCACTGATAGTGTAGAAGCACTTCACTATCGACGAGAGGATGCGCCCGGTGCCGGTCGAGTCGCAGGGACCGCCGATGTCCGTGGATCGGCTGCGAGTCCTGCGCGAATTCGCCGACCGCGGAACCATTTCCGCCGTGGCCGACGCGTTGTCCATGACGCCGTCCGCGGTTTCCCAGCAGCTCAAGACGCTGGCCAAGGAGGCCGGTGTCGCGCTGCTGGAGCCCGACGGCCGCCGCATCCGGCTCACCGACGCTGGGCAGGCGCTTGTCGTCCGCGCCGACGAGGTGCTCGCCGCCATGGACCGGGCGGTCGCGGAGATGGCGCACTATCGCGGGTCGCCGAGGGGGCAGGTGCGGGTTGCGCTGTTCCCGTCGGGTGCGGCGCTGCTGCTCCCGCTGATTTTGCCCGCGCTGGCGGGCGGCGACGTCGACGTGGTCGCCCGCGACGAGGACGTGCCGCCGAGCGGAGTGCCGCGCCTGCTCGCCGACTACGACATCGTCCTGACCCACCGCGACGAGCGCTCCGGCTCGGTGGCCGGACCGCGCATCACCTCGCGGTTCCTCATGCGCGAACCCATCGACGTTGTCGTCGCCCCGACGCACCGGCTGGCCGGGCAGCGCTCGGTGACCCCCGCCGAACTCGCGGACGAGACCTGGCTCAGCGTGCGCGGCGGCTTCCCGGTCGACGACGTCCTCGAATCGATCGCAACGGTGACCGGAGTGCAGCCGCGAATAGCGCAGCGGCTCAACGATTTCCGCGTCATCGAAACGCTCGTCGCATCCGGCTACGGCGTCGCGCTGATGCCGCGCTTCGCCGTCGCCCACCCGGATCTCGCGGTGCTGCGACTCTCCGGCGTCCGCGCCGCCCGCAACTACGACCTGGTCACCCGTGCGCACGCGGAAAGACGGCCCGCCATCGCCACGGTCCTCGCCGCTTTCCGCTCCGCCGCTGACCAAGTCACCGCGGAGTAGCGGCTCGTCATCGCCCGGGTGCTGGCTGCCTTTCGCTGTGCCGCTGGTCCCGGCACTGGGGAGTGGCGGCTCGCGGTCGCGAGGTGTCTGCGGCGTTCCGGTCGGCCGCTGGCCCCGGCACTGGGGAGTAGCGGCTCGCGATCGCCAGGTGTCTGCGGCGTTCCGGTCGGCTGCGGGTCGGGGCGCAGGGAGGTGGCAGACGCGAAGTTGCCGCTCTGTCAGTGTGGTCCGCTCGCGGAGTAGTGGCCCGCCATCGCCCGGGTGCTGGCTGCCCTTCGCTCTGCCGCTGGCCCCGGCACTGCGGAGTAGCGGCTCGCGGTCGTCATGGTGCTGGCGGCCTTTCGCTCCGCCGCGGACCGAGTCACCGCGGGGTGGCGGCCGCGATCGCCAGGTGTCTGCGGCGTTGCGGTCCGCTGCGGGTCGGGGCGCAGGGAGGTGGCAGACGCGAAGTTGCCGCTCTGCCAGTGTGGTCCGCATGCGGAGTGGCGGCAGCGGCGCCCGCGGTCGTCTCGGCTTTCGCGGCGTCCTCCGACGGCGCGGCGCGTCACCGCGGAGTGCGGTCGCGAATGTTGTCGCCCGCCACAGTGCTCCCGGCGGAGCGTATGCCGCAGTGAACGAGCCCGCCATTGCCGGTGCATGTGGCGTTCGCGGCGGCGGATTGTCCACCGCGCAGTGGGTAGCCGCCGGGCGGAGTAGTGGCCCGCCATCGCCAGGGTGCTGGCTTCCCTTCGCGCCGCCGCAGACCGAGTCACTGCGGAGTAGCGGCCCGCGATCGCCAGGCGCCTGGCGTTCCGGCCGGCTGCCGACCGGGGCACACGGAAGTGGCAGACGCGAAATCGCCGCTCTGCCAGAGTGGTCCGCTTGCGGAGTGGCGGCCGCGGTCGGGTGCTGGTGGCCTTTCGCGCCGCTGCGGACCAGGTCACCGGCGGAGTAGCAGACGCGAAATCGGCGCCATGCCAGCATGCTCCGCATGCCGAGCGGCGACCCGCGGTCGTCTCGGCTTTCGCGGCGTCCTCCGACGGCGCGGCGCGTCACCGCGGCGTGCGGCCGCGAAGGTCGTCGCCCGCCACCGTGCTTCTGGCAGAGCGTATGCCGCGGTGAACTGCCCGCCATCGCCAGTGCATGCGGGGCGGATCGTCCGCCGCGCAGTGGGTAGCCGCCGGACCGAAGGCCGCTCGGCAGTCGACTTGCCGGGCGGCGAATTGTCCACCGCGCAGGGGGACAGCCGCCGGACCGAAGGCGGCTCGGCAGTCGAGTTGCCGGGCCGCGACTTTCGACTATCGCCGGTACCGGGCGAGCCCGTCGGTGGACCCGCCTAACGCAGACCCATCGGCCCCGGATGCTGGTACTGCTGCGCGCCGATGTAGCCGAAATCGTCGGCGACCATCGCGGCCAGTTCCAGCAGGGCCCGTCGGGTCGGCTTGCTGACCAGCTCCAGGTCGATCTCGGCGCCCTCGGCGAGGTGATCGTCGAAGGGCACCACCTGCACCGCGCGGGTGCGGTCGAGGAACAACTTGCGCAGCTGGTCCAGGTCGACGGTGGAGGCGCCGCGGCGCGAGGCGTTGACCACCACCACGGTGCGCTCGACGAGCTTGCCGTAGCCGTGGTGATCGAGCCAGTCCAGCGTGGCGGAGGCGCTGCGCGCGCCGTCGATCGCGGGCGAGGTGACCAGCACAAGCGAGCTGGCCATATCGAGCACGCCGGACATCGCCGAGTGCATCAGACCGGTGCCGCAGTCGGTGAGGATGATGTTGTAGAACGACTGCAGGATGCTGATCGCCTTGCGGTAGTCGGCCTCGCTGAACGCCTCGGAGACAGCCGGATCCTGTTCGGAGGCAAGCACTTCCAATCGGCTCGGGGCCTGCGAGGTGTGCGCGCGGACGTCCGAGTACCTGGAGATCTGCTGATCCTCCAGCAGGTTGCGCACAGTGGAGCGGGTCTGCCTCGGCACCCGGTGCGCCAGCGTGCCGAGGTCCGGGTTGGCGTCGATCGCGATGACCCGGTCGCCGCGCAGCGAGGCGAAGGTCGAGCCGAGGCCGACCGTGGTCGTCGTCTTGCCGACGCCGCCCTTGAGCGAGAGGATCGCGATCCGGTAGTCGCCGCGCACCGGCTGGTTCACCCGGTCGACGAGGTCGCGGTAGACGATGTCGGCCGCGGATTCGCCCGGGTTGATCATGCCGCCGGAGGCCTTGTGGACGGCGCGGCGCCACCCGCTGCGCGGCGCCCGGCGGGCCCGCTTCAGCAGGTTGAGGTCGTTGACCGAGTGGCCGGGCTGGCCGGGCTGCGGCACGTGCTGCGGCTGGAACGGCTGCTGCTGCGGGCCACCCCACTGCTGGCCGGGTCCGGTGAGTCCGGGCGGCGTCTGGCCGGGACCGGTGAGTCCGGGCGGCGTCTGCCCGGGACCGGTGAGCCCGGGCGGCGTCTGCCCGGGACCCGTCGGCCCGAGCGGTGTCTGACCAGGACCGGTCGGCCCGAGTGGCGGCTGGCCGATCGGCGCGGGCGGCTCCTGGTACATCGGCTGCGGCGGGGCCATCGGCTGAACCGGCGGAGGCGGCGGCGCCCAGCTGTAGATCGGACCGCTCGATTGATCCTGTGCCGCACCGGCTTCCGGCCCGCTCTCCTGCGGAACCCGGCGAACCAGACCGTCCGGTCCGATCTCCTGGCGGTACTCGCCGTAGGGCGCGCCGTGCTGGTCGGGACCGGGTGGCGGCGGAAGCTGTTCGGGGCCCGGCTGATACGGCCCGCCCTGGTAGGGGCCGGGCTGCTGCGCGAACGGACCGGTGCTGTACGGACCGTACGGCTCCGCGGCTCCGTTCGGCGCGAAGCCCTCGGCCGGACCGTAGCCGGGCGGGGCGACGGGCTGCGGATACACGCCGGTCGGATCGCCGGGTCCAACGGCGGGCGGATAACCGGTGAACTGTCCCGGTTCCGGCGCGGCATCGGCATGCGCCGGTTCACGACCACCCGGCGCGGCCTCCTGCCCCTCGGGGGCTTCGGCCGCTGCTACGGCGTCCTTTTCGGGCGCCTCGGCGGGTGTCTCGTTCGTCTCGTCCTGCGCCACATGCGATCCGGCGGGTTCGGCAGTGACTGCGGCCGTATCCACCGAATGACTCTGCAGCCAGGGCGGAGAGGTCGGATTGTGGTCGTTGTTTGTCACAGTTCCCCCATCTGCTCGGGATTCGAGCAGAGAGCTCGGCGCTTGAGTGCAACCAACGCTAGCAGGTGAGCAAACCTCCGCGCAGGCTGTGTCCTGCCGCGCAGCACCCATAGCCTGGCGCGATGATCTTCGAGGCGCCGATGCTACTGCGCTGTGACGGCAAACCTTTCGCCACGATCGTCCGCTACGGCTACGAGACGCCGTGGGCCACCGGCGAGCTGCGCGCTCACGATCCGGTCGAGTTCGAGAGGTTCGATCGCGCGGGTGCGCTGCAGCGGTGGTCGCGCGAACAGGCCGAGCTGCTGACGGACGACGAATACGACGCGGGATACGCGCGCGAGCAGGCGCGACTCGGCCTGTCGGATGCCGATGTGCGACAGTGCGAATCGGCGGTGTGGACGATCGTCACCGCGGACGGGACTGAGCACCAGACGTATTCGCTGGACTTCGTCGACGGCTGGATCCAGTGGCGCTGGTGAGGCTCGGCGGCGACGAGCCGACAGCGGTGACGACGTCGAAGGCGCGGCCGACCGCGCGGCACGCGCTGGTGACGTGGCCGGGGCCCGAAACCCCGACCACGCCGAACGCGTCAGCTGGCGCGGTTGATCGCGGAGACGACCGCGCGCAGCGAAGCGGTGGTGATCGAGGTGGCGATGCCGACGCCCCAGACCACCTTGTCGCCGATGGCGCACTCCACGTAGGCGGCGGCCTGCGCGTCGTCACCCGCCGACATGGCGTGCTCGGAGTAGTCCAGCACCCGCACGTCGTAACCGACGGTCGCGATGGCGTCGACGAACGCGGCCAGCGGCCCGTTGCCGTTGCCGGTGACCTCCTGCTCGACGCCGTCCACCTTCACCACGGCGGTGATGGAGTCCACCCCGCCGTCGGTCTCGGACGCGGTGACCCGCTGGCGGATCCGCTCCAGTGGCCGGATCGGGGCCAGGTACTCCTCGTGGAAGACGTCCCACATCTCCTTCGGCGTGACCTCGCCGCCCTCGCCGTCGGTGATCCGCTGGATCGCCTGGGAGAACTCGATCTGCAGGCGGCGCGGCAGCACCAGGCCGTGATCGGTCTTCATGATGTAGGCGACGCCGCCCTTGCCGGACTGCGAGTTGACCCGGATGACCGCCTCGTAGGTGCGGCCCACGTCCTTCGGGTCGATGGGCAGGTACGGCACCTCCCAGGTGATATCGGAGACGTCGGCGTCCAGCGCGTCGGCCGCGGCCTTCATCGCGTCCAGGCCCTTGTTGATGGCGTCCTGGTGGCTGCCGGAGAACGCGGTGTAGACCAGGTCGCCGCCGTACGGGTGCCGCTCGTGCACCGGCAGCTGGTTGCAGTACTCGACGGTGCGGCGGATCTCGTCGATGTCGGAGAAGTTGATCTGCGGGTCGACGCCGCGGGAGAACATGTTCATGCCCAGCGTCACCAGGCAGACGTTGCCGGTGCGCTCACCGTTGCCGAACAGGCAGCCCTCGATGCGGTCGGCGCCCGCCTGGTAGCCCAGCTCGGCCGCGGCGACCGCGGTGCCCCGGTCGTTGTGCGGGTGCAGGGACAGCACGATCGAGTCGCGGCGGGCCAGGTTGCGGCTCATCCACTCGATGGAGTCGGCGTAGACGTTCGGCGTCGCCATCTCGACGGTGGCGGGCAGGTTGATGATCAGCGGCTTGTCGGGGGTCGGCGCGATGATCTCGGAGACCGCGTCGCACACCTCGCGCGCGTACTCCAGCTCGGTGCCGGTGTAGGACTCCGGGCTGTACTCGTAGCGCCAGTTGGTGTCGGGGTAGCGCTGCTCGACCTCCAGGCACAGCTTGGCGGCGTCGGTGGCGATCTTCTTGACCGCGTCGCGCTCGGCGCGGAAGACCACTCGCCGCTGCAGGATGGAGGTGGAGTTGTAGAAGTGCACGATGACGTTGCTCGCGCCCGCGCAGGCCTCGAAGGTGCGTTCGATCAGCTCGGGGCGGCACTGCGTCAGCACCTGGATGGTGACGTCGTCCGGGATGGCGCCGTCCTCGATGATCTCGCGGACGAAGTCGAAGTCGGTCTGGCTGGCCGACGGGAAGCCGACCTCGATCTCCTTGTAGCCCATCCGCACCAGCAGGTCGAACATGCGGCGCTTACGCGCGGGGCTCATCGGGTCGATCAGTGCCTGGTTGCCGTCGCGCAAATCCACGGCGCACCAGCCGGGGGCGCGGTCGATGATCTTGTCCGGCCAAGTGCGGTCGGGCAGCGTGATCGGCTCGACCTCCTCGGCGAACGGCCGATACCGGAATGTCGGCATCGAGGAGTTCTTCTGCTTGTTCCATCCTGGTTGGTCGGCGGGCGCGGCCTTGCTGGGAGCGGTGATCGTGCGCGAGCCGGAAACGTAGGCGTCAGCAGGGGACATGCGATTTCTCCATGGTGTGGGGGTTTCCCGATTATTGGGCGACCGGCAGGCGAAACCCCGCGACGGGAGCCGGTCCGATCAGACCCCGTCGCGGCGGCCGAGAAGAAGTGCCCGCTGCATGATTCTGACGAGTTTAGCGTGTCGCGGCGCGGCGCTGGAAGCCCGGTCCGATTGCGCGTGGTATGCGGGGCTGCCGATAGCGTGCCGGGAGAACTGAACGCTTGTACGGGCCGCGGGTCCGACGGGACGTCGAAGGAACGTATCGGATGACTTGGCTCGAACTACTCGCCGTCTTCGGGGCGGGCATCGCCGCGGGCGGCATCAACACCATCGTGGGCTCCGGCACCCTGATCACCTTCCCGGTGCTGCTCGGCTTCGGGCTGCCGCCGGTCACCGCGAACGTGTCGAACACCATCGGCCTGGTCCCCGGCTCGATCAGCGGCGTCATCGGCTATCGGCGCGAGCTCGCCGGTCAACGTTCCCGTCTGCTCCAGCTCGGCACGGCCTCGCTGCTCGGCGGCATCACCGGCGCGGTGCTGCTGCTCGTGCTGCCCGCCGCGGCGTTCAAGGCGATCGTGCCCGCGCTGATCATCGTGGCGCTGATCCTGGTGGTGGTGCAGCCGCGGCTCTCGGCCTGGGTGAAGCGGCGGCGCGAGAACGGCGCGGGGACCGTGCCTGAGCACGGCGGACCGATCCTGCTCGCGGCGGTGTACGGCACCGGCATCTACGGCGGCTACTTCGGCGCGGCGCAGGGCGTGCTGCTGATCGGCCTGCTCGGCATCTTCGTGCACGACGAGCTGCAGCGGCTCAACGCCGTGAAGAACGTGCTCGCGCTCATCGTCAACGCGGTCTCGGCGGTCATCTTCATCGTGGTCGCCGAGGTGGACTGGCAGGCCGTGGCGATGATCGCGATCGGCTCGATCATCGGCGGCCAGCTCGGCGCCCACTACGGCAGGCGGATGCCGCCGAACGTGCTGCGCGCCGTCATCGTGGTGGTGGGTAGCATCGCGGTGGTCCGGCTGCTGATGTCATGAGAAGGCATGGACCCGAGGCGATCTCAGGGTCGAATTCGTCACTAAGGATGACGACGCGCGCGGTGGCCGGGGCACAGGATGGTCACTGTGCGTAGGTGGAAGTTCGTGCTGATCGTGGTCGCGGCGGCGGCGCCCGTGCTGACCGCGTGTACCCCGGTTCAGCAGGCGTCGGCCGTCTCGGGGCTGGTCCGGCAGGCCGACGCGGCGCCGACGCCGCGACTCGACTGGCGGCCATGCGCCGATGCCGATCTCGGCGGCCTCGAGTGCGCGACCGCCGCGGTACCGCTGAACTACGCCGAGCCCGAGGGCAAGACCATCGAGCTCGCGGTGGTGCGGCAGCTCGCCACCGATCCCGAGCGCCGCATCGGCACACTGTTCACGGCCGCGGGCGGGCCCGGCGGCTCCGGTATCGACTGGGCGCGGCAGGGCGAACTGGCCGAGGGGGAGACCCGCGAGCGTTTCGACGTGGTGACCTTCGACCAGCGCGGGATCGGCCGCAGCGCCCCGGTGCGCTGTTTCGCCGACGACGAGCAACGGCGCCGGTTCTGGGACGCCACGCTGCTGCCGCCCGCGAACGCCGAGCAGGAGCGCGCCGCCGAGCAGGCGGCGCGCACGCTCGCGGAGGGGTGCGCGAAGCACAGCGGCGAATTGCTCGGGCACCTCACCACGGTCGACGCGGCCAGGGACATGGACCTGCTGCGGCGCGCGGTCGGCGAGGAGAAGCTGACGTACGCGGGCGGGTCCTACGCCAGCTACCTCGGGCAGGTGTACGGCGCGCTGTTCGGCGAACGGGTGCGCGCACTCCAGCTGTCCTCGATGCTCGACCCGAGGGGCTACACCGACGACGTCCGCGCCTACGTCATCGATACCGCCGCGGGCACCGCGGAGATCCACGCGGAGTTCCTGCGGCTGTGCGCCGAGGAGGGAAAGGCCAAGTGCGCCTTCGCCGGTGGCTCCGAGCGGTCCGACCTGACCGGTCCCGCCGCACCGCCGGAGCGGGCCGAGAAGGCCGGTAGCGCCGGGTCCGAGCGCGTCGAGACCACCACCCCCACTCCCGCCGACAGCGGGGCGGATCGGTTGCGCGCCAGGGACAACGCCCTGCTCGAGCGGCTGCGCCAGGCCCCGATCACGGTCGGCGCCGGCGAGCACGCGGTGCCGGTGCGCTACAGCGAGGTCGTGCAGGCGCACGCGCTGATGCTCTACGACCCGGAGCGCGGCTGGCCCGCGCTCGCCGAGCTGCTCATCGAACTGGAACGCGGCCCGGCGGGCGATCCGGCGAAGGTGCGCGAGATCCTGGCGGCGGCCGTGCCGGACTACGACTTCCTCGACGCCTTCACCGCGATCACCTGCGCCGACCAGAGCGCGGGCTGGCGGTCCGTCGACTGGCCCGCTCTCTCCCACGAGATCGCTTCCGCCGAACCGATTTTCGGCCGGTTCTGGCTCGGCATGCACCAGCCGTGCGCGACGTGGCCCGCACCGGAGGGCGGCTACCCGCAGCGCTACACCGGCCCGTGGACGCTCGGCTCCGACAAACCCGCGCTGCTGCTGAACAACCGCTTCGACCCGGTGACGCCGGTGACCTTCGCCAAGCGCGCGCAGCAGGAACTGGTCAATGCCAGGCTCGTCGTGGTCGCCGATGGCTACGGCCACGAACCGGACGGCGAGTGCGTGCGACAGCTGCGCGAGCGCTACCTGGTCGACCTGCGACTGCCCGCGCCCGGCGCCACCTGCGCCGCCGATGGGCGGCCGTTCGCGTCCTGAACCACGCCGTCCCGCGGTGGGACCGTGACGTTTCACAGTGGATGGCCTACTCCCGGTCAGGCGCGCTATTCTGCGCTCGGCCATGCGTGATGAGGGAGGTGGCCTGGTGCACAGACGCGCCTTTTTCAAGGCGGCGGGTTTGGCAGCGCTTTTCGGCGCTGTTGGTTCGACGCTCGACTCGCGGCCTGCCGCGGCCGACCCGGTCTGGCACACGATGTTCCAGAACTGGGTGCCGGAAATCTTTGCGCCACTTCCCGATCCGCCCGAGCATTCGCCCGCGATCGTCATCGGCTCCGGTTTCGGCGCGGCCGTCACCGCGCTGCGGCTCGCCGAGGCGGGCGTCGCCAACACCGTGCTGGAGCGCGGATCGCGCTGGCCGAACGACCCGTGGCGGGAGATCTTCACCGGCGACGACCTACCCGACGGCCGCGGCTTCTGGCACCGCACCGATTTCACCGGCGTCACCAAGGTTCCGATGCATTTCGCCAAGTTCGGCGGCGTGCTCGACTGCACCGAATACCCGGGCATCGATGTGTGGCGGGCGGCGGCGGTCGGCGGCGGCTCGGTGATCTTCTCGGGCGCGATGATCGCGCCGGAGCGCCGCTTCTTCGACGAGGTCTTCCGCGGTTCGGTGGCCTACGACGAACTCGAGCGCGTCTACTACCCGCGGGTGCGCCAAATGTTGCGGCTGGACCCGATTCCGGCCGACATCTACGCCTCGGCCCCGTTCGCGCACTCCCGCGCCTGGGACGACCAGGTGCGCAAGGCCGGATACCACCCGCTACCCAACGATTCGATCTTCACCTGGGACATCCTGCGCGGCGAGCTGGCCGGCACCACCCGGCCGTCGGCCACCGTTGCGCGCAGCAATCTGGGCAACTCGAACGGCGCGAAGTTCGACCTCAACCAGAACTACCTGCGCTACGCCCAGCAGACCGGCAGGTCGGCGGTGTTCCCCGGCCATCAGGTCGATGCCATCGGCAAGGAGTCCGGCGGTCGCTACACGGTGAGCGTCAGCAAGCTCGCGCCGACCGGCGAGGTGCTCGGCACCCGCACGCTCACCTGCGACCGGCTCTTCCTCGGCGCGGGTTCGATCGGCACCTCCGAACTGCTCGTCCGCGCAAGGGCCACCGGGGCGCTACCGGATCTCAACGAGCACATCGGCGAAGGCTGGGGCACCAACGGCGACGTGGTGCTCGCGCGCGGCGCCAGCTCGGTGGCCGGACACGGCCAGGGTGTGCCGAGCGCAAGCCGCATCCTCGACGAATCGACCGTGCCGGTCACCCTGGAGAACTGGTACATCCCCGGCATCCCGTTCGAGACGGGCGCGCTCGCCTCGCTCGGTATGGTGCTCGACCCGACGCGCACCCGCTTCGGCTACGACCGGGCCAGCGACTCGGTGGGGCTGTCCTGGTCGACGCGCAATCGTGACGAGGTGTCGCCGCCGCCAGGGCCGTCGACCGCCGCATCGCCGAACGTGCCGACGCCCTCGTCGAATACGGCGCGCTCGGCTACGACGCGAACGCGCTGTTCACCGCGCACCCGCTGGGCGGCGCGGTGCTCGGCCTTGCCACCGACGGTCACGGCCGGGTGCACGGGTATCCGGGTCTGTACGTGATGGACGGCGCGGCCATGCCGGGCAGCTCGGGCGCGGTGAACCCCTCGCTGACCATCACCGCGTTGGCCGAGCGCAACATCGAGGAGATCATCCGCTCCGGTCGCTGAGCCGAGGATTCGCCGGGAACCATGTCCGGTCGGCCGTTCGGCGGCGGCGGGCCGATTACGCTCGGCGGGGACGTCGGCGTCGAAGGGATTCTTTCCGTGACCGTCCCCACCACAACACCGGACTTCGCGCAGGCACCGTACGCGAACGAGTACCCGCGTAAACCGCCCGCGCTGTGGACCGATTTCGTGATGCTCGCGCTCGCGGTGGTCTCGGTGGCGCTGGTCGTGTGGATCACCTTCTTCCCGGTGTCCGACCGCACCTATCGCACCATCGTGATCGTCGACTACGCGATCTGCGCGGTGTTCGCCGTGGAGTTCCTGTGGCGCTGGCGAAGGGCGGGCTGGCCGTGGACGTTCCCGTTCGTCTACTGGTACGAGGTCATCGGCATGATCCCGGTGGCGAACCCGTTGTTCCGCGGTTTCCGGCTGCTGCGTCTCGTGGTGATCGTGGTGCGGCTTGCCCGGGTCGCCGACCGTGTCTTCGGCGACCGGGTGACCGCCGCGGTGATCAACCGGTTCGTCACCACCATCGTCGACGTGATCAAGCGCCCCATGACCATCGCGGTCCTCGACGAAGTGGCACATGTGCTACGCACCGGGCACTACACCCGCAACATCGCCGCCGCGCTGGAAGAGAACCGCGCGGAGATGGACGAGATGATCCTGGAGTTGATCAAGAAGGATCCGCAGGCCGGAAAGGTCCGCTACATCCCTTTCCACGACGACATCATCCGCCTGATCGCCGACACCAGCTTCCGCATCGTGTTCCAGGTCCTCGCCGACCCCCGCACCGACGAACTGGTCTCCGACATGATCAGAGAGAACGTCGAACAAATCCGCCAAGCGGTCCGCGACGGCGTCCGCGTCGAACCCTCCGCCTACGGCCCAACCCACCACGAGCGCTCCATCCGCTACCTGCTGGCCAACCAAAAGCCTTCCCCCTGACCGAAGGTGACCGCGACGGTCCCGGACAGGGTGAAGGTGGCATTCGGTCGATGCGGACGGTCACCCGGCGTGCGCGCCGTGCCGGATCTCGTCGCGCGGGCGGGCGTAGCGGACGGTTTCCCAGAGGATCAGGCCGATGAGTACCGCGCACAGGATGGCCAGCGAGGCCAGCGCGGGCAGCGCGCACGCCAAGGGGGTGAGGGCGAGCAGCAGGACGGCGGTGACCACGCGCGGAACGGTGATCTCGCGGGTCGCGTAGTGCTTGAAGCCGACCAGCGCGAGCAGGTAGATCACCACGCCGCCGTACAGCGCGAACAGCGGGATGCCGTAGAGCGCGTCGCTCAGCGTGTGCTCCGAGGTGTCGCCGACGTAGTAGAGCACCTTCTTCAGCCCGAGCGAGAGGGCGATGATGCCGACGACCATCGGAAAGTGCCAGTACGTATAGCAATTGCGGGCGATCTTGATCTGGCGTTCGCCCTCGGCGCGCTTCAGCTCGTGTTCCACCGAGAGCGCGGCGACGTCGAAGTAGGCCCACCACAGCAGGCCGGAGACCGCGAGGCCGAGCATCGACGCGAGCGCGATCGGCCAGGAGATCGGCAGTCCGGCGACGCCGATGCCGATCGAGACGATCGATTCGCCGAGCGCGACGATGATGATCAGCCCGTGCCGCTCGGCGAAGTGGGTGGCCGAGTTGAGGCGCCAGTCCTCGCCGGCGAGCATCGTCCACAGCATGTCGCCGACGATCGCCGCGATCCACAGTCCGATCTGCACCGCGCCGTCGGTCAGCGCGGCGATCACCAGCAGCGTGGTGCCGATGGTGATCGAGCCGAGTCCCCAGCGCACCACCTGTCCGCGCAGCTGCGCGTCACCGGCGCTGGCCAGCCAGAAGACCCACAGGTGCACCAGGCGAACCAGCAGGTAGGCGATCGCGAAGACCAGCGGGCCGAACCAGCCGCCGTCCATGTCGTCGAAGGCCTCCGGGATGGTCAGCGCCGCGAGGAACGCACCGCCCATCGCGAAGAACATCGCCACCCGGGTGATGCCCTCGTCGGCGCGGACCACGTTGCCGATCCACGCGTAGGCGATCCACACCCACCACATGACCGCGAGCACCAGCAGGGCGCGCAGCATGTTCTCGGCGCTGGTGTCGCCGGCCGCCAGTGCGGCCACCATGGTGAACGCGAAAACCAGGACGAGGTCGAAGAACAGTTCGAGCTGGGTCACCGAGGCGCCTTCGGCCATCGGTTGGACCCGAGCCCGTTTTGTACCGATCATGGTGCCCATCGTCGCACCCGCACGTGTTCGGCGCGGCCCGGAAACAAAGCGCGGGCGTGGGTTTCGCTCAGGGCGTCATCCGTGGTGTCTAATTATGCGCGCTCGCTATGTCGCGAATTATGCGCACTCGCTATACGGAATGAAAACTCTCGGATTCCGGGTAGCTTTCCGCGAATTCGATGAAGTTCTGCACCACCGTTTCATTCCAGCGTTGCACGGTGCGTTTCATCAGCAGTCCGGGCAGTGGCAGGCGGGAATGCAACTCGGAGTGGTACCAGACGTCGGTGCCTTCCGCGCCCCCGGAGACCTCGAACCAGCCGCCGCCGCCGATGCCGCGCGAGCTGTCCACGACCTGCCAGGACGAGCGGTTCTCTGTCCATTCGTATTCCAGCACCTGCAAATCGGAGCTGCCGAGCACGTCGGCGGTGACGTAAACGCGGTGCGGCCTGCCGTATTCGTCGCGAGTGGCCACGCGCGCGTCCTGATACATCGACCATTCCGGGAGCATTTCGATCGCCGCCAAAGCGTCGAGAACGTGAGCCGGACTTGCCTCGACGGTGAAGCGGATATCGGTTTTCGTGCGCATGCCTGTACCTCCGCCCCCCGGTGGATCAACTCGCCGATTCTGCACAGCGCTCTTCCCATCCGTCAACAACGAGGTCTATGGTGCGCGGTGCTACTGGCGAGTAGATATCTGCGGGGGCCGGAACGACTTTCGCGTCGGCCGTGCCAGCGGGTATTCGGACGCTCTTCGCGGTGGTCGGGTCGGCGACCCGCCGGGAATCGGCGGGCCTGTTCGTCCTTTTCGAGGGGCGGCGCGGTTCAGGCGCCTTGACGCGCGATCACTCGGGATGTTCGATCGTCGCGTCCGGTCCCGGATACACCAGGGATTCGTGTCCGTCCGTGAAGCGAACCACGTAGGGCGGTCCGCCGTCCGATCCGCGGACCTCGATGATCTCGCCTTGGCGATCACCTTGCCCCACCACGTGGCCGTGCACGTGCAGCCGGTCTCCAACGTTCGCCATCATCGGTCCATTATCCGATGGGCGTGACGCGTGTCACAAGGTTCCGGCGAATTCGGGCGCGTCAGTCGCGGACGAGTCGTTCGACCGCCGTCTCGATCAAATGCATGCTCTGTTCCTCGGAGAAGATGTCGGGCAGCGTCATGCGGTCCACGATCAGCCAGTTCAGCGCGAGATAGAGCAGGCGGACGGCGTCGGCGTCGCCGGGCTGGCCCGATTCCAGGTGGGTGTGCACGTTGAAGTCGAGGTCCTCGCGCACCCGTTCGGTGAGCACCGCGCGCAGTTCGGGTCGCCGGGTGGCCTCCAGACGCAGTTCCAGCATGGCGAGGTAGCCGGTGCGGAACGCCTCGATGCGCGCGACGATGTCTTTCATCAGCTCGGTGATGTTGGCTCGGGTGCGCGGACCATCGGTCACCTTGGCTATGGTCTCGTCGCTCGGTTGCAGCCGCTCGTAGAAACGGCTGCCCACCTGGGTCAGCAGATCGTCGCGGTTGGCGAAGTAGTTCGACGCCGTGCCCGCCGGGACCCCGGCCCGTTTGTCCACCGCGCGGAAGGTGAGGCCGCGCGCGCCCTCGTCCGCGAGCACCTCGATCGCCGCGTCGATGAGCGCCTGCCGCCGTTCCGGGTTCGTCCGCATATTGACACCACTCCGTCTGTAGTACTACAGTTCAAATCACTACAGACAGAGTACAACACGACGGGTGGTCTTCGAATGCGAAAGCTTGTGTATTACGTCGGCGTGTCCCTCGACGGCTACATCGCGGGTCCCGGCGGCGAGTTCGACTTCTATCCGCTCGCCGACGACATGTCCGCCTGGGTGAACGCGCACTATCCGGAGCCGATGCCCACCCAAATCCGACCGCTGGTGGGGATGCCGGTGGACACGCCGAACAAGAACTGGGACACGGTTCTGATGGGGCGCGCCACCTACGAAGCCGGTGAGGTGACCAGCCCATTTACGCACCTGAAGCAGTACGTCATCTCCAACACGTTCGATCCGAGCAGCGACCCGGCCGTCGAAGTGGTGGCGGGCGACGCGGTCGACCTGGTGCGGAAGCTGAAGCAGGCGGACGGCCTCGACATCTGGCTCTGCGGTGGCGGCAACCTCGCGGCCCACCTGGCCTACGAGATCGACGAACTGATCATCAAGAGCTACCCGGTCGTCGCGGGCAGCGGCATCCCGGCCTTCGCCGGCGCCTTCACCCCGGCACTGTTCACCCCGACCCGGCGGATGGAATTCAGCAACAACGCCCAGGTGACCTGGTACAGCCGCGCCTGAAGCCGACCGAACCCTCCCAAGAAAGCAGGATCCCCATGCGAAAGCTCGTCTACTTCGTCGGCATGTCCCTCGACGGCTACATCGCCGGTCCGGACGGCGGCATCGAATTCTTCCCCTTGCCGCGGGACTTCACCGAATGGCTCGGCGCCGAGTACCCGGAGACCCTTCCGACGCATGCGCGTCCGCACTTCGGTGTCGCGGCCGACGCGCCGTGCAAGAACTTCGACACTCTGGTGATGGGTCGCGGCACCTACGAACCCGCCTTGCGGGTCGGCATCACCAGTCCCTACTCGCACATGCGGCAGTACGTCGTGTCCGGCACTCTCGGCCGGATCGATGACCCCGCGGTCGAGATGGTCGACGGCGATCCGGTCGATCTGGTGCGCCGGTTGAAGCAGGAGGACGGCATGGACATCTGG
>NZ_BDAU01000038.1 GCF_001612615.1 Nocardia amikacinitolerans NBRC 108937 | reverse complement strand
CCATGGCGATCGACTGCCAGGTGCCGAGCATCAACTTCCCGCCGACGACCGGCACCGTGGCGTAGGGCGCGATCATCGCGGGCATGACGTGCGACCGCCCGTGCCCGCGCGAGCCGTGCGCGTGCCGCCACCGGTCGTCGGCTGGCAGCAGGTCGCGCAGCGCGGCGAGCAGGTCGTCGTCGCTGCCGGCGCCCAGTTCGATGATGGCGATACCGGCCGTGGCGTGCGGCACGAAGACGTGCAGCAGCCCGTCGCCGCCCGCCGTTCCGGCGAACTCCGCGCACTGCGGCGTGATGTCGTGCACCACCTCGCGGCGGCCCGTGGTGACCGCGATCAGTGAGCTCTTCATGGCCCCATCATTCCCGGTTCGCGGTGCCGCGCGGATGATCATTCGAGAGTTCCTGCGCGTGTGTGCTTTTGCACAGCTCGGGGAGGTAGCGACAAATCCCGTGGACGGCGGCCGGTAGTCTTGGTGGCTGTTACCAGCTGATTGTCGATCTTGGAGGACCCTGTCGTGGCTCTCGTTGTTCAGAAGTACGGAGGATCCTCGGTCGCTACCGCCGAGCGTATCCGGCGCGTCGCTGAACGGATCGTCGAGACCAAGAAGCAAGGCCACGACGTGGTGGTCGTCTGCTCGGCGATGGGTGACACGACCGACGAACTCCTCGACCTCGCCCAGCAGGTGGCGCCCGCGCCGCCCGCCCGCGAGATGGACATGCTGCTCACCTCCGGCGAGCGCATCTCCAACGCGCTCGTCGCCATGGCGATCCACTCGCTCGGCGCCGAGGCGCGTTCGTTCACCGGCTCGCAGGCGGGTGTGATCACCACCGGCGCGCACGGCAACGCGAAGATCATCGACGTCACCCCGAGCCGCCTGCGCGAGGCCTTGGACGAGGGCACCATCGTGCTGGTCGCGGGTTTCCAGGGCGTCAGCCAGGACAGCAAGGACGTCACCACGCTCGGTCGCGGCGGCTCCGACACCACCGCGGTCGCGCTTGCCGCGGCGCTGGACGCCGACGTCTGCGAGATCTACACCGACGTGGACGGCGTCTTCACCGCCGACCCGCGCATCGTCTCGGACGCGCAGCGGCTCGAGCAGGTCTCCTACGAGGAGATGCTGGAGATGGCGGCCTGCGGCTCCAAAGTGCTGATGCTGCGCTGCGTCGAGTACGCGCGCCGCTACAACGTGCCCGTGCATGTGCGCTCGTCCTACACCGACAAGCAGGGCACCTACGTTTACGGATCGATGGAGGACATCCCCTTGGAGAAAGCAATCCTCACTGGCGTCGCGCACGACCGCAGCGAGGCCAAGGTGACCGTGGTCGGGCTGTCGGACGAACCGGGATTCGCCGCCAAGGTGTTCCGTGCCATCGCCGACGCCGAGATCAACATCGACATGGTCCTGCAGAACATCTCCAAGGTGGAGACCGGCAAGACCGACATCACTTTCACGCTGCCCAAGACCGAGGGCGCACGCGCCGTGGAGATGCTCACCAAGCGCCAGGGCGAGATCGGCTTCTCCCAGGTCCTCTACGACGACCACATCGGCAAGGTGTCGCTGGTCGGCGCGGGCATGAAGAGCCACCCGGGCGTCACCGCGACGTTCTGCGAGGCGCTGGCCGACGCGGGCATCAACATCGATCTGATCTCCACCTCCGAGATCCGTATCTCGGTCCTGGTCAAGGACACCGAGCTGGACGACGCCGTGAAGGTGCTGCACCGCGCCTTCGACCTCGGCGGCGACGAGGTGGCCGTGGTGCACGCCGGAACGGGGCGATAAGCGATGGGTATTCGAGTAGGAGTCGTCGGCGCGACCGGACAGGTCGGCGCCGTCATGCGGAAGCTGCTGGAGGAGCGCGACTTCCCGGCCGACGAGGTGCGGTTCTTCGCGTCCGCGCGCTCGGCGGGCAAGAAGCTGCCGTGGCGCGGCGGCGAGATCGTGGTCGAGGACACCGAGACCGCCGATCCGTCCGGCCTGGACATCGCGCTGTTCTCCGCGGGCGCCACCATGTCCCGGGTGCAGGCCCCTCGGTTCGCGGCGGCGGGCGTCACCGTCATCGACAACTCGTCGGCCTGGCGCAAGGACCCCGAGGTTCCGCTGGTGGTCAGCGAGGTCAACCCGGAGCAGACCCGCAATCTGGTCAAGGGCATCATCGCCAACCCGAACTGCACCACCATGGCCGCGATGCCGGTGCTCAAGCCGCTGCACGACGAGGCGGGCCTGACCAGGCTGGTCGTCTCCAGCTACCAGGCGGTCTCCGGTTCCGGTCTGGCCGGTGTCGACGAGCTGGCTTCGCAGGTGCGCGCGGTGATCGACGACGCCGAGAAGCTGGTGCACGACGGCGGCGCCGTGGCGTTCCCCGCGCCGAACAAGTACGTCGCGCCGATCGCCTTCGACGTGATCCCGCTGGCCGGTTCGCTGGTCGACGACGAGTCCGGCGAGACCGACGAGGATCAGAAGCTGCGCAACGAGAGCCGCAAGATTCTCGGCATCCCCGAGCTGCTGGTGAGCGGCACCTGCGTGCGGGTTCCGGTCTTCACCGGGCACTCGCTGTCCATCAACGCCGAGTTCGCCAACCCGCTGTCGGTGGCGCGGGCCAAGGAGCTGCTGGCAGGCGCGCCCGGCGTGAAGCTGGTCGACGTGCCGACGCCATTGCAGGCCGCGGGCGCCGACGAGTCGCTGGTCGGCCGCATCCGCCAGGATCCCGGTGTGCCGGACGGTCGCGGTCTCGCACTGTTCGTCTCTGGTGACAACCTGCGCAAGGGCGCGGCGCTCAACACCATTCAGATCGCCGAGGTGCTGCTCAGCGACCGCTGAGCCAGCTTGTCGACACGGGCCGTCCGATCCTTCACCGGATCGGGTCGGCCCGATCGTCGTATCCGGGGCTGGCACAATCGCTTCGGTAATCGAGTTCGGCGTGGAGAGGTGTGGCCGGTGGGTTCGTATGTCGCCGTGCACATCGCGGACTGGCCGCGGCTGGCGCGGACGGTGACCGAGCGGGCGCCGCGCAGGTTCGCCGACCTGGACTGGCCCGACGAAGACCACCGCCAGCGATATCCGATCGGCCTGCGCTGGCTGGACAGCACCGAGCACTGGATCGCCGAGTACCGTTTCCACGCCTACAGTTCCGCCGCGCTGCACTCCGAATTCGAAGCGGTCTGGCGCGACGCCCGCCTCTTCGTGCCGTGGGACGTGCCGACCGAAACGGCCGAGCTGATCGCCGACACCGACCTGTTCCTGCGCGGCCTCTACGGCGCCGACCTCCCCGTCGAACCCGCCGCCCACCACCCGTGGCGCCCACACAGCGACACCATCCAGCCCACCACCTGGCTCGCCCACTCGCCGGCCCACCTGGCCACCCTCGCCAACCTCTGGGGCCGCATCGCCCCCCGCATCCCCGACCTGCACCCCCACCTGGAACGCGAAACCACCAACCGCCACCGCATCACCAACCCCGCCACCTTCGAACGCCTCCTCCGCGACTGGGGCGAGGTGGTCCACGAAGCCGACACCCGCCGCTGGGGCATGCTCGTCGACATGTGGTGAGACGCGGTGCCGCACAGCATCTGCACGCGGTGCACCGGCGCTGCCGCCGCGCGAATGCGAACAGCCCGCACCGGGTCGACGAGGTAGATCAGCGGCGACCGTTCAGAGCTTTTCCATGGCGGCGATGGTGGCGAGGAACAGTTCGACGTTGTCGTGGACGAACTCGTCACGGGGGTAGGGCAGGGACTGCTGAATCCAGGCGGTGATGGTGTCGCCGAAGCCGCCGACCAGGAATCGGGCGGTCAGTTCGACGGCGTTGTCGGGAGCGTCCGGCGCCAGCTCGCCGAGGATGGCGCCGAACGCTTTGGTGATGTCCTCGGATCGGGCAAGTCGGCGTTCGGCCACGGCGGGCAGCCCGTAAGCCTTGGTGGACAACAGCTTTCCCTTGGCGGGCGTCGCGAGGAAGAAGTCGACCATGGCTTCGATCGTCGCCGTCACCTTGGCGCGCCGGTCCGATTCGGCCGCGGCGACGGCCTCGGCCACCGATCCGCTGAACTGCCGGACCGCCAGCTCGAAAGCCGCACCGGCCAGCTCGTCCAGATCGGTGAAGCTCTCGTAGACGAATCGCGTCGAGAGCCCGGCCGCCTTGGCCACATTGCGAATCGTGAGGCCCGCGGGGCCGTCCAGCGCCATCACCTCGAAGGCCGCCTCGAGCAGCTGCTCTCGACGCGCGGCCCGGCGCTGATCGGCGGGGACGCCGCCGTACGCGCGTGCCTGTTTCGACATCCCACAATCTTGACACATTTGATTCCCGAATCTAGCTTGATTCGAGAGACGTTTGATTCCTGTTTAGGAGTATCGCAATGCCGCGAGACTTACCCGGCCTCGGCAAGGACACCCTCACCGCGCGATGGGCGGCGGATTGGCGGCTGATCATGCTGGCCCCGAGCGCGCTGCTGTTGCAGGTGGCACACCCGGTGATCGGAGCGGGCGTCGCTCAGCACTCCGTGTTCAAGACCGATCCGTTCGGCCGCTTCGATCGGTCCTATTGGCCTACCCTCGCACTGGCTTTCTACGGCGACGACACCGCGGCGTACGGCCGCGACATCAAGGCGATGCACAAGCCGATCGGCGGTGTGGATCACGCGGGTCGCCGCTACCACGCCTGGGATCCCGAGGCGTATTTCTTCGTGCTGGCCACCGCGCACTGGGCGAGCGAGATCGCCGCGACTCGGTTCGGCCGTGGCCTCACCGAAACCCAGCGCGCCGAACTGTATGCGGGATGGCGCCATACGGCCTTGCTGGCGGGTCTGCCCGAGCGCGCCGCGCCCGCGGACCTCGCCTCCTTCGAAAAGTGGTTCGACCGCGTGCTGCGCGAGCGCCTCGAGCACCACCCGACCGTGGACGACGTACTCGCGACTCTGTCCCGGCCGCCGCGGCCCGCGAGGGTGCCGCGTTGGCTGTGGTCGCCCGTGATGTGGCGGATGGTCGGCCCGCTGGCCGTCTGGGTGAACGTCGGCGTGCTGCCGCCCGAGTTCCGCGCGCTGATCGGCCGGACCTGGACCGATCGCGACGAGCGGCTGTTGCGCTGCTACGCAGTGCTGATTCGCGCGCTGAATGTGGTGATGCCGCCGCCGCTGCGGACCATCACCAAGCACGTCGCGGTATGGCGCAAGGACCGGGTCATGCGCGCCGTCGGCGCGGCGGCCGCGGTGGCCTGATGCACGGCGCCCCGCCCTCGAGGCCGACGCCGGACGGCCCACTCCCACCACACGTGGACAGGTGTTTCGGCTGCGGTCCACGCAACCCCGCCGCGCTCGATATTGCGCTCGAGCTGCGTGCGGACCGCGTGATCGGCCACGTCACCCTGGACGAAAGGCATCAGGGCGCGCCGGGAGTCGCGCACGGCGGCGTGATCGCGGCGATCCTCGATGAAGCCGCGGGCACCGTGCCGACCACCATGTGCGTGCCCGCCGTGACGGCGAAACTCGAGGTGAACTATGTCCGTCCTGCTCCGCTGCGACGGCCGATGGTCGTGACGGCGGTGCTCGGTCGGCGGGAGGGCGAGCGCAAGCTGCACATCGACGCCCGCCTCGAGCTCGACGGCGAACTGCTGGCCGAGGGCAACGCGCTGTTCGTCGTCGTGACGGCCGGGCACTTCGTCGCGCAGGGAGCGCGGGCGGGCGACATCCCGTTCTTCGGGGTGTGAGTCGGTCAGCGGATGCGGGGGGTACGGGGATCGTGCCCGACGCAGACGAGGACGAAGCAGCCGGGGGCGATGTCGGCGAAGGGCGGGGTGAGCTGGTAGTTCAGGCAGGCGACGACGTTGCAGCCCGGGTAGGCGGCGGGGCCGATGCCGAAGACGGCGAGCAGGAGATTGGCGTCGACGAAGCGGCGCGGATCCAGGCGGATCGGCGGCTCGACGTATGGGCCGGGATCGGGGTACGGGTTGTCGGGCATGGCGGCGAAGAGTCTGCGGAAGAACTCGTGCGGCAGCTCGGCCGTGTTCTGCACGATGCCGGAGACGCCGTACTTGCTGACGTTGCCGAAGACGCCGGTCCACATCACCATCAGATCGAGGCTCGGGAAGACGAAGACGTTCTGTAGACCGAGCCCCGCCATCATGTACATATCGCGGGGCAGGGACGGCGCCGCCTCCGCGCAGCCGGGGCCGAGCCAGAAGAGATACCCGTAGCAGTGGTTCGCCTGCGACGGCGTCAGCGCCATCGACATATACCGCTGCGACACGAGTTGTTCTGCGCCCCAGCGCCCTTGATTGCTCACCAGCAAGCCCAGCTTGGCGAAATCGTCCGGCGGGATCATCAGATGCGCGTAACCGTAGGTGTTTCCGGCACGATCCTTCGCCCAGTAGTAGTCACCGCGCGGGATACCGAGCGGACCGAACAACTCCCGCTGTGCGAACTGCTGGAACGGCTCGCCGACCGCGAGTTCGATGACGAACGTCAGCAGGTCGACGTTGCGCTGGCTGTAGCTGAAGGCGGTGCCCGGCGGATTGTCCAGCGGCACACCGAGCGCCTGCACAGCGCTGTGTGGATCGATGGGGACAACTCCGGTGATGCCCTCGGTGAGCACGCCCACCGTCATGCCGGAGGTCTCGGTGAGCAGGTCCTCGACCCGGATGGCGCGGTGCGCGGGGTCGCCGAGACCGGCGGGCAGGTACTTGTCGATCGGTGCGTCCAGGTCGAGCAGCCCGCGGTCCCAGGCGATGCCGGCGATCAACGAGACGACACTCTTGGTGCCGCTCCAGATGTTCCACGCGACGCGCCCGCTCTTCGCGTTGTTCAGCCCCTCGCCGACCAGGCAGTTGTGCCGAAAGACCTGGACGTTGAAGCGGTTTCGGGCAGTGACGAACTCCAGTGCTGCGTCGAGCAGTTCGGCGTCGAACCCGGCTTGTTCCGGAGTCGCGCGTTGCGGCTCCCGACCGGAGCTGACCTCGCAGCGAACCTGTTTCGTGGTAGCGGCCGGAGCCGCATGGGCCGTCGCGCCCACAAGACATCCCGCGACCAGCGAAACCGCCGCGATTCCGGCGAGGAATCCACAGAAACGCCCCATGTAATGAGGCTATCGCCCCTGGCCCGCGCAAACCGGCCAACAGGCGGCGGCGCGCGGCACGAAAATCGTGGCGGCTCAGCGTGCCCGGCGCCGCACCGCGTAGAGCGCGGCGCCGAGTGCCAAAATGGCGAGTCCGACGAGCACCGACGCCGTCGGCAGAGCGGCCGCGACGACAACGCAGCCGAGCGCGCCAAGCACCGGAATCCACCGGGCCGGCCGGTCCTCGGCCGCCGTCAGCGTGCCCGCCGAGACATTCGCCACGAGGTAGTAGACCAGCACGGTGAAAGACGAAAACCCAATGGCCGCACGCAGATCGAAGCTCGCCGCGACAACGGCGACCACCGCGCCGACGACGAGCTCGGCCCGGTGCGGCGCACCGAAGCGGGGATGCACCGCGGCGAGCGCGTGCGGCAGATAGCGGTCACGTGCCATGGCGAGTGTCGTGCGCGAGACGCCGAGAATCAGCGCGAGCAGCGAGCCCGCCGCCGCGACCACCGCGCCGATCCGCACCACGGGCGCCAGCGCGGGAGCGCCCGCTTCCGAAACCACCCGTGCCAAGGGGTCTATCGCGCCGGCCAAGCCGGACGAGCCGAGCACGGCGAGCGCGGCGGCCGCGACAACGGCGTAGACCGCGAGCGCGACGGCCAGCGCGATCATGATGGCGCGCGGAATGGTGCGCCGCGGCTCGCGCACCTCCTCCCCGAGCGTGGCGACCCGCGCGTAACCGGCGAACGCGAAGAACAGCAGCCCGGCCGCCTCCAACACGCCGCGCGGACCGATCCGGTCCGGCAGCGCCGTCGCGGCGGTGTGTGCCCCCGTCAGTCCGACCACCGCCACCATCGCGAGCACCGCGAGCACGATCGCGACGACGATCCGGGTGGCCAGCGCGGACTTCTGCACGCCGGTGTAGTTGATCGCGGTGATGGCGAGGACCGTCGCGACGGCGACCGGCCTGGCGTGCTCGGGCCACGCGTAGTGCCCGACGGTCAGTGCCATCGCGGCGCACGAGGCCGTCTTGCCCGCCACGAATCCCCACCCGGCCAGGTATCCCCAGAACGGGCCGAGCCGTTCCCTGCCGTACACGTACGTGCCGCCCGACACCGGATAGCGCGCCGCGAGCCGTGCCGAGGACGTCGCGTTGCAGTACGCGAGCAGCGCGGCGATGGCCAGCGCGAGCAGCAGCCAGGAGCCGGCGGCCGCCGCCGCGGGTGCGAGCGCGGCGAAGATTCCGGCGCCGAGCATCGCGCCGAGACCGATCAGCACCGAGTCGGCCAGTCCAAGCCTTCGGTGCAGTGCCGCGTCGCGTGAGGTCATGGCTGCATCTTGGACCACTTCGGTGAACGCGAACCCAAGCACTCGCGGGGCCACGCGCGGGTCGTGTCCGCTGGCGCCCGATATGCGAAACGCCGCCAGGTCGGGGGGTAACCTGGCGGCGCCGCGACGAGTAGCGGGACGCCACGCCAGCATCCCGACTCGGGTGTCGACGTCCCACAAGCGCCTCTCGGCGAGTGGTCGCTCGAAGCGACGAAGGGTGCGGCCCGGGGCTGTCCGGACGCCGACGGTGAGCTACAACCGGCGCAAGGATGGAACTATTCCAGCGCCCAAATGTGTTGTGCGTCACGCTCGGTGCGCGGCGGGACGCGACCGGAGGACGCAAGGTTTCCGGACGGCGACCGTTTAGGATCAGCGGGGTATTCGTGTGCTCGAACGGGGGAGTCGCCGTGACCGATGATCCGGTGCTGGTCGAAATGCTTGCCGCGCTGGACCGTAGTCCCGATGTGCTCGCGCTGCGGTTGCGGGTCATCGAACTGCTCGCCGAACGC
Source organism: Nocardia amikacinitolerans NBRC 108937 (assembly GCF_001612615.1). Lineage (GTDB taxonomy): Bacteria > Actinomycetota > Actinomycetes > Mycobacteriales > Mycobacteriaceae > Nocardia > Nocardia amikacinitolerans. The sequence goes on along the minus strand of NZ_BDAU01000038.1, from coordinate 66,166 downwards.
GGCCGTCACGCCGAGGCGCTCGCGCAGTGCGGGGCCGCGTTGACCCAGGAGCCCGGCAACGCGCGGGCGGTGGAGTTGCTGCAACAGTGCACCGCCGCGCTCGCGGGTGGTGCAGCTGCCGCACCTGCTTCCGCCAACGTCGCATCAGGGTCAGCTGGGTCTCCTTCCGCCGCGTCCTCTTTCGGTGAGACTGATGCCACTGCGCCGGGCGCGACACGCACCGCTGGCCACAACGCCGCCTCGCCCGCTTTTGGTGGGCCTGCTAACGCGGCACCGGGTGCGGCGGAGGCGACCGATCCCGATGTTGCTGTAACCGATGGCATTTCGGGTGACGCAGCACCCGCCGCCGGGCCCCTTGCCGACGGGCAAGCGTCGAACGTCGAACCCGCTCCGCCGTCGAACCCCGAATCGGTCGCGGCTTACGACTGGGACGCCGCCGAGGACCAGGTCTCCGACATCATCGCCCCCGCCTTCATCGATCCAGGCCCTGCGGAATACGCCGCGTCCTCGGACGCGGGCTTGTTCTCCCGCACCAGGGTGACGCTCGCCGACGTCGGCGGCATGGACGAGGTCAAGCGTCAGCTCGACCTCACCCTGCTCGGCCCGCTGCGAAACCCCGAGCTGGCCAAGGCATTCGGCACCTCCGCGCGCGGTGGCCTGCTGCTGTACGGCCCGCCCGGCTGCGGCAAGACCTTCATCGCCTCGGCAGTGGCGGGCGAGCTCGGCGCGAACTTCTATCCGATCGAGATCGCCGACATCCTCGACATCTACACCGGCTCCAGCGAACGCAACCTGCACAGCGTCTTCGAGGTGGCCAGGCGCAACGCGCCGTGCGTGCTCTTCCTCGACGAGGTGGACGCGCTGGGCCACAAGCGCAGCCAGATGTCGGGCAACTCGGCCATGCGCACCGTGGTGAATCAGCTGCTGAACGAGATGGATTCGGCCACCGTCGACAACGAGGGCGTCTACATCCTCGGCGCGACCAACCACCCGTGGGACATCGACGTCGCGCTGCGCAGGCCGGGCCGCTTCGACCGGATGATCCTGGTCGCGCTGCCGGATCCCGCGGCGCGCAAGGCGATTCTGCACTACCACCTGCGGGAGCGCCCGGTGGCGGGCATCGATCTCGGCGCGATCGCCGCGCGCACCGAAGGGTTCTCCGGCGCCGACCTCGCCCACGTGTGCACCTCGGCCACCCAGCTGGCCATGGCCGAATCGATCCGTACCGGCACCGTCCGCCCGATCGGCATGGCCGACCTGGAGGCCGCGATGGCCCAGATCAAGCCGAGTGCGGGCGCCTGGTTCGAATCGGCGCGCAACGTGGTCGAATTCGCCAACGGCGACGGCAGCTACGACGAGCTCGCGATGTACATGAAGCGGATGAAGATGCGCTGAAAAGCCCTGCGGAATGACTAGTTTCGCGCACGACGAGGTCGCGCGGGCGAAAGTGCTCATCGACCTCGGCCGGATCGAAGCCGCGCAGGCGAAGCTCGGCGCGGTGTTTGCTGGCGAACCCGACAACGCCGACGCGCTGATGTTGATGGGCTACGCCTGGTTTCGCACCGGCGAGTACGAGAAGTCCATCGGCTACAGCGCCGCCGCGCTGGCCGCGTTCCCCGACTACCAGTCCGCGCTGCGGGTGCTCGCGCTGGCCGAGCAGGAGCTGGCGCACCTGTCCGAGCACGACTCGGCGGAACAGCAGCGGCACTACGCCCGCGCGCTCGCCGCGGCCACCCGCAGCACGGAACTCGACCCGGAGTACGTCGAGAACCTGCGCCTGCTCGCGGGAGTTCAGTCGGTGACGGACCCGGTCGCGGCGCTGGCGACCATCGACCGCGCGATCGAGATCGACCCCGCCCACGCCGACCTGCACCGCGTCCGCGGTTCGATCCTGCGGCGCGGCGGCTGGTCCGCGGCCGAGGCGGAAGCGGCGCTGCGCGAGGCGCTTCGGCTGCAACCCGAGCACGTCGACGCCACCCAGGAACTCGCGCTGCTCGACCTGGATCGCGGGGACCGGGAAGCGGGGGAGCGGGGTCTGCGCCTTGTCGCGCAATGGGATCCGAGCCGCGCCGACTTCGTGCGCGCCACCCTCGCCGCCGTCGACGAGGAGGCCCGCCGCGAGCCGGCACCGGTGTCCGCGTCCATGCCGCCGCCACCGGAAGCGCGATACCTGCCGGAGACGCCGCGGTCCAAATGGCGGGTCTGGGTGTCGCTGGTGTTCGGCGCCTTCCTTGTGCTGCGGCTGATCTTCGCCGCGGCGGGCTCCAACCCCGAAACGGAACCGTCGCGCTGGTCCCCGACGCGTCAGGTGCCGACCTACCGCGTACCGCCGAACATTCCCACGCCCTACTTCCCGCCGACCCTCCGCCCGTGGCCGTCGGGCTTCCCGCCGACCGTTCGCCCCTGGCCGTCGGGCTTTCCCCGGCCCGGTGTCACGCCGCCCCGAGCGCCGTCGCCGACGATCGCGGTCCCGCCCCGCGTGCCCTGAGCGGATCGACGAAAAGGCCGGAGGCCCCCCCACCGGTCGCGCCGAGGCGTCCGTGTGACCGACGCGCTGCACCGCTCGAGCTGACGGATCGACGAAGCTCGGGCATAGGGCCGACGCGCATCAGCCGGTCGGGCTGACGGATCGACGAAGTCTCGGGCATAGGGCCGACGCGCATCAGCCGGTCGGGCAAACGCTCGGCGACGGGCCGAGGCTTCCTACGACCGCCGCGCGACCCGACGGATCGCGCGGCGTCAGGGAGCCGGAGATCCGACCGTCGCGAACAGCGCCCGAAGTGTCGCGGCGACCTGCGCGACCGCACGCTCGACCGGGCCGATCGGCTGGAAGAGGTGGCTGAGGGTGAGCCGGATGACGATTTCCGTGCGCGCGGCGAGCTCGTCGTCGGACAGGTAGGTGAGCCCGTACCGCGCCCGCACCGCCGCGCCGACCGCGTCGAGCGCCCGGCCGAGCACCGGCTCGGGATCGGTCATCAGCGTGGGCAGCAGTTCCACGTTGGCGGTCGAGCGCCCGGACAGCACGGCTTTGAGCAATTCGTTGTCGGACCCGGTGCGCAGCGTGAAGTCGACCGCGGCGTTCAGTCCCGCGATCACGTCCTCCGGGTGCTCGGCGAGGCTGCCTGCGATGCCGATCAGGAAGCTCTCGAGCTCCGCCCGGATGACCAGGTCGGCGAGCTCCTGCTTGGTGCCGATCTCCTTGTAGAGCACCGGGCGGCTGACGCCGACCTCCTTGGCCACCCGCGACATGTTCACCGCGCCCCACCCCTCGGTGCAGACCAGCTCGCGCGCGGTCTCGATGACCCGTTCGCGCAGCAGTAGCCGCATCTGGGAGTGAAATCTCGGCGCTTCGGGCACGGCATCCATCGTACACAGCACCCTATTTTGTCCGATTCATTGACACTTCGCGGCGAAGTGTATTTCAATTGGACACAGCGGCACGATTTGTAAAGTGCTCCACGCCACACAAGATCGTTCGAGGAGACGAAGAATGACGACATCGCGATCGGAAGCGCCGACGCCTGCGCTGCAATGGACGGACCGCAAGCGGTACCTGTGGCTGTTCGGCCTGGTGGCGCCAACGGCCGTTTTCCTCGCGGCGTGGTTGGTCTGGATGTTCAACCAGTTCGGGTTGCAGCAAGTCGCGCCGGTGTGGTGGTGGATCGGCCCGCTGCTGGTCTACGTGTTGCTGCCGTTGCTGGACCGCTTCTTCGGCCCCGATGGACAGAACCCGCCCGAGGAGGTGATGGAGCAGCTGGAGAACGACAAGTACTACCGGTACTGCACCTACGCCTACATCCCGCTGCAACTGCTGAGCCTGGTTTTCGCCTGCTACCTGTGGACGGCGACGGACCTGTCCTGGCTCGGCATCGACGGCGGACTCGGTCTGATCTCCAAGATCGGCCTCGCGTTGAGCATCGGCACGATGGGCGGCGTCGGCATCAACACCGCGCACGAACTGGGCCACAAGAAAGACGAGCTGGAGCGCTGGCTGTCCAAGATCACCCTGGCCCAGACCTGCTACGGCCACTTCTACATCGAGCACAACCGCGGCCACCACGTGCGCGTCGCGACCCCCGAGGACCCGGCGAGCGCCCGGTTCGGCGAGACGTTCTGGGCCTTTCTGCCGCGCAGCGTGTGGGGCAGCCTGCGCTCGTCGTGGGAGTTGGAGAAGACTCGTTTGGCGCGAATGGGCAAGAGCCCGTGGACGATCCACAACGACGTGCTCAACGCCTGGCTGATGTCGGCGGTGCTGTGGGGCGCGCTGGTCGCGGTGTTCGGCCCGGTCGTGTTGCCGTTCCTGATCATTCAGGCCGTCTACGGCTTCTCCCTGCTGGAGACCGTGAACTACCTGGAGCACTACGGCCTGCTGCGGCAGCGGACCGCGGGTGGTCGCTACGAGCGTTGCACGCCGGAGCACAGCTGGAACTCCGACCACATCGTCACCAACATCTTCCTGTACCACCTGCAGCGCCACAGCGACCATCACGCCAACCCGACCCGGCGGTACCAGACCCTGCGCAGCATGGACGGCGCCCCGAACCTGCCGAGCGGCTACGCCAGCATGATCACCCTGGCCTACCTGCCGCCGCTGTGGCGCAAGGTGATGGACGACCGGGTGCTCGCGCACTACGGCGGCGACATCACCCGGGTGAACATCCAGCCGAGCAAGCGCGAGAGCGTGCGGGCGAAGTACGGGGTGCGGTGATGGCCGTCTACCGCTGCCCGATCTGCGACTACACCTACGACGAGAGCGCGGGCGCGCCACGCGAGGGCTTCCCGCCGGGCACGCCGTGGTCCGTGGTGCCCGAGGACTGGTGCTGCCCCGACTGCGGCGTCCGCGAAAAGCTCGATTTCGAAACCCTTTCCGTCACTACCGGAGGCAAGTCATGAACACCGATTACAAACTCTTCCGATGCGTCCAGTGCGGCTTCGAATACGACGAGGCGCTCGGCTGGCCAGAAGACGGCATCGAGCCGGGCACCCGCTGGGACGACATTCCCGACGACTGGTCCTGCCCCGACTGCGGTGCGGCCAAGGCCGATTTCGAGATGGTCGAGGTCAGTCGCGCATGACCGAACAGATCGTGATCGTCGGCGCGGGCGTCGCCGGAGCCACTGCCGCCAAAACTTTGCGCGCCGAGGGATTTACGGGCCGCATCGTCCTGATCGGCGCCGAGGACGCCTTGCCGTACCGGCGTCCCATGGTCTCGAAGGAACTGCTCGCGGGCACCGCGGTCGAGCGCAGGGCGCTGCTCGAGTCGCCGGAATCCTGGCGCGACAAGGACATCGAGCTGTGCACCGGCGTCACGGTCGAGGACATCGACACCGAGCGTGGACTCGTGCGGCTGACCGGTGGCGAAGCGCTCGGCTACGACCGCTTGCTGCTGGCGACCGGCGCCCGCGCCCGCACCCTGCCCGCACCGCAGCGCAATGTGCACACCCTGCGCGGCGCCGCGGACATCGAACCGCTGCGCGCGGCGATCGACGCGGGCAAATCGCTGTTGATCGTCGGCGGCGGTCTGATCGGCTGCGAGGTCGCGGCGACGGCGCGTTCGCTGGGCGTCGAGGTGACCGTGGTGCACGCCGGCTCGGCACCGCTCGATCGCGTCGCACCGCCCTCGGTGGGCTCGTTCTATCGAAAGCTGCACGCCGACAACGGCGTCGAGATCTTGGACGACGTGCGGCTGGCCCGCGTCGAGGGTCACGAGGACGGCGTGACGGCGACCGCGCCCGACGGCCGCGAGTGGACGGCGGGCGTGGCGCTCGTCGCCATCGGCTCGGTCCCCGACACGGCTCTCGCCGAGGCGGCGGGGCTGTCGGTCGACGACGGCATCCTCGTCGACGAGCACTACCGCACCTCCGCGCCGGAGATCTACGCCGCGGGTGACGCGGCGAAGCGCTTCGATCCCGAGCTCGGTACCCATGAGCGCACCGAACACTGGAACAGCGCGCTGGCGCAGGGCGCGGCCGCCGCGAAGTCGATGCTCGGCAAACCCGCTGTCCGCCAAGATGTCTCGTGGGGCTGGTCAACCCAGTACGGTCTGAACCTCCAATTCGCCGGACGCCTGCGGCACGACGACGACTTCGTGCTGCGCGGCACGCTCGCCGAGCCGAACTTCACCGTCCTCGCCCTTCGCCGCCGCCGCCTGGTCGGCGCGGTCGCCATCGCCCGCCCCTCGGACATCCGCGCCGCCCGCGAGCTGATCGGCCACGGCGCCCTCCTCGATCCGGTCGCGTGCTCCGACGAATCGGTGGACCTCGCCACCCTCGCCGCCCACCACCGCACCCTCGCCGAGCGCTGAGCCGTCCTATACGCGCGGGCGTGTTCCGACCGAAGGCGACCACCAGTGACCCCGTCCGACTGGCGTCCACCTTCTCTCGCTCCCCCCCGCGCGCGCCTATTCCGACTGAAGGTGACCACCAGCGGCCCCGTCCGACTGGCGGCCACCTTCTCTCACTCCACCCCCTGCGGGCCTATTTCGATTGAAGGTGACGTTCAGTCGGTCTGACGGTGTGGGGGACGCCTTCGGCCGGGACTTCCCGGACTAATTGGAATGCATCAATTTCTTGACTCATTCCAGAAAAGTCTGCATCATGGGTTCATGCACACCAACCACTCCGACCCTCGCGCCTTGCTGCGAGCGGCAGGCCTGCGGGTAACAGCCCCGCGGGTCGCGGTGCTGGACGCGGTCGCGGCCGTGCCGCATTCGGACGCCGATCGGGTGGCCGCCACGGTCCGGAAGACCCTGGGTGCGGTGTCGACGCAGGCCGTCTACGACGTGCTCAACGCCTGCGTGCGCGCCGGAATCCTGCGGCGCATCGAACCGGCGGGCTCGCCAGCGCGGTACGAGACCCGGATCGGCGACAACCACCATCACCTGGTGTGCCGGAGCTGCGGCACGGTCGTCGACATCGACTGTGCCGTCGGCAGTGCCCCGTGCCTGCAACCGTCGAACGATCACGGTTTCGTGGTCGACGAGGCCGAGGTCGTGTTCTGGGGCCTATGCCCGACCTGCGGCTCACGGGAGCGGCAGCCCGACGGGACGGACTGAGCTCCGCCCACCGAAGACAGCCGGGGCTCTGCCCGTCCCCGGACGACGCCCATCTGCGAAGGAGGCTTCGAATGACCAAGCCGACAACCACCAACACCGGAATCCCGGTCGAGAGCGACAACGAATCGCTCACCGCGGGCGCGCAGGGACCGATCCTGCTGCACGACCACTACCTGATCGAGAAGCTCGCCCAGTTCAACAGGGAGCGGGTGCCGGAGCGGATCGTGCACGCCAAGGGCGCGGGCGCCTACGGCGAGCTGGTCGTCACCAACGACGTCAGCGAGTACACCAAGGCCAAGCTGTTCCAGCCCGGCGCGCGCACCGAGTCGCTGGTCCGGTTCTCCACCGTCGCGGGTGAGCAGGGCAGTCCGGACACCTGGCGCGACCCGCGCGGTTTCGCGGTGAAGTTCTACACCGAGGACGGCAACTACGACCTCGTCGGCAACAACACCCCGATCTTCTTCATCAAGGATCCGATCAAGTTCCCGGACTTCATCCGCTCGCAGAAGCGCTTGCCGGGCAACGGACTTCGCGATCACAACATGCAGTGGGACTTCTGGACCCTGCGCCCCGAGACCGCGCACCAGGTGACCTGGCTGATGGGCGATCGCGGCATCCCGAAGACCTACCGGCACATGAACGGCTACGGTTCGCACACCTACCAGTGGATCAACGCCGCCGGTGCGCGCTTCTGGGTGAAGTACCACTTCAAGACCGATCAGGGCATCGAAAACCTCACCCAGGCCGAGGCCGACCGTATCGCGGGCGCGGACGCCGATTATCACCGCAAGGACCTGTGGGAGGCGATCGAGCGCGGCGACTTCCCGAGCTGGACGCTGTACGTGCAGGTCATGCCGGTGGCCGAGGCCGAGGGCTACCGCTTCAACCCGTTCGACCTGACCAAGGTGTGGTCGCACAAGGACTACCCGCTGATCGAGATCGGCAAGTGGACGCTGAACCGGAACCCGGGCAACTACTTCGTCGACATCGAGCAGGCCGCGTTCGAGCCGTCGAATGTCGTTCCCGGCATCGGCTTCTCGCCGGACAAGATGCTGCTCGGCCGCGTGTTCGCCTACGCGGACGCGCACCGCTACCGCATCGGGACCAACTACGCACAGCTGCCGCCGAACCGGGCGCGGGCGGCGGAGGTGAACTCCTACTCCAAGGAGGGCGCCATGCGCTACGACTATAACGACGCGAGTGTGCCGGTGTACGCGCCGAATTCGTTCGGCGGCCCGCACGCCGACCCGGAACGCGCGGGCGACAGCGGCATCTGGGACTTCGATCCGACCATGGTGCGCGCCGGGTACGTCAAGCACGCGGAGGACGGCGATTTCACCCAGGCGGGCACCCTCGTTCGCGAGGTGTACGACGACGAGCAGCGTGATCGGTTGGTGGACAACATCGTCGGGCACGTCCTCGGCGGTGTCCGGGAACCGGTGTTGTCGCGGGTCTTCGAGTACTGGAAGAACGTGGACGCGGATCTCGGCAAGCGCGTCGAGGAGGGCGTGCGTGCCGGGCTGAACGGCAACGGTTCCACCCCGCCGCCCGCGCAGGGCTGACGTTTCGCGCACGCAAGGGCGCGCACCGCACAGGTGCGCGCCTTTTGCGTTCTCCCGCAGCGGTTCTCGCGATCAGCCGCAGCCGCGGAGCGCGGGATCCAAGCCGTCGAGAATGATCTCGACCTGCTGAGCGAAGGTGTCTGCCGGCATCCGCACGTCCGCGGAGTCCGCCTTGGACGTGTAGCGCCTGTGCAGCCGGGGGTAGTTCCGGGACGCGGCCTCGCCCGCCGCCAGCATCTTGCCGAGCCAATCCGCGGCATCGAGCCCGCTGCGCCGGATCACTGCGAGCGAGGCCGCTTCCGCCGAGGTGATTCCCACGACGTAGCCGAACAGCACGTTCATCGCGTTGTCCGCGCGCTCCTCGTCGAATCCGGCGGATTCGAGCACCGCGAGAACGCCCTCGCAGGAGCGCATCATGTTCGGCCCCAGGTACAGGGTGCCGATCTCGCCGAACACCGCGGCGAGCCACGGGTTGCGCAGGATCAGCCCGCGCAGCTCCGTCGCGTACTCCCGCATGGCGGCACGCCAGCCGCCGGGGTGCGCGGGGTCGGGGACGGTCAGCTCGCCGATCACCTGATCGGCGGCCAGCTCGATGATCTCGTCCTTGTTGGCGACGTGCGTGTAGAGCGAGGTCGCCCCCGCGTTCAGTTTCGCGCCGAGCTTGCGCATGCTCAGCGCTTCGGTGCCCTCGCTGGCCAGCAGCTCGATCGCCGCGGCGACGATCTGCGCGCGGGTCAGCGCGGGCTGATCGCGCTTGCGCCGCTGCGGCCGCGTCCATACGGATTGGATCTCGCCGTCGTCGGCATCCATCTGCGTTCCTCCTCGGTCCTTCGGTCAGCGTAGCGCGTGCTCGCACGGCGTTCGCTCGATCACACGACGTTCGCTATTGCGAACAGTGTTCGGTGACCGTACAGTGTTCGGCAGAACGCACGCCGTACGGAACGGCTACTCGAAAGGGCTCCCGATGAAAACGACCGACCTCGCGGAGGCGACCGCGACCAGCCGCGACCCGCGGCGCTGGCTGATCCTGATCGTGCTGTGCCTGAGCACACTGGTGCTGGTCATCGACAACATGGTGTTGAACGTGGCCATCCCGCAGATCGCCACCGACCTCGGCGCGAGCGCCCAGGACATCCAGTGGATCATCGACTCCTACATCCTGGTGTTCGCCGGGCTGCTGCTCACCTCGGGCAGCCTGTCCGACAAGTTCGGCCGCAGGCTGGTGATGATCGTCGGACTCGCGCTGTTCGGCGCCGCCTCGGTCCTGGCGGCCTTCGCGACGACGCCCGAACTGCTGATCGCGGGCCGGGTGGTGATGGGCATCGGCGGCGCGCTCATCATGCCGAGCACCCTGTCGATCCTGATCACCGTCTTCGACGAGGACGAGCGACCCAAGGCGATCGCGGCGTGGAGCGCGGTGGCGGTGGTCGGCATGGTCGGCGGGCCGGTGACCGGCGGGCTGCTGCTCGATCACTTCTGGTGGGGTTCGGTGTTCGTGCTCAACGTGCCGATCGTGGTGCTTGCGATCGTGGCCGCGATCGTGCTGATGCCGGAGTCGAAGGGTCCGTGGCGCAAGCCGGATCTGCCGGGCATGGTGCTGTCCGTCGTCGGCATGACCGCGCTGGTCTGGACGATCATCATGGTTCCCACGCACGGCCTCACCGACAGCGGCACCATGACCGCGGGCGCCGTCGCCGTGATCTGCTTGGCGGGCTTCGTGATTCGCGAACTGACCACCGATTCGCCGATGGTGCCGCTCGGGCTGTTCCGCAACCGCGTCTTCACCGGATCGAGCTTCTCGCTGGTGCTGCTCACCTTCGCCAACGGCGGACTGCTGCTCGCGCTCACCCAGTACCTGCAGTTCGTGCTGGAGTACACGCCGACCGAGACCGCCTTCGCGTTCACCCCGATGGCCGTGGCCGTGCTGGCCTTCAACGGACTCGGCGCCACCCTGGCGAGCAAGGTCGGCAACCGCAGCATCACCGCGGTCGGCCTGACCGTGACCGCAGCGGGCTTCGGACTGCTCACCCTGCTGGAGCCCACCTCGAGCTTCTGGCTGCCCGCACTCGCGATGGCCGTCATGGGCAGCGGCTTCGGTCTCGCCATGCCCGCCACGATCGGCGCGCTGATGGGCGCGGTGCCCGGCGAACACGCCGGCGTCGGCTCCGCGCTCAACGACACCATCCAGCAGGCGGGCGCCGCCCTCGGCGTCGCCGTGCTCGGCGCGGTGCTGTCGAGCACCTACTCCGACGCAATGCCCGCCGACGCACCGGAATCCGGCCGTGAGTCCATCTCCGACGCACTCGCCATCAGCACCGCCACCGGCGACACCGGCCTGGCCGCCGCAGCCCGCGACGCCTTCACCTCCGGCATGTCGACCACCTTCATCGTCGCCGCCTGCTCGGTCCTCTGCGCCGCCGCCCTCTCTCTGGTCCTCCTTCGCGAACGCAAAGACCCGGACGCGCCGGTCCTCGGATCGGACGAGGACGCCGAAGTGCTCGCCGAAACACGCTGAGCAACAGTCGATCCGCGAAAAGGGAAGCTGAGCTACCGCCGAACCGCCAACAGAAGCCGAGCGTCCGAAGGATCGCGGAGAATGGTGCGCACCCGTAGGGTGCGCACCATTCGCGTTCTGCCACAACGGTTGTCGCGTCGACCGGGAGTTCGTCCAGGACATACGGCCACGGTGCGGTCGGCCGACGGCATACCGCGCCTGCCTTGTGAGCGCCTGTATCTGGAGCCATGAGCGCGAACCGTCGTGCCGAGGGAGACCGGACTTGGGCGTGATCGTTCGCTCTTGGGGCGGCGGAAGCGGTACTGCCCCCGAAGCGAGGTTCCCGATCGCCGACGGGCGGCGGATCGAGTCCGATGGATGGACCTGGCCGGTGCACGGCCAGGTTGCTTCACTACAGCAGACCCCACCAGTACAGCACTGCGGCAAGGATCCAGACCACCACGGTTTCCATCGTCGCTCCAATCATCGATCGCAACGATTCCATCATCGCTCGCGCGGCGGGGAAGTGTTAGCAAATCCGGATCTACCAGGCACTTCGCCCATACAAGGTGTTCTTAAGGGCGCGGCAAGACGCGGGCCGCATTGTTTGTGTCAACACCGGTTCGACCGGAAACCGGACCTCACGAAGGACGCACAGACGATGATCGGCAAGCTGCGCACCGCCCTCGCTCTCTCCACCACCACCGCCGCGCTCGTGTTCGGCGCGGGCGCCGCCTCGGCCGACACCGGAGTCCCCGGCGTCGCGCTCACCGGTCAGGCGACCTGCACCCACAAGGACGACCGGATCGAGATCGAGATCGCCGCCCCGATCGTCTACGCGCAGCCCGGCTACCGCCCCGGCGAGCACCAGCAGATCCGGTACCGCACCCTCGTCTACGACGCCGCCCAGCACACGCTGGCCAGCGCGGGGGAGTGGGAGACGGGCAAGGCCACCGACACCAAGCCCGCCGAGATGGACGACACCGAGGTAAAGGTGCTGCGCAACGACCCGAACGCCTACCAGGTCGTGCAGCAGGTCGAGTGGCTGGCGCCGGACGGGGAGAACCCGGTCGCCAGTGCCGATCTCGCCGCGACCGGATACCTGATCAAGGACGGCCGTACCGAACTCGGCACGTTCGAGTACTGCCAGTAACCAGGGGGAAGGGGGAACAAGCCACCACCGGGGGTGGGGAACCGGGCTCGACCTGTCCACGAGGGGTGACAGGTCGGGCCCCGGGGATACAACCCGGCCGGGTCGGTCCACGAGGGGTGACCGACCCGGCCGGATCTCCTCCGGCGGCGCCATCGACGGCTCTTCCTGGAGCTGGTGGGCGAAGGAGGATCGCCCCCTGCCGAAGGTAACCGTCCGGTCGCAGGCCAGGAGTCCCACCCGAAGGTATGGGCGGGCCGGTTCACGAGGGGTAACCGGCCCGCCCCATCGTTGTCACCTCAGTGAATCGCGTTCACGGTAAGTTCGTTTGCGGCGTCGAACACGCGGCTGTCACGCTGGATGGATGGAACGCTCGGTCACACCGACGGGGCCTGCCTATCGCCTGCTGGCCCTCGATCACGAGACACAGTTGAATGCCGCCGAAAAGCGGCTGCTCGACGAGTTCGCCACCATGTTCACGCCCGAAACCGTTGTCGCCTACCTATTTTCGTCGTACGAGGAGTTCCTCGCGCGCGCCACGGTGACGCTGTATCTGCCGACCCTTGCGGAGAAGTTCGCCCGCCAGCAGCTGGACGCCAAGGCGAAGCTGGAAGGCAAAGTGGCGCAACCGCGTCCGACCGTCCTGTTCTTGTGCACGCACAACGCGGGCCGTTCCCAGATCGCCCTCGGCATCTTCACCCATCTCGCTCGGGGCCGTGCGGTGGCGTGGTCGGGCGGCTCGGAGCCGAGTTCGCGGCTCAATCCGGCCGCCGTCGACGCGATGGCCGAGATCGGTATCGATATCTCGGGCGAGTATCCGAAACCGTGGACCGAGGAGATCGTTCGCGCCGCCGACGTGATCGTCACGATGGGTTGCGGGGACACCTGCCCGCTGGTGCCGGGCCCGCGCTACCTGGAGTGGATCATCGAGGACCCGGCCGGATTGGAACTCGAGGACGTGCGACCCATCCGGGACGACGTGGGTCGGCGGGTCGAAGGTCTGCTCGCGGAACTCGGTGTGCCGGTTCGCTAGACGCTTCGCTCCGGCCATGCGCGGGCTAGCGACGGACTGCGTCCGGCTGTGTCGGATACGCGTACCTCCGCCTTCGCTCCGGCCATGCGGGGCTATTGGCGGACTGCGTCCGGCTGCGTCGCATAATCGGGGAGTTCGTAGGACTCGGTCGCGGTGAGCATCCGCATCATCAGCGGCTTCATCACCTTGGCGGTCATCAATCGCGACACCGCGCGCCCCGCACGGATGCCGAGCCGGGTCTTCGGGGTCATCGCACGCAGACCACCGGGCGGCAGCTCCTGGGCCTTGACGACGAAGGGGCGAAGCACCTCCTCGTAGCGAACCAGTGCACGTTCCGGATCGTTTGCGCGCGAGGCGATCTCACCGGCAAGCACGTAGGCGCCGACCAGCGCCATGGCGGTGCCCTGCCCGGTCAGCGGCGAACCGCAGTATCCGGCGTCGCCGAGCAGGGCGACGCGGCCGCGGATCCAGCTCGGCATGTCGATGCGGGCCAGTTCGTCGAAGTAGAAGTCCTCGGCCTCGGTCATCGCCGCCGTGATGGCGGCCGAATGCCAGCCGCCGCCCGCGAGCCGCTCACTGATGAGTCGCTGTTGCGCCGCGACATCGCGGCGCAGCGTCGGATCGGCGTCGCCGCGCAGCATGACGATCGCCTTGCACGTCGACGGGTCGGCATCGGGGCGCAGTCCGATGCCGGTCGCGCCGACCAGTGAATGCATCGAGAACCAATGCGGTTCGGTGCCTTTCGGCGTCGGCATGGTGAAGAACGACATGTATCCGCCCAGGTAGGTGGCGAAGTCCTCGTCCGGCCCGAACGCCAATCGCCTTGTCGCGGAATGCAATCCGTCGGCGCCGATCACGATGTCGAAGCGCTCGACGGCGCCCGAGGCGAAGGTGACCTCGACACCGTCCGCGTCCTGGCCGATCTCGGTGATCCACTCGCCGTAGCGGTAGTCGACACCACCCGCCGCCGCGAGCGCGTCGAGCAGGACCTGGTTCAGATCGCCCCTGGTGATCTCGATTTCGGCGACGCCGCCCTTGCCGTCGAAAAGCTCTGCGGGCATGCGCAATTCCTCGCGGCCCGCGTCGTCGAGGTAGAGCATGCCGCGTTCGTCGAGCTGTCGGGCCTCGATGCCCGGCATCAGTCCCATTCGCTCGGCGACCTCTCGACTGGGTCCGCGCAGGTCCACCGCCTGCCCGCCGGGGCGCGGCGCGGCGGCCCGCTCGACGACGGTGGCGCGGATACCCGCGCGGAGCAGTTGCAGCGCAACGGCATTGCCGCCGATGCCGCCGCCGCTGATCAGCACGCGGAGGGAGTTGGTGGTGGGGGTGATGCTCATGTCGGCTACTCCTGGCTCGAATGTCTTAGACAAATGTCTAACAGAGGAGTTGCACGTTTGTCTAGTACAAATGTCTGAATCCGTGGACACGCAGAACGCCGATGGCCCGGCAGCGGGTGGGCTGCCGGGCCATCGGAGGAGCGCGGGTGGTCAGTTCGCGCCGTTCAGATACGCCTTCCAGCCGCCGAACTCGGTGATGTCGGTGGCGGTCAGGGCCGCATCGTAGGTGCAGGCGAAACCGACCACGGACCGTCCGTCGGCGAGTTCGATGCTGGTCAACGCCATGGGCGGGGGCAGTTCCGCCAGGAAGCCGCCGAGCGCGGCGCGCGAGACGGTGAACAACTCGCCGAGAATCGGCGCGCCGAGGCCAGCGCCGTGCCTGACCAGTCCCGGCTTGGCGGGAACGGTGTCGAGGGCGGTCAGCCGATAGGCGTCGGTGGTGGAGATCTCACCGGCGAACCGGGCGCCGATCCGCTCGAGCTGCCAGTGCAGCGGCTGGCCACGCAGGTGCGCGCCGAACACGGCGAGCTGCACCCCGTCCTCGACCAGCAGCGGCGCGTGCGCGAGTCCGCCGATGCGGGCGGCGATGTCGATCGCGACCTGGTCGCCGAAGGCCGGCGTCACCACCATCACGCCGAAGGGAGTGCCCGCCGCGGTCGGTTGGCCGGGAACGGCGACGGCCGCCATGTCCAGCAGGTTGCAGAAGTTCGTGTAGGTGCCCATGCGGCGGTTGATGCCGATCGGATCCGCCTGCACCGCGGCGATACTCGGGTGTTCGGTGGTGGTCGGCAGCAGCAGCGCGTCGCAGTCCCGCAGCAGCAGCGCGGTTCTCGCGCGGGTGCGGGTCAGCGTGTCGAGGTCGGCGGCGAAGCCAGGGCCGGTGGTGGACTCGGCCGCGCCGATGATGGCCGCCACCGTGGGATCCGCACCCGCAGGACCGGTCGCCAGGAACCGCCCCACCGCCGCATAGCGTTCCGCGACGATCGCGCCGTCGTAGAGCAGCAGCGCCGCCTCCAGCAGCGGCGAGATGTCCAGCTCGACCGTCTCTATTCCGGAATCGACCACGGCGGCAACGGTTCTGGTGAAGGCGTCACAGTATTCGTCGCTCAGTGCGGCGAGATCCGCGGCCCGCGGCACCGCGACGCGCGGGGACTGCGGCGCGGCGAGCCGCACATCGGCGGGCCAGTCGCGACTGCGCGGATCGTCCGCTTCCGGACCCGCCATCACGGCCGCCGCGGCGACCGCCTTGTCGAGGTCCGCGGCGAACACCGTGACGGCGTCGTAGTCGGCGCAGGCCGGGACGACGCCGTGCGCCGGAATGATCCCCAGGGTCGCCTTGATGCCGACGATGCCGTGCAGCGCGGCGGGCACCCGGCCCGATCCGGCCGTGTCGGTGCCGACGCCGATGTCGGCGAGGCCGAGCGCGACCGCGACCGCCGAACCCGAGGACGAGCCGCCGGAGATCAGCTCGGGATGCTCGGCATGCCGCACCGCGCCGTACGGGCTCCGGGTGCCGACCAGGCCGGTGGCGAACTGGTCCAGGTTCGTCTTGCCGAGCACGATGGCGCCCGCGGCTTGCAGTCGCGCCACCGACGTAGCGGTAACCGTTGCGGTGTAGGCGAATTCGGGACAGGCGGCGGTGGTGGGCAGTCCCGCCACGTCGATGTTGTCCTTGACCGCGACCAGTTGCCCGGCCAGCGGCAGTGCCTCGCCCGCCGCCAGCCGCCGCTCCACCTCGGCGGCGTCGGCGGCGGTCTCGTGCTCGGGGCGCAGCGTGATCCACACCTCGGGGCGGTCCACCTCGGCGATGCGCCGGTACGCGGCCGCGACCCGCGCGGTGGGCGAATCCTGCTGGATACCGACGACGCCTGCGGTCATTCGTCCACTCCGATCACTGCCAGCGGGGTACCGGGGGCCACCTTGGCGCCCGGCGCGGTCAACACCCTGAGCACCGTGCCCGCACCAGGGCTGTGCACGGGCAGCTCCAGCTTCATGGCCTCCAGAATGGCGACCGGCGCGCCCGCCTCGAGCCGCTGCCCCTCCTCGACCTCGACACGCCACACATTGCCGATCATCGGCGCCGTCACCACGGTCGCGTCGGCGGGCAGCCCGGCCAACGGGTCCGCGACGGCTTCGAGCCGCTCCGGTTCGGTTGCCGTGCGCTCGAATTCGCCCGCCGCGTGCCACGCCCGCTTCTCCACCTCGAACGCCGCCGTCTGCTTCGTCTCGAATTCCGCGATGGATTCGGCGTTTTCGGCGAGGAAGCGCAGATGATCGGCCAGCGCGAAAGTCCCTTCGCTCACCTCGGCGTCGAACCGGCCCGCGGCCGCCGCCGCGCGATGCTCGAGCAGTTCCTCGGGGCTCACCGGCTCCCAGACGATGCGGTCGAAGAACCGGAACAGCCACGGGGTGCCCGGCTCGAAGGGCGCGGACTGCCGATAGCTGGACCAGATCGGCACGGTCCGGCCGATCAGTTGGTAGCCGCCGGGGGAGGCCATGCCGTACACGCACAGGTACTTGCCGCCGATGCCGACCGCGTCGGAGGGGGTCCAGGTGCGGGCCGGGTTGTACTTGGTGGTTACCAGGCGGTGTCGCGGATCGAGCGGAACCGCAAGCGGCGCACCGAGATACACGTCGCCGAGGCCGAGCACCAGGTACTCGGCGTCGAACACGGTGTCGCGCACCTGCTCGACGCTGTCGAGTCCGTTGATGCGCCTGATGAATTCGACGTTCGACGGCAGCCACGGCGCAGTGTCGCGGACGCCGCTGCGATAGCGGTCGATCGCTTCGGCGATGGAGGGGTCGTCGAAGGAGAGCGGCAGCCGGATGGTGCGGCTGGGCACCACGAGATCGTGGGTGGCGGGCAGTTCCGCTTCCAGCTCGACCAGCGTGCCGAGCAAACGGTGCTGGGCGAGCACCTCCGGATCGAAGTGGATGTGCAGCGAACGGACACCGGGCGTCACGTCCACGATGCCGGGCAGACCGGCCGCGAACAACGCCTCGGTGAGCGCGTGCACCCGCATGCGCAGACCCAGGTCCAGCACCATCTCGCCGTATTCGACGAGGATGTTGTCGTCGCCGCCGCGCAGGTACGCCACCCGAGGTCGGTCTTCGTCCCCGGGAGCCGTGCCGAGGACGCCGCGATCGCCCAGAGCGTCGCTGGTGGCCGAAACCGTCGCTTGCGCGCGGCGGTTGTCGGAACGGCGCAGCGCGGTGGCCTCGGCGTCGTCCACGGGCACGAACCGTACGGTGTCGCCGGGCCGGAGCTGGCCGAGCTTCCACCGGTGCGCCGAGATCACGGTGATCGGGCAGGCGAAACCGCCGAGGCTCGGTCCGTCCGGGCCGAGCAGGATGGGGGTGTCGCCCGAGACGTTGAGCGCGCCGACGCTGTAGGGGTTGTCGTGCAGGTTCGACGGGTGCAGACCCGCGTCGCCGCCGTCGGCCCGCGACCAGGTCGGCTTCGGGCCCTCGAGCCGGATGCCGGTGCGGTTGGCGTGGCTGCCGACCCGCCACGGGTGCGCCGCGAACTGCTCCATGTCCGCGTCGGTGAAGTAGGCGGGGGCGGTCTGCGGGCCGATGCCGACGGCCAGCTGCCACTCGTGGGTGAACTCCGGCCGCGTTGGCGCCGGAGCAGGCTCGGTCAAGCCCGCGCGGTCGGCGACGATGTGCAGAACATCGCCCGCCGCAACGGCTTTGCCCGTGGTGCCACCGAACCCGCCGAGGGTGAACGTGGACGCGCTGCCGTGGTAGAGCGGGGCGTCGATGCCGCCGCGCACGGCGAGATAGGTGCGCAGGCCCGCGTCGTGCGGTGCGCCGATGTCCAGCACCGAACCGGCGGGGATCGTGATCGGTTCCCACATCGGCGCGGGCTCGTCGTCGACGGTGATCGGTGCGTCCGCGCCGGTCACGCAGACCACGGTGGTGGCGGCGAAGCGCAGCCTCGGACCGTTCAGCGTGCACTCCAGGGCTGGGACGCCCTCCGGGTTGCCGACGGCGGCGTTGGCCAGGGTGAAGGAGAGGTCGTCCATCGGGCCGGATGGCGGGATTCCGACCTCCCACAAGCCGATTCGGCCGGGACGATCCTGGATGGTGGTCATGGTGCCGCCGCGCAGCACGTCGATGCGTGGTGCGGTGGGGCGGATGTCGGCGAGCGTGCTCGTGACGTGAGAAGTCGTCAGGACCCGCGGATCCGTAGCCGCGGCGTGCAATTGGGCGAGGTTCGTCTGGACGCCGTGGATCCGGGTCTCGGCGAGGGCGTCGGCCAAACCGGTGAAGGCAGCGTCGCGGGTGGGGCCCGCGGTGATCACCTTGGCCAGCAACGGGTCGTAGTACGGGCTCACCTCGGTGCCGGTGCCCACCCAGGTGTCGACGCGCGCGCCGATGGGGAATTCGGCGGCCGTGATCAGTCCGGCGCTCGGCCGGTAGTCCTGACCGGGGTCCTCGGCGTAGACGCGGGCCTCGACGGCCCAACCCGATTGGGCGGGACCGGTTTCCGGCAGTGCGTCCAGCATCGTGGCGTCGCCGCCCGCCAGCCGCAGCATCCATTCGACCAGGTCCACGCCCGTGATCGCCTCGGTGACAGGGTGTTCGACCTGGAGCCGGGTGTTCATCTCCAAGAACGAAGCAGCGCCGCGTTCGGCGTCGTAGACGAACTCGACCGTGCCCGCCGAGCGGTAGTCGACCGACTTGGCCAATTCTCGTGAGGCGGAAAGCAATTGGTCGGCCAGCTTTGGGTTGATGCCAGGCGCGGGCGCTTCCTCGATCACCTTCTGATTGCGGCGCTGTAGTGAGCAGTCCCTGGTGCCGAGGCTGACCACCCTGCCGTGCCCGTCGCCGAAAAGCTGCACCTCGACGTGCCGCGCGCGTGCCACGAAACGCTCGAGGAAGACACCCGTCGAGGCGAAGTTCGTCGCGGCGAGTCGCTGGACCCGCAGGTAGGCCGCGCGGAGTTCGTCCGCGGTGAAACAGCTCTGCATGCCGATACCGCCACCGCCACCGACGGCCTTGAGCATCACCGGAAACCCGATCAGCTCCGCCTCGGCGACCGCGTGATCGGCCGACTCCAGCAGGCCGCTGCCTGGAATCAACGGCACGCCGACACGTTTCGCGGCCTCGCGCGCGGTGTGCTTGTCGCCGAAGATCCGCAGCTGCTCCGGCGTCGGGCCGACGAACGCGATACCGGCGTCGGCTACCGCGGCGGCGAAATCCGCGTTCTCCGAGAGGAATCCGTAGCCGGGATGGATCGCGCCAGCGCCGGTCGCCTGCGCCGCCTCGATCACCAGGTCGGCGCGCAGATACGACTCGGCCGCCTGGGCCGGGCCGAGCCGGACCGCGGCGTCGGCGGCCGCCACGTGCGGCGCGGCGGCGTCGGCGTCGGAGTAGACGGCGACGGTCTTCAGGCCGAGCATCTTCGCGGTGCGCAGTACCCGGCCCGCGATCTCGCCGCGATTCGCGACGAGCACAGTGTCGAACTCCACCGTGTACTCCTTATTCAGTTGCCATCGACATCGCCGCGATGGCGCGGGTGACCCGCTCCAGGACGACGTCCAGTGATTCCCCGATATGGGTGTGCAGCAGGCGATACGCCAGCGGCAGGTCGTCGGCCAGCACCGCGTCGAGGATCGCGAGATGCTCGGTGATCGTGGTCTCGATCCGGTTGTTGACCATGAAGTCGTACATGCGCACGTGCCGGATGCGGGAGTTCACCGATTGCAGCGCGCGCACCAATTCGGCGTTGCCCGCCGCGGTGAGCAGCGTGACGTGGAATTCCTCGTCGCGCACCACGAAACCCGGTTCCTGCTCCGGCGGATCGGCCTGGAGTTCGAGCCAGCTCGCCCGCTCCGCCTCCAACAAGGCGTGATCGTGGCGCACCGCCGGATTGCTGATGGCGCGTTGAATACCGCCGAGCTCCAACGTGATTCGCAACTCGTACAGATCGCGAATGAGCGGAATGCTCGGCCGCACCGGGCTGAACCCGTACTCCTCCCGACGCAACAGACCGTCCGAGCAGAGCACGGTGAGCGCTTCACGAATCGGAGTACGCGAAATACCGAAGCGCGCGGACAGTTTCGGCTCGGTGAGCCGCTCCCCGAACTTGATGTCACCGTTCATCAGCTCATCGCGCAACGCCGCATAAACCACGTCCCGCAACGGCCGTCCCGCCGCATCAGCCGTCGTGGCCACCCTTGTCGACATGCGTGTATACGCTATGGACCTCCCGTTTCCACCATGTGTCCGCAAGTTATCAAGCGGTAAGCGTCTCCTCACCGCCCACTCTGGATCGGTGCGGCCGAAGCGAAGTTCGCCGCGGCACATCCATCCGCAGCGCCGCTCGGAGCTCGAGAAGCTCGCGACGCGCCAATGCGACGCGCCGACGAATCCCTACATTCCGCCGGACATGCTGCGCGACAGGACATTTGACCGAGCACATCGCATAAGGTGTGCACACCTCCCGTCGAGGGGCGGTGGACTCTGGTCCAGACACCGCGCCCAGAAAGGAGGTGGTGGGGAATGGCGAAGCATCGCCGGAAGAAGAGCAAGGCCCCGGTCGATTACGGCATCCTGTGCATAGCAGCTGTCGTGACCGCCGGGGCGCTCTCTCTGGTCCGCCGAGTGCGGGCTAGGTAACCCACCCGGGTGGGGCGTCGTCGGAAGCGGCGCTCCACCCTCTCGGCATCACCGAAGTGACGCCACGAACTATACCGCCTCGCTGTAGCCCCTGTCTCGAAAGCGATCTCGCGCGATCAGCGCGCTATCGCAGGCCTTCGATCAGGTCGCGCATGAGTTCGGTGGCTCGGGGGCGGCCGTCGTCTACCTCGGTGAGGGTGAGGGAGAGTTCGGTGAGGGCGCCGTAGAGGGCGCTGGCGAGCAGTTCGGCGGGGTAGGGCTTGATCAGCTGGTCGGCCAGGAGGGTGCGGACGGCGTCGAGCACCAGGCCGCCGAGATGCTGCCGATCGAGCTCGCGCCAGCGCTGCCAGCCGAGGGCGATGGGGCCGTCCATCAGGACGATCTTGCGGTAGTCGGGGTCGGCGCAGACGTCCAGAAACGCGCCGATGCCGCGCTCGGCTTGGTCGAGCGGATCCGAGCCCGCCGCTGTCGCCTCGCGAATGCGTTGCGCCGCTTGGCTTTCCAGCTCGTCGAAGACGGCCTCGAAGAGCCCGCGCTTGCCGTCGAAGTGGTGGTAGAGCGCGCCTCGGGTGAGCCCGGCGGTCCGGACCAGCTCTTCGGCCGAGAGCTTGGCGTAGTCGCGCTCGGCGAACAGCCGCCGCCCGGTGTCGAGCAACGTCTGGCGCGTGTTCTCGGCGTACTTGTCCCGCATGGTCTTGACAGGCTCCATACGACAGGGATATCACATACACATTGAATCTCGAATACACCGTGTATGGAAGCAGGTCGAGATGGTGCAATCGGCGGACGTCGTAGTCGTCGGCGCGGGCGTGGCGGGGCTGGTTGCCGCTCGCGAGCTGGTCCGGGCCGGAAAGGAGGTGCTGGTCCTGGAGGCGCGGGACCGAGTCGGCGGACGGCTGCTCAACGAAGATCTGCTCGACGGCATTCCGATCGAGATGGGCGGGCAGTGGGTCGGTCCGGGTCAGGATCGGGTGCTCGGCTTGATCGCCGAACTCGGGCTGTCCACGTTCCCGACCCATGTCGCCGGACAGAACATCGGCGAGTTCGGCGGCAAGCGTTCGATCTTCAGCGGCCGGATTCCCAAGCTGAACCCGCTCGCGCTGGCCGACATCGGACAGGCGCAGCTGCGGCTGGATCGGGTCGCGCGCGCGGTCGCCGAACGCGACCCGTGGCTCGCCGAGCAGGCCGACAAGCTGGACAGCCAGACCTTCGCGACCTGGGTGAACAGGCACGCCTACACGCCGACGGGACGCGCCTTCCTGCGGTTGGTCACCGAGGCGGTGTTCTCCGCCGAGCCGGAGGACATGTCCGCGCTGTGGGCCGCGTTCTACGTCGGAGCGGCGGGCGGGCTCGACGCGCTGATCAATACCGACGGCGGCGCGCAGCAGGACCGCGTGGTCGGCGGCAGTCAGCGGATCGCGCTCGAGCTGGCCGCGGAGCTCGGCGAGCGGGTCGTCCTCGACGCCCCGGTGACGGATCTGACCTGGAGCGACGACGAGTTGCGGATCTCGGCCGGTCGCACGGTTGTGCGGGCGCGACGGGCGGTGATCGCGGTGCCGCCGCCGCTCGCCGCGCGAATCCGGTACCTGCCCGGGCTGCCCGGTGGGCGCGATCAGCTGGTCCAGCGCATGCCGATGGGGCGGGTCATCAAGTTCAATGTCGCGTATCGGGAACCGTTCTGGCGGGCGCAAGGTTTCAGCGGCCAGGCCAACAGCGATACGCGGCCGGTCGGCACGGTCTTCGACAACACCCCGCCGGACGGCGCGCCCGGCGTGCTGGTCGGCTTCTTCGAAGGCAAGCACGCCGACGCCGCGTCCCGGTTGGATCCCGAAGCGCGCCGAGCGCAGGTACTGAAAGACCTCGTCGGCTATTTCGGCCCCGCGGCGGCCGACCCGATCGCGTACCGCGAACGTGACTGGGCCGAGGAGGAGTACAGCCGCGGCTGCTACGGAGCTTTCGCGACACCGTCCACCCTCACCCGCTTCGGCCCCGCGCTGCGCACCCCGATCGGACCGCTGCACTGGGCGGGCACCGAGACCGCGACCCGCTGGGCGGGATATATCGATGGTGCGGTCGAATCAGGAGAGCGTGCCGCGCGTGGAGTGCTCGCCGCATTGGAGCGCAGCCGAACGACCGTGATCTGACTCGTCGTCCCCGTTGGGGGCGCAGACGTCGCCCGACGACGCCACAGTGCAACCTCTCCTGCGGAAAGGCTCGAAACCCGGGAAGCTGTATCGGTCGGCAGATAAAACAGAGGCCCTGACCAGCGAACTGGTCAGGGCCTCTATCGTGTCTCAACCACACGAGTCGGGGTGACAGGATTTGAACCTGCGACCTCTTCGTCCCGAACGAAGCGCGCTACCAAGCTGCGCCACACCCCGTGAAGCGAACCTGGAGTAGCTTACAACAGGGAAGGTCCAGACGTTAAACCGGCAGGTCAATCAGCTTTCGTAGGTGCGAACGCTGCGGAAGATCCGCTTGGCGGTCTCGGCGTCGACGGCGTTCGGGACGCCGGTGTCGGCCGCGATCACCATGACGAAGCTGCCGATGTCGGCGCCGGTGGCGAAGGTGTACACCGAGTACTCGGTGGCGCAGCCGGGCTTCGCGTCGGTGATGGCGCCCCTGGTCTCGACGAACGTGCCGTGCTGGGCGCCGTCGAGGGAGTCCAGTGGCTGCGGTGCGCCGGGGATGCCGCCGCCGGGCGCGTTCGGGTAGGCGATCTTCGCCGTCTTCGTGCCGAGTTCGGTTGCGGCGCGGACGGTATCGGTGTTGTCCGAACCGGTGACGAACGCCACGGTGCGCGTCGAACCGGGGCAGTAGTCCTTGCCCTCGGTGGCGTAGCCCTTCCCGCCGACGGCGTTGGGCGGCTTGCCGAAGCCGCCGGAGTCGCCGACGGTCCAGTCGGCGGGCACGTCGTACGCGGCGCCGCTCTCGGGCGCGACGACGACCTGGTAACCCGGAACCACCGGCGGCCCCGCGTTCGTCTCCTGCCGCCGCGCCGGGGCTCGCGTACCGGACGAGGTGGTCAGCGCGCTCACCATCGACGGCGTCCCGTCCGCGCTGGCCTCCTCCGGCCCGCCCGCGACGACCACCGCCGCCGCGCCCGCCGCCAACACCGTCGCCGCGACTCCGACGCCGACCCAGGCCCGCGCGCCTCCCGCCCCGGACCGAGGAGACTCGGTCACCCACTGCGGAATCGACCCGTTCGCCGTGGTCCACTGCGAAACCGACCCGTCCGCAGGCAGGTGCGGCACCGCACCCGGCGTGGGCGACCAACCGCCGCGGTTCTGCTGCGGAGCGATACGAGTGGGCGCGAGCCCGCCGAGCGCCCCTCCCGTTGGTTCGATCGAGGTATGGATGTGCGGCTCGATCCTGCGCCCGGATTCCGGCGAACCCGCAGCGGACTGCGATGCCGCGGTGGACTGCGAACCCGCAGCGGGCTGCGCGCCACCAGCAGGCTGCGCGCCCTCGGTGATTCCGCCCGGGACGTACGGAGGCTGCGTCGCGAAAACGGGCGCACCCGGCGGCATGGATCGGACGGGCGAAGCCGATTGAACCGCTGGAGGATTCGGCACACCCCCGAACTCCGAACCGCCCCGCACCACCGTATGGTCCGGAGCGCCGGGCATGCCGATGACGCCGGGTTCGGTGTGCGGGCCGTCGAATCCTCTGCTCAAAGTCGTCCCCTAGTCGACTGTTTCAAGTTTCGGCACGCGACCCTACCGGGTCGGCACGGGACGGCCCGCGCCCGGTGAGCACGGACAAGCCTTGCGCCGCTTGATATATGCGACCTCCGGCCGTCCGCGACACGAAAACCGGACACGCCTACAGCGACACCGAGATCCACGATGAGCTGATGACCTTCATCGGCGCCGGGATCGGGCCGAGGACGAACTACGTCCGCCGGTACCGCCGAGGGGCGATCAGCGAGAGACGGTCTCCGAAGTCGAAAGCCCGTGATTGCTCTCGGCGGCCGGACGCTTCGGCGGCGCGGCGACGAGGGTGAGCAGGGTGGCTTCGGGGCGGCAGCAGAAGCGGTAGGGCGCCCACGGGGAGGTGCCGATGCCCGCGGAGACGTGCAGCTGCGTGTGCTCGCCCCACTTCGACGGACCCTTCACGCGCGACTTGTCGATGCCGCAGTTGGTGACCAGCGCGCCGTAGCCGGGCAGCACCAGTTGGCCGCCGTGGGTGTGGCCGGCCAGCACCAGGTCGTAGCCGTCGTCGGCGAAGCGGTCCAGCACCCGCGGCTCGGGCGAGTGGGTGAGGCCGATGCGCAGATCGGCGAGGGGATTCGGGGCGCCCGCGACCGTGTCGTACCGGTCGCGCCGCAGGTGCGGGTCGTCGACGCCGGCGGTGGCGATCCGGACGCCCGCCACCTCGAGGTCGCGGCGCACGTGGGTGAGGTCGAGCCAGCCGCGTTCGGTGAACGCCGCCCGCAGGTCCTTCCACGGCAGCGGCGCGCCGAAGACGCGGCGGTGATCCTTCTTGAAGTACTTCAGCGGGTTCTTCGGCACCGGCGCGAAGTAGTCGTTGCTGCCGAAAACGAAAAGGCCAGGGCGGGAGAGCAATCCGCCGAGGGACTGAACCACCGCGGGCACCGACTTCTGGTGCGAGAGGTTGTCGCCGGTGTTGACGACCAGGTCCGGCTCCAGCCGATCCAGCTCGCGCAGCCACTGCTGCTTGAGCTTCTGACCTGGCATCATGTGCAGATCGCTGATGTGCAGCACCCGTAGGCTCGACGAACCGGGCGGCAGCACCGGCATGGTCGCCTCGCGCAGGATGAACGCGTTGCGTTCGATCAGCGAGGCGTAGCCGATTCCGGCTACCGCGGCCCCGGTGGCTCCCAGCGCGGTTCGGCGGACGGCGGCGGTCGAGATTACGGGCATTTGCCCAGCATAGGTGAGGGTGCCTCAGAACGCCGAGTGTGTTTCCGCACAGCCGCGCCGAACGGACGGAGAGGGTCCGCGAGCAGCGGTGATGGCACGCGTCGAGGCGAAATGTAGTGGGACGTGCGACGTCGACCGGATACCGTGTGCCTCATGTCGGAACTCAAAGATCGGCTGCGGACGGACATGACCGCCGCGATGAAAGCCAAGGACACGCTGCGCCTCGCGACGTTGCGCATGCTGCTTGCCGCGATCCAGACCGCCGAGGTCGCAGGCGCCCAGGCGCGTGATCTCTCCGACGCCGAGGTGATCGCGGTGCTGCAGAAGGAGGCGAAGAAGCGCAACGAGTCGGCCGAGGTCTACACCCAGGCCGGTCGCGGTGAGCTCGCCGCCAACGAACACGCCGAGGCGCGGATCATCGACGAGTATCTGCCGACCCAGCTGACCGAGGCCGAGATCGCCGACCTGGCCGACACCGCGATCGCCCAGGTCGCCGAGGAAATCGGCGAGCGACCTGGCATGCGCCAGATGGGTCAGGTCATGAAGATCGCGACCGCGCTCGCCGAGGGCAAGGCCGACGGCTCGCGCATCTCCGCGGCCGTCAAAGCCCGCCTCTGACACCGCGCCCCGAAAACCAGAACCGCCGACCGGCAGCAACGCCGGTCGGCGGTTCTCTGTTTACCTAGGCCACCACGGCGGCAGCGGGAAGCCCGGCGGCAGCGCCGGAGGCGGCGGCAGCGGACCAGGAGCGGGCGGCGGCGGTGCCTGGCGCTGGGTGCCGTCACTGATGTAGATCGTGATGACGGACCCGGGGATGGCCGAACCGTTCGGCGCGGTGCTCATCACGCTGCCCTTGGGCGGCGGGCCCGACCCGTTGACGGCCGAGACTTGGAAGCCAGCGGCGATCAGCGCGGTCGTCGCCTCGCCCTGCGACATGCCGACCACATCGGGCACCTGCGAGTTGTTCGCACCGCGGACGTACTTGTCGTCCAGCGGCGGCAGCACCGGCGGCGGGAAGTTGCCGATGACCGGCTTGATCGCGTTGAACCAGGTGCGCGCGGGTTCGTTACCGCCGAACAGGCTGCCGTCACCGCAGTTGCGCAGCGGGAACGAGCAGATCTCGCCGGGCGTCGGGCTGTCGCCGTAGACGTAGACCGCGGCGGCCAGCGAGTTGGTGAAGCCGAAGAAGGCCGATGAACGGTGGCTTTCCGTGGTTCCCGTCTTGCCTGCCATCGGCAGGTTCCAGCCGGTGGCCTGGGCCGCGGCCGCGGCGGTGCCCGCGGTGTCGTCCTTGCTCATCGCGTTGGCGAGCGTGTTGGCAAGGCCGGGCTCGACCACCTGCTCGCAGGCCTGCTGGGTGAGCGGAACTTGCTTGCCGCTGCGGTCGACGACCTCCTTGATCGGGGAGGGCGGGCACCAGCGTCCGCCGGAGGCAAGCGTCGCGGCGACGTTGGAGAGCTCGAGCGGGTTGATCGCGACCGGGCCGAGGGTGAACGAGCCGAGGTTCTGGTCCTTGATCATGTCGGCCAGGCTCTGGTTGCCGTGCCCGGAGCTGCCGGGGGTGGTGAACGAGCGCATGCCGAGCCGCACCGCCATGTCGACGGTCGGGGTGACGCCGACGGCCTGGATCAGCTTGACGAACGCGGTGTTCGGCGAGGTGGCCAGCGCCTCGGTGACCGACATCGGCGACTTGTAGCGGCCCGCGTTCTCGACGCAGTAGGTGGCGGGTGGGCAGCCGCGGGCGCCACCGTTACCCATGCCCCGCGCGTCGAAGCGGCCCGGCACGTCGAGCTGGGAGTCGATGCCGAGGCCCTTCTCCATGGCGGCCGCCGTGGTGAAGATCTTGAAGACCGAGCCCGCGCCGTCACCGACCATCGAGAACGGCTGCGGCTGCACCGTCTCGTTGGCGTCGCGGTTGAGACCGTAGGTGCGGCTGCTCGCCATGGCGACGACATCGTGCGAGTCCTGGCCGGGCGCGATCACCGACATCACCTCGGCGATGTTGTCGAGGTTGGGGTTGGCGGCCTCGGTGACCGCGCGCTTCACCGAGTCCTGCACGGCCGGATCGAGGGTGGTCTTGATCAGGTAACCGCCCTTGTCGATCTGTTCGCGGCTGATGCCCGAATTGGCCAGGTACTGCAGCGCGTAGTCGCAGAAGAAGCCGCGGTCCTGGGCGGCGATGCAGCCGCGCGGCAGGCCCTTGGGCTCGGGCAGCACGCCGAGCGGCTCGGACTTGGCCTTGCGGAACTCCTCGGCGCGCGCCGGGATGTTCTGGATCATCGTGTCCAGCACGGTGTTCCGGCGAGCCAGCACGCCCTGCGGGTTGGTGTAGGGGTTCAGCTTGGAGCTTGACTGCACCATGCCCGCGAGCATCGCCGACTGCGGGACGTTCAGGTCGGCCGCGTCGATACCGAAGTAGGTCTGCGCGGCGTCCTGGATGCCGTAGGAGGAATTGCCGAACGGCACGAGATTCAGATACCTGGTGAGGATCTCGTCCTTGGTGAGTTCCTTGTCCAAGGTCAGCGCCATGCGGATCTCGCGGATCTTGCGCGCCGGGGTGGTCTCGATCGCCGCGCGGCGTTCGGCGTCGGTCTTGGCGACGACGAGCAGCTGGAAGTTCTTCACGTACTGCTGGTCGAGGGTGGACGCGCCCTGCTGCACCTCGCCGCTGGTGGTGTTGGTGAGGAAGGCGCGCATCGTGCCCTGCCAGTCCACGCCGTCGTGGTCGGCGAAGCGGCGGTCCTCGATGGAGATGATCGCCAGCTTCATGTCGTTGGAGATCCGCTCGCTCGGCACCTCGAACCTGCGCTGCTCGTAGAGCCAGGCGATGGGAGACCCGTTCTTGTCCACCATGGTCGAGACCGCTGGGACGGTGCCCTCGACCAGTTCCGCGGAGACGTTGTCCACGGCGTCGGCGGCCCGGTTGGAGACGAACCCGAATCCACCGGCGAGGGGGAACAGGAGCCCGGCGAGGAGCACCGCGGCCAGCGCGCAGCTGCCCGCCAGCTTCGCGAGCGTATGTGTGATCGGCACATTCGACACGTTCCCAAGGGTACGGGTTGCACTTCGCGCCCTCTCGGGTGTGCTTGTCCGAAGGCGAGATCCGGTGTTCGTCCAGGCCTGTTGGGCGTGTCGCTTGGGCGTGTCCGGCGTGTCATGCGTGGGCGTGTCGCGAATCGGGCCGACCGACCGGTTCCTTATCACGTTTGCATGGACGGGCGTACCAAAAAATCTCGAGACGGTCTTGCGCTCGGGCCATACCTTTACCTAGATTGAGAACCCAGTGTGATGGAGCTAACACTCAAAGTGGAATGTGGTTCAGAGCGCAGCGGGGTTCGGGTTGCTGCGATCTGGCACGCGATTCTGGAGCGCCGTTGACCCGGTGTTCGGACTGCAAAGGGGCACACCAAATGCATATGACAACCCCCATCGCTCGATTGGACGTAGAGCAGGCCGAAGCGCGAATCGCCTGGGTATCCCAGGCCCGATGCAAGGAAGTAGATCCCGATCAGTTGTTCGTCCGCGGCGCGGCGCAGCGCAAAGCGGCGACGATCTGCAGGCACTGTCCGGTGCTGATGCAATGTGGAGCCGATGCACTCGACAATCGCGTCGAGTTCGGCGTGTGGGGTGGGATGACCGAACGGCAGCGGAGGGCGTTGCTGAAACAGCATCCCGAGGTGACCTCTTGGGCCGACTTCTTCCAGGCCCAGCGCCAGCACCAAGTGGCGATGTAGTCGAAAGAACGAGAAACCGAGCCCGCGATTGCGGGCTCGGTTTCGTTTGGGGCTATAGCGATTCCGCTTCAATACCGAACGTTTTGTTAAGCGGAGATGGGTGCTCCGGTCAGCTGATCACCCACCGCGCGCAACGCCTCGAGGTCGCAGACCTCGAACGGCAGCGCGGTCACCGGGACCATCGGCACGCGCGGATGCGCGCCGGTGAATCGGTGCAGCAGGTGCTGCTCGCGTTTGGCCGTTGCGACCCGGTCGGCGTGGATGCGCAGCACCGAGCTGGTCAGCGGATCGGATTCGGCCAGCTGGTCGGCGGCGGTGAGCGCGTGATCGGCGGGCAGATCGCTCAGCGCCGGATGCGTCCGGTTGAGCACGAGTCCCGCGAGCGGCATCTGCTCGGTGGAGAGCCGGTCGACGAAGAACGACGCCTCGCGCAGCGCGTCGGGTTCCGGGGCGGCCACCACAAGGAAGTGCGTTCCCGGCTTCGACAGCAAGGCGTAGGTGCGGTCGGCGCGGTCCTGGAAACCGCCGAACAGCGATTCCAGCGACTGCAGGAACACCGACGCGTCCTTGAGCAGCTGCCCGCCGACGACGGTGGACACGCCGCGCATGGCCAGGCTCATCGCACCCGTGACGAACCGGCCGACGCCGCGTCCCGGCGCCATGATGAGCCGGATCATCTTGCCGTTCAGGAAGTTTCCGAGACGCTTCGGCGCGTCGAGGAAGTCGAGCGCGTTGCGCGACGGCGGGGTGTCGACCACGATCAGGTCCCATTCCCGCTTGTTCGCCAGCTGCCCGAGCTTCTCCATGGCCATGTATTCCTGCGTGCCGCCGAAGGACGACGCGAGGGTCTGATAGATCGGGTTGGCGAAGATCTGCTCGGCCTTCTCCGGGGAGGTGTGCTCGAGCACCATGTCGTCGAACGTGCGACGCATGTTCAGCATCATCGCGTACAGCTCGCCCTTGGCCTCCGGGCCGAGCGCCACCCGCTGCGGGGAGTTGTCCAGATCCGCGACGCCGAGTGACTGGGCCAGTCGGCGCGCGGGGTCGATCGTCAGCACCACGACCTTGCGCCCCATCTCGGCGGCGCGCAGCGCGATCGCGGCGGCGGTGGTGGTCTTGCCGACGCCGCCGGAGCCGCAGCACACCACGACCCGCGCCGTGGGATCGGCGATGATCTTCGAGATGTCCAGCGTGGTCATCGCACTCCCTGCGCACTCAGGTGTTCGGCTAGTTCGTAGAGTCCGCCGAGGTCCATGCCGTCGGCCAACGCGGGCAGGTGCAGCTGCGACACGTCGACCTTGTTCAGCTCGGCCGCGCTGGCATCCTGCGCTCGCAGCCGGGCGGAGTGTTCGTAGGTCTCGGTGATCAACCCTTCGAAACTGTCCTCCGACAAGGTGATTCCGGCTCGTTCCAGTCCGGCGCGGATGGCGGCGCGGTCGATGTCGCCCTCGGCGGCCCTGTTGCGCACGTCGGTCGGTAGGAAGCTCTCGCCCGCGCGGTTCACGATCACCGTGCCGATGCGCAGGTTGTTGGCGGTGAGTTCGGCGACGGCGTCGGCGGTCTCCTGCACCGGCAGCGCCTCGAGCAGCGTGACCAGGTGGATCATCGTCTGATCCGAATGCAGCAGCCGGGATACGCCCTCGGCCTGCGAGGCGATCGGTCCGCCCTTGGCGATCTCGACCATCGCGGTGGTGACGTCGAGGAAGCTGGCGATCCGGCCGGTCGGCGGTGCGTCAACGACGATTTCGTCGTAGACCCGCTTGCCCGTGCTGTCCATGCGGACCGCGCATTCCTTGATCTTGCCGGTCAAGATGACGTCGCGCAGGCCTGGAGCGATCGTGGTGACGAACTCGACCGCGCCCATCCTGCGCATCGCCCGCCCCGCGAAGCCCAGGTTGTAGAACATGTCGAGGTATTCGAGAAAGGCGTGCTCGATGTCGAGCGCGAGCGCGACCACCTCGCCGCCGCCGTCCGCGGTGGCGATTCTCGTCTCAATCGGTGGCAGCGGCGGCAGGTCGAACAGCTGCGCGATGGACTGTCTGCTCTCGACCTCGACCAGCAGCACCCGGCGTCCGCCCGCGGCCAGTGCCAGCGCGAGCGCGGCGGCGACCGTCGACTTGCCCGTTCCCCCTTTGCCGGAGACGTAGTGCAAGCGGGCCTTTTCCGCGCGCTTCGGCCAACCCGTTTCGAGCCCCGGCTCCGCCGAAATAGGCACTGCTGTTGGTACTCCCACGTTCGCGAGCCTATAACCCGTTCTGCGATCACGCCCTAGGGATACGGTCACACTGCCGTTTTCGGCACCTTCTGTACCAGACAGTCCTTCCGGCCGCTATGATCGCGCCCGCCGTCGAGGCATATTCCGCCAAGCGAGCCCGGAACGCGCGGCGCCGCGAGCTCGCCCATAAACTCACCGCATGAGTGATGTGACCCTGTGGGAGTACGCGACCGTTCCGCTGCTGACGCACGCGACCAAGCAGATCCTCGATCAGTGGGGCGCCGACGGTTGGGAGCTGGTGACGGTGCTGCCCGGCCCGACCGGCGAGCAGCATGTCGCCTACCTGAAGCGTCCGAGGCAGTAGGCCATGGCTGTCGACGCGGCCACCCCGTGGCGGAAGAACCTGGAACGGCTCGGACTGACCGTGCCCGCGGTGGCCGCGCCCGTCGCGGCCTACATCCCGGCGGTGCGCACCGGTTCGCTCGTCTACACCTCCGGGCAGCTGCCTTTCGTGAACGGTGAGCTGTCGGCGACCGGCAAGGTCGGCGCCGAGGTCTCGCTGGCGGAGGCGGCCGAGGCGGCGCGGCTGTGCGCGCTGAACGCGCTGGCCGCGGTGCACGACCTGGTCGGGCTGGACGAGGTGGTGCGGATCGTCAAGGTGGTCGGTTTCGTCGCGTCCGCGCCGGGATTCACCGATCAGCCGTTGGTGATCAACGGCGCCTCGGAGTTCCTCGGTGAGGTCTTCGGCGAGGCGGGCGTGCACGCGCGTTCGGCAGTCGGCGTCTCCGAACTTCCCAAGAACACCCCGGTCGAGGTCGAACTGATCGCCGAGGTGCGTTAGACAGGTTGTCGGACAACGACTCCGAACGACCGAGGTGATGCGATGACGCCGACCCATCCCGCGTACGGGCAATTGCGCCAGGTGACGCCGACGGCGGCGGTGCTGCTCGCGGACAATCCCGGCCAGATGACCCTGGACGGCACCAACACCTGGATCCTGCGTGCGCCGGATGCGTCGGAGTACGTCGTGGTCGATCCGGGGCCGAAGGACAAGAAGCACAGCGAGGCCATCGCCAGGGTCACCGAGGGCAAGATCGCGCTGACCCTGATCACGCACCGCCATCACGATCACACCGGCGGCATCGAGCGCTTGGTGAAGCTGACCGGCACGCCGGTGCGCGCGAAGGATCCGGAATTCGTGCGCGGTGCGGCCGCGCCGCTGACCGACGGCGAGGTGATCGAGGCCGCCGGGCTACGGATCGGGGTGCTCGCCACGCCCGGGCACACCGCCGACTCGCTGAGCTTCGTGCTCGACGACGCGGTGCTCACCGGCGACACCATCCTCGGCAGCGGCACCACCGTGCTCGACTCCACCGACGGCACCCTCGCCGACTA
This sequence comes from Nocardia amikacinitolerans NBRC 108937, assembly GCF_001612615.1. Taxonomy (GTDB): domain Bacteria; phylum Actinomycetota; class Actinomycetes; order Mycobacteriales; family Mycobacteriaceae; genus Nocardia; species Nocardia amikacinitolerans. Next base: position 32,679 of record NZ_BDAU01000038.1, on the reverse strand, counting down.
CCTCACCTCGCTGGACCGGCTCATCGAGGCGGGCGCGGGCAAGGCGCTGCTGCCCGCGCACGGCCCGGACCACCCGGATCTGGAACCGGTCGCGCGGTACTACATCCAGCACCGCAAGGAGCGGCTCGACCAGGTGCGCGCCGCGCTCGCCGAGCTCGGTCCGGACGCGGGCGCCATGGCAGTGGTGCGCAAGGTGTACGCGGATGTGGACAAGCGGCTCTGGCTGGCCGCGCGCAGTTCGGTGCAGGCCCAACTGGAGTACCTGCGCGCCGAGCGGTAGCCCGACTACCGCGTCCGCCGCACAGCCGGAGCGAAGCACGACGGCCCGCCGGATCCAGTGGAGCGCTGGATCCGGCGGGCCGAGCCGTATCGGAAGCGAGTCAGCGGGCGCGCCGCGCGAGCCGCTCGGAGTCGGAGATGAGCACGCTCTTGCCCTCGAGCCGCAGCCAGCCGCGGTGCGCGAAGTCGGCGAGCGCCTTGTTGACGGTCTCGCGAGACGCGCCGACGAGCTGGGCGATCTCTTCCTGGGTGAGGTCGTGGGTGACCCGGAGGGCGCCGGCCTCCTGCGTGCCGAACCGCTGCGCGAGCTGCAACAGCGCCTTGGCGACGCGACCGGGAACGTCGGTGAAGATCAGGTCGGCGAGGTTGTTGTTGGTGCGCCGCAAACGGCGGGCGAGCACGCGGAGCAGCTGCTCGGCGATCTCGGGCCGCTGGTCGATCCAGGCCTTGAGGGCATCGCGATCCATCGTGACGGCGCGGACCTCGGTGACCGTGGTCGCGGTCGAGGTGCGCGGGCCGGGGTCGAAGATCGACAGCTCGCCGAACATGTCCGACGGGCCCATGATGGTGAGCAGGTTCTCCCGGCCGTCCGGGGAACGTCGGCCGATCTTCACCTTGCCCGAGGTGATGATGTACAGCCGATCGCCGGGTTCGCCCTCGTTGAAAATGACATGGCCGCGCGGGAAATCCACCGGCTGCAGTTGTTTGGCGAGTGCCGCCACCGCGGTGGGCTCTACGCCTTGGAAGATGCCTGCTCTGGCGAGGGCCTCGTCCACGAATGTGCTCCTTATGGGAAATGGCTCTGGGCTGGACCGAAGCGAATCGGCCAACAGCGCAGTCTACGCGGCATTGTGGCGGCGTAGTGACAGACACCACGTAACGAGTGGATTGCGCGGCGTCCAGGTAGTGGATTCAGCTCGCTCGAGCGACGTCCAGGTCGTCGTTACGGGAACGGCGCTTACGCATCCGGGCCACCGCGGCGGGCAGTCCGGCCTTCGTCAACTCCTTGACCTCGGCGTTGCTGGCCCTGTCCAGGTACTGCTGAACCTCCGGGTCGGGTTCGAGAAGTTTGCGGAGCCGATTCTCGACCCGCTCCATCAGCAGTGCGAACAGCATCAACACCACTGGGAAGAGCACCACAGCGAGTCCTTGCATATCGAGGAGTAAACACGCTGAAGGTCTCAGATGGAACACGGCAGGAGATCTGAGCGGGCACCTTGTCGGAGCGGTTCCGTATGGTGGACGCGTGCGCGTCTCCCCGTCTGTGACCGATTCGAACGGCTCTTCCGCTGGCGATGGAGCGACCGATGCGCAACCACTCTCCGTGACCGTTCCGAGACGGAAAACCCGCACGCGACAGGCGGAAACGAAGCTGGGACTCGTCCGGAGGGCGCGGCGGATGAACCGCACTCTCGCCGCCGCTTTTCCCGACGCGCACTGTGAGTTGGATTTCACAACGCCGCTCGAATTGGCCGTCGCGACAATCCTTTCCGCGCAGTGCACCGACGAGCGCGTGAATCTCACCACTCCCGCCATCTTCGCCAAGTACCGCAGCGCGCGCGATTACGCCGAGGCGAACCGCGCGGAGCTGGAGGAATACATCCGGCCGACGGGGTTCTACCGGAACAAGACGAGTTCGCTGATCGGCCTCGGGCAAGCCCTGGTGACCGAACATGATGGTGAATTACCTCACACCCTCGCCGAACTGGTGAAGTTGCCAGGCATCGGCCGCAAGACTGCCAACGTCATCCTCGGCAACGCCTTCGACGTGCCGGGCATCACGGTCGACACGCATTTCGGCAGGCTGGTTCGCCGGTGGGGTTGGACCACCGAGGAAGACCCGGTCAAGGTCGAGCACGCGGTCGGCGAACTCGTCGAGCGCAAGGAATGGACAATGTTGTCCCATCGCGTGATCTTTCACGGTCGGCGGGTGTGCCATGCCAGGAAGCCGGCGTGCGGTGCGTGCGTGCTCGCCGACGACTGCCCCTCGTTCGGCGCAGGGCCGACCGAGCCGGAGCTCGCGGCGAAGCTGGTGAAGGGTCCGGAGCGCGAACACCTGCTCGGGATGGTCGGCCTGTGAGATCACGGGCCGCGGACCGAACGCCGCGGAAAGAAGATTCCGGTACGTCGAGGTTCCCCTCCGCGATGCGCTGGGCGCTGGTCGGCTTGATCGTGGTCGTCGCCGCGGTGATCGCGCTGTGGCCGCGCGGCGGCGGCGAGGACGCCGCGTCGGATTCGCGATCCGCCCCCGCGCAGCAGGTCCCCGCGCAACTGCGCGCCGATGCCGCGCTCGCACCCTGTCCACAACCCGCGCCGGGCGCGACGGGAGCGGGACCGCTGGCCGGGATCACGCTGACCTGCCTTGCCGACGGCGCGCCCGTCGACCTCGCCGCGGCGCTCGCGGGCAAACCCGCGCTGCTCAACCTCTGGGCCTACTGGTGCGGACCGTGCGCCGAGGAGTTGCCGTACCTGCGTCAGTACGCCGAGCGGGCGGGTGCGGCAGTCACCGTGCTCACCGTGCACAGCGATCCCGAAGAGGCAAAGGCGCTGTTGCGCCTGACGGGATTGGACGTGCACCTGCCCGGTGTGCTCGACGGCGCCGCCAAGGTGCGCGCCGCCGCCGGTGCCCCTGCCGTGCTGCCGATTTCGCTGCTCGTTCGCCCGGATGGTTCCCTTGCACAGGTTGTCGTGCGAACGTTTACCGGCGTCGACGACATTGCCGATACGGTGGCAACGGCGCTCGGAGTGCGGGCGTGACGGCGCGCGTGGTCGAACACGATGTTTGCGACGCCGTGAGAAGGTCTACACCGCAAGACATCTCGCAGCGTCTGTTGCGGGCGGACAGAACGGTTGTGGAGGTGGTGGTGCGCAGGTTCACCGGGGGAGCGGCATGACGATTCCGCTGCCGACCGACATTCCGCACTGGCTGCGCCGGGCCGTCGAGCCCGCGCACGCCGACGCGAGCGACACGTTGACGATCGCGCGCGCCCTGCGCCGAGCCATGACGATCACCGGCGAGGCGCGCCAGGCCGCCGTGCTCGTGCTCTTCAGTGGTTCGACCGAGGACGATCCGACGGCCCCCGGCGGGCTGCCCGCCGATGCCGACGTGCTGCTGACCCAGCGCGCGTCGACCATGCGCCAGCACCGGGGACAGGTCGCCTTCCCCGGCGGCGCGGTCGATCCCGAGGACGAGGGTCCGATCGACACCGCGCTGCGCGAGGCGTGCGAGGAGACCGGCGTCATGCGCGAGCACGTCCAGCCGCTCGCGGTGCTGCCGAAAGTCTTCGTGCCGCCGTCGCGGTTCGACGTGACACCGGTCGTCGCCTACTGGCGCACGCCCGGTGAGGTGCGGGTGGTGAACCAGAGCGAGACCGAGCGGGTGGTTCGGGTGCCGCTCTCCGAGATGCTCGACCCGGCCAATCGCTTCCTCGTCCGCGGCAGCCTCGGCTACCAGAGCCCGGCCTTCCAGGTCGACGGCATGCTGGTCTGGGGACTGACCGGCGGAATACTCGCCGGCATCTTCCAGTCCGCGGGCTGGGAACTGGAATGGGACCGCGACGACGTGCGGGACCTGGAATCGGCACTCGCCGCAGTGGGGATGACCTTATGAGCTCCTCGGCCTGGCTCGACATCATCGTGGTGCTGCTCGCCTTGGCCGCGGCCGCCTCCGGCTGGCGGCAGGGCGCCGTCGCCTCGGCGCTGGCCTTCCTCGGCGTCGTGCTCGGCGCCGTCGCGGGCATCCTCATCGCGCCGCACATCCTCGTGCACGTCGACGAGGGGCGGACCAGGGTGCTCACCGGTGTGCTGCTCATCGTGCTTTTGGTGATCGTCGGCGAGGTCGCGGGCATGGTGCTCGGGCGCGCCGCGCGCAGCGGGATGCGGCATCCGTTCACCCGCAGCGTGGACAGCGTCGTCGGCGCGATGCTGCAGGCGGTGGCGGTGCTCGTCACCGCGTGGCTCCTCGCGCTGCCGCTGGCCACCTCGTCGCAGCCCGCGATCGCCACCGCGATCAACGGTTCGCGCGTGCTCGCCGACGTCAACCAGGTCGCGCCGAACTGGCTGCGCAAGGTCCCCAACGAATTCTCCAAGCTGCTCAACACTTCCGGCCTGCCGGACGTCATCGGTCCGTTCGGCCGCGCGCCCATCGCCGCGGTCGAGCCGCCGGACCCGAGCGTGCTCGCCAGCCCCGTCGCGGCCTCGCTGCAACAGAGCGTGCTGCGCATCCGCGGCGTCGCGCCGAGTTGCCAGCGCGCGCTGGAGGGTTCGGGCTTCGTCATCGCGCCGGAGCGGGTGATGACCAACGCGCACGTGGTCGCGGGCACCACCAGCGTCGCGGTGGACACCCCACGCGGACCGCTGGACGCCAACGTCGTGCTTTTCGATCCGTCCAAGGACATCGCGGTGCTCTCGGTGCCCGGCCTGACCTCGCCGGTCGTGCCGCAGGCCCCGGCTCCCGCGCGCTCCGGCGACAGCGCGATCGTGCTCGGCTACCCGGGCGGCGGTCCGTACACGGCAAGCGCGGCCCGCGTCCGCGAGACGCTCGACCTCACCGGCCCGACGATCTACCGCAACGGCACCGTCGAGCGCGAGGTCTACACCGTGCGAGGCCTGGTCCGAGCTGGCAACTCCGGCGGCCCGCTGGTGGACACCGAAGGCCAGGTGCTCGGCGTCGTCTTCGGCGCCGCGGTCACCGACGACGACACGGGCTATGTGCTGACCCTCGACGAGGTCCGCTCCGACCTCGACGCGGCCCCCACCGCCAACCTCCCCGCCGACACGGGAGCCTGCGTACTCAGCTGAGTGCGGTGAACGCCCGGATCGCGTCCGGGTTGGTCCGACCAACCCGGACGCGACAGTCGCGGGCTCCGTCAGCCGGATTCGCGACAGTCGCGGGCTCCGTCAGCCTGATTTCAGTTGCACGGTCGTTTCGTAGCCGTCGATGAAATTGTCGCCGTTGTCGTATGCCCTGAGGACGACTGTGGCCTCGCCATCTTGCCAGGCGAACGGGTGATCCTCGGTGCTGCGCTGGTAGAAGCCCTGCTGCCAGTTGCCGCTGTTGCATGCCGTAGGACGCGAGAGGGCGTTGTTGCCCTGACGGAGCACGACCTCGAGACTGGACACCCTATCGGCGCAGGTGCCCTGCAGGTACGCGACTTCTCTCGATCCGTTTATCTCGCCGGGGGAATGGACGGTGGCCACGGGCTGAGCTTGTTCGGCGTTCGCGACACTCTGCATACCGCCGCCGATAGCGAAGGCGGCAACAGCGAGTACTAACGCCCTGACACGGGTGTGAGACAAGTGCCTAGCCTTTCTGGTCACTGATCAGATTGCCGACCGCAAGGGGCAGCGGATTCGACGCCATTCGGCGACCCCATCCCCCGCCCACGGGAGTAGGTCGATATATAGCGAGCGGCAATGACTTTAGCGGTCTGCGTCGAAGTATCAGGTCACACCGGTTCGCGCGGCGCTGTTGCCTGCGTCGCGGCCGATCCGGGTGCGAATCCGAGTGCGGTGGCGCCGTGTCGTCACTTCCGTCGGTGGCGTGCCCAGAGCAAGGGATCGTCGGCGGGTAGGCGTCGAGCACCGCGGCTGAGCGGTACCGCTGTCGGCGTCCAGCCCACATTGCCGGCACGGTGCAGGGACGCCGATTTCAGCCGAGGAATTTGGCCAGTTCCGCGGTGACGACGTCCGGGTTCTCCTGGTGGGCGAAGTGGGCGGCGTTCGGCACGGTGACCATGCGGCGGTGCGGGGACCAGCGCAGGCCGCGGTGGAAGGTGGAGCGGAGCAAGTAGTTGTCGGCTTCGCCGCGCATGGCGAGCACCGGGATGGCGATGGGGACGCGGACGGTGGCCATGAAGCGGCGGCCGTCGGGGCGCCACTGGCTGCGGAACGCCCAGCGTTGGTATTCCAGCGCGCAGTGCGCGGCGCCGGGGATCTGGATGGCCGAGCGCATGCGCCGGGCCGCGTCCACGAATTCGGCGGTCCCCGACCAGGATCCGGTGACGCGCTGCCGCAGCAGGCGTTCCACCTCGAATCCGTCGTGGGTGGTCAGCCGGTATTCCGGATAGCGGGGCAGCTGATAGCGCAGGAAGTTCGGCAGCCAGGCCCTGCGCTGCCGCCGATCGCGCAGCACGGCGCTCTTCAGCGCGCCGGGGTGCGGCGAACTCACCAGCGCGATGGCGCGCACCAGCCGCGGGTGCAGAACCGCGGTGGCCCAGCAGACCAGCCCGCCTTCCGCGTGGCCGACCAGCGCGGCCTCGGTGTGCCCGAGCGCGCGAATGAGTCCGGCGACGTCACCGGCGAGGGTCCAGCCGTCGTAGCCGCGCGGCGGTTTGTCGCTGTCGCCGTAGCCGCGCAGATCCACCGCGACCGCGCGGAAACCCAGCTCGGTGAGCCCGGTCAGCTGGTGCCGCCAGGACCACCAGAAATCGGCGAACCCGTGCAGCAGCACCACCAGTGGTGCGTCGGTGCGCTCGGGCGCGGCCTCCACGACGTGGAATCGAATGCCGTTGGCATGAACGTCCCGGTGGGTCCACGGACCGTCGTAACGGACGGTGGACGGATCCGGAAGGAAGTTCGACGACACGCCGACCGAGCCTAGTGGTCGGCGCGCGGCGCCGCGACGACGACCCGCACGGTCAGTTGGTGCGCTTTTCCAGCGCCAGGTGCTCGTCGTGCGCGCCGGCGCCGAACCCGCTCGGCAGCACGGAGCGCGCCTGCTTCAGCGAATCGATCGTCTTCTCCGGCGCGCGCAGCTTCTTCACCCGCCGATAACCGAGGAACGCGAGAACCGCGGTGGCGACGACCATCAGCAGGAACACGATCAGGAACGCGGCCCACCTGGCCAGCCACACGTCGAGCAGCTCGCCGAGGAAGAAGAAAAAGAAGAAGGTGCTGAACAGCAGCACGGTCAGCGCGAGGATGAAGTAGACGCTGCCTTGCAGGCCCTTCTTGATCTCGCCGGTGACCTCGGCCTTGGCCAGCTCGACCTCGGCGCGCACCAGGGTCGACATCTGCTCGGCCGCGTCGCGGACCAGGGTGCCGAAGCTGGCGGAGCCGATCGGGTTGGCATCGGTCAGCGGAATGGAGGTGACCGTGCGCCCGCTCTGCGCGTCGTTCCCGTTACCGCCCTGGGTGAAACTCACTTGGTCGACCCTTCTCCCTGTCCCGGCACTGCTTTCAGCTCCGTCACGCAGGCTACCGCCTGCGGGCCCGTCGCTCGCGTGGTGTTCCCGCTGCGGCTCGCTCGCGCCGCTTTCACTCTTCCGGTTCTAGCGCACGAGCCGCGCGCCGCGCCTGGTGGACACGCCCACGCCGCAACAGTAGCGCCGAACCGGCGAGCGATGCCGCCATGGAGGTCACCAGCACCGCGGCTTTCGCCAAATCGACGGCCGATCCGTCGCCGACGTCGGACAGCGCGAGCTCCGCCACGAGAAGGCTAACCGTGAACCCGATCGCGCCGAGCACCGACAGCGCGAACATGTCGCGGTATTCGAGGTTGGCCGGCTTCTTCGCGATGCCGAACCGTATTGCCATCCAGCTGATCCCGAAGATGCCGATGGTCTTGCCGAGCAGCAGACCGAGAATGATGGCCAGCGCGAGCCGGTCGGTGAACAGCTCGCCGAAGACCTTGCTGTTCAACGGGACTCCGGAAGCGAACAACGCGAACAGCGGCACGCACAGCCCGGCCGAGATCGGCTGGAACCGATGCTCCCACCGGGTCGCCGGCGCCTCCTCTTCGTCGGGATCCGTGCGCACCCTGGTCAGCAGGCCGAGCGCGACACCCGCGAGTGTCGGATGGATACCGGCCTCGTGCAGCGCGTACCAGGAGACCAGCGCCAGCGGCACGTACACCACCGGCGAGGTGATCCGTCGGTGCTGGGCCAGCGCCCATGCCGCGAAGCACGCGGCGGCGGCGAGCAGCCATAGCAGTGCGAGTGTGGTGGTGAACAGCACCGCGATCAGGATGATGGCCAGCAGATCGTCCACCACGGCAAGGCTGAGCAGGAAAACCCGCGCGCCCGCCGGAATCCGCGAACCGGTCATGGCGAGCACGGCCAGCGCGAAGGCGATGTCGGTGGCGACCGGGATGGCCCAGGCGCGGTCCATGCCCTCGACACCGAATCCGACTGTCGCCGCGATCAGCGCGGGGGTGACCACGCCGCCGATCGCGGCGATGATGGGCAGTGCGGCGCGTTTGCGGTCGGCCAGCTCACCGACCACGAGCTCGCGTTTGAGCTCGAGCCCAGCGACGAAGAAGAAGACGGCGAGCAGACCGTCCTTCGCCCAATCGGCAAGTGTCAGCTCCAGGTGCAGCGGCTCGATCGGCAGCACCGTCTCGGTCATGGTGACGTAGCTGTCGGCCCACGGGGAGTTGGCCCAGAGCAACGCGACAGCCGCCGCGACGAGAAGCAGGGCGCCACCGACTGTTTCGGTTCGGAGGTAACGAGCTAGTTCGGAGCGCACCTGATTGATCACGGAATACCTCTCGGCCGGGCGTGCAAAACCACGGACCCGCGACCGAGCCGCTCCGGCTCACACCACCTGCCCGCACGCCGACCAGACTTCCCGGCACACCTGACGCAATTCTAACGGCTACCCCCCGTGACAAGATCACCCACCGGCCGTACCCTGCGCCCTCCCGGTGCGCACTTCGCCCAGCCGCCGCACGCTTCGCAGGGGATGCACCCGCTGCGAAGCGTGCGAACCGTCTGCGCGGAAGCTCAGGCGCGGCTGGCGCGGATCGCCTCGAAGACGTTCGGGTCGACGAGGGTGGAGGTGTCGCCGAGTTCGCGGCCTTCGGCGACGTCGCGTAGCAGGCGGCGCATGATTTTGCCGCTGCGGGTTTTGGGGAGTTCGGGGACGACGTGGATTTCGCGTGGTTTGGCGATGGGGCTGATTTCGCGGGCGACTTCGGTTTTGAGTTCGTCGATGAGTGCTTGGCCTGTGTTCTTGGCTTCGGCGGTGAGGATGACGAAGGCGACGATGCCTTGGCCGGTGGTGGGGTCGGTGGCGCCGACGACGGCGGCTTCGGCGACGCCGGAGTGTCCGACGAGGGCGGATTCGACTTCGGCGGTGGAGATGCGGTGGCCGGAGACGTTCATGACGTCATCGACCCGGCCGAGTACCCACAGGTCGCCGTCGGCGTCGAGCTTGGCGCCGTCACCGGCGAAGTACCAGCCCTGTTCGGCGTAGCGCTCCCAGTAGGTGGCCTTGTAGCGCTCCATGTCGCCCCAGATGCCGCGCAGCATGGACGGCCACGGCTGATCGAGCACCAGGTACCCGTTGGCCTCGGTCTCCCCGCGCTGCACCGGCTTGCCCTCTTCGTCGACGACCTGGGCGGAGATGCCGGGCAGCGGGGTCATCGCGGCGCCGGGTTTGGCGGCGGTGACGCCGGGCAGCGGCGAGATCATGATCGCGCCGGTCTCGGTCTGCCACCAGGTGTCGACGATGGGCGCGGTGTTCGCGCCGACGACGTCGCGGTACCAGCGCCACGCCTCGGGGTTGATCGGCTCGCCGACCGAGCCGAGCAGCCGGATGCTGGACAGGTCGTGCGCGGCCGGGATCTCGCGGCCCCATTTCATGAAGGTGCGTACCAGGGTCGGGGCGGTGTAATAGATGGTGACGCCGTACTTTTCGACGATCTGCCAGTGGCGGTGTTCGTCGGGGAAGTTGGGGGTGCCTTCGTAGACGACCTGGGTGACCCGGTTGGACAGCGGTCCGTAGACGATGTAGCTGTGGCCGGTGACCCAGCCGATGTCGGCGGTGCACCAGTAGACGTCTTGTCCGGGTTTGTGGTCGAAGACGTAGTGGTGGGTGTAGGAGGCTTGGGTGAGGTAGCCGCCGGAGGTGTGCAGGATGCCCTTGGGTTTTCCGGTGGTGCCCGAGGTGTAGAGGATGAACAGCGGGTGCTCGGCGTCGAAGGGCTGCGCCTCGTGCTCGGTCGAGGCCTGGGCCACGGTCTCGTGCCACCACAGATCGCGACCTTCGGTCCACGGCACCTCGATGCCCGTCCGCCGCACGACAAGCACGTGCTCGACGCTGTGTCCATTTTCGCCCGAGCGGGGGCCCTCCGTGGTTACGCGGGCTTCCTCCTCCGGGCCCTGACCGTTCGGGCGGGGCACATCGCCGTGCGCGAAAAGCGCCTCGTCCACCGCCTCCTTGAGCGGCGCGGACTTGCCGCGGCGCCACTGCCCGTCGGTGGTGATGACCAGCCGGGCGCGCGCGTCGTCGACGCGCTGGCGCAGGGCGGTGGGGGAGAAGCCCGCGAACACCACCGAGTGGGTCAGCCCGAGCCGGGCGCAGGCCAGGATGGACACGATGGCCTCGGGGACCATGGGCATGTAGATGGCGACCCGGTCGCCCGCCTCGAGCCCGAGCTCGGTCAGGTAGTTGGCGGCCTGGGACACCTCGTCGAGCAACTGCCGGTAGGTGATGTCGCGGGAGTCGCCCGGTTCGCCTTCCCAGTGGATGGCGACCTGATCGCCGTGTCCGTCGAGAACGTGGCGGTCCACGCAGTTGTAGGCGACGTTGAGCTGTCCATCGACGAACCACTTGGCCACCGGCGCGTCGCTCCAGTCCAGCACCCGGTTCCATTTCCGATGCCAGTGCAGTCGCTCGGCCTGTTCGGCCCAGAACGCGTCGCGATCGTCGGCGGCCGCCCGGTACAGCGAGGCGTCGGCGTTCGCCGCGGCGGCGAACTCCGCGCTGGGCGGATACGAGTCCCGGTGGTCGGCGGTGGTTTCGGTCATCACGTCTCTTCTTTCGCGTCGGCTCTGCCCACCCTCGACCCTAGCCAACTGTGACCTACGCCGCGCCGAGGAGTACGCACCGGGCTGGGTGCCTTCGGTGGCATAGTTTCGGTGTTTCGCCGATGTTGCCGCGTTGGTAACAAGTGAAACGAACATAGGGCGATCCGATGACAAGCTCACCCGCCGATGGCTAACGTCGCTGACATTCCGAGGCGGGACGTGTGGGCACGCGCTGGAGAGGATTACGGGGCGCAGGCCGCACAGCCGCCTTCGACCTTCTCGAAATCGGGAGTACGCGTTGCGATTCCACAGAGTTACCGCGCTCGCCGCGGCGGTCTTGCTGGCCACGAGCCTAGGGCTGTCCGCATGTTCCACCGATGACGGAGCCGATGCCGACATCGTCACCGTCAACGGCGCCGAACCGCAGAACCCGCTGGTGCCGACCAATACCAACGAGAACATGGGCGGTCGAGTGGTCGACCGGCTCTTCGCGGGGTTGAAGTATTACGACGCCGACGGCAAGGCGCACAACGAGATGGCCGAATCGATCGAGACCACCGATCGCAAGAGCTACCGAATCACCCTGAAACCGAACTGGAAGTTCACCGACGGCACGCCCGTGACGGCCAAGTCCTTCGTCGACGCGTGGAACTACGGCGCGGTCGGCACCAACGCGCAGCTGCAGAGCTATGTCTTCTCGCCGATAGTCGGTTTCGACGAGGTGTCCGCGGAAAAGCCCACCGCGCAGACGATGTCGGGTCTGAAGGTGGTCGACGACCGCACCTTCACCATCGAGTTGAAGGCCCCCTCCATCGATTTCGAGAGCGAGCTCGGCTACGCCCCGTTCTATCCGCTGCCGGAGGCGGCGTTCAAGGATATGCAGGCGTTCGGGCAGAACCCGATCGGCAACGGCCCGTACAAGTTCGCCGACGCCGGCGCGTGGGAACACAACGTCAAGATCGATCTGGTGCCCAACCCGGACTACCAGGGCGGACGTCCGGCCAAGAACAAGGGCCTGCGGTTCGTGATGTACCAGTCCTTCGACACCGCGTACGCCGATCTGCAATCCGGCAACCTCGACGCGCTCGACACCATTCCGTCCAGCGCGCTCTCGGTGTACAAGCAGGAACTCGGTGATCGCGCGATCTCCAAGCCGGTCGCGCAGAACCAGCACATCGGCGTGCAGTCCAACGTCCCGCATTTCGCCGGCGAGGAGGGCCTGCTGCGCAGGCGCGCGATCTCGATGGCGATCAACCGGGAACAGATCTGCGAGAAGATCTTCCACGGCACCCGCATTCCGGCCCGCGATTTCACCGCGAGCACGCTGCCCGGCTTCGACGGCAACCTGCCCGGTTCCGAGGTGCTGAAGTACAACCCCGAGGAGGCCAAGCGGCTGTGGGCGCAGGCCGACGCCATCGCGCCGTGGTCGGGCCGCTACGAGATCGCCTACAACTCCGACGGCGGGCATCAGGCCTGGGTCGAGGCGGTGGCCAACAGCGTCAAGAACACCCTCGGCATCGACGCGATCGCGGTGCCCTATCCGACCTTCAAGAACATCCGCGACGAGGTGAACGCCGAGACCATCGGCAAGTCGTTCCGTTACGGCTGGCAGGGCGACTACCCGACGATGCTGCAATTCCTCACCTCGCAGTACTACAGCTACTCCGAGACCAACAACGTCAACTACGCCAACCCCGAATTCGACCGCCTGCTCGACGCCGCGCTGGCCGCGCCCACCCAGGAGGAGTCCTACCGTCTCATCGCTCAGGCGCAGGCGCTGCTCATCCGCGACATGGCCGATATACCGGTGCTGAATTACGTTGCGGCGGCAGGTCATTCGGATCGAGTCAGCAACGCGCGGCTGGCTTGGAACGGCCTGTTCGACTTCGAGAACATCGAGAAGTAGCCGCCGCGGAGGCCGGAGGGAAATATGGCTTGGTATGTCCTGCGGCGCCTGCTCCAGATGATCCCGGTGTTCCTCGGCGCGACGCTGCTCATCTACGCGATGGTCTTCCTCATCCCCGGCGACCCGATCAAGGCGCTGGCCGGTGAGAAGCCGCTCACCCCGGCCGTCGAGGCTCAGCTGCGGGCCAGGTATCACCTCGACGAGCCGTTCTTCATGCAGTACCTGCTCTATCTGAAAGGCATTCTGACCTTCGATTTCGGCACCGCCTACTCGGGCCGTCCGGTCCGCGACGAGTTGGCGCGCGCCTTTCCGATCACGATCCGGCTCGCCTTCATGGCGGTGTTCATCGAGGGCGTTTTCGGCATCGTGTTCGGTCTGATCGCGGGGTTGCGCAAGGGCAAGCTGTTCGATTCGACGATGCTGGTGGCGAGTCTGGTCATCATCGCGGTGCCGGTGTTCGTCATCGGTTATCTCGCGCAATTCCTGTTCGGGGTGAAGTGGGGTATCGCGCCGACGACCGTCAGCGGGAAGGCGAGTTTCGCGGAACTGCTGTTGCCCGCGTTCGTGCTCGGTTCGCTCTCGTTCGCCTATGTGCTGCGGCTGACGCGAAACTCGGTGGCGGAGAACATGTCCGCCGACTACGTGCGCACCGCGACCGCCAAAGGGTTGAGCAGGCGGCGCGTGGTGACCGTGCACATTCTGCGCAATTCCATGATTCCGGTGGTCACCTTCCTCGGCGCCGACCTCGGCGCGCTGATCGGTGGTGCCATCGTCACCGAGGGCATCTTCAACATCCCCGGCGTCGGCGGCACGCTGTACCAGGCGATCCAGCGGGTGGAGCCGCCGACGGTCGTCTCGTTCGTGACCGTACTGGTGGTGATCTTCCTGATCGCCAATTTGATCGTGGATCTGCTCTACGCCGCACTCGACCCGAGGATCCGCTATGCCTGAGCTGGAGAAAGACGTGAGCAGGCCCGGTCAGGAGTACTACGTCGCGCCGCCGGACGAGGTCGAGGTGCTGGCCACCGACCGCGTCGACACGTCGGGCGAGCCGACGAGCATCTGGGGCGACGCCTGGCGGCAGCTGCGGCGCAATCCGATCTTCCTCGTCGCGGTTCTGTTGATCGTGGCGGTGACGGTCGTCGTGCTGTGGCCGGGCCTGTTCACCGATCAGGATCCGCGCCGGTGCCTCGGCGACGACATCATGGCGCCCCCGCGCCCAGGGCACCCGTTCGGTTTCGACCGGCAGGGCTGCGACGTCTACACCCGCACCCTCTACGGCGCGCGCGCCTCGGTGCTGGTCGGGATCGGGGCGGCGGCGTTGTTCGTGCTGATCGGCGGCACGCTCGGCGCGCTTGCCGGGTTCTTCGGCGGAGTGCTCGACGAGATCGTCTCGCGCATCGCGGAGATCTTCTACGCCATCCCGATGGTGCTCGCCGCGATCGTCCTGCTCCAGATGCTGCGGCCCGCGACCATGTGGAACGTCGTCCTGGTGCTCGCCTCGTTCACCTGGCCGCAGGCGGCACGCATCGCGCGCGGCGCGGTCATCGAGGCCAAGAACAGCGAATATGTCACGGCGGCAAAGGCGTTGGGTGTCTCGCGGACGGGAACGCTGGTGCGGCACGTGCTGCCCAACGCGGCGGGGCCGCTCATCGTGGTCTCCACCATCTGGTTGGGAGTCTTCATCGTCGCCGAGGCGACGCTGTCGTATCTCGGTGTCGGTCTGCCGCCCGACATCGTGTCCTGGGGCGGCGACATCGCCAGGGCCAAGAACGACCTGCGGACCTCGCCGATCTTGTTCTACCCCGCCGCCGCGCTGGCCATCACGGTGCTGAGCTTCATCATGCTCGGCGACGCGGTGCGCGACGCGCTCGACCCGAAGGCGAGGAAGAGGTGAGCGCCGCGATGCCGGACCGTCCGCTGCTCGAAATCCGCGACCTGAACGTCTGTTTCAGCGCCGAGGGCAGGCAGGTGCCCGCCGTGCAGGACGTGAGCCTCGCGGTGTATCCGGGGCAGACCGTGGCGATCGTCGGGGAGTCGGGCTCCGGGAAGACCACGACCGCGCACGCCGTCATCGACCTGCTGCCCGGCACCGGGCGGGTCACGTCGGGGTCGATCGTCTTCGACGGCAAGGACCTCACCAAGGCGTCGAAGAAGGAGATCGTCGCGGTGCGCGGTCGCGGCATCGGGCTGGTGCCGCAGGACCCGATGTCCAATCTGAATCCGGTGTGGAAGGTCGGCTTTCAGGTGCGGGAGACGTTGGCGGCCAACGGGATCGCCAAAGGGTCGGCGGCGGCGAAGCGAGCCGTCGAACTGCTCGAGGAAGCCGGTATGTCCGATGCCGCACGCCGGGTGAACCAGTACCCGCACGAATTCTCCGGCGGCATGCGGCAGCGGGCGCTGATCGCGATCGGGTTGTCGTGCCGCCCCAAGCTGTTGATCGCCGACGAACCGACCTCGGCGCTCGACGTCACCGTCCAGCACCAGATTCTCGACCATCTCGATTCGCTGACCAGCGAACTGGGCACCGCCGTCCTGCTCATCACGCACGACCTCGGACTGGCCGCCGAGCGAGCCGAGCACCTGGTGGTGATGTATCGCGGGCGGGTGGTGGAATCCGGCCCCGCGCTGCGCATCCTGCGCGATCCGCAGCACACCTACACCAAGAAGCTCGTGAACTCCGCGCCCTCGCTCGCCTCGCAGCGGCTCTCGGCGGTGCGCAAGCGGATCGAGATCCGGGAGCATGCGGTGGAGGTGGCCGAACAGGGCGCCGCGGTCGAGTCGGCCGATGTGGTTGTCGCCGAGCGCCTCACGAAGGTGTTCCCGATTCGCGGTGGGGCGCCGTGGAAGTCGTCGGAGTTCCGCGCTGTCGACGAGGTGTCCTTCCGGCTGCGCCGCGGCACAACCACGGCCATCGTCGGCGAATCCGGTTCGGGCAAGTCGACCGTCGCGCAGATGGTGCTCGGCCTGCTCGCGCCGACCTCCGGCGCGGTGACCTTCGACGGACGCGACGTCGCGAAGCTGGATCGCAAGAGCGCCTTCGCTTTTCGTCGGCGCGTGCAGGCCATCTTCCAGGACCCGTACGGCTCGCTGGACCCGATGTACTCGATCTTCCGCACGATCGAGGAGCCGCTGCGCACGCACAAGATCGGCACCTCGAAAGAGCGCGCCGCGACGGTGCGTGACCTGCTCGACAAGGTTTCGCTGCCCGCATCGGTGCAGCGGCGCTATCCGAACGAGCTGTCCGGCGGTCAGCGTCAGCGGGTCGCGATCGCGCGGGCGCTTGCGTTGTCGCCCGAAGTGGTGGTCTGCGACGAGGCCGTGTCCGCGCTGGACGTGCTCGTGCAGGCGCAGATCCTGAATCTGCTCAACGACCTGCAGGCCGAGCTGGGTCTGTCGTACCTGTTCATCTCGCACGACTTGGCCGTTGTGCGCCAGATCGCCGACAACGTGCTGGTCATGCAGCAGGGCAGGGTGGTCGAGGCGGCGAGCGCCGAGGAGGTCTTCGACCATCCGCGCGAGGACTACACGCGCAGGCTGCTCGACGCGATCCCCGGGCGGGATCTGCTCGCGGGGTGAGGTGGGCGCGCAAGTAGCCTCGTCTTTCGTGACCGACCCGCTGCAGCCCCTCGTCGACCTGTCCGGCGTGCGCGACGCCGCCGACCGCGCCCGCGATGCCCTCGCCGCGGTGCACCGGCACAAGTCGAACCGCCGCGGCTGGCCGACCACAGCGGCCGAGGCGGCGGTGCGCGCGGCCCGGTCTTCGGCGGCCATCGACGGCGGCAGCACCGACCTGCCCGCGGACGGGCGGGTCGAGGATCCGATCCTGGCCGGCTCGCTGCGCGTCGGCCAGGCGCTCGACGGCGACGCCCTGCGCAACCTCACGAGCACCTGGCAGCGCGCGCCGCTCCAGGCCCTCGCCCGGCTGCACCTGCTCGCCGCCGCCGATCTGGTCTCCGACGAGGAGCTGCTCGGGCGGCCGCGCACGGATCCGGGCGTCGCCGAGCGGCTCGACCTGCTCGCGCAGACGGTGTTGACCACGAAGGCGCCCGCGCCCGTCGTCGCGGCGGTGGTGCACGGCGAGCTGCTCGCGCTGCGGCCGTTCGGCACGGCCGACGGGATCGTGGCGCGCGCGGCCTCGCGGTTGGTGTCGGTGGCAAGGGGGCTCGACCCGCACAGCCTGGGGGTGCCGGAGGTGTTCTGGTTGCGGCGCAAGCAGGCGTACGACGCCGCCGCGGCGGAATTCGGGACCGGTCGGCCGGACGCGGTCGGCGGATGGGTGATTTTCTGCTGCGGTGCGCTGGAGGACGGCGCACGGGAGGCGACGTCGATCGCGGACGCGGCGGCGGGGTAGCGGCTCGGCTTCGGTGCCGCCTGCGTTGGTCGAATGCCGCGTGCGCGGGTTCGATAGCGCGTGCGCTCGCGCGAGGTTCGGCATGGACCCCGCACATCAAAGCGGGCGGCGTTGTCGTTGACGACCTCACCGCCCGCTAGCACGGACTACCGGGTTACCAAGCGTGCTAGGTGGGTTGTGTTCTGCGGCCTCGGCGACTATTCGAACTCCGCCGGTTCATCCCCGCAACCTGTGCGAGGCCTTCGCCGTCGACAATCCGAATCTCGCAGGCCCACAACGCTTCTGCCCTTGTCGCGGCGTGCTCCGCGTGGGTGCCTGGTGTCCGTGCTGGGAAGGGTGGGATGGGAGACTGAACCTTCTCTTCCGGCTCCGCCTTGGCCTTCCGTCCTTCCGTGCCTCCTTTCTACCACTGTGAGTGGGCTCACTCAAGGGTTGAGAAAGCACTGAATTATCGGCGTGTCTGTCGGCGTTTCGTGGTTAAATGCCTGGTCGCGGCCGCCCCCGTTATCGGGTCGGCCGACCCCTCCGGCAAGTTGTCGGTTGCCCCGTTGAACAGCGCGGCGGCGGCCGTTCCGGCCCACCAGTCAATGATCAGCACCGCGCCGTCGGCCGTCACCGGCGGCGGCGCAGCAGGCGGTAACTGATGGCTCCGGCCAGCACCGCGCTGAGTCCGACGGCCGCAGTCGCGGCAAGGGTGGTGGACGAGGGCGACTGGAATCGCGCCCACAGCGAGACCGGGTTGGAGAAGGTGAGGATCGGCCAGCCGCGCGTGACCGCCTCGCGGCGTAGCGTGCGATCCGGATTCACCGCCGTCGGGTGGCCGACGGCGCTCAGCATCGGCAGATCGGTCACCGAATCGGAATAGGCGTAGCAGCGCGAGAGGTCGTAACCCTCTGTGGCGGCGAGCTTTTCGATGGCCTCGACCTTGCCCTCGCCGTAGCAGTAGAACTCGACCTCGCCGGTGTACTTGCCGTCCGCGACGACCATCCTGGTTGCCGCGGTGTGCGAGGCGCCGAGCACCTCCGCGATGGGCCCGACCATCTCCTCGCCGGAGGCCGAGACGATCACCACGTCGTGGCCCCGAATCTTGTGGTCGGCGATGAGATCGGCGGCCTCGGCGTAGATCAGCGGGTCGACCAGCTCGTGAAGTGTCTCGGCGACAATGGATTTCACCTGTTCGACGTCCCAGCCGGCGCACATCTTCGTCAGATGTTCACGCATGCGCTCCATTTGGTCGTGGTCGGCGCCGGACAGCAGGAACAGGAAGTGCGCGTAGCTGCTCTCCAGCACCGCTCTGCGGTTGAGCAGACCCTGGGCGAAGAACGGCTTGCTGAACACGAAGGTGCTCGATTTGGCGATCACCGTCTTGTCCAGATCGAAGAACGCGGCGACGCGCCCGCGTCTGCCCGGAGTGCTGTTCGCCGTCGTCGCGGCGTCCGCCCGGTGGTCGGGAACGGTTGTCTGGTCGCCCTCGGCCGTCACCCGTCCAGAATATGCACGCGATGCAAATGGCGGTGGCCGGGTCGGGTCTGCGGCGGCGGCCACGAGTTTGCCCGGGAGACGCCGGAGCGGCGGCGACGGCAAAGTTCTTCGCCGACAGACTTGCGTGACGGCCAGGGATTGGGTGTAGTATTGCTGGCACCTGGACATGGTCCAGGCGCGTTCAGCCCGACCCCCCGGGGCTGAACCCGACGGCCCCAGCCTCCTCCCCCCCCGGCTGGGGCCGTCCTCTATTTCGGGGACGGTTCACCCTTTTCGCCGGCTCGGCGGTTGTCCACAGCGGCGGAGTTATCCACATTCGGCATCTCGGGTCTTCTGGCGAGCCGTCGATTACACCACGCTGACCTGCATGGATACCGACGCCGCGCAGACCGCCCGCTCATCGCCCGCGCTCGTGCTCATCCGGGATGTCCGGCTGCGCGACGAGGTCCGCCGGGTGGCGGCGGCCGCGGAACGCCAGCTCGACGAGCGCGAGCCGCCGGTGGGCAGGCATGTCTGGTCCGGAACGCCCCTGGTGATCCTCGACACAGCGGGGGCGCGCTCGTGCGCGGCGGCCGGTTGTGCCCGGCGGGCGGGCGTCGTTCTGGTGACCGACGGGGAGCCCGAACTGTCCGATTGGCAGGCCGCGGCGGCGGTCGGAGCCGAGCGCGTCATCGCACTGCCCGCGTCCGCCGAGGGGCTTGTCGAGAAGTTTGCTGAGCACGGCGAGCGGCGTGCTTCCGACGGCATCGCCGTGGCTTTCGCGAGCGGATCCGGTGGCGCGGGTGCCTCCGTTCTCGCCGCGGCGACAGCCCTGCGCGCCGCCGCCGAAGGGTTCCGGCGCGACGTGCTGCTCGTCGACGGGGCGCCCTTCGGCGGCGGTCTCGACCTGCTGTTGGGCATAGAGAAGGCTACGGGACCACGCTGGCCGGACCTGGTCGTCGAGGACGGCAGGGTCGCGGCAGCGGCACTGCACAGCGCACTGCCGAGGGCAGCGCCGGGGCTCGGCGTGCTGTCCTGCGGCCGCGGCGGTGCCGGTAGATTGCCGGGCCGTATCGGCGCCGGCGCGGTGCGCGCGGTGATCGAAGCAGGCCGTGCCGCAGGCGATCTCGTGATTTGCGACATTTCCGGCGAACGCGGCGCGCACGCCGAGCAGATGCTCGACCGCGCGGATCTGGTGGTGTTGGTCGTGCAGGCGACACTGCGGGCGGTGGCGGCGGCGGAGTCCGTCGCGGCGTTCATCGGTCGGCGAAATCCCAACCAGGGCTTGGTGGTCCGAGGTCCGGCGCCGGGCGGTCTGCGCGGAGCCGAAGTGGCCGAGGTGCTCGATCTACCGCTGCTCGCGGCCGTGCGCGCCCAAGGGGGCCTCGCGGGTCGATTGGAACGCGGTGGGCTCCCCACCCCGCGGCGCGGACCGCTCACGGACGCGGCCGACGCGGTGCTCGCCGTGCTCGGTGCGCCGACGGTGCGGAGCGGACGATGAGCGCGCTCGTGACGGCCGAGCTGCTGGATCGCGTGCGGGAACGGCTGGCGGGCACGCCGAGCGCGCCGGAACCGGCGGCCGTGGCGGCGGCCATTCGCGCCGAAGCGGGCGGCGTGCTCGGTGATACCGACCTGCTACGGGCGTTGCGGCTGTTGCAGACCGAGATGACCGGTGCGGGCGTGCTGGAACCGCTGCTGCACGACCCACGGGTGGCGGACGTGCTGGTGACAGCGCCCGACGCGGTCTGGATCGACCGGGGGCACGGTCTGGAGAAGACCTCGGTCACCTTCCAGGACGAGGCCGCGATACGCAGGTTGGCCCAGCGGTTGGCGCTCGCGGCGGGCCGCAGACTCGACGACGCGCAGCCGTGGGTGGACGGCCGGTTGGCCGGAAGCGAAGCGGCGCTTGGTGATTCGTTCGGCGTCCGGCTGCACGCCGTGCTCGCGCCGATCGCGCACGGCGGCACCTGCCTCTCGCTGCGGGTATTGCGGCCCGCCACCCAGGGTTTGGACGCGCTCGCCAGTGCCGGCGCCGTGCCGCCGGAGGCGAAAACGCTGCTGGAGCGAATCATCCGAGCCCGGCTCGCGTTCCTGGTGGTCGGCGGCACGGGCGCGGGAAAGACGACACTGTTGTCCGGACTGCTCGCCAAGGTCGACGCCCGCGAACGGATCGTGTGCGTCGAAGACGCGGCCGAGCTCGCGCCGCCGCACCCACACGTGGTGCGCCTCGTCGCGCGCACGGCGAACGTCGAGGGCGTCGGCGTGGTCACGGTCCGCGACCTGGTGCGGCAAGCGCTGCGCATGCGACCGGACCGAATCGTCGTCGGCGAGGTGCGCGGAGCCGAAGTGGTCGACCTGCTGACCGCGTTGAACACCGGCCACGACGGCGGCGCGGGCACCGTCCACGCGAACTCCCCGCGCGAAGTGCCCGCCCGGCTGGAAGCCCTCGCGGCACTCGGCGGCATGGACCGCGCCGCCCTGCACAGCCAACTCGCCGCCGCGATCCAGGTGGTGCTGCATGTGGAGCGCCGTGCGGACGGTTCGCGTGGACTCCGGGAGATCGGGGTGCTCGACCGTGCGGAGAACGGGAACGTGCGGATCGCCGCCGCTTGGCGGTCGGATGGTGGGGCGGTGCCGGGGGCAGGAGAGCTGGAAGGTCTTCTGGCGGAACGGGTTGGACGATGAGGGCGGCGACCAGTTGTGTGGCGGTTGTGCTGGCCGGTCTCGCGAGGGCGGACCTTCTGGCCCGGCGGGTCCGGGCGATGGCGGCGATATCGGGCGCGGCAGCTGCGCGGACTGGGTTCGCGACGGCGGGATTGCCCGAGGGGCGGGTTCGGCGATGACAGCGGCGATGTTGTGCCTTGCGCTCGCGGTGCTGCTCTTGCCCGGCGCGGGTGCGAGACGGCGGCTGCGCGGACTGTTCTCGATAGATGGGGCGCGAAAGCCGGACTACAGCAACGTTGTTCGCTTCTCCGTGGTTGTGGGCGTGGTTTCCACGGTGCTGTTGGATGCCGGGACCTTCCTCGCCACCGCGCTGCTGGCGGGCACCGTGGGGCTGCGTAGGCGCCGGGCTCGCGGCGACCGGCACCGTGCCGCGGAGTGCGCCCACCTTCTCGACGCGCTCGAGGCGGTCATCGGCGAGCTGCGAGTCGGCGCGCACCCGAGCGCGGCCGCGGACGTCGCCGCTCGGGAATCGCGCGGAGCGGCGGCCCGCGCTTTCGCGGTCAGCGCCGCCCGCAGCAAGCTGGGCGGGTCCGCCGCCGACGGCCTGCGCGACCCGGACGCCGTCATCGGAACCGAACTCGCTCGCCTCGCCGACGCGTGGCGGATCGCCGAAGACCACGGCTTGGCGCTGGCCGAACTGTTGACGGCCGCCCGGGCAGACCTGCGGGGCCGCATCCGTTTTCGTGCTCGCGCCACCGCCGCTCTCGCGGGTGCTCGCGCCACGGCCACGGTCCTCTCCACGCTCCCGCTGCTGGGACTGGCCTTGGGGCAGCTCATGGGAGCCGACCCGCTACGGGTCCTCTTCGCCTCCCCTGCGGGAAGTCTGCTGCTCCCTCTGGGCGTGGGCTTCGCCTGCGCAGGACTGCTGTGGAGCGATGCGATCACGCGAAAGGTGCTGGTGTGACCAGGCGCGCCGGATCAGCGGCGCGATCGAGGCTTCGTCGGCCTCGAAGTGGTGAGCGGATAGTTGCGAATCTGGTTCGGCGGGAAGGGGTTCGGCATGGCGGTCGAGACCGGTATGGCGACGTTGGCATTGGCGGGAGCCTTCGCGTTGTGGCCGGGGCGTGTCGGCGTCAGTCGGCGACTGCGGGTCTTGGAGCCAGTGGGGCGGGCGACGAGCGCGAAACCGAAGAAGCCCGGCGTGGGCGATCCGCTCGATGTCGCCTCGGTATTCGACCTGCTGGCCGCGTGCCTGCGCGCGGGACTTCCGATGGCGGGCGCGGCGCGAGCGGTGGCCGCCGGAGCGCCGCGGACGGTCGCCGCCGCACTGTGCACAGCCGCGGACCTGCTGGCGCTCGGATCGGAGCCGAACGCGGCGTGGGAGCGAGCGGCGCGGGAAGCGGAGGGACGGCCGGGCGCCGCCGAGATCGACTCGCTGGCCCGGATGGCACGACGTTCGGCGCGCTCGGGCGCGTCGCTGGCGGTGGCCGTCGGAGAACTCGCCGACCAGCACCGCGGCGCGGTCGAGGATGCGGCGGCGGCCCGAGCGGAACGCGCAGGCGTACTGATCGGCGGCCCGCTCGGCCTGTGCTTCCTGCCCGCGTTCCTTTGCCTGGGCATCGTGCCCGTGGTGATCGGTCTGGCGGGGCGGGTCTTGGATGGCGGTCTCCTATGAATGAGCACCGCCTCGCCGATCGGCAGCAGTCTTACCCGCGCGGAGGGACCGCGCGGGCCGAAGGGAAAGGGGAGATCGGTGCGAATCGACAAACCGACGGATCGCGCGCCGCGACGAGTCGGCGGCCCACTGCTTGCCGCGCGGTGGGCTCGCGCCCACGCGGCCGTACGGGATTCGACGGCCGAAGCGGTCCGCGCACTGCGCGGTTCCACGACGGACACGGCGAGCCCACCAGCAAGCTCGATCCGGCGGGTCGCTCGAACAACGGGCATTCGCTTGGCCAGGATCCGTGTGAAGTCGCGCAAGAAAGCGGCACATCGCGCGGACCCGACGAGTCGACGCACGGCGCCTGCGAACGCCGCGGTCGCCGTGCGGCACGAGGCGGTGCCACCGAGAGCCGAAGCGAGTACGACTGTTTCGAGGTTTCACCCCCGCCAGCTGTGGACTCGCGCACGCGAGGCGATCGCGCGACTCCAACTCCGCACGATCCGAGCAGCCGCCGCCGAAGACGGCATGAGCACAGCCGAATACGCCATCGGCACGATCGCCGCGGCAGCTTTCGGCGCGGTGCTCTACGGGGTAGTGACCGGCGATTCGATCGTCGACGCGCTGACACGGATCATCGACCGCGCCCTGAACACCACGGTGTAGCGACGGGCTCCGCGCGGCTTTGCGCTGTGCTGGCGGCTGCTGCGCGGCGCTTCACTGTGTTGGCGTGTGTCGTGCTCGGTCCGGCTGTAGTTGGTGCAGTGTGGCGCTCGACCCTGGTGGCTGCTGGGTGGCGGTTCACCGTGTTGGCGGGTGTTGTGCCGAGTTCAACGGTGCTTGGTGCAGCGCAACACTTCGCCAGGGCGACTGCTGCACGCCGCTTGGCCGGGGCGGGTGTTGCACGGCGCTTGGCCGGGGCGGGTGTTGCGCGGTGTCCGGCTGTGGTGGGTGTTGCGCGGTGTCCGGCTGTGGTGGGTGCGGCGCGGTGCTTGTCCGGGGCGGCTGCTGCGCGGTGCTTCACGGTGGCGGGTGTTGCGTGGCGTTCGGTTGTGGTGGTGGGTGCCGTCCGGCGCTTCGCCGGGGTGACTGTTGCCCGGTGCTTGGCCGTGGCGGGTGTTGCGTGGCGTTCGGTTGTGGTGGTGGGTGCCGTCCGGCGCTACGCCGGGGTGACTGTTGCCCGGTGCTTAGCCGTGACGGGTGTTGTGTGGCCATCGGCTGTGGTGGTGGGTGCAGTGCGGCACTTGACCGCGGCGGCTGCTGTGCAGTGCTTCACCGTGAGGGCGGGTGTCGCGAGGCGTTCCACCGTCGCGGCCAGTGCCGCGCTGCCCTTCACCGTGGCAGTGCGCCCTCTGCGGTGCCCCACTGTGTCGGCGGGCGCTGCGTGTCGCTCCACTGTCCCGGCGGGCGCCGCGCCACGTCATGGATCGGTGCGGATGGCAGACGATCGCGGTGCCGTCACGGTGGAGGCGGCGATCGCGCTCGGGTCCCTCATGGTCGCGGTGATGGCCTGTCTCGGAGCACTGCTAGCGGCGTCGACGCAGGTCCGCTGCGTCGACGCCGCCCGTGAAGCAGCACGCTTGGCGGCGCGCGGCGACGAACCCAACGCCGTCACCACCGCCAGGCAGGTCGCCCCGCCGAACGCCACCATCTCGCTCCGCACGGAAGGCGCTCACGTCGTAGCGGTCGTCTCCGCGCGAACACCCCTCCTTCCCCTCGAGCTACACGCAGAGGCCGTGGCGGCCCTGGAACCGGAGGTGACGCGGTGAACCGTAGATCCGGATCGCCGATGCAACGGCGCGGCAGTGTCGGCAGGGAGGAATGGCGAGCCCGCAGGCGATGGGAACCACGGGCCGCCCGGCCGGGACGTGGGCGAGGGAGTCACCGGGCCGGAT
This sequence comes from Nocardia amikacinitolerans NBRC 108937, assembly GCF_001612615.1. GTDB lineage: Bacteria > Actinomycetota > Actinomycetes > Mycobacteriales > Mycobacteriaceae > Nocardia > Nocardia amikacinitolerans. The sequence continues at coordinate 7,709 of NZ_BDAU01000038.1, read as the reverse complement.
GGCCGGAACGCGGGTGCGAGGGCCACCCGCAGCGGTTGGGCTGTGGGCGATGGAAGTGGGGAGTGGGGCGACCGGGGTGTGGGCAAGGGGAGTGGGGTGGGGCGACGGTGTTCGCATGCGTGGCGTTGGTGGGGTTGATTGCGGCGGCATTGTCGATCGGGCAGGTAGGGGCGGTGGTGGTGGCGCGGCATCGGGCGCAGGCGGGGGCGGATCTGGCGGCGCTCGCGGCGGCCGGGGCTTTGGACGGAGGGGTCGAGGCGGGGTGCGCGGCGGGGGAGAAGGTGGCGCGGCGGATGGGTGCGCGGATTAGTGAGTGTCGGGTCGACGGATGGGATGCGACGGTGACAGTGGCGCGAAATGTACCAATGGGTCTGTTCGGTGCGCGGACAGTGCACGCGATCGCGCGGGCGGGTCCGGTCGAAGAAGAAGAGTGACCGGTACGTACTAACACTCGCCAGTGTTTGTTCGCCTCGAATGGGCGATAGGATTAATCGAACAATTACGATGCGATATCTATTTCCCGCGCGAGTGCGGAATATTCCGGCTCTGAATCCGCACGTCGAGCGCCGAAGCCCACGGCAATACCTCAGTTAACATGAATCTAATCCTTTTTATTCAGCCCGCCGACACCACTGCGTCTGGTGGGGAGGAAGAGGCTGATGGAGGCAGCCGACGCCCGGTGACCGCCGCCAGGATGGCGGTCCGGTCACGCTCGGAGGACGCGGCTGTCACGAACTGAAATCGGCACCGTGACCTGGGCGAACGGAACCTCCGGGTCGGTCGTTCAGCTCGGCGAGGACGGCGGTCAACAGGCGGGCGGCGGCCCCCTTGTCGAGCGGGTGGTTGCCGTTGCCGCACTTGGGTGACTGCACGCACGACGGGCAGCCCTCCGCGCACGCGCAAGACTCGATGGCCGACAGCGTCGCCGAGAGCCAGCGGTGCAGCTGGGCGAACCCGCGCTCGGCGAAGCCCGCCCCGCCGGGCTGGCCGTCGTAGACGAACACGGTGGGCAGGCCGGTGTCCGGGTGCTCCGCGGTCGAGACTCCGCCGATGTCCCATCGGTCGCAGGTCGCGACGAGGGGCAGCAGGCCGATGGCGGCGTGCTCGGCGGCGTGCAGCGCGCCAGGCACCTGCCGCGGGTCGATGCCGGCGGTGGTCAGGAGCGCGGGTGTGACGGTGTAGAGCACGGCTCGGGTTGGGAGGGTCTGCGGCGGCAGGTCCAGTTCGACCAGGTCGAGGACCTCGCCGGTGGGCAGCGTGCGCAGATAGCCGATCACCTGGCTGGTCACGGTGACCTGCGCCAACGCGCTGGTCACCGCCCCGTGTCTGTGCTGCTCGGTGAACGCGTCGACCGCGATGTTGGTGACCTGCCGCGCGCTGGTCGTCCACCCGGGTTCGGCCGCGTGCACGAACGCCACGCCGCCCTCCAGGTCGAGCTCGTCCACCACATAGGTTTCGCCTTGGTGCAGGTGGACGGCGCCTTGGTGCAGCGTCGCCGGGGCGCGTCCGGCATCGGCGGTGCCGAGCAGCCTGCCGGTCTCGCCGTCCACGATGGCGACCGGCGCGCCGATGCCGCCGCGCACGTCGACGTTGTCGTGCGGGTGCGCGTCCGCGGTGACGTACCAGCGGCCGGCACCGTCTTGACCTGCGACGCGGCGCCGGATGAGGCCTTCGGCGGCCAAGTCGGCGAGCACTTCGGCGGCACCGAGTTCATCGACTTCGGCATCGGTGAGCGGCAACTCGAGCGCCGCGCACAGCAGCTGCGGGCCCAATACATAGGGATTGCGCGGATCGGTGATAGTGGCCTCGACCGGCTTGTCCAGCAGCGCCTCTGGATGGTGGACGAGGTACGTGTCCAGCGGATCGTCCCTGGCCACGAGCACGACGAGCGAACCATGGGTGCGCCGACCCGCGCGGCCCGCCTGCTGCCAGAAGGAGGCGACGGTGCCGGGAAAACCCGAGATCACCACCGCGTCCAGGCCCGCGATGTCCACGCCGAGTTCCAGTGCGTTGGTGCTGGCCGCGCCGAGCAGGGAACCGTCGGAGAGTGCGGTCTCCAGGTCGCGGCGATCTTCGGCGAGGTATCCGGCGCGGTAGGCGGCGACCCGCTCGGCGAGGGTCGGATCCACCTCCGTGAGCAGCCGCCGGGCTTCCATCGCGGTGAGTTCGGCGCCTCGCCTGGACCGGACGAAGGTCAGCGTCCGCGCGCCCTCGACCACCAGGTCGGCCATGATCCGTGCCGCCTCCGACGTCGCCGAGCGGCGAACCGGCGCACCGTTCTCGCCGGTCAGGGTCGTGAGCAGGGGCGGCTCCCACAGCGCGACGGTGCGCGGGCCCTGCGGCGAGCCGTCCTCGGTCACGGCGACGCAGGGCGCGCCGATCAGGCGGGACGCCGCGGCCGCTGGCTCGGCGGTGGTCGCCGAGCACAAGATGAATACCGGATCGGCGCCGTAGCGGGCCGCGATCCGCCGCAGCCTGCGCAGGACCAGCGCGACGTGCGAGCCGAAGACGCCCCGATAGGCATGGCATTCGTCGACGACCACGTAGCGCAGCCTGCGGAAGACCCGGGCCCAGCGTTGGTGTGAGCGCAGCATTCCGACGTGCAGCATGTCCGGATTGGTGAAGATCCACCGCGCGTTCGCCCTGACCCACTGCCGGATCTCGGCGGGAGTGTCGCCGTCGTAGGTCGCCGGATGCACATCCCGCAGCGGACCCTCGTGGGTAAGCGTGCCGACCGCGCGCAGCTGGTCGGCGCCGAGCGCCTTGGTCGGCGAGATGTATAGGGCGGTGGCCTTCGGGTCCGCCAAGAGCGCCGTGAGCACCGGCAATTGATAGCCGAGCGATTTACCGGACGCGGTGCCCGTGCTCACCACGACGTGCCGTCCAGCGGCGGCCAGTTCCGCGGTCTTGGTCTGATGCGTCCATGGCGCGTCGATTCCGCAGGCGCGCAGGGCTTCGACGACGTCGCGAGCGGCCCATTCCGGCCACTCCGTGACGCCCGCGACCCGCGCCGGAAGCTCTACGACATGGGTCAGGCGTGGGTCGCCGTCGAGTCCGCCACTTTGGACACGATTCAGCAACGATCGCCCGTAGCTGACGGCGCTCCCGGGCTCGGTTCGGGCCGCCTGGTGGGTCGGATTCACGATCCCGCGACTCCGACACGCGAGGAAAGTGTGAAACGTGTGCGAGTGGGAAGCTCCACCAGCCATTTCGATACCAAATAGCGACCTGGATCACATCTGGTTTGCCAGATGCTGTCCCGGTTATCCAGGGGCAAACGAACCTGAAGTACGGATTCGAGCATTGTGTCCCTCACCTGCACATTCGCAAGATCAACTTTTTTGCAAATTGTCGGTAACTCGACTGTTGAATTGCTCGAAGACATGGTTCACTGGTTCCTGGTCGCAAGCTTCTGTGTTCGAGGGACGGATCCAAAGTCCAAACCGTCAGCAGGATCGATGTTGCGAACGGTGTGCTTGGTGCTTTCCTGCAGGGGGAACCAAGAGTACAGCGGTCGGAACGGACCCGGTGGACGAACCCAGTTGTCCGCCGTTCCGGTAAGAAAAGAGAAGGAACAGAATGGCACAGGGAACTGTGAAGTGGTTCAACGCGGAGAAGGGGTTCGGCTTCATCGCGCCCGAGGACGGCTCCGCTGACGTCTTCGTCCACTACTCCGAGATCCAGGGGTCGGGCTTCCGCACCCTCGAGGAGAACCAGAAGGTCGAGTTCGAGGTTGGCCAGGGCACCAAGGGCCCCCAGGCCACCGGAGTTCGCGCGCTCAGCTGAGCGACGCTCAATACACAGCACGTCCCCCACCACCGGTGAGCCGGAGGTGGGGGACGAGCTATATCCGGGGTAGGTCGGAAACGGCGGTCCGTGAAAAATATGAACTAAATGCGCTGCTGCCGGCCGGTGACGGCTCCGCGGGCCGCGTTGCTCGAACGATGCCGGTTCACGAGCTTCCAATCGGTTTCCGGAGTGGGCGCGCATAGCTGAGCGGGGGTCGTTCCAGACGGCAAAACCGCAGCGTGCGGCACCTGAATGGCCCCGAGGGCTCGTACCTCAGCCCACCGCGGCCGGAGAAACAGCCGACCCCAGCGACGACGCTGCCGCAGTACCAACACGCGTCGCAATCAGCTGACCCTGGTCAGCCACGGAGTCCGCCCGAATTCGAGCCACGATCACGCACCCCGATCATCAACCGAGCGGCCGTCCACGCGCACGGCATCGGCGAGAGCCTGACGCCCGCGAACAGACCTTCGCGCACTCTGTCGCGAACACAACTCCGGCGGCGAGCGGACCTGATCCCGAATCATCCAGCTCGAAAGCTCCCCAGCGGCGAAGCCCCTTGCCGTCCACAGCGATTGGCGCACGCCCAAACACATCCAACCCGCCCCCGCACTCCGTATATATCGGCAACAACCCCAACATTCCACCCCCACCAACCACCCCCGGGGCGAGCCTTACGAGCCCGATCGCGGCCGTCTCGCTTCCGAGCGGTCGAAGCGCATGCGACGCAGGCACGACTCTCGACCGCTCGGAAGCGAGACATATAGGGACGCGAACACGCGCGCGCCAGCGTGCCGAACAACAGGGCATACTGATCGGCAACGATCACGTACGCTCAGTGGTTCGGGTCGCAAGCACTCGACCACAACCAGCGTCAAGGTATAAACGTGACTGGTAGCGATGTCAGCGTCGCCGCCGCTTGCCCCAAACCGCGCACAAACGCGCACCAGCGCGTCGCGCGGGTCGAGAAGGAAAGGTTATTCGCCGGTGGCAACACGAGACCGCGGTGCAGCCGACCAGGGCCGTCCCCTGCGTCGTCTCGTGATCGTCGAGTCCCCGACCAAGGCCCGCAAGATCGCGCCCTACCTGGGCCGCAACTACACGGTCGAGGCCTCGGTCGGCCACATTCGGGATTTGCCGCGCGGAGCGGCGGACGTGCCCGCCAAGTACAAGGGGCAGCCGTGGGCGCGCCTCGGCGTGGATGTGGACAACGATTTCGAGCCCATCTATGTGGTGAGCCCGGATAAGAAGGCCAAGGTCACCGAGCTCAAGAGCCTGTTGAAGGACGCGGACGAGCTCTACCTCGCCACCGACCCCGACCGCGAGGGCGAGGCCATCGCCTGGCATCTGCTGGAGACGCTGAAGCCGAAGGTGCCGGTGCGCCGGATGGTGTTCCACGAGATCACCGAGCCCGCCATCCAGGCCGCGGCGGCGGACACCCGCGAGCTGGATCCGGATCTGGTCGACGCGCAGGAGACCCGGCGTATCCTTGACCGGCTGTACGGCTACGAGGTCAGCCCGGTGCTGTGGAAGAAGGTCATGCCGCGGTTGTCGGCGGGCCGGGTGCAGTCCGTGGCGACCCGCGTGATCGTCCAGCGCGAGCGGGAGCGGATGCAGTTCCGTTCCGCGGAGTACTGGGATATCGCGGCCAAGCTGGACGCAGGTACCGGCGAGGCGGACGCCTCGAATCCGCGAACCTTCGGCGCGCGGCTGGTGAACGTCGACGGCGCGCGGGTCGCGACCGGCCGGGATTTCGGGTCCGACGGGCAGCTCAAGTCGACCAACGGCGTGATCGTCCTGGACGAGGGTTACGCGCGGCGGCTGGCGGAGGCGCTCGACGGCGTGGATCTGGTGGTGTCCTCGGCGGAGGCCAAGCCGTACAGCCGCAAGCCGTACGCACCGTTCATGACGTCCACCCTGCAGCAGGAGGCGGGCCGCAAGCTGCGTTTCACCTCCGAGCGGACCATGCGGGTGGCGCAGCGGCTGTACGAGAACGGCTACATCACCTACATGCGTACCGACTCGACCACGCTGTCGGAGTCGGCGATCGCCGCGGCCCGCTCGCAGGCGACCCAGCTCTACGGCGCGGAGTACGTGCACCCCACGCCGCGTCAGTACACCCGCAAGGTGAAGAACGCGCAGGAGGCGCACGAGGCGATCCGCCCCGCCGGCGACACTTTCGCCACGCCGGGCCAACTGCACGCGCGCCTCGACAACGACGAGTTCCGCCTGTACGAGCTGATCTGGCAGCGCACCGTCGCTTCGCAGATGGCCGACGCGCGCGGCACCACGCTGACGTTGCGCATCACCGGTGTCGCGGGCACCGGCGAGGAGTGCGTGTTCTCCGCGTCGGGTCGCACGATCACCTTCCCAGGCTTCCTCAAGGCGTACGTGGAAAGCGTGGACGAGGAGGCGGGCGGTCAGTCCGACGACGCCGAGTCCCGGCTTCCCGCACTGGAAGAGGGTCAGGGCGTCACCGCCGTCGAGCTGAATCCCGATGGGCACAGCACGAATCCGCCCGCGCGCTACACCGAGGCCTCGCTGATCAAGACGCTCGAAGAACTCGGCATCGGCCGTCCTTCGACGTATTCCTCGATCATCAAGACGATCCTGGACCGCGGATACGTGTACAAGCGCGGCAGCGCGCTGGTGCCGTCGTGGGTGGCGTTCGCGGTGGTCGGTCTGTTGGAGGCGTACTTCGGCAGGTTGGTCGACTTCGACTTCACCGCGGCCATGGAAGACGACCTCGACGCCATCGCGGGCGGCCGCGAGCAGCGCGGAAATTGGTTGTCCAGCTTCTACTTCGGCGGCGATCACGGCGTCGAGGGTTCGGTCGCGCGTTCCGGCGGGTTGAAGAAGATGGTCGGCGAGCAGCTCGACGACATCGACGCCCGCGAGGTCAACTCGATCAAGCTCTTCACCGACGACCAGGGCCGCGACGTGGTGGTCCGGGTCGGCCGTTTCGGTCCGTACCTGGAGCGCATGGTCGTCAATCCCGATGACCCCGAGGGTGATCCGATCTCGCAGCGGGCCAACCTGCCCGACGATCTGCCGCCCGACGAGCTGACGGCCGAGGCCGCCGAGAAGCTGTTCGCGACACCGCAGGAAGGTCGCAGTCTCGGCGTCGATCCGGAGACCGGGAACGAAATCGTCGCCAAGGAAGGGCGTTTCGGTCCGTACGTCACCGAGATCCTGCCCGAGCCCGCCGCCGAGGAGACGCCCGCCAAGAAGACCGCGAAGAAGGCGGCCGCGCCCAAGCCGCGCACCGGTTCACTGTTCAAGTCCATGGACTTGGCCACGATCACCCTCGAGGACGCGCTCAAACTGCTGTCGCTGCCGCGGGTGGTCGGCGCGGATCCGGCCTCCGGCGAGGAGATCACGGCGCAGAACGGCCGCTACGGCCCGTACTTGAAGAAGGGCACCGACTCGCGGTCGCTGGCGTCGGAGGATCAGATCTTCACCGTCTCGCTGGACGAGGCGCTGAAGATCTACGCCGAGCCGAAGCGCCGCGGCAGGCAGGCCGCGAGCGCGGCGCCGCTGCGTGAGCTCGGCAACGACGCCGCGACCGGCAAGCCGATGGTGATCAAGGACGGCCGCTTCGGTCCGTACGTCACCGACGGTGAGACCAACGCCAGCCTGCGCAAGGGTGACGAGGTCGAGACCATCACCGACGAGCGCGCCTCGGAGCTGCTCGCCGATCGACGCGCTCGCGGGCCGGTGAAGAAGACGGCCAAGAAGACCGCGGCGAAGAAGACGACCGCCGCGAAGAAGACCGCGGCCAAGAAGACGGCCACGGCGAAGAAGACCACCGCCAAGAAGACGACCGCCGCGAAGAAGGCCCCGGCCAAGAAGACGGCCGCCGAGAAGTCCTGAGCATCGGCCACGGTTGGGCTAGCCTCGGGCGATACGACGTACCGGGG
>NZ_BDAU01000037.1 GCF_001612615.1 Nocardia amikacinitolerans NBRC 108937 | reverse complement strand
CGCCGAACTATGGGGGGTGTGGCAGTGGTGCACAGCCGCATTGGGCGCGCGCCGGCGTGCAGAAGGTATGTGGGCGGGAGGGTTATCAGCCGGGGTGCCAGATCGGGGCATGGCCGGGCATGGGCTAGACGGGCCAGCCGCGTTGGGAGTAGGTGGCGCCGGTGAAGTAGGCGCGGATGCCTGCGGCGGGGTATTCGATGAGGTCGCTTGGCAATGCGGTCAAGGCGAACCAGGCCAGTTCGTAGCACTTGTCGGGCTCGCGGTTGACCGGTTCGCCTGACCAATTCACGGCCTCGAAGAAGAGCCCGAGGCGGGCTTCGCGCCCCGAACCGACGACGTGCGCGGTGTGGATGTGGCGGAGGTCGGCGGGGTCGACGACCACGCCGATCTCCTCCATCGCCTCGCGGGCCGCGCCCGCCGTTGCCGACTCGCCCGCTTCCAGCTTTCCCGCGGGCAGATGCCAGCGTCCGTCGAATTCGTCGTCGCTGCGCCGCCTGCTCAGCAGCACCTCGCCGCCGCGGACGAGCAGGATGTGGACATCGACAAGGTGCCGGTCGGTCATGAGGCTCCTCCCGTCGCGGCGACATTGCCGCTCCAAACTACGCGCGGCGATCGGCGCTCGACACCGAACTCGATCGCCGCGGCGAACAAGGGTCCGACTGATTGACAGGGAACGCTGTCTGTCCGCAGACTTCGCGGATGGTCGCGCACCGAAGGACTGTGTCGGCCGCTGTCCGGAGTCCTCGATGCCGTCGGAGAAGTTCGTGAGCAAAGATCCCCTACTGCTGTTGCACGGCGTGACGATGTCCGCCGCCGCATGGGACGAAGTCGTTCCGCTGCTCGCCGACGAGTTCGATCTCATCGTGCCGACCGCCGCCGGGCACCGCGGCGGTCCGCAAGTCGAAGGTGCGGCGACGATCGAGCATCTCGTCGATGTCACCGAACGACTGCTCGACGAAAGCGGCGTGCGCACAGTGCACATCGCCGGAAACTCGCTTGGCGGATGGATGGGCATCGAGCTCGCCCGCCGTGGCCGCGCCCGCTCGGTCTGCGCACTCTCCCCCGCGGGATTCTGGACAACCGGCACCGCCGACGAAACCGCGCCCACCGGCAAGCTCCGCCGGACGAAACGATTGGCGGACGTCGCGCACCGGATCGCGCCGCTGCCGCTGCGTTCGGCTGTCGTCCGCAAACTGCTCTTCAATGATGTCGCGGTACACGGCGATCGCCTGACCGCGGCTCGAGCGCTCGGTGCGGTACAGGATCTCGTCGACTGCCCCGCCGCCTACGAGATCCTGCGCAGCACCGAAAGCGTCGCGCCCATGCCCACGCTGCCGTGCCCCATCACTCTTGCCTGGTCGGCAAAGGACCGCATCTTCCCGCCGTCGGTGAACGGAGCTGTCGCACGGCGCCGTATCCCCGACGCGCGGTATGTGGAACTTCCCGCCGTCGGACACGTCCCGATGATCGATGACCCGGCCTTGTGCGCGGCGACCATCCGCGCGGCCGTCGGCAGCACCGAATAGACAGGCGTCGACCACCGAGCCAACGAAGCTGATGGACGCGGCATTCTGCCCGGCACCCGGCTCGATATTTCGGCAGGCGCCAACGCCGCGCACCGGCCGGTGCGGGCGCCTACCGAACGGTCGACCCGACCGGTGTGGCCCGACCGAATGGCCGACCCAGCCGGTGCGGGCACCGACGAATGGCCGACCCGGCCGGTGTGGCCGCCGACTCGAATGGCCGACCCAGCCGGTGCGGGCCCGCTCCGCGTCGATCACCTCGTCTCGCGGTCGCTCAGAGGGGGTCGGCGGCGGCGCGGGCGATGAGCCGCGCGGCATGTTTGCCGCACTTGGCCTGCCGCGCTCGGCCGACTACCACGTCGCCATGTGGGCAAGGCGATCGTGCGCAGGCGAACGCACCGACCGAATGGCCTACCCTGCCGTGCGGGCACCAACCGAATGGCCGACCCAGCCGATGCGGGCACCGACCGAGCACCGACCCGACCGGCGCCTGCATTCGAGTGGGCGCACGCGAAATCAGTTGGCGCTCAACACCAAACCTGAGGTCGGCACACCGGTCCCCGCGGTCACCAGAATGTTCCGCAGCGAGTCGACCTGGTTGACCGAGGTGCCGCGAATCTGGCGCACCGCTTCGGCGATGCCGTTCATGCCGTGGATGTACGCCTCGCCGAGCTGGCCGCCGTGCGTGTTGAGTGGCAGCCTGCCGCCGAGTTCGATCGCGCCGTCCTTGACGAAATCCTTTGCCTCGCCGCGACCGCAGAACCCGAGCTCCTCGAGCTGCATGAGCACGAACGGGGTGAAGTGGTCGTAGAGGATGGCGGCCTGCATGTCCTGCGGACCCAAACCGCTTTGCGCCCAGAGCTGTTCGCCGACGAGGCCCATCTCCGGAAGGCCGGTCATGGCGTCGCGGTAGTAGCTGGTCATCACGTACTGGTCCGCGCCGGAACCCTGCGCGGCGCCGGTGATCACCGCGGGCGTCTGCGGCAGGTCGCGGGCCCGCTCGACGCTGGTCACCACGATGGCGACGCCGCCGTCGGACTCCTGGCAGCAGTCGAGCAGGTGCAGCGGTTCGGCGATCCAGCGCGAATTCTGGTGGTCCTCCAGGGTGATCGGCTTGCCGTAGAAGAAGGCGTCCGGGTTCACCGCGGCGTGCTTGCGATCGGCGACGGCGACTCGGCCGAAATCCTCGCTGGTCGCGCCGTACACGTGCATGTAGCGGCGCGCCACCATGGCGACCTGTGCGGCGGGCGTGCCGAGTCCGTGCGGATAGGACCAGCCCGCGTCGATGCCCGAGGAGGTCGGCGCGGTGGCCAGCGCCGTGGAGAACTGGCCGAACCGCGACACCGAACGCTCGTTGAACGCGCGGTAGGCGACCACCACGTCGGCGACGCCGGTGGCCACCGCCATCGCGGCCTGCTGCACGGTCGCGCAGGCCGCGCCGCCGCCGTAACCGATGTGGCTGAAGAACTTCAGCTGCGGAATCCCCGTGGCGCGCGCGACCGCGGCCTGGGTGTTGGTGTCCATGGTGAAGGTGGTCAGGCCGTCCACGTCGGCGGGCATGAGGCCCGCGTCGGCGAGCGCGGCGGTCACCGCCTCGGCCGCCAAACGCAGCTCGCTGCGGCCGGAGTCCTTGGAGAAGTCGGTGGCGCCGATGCCGACGATGGCGGCGCGTCCCGACAGCTTCTGCTCAGTCATTGGTACCCCGCAGCGCGATGACGACTTTCGCCGTGATGTGGTCGCCGAGGCTGTCGCGCCCGACGACGTCGATGTGGATGTCGTCGCCGTCGACCGCGCTCACCGTGCCGGTGAGAGTCAGCGTGTCGCCCGCGTACAGCGGCACCCCGAGGCGCAGCGCGATCGACTTCACGATGGCGCGCGGTCCCGCCCAGTCGGTGACGAAGCGCTGCACCAGGCCAGTGTCGGTGAGGATGTTGACGAAGATGTCCTTCGATCCGCGCGCGACGGCCTTGTCCCTGTCGTGGTGCACGTCCTGGAAATCGCGGGTGGCGAGCGCCGTGCTGATGACGAAGGTCGGGTCGGCGTGCACGACCAGTTCCGGCAGCGTCGTGCCGACCTGCACGGAAGTTGGTTCGGTAGTCGCGGGCCCACCCGTCGCCCGGTCACCACCCCTCGAGGAATCGTTTCGCGATGCTGTCGTCATTTGTTCACCGTCCAATACGGCAGCACGGCCTCGTCGTCGAGCTTCTCGAACTCGACCCGCACCGGCAGGCCCACCTCGACCTCGGCCGGCTCGATGCCGCGCAGTTCACCGAGCATGCGCACGCCTTCCTCCAATTCGACAAGCGCGACCACGAACGGCAGTTGCCGCCCTGGCACTTTCGGCGCGTGATGCACGACGTAGCTGAACACCGCGCCGCGCCCCGAGGCGACCACGTAGTCGGTCGGCTCGGATTTGTCCTTCCACAGCGCGGGGATCGGCGGGTGCCGCAGCGTGCCGTCCGGCAGCTTCTGGATCCGCAACTCGCCGAGTTTCGCGCCCTCCCAGAAGAATTCGGTGTCCAACGAGACGAGCGGCTTGACCCGCTCCCCCGCCGGTTTTGCCGGGGTGGCGGCTGTGCCCGGCGCGAATTTCAGGATGCGGAACAGCATTTCGGTGACGAGCTCGTCGCCAACCCGCCAGGACGTGCGGAAGGTGACGAACCAGCCGTCGCCGAGCCCGGTGCGCTTGGGTCCTGTGATGCTCTCCAGCCGACTGGTGACGCTCACCTGTTCGCCCGGCACCAGGTAGCGGTGGTAGATCTGCTCGCAGTTGGTGCCGACCACCGAGGTGAATCCCGCCTCGTCGAGCAGTTCGGTGGTTGCCCCCATCGGGTCGTCGGACGGGCGAACACCGTTGAGCCCGAACATGGTCCACACCTGCGCCATGGCGGGCGGCGCGACGATGCCCGGGTGGCCCGCGGCACGGGCGGCGGCCTCGTCGACGTAGATCGGGTTGATGTCGCCGATGGCCTCGACCCAGTTGTTGATCATCGGCTGGTTCACCGGGTCGCGCGCGAGGCGCGGCGCGCACTCGCCCGCCGCGATGATCTTCTCTGCGGCGGCGACGATCGCTTCCGGCGTTGACGTGTCCGGCACGCGCGGCTCCTTCTTCCTATCGGGGTACTCGCGGCAGGTTCAATCCGGCGGTGGCGACGAGCTCGCGCATGATCTCGTTGACGCCGCCGCCGAAGGTCACCACGAGGTTCTGTTTGGTGCGCCGGTCCAGCCAGGTGAGCAGTTCGGCGGTGGCGGGCTCGGCCGGATCGCCGTGGCGGCCGACGATCTCCTCGGCAAGGCGGCCCGCTTCCTGGAGCGATTCGGTGGAGAAGATCTTGGTGGCCGAGGCGTCGGCGATGACCTGCGACTGATCGCCGTCGACTCCGGCGGCGTCAGCGACGGGCCCGGAGGCGGTAGCGGAGCGTGACCACGCAGGGCCCCGCTCGCGCCGCCCATCAGATGCTGCCGCGACCTGCCAGTTCAGCAGTTCGTTGAGCCGCACCATGGCGTGCATGCGGCCCAGCGAGCGCTGCACATCGGGTTCGACGAGCAGACCGCGCGGACGCGCCCAGTCGCGCACACGGTCGTAGAGCTGTTCGATCTTGCCCGACGGACCGAGACTGACCCGCTCGTGGTTGAGCTGGGTGGTGATCAGCCGCCAGCCCCGGTTCTCCTCGCCGACCAGCATGTCGGCGGGGACCCGGACATTGTCGAAATAGGTGGCGTTGGTGTGGTGGGCGCCGTCGCAGGTGATGATCGGCGTCCACGAGTAGCCGGGGTCCTTGGCGTCCACGATCAGGATCGTGATGCCGCGATGGCGCGACTCCGCGGTACCGGTGCGGCAAGCCAGCCAGACGTAGTCGGCCTCGTGCGCGCCGGTGGTGAAGATCTTCTGCCCGTTGACGATCCAGTCGCCGGAAGCGTCGCGGACCGCGCTGGTGCGCAGCGACGCCAGGTCGGTGCCCGCCTCCGGCTCGGAGTAACCGATCGCGAAATGGATGTCACCGGAGAGGATTCCGGGCAGGAATTTCTTCTTCTGCGCGTCGGTGCCGAAGGACTGCAAGGTCGGGCCGACGGTCAACAGCGTCACCAGCGGCAGCGGCACATCGGCGCGCACCGCCTCGTTGAAGAAGATCTGCTGTTCGACGGGCCCGAAACCCTGCCCGCCGTATTCCTTCGGCCAACCGACACCGAGCCAGCCGTCGCGGCCCATGCGCTTGACCACGGCGCGGTAGGCGTCACCGTGCCGGTTCACCGCCATCTCGGCCTCCTCCTCGGGAGTGACGAGATCGGCGAAGTACCTGCGGAGTTCGTCGCGCAGCGCGCGCTGCTCGGCGGTCAGATCGATGAACATCTTGCTCCTAGACGATCCAGGCGGAACGACGCGCCGCCGAGCCAGCGGGCGATGTCCTTGGCCTGCGAGTAGTAGCGGTGCATCGGATGGGTCACGTCGACGCCGAGGCCTCCGTGCAGGTGGTGGCACTTCTGCATGGCGGCGGGCAGCTCGGAGGCCACGGTATAGGCGAGTACGTCGAGGTCGTCGTCGACGCGCTCCAGGTGCGCGGAATCGGCGTCGGACAGCGAGAGCGCCCAGTTCGCCGAGACGGCCGCGGCGTGCAGGGTGCGGGATACCACGTACAGATCGGCGATCTGCTGCGCCACCGCCTGGAATTCGGCGAGCGGCCTGCCGAACTGCCGCCGTACCCGTAGGTGTTCGGCGGTGAGCACCAGCGCGCCCTTCAGCAGTCCGTCGGCGACCGAGCCGATGCTCGCGACGGCGAGCCGGTGCAGCCGCGCGAGATCACCGGGGAGCAGCTGCTCGGCGGGGATCTCCACGTTGTCCAACAAAACGCTGCCCTCGGGCAGGCCGCCCGAGGTCGGCGACGGCGTGACGGTCAGGCCCGCGGCGTCGCCCTCGACGAGCGCGATACCGGAATCGGTCGGGATCAACAGCCAGCGCGCCTGCTCGGCGTAGGGCACCGCGACCTTGTGCCCGCTGATTCGCACGACGGACCCTTCGGCGACCGCGGTCGTCTTCGGCGTCGCGGCGAAGGGCGCACCGGGCTCGCTGAGCGCCGCGGTGAGCACCGCGCCCTTGGCGATCTCGGGGCAGATGGCCTCGGCCTGCTCGTCCGGCAGGACGGGTAGCAGCGCGAGCAGGGCGAAACCCAAGGTCGGCAGGGCGGGCACGGCGACCGCGTCGGTGGCCAGCTCGGTGAGCAGCACCGAGACCTCCGGCAGGCCCATACCGTCGCCGCCGAAGCGCTCCGGTAGCGCGACCGCGAGCAGTCCCGACTCGACGAGGGTCGGCCACAGCTCCATATCCCGCGCGGATTCGCGCTCCAGCAAGCTCACTACTACTTCGGCGACGGCGTCTTGGCGCTCGTCCCTGGTGAAGTCCACGCTGTTCTCCCAGTCGAGTTTCGTCAGCTGTCCGCGTCGCGCGGCAGCCCGAGAATCCGCTCACCTGCCACGGTGAGCAGGATCTGCTCGGTGCCTCCCGCGATGGAAAGACAGCGGGTGAGCAGGAATTCGGTCACCTCGTCCGACTCCAGCGCACCGTTCGGTCCCGCCGCCTCGACGGCGAACTCCGCGACCGCCTGCCGGTGCCGCACGCCGACCAGCTTGCGGACGCTGCTCTGCGCGCCAGGGTCGGCGCCCGCCAGCATCGCGACCGCGGCACGCTGTTCGAGCAGCAGCCCGGCGATGGCCTCCGCGACGAAGCCGCCGAGCCGGTCGTTGCGCAGCTCCGCGCCTGGCCCGGTGGCGGGCAGCTTGGCGATCAGCTCCTCGAGCACCGGCCCGATTCCGTTGCCGCCCATGGCGACCCGTTCGGTGGACAGCGTGGAGCGGGCGATCTTCCAGCCGTTGTTCAGCGCGCCGACCAGGCAGTCGTCGGGGACGAAGACGTCGTCGAGGAACACCTCGCTGAACCGCGCCTCGCCGGTGATCTGCACCAGCGGCCGGATCTCCACACCCTTGCTTCGCATGTCGACGAGGAAGTAGGAGATGCCGCGGTGTTTGGGCGCCTCGGCGTCGGTGCGCGCCAGGCAGATGCCCCAGTTCGCCTTGTCGCCCAACGAAGTCCAGACCTTCTGGCCGTTCAGCACCCAGCCGCCCTCGACCCGTTTGGCGGTGGTGCGCAACGCGGCGAGATCGGAACCCGCGCCTGGCTCGCTGAACAGCTGGCACCACACCACCTCCCCGCGCAGGGTCGGCCAGGCGAACCGGTCGATCTGCTCGGGAGTGCCGTGCTGCAACAGGGTCGGGATCGCCCACCCGCCGATGGCCAGGTCGGGTGCGGCCACGCCCGCGCGGCGCAGCTCCTCGGAGATCACCAACCCGGTCATCGGGTCGGCGCCGCGGCCGTAGGGCGCTGGCCAGTGCGGCATGGCGAGGCCCGCGTCGACCAGTGCGTCGCGCTGCCGGTCCACCGGCAGTGCGGCGATCGCGGCCACCTCGGCGGCCAGGTCGTTGGTTGCCGCGCCGTCCACGTCGACGCCCTCGGCGGCGAAGACCCGGTCCGCGCCGGTGGTCCTGCGCATTCCGGCCCGAGTCAGTTCGGTGACCCTGGCCCGCCAGCGCGCCGAGCCGCCGAGCAGTTGGCGCAGCGCCGTCGCCCTGCGCAGGTAGAAGTGGGCGTCGTGTTCCCAGGTGAAGCCGATGCCGCCGAGCACCTGGATGCAGTCCTTGGCCGTCTCCACCGCGGCGTCCAGCGAGATGGCCGCGGCGATGGCGGCCGCGATCGGCAGTTCGGCGCCGCCCTCGTCGACGGCGGCGGCGGCGTCCAGCGCGACCGAGCGGATCAGCTCGGTGCGGCACAGCATCCAGGCGCAGATGTGCTTGACCGCCTGGAAGGAACCGATCCTGCGACCGAATTGCTCACGCACCTTGGCGTATTCGACCGCGGTCTCCAGGCACCAGCCCGCGAGACCGGCGAGTTCGGCGGCCACTAGCGCGACGAGCAGGTCTTCGACCCGGTGCGGGCAGGCGAACACCCGCTCGGCGGGCACCGCGACATCGGCGCAGTGCACACGGGCCAGCGGGGTGCTCGGGTCGGCCGAGGTCAGCTCCTCGACGCGCAGACCGGCGGCGTCCGGCGGCACCAGGCACCAGCGCTGCCCGTCGGGGCTGGTCACCGGAAGTAGCACGGCGGTGCCGGAAGCGGCCCCGAGCACGAGGTCCCAGACACCGGTGAGCAACACATCCGAGTCCGCGGCGGGTACGCTCACACCCGTCTCGGACGAAACGTCCGGACCGACAACGACGTCGAGCGCGACACCGCATGGGAGGTCTTCGGCAAGAGCGCCCGCGGTGACCAGGTTGGCAAGGGCGGTGCTGAGCACCGGGCCGCCCACCAGATCGTGCGCGGCCTGCTCCAGCAGGACGGCGAGATCGGCGACCGACCCGCCGTCGCCACCCGCGTCCTCGGCCACCGCGACACGGAAGATCCCGAGTTCGGCCAGCGCGGGCCAGTACGCGCGCCAGAAGCCGACCGGCTCGGCCCGCATTGTTGCAATCGGCCGGACCGATCCAGCCCAGCCCCGCATCGACTCCTGAACGGCTTTATGCTCGTCAGTGGTGGCGATGGTCACACTCCAACCCGCCTTTCCGGCGTGACTCCCACACCTAGAACATGTTCTAATATCATCGCCGGGCGGAAGTCAAGAGACGGCCAATCCGCATCGGTGAGCACCGCGCGCCAGGCCGCCGTACGACGTTCGAGGAAAGGACCCTTTTCGATGGCCAGCCCCTCCCGATCGCAGCCCGCCGACACGAGCGCTGCCCGCCCAGCGACCGTGACGACGCTCAGCGAGGACGATCTGAGCTCGGCCGCGCAGCGCGAGCGGCGCAAGCGCATCCTGGACGCGACGCTGGCGCTCGCCTCCAAGGGTGGATACGACGCGGTGCAGATGCGCGCCGTCGCGGAGCGCGCTGATGTGGCCGTCGGCACTCTGTACCGGTACTTCCCGTCGAAAGTGCACCTGCTGGTCTCGGCGCTGGCCAGGGAATTCGAGCAGATCGAGGGCAAACGCAAGCCGCTTGCCGGGACGACGCCGCGCGAGCGCATGCACCTGCTGCTCACCCAGATCACCAGGATGATGCAGCGCGACCCGCTGCTCACCGAGGCCATGACGCGCGCGTTCATGTTCGCCGACGCCTCGGCCGCCGCCGAGGTGGACCGCGTCGGCAAGGTGATGGACCGCGTTTTCGCCCGCGCCATGAACGACGGAGAACCGACCGAACGGCAACTCGCCATTGCCCGCGTCATCAGTGACGTGTGGCTTTCCAATCTGGTGGCGTGGCTCACTCGACGGGCTTCCGCGACGGATGTCACAGATCGTCTCGAACTGACCGTGGATCTCCTCCTCGGAGATCAAGCGGCGAAATAGCCAAAGGCGATTACCGCGCCAACCGAATCGGATCGGGGAGCCCGGTCGACGGGCACACCGCCCGCGGCCGGGCTACCGTGGTGTTATGCCGCGCTTGCCACTGCACGCGGAGCAGACCGCGAACCGCCATGTCCGACAAAGCGACTCGCATCCGACTTACCCGCCGGAGCGAATCGGTACGGGCGTGCCGATCCTCGCGATCGCCGCGCGACCCGACTCCGCTCGCGTCCGCGGAAAGTTACTTGCTGGTTACCTGTGCGTTAACTGGGCAAATCCCGATAACCCAGTTGCAATCGTGCGCACGCATACCGGCGCGCTGCGGTGCGATGAATTCAACACAGTATTGTTTTGCCCGCCCCTGAAACAACTCCTCCGATCACTAGGTTGGATGCGTGAGCGCACAGGATCTGCCACAGGAACTTCGACGAGCTTTGTCGACGGTCGCGCGCGAGCCGAGACTCTTGGTCGCGTCGGACTACGACGGGACTTTGGCCCCGATCGTCTCCGACCCCGCCAAGGCGTATCCGCACCGAGAATCGGTGAGCGCGCTACGCGCACTCGCCGGTCTCACCGGAACTACGGCGGCCGTCATCTCCGGCCGCGCGCTGCGCGATCTCGCGGCACTCTCCCGGCTTCCGGTCGAGGTGCAACTGATCGGTAGCCACGGCTCGGAATTCGACGTCGGCTTCGTGCACGCGATCGACAACGACGCCAGGCAGCTACTGCAAGAAGTACAGACCGCGCTGACACACATCGCCGCGGGCAATCCGGGCGTCACCGTCGAGATCAAGCCGGCGAGCGTCGCCCTGCACGTGCGCAACGCCAGCCCCGAGATCGGGCGACGGGCGCTGACCTCGGTGCGCCAGGGGCCCGCCTGCTGGGTCGGCGTTCAGGTCACCGAGGGCAAGGCCGTCATCGAGCTGGCCGTCGTCGCCACCGACAAGGGCACCGCGCTGGACACCATCCGCCATCAGGAGGGCGCGACGGCGGCGGTGTTCTTCGGCGACGACGTCACCGACGAGAAGGCCTTCCGCGTGCTCTCCGGTCCGGACGTCGGCATCAAGGTCGGCGAGGGCGACAGCCTGGCCAAGTACCGGGTGGACACCACCGAGCAGGTCGCGTGCGCGCTGGCCTTCCTGTTGGAGGAGCGGCGCACCTGGCTGGCGGGCGCGAGCGCGCCGCGCATCGAGCGGCTGACCATGCTGGCGAGCCCGCGTTCGGTGGCGCTGCTCACCCCGGACGCCACGGTCACCTGGTTCTGCCACCCCGAGCCGGACTCGGCCGCGGTGTTCGCGCACCTGCTCGGCGGGCCGCAGGCGGGCCACTTCACGATCGCGCCGGAGCGGCCGGGGCTGCCGCTCTCGCAGCGCTACGTGGACGGCACCATGACCGTCGAAACCCGTTGGGCCAGCTTGCAGGTCGTCGACTACCTGCCGCACGACGTGGCGCCCAACCGCACCGATCTGACCAGGGTGATCACCGGTGTGGCCAAGGCGGTCGTCACCTTCGCGCCGCGACCGGAGTTCGGCCAGGTGCCGGTGACCCTCGAATCCGAGCCGTCCGGTCTGCGGGTGCTCGGCACCAACGATCCGATGGTGCTGCGCTCCCCCGGCGTCCGCTGGACGATCGAGAGCGACGGAACGCACGATGTGGCGCGCGCCGTTGTTGATCCGGCGATCGGTCCGATCGTGCTGGAACTGCGCTGCGGCACACAGGATCTCGCGCCCGCCATGACCGGCGAGCCGGAGCGCCGCAGGGAGGCGCAGCGGTACTGGTCGGAGTGGTCGAGCGCGCTGGAACTGCCGCCGCTCAAGCCCGACCTCATGAAGCGCTCCGCGCTCACGCTGCGCGGGCTGGTGCACGCGCCGTCCGGCTCGATCCTCGCCGCGGCGACCACCTCGCTGCCCGAGGACATCGGCGGCGTGCGCAACTGGGACTACCGCTACTGCTGGCTGCGCGACGCGGCGCTCACCGCGCAGGCGCTGGTCAACCTCGGTTCGCTCACCGAGGCCGACGAGTTCCTCGGCTGGGTGCACCGCGTGCTGGAGACCCTGCCCGGACCGGAGCGGCTGCACCCGCTGTACACGATCTACGGCGAGACGCTGCCGCCCGAGGCCGTCATCGACCAGCTGCCCGGTTACGCCGGGTCGCGGCCGGTGCGCGTCGGCAACGCGGCGAACATGCAGGTTCAGCTGGACGTCTTCGGCCCGATCGTCGACCTGATCGCGACGCTCGCGCACGCACGCGAGCGCAAGGGCATCACCGACCCGGCCCGCGCGCTGCCGGACGCCGACTGGGAGCTGGTGCACGCCATGGTCTCCGCGGTGCAGCGGCGCTGGACCGAGCCGGACCACGGCATCTGGGAGATCCGCGGCAACCCGCGCCACCACGTGTACTCGAAGGTGATGGGCTGGCTGACCGTCGACCGGGCGCTGACGCTGGCGCAGAAGTTCGACCGTGAGATCGACCCGGAATGGCTCGAACTGCGCGAGACCATCGCCGAGGAGGTCAAGACCAAGGGCTGGAACGACGAGGTCCAGTCGTTCACCGCGGCCTACGACGGCACCGACCTGGACGCGGCCACCCTGCACATCGGCCTCAGCGGTCTGATCGACCCCTCCGATCCGCGCTTCGCCGCGACGGTGGTGGCGACCGAGGCCGAGCTGCGCAGCGGTTCGACCGTCTACCGGTACCACCACGACGACGGCCTGCCCGGCGGCGAGGGCGGGTTCCACCTGTGCGCGGCCTGGCTGGTCGAGGCGTACCTGCTGATCGGCAAGCGTTCGGACGCCGAGGCGCTGTTCGCCCAGCTGGTGGACGTGGCCGGGCCGACGGGGCTGCTCAGCGAGGAGTACGACCCGGTGGCCGAGCGGTCGCTTGGCAACCACCCGCAGGCCTACAGCCACCTCGGTCTGCTGCGCTGCGCGCAGTTGCTCGCCCAGCCGGTGGAAGTTCTCGTCTGAGCGGTCGGCCTTCGAGGCCCGCGGACCGAGCGGTTCGCGGGCCTTCGCGTGTCCGGGCCGGTTTCGGCAGCGATGTGGCGGTGGCCGGGCGGTGGTCGGGTTGCGGGTTGCTGATAAAGTAAAACGGTAACGGTTTCCATTATGGGTTGGAGCACTCACCCTGCTCTGACCGCATCGCCAGGAGTTTCCCCGCGTGAGTAGTCGCATTGCCCTGAAGTTCGCCGGCGCCGCCGTGGGGATGGCCCTTCTGTTGACCGCATGCGGCGGCTCCGACGCTTCGGACAAGCCCGAAGTGGTCGCCTCCACCAACGTGTGGGGCACCATCGCCGCCGCCGTCGCGGGACCGGACGCGACCGTGACCTCGCTCATCACCGATCCGGCCGCCGACCCGCACTCGCACGAGACCTCCGCGGTGGAATCGGCGAAGATCAGCGACGCCGACCTGATCGTCTACAACGGTGGCGGCTACGACGAGTTCGTCGAGAAGGCCATCTCCGGCAAGGACAAGCGCACGGTCGACGCCTTCGAGTCCCGGCCCGACAAGGCCGACGAGAACGAGCACGTCTGGTACGACGTGCGCACCGTCGGCGCGGTCGCCGACCAGATCGCCGCCGCCCTCGGCGAGATCGACTCGGCACACGCCGCGGACTACACCGCCCGCGCCGCGACCTTCAAGACGCAGCTGGCCGGTATCACCGCGGCCACCGGCGCGATCGCCGCCGCGCACCCGAAAACTCCTGTGCTGCAGACCGAACCGCTCGCGCACTACCTGCTGCGCGCCGCAGGCGCGGAAGACCGCACCCCGCACGAGTTCCAGGAAGCGATCGAGCAGGAGACCGATCCCGCGCCGGCGGCCGTCGCCGAGACCAGGGATCTGCTGACCGGCAAGCAGGTTCGCGCACTGATCTACAACGTGCAGACCGAGGACAAGATCACCCGAGACCTGCGCGGGCTCGCCGAAAGCAACGGTGTCGCCGTCGTCGAGGTAACCGAAACCCTGCCCGAGGGAATGGATTACATCCAGTGGCAGACCAAGAACACCGAAGCGCTCGCCAAGGCGCTGGGCTGATCGAAGAGCAGTTGGTCGAGATGGTCATGAGCGAGACCGAACACACCGCACAGGAGCGGCGGCGGCGCGCGGACACCGACGGCGCGGCCGCCGTTCGGCTCGACGACGCCCGGCTCTCGTTCGGCGACCGCACCCTCTGGCAGGGCCTCGACCTCGACGTGGCGCCCGGCGAGTTCATCGCCGTGCTCGGGCCCAACGGCTCCGGCAAGACCTCGCTGTTGAAGGTGCTGCTCGGTCAGCTCACGCTGGGTTCCGGGCGGGCGTTCGTCGCCGGTTCGCCAGCGCGCGCGGGCAACCCCGACATCGGCTATGTGCCGCAACAGAAGACGATCGACGCGGGCGTGCAGCTGCGTGGCGTCGACCTGGTCGGTCTCGGCGTGGACGGGCACCGGTGGGGCCTCGGGCTGCGCGGGCGGGCCGAACGCAACAGGAAGGTGGCCGCCGCCATCGCGGCCGTCGGCGCGGAGAAGTTCGCGCACGCGCCGCTGGAATCCATGTCCGGCGGCGAACAGCAGCGGCTGCGGGTGGCCCAGGCGCTGGTCGGCGATCCGAAGGTGCTGCTCTGCGACGAACCGCTGCTGAGCTTGGACCTGGCCAACCAGCGGCTGGTCGCCGAGCTCATCGACCGGCGCAGGCGCGGCCACGACACCGCGGTGCTCTTCGTGACCCACGAGATCAATCCGATTCTGCCCCTGGTGGATCGGGTGCTGTACCTGGTGGACGGCAAATTCCGGATCGGCGCGCCCGACGAGGTGATGACCTCCGAGGTGCTCTCCGAGCTGTACCAGACCGAGGTCGACGTGCTGCGCGTGCGCGGACGGCTGGTGGTGGTCGGCACCGGTGACACCATGGACGCGCTCGGCGCGGCGGGAGCGCAGCACTGCCACGCCGAGCCCGACACGAGCGGGGTCCGCGCGTGAACGACAAGCTCGCCGACGTGTTCTCGAAGATGTTCGACCTGTCCACAACGGCCGATCTGCTCTCCTACGACTTCGTCCAGCAGGCGGTGCTCGCCGCCGCCCTGCTCGGCCTGCTCGCCGGGGCGATCGGGCCGCTGATCATCAGCAGGCAGATGTCGTTCGCGGTGCACGGCACCAGTGAGCTCTCGCTGACCGGCGCGGCCGCGGCGCTGCTCGCCGGAATCGGTGTCGGACTCGGGGCGATCATCGGGTCGGTGGTGGCCGCGGTGCTCTTCGGCGTGCTCGGAACCCGTGCGCGCGAACGCGATTCCGTGATCGCGGTGGTGCTCTCGTTCGGCCTCGGCCTCTCCGTGCTCTTCCTCTGGCTCGGGCCGGAACGCGCCGGTTCCAAGTTCTCGCTGCTGACCGGCCAAGTGGTCAGCGTCGGCTACAGCGGACTCGCACTGCTCATCACCTGCACGGTGCTGGTGCTCGCCGTGCTCGCGGTGATCTACCGCCCGCTGCTGTTCGCCAGCTCGGACCCGGAAGTCGCGGTCGCGCGCGGTGTTCCGGTGCGCGCGCTGGCGATCGTCTTCGCCGTGCTGCTCGGCATCACGGCGGCCTTCGGTGTCCAGATCGTCGGCGCGCTGCTCGTGCTGGCCCTGCTGATCACCCCGGCCGCGGCGGCGGCCCAGCTCACCGCCAACCCCGCCCGCGCCACGGTGCTCGCGATCGTCTTCGCCGAACTCGCCGCGGTGGGCGGCATCCTGCTGTCGCTGGCCCCCGGCGTCCCGGTCTCGACATTCGTCACGGCGATCTCCTTCGTGATCTATGTGGTGTGCCGGATCGTCGGCAACCGCCGCCGCCAACTCGCGCGCGTCCGCTGAGTCGGCGCCGGTCGGTCTCGCGTAGGCCGTCCAGGCGCCGCCGCGATGATCCGCGCACACTGCGGGAGGGCCGCCGACGCCCGAGACCGCACACCACCGGGGCGGTCTCGCGGTCGGGACGCCCCATCCTCACGCCCGTTGGCCGACCGCGGTGCAGGCGGGGCTCATTGGGCCGTGCGTGCGGGTTACGGCGTTGCGGGCGGGGCCCGCTCGGGCAACGAGACCTCCCCAGGTGGGGTGCATTAGGGCGGAGGCCTCCCGCAGTCACAGGCCGCACCCACTGGCTGCGAGCACTCTCGCGGTGCAGGCGGGACTCACTGGTCGGTGAGGCCCACAGCCGTTCGGAGGCGGGTCATGTTTCCCGTGCACATCCGGCGCGATGCGAAGCCTTGCGGCCGGTCACTGGTCGGCAAGCCCCACCGCCGTACGGAGGCGGGTCACGTTTCCCGTGCACATCCGGCG
>NZ_BDAU01000036.1 GCF_001612615.1 Nocardia amikacinitolerans NBRC 108937 | reverse complement strand
TGAGGCCCACCGCCGTACGGAGGCGGGTCAGGGCTTCGGGGGCGGGCAAGGTGGCGGTGCGGTGGTAGGCGGCCTTGTAGGTTTCCTGGCCTAGTTGGTTGGTGAGGGTGTTCACCAAGTCCGCGAGGCGGGGTTCGCCCGCGTCGAAGTCGCCGCGGAGGGCTTCGCTGAGGCCGAGGGCTTCGGCGGCGGGCTCGGGGGCGTCTTCGAGGGAGAGCAGTTCGGCGAGGAGTTCGGCGACGTGCGCGGTGTTCGCCGCGTCGGCCAAGGCGAACAGGCCCGCGGCGGCGTGCGGGAGGTGGGCGCGGGCCCCCACCGGGTCGCCTTCGGCGAGGCGGTTGGCCAGGCGGGCGGCGGCGATCAGACCGGCGGCCATGGTTTCCGGGAGGCCGAGGCGGTCGGCGATCGCGGCGAGTTCGTCGATGGTGTGGTCGGCGGCGGGCACGTCGCCCGCGCGGCGGTGCCATTCGGCGAGTTCGAAGAGGGTTTCCGCGGCGCTGCGGCGGTGGCCGCGAGCGGTTGCCTGCCGTCGCATCGCCTCGATGTCGCGGAGTGCGCCGACGAGATCGCCCGCGCGCATGCGTTCGACGGTGAGCCGGGCGCGGCAGTGGAACAGGTCGTCCTGGCCGCCAAGCTCGCTGCTGACCGCGACGCCGCGCTCGAAAACGGCGATGGCGCGGGCGTGTTCGCCGCGCAGCGAGTGGTCGCGGCCGACGGCGAGCAGCGCCATCCCGAGACCCCAGCGGTCGCCGACCTCCTCGAAACCGCGCACCGCCGCCGCACGGGCCTCGGCGCCCGCCGCACGGTCGCCACGTTCGGTCCACACGTAGTCCCGCGCCCAGTGCGCGCTGGCTCGCACCCAGGGGTCCCGGTTGGTCAGCGCTTGGTCGAGCACGCGGTCGCCGAGGTCGTCGGCGCCCACCGATGCGGCGAGCAGCGGAATCCACAGCAGCAGCGCGGGATGGAAGTCGAGTGCGTCGGCGACGCAGTCCTCGATGAGCTTCCGCACCGGAACCGCTTCCGCGATCGGCGCGCCCGCGAGCAGCTGCACGAGTCGCAGCGCGGACCGTTCACGGGCGGGCAGCGCGTCGTCGAGACTCAGCACGGCGGCGAGGAACGTGTCGAACTGGGTGCTCATGCCGCGGATGCCCCAGTACCAGAACAACCCGCCGACGAAGCGCGCGGCGCGCACTGCGTCGCCAGCGTCGAGCGTCGATCGCAGTGCGGTTACCAGGTTTTCGTGTTCGTCATCGAAGGTGCCGATGGCACGCAACTGCTCCCGCGTGCGCAGCAGTGGTTCGTACCGTTCGACAAGCGTCAGGTAATGCTCGGCGAAGCGGTCGGCGAGATCGTCGCCGGACTCCGTCAGCCGGTCGGCCGCGTAGGCGCGAATGGTCGCGAGCATGCGGTAGCGCTCGCCCGAGACGGTGAGGACGGACTTCTCCACCAGCGCGTCGGCCACGTACAGCACGTCCTCGGCGGGCAGCGCCGCGTCGGCGCAGATCGCTTCCAGCGCGTCGAGGGTCGCGCCGCCGGGAAACAGCGAAAGTCTGCGGGCCAGTACCCTTTCCGGCTCGGTGAGCAGGTCCCAGCTCCACGCCACCAGCGCCAGCAGCGTGCGCTGGCGCGGCAGTGCGGTGCGGCTGCCTGAGGTCAGCAGCCGGAAGCGGTCGTCGAGTCTGCGCGCGATCTGCTCGACGCTCATCGAACGCAGTTTGGCGGCGGCCAATTCGAGCGCGAGCGGCAGGCCGTCGAGCTGTCGGCAGATGTCCACCACCGGTCCGGCCGTCTCGGCGTCCAAGACGAAGTCGGGTCGTGCCGCGACCGCGCGATCCAGAAAGAGCCGCACCGCGGGCGCATCGGCGACCTCGGCGGACTCTGCTGCCTCGCCCGGCAATTCGAGCGGTCCGAGCTGGTACAGCGTCTCCCCCGCGATGGCGAGCGGCTCCCTGCTCGTCGCGAGAATCCGTAGCTGCGGCAGTCTTTCGAGTAGACCGTCGGCCAGTTCTGCGGCGGATTCGATCAGATGCTCGCAGTTGTCGAGCACGAGTACGGCGGGGCCGACATCGAGCAGCTCGGCGATGCGGTCGATTCCGGTGAGCGGCTGGCGATTGTCGGAGACGCGCATATCCCAGGAGGCCAGCGCGCCGAGCACGGTGTCGGTCAACTGTTCCGCTGTGCTCACACCGGCCAGCGGCACCAGCCAGACCCGGCCGCGCTCGTAAGCCCGGTTCCTGCTGACGGTTTCGACGGCCAAGCGGGTCTTGCCCGCGCCACCCGGACCGACCAGCGTGACCAAGCGGCCCGCGGCGAGCAGTTCGGAAACTCGGGACAGCTCGCGATCCCGTCCGACGAAGTTGGTGAGCGGCAGGGGAATTCGGCTCACCGTCGGCTCCGGACGCGGTGCGGGGCGATCCAGTTCGCCGCGCAACAGCGCCAAGTGGATGTCGCGCAGTTCGGCGGAGGGATCGACGCCGAGTTCGTCGCCGAGGCGCTCGCGGATCTGCTCGTAGACGGCGAGCGCGTCGGATTGGCGACCCGCGGCGGACAGCGCCCGCATGCGTAGTCCGGCCAGCCGCTCCGCCAGCGGGCGTTCGGCGGCGGCGGTTTCCAGGTCGGTGAGCACTTCGGCGTGCCTGCCGAGTCGCAGCTCGACATCGTAATTGTCCTCGGCGACAGCGGCTTTCAGCTCTTCGAGCCGGGCAACCGCGAGATCGGCGAACGGGGCGTCCCGCACGTCGGCCAGCGCGGGACCTCGCCAGAGCGCGAGCGCGTCCGCGAGTGTGGCCGCCGCCGCCTCGACCTTCCCCGCGGCCAGTTCGCGGCGTCCCTCGGCGGCCGCGGTTTCGAAGCGGTGGGTGTCCACGTCCTCCGGCCGCACCGAGAGCCGGTAGCCGCCGGGGCCGAGTTCGAGGGTGCCCGCGCCGCGAATCACCTTGCGCAGGCGGGAGACCAGCGCTTGCAAGGCGCCCGCCGCCTCGGCCGGTGGATGCTCACCCCACAGCCCGTCGATGAGCGCGTCTACCGAGACCGGGCGACCCGCCTCCAGCGCGAGCCTGGCAAGGAGCATCCGGAGCCGCACACCGCCGAGATCCAGAGGGGAACCGTCGTCGGCGAAAGCCGCGACCGGACCGAGTAGAGCAACACGCACCGGTCCAGGGTGTCAGAAGGGTCGAACCTGTCGGCTGGGGTGGTGCCACACAGGTTTCACACGCCTCACATAGGCGGTGGCTATGTGAGGCGTACATAGGGTGTGTGGGAGTCGAACATTGCGGCGGTGGCGGGGGCCGAGTACCGGCGACCCCCTCGGGAAGCCGGTGACGCCAAAAGCCCCGGCGCGGGTCGACACGCTCGAGTGACGAGCGGGTCGAGCCCACGCCGGGGTTGGGGATCAGGCGGCGAGCAGGGCCAGGAAGACCAGGATCGAGCCGCCGAAGACGATCGCGTGGCGGGCGTTCTGCAGGTAGGGCATTACCCAGCGAGGGAAGGCGCCTTCGGCGGCGGCGAGGAAGCGGCGCGCGTCGATGCGGGCGAGTTCCGGGTCGCCGGTCTTGGCGAAGGCGGCTTCGACGCCCTTGGCGGCGGTCAGGTTGCTGTACAGGATGACGACGTTGACGAAAAGAACGAGCGCCTGGCAGATCCAGGTCAGCGTCTGGCCCCACGGGTTCGCCGCGAGGTTCAGTGCGGCAAGGGCGGTCATGACCAGTGCGATGGACAAAGGAGCCCAGGTCTCGTGGCCACCCGCGTCGAACCGCATGCCGTGCTCGGCGAGCACACCGGGCCGGACGCCCTGGCGGTTCAGTTCCGCCTCGGCGGCGGCCTTCGCCGCGGCGCCGTAGCGGTGGCGGACCAGCGGGATGCTCACGAAGGCGAGCGCGATGAGCAGTTGGACGATGGCGGCGACGGTCAGCATGGCGGTTCTCCTCGGTCTTGCGTGGCCGGTGTGGCCCTTCGATGAACCAAAGATGTCGGGCCCGGCTGACAGGCCGTTCACAATGCGCTGACAGCGCGTGTCAGTGCAGGTAGCGGCGAAATATGGCGAGCACCTAGTCAGGTGATGGCAGCCGCCTTCAGTCGTCGGCGTAAGGTTTCGTATGCTCGGATCCACACGCCGCCGAACGAATGGTGACCAACGATGATCGACTTCTCGATTCCCGCCGAACTCGCCGCCGAACGCGACCGCGTCCGCCAGTTCGTCATCGACAAAATCGTTCCGTTCGAGCGCGACCCGCGCCTGACCGCGCACGGTCCGACCGACGAATTGCGCCAGGAGCTGGTGGAACTCGCGCGCGCCGAGAAGCTGCTGACGGTGCAGGCGCCCGAGGCGCTCGGCGGGCGCGGGCTCAGCCACGTCGAGCAGGCCGTCATCTACGAGGCGGCGGGGTGGTCGACCCTCGGCCCGATCGCGATGAACTGCGCCGCGCCCGACGAGGGCAATATGTTCCTGCTGTCCAAGGTCGCGAACCAGGAGCAGACCGACCGCTACCTGATGCCGGTGATCAACGGACACCAGCGCTCGGTCTTCGCGATGACCGAACCCGACGGCGCGGGCTCGGACCCGGCGCAGCTGACCACCGAGGCCGTCTTCGACGGCGAGAACTTCACCGTCAACGGGCGCAAATGGCTGATCACCGGCGCCAACGGCGCGAAGACCTGGATCATCATGGCGCGCCTCGCGGCCAACCCGCACCTGCCCGAGGGACCGACGCTGTTCCTCACCGACGGCGATCAGCCGGGCATCGTCATCGAGCGCACCATGAACACGATGGACCGCAACTACGTCGCCGGGCACGGCGTCGTCCGCTTCGACAACCTGGTGCTGCCCAAGTCGGCGCTGCTCGGGGAGGCCGGGCAGGCACTGCGCTACGCACAGCTGCGGCTCGCCCCCGCCCGGCTCACCCACTGCATGCGCTGGCTCGGCGCGGCCGAACGGGCCCAGAGTATCGCGGTGCAGCACGCCAAGACCCGCACCGCGTTCGGCAAGCCGATCGGCGAACACGAGGGCGTTTCCTTCATGCTCGCGGACAACGAGATCGCGCTGCACCAGTGCCGCCTGACCATCTGGCACGCCTGCTGGCTGATGGACCAAGGCGAGAAGGCGCGGCACGAGAGCTCGATCGCGAAGTCCTACGTCTCCGAGGAGCTGTTCAAGGTCGCCGACCGCTGCGTGCAGGTGCTCGGCGGCATCGGCATCAGCGACGAGACGGTGGTCGAGATGATCTTCCGCGATATGCGCGCCTTCCGCCTCTACGACGGCCCCACCGAGGTCCACAAGTACGCCATCGGCCGCAAGATCCTGCGCTGAGCCACTACGATCCCATGGCATGAGTTCGGAACTGCTCGTCGATGTCTCCGCGGGCATCGCCGTCCTCACGCTCAACCGACCCGCCCAGCAGAACGCGTTCACCCCGGCGATGGCCGCTGAGCTCGGCGCCGCGCTGCAACGTTGCGACAGCGAGGACGCGATCCGCGCGGTGGTCATCACCGGGACGCCGCCCGCGTTCTGCGCGGGCGCGGATCTGTCCAACCGAGTCGGCGAGGTCAGCGCCACCATCGAGCCGGCGCCGTGGCGGGTGCGCAAGCCGGTGATCGCCGCGGTCAACGGGCACGCGGTCGGCATCGGGCTGGCGCTGGCACTGCAATGCGACCTGCGGTACATGGCGCGCGACGCGGTCTACGGACTCACCCAGGTGCGCCGCGGCGTGCTCGCCGACGGCTACGCGCACTGGACGCTGCCCCGGCTCGTCGGCATGGCCAACGCCGCCGACATCATGCTCACCGGCCGCACCTTCGACGGCGAAGAGGCCAAGGCGATGGGCCTGGCCAACGCGTGCCTAGCGGGCGGCGAAGTGCTGCCGACCGCGCTGTCGGTGGCGCACGATCTGGTCAACGGGTCGGCGCCGCTGCCGGTCGCGCTGTCCAAGCGGCTGCTCTGGGAGGGCCTCGGCATGAGCCCGGCCATGGTCGGCAGGCTGGAGTCCGAACTCAACGCGCACGTCGCCAAGAGCGTCGACGGCGGCGAGGCGATGGCGGCGTTCCGCGACCGCCGTCAGCCCAACTGGACCGGCAGCATCAGTTCCGAATGGCCGGCGTGGGACAGCAAGGCCGACACCGACCGACCGGTGCTCGACTGAATCGCGACTTCTCAGGCGTTGCCGCCCAGCACGATAAGCAGAAACAGGATCGCCATCAGAACCATGAGGACGGTTCCGATGACGCCGAGGATGTAGCCGACCAATACCTGCGCACGGCCGCCGAGTGCGCCGCCGGAGTCCTCGATCTGGTCGAGAGCGCGCTTGCCCAACGCCCACGCCACCGGGCCGAGGGCCCCGCAGCAGAAGATGCTCGCCGCGCCGAGAAACAACACGGCCGTGGCATTGGGATGCTCGACCGTCGCACCGATGGGCTGGTTGGGTATCACCACCAGCCGAATTCTACGGGGCTACCGGGGAACTCCGCGTATTTTGCGGATCGCGCGTGACACGGGGCGTTTCGCACCGGGCCGCGAAACGCCGTTCACCTGCGCCATCGCCGAAACGGTTGGCGCGTAGGGACATTCGACCCGAGAGCCGTCAGGCCCGACGCTGACGCGCGATCTCGGCGAGCACCACGCCCGCGGCCACCGAAGCGTTCAGCGACTCGACCGGACCGGCCATCGGAATGCTCAGGATGCTGTCGCAGTTCTCCCGGACCAGGCGCGAGAGACCCTTGCCCTCCGAGCCGACCACGATCACCGTCGGTGCGGTGCCGTCGAACTCGTCCAGCGTGGTGTCACCACCCATGTCGAGGCCGACGACCTGGATGCCCTGACTGGCCCAATCCTTCAGCGTGCGAGTCAGATTCGTGGCGCGCGCGACCGGAAGCCGGGCCGCGGCGCCCGCGCTGGTCCGCCACGCGACGGCGGTGACGCTCGCGCTGCGCCGCTGCGGGATCAGCACGCCGTGGCCGCCGAACGCCGCGACGGAGCGAATAACCGCGCCGAGATTGCGCGGATCGGAGATGTTGTCCAGCGCTACGAGCAGCGCGGGTTCGGCCGTGCCGCGCAGCCGGTCGAGCAGATCGTCCGGGTGGGCGTAGCGGTACGGCGGCACCTGCAACGCGACGCCCTGGTGCAGGCCGTTGTTGCTCATCCGGTCCAGATCGGTGCGCGGCACCTCGAGGATGGAGATGCCCGCGTCGGCCGCGGTCTGCACGCTCTCGGTGAGCCGGTCGTCGTTCTCGGTGCCGACCGCGACGTACAGCGCCGTCGCGGGAACGCCCGTGCGCAGACACTCGACGACCGGGTTGCGGCCGAGCACCAACTCGGGACCGTCCTCGGTCTTACGGCCCGCGGGGCGGCCGGTTGGGCGACCCTTCGCCTCCGCCTTGGCCTTGGCCGCGGCGCGCTTGGCCGCGGGGTGCTTGGTCCGCATCTCGGCGGGCGGCGTCGCGCCGCGCCCCTCGAGCCCGCGCCTGCGCTTGCCGCCGGAACCGACGACCGCGCCCTTCTTGCTACCCGTCTTGCGCACCGCGCCACGGCGCTGCGAATTCCCTGCCATCAGTTCGCCTTTCCGCGCGCGGCGCCCAGCGACCACTCGGGGCCCTGGGGAGTGTCGGTCACTTCGATGCCTGCGGCGGCCAAACGGTCGCGCACGGCGTCGGCGGTGCCCCAGTCCTTGTCGGCGCGGGCCTGCTGGCGGCGATCGAGTTCCGCGCGCACCAGCACGTCGAGCGCCTCCTGCGCCGCGGAGGTGTCCTCGGGCGCGTACCACTTCGGGTCGTACGGGCAGACGCCGAGGATGTTCAGCATGGCCCGCACCTGCCCGGCCAGCTCGCGGGCGGTGTCGACCGCGCCCGACTCCAGCGCCTTGTTGCCTTCGTGCACCACGCGGTGCACCTCGGCGAGAGCGCGCGGCACCGCCAGATTGTCGTCCATCGCCTCGGCGAACGCGTCGGTCCACTTGCCGACCGGGATCTCACCGGCCCGCTCGGCGACCCGGTGGATGAACGCCTCGATCCGCTGGTAGGAGGCCGCGGCGTCGTACAGCGCCTTGTCCGAGTACTCCAGCATCGATCCGTAGTGCGCGCTGCCGAGGTAGAACCGAAGTTCCACGGCGCGAACCTTTTTCAGCACGTTCGGCACCGAGAGCACATTGCCGAGCGACTTGGACATCTTCTCGCCGCCCATGGTCACCCAGCCGTTGTGCAGCCAGTACCGCGCGAAACCGTCACCGGCTGCCTTGGACTGGGCGATCTCGTTCTCGTGGTGCGGGAACACCAGATCCATACCGCCGCAATGGATGTCGAATTCCGCGCCGAGGTAGAACTCGGCCATCGCGGAGCATTCCAGGTGCCAGCCGGGGCGGCCGGGGCCCCACGGCGACGGCCAGTTCGGCTCGCCCGGCTTTGCCGCCTTCCACAGCGTGAAATCGCGCGGGTCGCGCTTGCCCTCGCCCGCGCTCTCGCCCTGGTGCACGTCGTCGAGCTTGTGGCCGGACAGCTTTCCGTAGTCCGGGAAGCTCCGCACGTCGAAGTAGACGTTGCCCTCGGAGGCGTAGGCGTGCCCGCGCTCGATGAGCCGCCGCATCAGGTCGACCATCTGGGTGATGTGGCCGGTGGCCCGCGGCTCGGCGGACGGCGGCTGCACGCCGAGCGCTTCGTAGGCGCGGTCGAAGGCGCGCTCGTAGGTGGCCGCCCACTCCCACCACGGGCGGCCCGCCTCGGCGGCCTTGTTCAGAATCTTGTCGTCGATGTCGGTGACGTTGCGGATGAAGTACACGTCGTAGTCGTGCGCCTGCAACCAGCGACGCAGCACGTCGAACGCGACGCCGCTGCGGACGTGACCGATATGGGGTTCCCCCTGGACGGTGGCGCCACAGAGGTACACCGAAGCGCGGCCGGGAACCAGCGGCGCGAAATCGCGCATGGTTCGGCGTTCGGTGTCAAAGAGGCGCAGTGTCACGGCAGTCGATCCTAGTCGGCGTCGTCGAGCGACTTCCGTCCAGGCTCACACACGACCGGCGCGAACTCTGAGGTTCGCCCGCCCGGTCGGAGCAGGGCGTTCGTGTCTCGGCTCGATCGAGAGCCGCCGCAGTCCCGAGTCACCGGCCGGCCGGTCGTGCGCACGGCCATCGCGCAGACCGGGATTCGCTCAGCCGCGGGCTTGCAGCAACGCGGTGGCGATCGACGCGACACCTTCCCCGCGACCCGTGAGTCCCAGTCCGTCAGTGGTCGTTCCCGACACCGAGACCGGCGCTCCCAGCAGCTCGCCGAGCACCTTCTGCGCCTCCGCGCGGCGCGGTCCGATCTTGGGCCGATTGCCGATGACCTGCACCGCGGCGTTGACGATGTCGAAGCCCGCCTCGTCGAGCAACCTGCGGACCTCGGTCAGCATGGCGGCGCCCGAGACGTCCTTCCACTCGGGGCGGCCGGTGCCGAACACCGCGCCGACATCGCCGAGCCCGGCCGCCGAGAGCAGCGCGTCGCACAGTGCGTGCGCGGCCACGTCGCCGTCGGAGTGGCCGGAGCAGCCGTCGTCACCGTCGAACAGCAGACCCGCCATCCAGCACGGACGACCGGGTTCGATGGGGTGCACGTCGCTGCCGATACCAACTCGCATGGTCACGACGTTCTCATACGCTCCGCGCCGCGTTGCACACCGTCCCGGCGAGCATCAGGTCGAGCGGAGTGGTGATCTTGAAGGCCATCGGGTCGCCGGGAATGGTGTGCACCTCGGCGCCGAGCCGCTCGACGAGTCCGGCGTCGTCGGTGGCGAGCACGTTCGTCTCGTAGGCGGCGCGCAGTAGGTCGGCCGCGAAACCTTGCGGCGTCTGGATCGCGCGAAGGGCCGCGCGGTCGGGGGTTCCGGTCACCACGCCGTCCTGGTCGACGGTTTTGACGGTGTCGACCACCGGGAGGGCGGGCACGACCGCGCGACGACCCGCCCGCAACTCGTCCGCGACCCGGGCGATCAACGCGGGCGGGGTGAGCGCGCGGGCGGCGTCGTGCACCAGGTAATAGCCCGCGTCCGGCGCGGCGGCGATACCGGCACGCACCGAATCGGTGCGTTCGGCCCCGCCGACGACCACGCGCACGGCGTCCGAGGGCGGCAGCAGGGCGACTGCGCTCTCGACCAGTTCGACGGGGACCATCACGATGATGCGGTCGACCGCCCCGGAGGCCAGCAGGCCGTCCACGGCGAGCCGGACCATGGGTGTGCCGCCGACCGCGACGAACGCCTTGGGCATGTTCTCACCCAAACGAACACCGCGACCGGCGGCAGGAACCAAGGCAACGACAGGACTGTCGCTGTCAGAGTTGTTCACGGTCAGGAAGCCGCTGCGAGGACCTCGTCGAGCAGCGTCTCGGCCTTGCCGTCGTCGGTACCCTCGGCGAGCGCGAGTTCACCGACCAGGATCTGGCGAGCCTTGGCCAGCATGCGCTTCTCGCCTGCGGACAGCCCACGATCCTGCTCCCGACGCCACAGGTCGCGGACGACCTCGGCAACCTTGTTCACATCGCCGGAGGCGAGCTTCTCCAGGTTGGCCTTGTAGCGGCGAGACCAGTTGGTCGGCTCCTCGGTGTGCGGCGCGCGCAACACCTGAAAGACCCGGTCGAGACCCTCCTGGCCCACGACGTCGCGCACGCCGACGTATTCGGCGTTTTCCGCGGGTACGCGAACGGTCAGATCGCCTTGGGCGACCTTCAGGACCAGATACTCTTTTTGCTCACCCTTGATGGTGCGAGTCTCGATTGCTTCGATCAGCGCCGCTCCGTGGTGGGGGTAAACGACGGTGTCTCCGACCTTAAAAATCATGTGTCCCGTGCCCCTTTCGATGTTCACAGTTTAACATGCGACTCGGTAACGGCGCGATCAACTGTGCAGGTCAGGGCCACAACGAGCGGACCGAGGGGGTTGACAGAACCCGTGCGGTGTGCATTACGTTGTGCCAGAACGAGTTATCCACCTGCGCCGACTCGCCCCTGTCCCGCGAGGCGCCCCGGCACTCGGCCCGCAACCGCACCCCCGGGCCACCGAACCGTTATGCAACGGATGCCGACCGACGGCGGTGTCGCGGAGCGGACACCCCGGCCCGACCGACGGGTCCCCGGTGTCGACTACTACGCTGCCTAGTTACTACTCTCCGTAGCGGAGTGATCCCGGTCGACATGGAGGACAACCCGTGACTGCCCTGAATGCTGTGACCGCCTCGTCGGGGGCGCGGAAGCCACGTCTCATGGTGACTGTTGCCGCACTCGCCGCGGGCGCCGCGCTCGCGCTGACCGGCTGCAGCGCGGGGCAGGTCTCCCAGACCGCGAACCAGGCTCCGGCCATCAACGGCAACAACGCCGAGGTCGAGGACATCTCGCTGCGCAACGTGCACATCGTGTACCCGTCCGAGGGCTACACCAATGCGCAGGGCGGCAAGGCGCTGATCGCGCTGTCCATCGTGAACAACAGCGAGACCGTCACCGACGAGCTCACCAGCGTCACCACCGACCTCGGTCAGGTGAAGATCACCCCGCCGTCGGGCGCGTCGTCGGTGAAGCTCGCGCCGCAGCAGACCGTCGTCGTTGCGGCCTCCGAGCAGGGCGGCCAGGGCTCGGCCGACTCGCACGGCGACGACCACGGCTCGGACAGCCACGGCTCGCAGCCGACCAAGCAGCAGGCCGCAGACCCCGAGGCCAAGCCGGCCACCATCGAGATCACCGGCCTCACCAAGGACATCACCCCCGGTCTGACCTACACCGTCTCGTTCAACTTCAAGGAGAACGGCACCGTGCAGGTGCAGGTGCCGGTCGACGCGGGCACCGAGGCCGAGCGCCATCAGTCCGACAAGTCGGGCCCGGCCGCCGGTGGCGGTCACGGCGGCGGCCACTGAGGGTTCCGCCCCCAGCGGACCGAGAACGAAGGCTGTCGCACACGGTGCGGCAGCCTTTTCCCTATCCGGGTTCTGTCGGGCCCGGTACGTAAGGTGCGCGTGTGGCAAAGAACAAGCCGATCTTCCGGTGCTCCGCCTGCTCGCACGAGGTCGCGAAGTGGGTGGGCAAGTGCCCGGACTGCGGGGCGTGGGGCACGGTCGACGAGGTAGCCGTCTCGGCCGCGTCGGCCGCCGCTCCCGGTAGGCGCGCGATGCTGCCGAGCACCGCGGCGGCCCCGATCTCCTCGATCGATTCGCAGGTCACCAAGGCAAGGCCGACCGGTGTCGGCGAGCTGGACCGGGTGCTCGGCGGCGGGGTGGTCGCCGGGTCGGTGGTGCTGCTCTCCGGCGAGCCGGGCGTCGGCAAGTCGACGCTGCTGCTCGAGGTCGCGCACCGGTGGGCAAAGCAGCGCGACGAGAAGGCGCTCTATGTGACCGCGGAGGAGTCCGCGGGTCAGGTCCGGCTGCGCGCGGATCGCACCGGCGCGGTGCACGAGCGGGTGTACCTGGCGGCGGAGTCGGATCTGTCGATCGTGCTCGGGCATGTCGAACAGGTGCGGCCGACGCTGCTCGTCGTCGACTCGGTGCAGACCATGCTCGCGCCGGACGTGGACGGCGTGATCGGCGGCGTCACCCAGGTGCGCGCGGTGACGGCGGCGCTCACCTCGCTGGCCAAGGCGAGCGGGATCGCGGTGCTGCTGGTCGGCCACGTCACCAAGGACGGCAACGTGGCGGGCCCGCGCACCCTCGAACACCTGGTCGACGTGGTGTTGCAGTTCGAGGGCGACAAGAACTCCGCGCTGCGCATGGTGCGCGGCATCAAGAACCGGTTCGGCAGCGCCGACGAGGTGGGCTGTTTCGAGCTGCACGAGGAAGGCATCGCGGGCGTCGACGACCCGTCCGGGCTTTTCCTGCACCACCGCACCGATTCGGTGCCGGGGACCGCGGTGACCGTCGCGATGGACGGCAAGCGTCCGCTGGTCGGCGAGGTGCAGGGCCTGACGGTGAAGACCGAGATTCCCGCGCCGCGCCGTGCGGTCAGCGGGCTCGACTACAACCGGGTCGCCATGGTGCTCGCGGTGTTGCAGAGCCGCGGCCGGGTCTTCCTCGGCAAGCACGACGTCTACGCGGCGACGGTCGGCGGCATGCGGCTCGTCGAGCCCGCCGCCGACCTGGCCATCGCGCTCGCCATCGCCAGCGCCGAATCCGACACCGCGCTGCCGCCTGGCTGGGTGATACTCGGCGAGGTCGGCCTTGCCGGCGAGGTGCGGAAGGTGACCGGCGTGGCACGTAGGCTGGCCGAAGCACAGCGGCTCGGCTTCACCACCGCGCTGGTGCCGCCGGGGCTGGAACGAATGAAGGGCGGGGGCATGAAGATTCACGAGGTGACCGACGTCGGCTCCGCGCTGCGGATCAGCGGCCTGCGCGCGCGGCGGGCGGCGCGGAACGAGGCGGCCGAGTGATACCAGGGCGGTGGGCGGCGTATCTGCTCGGCAGACCGGCCCCCGTCGCGCCATGTCCCCCGATCCCGACGACGACCACGCGGAACCGGCTGCCCGAGATCGTCACCCGGCTGGCTCCCGGCACGCCGCTGCGGGACGGCTTGGAACGCATCCAGCGCGGCCGCACCGGCGGCCTGATCGTGCTCGGCCACGACGCGGACGTCGAGCGAATCTGCGACGGCGGATTCGAGCTGGACGTCGACTTCGCGCCGACCCGGCTGCGCGAGCTGTCGAAGATGGACGGCGCGGTGGTGCTCTCCACCGACGGCGCCCGCATCCTGCGCGCCAACGTGCACCTGGTCCCCGATCCGAACCTGCCGAGCGCGGAATCCGGCACCAGACACCGTGCCGCCGAAAGAACCGCCGCCCAGACCGGCTACCCGGTGATCGCGGTGAGCAAGTCGATGCGCACGATGACGCTGTACTTCGGTGAGGTCCGCCACCTCATCGAGCCGTCGGCCACCATCCTGGCCAGGGCGAACCAGGCGCTCGGCACGTTGGAGCGCTACAAGGCGCGGCTGGACCAGGTGTGCGAGCAGCTTTCGGAGAGCGAGATCGAGGACGTCGTCACCCTGCGCGACGCGCTGTCGGCGGCCCAGCGCCTTGAACTGGTGCGGCGGCTGGCCAAGGAGATCGAGCAGAGCGTGCTGGAGCTCGGCGCCGACGGTCGCCAGCTCGCGCTGCAACTGGAGGATCTGGTCGGCGACAGCGCTTGGCTGCGCGAGTTGCTCGTCCGCGACTACCTCGCCTGCGAGCCGGTCATGTCGGGGGCGGGGGCGGGTGTGCCTGCTGATGGTTTGGTTCTCCGCAGAAGTACCCCGCAACGGGAGAACACGGTTTGCTCGTGCGCCGGCCACCGACATGTGGCGGGGGCGGGTGTGCCTGCTCATGGTTCGGTTCTCCGCACCAGTACCCAGCAACCGGAGAACACGGCCTGCTCGTGCGCCGACCGCCGACATGTGTACGTGTCGGAGGTGGCGGGGGCGGGTGTGCCTGCTGATGGCTCGGTTCTCCACACAAGTACCCCGCAACGGGAGAACACGGTTTGCTCGTGCACCTGCCGCCGACATGTGTATGTCTCAGAGGTGGCGGGGACGGGTGTGCCTGCTGATGGCTCGGTTCCCCACACAAGTACCCCGCAACGGGAGAACACAGACTGCTCGTGCGCCGACCGCCGACATGTGTACGTGTCGGAGGTAGAGCGGGCGATGGCGGGGCTGGACATGCTCAGCGACGACGAACTGCTGGATCTCACCAATTTGGCCGCGCCGCTTGGCTATCCGAGCACCATCGAGGCGCTGGACCTGCCGATGCGGCCGCGCGGCTACCGGGTGCTCACCCGGATACCCCGGCTGCGCTTCACCCACATCGAATCGCTGGTCGACTCGTTCGGCTCGCTACAAGGGCTTTTGGTCGCGACAGCGGGCGATCTACAGGCCGTCGACGGGATCGGGGTGCCGAGGGCGCGGCAGATCCGCGACGGGCTGACCCGCCTCGCCGAAGCGGGCGCGGACAACCCGTTCGAGCGGGAACGATGAAGCGGCTCAGGCGATATTGAACGGCTCGGCCGCGCTGCGCACCGAACCGAGTTGCGCGACAACGGAATACGCCCCCGGCGGGACCGGGACGCGCTCGCCCGCGCAATTCGGCTGGGATGTCGAGCCGGACCAGGTGACCTGGAATGCGGCCTGTTCACCGCGATTCAGATTGCGCACGTCGGGCTGACCGTCCGGATAGCAGTCGGTGCTCGACCACAGCTTGCGGCTGCCGTCGAGGGTGTAGACCGAGATCTGCTGCAACCCGGAGCCGACGTCGCGGGCGCAGGTCACCGAGGAGATGTTGGTGATGACGATGCCGAACACCGGCTGCTCGCCCGCCTTGTAGGTGGGCTGTTCGACGGTCACCTTCACCGCGAGCGACTGATCGGGGCACTGACCGGCCGCCACCGGAGC
The DNA here is from genome assembly GCF_001612615.1 of Nocardia amikacinitolerans NBRC 108937. Classification (GTDB taxonomy): domain Bacteria; phylum Actinomycetota; class Actinomycetes; order Mycobacteriales; family Mycobacteriaceae; genus Nocardia; species Nocardia amikacinitolerans. Next base: position 75,613 of record NZ_BDAU01000036.1, on the reverse strand, counting down.
CGGACTGGCCGCGGGTGTCACCGATGGTTTGGGAGCGTCCGCGCTCGGCGAGGACTTCGGCGTATCACCCGACTTCTTCACCGACGAGGTCGAACTCGTCGCGGCCGCCTTGACGTCACCGGGCGAGCCGCCACCGCGCACGGCCATCACCACCAGCCAAATCACCAGCGCGAGCGCAACGACCAGGATTCCGATGGCGAAAACGCGACGACGCCAGTAGATCTCCGGAGGCAGCGGTCCAGTCGGTTCCAGCACGATTCAAACTTACGGGCAGCACCGGGCGCGGTGTCTCAGGACCTCGGCGTGTCGGACTGGACGACGCCGTAGTGCCGGGTGCGACGCACCCGGCACGCTGGGGAAACTCCGCTCCGCGAACGGGTCAGGCGACCTCGCCGATGTTGCCGACGGCACTGTGCAGTTTCATCTGGCCCTCGGCCAGCTTGTAGGTGACACAGGCGATGGCGAGCTCGCCCGCCTTCACCCGCTCGGCGATGATCGACGAACGCTCCATGAGCAGCTTGCTGGTCTCGACCACGTGCCTTGCCTCGAGCTCGTCCACGTCGGACAGGCCCTCGCGTCGGCCGATCAGGATGGACGGCGACACCTTCTCCACGACGCTGCGGATGAACCCGCCGGGGACCTCGCCGCCGTCGAGCGCGTCGACGGTGGCCTTCACCGCGCCGCAGCTGTCGTGTCCGAGCACCACGATGAGCGGCACGTTCAACACGTGCACGCCGTATTCGATCGAACCGAGCACCGAGCTGTCCACCACGTGGCCCGCGGTACGCACGACGAACATGTCGCCGAGACCCTGGTCGAAGATCAACTCCGCGGCCACGCGCGAGTCGCCGCAACCGAAGAGGATGGCCGAAGGATGCTGACCGCCGACGAGCTTGGCCCGGTCGGCTGCGCCCTGGTTAGGATGCAGAAGCGTGCCGTTGACGAAACGCTCGTTGCCCTCGCGGAGAGATTTCCAGGCGCTGATCGGGTTTGAATCAGACATACCGACCATTGTGCACAAGGTATTCGCTACCGGCGAGTCAGGTTCGTTACGGGTCGGCAAATATCGACTGGCCGCCGGGTGGCGGGGACGGTGAGGGTAATGCGTAGCGGCACAGGTCGGATCACCCCGACCCTGCAACAGATCGGCGATCGCGGCATCGACGCCGACGTGTTGCTGGACTGGTACGCCGAGACCGCCCGCGACCTGCCGTGGCGACGCCCCGGCGTGACCGCGTGGCAGATCCTGATGAGCGAGATCATGCTCCAGCAGACACCCGTGGTGCGGGTGGAGCCGATCTGGCTGGAGTGGGTGGCGCGCTGGCCGGTGCCCTCGGCGATGGCCGCGTCCTCCCAAGCCGAAGTGCTGCGCGCGTGGGGCAAGCTCGGCTATCCGCGGCGCGCGCTGCGGCTGCACGAGTGCGCGCGGGTGCTGGCCGAGGAACACGGCGACGAGGTCCCCGCCGACGTGGACGTGCTGCTCGGGCTGCCCGGCATCGGCGCCTACACCGCGCGGGCGGTCGCCTGCTTCGCCTACGGCCAGCGCGTGCCGGTGGTGGACACGAATGTGCGCCGGGTCGTCGCGCGCGCCGTGCACGGCCGCGCCGAAGCGGGCAACCCGGCCGCGCGCGACCTCGCCGAGACCGAGGCGCTGCTGCCCGCGAAAATCGACCGCGCGGCAAGGTTTTCCGCCGCGCTGATGGAACTCGGCGCGACGGTCTGCACCGCGCGCACGCCCGACTGCGCGCGCTGCCCGCTGCCGACCTGCGCCTGGGTGACCGCCGGTCGTCCGGTGTCGGAGGTGGTGCGCCGGACCCAGAAGTACGAGGGCACCGACCGCCAGGCCCGCGGCCGCCTGCTCGATGTGTTGCGCGCCGCGACCGGGCCGGTGGAACGGGTGCGGCTCGACCTGGCCTGGACCCGCGATCCAGGCCAGCGGGACCGGGCGCTGGATTCCCTGCTGATCGACGGGCTGATCGAGCAGACGGCCGATGGATTGTTCGCGCTCGCGGGCGAGGGCGATCGTTAGTCGGTCGCCCGGAGCGACCCCACTGAAGGTGACCTCCACCGGCCCGAACCGACCGAATGCCACCTTCTGTCGATCTCACTCGCGCCCGTAGCCGCCGACGGAAGGTGACATTTGGTCCGTCCGGTGGGTGGGGGTCACCTTCGGTCTGGCCGAACTTCGCCTAGTCCAAAACCCCGCGCAGGAATCGCTCGACCTCGGCGCGGTAGCGCTCGGGCTGGTCGTCGTGCACCAAGTGCCCAGCGTCCGGGATCAGCACGTACTCCGCGTTCGCGTTCGTCTCGGCCATTTCGCGCATCTGCCCGGCCGGGGTGATGGTGTGCTCGCCCTCGATCAGCAGCACCGGGACGCGCACGGCCCGCCACTGCTCCCAGAAATGGCGGGTGCCCCACTCCTCGGAGATGTCGCGGAAGGTCGCGACCGAGCCGTGCAGCCGGTAGCCGTCCGGGCCGTGCTCGAAGGAGTTCAAGAAGTAGCGACCGGCGACCGGGCCGAAGTACTCGAGCACCGAGTCGGCGTCCGGGAAGGGTTGCGGCCACGCCTCGATCATGGCCGCCCAGTCCGCGGCGGTACGTCCGGTGAAGTCGGGGGCGATGTCCTCCACCACCAGCGCGCGCACCCGCTCCGGATAGTGCGCGGCGAACACCCAGCCGTGCAGCGCGCCCATGGAATGGCCGATCACGACCATCGGCTCGGTGAGGTGCGCGGTGGCCTCGGCGAGGTCGGCGACGAAGGCCTCGGTGGTCAGTTCGGGCGGGGCAGGGCGGCCGTGGCCCGCGGCGTCGTAGGTGTAGACGTGCCCGTGCGCCCGCAGCCAGTCCAGCTGGTCGCCCCAGGTGCGCGCGCTGCCCATCAAACCGTGCAGCAGCAGGATCGGCACGCCTGCTCCGCCTTCGTCGTACCACATCGGGTCGATTGTGCCCCCGTGCTCGTCCGGGCGCGCGGTCGCCCGCGAACGGGCGACGTATTGTCGAGTTCATGGCTGTCGTGAAGATCAACGCGATCGAGGTTCCCGAAGGCGCAGGACCCGAGCTGGAGAAGCGGTTCGCGCACCGCGCGCACGCGGTGGAGAACTCGCCAGGCTTCCTCGGCTTCCAGCTGCTGCGTCCGGTCGCGGGCGAGAACCGCTACTTCGTGGTGACCCAGTGGGATTCCGAGGAATCCTTCGCCGCGTGGCGGGACGGTCCGGCCCGGGCCGCGCACGCGGGCAGCGGCGACAAGAAGCCGGTCTCGACCGGCGCTTCGCTGCTCGAGTTCGAGGTCGTCATGGACGTCGCGGCCAAGCCCGCGTCCTGAGTTCCGGCGGGTAACGACTCGCCCACACCGTGGTCAACAGGCGTCGACCGTGTTGACGACGGGCGCGCCGTGGTGTCACAGTTCGAGGTGACCAAGCGAGGGTGATGCGGTAATTCCGGTGTGATTCCGGAGCGGTCGCGCCACTGTGTTCCAAGCATCGAGTCCGTCTTCCGCCGAGTTGGCGGGGCAGGCAAGGTGCCGGAAAGCCAGACACCGGCACCCATCGCACCCATCTCACGGGACGCGAAAGCGCCCCGGCCGGGCCACAACCCGGCAGGGACGTATCCCTAGGAGGACTCGAATGGCCATCGCGCATTCACCGAGCCAGGCGACCGATTCGCTGGCGACCGTGCTCGTCACGGTAGGTGTCGTTCTGCTCGCACTGCTCACGCTGTACCTGGTCGGTTTCGATCAGGGCGCCATCTCGCGCAGCGGGATGTTCATGCACGAGCTGATGCATGACGGACGCCATCTGCTGGGTGTTCCGTGCCACTGAACCAACCCGTTCCGTCGGCCGCCGTCCCCTTGGCCGGATCCCTCAAAACCCTGCTGTTGCGCGGCCTGCTCGCCGGTCTGATCGCCGGTCTGCTTGCCGCCACGGTTGGCTATTTCGTGGGTGAACCCAAGGTCGACGCGGCGATCGCCATCGAAGAGGCGAACGCGGCCACCGAAGAGTCGCACCACGCGCCCGAAGAACCCGCCGCGGGTCACTCCCACGGCGACGAGGAAGAGCCGCTGGTCAGCAGGCCCGGACAGAAGTTCGGGCAGTTCTTGGCGCTCGGCCTCAGCGGTCTCGCCTTCGGCGCCATCTTCGCCTCGGTCGCGCATTTCGCGCGGCGCCACACCGCACTGTCCGGTCCGAAACTGGCGATCGGGCTCGGTGTCGCTGGCTGGGCCGCGATCGTCGCGGTGCCGTTCTTCAAGTACCCGGCGAACCCACCCGCGGTGGGCGACCCGGAGACCATCAACGATCGCACCCTGCTGTGGGTCGCCTCGGTGCTGCTCGGCCTCGCGGCCGTCGGCGCGGGGGTTTACGTGTACAAGCTGCTGCGCGGGCAGCTGGACACCGTCCGGCTTATCGCGGGCGTCGCGGCGTTCGTGCTGATCACCACGCTGGGCTACGTCCTGTTGCCCGGCGTCGACGAGGTCTCCGCCGACTTCCCGCCGAGCCTGCTGTGGCAGTTCCGTGTCGCGTCGCTCGCCGTCTCCGCCACGCTGTGGGCGGCGCTCGGCCTCGGCTTCGCGGCGCTCACCGAGTTCGCTGGGCGTAGCACCCAGGTACGGAGCGAGGTCGCTACTGCGGGGTGATCCGCGTTCAGAAGTTCAGGGGCAGTGTCGGTCTCATGACCGGCACTGCCCCTTCTGGTTCCGCTGTCGCTTCGCCGCGCTCCGTGAGGCTCGCGGTGACGGCTTTCGTCATCGCGCTGCTCGCCGGGGTCGGCGAGGCGCTGGCGCGCACGGCGATGACGCTCGAACGGTCCGACGCCGACGTGCCAGGGCTCGCCGTCGGCTTGGCCCTGCGCTTCGCGATCTACCTGTTCGTGTTGGCAGTGGTGATGCGGATGGCGCGCGGGGACCGTGTCGCACGGCTCGCGCTCGTGCTCGGGATCGGTGTGCTCGGCCTGGCCTCGTTGCTCGTCGAACCGGTGACGGCGCTGCTCTCGGGCGAGGCGGTGTCCGTCACCCCGAGCTCGCTCGGCCTCGGCATACTGCGCGCGATCCACGTGCTCGCCGTGTTCGTCGCGATCCCGGCCATGTACGCGCCCGACGCCCGTGCGTACTTCGCCCGTCGCGCGACCGCATGACTCCCCGCACCCCCCGCTCGACGCGAGGGGTGCGGGGAATCGAACGGTCACGCCAGCGCGGCGTCCAGGCTGATGGTGTCGACGCCCGCCAGCGCCTTGGAGACCGGGCAGCCCGCCTTGGCGGCCTCGGCGGCGGCGAGGAAGCCGTCGGCGTCCATGCCGGACACCCGGCCGCGGACGGTCAGCTTGATCGCGTTGATGCGGAAGCCGCCCGCCGGGTCGGGGCCGAGGGTGACGTCGGCGGTGACGTCAAGGCTTTCGGGGGTGGCGCCCGCGTTGCCGATCTGCGCCGAGAGCGCCATGGCGTAGCAGGAGGAGTGCGCGGCCGCGATCAGTTCCTCGGGGCTGGTTGTGCCGTCGGCTTCCTCCGCGGAACGCTTCGGGAACGACACGTCGTACTTGCCGACGCCCGAACTGGTCAGCTCCACCTGGCCGGAGCCGTCCTGCAGACCTCCGGTCCAAGCGGTGCGCGCGGTACGTGTTGGCATCATTGTCCTTTCACGAAGTGAGCCGAACTCGTGCAGGCTAGAACCTACCCGCACAGCCAAACCGTGGACACCGCTTCCGTGGGCGAGCCGTCAGCCGACCGCGCCGAGCTTCTGATCGAGCTGCTCGAGCACCTGCGGCCACGCGGCGCGGTGCCGGTCTCTGGCCGCCTCGCTCGCGAACCCCGAGTGGCGCAGGCGAAGCCGGATGCCGCGCGGCTGCTTGACGAACTGCACGCTCACCACCGTCTCGGCGCCCTCGGTGCCGCTCTCGCCGGTGACCCAGGTCAGCTCGACGAGACGCTCCGGCTCCAGTCGCAGGAAACGGCCGTAGTGCGGGTTGCGCTTGCCCTCGAACTCGGTCTCGAAGAAGAACGGTTCGTTCACCGCTGGCCTCATCCGCACCGAATCCGGGGCGGCGAACCAGATGTCGAACCCCCGTGTCCATGCGGCGTAGAGCAAGCTCGGCGGTGCTTTCATCACCCGCTCCACGGTGAGCTCGTGGGGCCGTGCGGACAGATCCGGGAGACGAACTGACTGGTCGACCATCACCGGACCATATACCCCGCGCCCAGAGCCCCCACAGCGTTTGCCCCGACGTGATCGGCGGTCACTCGGGATTGGTCACCCGGGCGAGCACGATGCCGCCGAGAACCAGCGCGAGCGCGAGCACTCGGCCCGCGCTGAACGGATCACGGTGCACCACGATGCCGAGGGCGATCGCGCCCACCGCGCCGATGCCGGTGAACACGGCGTAGGCGGTGCCGACGGGCAGCGTCTGCATGGCCCTGGACAGCAAATACACCGCGAGGCTGCCCAGGACGAAGCACACGAGGGTGGGTAGTGGGCGGGTGAAGTTCTCGGTGGGTTTGATGCTCTGCGACCAGACGATCTCGACGAGGCCCGCGAGACCTAGTACGAGCCAGTTCATTTCGGTGCTCCAGTCATTTAGGTACTCGCGTCATTTCGGCGCACGGTTCAGTACCGCGCCGCGAGGGAGCGGGCGGCTTCGATGGCCTTCGCGTACGAGTCGTCGTGTTCGGCTCGGCGGTCGGCCAGTGCCGGGTCCTGGCGCGAGTTGGCCAGTTCGGCGTGCACGAAAACCGTGTCGGTGACGGCGAAGTGGCCCGCGAAGAAGTCGCGCAGGTAGCGCTCCTGATAGTCGAAAGCCGCCTTGGGCGCGCCGGGCGAATAGCTGCCGCCGCGCGCGGAGACGACCACGAAACGGCGATGTCCCAACGACATTCGCGGAAGGGTGAGCTGGTCCAGCCAGGCCTTCAGCACGGCCGGAATCGAGTAGTTGTACATCGGGGTGCCGATCAGGATCACGTCGGCGGCAAGCACTTCGTCCAGCAGAGGGCGCAGGATCGTGAGCGCGGCGGCCTGCGCCGGAGTCGCCGCCAGTCCGTCGAGCTCTTCCGGGTCGAAGCCGCCGCGCGAGAGCACCGCGTCGCACAGCTCGGTCCACGCCTCGCCGATGAACGGCACGGGCCGCGCCGCCAGATCGCGGTAGAGGTACCCGCCGTCCGGATGCTCCACGCGCCAAGCGGTGGCGAACTCCGCGCTCAGTTCCCGGCTGATGGAACGCCGACGGGCGCTCGCGTCCAGGTGCAACAAAGTGCTCATGCCTGCACCTCGCTAACGCTCGGCTCCGGCATGCGCACGACGCGCTGGCACACGATTCGCTCACTGCTCTCGCTCATGCCTGCACCTCACTGACACTCGGCTCCGGCATGCGCACGACGCGCTGGCACACGATTCGCTCACTGCTTTCGCTCATGCCTGCGCCCCACCGACTCTCGACTCCAGCAAGTGCACCGCGCCTTGGCAACTGATTCGTTCACTGCGTTTCACGGTTCAGCCCTTTCGATCAAACGGACACATTGTCCGGTTTGACGCTAACAGGCAACCGGACGAACTGTCCACTTACTCCGAGCTCCGCTAGAGTCGCTGTCATGGACGCCCGTTCGGATCTGCTCACCGGCGCACCGCTCGATCAACCGAGCGAACGCGCGGACGCGGCACGCAACCGCGCCAAGGTCCTCACCGCGGCGGCGAAGCTCTTCGCCAGCCGCGATCCGCGCGCGGTCACCATGGACGACATCGCCAAGGCGGCGGGCGTCGGCCGCGGCACGCTGTATCGCCGCTACCCGGACACGAATTCGATCGCCGTCGCGCTCTTGGACGCGCACGAACGCGCCCTCCAAGAGCGCCTGCTGCACGGCGAACCACCCCTCGGCCCCGGCGCGTCCCCAGCCGACCGCCTGGCCGCCTTCTACGAGGCGATGGTCGAACTCCTCGACGACCACGCCCATCTGGTCCTCGGTGCGGAAACCGGCGGCGCCCGCTTCGCGACCGGTGCCTACGGATTCTGGTACGCCCACGTGCGTGCACTGCTGCTCGCCGCGGACGTGCGCGATCCGGACGCACTCGTCGACGCACTCCTGGCACCTTTGGCCGCGGAGGTCTACCTCGCACAACGCAAACGCGGCCTCACCCCACCCGCCATCACCCATGGCCTGACCCGAATCGCCCACACCCTCCTCAGCGAATCCCGCTAGCCACCACCCAATTCGCCGCTCCCACACACCGTTCACACGCCTCACACAGCCGGTGCCTATGTGAGGCGTCAACAACATCTGTGGCACCGCCAGCGCGGCACTTCGCCCACTCTGCGCACCTCCGCAATTGGCAGCGAGTAGGCGTGCCACGGCACGCACCGTTCACACGCCTCACACAGCCGGTGCCTATGCGAGGCGTCAACAGCCTCTGTGGCATCGCCAGCGCAGCACTCACACACCCTGCGCACCTCCGCAATTGGCAGCGAGTAGGCGTGCCAGCCACGGCACACACCGTTCACACGCCTCACACAGCCGATGCCTATGCGAGGCGTCGACAACCTCTGTGGCGTTGCCGAGGCGGCACTTCGCACACCTGGCGCACCTCCGCAATCGGCAGCTAGCAAGCGCCCGAGGCTAGCCACGGCACACACCGTTCACACGCCTCACACAGCCGATGCCTATGCGAGGCGTCAACAGCCTCTGTGGCATCGCCAGCACGGCACTTCGCGCACGGTGCAGCCGGACGAAGTCTGTCCAAAGTTTGCGCATGGCCGAAGCGAAGGCGAAGGTACGCCTTAGGCTGCAAGGGTGAGTGCGCCAGGCATAGCGAATCGTGGCTCGGTCGTATGGGACTGGGGCCTCGCGTTGATCGTCGCGGTAGTCCAGGTGGCCGGGGGTCGCGGCGCCAATTTGCACCAGACCGGCACGCAGTCGCTGGATGTGCTCGGCTATCTGCTGCTGATCGCGGGGCCGGTGGCGCTGGCGTTCCGGCGCGTTCAGCCGCTGCCGGTGCTGGTGATCGCGCTCGCCGCGTGCGGGATCTACCTGGCGCTCGGCTACGGGTACGGTCCGATCTTTGTCTCGCTGGTGATCGCCTTCCTCACCGCGGGAACGATCGGATCCCGTTGGTGGACATACCCACTCGTGCCGATCGGCTTCGTACTCTTCGTGTGGCCACTGCCCGCGTCGCTCGGTGAGTCGGTGAACGGCTGGCAGGTCTTCGGGATGCTGGCGTGGTCGGCCGTGCTCATCGGTGCGGCCGAAGGGTTGCGCCAGCGCCAAGCGACGTTGGAGGCCCGCAAGGAACGCGAGGAGGCCGCCCGTCGCGACGAGCAGGCGCAGCGGGAACGCCGCGCGACCGAGGAGCGGCTGGCCATCGCCAGGGAGCTGCACGACGTACTGGCCCACAGTCTTTCGCTGATCAACGTGCAGTCCTCGGTGGCGCTGGAGCTGTTCGACAAGCGGCCGCAGCAGGCAAGGACGGCGCTCGCCGCGATCAAGGCGGCGAGCAAGGAATCGCTGGCCGAGGTGCACTCCCTGCTCCAGACAATCCGCATGGGCGCGACGCTCGCGGACCCCGAAACCGCACCGGTGCAGCGTGATTCGACCGAGGCGCCGCGTCCCGCGCGCGGCCTGCGCGGTCTGCGGCGCGCGGCGCCGAGCCAGCGGAGGGTGTCCGGTACGGCGGAGCCGGGTAAGCAGCCGGAGGACCTGCGCGCCGCCGTCCGTGAGCCGCGCTCCGAATCCCGCCCGGCCGAGCCGCCGAAGAAGCAGGAGGCGCCACGTCCGCCCGCGCCGAGCATCGGGGATCTGGACGCGCTGCTGCGGCGGCCACGTGAGGCCGGGCTGACCGTCGAGACCCGCGTCATCGGCGAACCGCAGACGTTGCCCAGCGAAATCGACGCCGTCGCGGCCCAGATCGTTCAGGAATCCCTGACCAACGTGGTGCGCCACGCGCCGGGCGCGAGCGCCACGGTCACCGTCCGCTACGCGGTCGGCTCCGTCGACCTCACCATCGACAACGCCCGCCCCACCGCCCCCGCGCTCCGATCCGGCTCCGGCGGCCGCAACGGGATCATCGGGATGCGCGAGCGGGCGCACGCCCTCGGCGGAGCGCTGACCGCGGGCCCGCGACCCAGCGGTGGATTCCGCGTCGCGGCCCGGCTACCGAGCCAGACCGTTCCTGTGCCCGCGCGCCCCGCACCCCGCACCGCCGAAGTCGCGGCCAGTAGCGGCGACGGCGTAGCGGAAAAGGTCCGCGCCGAGCCGGACAATACGGCAGAGCCGCTGGGCCGCAACGGGTCCGAGAGTGCGTCCTCCGACAACGCGGACGCCGCGCGCGGCGATCGCAAGGGCCGCAACGACACCGCCCCAGGATCCCCCGGCAGCGCAGACGCCGCTGGTGCACGCGACAGCTCGCCGAACATGTACGGCAGCACCGGATCGAGGTCCAGAGGCAGCGAGGACACCGCGCCGGGCGACCGCAAGAGCCGCAACGACACCGCCCCAAGATCCCCCGGCAGCGCAGACACCGCTGGTGCACCCGACAGCTCGCCGAACATGTACGGCAGCACCGGATCGAGATCCAGAGGCAGCGAGGACACCGCGCCGGGCGACCGCAAGAGCCGCAACGGGTCCGATGGCGCGTCCTCCGACAACTCGGCGACCCCGCGCGACGATCGCAAGGGCCGCAACGGCACCGCCCCGGAACGCGGCAGCACAGCCGCCAGTGCACTCGACGGCTCCGCACCCACATCCCCTGGCGACGCAGGCGCCGCGACAACGAACCCGAACGCCCACGGCGGCAACGGGTCGTCGACCACAGGCAGCGAGGACACCACGCCGGAAGACCGCCAGACCCGCGACGGCACCGCCTCCGCATCTACAGGCGGCCTAGACACCGCCGCACGCGACAGCTCCACGCATGCTTCACTCGGCGCCTACGGCACCCCGGAAACCAGCCCGGACAACCGTGGCGCCACCGCACCCAACACCGGCAGCACTGACGCCGCGCGCGGTGAGCGCAAGGGAGACAACGACCCCGCCCCACAATCCACCGGCGGCACGGACGCCGCCGGTGCACCCGACAGCTCCGCACCCACCGTCCCTGGCGACACAGGCGCCGCGACAACGAACCCGAACGCCCACGGCGGCAACGGGTCATCGACCACAGGCAGCGGGGACACCACGCCGGAAGACCGCCAGACCCGCAACGGCACCGCCTCCGCATCTACAGGCGGGCTAGACACCGCCGACGCACGCGGCAGCTCCGCGCATGCTTCTCTCGGCGCCTACGACACCCCGGCAACCAGCCAGGACAACCGCAGCGCCACCGCGCCCAACACTCGCAGCTCGGACGCCGCGCGCGGCGATTGCAAGGGCCACAACAGCACCGCCCCAGCGTCCACGGGCAAACCAAATGCCGCTAGCGCGCGCGACAGCTCCGCGCCCACATCCCCTGGCGACGCGGGCACCGTAGCGGCGAACTAGAACGCCCGCGGCGGCACCACGACCCACACCGGCGACTCGGCCACCGGGGCCTGCGATCGCAACGGCCACAACACCACCGCCGAAACGTGCGTCGGCAGCCCGAATTCCGCTGGTGCACCAGGTAATTCCGCGACCGAAGCCGCCCGCTGCTCAGGCGCCGCGACAACGAACCCGAACGCCCTCGGCGACATCACGTCCGAGACCGGAGACTCGTCCACCGGGCGATCACGACGGCCACAACACCACCGCCGAAACGTGCGTCGGCAGCCCTAATCCGGCAGGTGCACCAGGTAATTCCGCGACCGAAGCCGCCCGCTGCTCAGGCGCCGCGACAACGAACCCGAACGCCCACGGCGACATCACGTCCGAGACCGGGGACTCGGCCGCCGGGACCGGCGATCACGACGGCCACGACAGCAGCGCTTCACCATTCACCGGCAGCCCGGATGCCGCCGGTGCGCACGGCAGCTCCGCGCCCGCATCCCCTGCCTGATCGGCACTTCGGCCGGACGGGCAAAGCTGTCGGTCGACCCGACTACATTCCGACTCGATTGGCAATACAGACAGTCGGATCGGAATGCGGCACAGCGCCCGTATTCCGAGGGAGTGGGGAAAACAATGGGCGTGATTCTGTCGTTCACCAAGGTCACGGCGGAACGATTGGGCGAGTTGGTCGCCGCGAGAGCGGAAGCGGGCGACGAGGTTTGGGATATCGAGCGGGCGAAGGGGGATCCCAGCGGCTACCTCGACAAGGCGTGGGACGGACTGCGCTATCTGCTCGAAGCGGCCGAGTCCAGGGTAAACCTGTTCTACGACGGCGATCTCATCGTCGACGAGTACTACGCGTGGTCGCCGGATCTCGTCCGCTCGACGGCCGAGCGGCTGCGTGCGACACCGTTCACCGCGCTCGCCGCCCACTACGACCCCGCCGCCATGGACGAGGCGAACGTCTATCCGGGCATCTGGACGAGGGACGGCGACGAAGGACTCGGCTACCTGCGCTACCACTACGACGTCCTCGTCACGTTCTTCCGCGACGCGGCGAAGACCGGCTCCGCGGCGATCATGCACTTCGGCTGAGCACAAACGCCGAAGCACGTACCCGAAACACGTACGAAAAAGGCCCGCCCCCAACGGATTTCCGTTGGGGGCGGGCCTTTCGTTGCGGCTTACTCGCCGGACGCGGCCTCCGTGGTGGAGCCCTCGCCCGCGCCGGTCAGCACGACCTCGGGCTTCTCCTCGACGGGCGTCTTGGTCAGCTTCGCCTTGCCGGTGAAGGTGAACTTGGCGTCCTCGCCGGAGCCCTCGCCGTCCCAGCCCTCGACGTCCACGGCAATGGTCTGGCCTGGGCCGATCTCGCCGAAGAGGATCTTCTCCGACAGCTGGTCCTCGATCTCGCGCTGGATGGTGCGGCGCAGCGGCCGGGCACCGAGCACGGGGTCGAAGCCACGCTTGGCGAGCAGGTTCTTGGCGTTCTCGGTGAGCTCGATCGCCATGTCCTTGTTCTTCAGCTGCGTGGCGACGCGGTTGATCATCAGGTCCACCATCTCGACGATCTGCGCGTTGGTGAGCTGGTGGAAGACGATCACGTCGTCGATGCGGTTGAGGAACTCGGGCCGGAAGTGCTTCTTCAGCTCGTCGTTGACCTTGAGCTTCATCCGCTCGTAGTTCGAGCCCTCGTTGTTGGACTGCGAGAAGCCCAGACCGACGGCCTTCGAGATATCCGAGGTGCCGAGGTTCGAGGTGAAGATCAGCACCGTGTTCTTGAAGTCCACGGTCCGGCCCTGGCCGTCGGTCAGGCGGCCGTCCTCGAGGACCTGCAACAGGGTGTTGTAGATCTCCTGGTGGGCCTTCTCGATCTCGTCGAACAGCACGACCGAGAACGGCTTGCGGCGCACCTTCTCGGTGAGCTGGCCGCCCTCCTCGTAGCCGACGTAGCCCGGAGGGGCACCGAAGAGCCGCGAGGCGGTGAAGCGGTCGTGGAACTCGCCCATGTCGATCTGGATGAGCGCGTCGTCGTCGCCGAACAGGAAGTTCGCCAGCGCCTTGGACAGCTCGGTCTTACCGACACCGGACGGGCCGGCGAAGATGAACGAGCCGGACGGACGCTTCGGGTCCTTCAGGCCGGCGCGGGTGCGGCGGATCGCCTTGGAGACGGCCTTGACCGCGTCCTCCTGGCCGATGATCCGCTTGTGCAGCTCGTCCTCCATGCGGAGCAGACGGGTGGTCTCCTCCTCGGTGAGCTTGAACACCGGGATACCGGTCCAGTTGGCCAGCACCTCCGCGATCTGCTCGTCGTCGACCTCGGCCACGACGTCCAGATCACCGGATCGCCACTGCTTCTCCCGCTCGGCGCGCTTGGCGACGAGCTGCTTCTCCTTGTCGCGCAGTCGCGCGGCCTTCTCGAAGTCCTGCGCGTCGATCGCGGACTCCTTCTCCCGGCGCGCGTCGGCGATCTTGTCGTCGAATTCGCGCAGGTCCGGCGGAGCCGTCATGCGACGGATGCGCATGCGCGCGCCCGCCTCGTCGATCAGGTCGATCGCCTTGTCCGGCAGGAACCGGTCGTTGATGTAGCGGTCGGCCAGCGTCGCGGCGGCGACCAGCGCGCCGTCGGTGATGGACACCCGGTGGTGCGCCTCGTAGCGGTCGCGCAGACCCTTGAGGATGTTGATGGTGTGCTCGACGGTCGGCTCGCCCACCTGGACCGGCTGGAAACGGCGCTCCAGGGCGGCGTCCTTCTCGATGTACTTGCGGTACTCGTCGAGGGTGGTCGCGCCGATGGTCTGCAGCTCGCCGCGGGCCAGCTTCGGCTTCAGGATCGAGGCCGCATCGATGGCGCCCTCGGCCGCGCCCGCACCGACCAGCGTGTGCAGCTCGTCGATGAACAGGATGATGTCGCCGCGGGTGTTGATCTCCTTGAGCACCTTCTTCAGGCGCTCTTCGAAGTCACCGCGGTAGCGGCTGCCCGCGACCAGCGAACCGAGGTCGAGGGTGTAGAGCTGCTTGTCCTTCAGCGTCTCGGGAACCTCGCCGTTGACGATGGCCTGCGCAAGACCCTCGACGACAGCGGTCTTGCCGACGCCGGGCTCGCCGATCAGCACCGGGTTGTTCTTGGTGCGGCGGCTGAGCACCTGCATGACGCGCTCGATCTCCTTCGAGCGGCCGATGACCGGGTCGAGCTTGCCCTCGAGCGCAGCCTGGGTCAGGTTGCGACCGAACTGGTCGAGCACCAGCGAGGTGGACGGGGTCCCGGCCTCGCCGCGGGCGCCGGACTCCACCGGCTCCTTGCCCTGGTACCCGGAAAGCAGCTGGATGACCTGCTGGCGGACCCGGTTGAGGTCGGCGCCGAGCTTGACGAGCACCTGCGCCGCAACGCCCTCGCCTTCGCGAATGAGGCCGAGCAGGATGTGCTCGGTGCCGATGTAGTTGTGGCCGAGCTGCAGCGCCTCGCGCAGGCTCAGCTCAAGCACCTTCTTGGCGCGCGGGGTGAACGGGATGTGGCCGGACGGGGCCTGCTGACCCTGGCCGATGATCTCCTCCACCTGGCTGCGCACACCCTCCAGCGAAATGCCAAGGGACTCCAGCGACTTCGCCGCGACTCCCTCGCCCTCGTGAATGAGGCCAAGCAGGATGTGCTCGGTGCCGATGTAGTTGTGGTTGAGCATCCGGGCCTCTTCCTGGGCCAGGACAACGACACGCCTCGCGCGGTCGGTGAACCTCTCGAACATCGCTCCCTCACTCTCCTGCTCAGACCTTCATAGGCGTCCGACGCTTCAGTGCTGTGGTCAACCTTCGGTCGTCAGCCTGCCATGAAGCCCGGGGGTTGCGGCCCCCGCCTCCACTCTAGTTGGCGGGGGTCCGGGCCGCCTCCAGTCCACCCTATTGGGGACCAGCGACAGCACGGTCATTCACTCATAACGTGAGCGTTTCGGGTTTCGTTTCCGATCCGGTTTTGCCGACAGCGAACACCCTGTGATCCGGCAATCTCGCCCCGATCCACGGGCCATCGTCGCCCCGTTGACGCCCCTGCCAGTGCAAACGACCGAACCACCCCCGGTGTTCCCGGCAATCCGCGAATTTCGAATCAATCCGGCGGCCGGGCGGCTGCCGCGCCCGAGGTCAGCCCGTGAACGGTGCGGCGAACTGGCACGGTACCGGCCGCGGATGGGCGGGGTCGAGTGCGTTCAGGACGAATCCCGCCGCCCGCGCGGTGCCCGCGATGCCCGCGTGCTCGGAGTAATCCTGTGCGCAACCGTCCTGAACCACGACATTCGTGACATTCGGGCCGGGAACCAGCCCCGCGGTGTACGGGATAACGGCCTCGTCGAGCCGGGTGGCGATGTTCGTGTAGGTGACGGCGGGGTGGTAGACGCCGTCGGCGTTGAGCGACTCCAGGAACGGCGAACCCGCGATGAGCTGGCGGCAGGCGTGGCACAGCGTGGCACCGACCGCCGAGTCGAAGATCCCACCCGCGCCGAGGCCGGTCGCGAAGGCGGCGGCGTTGCCGAGGCCTCCGGCGTTGGTGCCGAGCCAGGGCGGCGCGAGGCCAACGAGCTTGTCCACCTTGTCCGCGCCGCCGAGCCGCTTGACGTAGTAATTGCCGATGAAATTGCCCTGCGAGTGCCCGATGACGTCCACCTTCGCGGCGCCGGTCGCGGCGAGCACGCGGTCGACGAAGGCGGCGAATTCCAGGCCGCTCTGTTCCATCGGCCGCATGCCGCCGATCGCGGACAACGGCCACGGCAGCGCGTGGGCGCCGTAGGTCAGCGAGTAGACGCAGTAGCCCTCGTTGACGAGCAGCGGCACGTACACACCCCAATTGGTCTGCGCGCCACCGCCGGTGCCGTGCGCGAGGACCACCGGGTTGGGGTGCTCGGCGCTCGGGCGGCAGGACCAGTCGTTGGCGCCGGGCAGCGAGCCACCCGGGTTGGTCAGCTCGGACGGAATGCCGGAGAAGAAGTTGTAGACGACCGGGTAGCGCTGCGCGTGCGCCGAACCCGCCGCACCGATCCACAGTGCGGCGAGCACGAAGGCCACCACGAACGGAACTGGGACACGTCGCATGGAGCCTCCAATTCTGGAACTTGTTCCAGAAGAAGCTACCGACGACGTGTCCCAGATAGTGCCGATACCGGCGGGTAACTTATAACCCGTTCTACCGACGAGGATCAGCCGAGCCGGTGTGCCGCCGCGGGCTGCGCACCGAATCCGGCGGGCGCCGCGTAGGCCGTCCCAGCCTGGGCCGGACCCGCGGCCTCGCTCTTGCCCTGCTGGACGCCCGCCGCGAACAGCGCGCCGCACAGCACGAGGAAGGCCAAGGTGTGCACCACGGCGCGAATCACGTTGTAGCGCACCCAGGCGGCCTCGTAGTTCGCGCGGACCGCCGCCATGTCCGCGATCTGCGCCGGGTCGCCCGCGGCGGCCAGCTGATCGTTGAGCGGAACGTTGAATCCCGCGGTCACCGCGAACGCGATCACGTTGAGCACCACGGCGATCCCGATCCAGACCAGGGTCGCGCGGTGGTCCCGGCCCAAGTGCAGCAGCGCGGCGATGATGCCGAACGCGACGGTGCCGAGGAACGCGATCATGAACCAGGGGTTGATGATGACCACGTTGATCTTCTGCATCAGGTCGATGATGGTCCGATCGTCGCTGCGCTTCAGCGCGGGCATCACCGAGATGGCGTAGGCGTAGAACACCCCGGCGGTCAGACCCGTAGCCAGCACGGCCGCCACCAGCGCGGCGATTCTCAGCGCGAACATTCGATTTCTCCTGCCTCACAGTCCGGGTCCGAATCTTCTCGGTCCGGCGACGAGTACGAGTCAATCGTGAAAGGGCCCGCGCCTCCATGGTCGAGACGCTCGCCCGCTTAAGCGGGCGTCCAGACGCGGTTCAGAGATCCCGGTCGGAGATGATGCCGCTCTGCATGGCCAACGCCGCGAGCCGCACCCGCTTCTGGTTCTGCGGCAGGCTCTCCACACCGAACTTGGCGAACAGGGCGCGCAGGTGGGTCTTGATGGCATCGACGCTGAGGAAAAGTTCCTCGGCGATCTGCTGGTTGGAGGCCGGGGTCGCGAAGCCCGCGCCGTTCTTGTACGGGCGGCACAGCGCGACGAGCACCGCGCGCTGGGTCTCGGTGAGCGAACGCAGGGTGGGAATCGAGCCGGTGGAGGTGCGGGTGGCGTCGTCGGCGACCGCGCCGAAATCGTGGAAGGAGACCAGCGAGGTGCCGACCCGGATCTTGTCGCCCGCCATCAGGCGGCGCCTGCCGACCAGTCGCTCGCCGTTGACGAAGGTGCCGTTGCGGGAAAGCCCGTCGTCCACGATCGTCCAGTGCGCGCCCAGGTATTCGACGGCCGCGTGCAGGCGCGAGACCTCCGCGTCCCAGCGCAACGCGAGATCGGCATGGGGCGAACGGCCGATCGTGACTCGCTGCTGATCCGGGCTCAGCATCAGCTCCTGCTGGCGGCCCGAGTCATCGGTGAATCGCAACAATGATCCGACGAATCCAGTCACTGCGCCGATACCTCATCTCTCCATACCGCCAGTGACGACCTTCGCACAGTTTCCATGGTGCCGCTTCGGGGTACCACGAGCAAGATCGTGCCGGTCCGGTCGATGGTCGGCGTCGGGCCCGATGCCCGACGAAATGCTGCTGCCGCCCGGGCGTCGCACGATTCGCCCAGGCGGCAGCGGGTGGAAAAGTACTAACCCTTCGCGGCCTTGTTGTACGCGTCGGTGATGTCGGCGGAGATACGGCCGCGAGCGGAGACCTTGTGGCCATTCCGGCGCGCCCACTCGCGAATTGCCGCACTTTGTTCCCGGTCGATGGAGACCCGGCTCTTCGGGGTGGCGGCGGTACCCGCGGCGGCCTTCACGCGGCGACGACCGCTCACCCGGCGCGCACTGGAAACCCACTGCTCCAGCCCGTCACGCAGCTTCGCGGCATTTGCCGACGACAGGTCGATCTCGTACGACACACCGTCGATCGCAAACTCGATGGTCTCGTCCGCGATGGACTCACCGTCGACATCGTCGATCAGGCTAACGGTGACCTTCTTTGCCATGAGATGAACGTCCTCTCGAAATCGTGCGACCCGCATACTAGGCCGATTACCCGAGGCAAGAATACCTCGAATTCAGAAAATTCCAAGACGAGACTTCGGCTATCGAAACGCACCCGACTCTGTTTGATTTGCGATGTTCGCCGACCGCTGGCTGGTTACGCTCCGGCGTCGCCTGTGCGTCGGTCGCTCACACCTCGCTGCGTGACCGGACGCACAATTGGGAACAGTATCGTTTCGCGGATTCCCAATCCCGTGAGTGCCATCAACAACCGATCGATTCCCATACCGGTTCCAGTTGTCGGCGGCATACCGTGCTCCATCGCGGCAAGGAAGTCCTCGTCCAGCGCCATTGCCTCGTCGTCGCCCTGCGCGGCGAGCCTAGCCTGGTCCACGAACCGCTCGCGCTGGATCACCGGATCGACCAACTCCGAATAGCCGGTGGCCAACTCGAAGCCGCGGACGTACAGATCCCACTTCTCGGTAACTCCGGGCTTGCTGCGGTGCTGACGAGTCAGCGGCGAGGTCTCGATCGGGAAGTCGCGTACGAATGTCGGCGCATAGAGCTTGTCACCGTACTCGTGCTCCCATAGTTCTTCGACCAGTTTGCCGTGGCCGTAGCCCTTGCCCTCCGGAATTTCCAGTCCGACCCGATCGGCGAGTGCCAGCAATTCCTCGACCGATGTTTCCGGGGTGACTCGGACACCCAGCGCATCGGACAGCGAAGGGTACATCTCGACGGTCGCCCACTCGCCCCGAAGATCGTATTCGGTACCGTCCGCGAGGGTCACCACCTGGGTGCCGAAAGCCTCTTGCGCGACTTCCTGTACCAATTCCCGGATCATCTTCGCCGAGTCGTCGTACGTGCCATAGGCCTCATACGTTTCCAACATTGCGAACTCGGGCGAATGGGTCGAGTCGGCACCTTCGTTGCGGAAGTTCCTGTTGATCTCGAAGACCTTCTCCAAACCGCCGACCACGCACCGCTTGAGGAACAGTTCCGGCGCGATGCGCAGGTAGAGGTCCATATCGAGGGCATTGGAACGGGTGACGAACGGCCGGGCCGCCGCGCCGCCGTGCAGCGTCTGCAGCATCGGCGTCTCCACCTCGAGGAAACCGCGGCGCTCCAGCGCGGCACGCAGCGCGCGCACCACCGCGACCCTCGTGCGCGCCATTTCCCTGGCCTCGGGACGCACGATCAGGTCGACATAGCGCTGCCGGACCCTCGACTCCTCGTTCATCTCCTTGTGCGCCACCGGCAGCGGCCGCAGCGCCTTGGCGGACATGGACCAGGAATCGGCCATGACGCTCAATTCCCCCGTGCGCGAGGCGATGACCTCACCGTGCACGAAAACGAAGTCACCGAGGTCCACATCGGCCTTCCAGGCCGCCAGCGCGTCTGCTCCGACGCCGTTGAGGCTGATCATGGCCTGCAGCTTGGTGCCGTCGCCCTCCTGGAGCGTGGCGAAACACAGCTTGCCGGTATTGCGCAGGAAAATGACGCGGCCGACGACGCCTGCCAGTTGCCCGGTCTGGGTATCGGCGGGCAGATCGGGAAAGGCGGCCCGAATTTCGGCCAGCGAGTGCGTGCGCGGCACCACAACGGGATACGCCTCGGCGCCCTGCGCGAGCAGCCGCTCACGCTTCTCCCTGCGAATCCGCATCTGCTCCGGGACGTCGTCGACTTCCGGGGCGGGTCGGCGGGATTGCGCCGCAGGAACCGAACCCGCGGAGCGACCGGACGAGGGCGTGTTCGGGGTGCTCACATCGGACAACCCTAGCGTGCACCGGAAATCCTTTTGCGGCCGCCCGGGCTCCGCCCGATAGTAACGAATCGGCATCGATTTCCGGTGCCGACCCCGGGCGCCTTTCCGAGGGCCACCTTCGGAACGAAAGCCGAAGGAATACCGAAACCGATTGCGCTACCTACTATTTCGAGATAGAAGCAACTCGCGCCGAATTACAGCGAGGCGAGCGCGGTGACCTCGCGGGCGAAGTGCGGCGCCCGGCTCGCGATGGTGAGCAGGCCCGCCGCCTTGAGCGCCTGGTAACCGCCGATCAGATCGGTGGCCCGGTGCAGCCCGAGTTGTTGCAGCGAGGCGGCGGCCAGGCTGGAGGTGTAGCCCTCGGAGCAGACGACGATCCATTCCACGTCGTGATCGGCGGCCAGCGCCAAACGCGCCGAACTTGTCGGGTCGAGCCGCCATTCGAGCACATTCCGCTCGATCACCAGGGCGCCGGGCAGCGTGCCCTCCCGCTCGCGCTGCGCCTGCGGGCGGATGTCCACCAGAATGGCGCCCCTGGCGAGCGCGGCGGGCAATTCGAACGCGTAGATCCGGTCGATCTGCTCGCGCGCGTTGTCGAGCATCTGATCGATGGTCAAGGGGGCCATCACATATCACCTTCGGGCTGGTCGGTGAGAACGGTTCGGGTACGCCGCAGGGTGCCGTGGCCGGTCACCTCGTAGTAGGACATCGCGGTCAGCGGCGGGGAATAGGCGTGCACGCTCAACGTCGGATCGAGCGGGCCCGCGGATTCGGCGGCGGCCGGTGCGCGCATCACGTCGTGCACCCAGCCGATGGGAAAGGAAGCCTGATCGCCCGCGGTCAGCGTGCGCCTGCGCAATTCCGTGCCGTTCCAACGGAATTCCGAGAGCGCGCCGCTGAGCACGGTGAGCGCGCCGAGCGATCCGGCGTGGTCGTGCAGCTCGGTGGACTTGCCCGGCGTCCAGCTGATCAGCCAGACGTCGACCTCGTCGTCGGAGAGCAACCGGGCCGCCCAGCGTTCTTCGACGGGCCAGACGCCGCCCGCCGGAAGCAGGTGGTCGTAGCGGCCCGCGAGCACGTCCTCGGCGCCCTCGTCGGTCAGCCGCAGCAGATCGGCGGGACGCAGCCGGGTCGGGAGCGCTGGGGCGACGGCACGGTCGACCGGCGGACGGGCCGACAGGCCGTCACGTGCGGACGAAAGGGAAAGAACAGAGGAACGCATGAGCGAAACTCCAGGAGGTGGGGATCGGTCGAGGGACTCGTGGTCGGCCTCGATCGGTCGAGGCCGGAATCAGCCTCGACAACACTCCTGGGTGCTCACGCGGAAAGACACGTCGGCGAGTCTAGCAGCGCTCTTCGCGGGAGCAACAGACCCACCCGGGGTGATACACGCCCCACCCCGGGCGCGCGGTCAGGATTTGCGGCGCTGCTGGTTGCGTTCGTAGACCAGGCGAAGCCCGGTCAGGGTCAGGTGCGGCTCGTGATGGTCGATGGTCTCCGACTCCGGCACGATCAGCGGCGCGCTGATGCCGGTGGCGACCACCGCGACGTCGTCGCCCGCGAACGCGTCGAACTCGTCGCGGATGCGGTCGATCAGACCGTCGACCAGCCCGGCGAAACCGAACACCGCGCCGGACTGGATCGCCTCGACGGTGTTCTTGCCGACCACCGAACGCGGGCGCGCCAACTCGACGCGGCGCAGCGCCGCTCGCTCGATGAGCGCCTCACTGGAGATGGCGACGCCGGGCGCGATGACGCCGCCGAGGAACTCGCCCTTGGACGAGACGAGGTCCACGGTGGTCGCCGTCCCGAAATCGACGACGATCGCGGCCGAGCCGAAGCGCTGCTGGGCGGCGAGCGCGTTCACGATCCGGTCGGCGCCGATCTCCTTCGGATTGTCGACCAGCAACGGAATGCCGGTCCGCACACCGGGTTCCACCACCACGTGCGGCACGTGCGACCAGTACCGCTCCAGCATGGCGCGCAGCTCGTGCAGCACCGGCGGCACCGTGGACAGGGCCGCGACGCCCATCACCTCGTCCAGCTGGGCCCCGACGAGACCGCGCACCTGCATGGCGAACTCGTCGGCGGTCAGCAGCGGATTGGTGTGCATCCGCCAGTGCCGCACCAGCTTTGCGTGCGAGCCGCTGCCGGAGAACAGGCCGAGCTCGATGCTGGTGTTGCGGACGTCGATGGTCAGCAGCATTGCTCACCCGACTTTCGAAGTTCTGGCCGTCAGGCGAAGACAACGGGGACGGCAGCCGGCGGAGCCGGCGGGGTGGGTGAACGCAGCGAGCGCGGGGAGGTGAGGCCGGAGCCCTCGGGGGCGTGCGCCGGATCGGAGCCGAGCTCGACGGGGCGGTTGCGCTCGTCGACGAAGACGACCTTCGGGTCGTACTCGGCGATCTCCTGCTCGTTCATCATCCCGTAGGCGATCAGGATGACCAGGTCGCCGGGATGCACCAGGTGCGCGGCGGCGCCGTTGATACCGATGACGCCGGAACCGCGTTCACCCGCGATCACGTAGGTCTCCAGGCGGGCGCCGTTGTCGATGTCGACGATGCAGACCTGCTCGCCCTCGAGCAGATCGGCCGCGTCCAGCAGATCCTGGTCCACCGTCACCGACCCGACGTAGTGCAGGTCGGCGTGGGTCACGGTGGCGCGGTGGATCTTGGACTTCATCATGGTGCGCAACATCTTCGTCGTCGCCTTTCTAGAAAGCTGCCGGTGCCGGCTGGGATACGAGGTTCGGGTGGCCGTCGATCGGAGCGCCGAGGGTGACGGCGATGTTGTCGATGAGCCGGGTGGCGCCGACCTTCGCGGCGACAAGCAACCGGGCGTTGCCGGAGGCCGGGGCCGGGCCGAGGGTCGAGGAGCGCAGTTCGAGGTAGTCGACGTCGACGCCGGTCGCGGCATCGAGAACGGCGCGGGCGGCGGCGAGCACGCCGTCGGCGCCGAGGCCGCCCGCGTGCCTGCCCGCCGACAGCGCCGCGGAAAGGGCCAGCGCGGCTTCGCGCTGCGCCGGATCGAGGTAGCGGTTGCGCGAGGAGAGCGCGAGGCCGTCCTGCTCGCGCACGGTCGGGACCGCGACGATCTTCACGTCGAAGTTCAGGTCGCGCACCATCTGCCGGATCAGCGTGAGCTGCTGGTAGTCCTTCTCGCCGAAGAACGCCTCGCTCGGACGGGCGATCTGGAGCAGCTTGGCCACCACCGTGAGCATGCCCGCGAAATGCGTCGGACGGCTCGCGCCCTCCAGCTCCGCGCCGATCGGGCCGGGATGCACCGTGGTGCGCGGGCCGTCGGGGTACATATCGGACACGCTCGGGGCGAACACCAGGTCGACGCCCTCGGCGCGCAGCAGTTCGACGTCGGCGTCCAAGGTGCGCGGGTACTTGTCCAGATCCTCGTTCGCGCCGAATTGCAGCGGGTTGACGAAGATCGAGACGATCACCACCTGATTGGTCCGCTTCGCGCGGCGCACGATCTCGAGGTGACCCTCGTGCAGCGCGCCCATGGTCGGCACCAAACCGATGCTGCGGCCGACGCCGCGCAAGGCCTTCGCCACGGCGGCGACCATGGCGGGATCGTGGTGCACGGTAAGTTCGCCCGGCTTGTAGGCGCCGCGCAATTTCGGATCCATCAACGGCGTCCTTCCAGGAGCTCGATCAGGGCGGGGTTGGTCTTGGCGCGCTCGGCGGTGCGCAGCGACATGGCGCGGTAGCCTGCGGCGAGCCGCTCGTCGGTGGCCTCGAGCGCCGCGAGATGCGTCGCGACGGCGTCCGCGTCACCGCGGGCGACGGGGCCGGTCAGCGCGGACTGACCGCGGCGCAGCGCGTTGTCCAGCGCGGCCGACGCGAGCGGGGCGAGCAGACGCTCGGCGAGTCCGTTGGGCTGGTCGTCCACGATCTGCTGACCTAGCAGACCCGGACCGGCCAGCGCCTCGCGCAACGCTTCCACCGCGTCCAGCACCACGGTTACCAGATGGTTGCTCCCGTGCGCGAGCGCCGCGTGGTACAGCGCGCGGTTCTCCTCGGAGACCCGCACCGGCTCGCCGCCCATCTCGATGACAAGCGACTGCGCGATCGCGTAGCCGATGTCGTCGGCGGCGGTGATGCCGAAGCAGGCGTTGCCCAACCTGGTGACGTCCTCGTCGTGGCCGGTGAAGGTCATCGCGGGGTGGATGGCCAACGGCAGCGCGCCGATCTCGGCCAGCGGCGCGAGCACACCGACGCCGTTGGCGCCCGACGTGTGCGCCACGATGGTGCCCGGCCGGACCACACCCGAGCTCGCCAATCCGCGCACCAGCCCGGGCAGCTCGGTATCGGGCACCGCGAGCAGCAACAATTCGCTGCGCGCCGCCACCTCTTCGATCGGCAGGATCTCGGATTCGGGCAGCCGCAGCCGAGCCCGGTGCTTGGAGGCGTCGGAAATGGCGGAGACGCCGAACACCACGTGCCCGGCTCGCTCGAGCGCTGCGCCGAGTGCGGAACCCACGCGTCCCGCCGAGACGATTCCCACCGTCAGGCGTGCGGGCGCAGGGTCGAAGCCCGAAGCCGCGTTGTCAGAAGTCACGCTTCTCGAGGTCAACACTGTCCTCTCGATGTCGTTCCAGTCCCGCACCGCGGGTACCAGACGTTACGAGGTCGAGGATATCGGCCCGAAGTTTGCCGATGCCATGGCCCCCGGACGTGATTTGAAAGACAGTGCTTGTTGGCGCGCTGGCGCGCGCGTGTTCGCGGCCTTTATGTCTCGCTGCCCAGCGGTCGAGACTCGCGACTTCGTCGCATGCGCTTCGACCGCTGGGCAGCGAGACGGCCGCGAACGGTCGCTCGTCGGGCTCGCTCCGGGGCTGGTCGGCAGAGTGCGGATGGTGCGTCGGGGATCGTTGCGGGCCGAGTTCATGCATGCGCTTCGACCTGCTGGGCAGCGAGACGGCCGGCAGGGGCAGGGTTAGCCGCTGCCTTTTTGTTCGGATTGCAGGTTCGCCATGATTTCCGCGACCGAGAGGCGGCGGGAGGCGTTGCCCGAGTCGGCGTCCGGGTCGACGCGGCGGCGTCGGCGGGAGCTGGCGGTGCCGACCGTCGGGGTGGGGTGCGGGGTGGCCAGGGGCGGGATGGTCGGGTGCGGGGCGGCGTCCTCGTCCAGTGGTGGAAGGCGGAGCGGGGCGGACGGCTCGGCTTGCGGTTCCTCGCGTTCGGCCTGCGCTTCTTCCCGCTCGACCGGGGTGAAGGCGTCGGACCAGGCCGTGGGTCTGCCGAGCGGGCCCGTCGTGTGGACGAGGTCGGCCGCGTCTTCCGAGTACCCGGCGGCGTAGTCGTCGTAGCCCTCGTCCGGGTAGTCGTCGGGCGAGACGACCGCGGTCTCCGCGGTGACCGGCTCGTCGAACGGGCTCGCGAAGACCGGCGGCTCCGGATGATCCGGGACGAAGACCGGCGTGACCGCGCTGCGCGGTTGCTGTCCCAGCGGGCCGACCCACCCGTCGGCATTCGCGGAGCTATCGTTCGCCGGATCGCCGTACGCGCTCGGCAACTCCTGGATTCGGGTGGCGTCGGCGCGCAGCGCGGGCCGGTCCATCGGCAGATCGCCGTCGAAGAGGCGTTGCAGACTCTGCCGCAACACCGTCAGCTCGGCACGCAGCGCGGCCAGTTCCGCGGCGTCCGCGCCGACCTCCTCGCGCACCCTCGCCTCGACGCCGAGCTCGTATTCGCGGCGCGCGGTGATCTCCCGCTCGAGCTGAAGTTCGTAGACCGTCTGCAGGTCACGCACCTTCGCCTTGTCCACATCGGCGTCTTTGCGGTACTTGGTCGCGGCGAGCGCGCCGATCGCGGCGGCCCACAGTGCGGCGATCAGACCGATCCTGATGAACTGCAGGCTGTTGCTGAAGACCAGGAAAACACTGGCAATCAGACCGAGCAGAATCAAAGCGCCGACGAACAATTTTCCCGCCTGATCCCGCTGTGGACGGGAAGTGCTGCTACGGGAGGGTGAAACCATGCACGCCAGGGTAGCGGGGTTGGCGCGGCACGCCCAGAAACTGGTCTTTCGCTTCCGATCAGAAGAATTGCTACGTAGTTGCTGATTCGTCCGGCGGCTCGTCAGGAGCCCGGCAGCAATACTCGAGCCACAGCGCGGCGGCGACCAGCGCCACCCCCGCGAACATGCCGACGA
Source organism: Nocardia amikacinitolerans NBRC 108937 (assembly GCF_001612615.1). Taxonomy (GTDB): domain Bacteria; phylum Actinomycetota; class Actinomycetes; order Mycobacteriales; family Mycobacteriaceae; genus Nocardia; species Nocardia amikacinitolerans. Next base: position 49,172 of record NZ_BDAU01000036.1, on the reverse strand, counting down.
CCGCGCCCGGCGAATCGGCGGCAGCCGCCCGGAGGGTGCCGCGCTGCGGAAAGACCCAGCACAGGAAGCCGAGCCAGACACCGGCGGCGATCGAACCGACTTGCAGCGAGGCCTTCGCCAACGCGACGGCGCGCGCGGCGGTGATCGGATGCAACTGGTCCCTGCCGTCCCCGATCTGGTGGTCGCTGACCCTGGCGCGGATGACGAAGGCGAGCACGACCTCGATGGCGGCCACCGGATACAGCGAGGCCCCCGCGTAGATCGAGATCGGCGGGAAATTCGCGTAGGCGACCCTGGTGGCGATCCACGCGACGATCGCCGCGATCAGCACGTTGGCGCCCAGGTCGAGCACCCTGGTCGGTTTGAGCTTCACGATGCGGCTCCCCCCGCGGTCCGGTGCAGCGACAGCTCGGTCCGGTGCACACCGGCCCGCTCGTCGGCGTCGAGCGCGGCGAGCCATTCCCGGACCGGCCGGTCGACCCCAGCGACGGACAGCCGCGCCTCGGGTTCCACGTCCAGCCACGGGATCAGCACGAAGGCCCGGTTGTGCGCCTGCGGGTGCGGCAGGGTCAGCTCCGGATCGGCGCTGACGCACGGCACCGGCCCCGACGGACCGGATTCGGCGCACCACACCACGTCCACGTCGAGAGTTCGCGCGCCCCAGCGCACTTCGCGGACCCGGTGCGCGGCCCGCTCGAATTCCTGGCCCCTGCGCAACCAGCCGAGGCAATCCAGCTCCGGATCGTCCACCAGCACAACGGCATTGAGGAAATCGTCCTGATCCACACCGCCCCACGGCGCGGTCGAGTACACCGCCGACACCGCGACGACCCGCTGCGCGAGCCCATCCACAACGCTGCGCAGGTGCGCTAAGCGGTCCCCCATGTTCGAGCCGATCGACAGGACGGCGCGACTCATTCGGCGCCCTCGCGCACGCGGGAGGTCACCACGCGGACATCGGCGAAGGTGTGCGGAATCGGGGCGGACGGCTTGTGCACCACCACTTCGACGGCGCGAATGCGCGGGTCGGTCATCACGTCGTCGGCGATCTCGGAGACCACCGTCTCGATCAGATTGCGCGGCGGGCCCTGCACGATCCGCACCGCGCGTTCGGCCAGCGCGCCGTAGTCCACCGTGGCGGCCAAGTCGTCGGAGGCGGCGGCCGCCGCGAAATCCACCCACACGGTCAGGTCGACGACGAACTCCTGTCCGTCGCGGCGCTCGTGCTCGAAGACCCCGTGGTTACCGAAGGCGCGCAGCCCGCGCAGTTCGATCCGGTCGGGACCGGACGGCAGGCCGCCGCGCTCCCCCGGTCGGCCCTCGTGGGTCACCGGTGCCGTGGACGAGTTCATTCCTGCGCTCCTCGCGGAATCGGCCGGGCGGCGCGCTGCCAGGCGTCGGTGACGGCGATCGCGTCCAGGGAGGCTCGCACGTCGTGCACGCGGACTCCCCAGGCGCCGTGCATGGCGGCCAGCGCGGAGACCGTCGCGGTGGCGACCTCCCTGCCGTCCGGCGGCCGCGGACCGTCGGCGTCGGCGAGCAGGGCGCCGAGGAAGCGTTTGCGCGAGGCGCCGATCAGCACCGGAAGGCCGTCGGCGACGAAGTCGGGCAGCGCGCCGAGCAGCGCCCAGTTGTGGTCGGCGTTCTTGGCGAAGCCGAGGCCGGGATCCAGGATCAGCCGGGACGGGTCGACGCCCGCGGCGACGGCGAGCTCGACCTGCGCGTTCAACTCGGCGCGCACCTCGGCGACGACATCGTCGTAGTGATCGGCCGGACCGGTGTGCCGATAGTCGGCACCCGCCCGCCAGTGCATGAGAATCCACGGAACTTCCGCAGCGGCAACGACTTTCACCATCTCGGGATCGGCGCGCCCGCCGGAGACGTCGTTGATCACCGACACACCGGCGCCGAGCGCCGCCTCGGCGACGCTCGCCCGCATGGTGTCCACGCTGGTCGGCACGCCCGCCGCGACCAGCCCGCGGATGACCGGCGCGACCCTGGCCGCCTCGGTTTCCGGATCGACGCGGTCCGCGCCGGGCCTGGTCGATTCGCCGCCGACGTCGATGATGTCGGCGCCTGCCCGGTACAGCTCGACGCCGTGCGCGATGGCGAGTTCGGGATCGAGGTAGCGGCCGCCGTCGGAGAACGAATCGCTGGTGACGTTCACGACGCCCATCACCACGCAGCGGCGGCCGCCGCGCGCGACGACGTTCGTGCGACCGGGCACCGTGTCCTCCCTCACCGGCGCAGGATCAGTTCGAGTGCCTCGGCGCGCGAGGCGGCGTTGGTCTGCAACAGGCCGCGCACGGCCGAGGTGGTGGTGCTCGCGCCCGGCTTGCGGATGCCGCGCATCGCCATGCACAGGTGCTCGGCCTCCACCACGACGATCGCGCCGCGCGGCTCCAGCTTGCGCATGATGGCGTCGACGATCTGGCTGGTCAGTCGCTCCTGCACCTGCGGGCGCTTGGCGTAGAGGTCGACCAGCCTCGCGAGCTTGGACAACCCGGTGACCCGGCCGTGTTCGCCCGGGATGTAGCCGACGTGGGCGACGCCGTGGAAGGACACCAGATGGTGTTCGCAGGTGGAGTACATCGGGATGTCGCGCACCAGCACGAGTTCCTGGTGGCCTTCGTCGAACGTGGTATTCAGCACCGCGTCCGGCTCCTGGTAGAGCCCGGCGAAGGTTTCCCGGTAGGCGCGGGCCACCCGGGCGGGCGTCTCGATCAGGCCGGGGCGGTCCGGGTCCTCGCCGATCGCGATCAGCAACTCCCGAACCGCGGCTTCGGCCCGGTCCTGGTCGAACGGCCGCCCGGTCTCCAGTGCGACCAGTTCAGGCAGGGTCGACGCGGGCATGGCACCGTTGCGCTCGACCTCGTCGCGACCGTTGAGCGCCGAGCCGACGGCATGATGATTGGCCGACAATCGAGGACACCTCCAAAATCTCAGGCGCCGGCAATCACTCGGCACCCCGATGGTCGAGCGTAATCGGCGCCCGCTCAGCGCCGTCCGTTCGGTCCATCCCACTCGTGGTTCTCGCCCTCGGCGCGCTGGCTCGGACGACCCGGCTCCTCGTAGCCGTCGTTGTCGTAGCCGCCGTGCTCCTGGCCGGAACCACCCTGCTGCGGATTGCTCCACGGCTGGTAGCCGTGCCTGGCCTCGCCTTGGCCGCCCCAGCCGCCGCCGTAACCCGGCTGCCCGGCCGGCTGCTGCGGTTCCTCCCTCGGCGGCCAGCCCGGCGCCGACCAACCGGCCGGAGCGCCGTAGTCCGGACGGGAGCCGTGCGTGCCGCCCTGGCGCGGGTACGCCTGGGTCGGCGCGTGCGGACTCGGGTAGCCACCGGTCGCGGGCTGGCTCGGGTAGCCGTACTGCGGCTCCGGCTGACGGTCACCCTGTTGCGGATAACCGTTGGCGGGCACGGCTTCTCGCTTGGCGGCGGCCAGCGACGGCTGCACCGGCTCCGGCGGCCAGGACTCGCCGCGCTCGGCGGCCAGCTCACCCGGCGTCTTCACCGGCGGCTTGTCCGAGGGGACGCGCTCGCCGAAGTCGTTGAACGCGGTGATCCTCGGGCGCTTCTCCACCGCGGCAAGCAGTTCCTCGAGATCCTTGCGGTGCAGGGTCTCGCGCTCCAGCAGCGCGGTGGCCAGTACGTCGAGCACGTCGCGGTACTCGTTCAGAATCGCCCACGCCTCGGTGTGCGCGGCCTCGATGAGGTTGCGCACCTCCTCATCGATCTCGCGGGCGACCTCGTGCGAATAGTCCGAGCCCATGCCCATGGACCGGCCGAGGAACGGGTCGCCCTGCTCCTGGCCGTAGCGGACTGCGCCGAGGCGCGCGCTCATGCCGTACTCGGTGACCATCGCGCGAGCGATCTTGGTGGCCTGGTCGATATCGGAGGACGCGCCGGTGGTCGGCTCATGGAACACCAGCTCCTCGGCCGCGCGACCGCCCATCGCCATGACGAGGCGGGCGATCATCTCCGAGCGGGTCATCAGGCCCTTGTCGTCCTCGGGCACCGTCATGGCATGGCCGCCGGTGCGACCGCGCGCCAGGATGGTGACCTTGTAGACCGGCTCGATGTCGGGCATCGCCCATGCCGCGAGGGTGTGGCCGCCCTCGTGGTAGGCAGTGATCTTCTTCTCGTGCTCGCTGATGATGCGGCTCTTGCGGCGCGGGCCGCCGATCACGCGATCGACCGACTCCTCCAGCGCCTCGCCGGTGATGACCGCGCCGTTCTCCCGCGCGGTGAGCAGCGCGGCCTCGTTGATGACGTTCGCCAGATCCGCGCCGGACATGCCGACGGTCCGCTTGGCGAGACCGTCCAGGTCGGCCTCGGTGGAGATCGGCTTGCCCTGCGAGTGCACCCGCAGGATCGCGCGACGGCCGGCCAGGTCGGGGTTGCCGACCGGGATCTGCCGGTCGAAGCGGCCGGGGCGCAGCAGCGCGGGATCGAGGATGTCGGGGCGGTTGGTCGCGGCGATCAGGATGATGCCGGTGCGGTCGCCGAAGCCGTCCATCTCGACGAGCAGCTGGTTCAGCGTCTGCTCGCGCTCGTCGTGACCGCCGCCGAGGCCCGCGCCGCGCTGGCGGCCGACCGCGTCGATCTCGTCGACGAAGATGATGCACGGGCTGTTCTGCTTGGCCTGCTCGAACAGGTCGCGCACGCGGGAGGCGCCGACGCCGACGAACATCTCGACGAAGTCCGAGCCGGAAATGGTGAAGAAGGGCACGCCCGCCTCACCCGCGACGGCACGCGCGAGCAGCGTCTTACCGGTGCCGGGCGGACCGTAGAGCAGAACGCCCTTGGGGATCTTCGCGCCCAGCGTCTGGTACCGCACCGGGTTCTGCAGGAAGTCCTTGATCTCGTAGAGCTCTTCGACGGCCTCGTCGGCGCCCGCGACGTCCGCGAACGTGGTCTTGGGCATGTCCTTGGACAGCTGCTTGGCCTTCGATTTACCGAAGCCCATCATGCCGCCGCGGCCACCGCCCTGCATCCGGGCCATCACGAAGATGAACAGGCCGAGCAGGATCACCATCGGCAGCACGAACAGCAGGATCTGGGTGAACCAGCTCTCCTGCTTGACCACGGTGTTGTACGGAGCGCCCGACTTCTGCACGGCGTCGAAGATCTGCGCCGAGGTCTCGCTGCCGCCCGGGAACTTGGCGATGATCTTGTTCTGGCCGTCGGTCGCGTCGTTACCGTTGTTCAGCTCGATCCGCAGCTGCTGCTCGCGGTCGTCGATCTGGACGTTCTTGACGTTGCCCTTGTCGTTCAGCTGGCTCAACGCCACCGAGGTGTCGACGCTCTTCCAGCCGCGCGTGTCATTGCCGAAATAGCTGAACGCATAGATCACGAGCAGGATGCCCGAGACTATGGCCAGGGTGCGGAACACTGTCTTGCGGTTCATAGAGCGTAGGCCGGGCGGCCAGTCCTTTCCGGTGTCTCCGGTTCTGCCTAGCGAAACGTCGGGCGCGTCGTGATGCATTCCGCCCGGTCCTACCCGATTCCGGGAGGGTTCGGATGCGGACAAGCCACGTTACCGCGTACGGTCTACTCGATACATCGCGCAGTTCGGCAGTTGGTGCAGTTCGACAAGTAAACGGTCGGAGGACGACGGTGGTTCCCGATTCCTCGCTCCGGTTTACCTCGAGTGGTCACAATCATGGCATGTTCGGCCTATCGTGAGCGACGACACAACATCCGGCGTGAGCGGGCGGCCGCGGAGGCGAGCCCTCGGGAGCACTGGACAACTGAACAAGACAACGCGAGCCGACAGGCAACGAGGCAGTGGCTCGCGTCACCATGAGACGAAAGCGGCGCGCGAGCTCACGGCACGGAGGTGACGGCTCGCCGAACCAAGAAAGACCCTGGGAAAGCCGCACATCGAACCCCGCGGGGAACCCGCGAATCGGACAGAGCGCAGGGGGTATGGACATAGTCGAGCTACGGACACCCACAGCGATTGTGCGCCACGGTCGCGGACGGCTGATCGTCCTGCGGCCGGGCAGCGAGGGCGAGCGCGTCCTCGACGTGCCGGTCACCGATCTGCTCAAAGTCCGGCTGAGCAGGCGCGCGGACGACGCCGTCGTCATCGAGATCTACCTGCGCTACCCCACCCCGGTGCTCACCGGCGTGCCCGCCGACCGCACCCCGCTTCCGGTGCTGATCGCCGAGCACGACGTACCCGCGGCGAGCGAGATCGTGGAGCGGATCAACGACCAGATCATGGCGGCCCAGCGCATCGATGTCGCGGCGCCCGATCTGACCCCACCCGCGCCGACCTGGACGAAAACCGGCCCGACGCGCGCGGACGTGGATCGCGCGGTGCGCAGGATGGCGCCGCGCCGCGAGGCCAGGCCCGCGATAGCCGCCCTGCATCGTTACGTGACGGCTGACGAGTACGTCCTGGAGACCGCGGTCGCCGTGGCGCACCCGCCCGCGGGCACCGGGCCCGGCCTGCTCGCCGTCACCACCGGGCGGCTGCTGTTCATCTCGATCGGTCCCGGTGAGCGGTACGCGCACGAGCTGCCGATCCCCGCGGTGCTGTGGGCCAGGTCCACCGAGGGCGCGCCGTCCGCGCCCGGTGAGATCGGCGCGCGCGGCGAGACCGGCGTGGAGGTGCACGACGGCAACATCACCCTGCGTTTCACCGGCACCGACCGCGCCGACACCGAGCGGGTCGCCTGCGCGGTGAACTTCGCGGTCCGCCGCGATTCCGCGGACGGCGCCGCCGGACCCGCGGATCCCGGTGTGGCGCAGCTGTATTCGGAATGGGAGTTGCTCGTCGAGCGGCATTCGCTCGGCATGGTCGACGACGGCCAGTTCCAGCGCTACGGACGCGGAATCCTGCGCTCGCTGCCGGATTCCGTCGCGACCCCTTAGCCTCGCGCAGCGGCACAGCAGCGGCCTCGGGCGCGGAGGCTGGATGTCCTGTGCACAGGATGTCCTCTGCACAGCGACCGGATGCATGTGCGCAGCGACCGGATGCATGTGCGCAACGTCGAGCGGCACGCGCGGCCGAGGCCAGACGATATGTGCGCAGCGGCCGGGAAGCACATGCGCCGCGACCAGGAAGCCTCACGCCACGACCAGGGAGGCTCGCGGCCGGAGCCACGCGCGCGGCCACAAAGCACACGCACCACGACCAGGAAGCCACGCGGCCGGAGCCACGCGCGCGGCCACAAAGCACACTCGCCGCGCCAGGAAGCCTCGCGCTGCGGCCAGGAAGCACACGCGCAGCGGCCGGATGCCCCGTGCACGACGACCGGATGCCCGCGCCCAGCGGCGAGCGGCACGCGCGGCCGAGGCCAGGCGATATGTGCGCGGCGGCAGGGAGGCACACCCGCGGCGACCAGGAAGCCACCCGCCGCGACCAGGAAGCCACGCGGCCGGGAGCCGGCCACTTGCGTGGCGGCCGCGAAGCACCGGCGCCGCGACCAGCGAGCCACGCGCACCGACCAGGAAGCCACGGCCGACCAGGAACCCTCGCGCGCCGCGACCAGGAAGTCTCGCGCTTCGGCAGTCTCGCGCGCTGGCTCGGATGCTCGTGGCCGGCGGAATTGGGCGCGCCGCGCATGTGGGCTCCGTGCTGCGCGCACGCCAGAGGCGTCAGCTCTGATCCGGGCTCTTGTCGTTCAGCGCGATGCGGCGCCACGGGCTGGTGGGGCGGGTCCAGAGGCGGAGCAGTTCCATGCGACGGTCGACGCCGCCGTTCTTGAGTTCGGCGAGGTCTTCGCACGCCTGCCAGTAGGTCCAGCCGGTGAGGTAGGCGTCGCCGAACTGGCGCCAGTTGCGGTATTTGCGCTGGGCCAGTGGCAGCGCCCGCATCAGATAACCCCAGGCCACGTCGGCTTCCAAATAACCGGCCGTGAACGCCATCCTGGCGACCGCGACGACGCGGGCCAGATCCCAGGCGTGGATGTCGCTGGGCAGCGGGCGCGCCAGATGGTCGGTGAAGCCGATCTTGATGGCCTGCGACCAGATGTCGTAGTCGCGGACGAGCGCCTCCGGGTTGTCCATGCCGCGGAACGCGCCGACCTGGCGCAGGAACGCGCGGTGCCGGTCGGCGCGCTCGCCGAAGCGGTCGCGCTCGCTGGCGTTGATCGAGGCCATCACGAGCGGATGCACCATCGCGTAAAGGGGGGCGTGCATGCCGTCCAGCAACTGCTCCATCGAGGCCTGCGCCTCGGTGCCGTCGGTGATGCCCCACGCGCCGGTCAGTGTGTCGATGGCCAGCTCCCTGCGGTCGCCGAGCGGATGCTCCCGCTCTGGTCCGAGCAGCAGGGCGTCGTGGAAAGCGTCCCAGCGGGCCGAGTAGAAGCCGCCGAGCGCGAGGGCGCGCAGCTCGTCGTCGGATATCGCGGTCCCTGACCAGTGGTCCTCTTCCCGCTTGTCGAGCTCTTCGTAGGGGAAGGTCGTCAACGTTGGTATACCGCGGGCTGGCATGTTTCCGATTGTTCCCCATGGAGCGACTCGCGGCCGTGCTTATCGCCGACGCGTCCACGACTTCACGGGCGATTTTCAGATCCCTCGTTTCTTGGCCTGCCGCATCGGCGGGTGGAGAGCTAATGTGCACGCATGTGTAAGAGCATCACCGTCCTGCGTGGCCTGGAGCCTGCCGCTACCGAGCAGGAAATCTATGCTGCCGCACTGCAGTACGTGCGCAAGGTCGGTGGCGTGTCCGGCCTCAGCAGCACGACCAAAGCGGCCGTCGACAAGGCCGTGGCGACCATCGCGGCGGCGACGACAACCCTGCTCGACGAGCTGCCGGACACCACGATCGCGCCGTCCACCGAACCGCCGGTGCGGCGAGCCGAGGTGGACTGAGCGGATTCAGACCCCGTAGGCGTCGACGCAGGCGAGCGCCACCTCCAGCGGCAGACTGCGCTGCTCGATCGGATGGCCGAGCAGTTCCTCGATCCGCTGGATCCGGTAGCGGACGGTGTTCTTGTGCACGCCGAGCAGCTTCGCCGTGGCCTCCGGGCTGCGGTGACTGGCCAGGTAGGCGTGCAAAGTCCGGCGTAATCGGACGGCGTTGGCGTCGGAGCCTGCCAGCTCGCGCAGTTCGCGGCGGATCAGGCCGCGCATGGCCGCCTCGTCGGTTCCGGCGAGATAGGCGATCTCGACATCGCGATAGACGGTGACGCGCGAACCGTCGCCGGGTGCGAGCTCCGCTACGTGCCGGGCCGCGACCGCCTCGCGGTGGCTCGCGCGGAAGCCGCCAGCCCGCGCCGCTGGCACCCCGAAAGCGACCCGCACCGGCGCGTCGACGCGCCCGGCGAGCAGTCGCGCGAGCCTGCCCGGCGCGGCGAGGTCGGCGGCGTGCGCCGCGTCCTCGAGGCCGATCCAGGCCCACATCCCGCTGGCACCGGACGGCACGGTGAGCAGCTTGGCGCTGCCGAGTTCGCCTGCCACCCGCGCGGCCGCACGGTCGAGCAGTCCGGTCGACTCGCCGTCGCCGCCGGGTTCGGACGCGTCGGTCCACAGCACGAAGGCGAGGTGCTGCTGCGCGAGCCGGTAGCCGAGCCGGATCGAGGCCTGGTCGCCGTCCATCTCCTCACCGGACAGCAGCGCGTGCACCGTCTCGGTGCGGCGGTTCAATGCCGCGCGCAGCACCCGCTCGCGCTCCTCCATATAGGTCTCGGTGAGGAGTTCGACCGACATGCTGACCCACTTCGTCGACCGATCGAACAGCCGGAGCATGACGGCGCGCTCGATCTCCTGCGGCACGTCGCGCTGCTCGACGGCGTCGGTCATGTAGTCGAGCACCGCCTCCATGCCCACGTGGTAGGTGCGCAGCAGCAGGCGCAGGTCGAAGCCGCGGCGCGCGATGGTACGCGCGAAAGCGTGCGCCTCCTCGGGGATCGCCAATTCGAAGGTGTCGCTGGTCAATCCGCTCAGCATGGTCCTGGCGTGGGCGCGGGTGCTGGCGGCGAGATCGCGGCTCATGTCGCGATCGGCCAACTCGGGGACGCGCGCGACGATGGCGCTGTCGAGGCGGTCCACCACCTGCTCCAGCGTCTCGGTGCGCATCGTCTCGTAGACGTAGTCGGCCAGCCAGTCGCGCACCACCGCGCTGTTCGGCCCGATGCGGCCCGCCGATACGCCCGCACTGCTTTGTACTTTCGACACAATCAGGCCCGATCCGGTTGACAAAATGAGCCAAGAAACTCCCCGGTCATTGTGTCACGATCATAGTTCAGTGAGCTGATTCACAGCGTCGGAGCGGCTCGACACCGAGCACCGCGGCGCACACAACGTCAGTGGGAGAACAGCAGTGACCAACACCGAGTCCGCGCCGAGCGCGGCGAAGAAGGCGTCCACGCGTAAACCGGCCGCCAAGAAGGACGCGCCTGCCGTCATCGAGGTGCGCAATCCCGGCACCGGCCAGATCGTCGGCACGGTGCCGACGCAGAGCGCCGACGAGGTCGCGGCCACGGTGCGCGAGCTGCGGCTCTACCAGCCGGAGTGGGAGGCCATCGGCCCCGACGGCCGCAAGGAATGGCTGCTGAAGCTGCAGGACTGGCTGATCGACAACACCGAGCACCTCGCCGACGTGCTCCAGTCGGAGACCTCGAAGCCGCGCGCCGACGCCCTCATCGACCCGGCCTTCGGCGCCGACCTGATCGGTTACTACGCCCGTCGCGCCGCGAAGTTCCTCGCCGACGATCACCCGTCGCCGCACAGCCCGCTGGCCAGGGTCAAGAAGCTCACCACCGCCTACCGCCCGTACCCGGTGGTCGGCGTGATCACCCCGTGGAACTTCCCGCTGGCCATGCCGGTGATGGACGTGATCCCGGCGCTGGCCGCGGGCGCGGCGGTGGTGCTCAAGCCGTCCGAGGTGACCCCGCTGTCCGCGCTCGAATTGGCAAGGGGCTGGCGGGAAATCGGCGCGCCGCCGGTGTTCGAGGTGGTGACCGGCGCTGGCGAGACCGGCGCTGCGGTGGTCGGCAATGTCGATTACCTCCAGTTCACCGGGTCGACCGCCACCGGCCGCAAGATCGCGGCGGCCTGCGTGGAGCGGATGATTCCGTACAGCCTCGAGCTCGGCGGCAAGGATCCGGCCATCGTGCTCGCCGACGCCGACCTCGATCGCGCGGCGCACGGCATCGCCTTCGGCGGCATGTTCAACGCGGGCCAGGTCTGCATCTCGGTGGAGCGCGTGTACGTCGAGGCGCCGGTCTACGACGAGTTCGTCGCCAAGCTCACCGCCAACGTCAAGGCGCTGCGCCAGGGCATCGACGGTCGCGAGCTGAAGCACGACGTGGGCGCGCTGGCCAACGAGAACCAGGTGAACATCGTGCAGCGCCACGTCGAGGAGGCGGTCGCGGCGGGCGCCAAGGTGCTCACCGGCGGCAAGCGCACCGGCCAGGGCACGTTCTTCGAGCCGACGGTGCTCGTCGACGTGGACCACAGCATGTCGTGCGTGGCCGAGGAGACCTTCGGGCCGACGCTGCCGGTGATGAAAGTGGCCGACGAGGCCGAGGCGATCCGGCTGGCCAACGACTCCGTCTACGGCCTGTCGGCCTCGGTGTGGACCGGCGACAAGGACCGCGGCGAGCGCATCGCCCGCCAGCTGAACGCGGGCGCGGTCAATATCAACGACGTCTTCGCCAACCTGTTCAGCTACGCGCTGCCGATGGGCGGCTGGGGCCTCTCCGGCGTCGGCGCGCGCTGGGGCGGTGCGAACGGCGTGCGCAAGTACTGCCGCCAGCAGGCGATCACCAAGCCGATCCTGCCGACCCAGCAGAAGGAACTGTTCTGGTACCCGTACCAGGTCCCCAAGCTGCTCACCGCGCTCGGCGCCATGCGCGCCGCGGGCGCGCGCGGACTGCGCCGCATCGACATTCCCGCACTGCTGAAACTCAAGGGAGACAACAAGTGACCGACCCGGCGAAGATCCGAGGCAAAGTCGTCGTCATCACCGGCGGCGCCCGCGGCATCGGCCTGGCCACCGCCACCGCGTTGCATGCGCTCGGCGCCAAGATCGCGATCGGCGACGTCGACGAGACCACCGTCAAGGAGTCCGGATCCGCGCGCGACTTCGAGCTGTACGGCAAGCTCGACGTCACCGACGCGACCTCGTTCGGGTCCTTCCTCGACGAGGTCGAGCGCACCATCGGTCCGATCGACGTGCTGATCAACAACGCCGGCATCATGCCGACCGGCAGGCTGGTCGACGAGCCGGATCAGATCACCCGCCGGATCCTCGACATCAACGTCTACGGCGTGATCCTGGGCTCCAAGCTGGCACTGGCAAGGATGCTGCCGCGCCGCAGCGGGCACGTCATCAACATCGCCTCGCTCGCCGGCGAGACGCACATCCCCGGTCTGGCCACCTACAACGCGAGCAAGCACGCGGTCCTCGGCTTCACCGACACGCTGCGCGAGGAGTACCGCGAGTCCGGCGTGCGCTTCTCCTCGGTGCTGCCGACGCTGACCAACACCGAGCTCGGCTCCGGCGTGACCGCGCCGAAGCTGCTGCGTCCCGCCGAGCCGGAGGAGATCGCCGACGCGATCGTCGGGCTTATCGAGTCGCCGCGGTCGAAGGTCAGGGTCACCGCGGTGGCCGGGATCGTCTCCCAGGTCGTCGGCCTGCTTCCGCAGGCGGTCGGCGACGGCATCGCGCGGGCGCTCGGCGCGAGCCACGCGTTCCTCGACGACGTCGACGCGGAGAAGCGCAAGGCCTACGAGGAGCGCGCCAGGAGCGTGTAAGGAGTACCCCGGGCGGGTCAGAGGCGCTGTGATCGCGGTTTGCCGCCGATCACAGCGCCTCCGTCGTATGTGCCGGATGTCGCATCCCGGCGGACACCTGGTGGCGGATGCCGTCACTCGGCCTGCACCGCTATCCAATCAATTTGTGACTAATATCACTCTTTTCCGTCGTAACAAGCTCCCGCCGCTCAGCGAAGGGTTTCTGTTCGGTCACTGCGTTTGCGAATCAACCCGGCGAACCCGACCGCAGATCACGGGCAGGTAACATAAGCGCTGGTCAAGCGACCAAGGAATGCGGCCAGCGGCAAAGCCGCGGCGGGTGCCGGAAATTCGCCGAGCCGATGATGCAGATGACCATGCCAAGCAATATGCTGTCCCTAACAAACCTGCCGACTGTTTCGGTGCCCGTATCCAAACTTTTCGGCCTGATAAGGCTGGAAATTGAGGACTGATTCTGATAGCAAGGGGCTATGGACCCGCATTTGCGCGACCTGCGGTATTTCGTCGCCGTCGCTGAGGAACTGCATTTCACCAACGCCGCTCAGCGGCTGCACATCGCACAACCCACCCTGTCGCGTCAGATCCGTCAGCTGGAACGCCAGCTCGACGTGGTCCTGTTCGACCGCAACCAGCGCAGCGTCGCGCTGACCGTCGCGGGCAAGGAGCTGCTCGAAGGCGCCCGCAAGATCCTGGAGCTCTGGGAGGTCACCAACGTCTCCCTGCAGGAGGCGGGCGAGGTGCTGCGCGTCGGCATTCAGTCCGCGCTCGGCCGCGGACTGCTCAACGATCTGGAGAGCGCGAGCGGCCATCGCTTGGCACTGCACGCCGCTTCGTGGACCGACCCGTCAAGCGGTCTCGCGGGCAGGCAGGCCGATCTGGCCCTGGTCTGGCTGCCGCTACCCGACCCGAACCGGTACCGCTGGGAGGTCCTGCGCACCGAGCCGCGCTGGGTGCTGCTTCCGGAGAACCATCCGCTCGCCGATCAGGACAGCATCGACTTCGCCGACCTGCTCGACGAGCCGTTCATCGCGCTGCCCTCGGAAGCGGGCGCGGTGCGCGACTTCTGGCTCGGCAACGACGCGCGCAACGGCCGTCAGCCCAAGATCGGCGCGGAGGCGGCGACGCCCGAGGACAAGCTCGAGGCCGTGAGCCTCGGCCTCGGTGTCTGCCTGCTCGCCGAGAACAACGTGCCGATGTACCGCTGGCCGGGTCTCACCGCGCGGCCGCTGACCGGACTCGCGCCGTGCGAGCTCGCCGTCGCGTGGCGGGCCGACGACACCCGCCCGACCATCCTGGAGTTCGCGGCACGCGCCGTCGAGGGTGGCTTCTCCACCCAGCAGCCGCTGGCCAGCTGAGCGGTTCCCGGCGCACCGTCAGCGAACGGTGCGCCGCCAGGGGTGCAGCTGTTCGAGTTGCGCGGAAAGCCGGAGCACGGTGGTTTCGCTGCCGGGCGGACCGGCCAGCTGGGCGGCGACGGGGGTGTCCGAGTAGGGATGCGTGCCCATCGGCACGGAGGCGGCGGGCCAGCCGACCAGATTCCAGATCGGCGTGAACGGCGAGAAGCGGAAGCCGGTGAGCACATTGGCGAGCCAGCCTTTGCGATGCCAGGCCCGCGCTCGCGGCGGCGCGGTGGCCAACGTGGGAGTGATCACCACGTCGTAGTCTTCGAAGAATTCGAGCAACCGGGCTTCGATCCGGTCGACCTGCGCGGCACGTACCAGTCCGAGCCGCTGGACGAAGCGGCCGATCGCCAGGTGACGGCGGGTGCGCGGTTGCAAACGTTCGGGATGAGCGAGGGTGGCGGCTTCGGGCAACGCCACCGTCAACCAGCGGAGCAGCAACGCGAGCACGGCGTTGCCGTACGGCAGCGCTGTCGTCTCCACCTGGTGTCCCGCGGCGGCGGCGACGGCCGCGGCCTTGTGCGCTGCGGCGGCCCAGTGCGGGTCGACGCGGGCGAAACGGGAGGGTGGGGTGACGACAAGCGCGATGCGTAGTCGGCCCGGTGGATCCAGCTCGGCTAGGTCCGGACGGGCGGCCATCACCGAGAGCGCGAGCGCGGCGTCACCGACGGTCGTCGCGAGCACGCCGTTCTCCACCATGCCGCCCCAGGAGTCCACCCCGACATCCGACGGCACGGTGTGCCTGCCCGGTTTGATGCCGTAGACACCGCAGGCGGCCGCCGGAATGCGTATCGAGCCGAGTCCGTCGTTGCCGTGCGCCACCGGAACCAACCCGGCCGCGACGGCAGCGGCCGCGCCGCCAGAGGAGCCGCCCACGCCGCGCTTGACGTTCCACGGGTTCCTTGTGACGCGGTGCTGGTCGTCGGTCATCGCCCAGAGGGCCAGCTCGGGCACGGTGGTGAGCCCGACGACGACCGCGCCCGCGGCGCGCAGCCTGCGCACCACCGGGTGGTCGGCCGTGGCCGGGCCGGTGTCGGTCGCCGCCGACCCGCACAGCACGGTCTCGCCGGTCACCGGGATGTTGTGTTTGACGGCCACCGGAACGCCCGCCATCGGCAGCACGTCCAGATCCGCCCGCTGTTCCAGCGCGATGGCCTCGCCGACGGCGCGCTTGGCGCGCACCACGCTGAACGCGTTGGTCGTTCCGTCCTCGGCGGCGATGAGTTCGATGGTCGCGTCGACGACCTCGGTCGGCGTCAGCGAGCCCTCGTGCACGCCGGCGACGATGGTCACCGCGGGACCGCGCGGCGCCTCAGCTTGCCCGTCGGCGTACGGCCCCCCTCGCTCACTCTCGCCCATGGGCGCCTCCCGGGCGGACAATGGTTCGGTGCTCGTGGTTTCGGTGATCGCGGCCAAGCCTTCCGCCACCGCCGTAGCCTTGTTGTGCATGTGCTGATTCGCCCCCGTCGCATCGTTGTCGAAATCGGGTGATCCGCTGTTGTGGCGCAAGTTATCATTCCCGATACTGCTCGGGGGACGATGACGTCGGGTGTGGCGGATTTTATCCGGTGCAGCCACCGACCGACCAGTGCGGATTTCCCGAACTCCGCCACAGCTAGTAGGTCCGAGAATGAGTGCCGACTCCGATAGAAATACCCGCCCGGACGCGGGTTCCGACTCCGAGTCCGGCGGCCAGTCGCTCAGATCCGAGCTCGTCGCGGTGGAGGCCTTCGCCGCGGCGTGGGCCGCCGCGATCAACATCGCCCCAGATGAGGGCCCCGGACCGCTACCGGAGATCACCGCGTTCCTGCCCGACGCGCGCACCCTGCGCCGTGAGGCGCTGATCGAACTGATCCGGGTGGATATGCGGCACCGATGGCTGCGCAGGCCCGCGCTCGGAGCGCGCCGCCAGGAAACGCCTCCGCCCACCCTTCGGCGCAAACGATTGACCGAATACTGCGCCGAATTCCCCGAGCTCGAACGCGAGAACATACCGGCCAGTTTGGTGTACGAGGAATTCGTCGTCCGGCGCCAGAGCGGCGAGCGCGTCGACCCGCGGGAATGCCTGCGCGAATATCCGAACCAAGCGGCCGAGTTACGCGGTCTGCTGAATGCCGACGACGTCGATCAGAGCACCCGACGAACCCCGCCCGAGGCCCCCGACGACTCCACCCGGCCCTCGATCGACGGGACGAACACGGCCGCGATCGACGAGACGCGCGAGTCCGCGACCGATGACTCCACCCGCGCCGCGTTCGACGGAACCATGCCCGCGACCGGCACCGACCAGACCTCCGCGCTGAACCGAACCACCGCACCCGTTCGTGGTACCGAGGTGAACCACACGGCGGAGGCTACGAGGGCCGCCGATCTGGGCGGAACCGAAACCGCGATCGGCACCACGATGGATACCGGACCGGGTCGTCTCGACCCGCTGGACCGCATCGAGATCGGTCAGCGCGTCGACGACTTCGACCTGCTGACCGGTCTGGGCAGCGGCGCCTTCGCCAGGGTCTTCCTGGCCAGGCAGCGATCCATGCAGCGGCTGGTCGCGGTGAAGATCTCCGCCGACCACGGCACCGAGCCGCAGACCCTGGCCCAGCTGGATCACGACTACATCGTGCGAGTCTTCGATCAGCGCCTGCTCGACGCGGGCGAGGCGGACGGAACCGCGCGTCGGTTGCGCCTGCTCTACATGCAGTTCCTGCCCGGCGGCACGCTGCTCGGCGTGCTGCGCTGGGTGCGCGCCACCCCGCCGGAGGAACGCAGCGGCCAGCTGCTGCTCGACGCGGTGGACGCGGCGATGGAGGAGAAGGGCGAGATCCGGCCGACCGATTCCAGCGTGCGCGCCGAGATCGCCGCGCTGAGCTGGCCGGAGACCGTTGCGTGGCTGGGCCGCAGGCTGGCCGAGGCGCTGGACTACGCCTCAGCGCACGGCGTGCTGCACCGCGACGTGAAACCGGCCAACGTGCTGCTCACCGCCGAGGCCGTGCCGAAGCTGGCCGATTTCAACATCAGCTTCAGCCGCAATGTGGAGGGAACGAGCCCGGTCGCCTACTTCGGCGGCTCGCTTGCCTACATGTCGCCAGAACAGCTGGAGGCCTGCCACCCCGGCCGCGCCCGGTCCGCCGCCGATCTGGACACCCGCTCGGACATCTTCTCGCTCGGCGTGGTGCTGTGGGAGTTGCTCACCGGCGCGAAGCCCTACGACGACAGCACCGCGGGCGCGGGCCAGCGCGGCGACGACACCACGCTGGAAGCCATGCTGGAGCGGCGCTGCGTCGGCGTCGACGCCGCGGCGCTGGCCCGGATACCGAAGGACTGTCCCGCCGCGCTGCGCCGCGTGCTGCTGACCTGCCTGCAACCGGAGCGAAGCGAGCGCTGGTCCAACGGCGCGACGCTGGCCAAACAGCTCGACCTCTGCCTCGACGAACGAGCGCGCGGCCTCGTCGACCCGAAACCGGGCAGCTGGCGAGAGCGGCTACAGCCCTACATCCTGCCGGTGATGGTCGTCGCCATCGCCGTGCCGAACATGCTCGCCTCGCTCTACAACATCCAGCACAACCAGAACCTCATCGTCGAACGAATGCCGGAGGACGCGCAGCGCACCTTCCTGATCATCACCGGATTGGTGAACGCGGTGTTCTTCCCGATCGGGTTCATCACCATCATCTACTCGATGCGCTACATGCTCCGGGTGACCAAGGGGCTGCGCCACGGCAAACGCTACGACCCGGACACGCTGCGCCGCGCCAGAACCGACACGCTGCTGCTCGGCGAACGGGCGGTGGCCATCCCGTTCCTGCTGTGGGTGCTCGCGGCGCTCACCTTCCCCGTCGCGATGGAGCTCTCCACGGGCGACGTCACAGGGCGCGACGTCGTGCACTTCATGGCCTCGCTGGTGGTCTGCGGCGCCATCGCGGCGTCGTATCCATTCTTCCTCGCGACCTTCTACCTGATCCGCTGCATCTATCCGATCTTCCTGCGGCACGGGAACATCAGTCCGGAGGACGCGGGCAGATTGCGCGCGCTCGACCGCCGCTGCAACCTGTACCTCGCGATCGCGGCCTCGGTGCCGCTGCTCGCGGTGGCCGGGGTGACCTTCCTGCCGCCAGAGGACATCCCCATGGTGATCGTCGCGGTGCGCGTGCTCTGCGCGGGCGCCATCATCGCGTTCATCGGGTCGTACCTGCTGTTCCGCGCGCTCGAGGCCGACCTGCGCGCGCTGGAGCGGGTAGTCGCGCCGAGCGGGGAGCCCGGCGCACCCGCAGCGCAGAGCGGCTCGGCCCGATACGACGACCGGCCGCGCGCGGCCGCGGAGCGTCCATGACCGTCACGCACGTCGATCCGGTCGCCCGCTTCACCGCCGCTTGGCGACACTGCCTGCACGCCGCACGGGAAAGCCCGCCGCACCTCGCCGACTACGTGCCCGACGGCACCGAGGTCCGCACCGCCGTGCTCGCCGACCTGGTCCGCATCGACCTGCGGCACCGATGGAGCGGACGCGGACCGATCAAGCGGATCGCGGAGTATCGGGCGGAGTTTCCGGAGGTCGACGCCAGCCCGGAGCTGGCCGATCTGGTCTGCGAGGAGTTCGCCGCCCGGCGCGGACGCGGCCCGCTGCCGCTGGAGGACTTCCTCGCGGAGTATCCCGAAGTGGCAGACGCGGTGCGTGCCCGGCTCACCGGCGAGCAGGGCCACGCCGGGGTGGTGCGGGTCGACCGCGATCCCGCCGACCTAGTACCCGGTCAGCGGATCGACGATTTCGACCTGCGGACCGAACTCGGCAACGGCCGTGCCGGGCGGGTCTTCCTGGCCAAGCAGCTGTCCATGCAGCGGGTGGTCGCGGTCCGGATCGCGGCGGCGGGCGGCGTGGACCCGCAACCCATGGTGCAGCTCGATCACCCGAACATCGTCCGCGTCTTCGATCAGCGGATGCTCGCCTTCGACGGCGAGATCGGCAGGCTTGTCTACATGCAGTACCTGCCGGGCGGCACCGCGGCGGAGGTGCTGGCTCGGCGCCGCGTCGTGGACGAGGGTATGGGCGGCGCGCTCTTGCTCGGCGCGCTGGACGCCGCGATCGAGGCGAAGGGCGAGATCCGGCCCGCGGACTCCCCGGTGCGCGCCGAGCTCGCCGAGCTGAGCTGGCCGGAGACGGTGGCGTGGATCGGTCGCCGCCTCGCCGACGCACTCGGGTACGCGGATCGCCACGGCATCGCCCACCACGCCATCGCCCCCGCCAACGTGTTGTTCACCAGCGAGGGCACACCCAAGCTGGCCGACTTCGCGCCCGGCGACGGCACCGCCACGCCACCCGATTCACCTGCGGCGCTTCGTGATTGGCTCGCCTACCGCTCCCCCGAACAGCTCGCCGCCGCACTCGACCCCGATGCCCCGGCGCCGGACGGCCGCAGCGATCTGTACGCGCTCGGCGTCCTGCTGTGGGAATTGCTGACCGGGACACGGCCTTTCGCCGACGACCCACCCACCGTCGAGGCGGCGCTGCGGGCCCGCCGAGCCGGCATGCCCGCGGCAGCGCTCGCGACGCTGCCCGCCGACTGTCCGCCCGCGCTGCGCCGGGTCCTGTTGACCTGCCTCGAGCCCGACCCGCGGCGGCGCTGGCGCAACGGCGCGGTGCTCGCCGAGCAGTTGGACCTGTGCCTGGACGCGCGCGCCCGCGACTTGGTCGACCCGCCCGAGCACAGCTGGCGGGTGCGGCTGCGCCCGTGGCGGGTGGTGCTGATCGCCCTTGCCATCGGCGTGCCCAACATCCTGGCCTCGATCTACAACATCGACCACAACAACATGCTGATGCACCACAGGCAGTCCGCGCAGACCCAGCGGCAGTTCGAGATCTACTCGGTGATCGTCAACGGCTTCGGCTTCGCGATCGGAACGGTGCTGCTGGTCTACCTGGCCAGATACCTGATCACGGTGCCGCACGGTTTGGCAGCGGGCGTCCGCTACGACGAAGCCGTGCTGCACAAGGCGCGCGCCTCGGCCGTGCGGCTCGGCGACTGGGCCGCGCTGATCATCTTCACCATGTGGCTGATCTCCGGCCTGGTCTATCCGCTCGCGTTGCGCGGCACCCCCGACGTGGTATCCGCCAGCGACTACACGCATTTCATGATCCTGCACACCATCTCGGGCGTCATCGCGATGACGTATCCGTTCCTGCTGACCAACTTCTACATCATCCGATGCGTGTACCCGATGTTCTTGGGGCAGGGCGGAATCGAGCGCTCCGAGGCGGACGATCTGCGCGCGCTGCGCCGCCGCAGCGGCGTGTATCTGGTGCTCGCCGCGTCCATTCCGCTCATCGCGGTGGCGGGATCGACTCTGTTGCATCCCCCGGACCTGGCCAAAATCATCGTCGCACTGCGGATAATGTGCATCGCGAGCATCGTCGCCTTCGTCGTGGTCTACCTGCTGTTCCGTGCCATGGAACAGGATCTGTACGCGCTTCGGCGGGTCACGGTGCCGGGTTTGTGAGCACCAACCCAGGAGCGCGATGAAACCACCGTTCGGCAGGTTGGTCAGCCTGTCGCATGTGCACGATCCGGCGACGACGCCGATCTTCCCAGGCGACCCGGAGTTCCGCACCGACATCGTCGCCACCGTCGCCAACGACGGCTACTACCTGCGGTACATCCAGCAGGGCGAGCACACCGGAACGCATTGGGGCGCACCGATCCACTTCCACGCCGACGGGCTGGCGGCCGACGAACTCGATCTGGCCGATCTGCTGCTGCCCGCGGTGAAGGTCGACGTGCGCGAGCGGTGCGCGGCGGACCGCGATTACGCCGTCACCGTGGACGATCTGCGGCGCTGGGAATCGCGGCACGGCCGCATCCCGGACGGAGCGGCCGTCGTCGCGTGGACGGGGTGGGACGCCAAGTGGGGCGGCCCGGATTTCATCGGCGTCGACGAATCGTCCGGTCGCCAGCCCGGATTCGCGGTCGAGACGGTGGAGTGGCTGCTGCGGACGGGACGACTGGGCAGGCGCGGCGCGCTCGGCATCGACACCTTCGGCCCCGATGTGGGCGCCGACGACGCGTACACGGTGTCCAAGCTGCTCTACCGCGAGCACCGGATCAGCCTGGAATGCCTGGCGAACCTGGCCGAACTCCCCGCGACCGGTGCCTGGATCCTGGTCGGCAGCCCCCTCTACCGCGGCGGGTCCGGCTCCCCCGCAACCATTTTCGCGCTACTACCCGACTGAAGGCGCCCATCGGCCGTTCGGCACGATGAAGGTGACCTTCGGTCGGCTACCCGCCGTACACCTTCGGATCGAGCGTGCCGATGTAGGGCAGGTCGCGGTAGCGCTCGGCGTAGTCGAGGCCGTAGCCGACGACGAACTCGTTCGGGATGTCGAAGCCCACGTGGGCCACGTCGACGTGGGTGCGCAGCGCGTCCGGCTTGCGCAGCAGGGTGACCACCTCGAGCGAGGCCGGGTTGCGGGTGGACAGGTTGCGCTTGAGCCACGAGAGCGTCAGGCCGGAGTCGATGATGTCCTCGACGATCAGCACATTGCGGCCCGCGATGTCCTTGTCCAGGTCCTTCATGATCCGCACCACGCCCGAGGACGAGGTCGACGAGCCGTAGGAGGAGACGGCCATGAATTCCATCTGGGTCGGGATGGGCAGCGCCTTGGCCAGATCGGTCATGAAGAAGATCGCGCCCTTGAGCACACCGACCAGCAGCAGGTCGCCCTCGGGTGCGTCGGCCGGGTAGCGCTTGGCGATCAGCTCGGCAAGCTCCTGGGTCTTGGCGGCGATCTGTTCCTCGGTGATCAGCACCGACGCGATGTCGTCCCCGTACACGTCAGTTGGTTTCCCTTCCTGTGCGCCGCTGGTTTCGATCGATCCCGCTCGGCATCAGTCACTGCGCAGACATCGGTCGTGTTCGCGCAGTGTCAGCCTGCCATGTTCGCGCGCGGCAACCAACCTCGTGTCCGGTGTACCGCCGCCGACGGCCACCCCTCCCTGCCCGCGCCACGTCGTGACCAGGGCGTCCACCGCCCGTAAATGCTTGTCGGTCAGGGCTTTCGCCCCGCCCTGCAGCAGCCAGGAGCGGATCGCCCTGCGGCGCAGCGCGGCGGGCGCAGTGGCGAGCATCTCGATCGACAGCGCCACCTCATCATCGACGCCGCTGGGACCGTCGGCGACAGGGCCGGGCACCTTCGCGGCCTCCAGCAACTCGTCGGCAAGCACGTCGAGCAGCGCGCCGTCCTCGCGCAGTTGCTCGGCGGTGCGGGCGAGCGCGGCCGCGACGCCGCCGCCGAGTACGTCCTCGAGCAGCGGCAACGCCTCGGTGCGCAGCCGGACCCTGGTGAATTCGGGCGACAGGTTGTGCGGGTCCTCGTGCGGTGCGCGGCCGAGGTCGGCGCACATCTGGCGGGTCGTGGCCCGCCGGACGCCGAGCAGGGGCCTGCCCCACGGTTCGGCGTAGGCCGCCATGCCTTGGATCGAGCGTCCGCCGGAACCGCGGGCGAGTCCGAGCAGCACGGTCTCGGCCTGATCGTCGAGGGTGTGGCCGAGCAGGACGGGTGCGCCGTGGCGGGCGGCGTCCAGCGCCGCGTACCTGGCCGTGCGCGCCGCCGCCTCCAAGCCGCCTTCGCTGCCGACGTCCACCGCGAGCACGTGGGCCGATCGGCAGCCGAGCGCGAGGGCAGCCGCGGCCGCGTCCGCCGCCACCTGCCCCGAGCCTTCTTGCAGGCGATGGTCGACGATCAGCGCGTCGACGTGTCCGAGCTCTACGACCGCCGCGGCCGTCAGAGCCAGTGAGTCCGCTCCGCCGGAGAGGCCTACCGCGACCGACGCACCCTGCGCCAAGTACTCCCCCGCCCACGCACGCACCGCGCGCCGGACCTCGAGCACCGCCGCGGTCTCCGGCAACCTGCGCGGTCCACCCGAACCAGCGCTGCCCATACCGGAACCAGCGCTGCCCACGCCCGAACCAGCGCTGCCCGCGCCGCCCGAACCAGCGCTGCCCACGCCCGAACCAGCGCTGCCCACGCCCGAACCAGCGTTGCCCGCGCCGCCCGAACCAGCGCTGCCCACGCCCGGACCAGCGTTGCCCGCGCCGCCCGAACCAGCGCTGCCCGCGGTAGGCCCGGTCGCCTCACGCTGCCCGGGCGTCGCTCGTACCGCACGGCCCATGGGGAGGACACTACCGATGTCTCGCCGCCTCCGATGCGGTGATGGCGCCCGGGAATCGTGGACTAGACGCACCGCTCGGCGAGCCGACGACGACCGTGCTCAGCCGCGCCGAGCAGGCGGTGCCCGTTGCCGTCTGCGGCGACAACGACTGCCTCCACCTGAACGGCACAGGAGCGCCGAGCGGACGCAGCGCACCGCTCGGCGAGCCGACGACGACCGCGCTCAGCCGCGCCGAACAGCGGTCCACGCTGCCCGCGAGGTCTGCGGCGACGACATCTACCTCCACCTGGACGGCACGGGAGCGCCGAGCGGACGCGGCACACCGCTCGGCGAGCGGACGACCATGCTCAGCCGCGCCGAGCAGGCGGTGCCCGTTGCCGTCTGCAGCGACAACGTCTGCCTCCATCTGGACGGCACGGGAGCGCCGAATGGATCTGTCTGCCAACCGAGAGCTGGTGCCGCGTCCAGGATGGTCGGCGCGGTAACCGACCGAAGGCCGCCTTCATCCCGCCAGACCGACTGGACGTGACCTTCATTCACCCGACCTGCGTGCACCGGTGGGCCGATCAAGGGTGACCTTCGGTCGGCTTTGCTTGTCCAACCTTTGCGGACGGGCATCGGTACCTCCGCACGGCACTGGATCGGCCGTACCGACGTGGGCCCGGAAGTTCGCTCAGCCCAGTACGCGGGCGATCCAGCGGTCCGGGTTCTCGATCTCGTCGGGCCGGGGCAGCGTCTCGGGATTCGACCACACGACGTTGAACCGCTCCATGCCGACGCGACCCACGACGTGGTCGACGAACGCCTTGCCGCGGACGTACTGCGCGACCTTCGCGTCGACGCCGAGCAGGGCACGCAGGATGCGCTGGATCGGGTTGGTCGGGCGCTTGCGGCGCTTGTCGAACGCCGCGCGGATCTGCTCGACCGACGGGATGACCGTGGGACCGACGGCGTCCATCACGTGGTCGGCGTGGCCTTCGAGCAGGGTGCCGAGCATGAGCAGCCGGTCGAGGGCCTCGCGCTGCGGCGGCGCCTGGGTGGCGCGCAGCAAGCCGACGACGCCGCGGGTGGCCGGATCGTCGTTGGCGGTACCGCGGCGGCGGTCGCGTAGTTCCTCGACCAAGCGGGTCAGCATGTCGGTCAGCGGTTCGTCACCGACCTCGGAGAGGACGTCGACGTTGTTGCGCATGTACTCGGCCAGCCAGGGCGCGGAGGAGAACTGCACCCGGTGGGTCACCTCGTGCAGGCACACCCAGAACCGGAAGTCGGCTGCCGGGACCCCGAGCGCGCGCTCGACGGCCATGATGTTCGGCGCGACGAGCAGCAGCGTGCCGTCCGGCCCGGTGAACGGGTCGTACTGGCCGAGGATGGCGGTGGAGAGGAACGCGAGCATGGCGCCCGCCTGCACGCCTGCGGGCTTGCCCGCGAAGCCGCCGCGACCCCGTGTATCGCCGCCGGTGCCGGTGAGCTGGGCCATGGAGTCGGCGGCCGCGCCGATCCAACCGGGCCGGTCGACGATGCGCGCCGCGGGCACGGGCTGATCGTCGAGCAGTCCGCTCACCTCGCGAACCGGTCTTTCGGCCCGCACCGACGCCTCGGCCAGCTCGGCGACGACCTGCTCGGCCGAGTAGCGCGAGGTGCGCGGCCCCGGCGGCACAAGGGCCGATCCGGTGCGCGCGGCCAACCGCCAGTCGACGGCGCCGGACAGGCCGGAGCGACGTCGCGCCTTGCCGTCCGATGCCGAATCGGCGACGGCGGATTCGCGTGTCTTGTCAGCGCCTTCGATCATGGTCAACCACCCGTCACGAGCATCCACAGTTGCGCAGCGTGCCTGCGATGGCGTCCAACGCGGGCCTGCTCACCTCCGGCGGCCGGTCGTTCGACATCAACGCGAAGGTCAGCACCCGGCCATCCCGGTCGAGCACATACCCGACCAACGTGCTGGCCACCGAGAGAGTTCCGGTCTTGGCGCGCACCCATCCTGCGCCGCCGCGGTTCTGGGTGACATATCGGCTGGCCAGCGAGCCCGTCGCGCCCGCGACAGGCAGATCGTCCAGCATCGGCGCGAGGGTCGCCGCGAGCTTCTCGCCTGCGGGCCTGGCCTTCGTGCCGGTCGGCCGGGTCAGCGCGTCACCGGCCGACTGGGCGGCGGTGGCGACGATCTTGTCCAGCAGACGCGCGGGGACGCGGTCGTCGGTGGAGAGTCCGCTGGTGTCGTGCATCACCACCCCGTTCAGATCGAAGCCGGCCTTCTCCAGTGTGGCGGCCACGGCGGCGACCGCGCCGCCGAACGACGGTTCGTGTCCGGTCGCCACCGCGATCTCCCGGCCGATGGTCTCGGCGAGCACGTTGTCGGAGTAGACCATCATGTCGCGCAGCCGGTCGCGCAGCGGCGCGGACTGCACGCTCGCCACCTCGGCCGCGCCCGGCGCCGCCTTGCCCGCACGCACCCGAGACGGGTCGAGACCGAGTTCGGTGGCCAGCCTGCGTCCGGCGTCCAGCGCGGGGGTCGAGGTGCGCGGGGAGTATTCGACCAGCGGTTCGATGCGGCCGCCGTCGATCATCACCGCTTCGATCGGGGCGATCGAGCCGCCGGGGATGTCGGAGTCCTCCCAGCCCTTCGCCATGGTCGGCCCGGCGAAGGCGGTGGTGTCGACCACGATGGTGTCCGCCGTGCTTCCGGCGAGCTTGATCTGCGCGACCAGGTCGGCGAGGCGCGGGCCCTTCGGGTAGTAACCCTTGCCGTCGGCCTGCGCGGTCAGCGTCGGATCGCCGCCGCCGACCAGCACCAGTTCGTTCGGCGCCGTCCCGGCGACCACTTTGGTGGTGACCCGCTGGTCCGGCGGCAGGGCGAGCAGTGCGGCCGCGGTGGTGAGGATCTTGGCGGTGGACGACGGAATCATCGGCGTGCCCGGATCCTGGCTCCAGAGCGTGGTCCCGCTGTCGGCGTCGGTGACGACACCGGCGAACGTGCCGAGATCCGGATTGGCCAGCGCGCCACCGAGCGCCGCAGCCACACCGGCCGGGCTCGGCGCGGGCGCGTTCGACGGCGCGGGAGCCACTTGCGGAAACGGCTTCACCGGCGGAGGCGGCGCGGCGATGGTCAGCCCGCCGTGCCGGAACTCCGGGGTCCACGGCTGGACGACGACCAACGCACCGGCGGCCGCGATCAGCAGCACGCTGAAGGTAGCCCCGAATCCGATCCACATTCTGCGGCGGCGCCGTGCGGCCAAGTCACCGATATTTCTCTTGTTCCCGCCAACCACGTACCCGTCGTCTCCCTGACTCGGCTGCCGCGCCACCCGGCGCACCCATGCCCTTCAAAACCTCGGCCCCACCGATCACACTATCCTCGTTTCGCTACCGTTCCCCCGAACAACCTGGCGAGTCGGCGGTCGTGCCCGCTCGAGCCACCGGATGCAGCACAGAAGGAGATGGCGTGGAGTTCGACGTCACCATCGAGATCCCCAAGGGTTCCCGCAACAAGTACGAGGTCGATCACGAGACCGGCCGTGTTCGGCTCGACCGGTTCCTCTACACCTCCATGGCCTACCCGGCCGACTACGGCTTCATCGAGAACTCGCTCGGCGAGGACGGTGACCCGCTGGACGCGCTGGTCCTGCTGCCCGACTCGGTGTTCCCCGGCGTGATCGTCGAGGCGCGCCCTGTCGCGATGTACAAGATGGAGGACGAGGCGGGCGGCGACGCCAAGGTGCTGTGCGTGCCCGCGGGCGACCCGCGCTGGGACCACATCCAGGACCTGGCCGACGTGCCGGAGTTCGAGCTCGCCGCGATCAAGCACTTCTTCGAGCGCTACAAGGACCTGGAGCCGGGCAAGTACGTGAAGGGCTCGGAGTGGGTCGGTCGCGCCGAGGCCGAGGCCGAGGTGGAAGCCTCCTTCAAGCGTCTGCAGGAGAAGGGCGGCCACTGAGCCGCACGACGAAGGCGGGAGGTCCGTACGGACCTCCCGCCTTTTCGTTGTCCCCGAAGGGTTCTCCGTTACGCGAAAGGGACGCCCGGCGCGCCGGACGTCCCTGGGGAACCGATCACGGTGCTCCGAGCACCGATTACGGGTGGTTTCGCGGGTCAGTAGTAGATGTAGAGGTCCCAGCCGTCCCAGGCCTCGACGCACTCCCAGTAGTAGCCGCCGGTGCTCGGCGAGACGCCGTCGGCGCGGCAGGCCTCGAAGGTGGCGTAGGTGCCGATGTAGGTGGCGCCGTAGCCGGTCGCCTGGTAGGTCGGCGCGGCGTTCGCCGTGGCAGCCGTCGACACCCCGGCGACGGCTGCGGTGGCAAGAAGGCCAGCGGCGAGGAAGGACTTGATTCGCATTTCACTGCTCCTGGAAAGCGAGGTTGATGTTGACCTCTCTCAAGGTAGGGAGCGAAACCCCGCCGAACAGCCACCCCTAGGGCTCGAACCCCCACCCCCTCAGGAGAATCCACCTTCCCCACCCTGCACGGGGATTCACCCCGCACACTCGCAATCCGCAGGACTCGCCCGCACCTCCCCAACCGCTTCGACCATTTCCGACGCCACGCGGCCGCGGCGGCTTCCCCGGCAGCGAAACCGCCATGGCCGCAACATTTCCCGCTTGCGAGCGTGCGTCGTGCAGCCGGCCGTCGGTCACGAATCCGGACCGTCCACACCGCGCCGCGCGCTCTCGCGGCCCGCGCTCTGGTCCAGCGGCGGCTCCACGGTCGCACCGCCGGGCAGCGGCAGGCCGGTCTGTTCGAGGAGCCGCGTCTCGGTGTCCACCACGTTGTCGTTTGCCGCCTGGATGCCGCCGACCATGCGCAGCGGCACTTCCTTCCAGAACAGCACGAGGATCAGCGCGAGCAGCGAGAGGACGGTGACGGCGAGGAACACCGTCGACATGGAGTCGGCGAAACCGACCTGGAAGGGTCTGGCCAGCTCCGGGCTGAGCTGCTGGATGATCGAGCTGTCCTTCAGCACCTCGCCCGCGGCCGAAGTGTCCTGGGCGAGCAGGCCTTTGGCCAGCGCGGCGTCGGCGGGGTTGCCGCTCTGCGCACCGGCGAGGACGGCCCGCGCGAACTCCGGGTCGCTTGCGGCGGAGTGCAGTTCGTCGGTGATGTTCGGTGTCATCCGCGCGAACAGGATGGACAGGAACACCGCGACGCCCAGCGTGCCGCCGATCTGCCGGAAGAAGGTGGCGGCCGCGGTGGAGACGCCCATGTCCTTGGGCGGCAACGCGTTCTGCAAGGCGAGGGTGAGCGGCTGCATGAGGTTGCCGAGGCCGAAACCGGTGCAGGCCATGAAGAGCATGGCCAACCACAGCGGGCTGTCGGCGTCGAGGAAGTGCAGCAGGAACAGACCGAGCGTCAGCGTGGTCGCGCCGATGATCGGGAAGATCCGGTAGCGGCCGGTCCGCGAGATCAACTGGCCGGACAGGATCGAACCGAGCATCAGACCAAGCACCATCGGCAGCATTTGCAGACCGGCCAGTGTCGGGCTCGCGCCGCGCACCACCTGGAGGTACTGCGGCAGTAGCGAGATACCGCCGAACATGGCCGCACCGACCACGAACGAGATGACGACACCCAGCGCGAAGGTGCGGTTGCCGAAGATTCGCAACGGGATCAGCGCCGCGTCCTTCAGCCCCTTCTCGACCACGACGAACCCGACGACGCCGAACGCGCCGATCACATAGCAAGTCACCGAAGCGACGCTGCCCCAACCCCATTCGCGCCCTTGCTCGGCGACGATGAGCAACGGCACCAGTCCGACGGCAAGCACGAGCACGCCCCACCAGTCGACCCGATCGGTGGAGTGCGGCTTCTTCGGCAAGCGCAGCACTCGCGAAACCACCGCCAGCGCAACGAGTCCCACCGGCACGTTGACCAGGAACACCCAGCGCCAGCCGCTGACGCCGAGGATGGTGTCCTGCCCGGCTAGGACGCCGCCGAGCACCGGGCCGATCACGCTGGACGTGCCGAAAACCGCGAGGAAATAGCCCTGGTAGCGGGCTCTTTCGCGCGGACCGACGATGTCGCCGAGGATGGCGAGCGCCAGCGACATCAGCCCGCCCGCGCCCATGCCCTGCACGGCGCGGAAGGCGGCCAGCTGGTACATCGACTGCGCGAGCGTGCACAGCAGCGAGCCGACGACGAAGATGCTGATGGCCGCCATGAAGAAGGGCTTGCGGCCGAACATGTCCGACAACTTGCCGTACAGCGGCGTGGTGAGGGTGGCGGTGATCAAGTAGGCGGTGGTGGCCCAGGCCTGGAGCGCGTAGCCGTCGAGATCGTCGGCGATGGTGCGGATCGCCGTCGAGACGATGGTCTGGTCCAGCGAGGAGAGCAGCATGCCAAGCATGAGCCCGCTGAGGATGGTCAGGATCTGCCGGTGGGTGAATCCCGCCTGCGACGTCACGGTGGTCGGAGTGGTCACGAATTCCGCTCCGCTTCATCCGGATTCGTCAGCCGCCGCCCGGCGACCATCATGGGTCGCGCGCGTTCGAAATCGTCGACGAACTGGCGCAGCAGGTCCGCGAAGAGCGCGCGGTTGTCCGGCGTCCATTCGGCCATCACCCGGGTGAGGTTGTCGTGGCGGCGCCTGCGGATCCGCTCGGCCACCTCCCGTCCGCGCTCGGTCACCTCGAGCACCGTCGCGCGTCCGTCGGCGGGGTCGGCCGTGCGCCGGACCAGCTCGCGCTCGACAAGTTGGGCGACCTGACGGCTGACCGTCGACGCGTCGGAGTACACCGCCTCGGCCAGCGCGCCCGAGCGCATCGGACCGTCGCACAGCAACCGGAACAGCACGGCGAACACGGCCGGGTCGACGCGGTCCTCGGTGCGGATCTGCAAGGCGGTCCGGTCGCGGATGCGCTGGAGCCGGGTCAGTTGCACCGCGATGGTGTCGATCGAGAGGTCGTCCGCGTCCACGCACCGCCACCTTTACTTGCGCCAATCAATTAGTTGCCTACCGCAAGTATGTCGGCGCGTGGACGCTCGACGCAAACGTTCATCGACCCTTGAACTGCGGCTCCCGCTTCTCGAACACGGCCTGGATGGCCTCGGTCAGGTCCTCCGACGGCAGGAAGGCGGCGTTCCACGCCGAGACGTAGCGCAGGCCCTCGGCCACCTCCGACGCGCGCTTCTGGTCCAGCACGTCCTTCACGCCCTGCACCACGAGCGGCGGGTTCGCGGCGATCTCGCGCGCCATCGCGTGCGCCGCGTCCAGCACCGCCTCTTGGTCCGGGTACACGTCGTTGATCAGGCCGATCTTCTCGGCGCGCGCGGCGTCGATGTCCTTGCCGGTGTAGGCGAGCTCGCGCAGGTGGCCCTCGCCGATGATGCCGGGCAGCCGGTGCAGCGAACCGATGTCGGCGACGATCGCGACCTTGGCCTCGCGCAGGCTGAACTTGGCGTCCGCACTCGCCAGCCGGACGTCGACGGCCGCGATCAGGTCGAGGCCGCCGCCGATGCACCAGCCGGAGATGGCCGCGATCACCGGCTTGACGCACTCGGCCACCGCGGTGACCGAGTCCTGCATCCGCCGGATCTCCTTGAGGAAGTCGGTGCGCGGCGCGGCGAGCGCCTTGTCGGCGAGCAGCGGACCGAAGGTGCCCGCCATGGCCGGGAGGTCGAGGCCGTAGGAGAAGTGCTTGCCCGAGCCGGTGAGCACGATGGCGCGTACCTCGGGATCGGCGTCGAGGCCGCGGAAGATCTCGGGGAGTTCCCGCCAGAAGTCCGGGCCCATCGCGTTGCCCTTACCGGGGCCGGTCAACGTCACCTGCGCGACGTGGTCCTTTGTCTCGACGGTGAAAGCCTGCCAGTCAGTCATTTGTACAGCGTATACGCCTCTTCCGCGGGCCGTCCGGGGGAATGCGGCGCGTCTTTCGTCGACAGGAGCAAATGCGCAGCCGCACTTACCCTGAATTCATGAGCAGGGCCCAGCTACCTCCGGTCGCCTGCCGGGTCGCCGACACGCTGATCGCGCGCGGCCATCACGGCGTCATCCTCCGCCAACCGACACCCACCCGAACCGCGGCCGACGCGGCGCGCGTCCTCGGCGTCGAGGTGGGCGCGATCACCAAATCGCTGGTGTTCCTGCTGGACGAGGATCCGGTGCTGCTGCTCGTCTCCGGGGCGCACGAGGTGGACCTGACCCAGACCGGTGCGCGGCTCGAAGGCACGCTCACCCGCGCGCCCGCGGCGTTGGTGCGGGAGGTGACCGGTCAGCCGATCGGCGGGGTCGCGCCGGTCGGGCATCCCACCAACCTGCCGACCTGGGTGGACAACGCGTTGGCCAGACACCAGGAGCTGTGGGCGGCGGGCGGGCATCCGAACACGCTGTTCCGTACGTCGTTCCGTGAGTTGGTGCGGATCACCGCCGGGCTTCCGATCGATGTGGACTGAATCTCACACTGCCGCGTGAGCTGCGAGTTTCCCCGGCGAACGGCAATCGAACAACAATCGCGCGAGCCGAATTCGGCGAATCGGGCGTACTTTCGTCATGTGACCGAAGCACCGCAGCCGCGCACCGGCGTCCGGATTCCCGACGACCTGAGCGGCATCACCGCCGAGCAGTACCGCGCGTCCATGCGTCACTATCCGGCCGGCGTCACCGTGGTCACGCTCTCCTGCCCGAAGGGACCGGTCGGCTTCACCGCGACCTCCTTCGCCTCGCTCTCGCTGGAACCGCCGCTGGTGTCGTTCAACATCGCGCACACCTCGTCCAGCATGGCCGCGATGCTCGACGCCGATTCCGTGGTCATCCACTTCCTCGGCGAACACCAGCAGCACATCGCCAAGCGCTTCTCCCGCTCCGCCGAGGAACGCTTCACCGACCGCTCCCTGTGGACCACCCTGGACACCGGCGAACCCGTCCTGCACGGCACCCCCATCTGGGTCCGCGCCGTCGTCCAGCAACTCATCCCCATCGGCGACCACACCTTCGTCGTCGGCCTGGTCACCCGCGTCCACGACAACACCGACGAAAAGCCCGCCGCCGCACCGCTGTTGTACTACAACGGCCGCTACCACCGCCCGTCCTCGCTGGAGGACTGAGTGGGCTCAGGAGCCGTCCAGCTCCTTGAACGCGACCTCCATCGGGAACGGGCCGGTCAATCGCAGCGCGTCCTGATGGGTTTCAGCGAGCCGATAGGTCCGGCTCGCGCAGTCCAGGCGGTATTCCTGAACGATCTTCACGCGGCGCTCGGCATCGAGGTGCACCACGAGGTAGATCGGGATGCCCTCGTGCGCGTATTCCGCCCGCTTGTCGACGGTGTCGGTGTACTCCGATCCGGGTGAGACGACCTCGACGACCAGCAGCGCGTCGGCGGTGGTGAGCTTGCGGTCCTCCTCGACACACCGGTGCAGCACCACATCGGGCCTGCGGAAGGAGAACCCTGGACTGCCCGGCCTGCCTTTGACGTAGTGCATCTCGAAGTCGGTGACGACGCCGGTGCACGGTTCGGCAGGGCGTGCCTGCTCCAGAGCGTTGGCCAGCCGCCTGGCCACATTGTTGTGCTGGAAACTCCCGCTGCGACAGAAGATGACGTGACCGTCGACCACCTCGATCTGCCGCTGCACGTCCTCGGGCAGTGCGTCGTAACCCGCCTCGGTGATGAGCAGCGCCCCCGGATCGGTCGCCCACGCGGGCAGAATGCTCATCGGTCCACCTCAGGGTCGGGAACGGTCTCGCCGATAGTATCCCGCCGACACCGCTCCCAACGCGCCGCGAAACCGCGGCCGAGGATCAGGCGATGAGGCAGGGGGTGGCGCCGGTGGTGGGGGTGGCGGTGAAGGGGCGGGTTTCGGGGGTGGGGTTCCAGAGGCCGTCGGTTTCGGCGTAGTTCCAGGAGGGGCCGCGGTGGACAAGGGTGGCGACGGCGTCGACGAGGCGGTCGATGTCGGTGGACGTGGTGCCGAGGCCGATGCTGGCGCGCAGTGCGCCGTCGAGGCCGAGGCGGGCGAGCAGCGGGTGGGCGCAGAAGCGGCCGTCGCGCACGCCGATGGCGTGTTCGGCGGAAAGGTAGGCGGCGACGTGGCCGGGTGCGAAGCCCGCGACGGTGAACGCGACGATGCCGACGGAATCGGGACTGTCGGACCAGATGCGCAGCGTCTCGACGCCCGGGATGGCGCACAGTCCGTCGCGCAGGCGGTCGGCGAGGAGGCGTTCGTGCGCGGCCAACGCCGCGGGGTCGATGGCGGCGAGCGCGTCGCAGGCGGCGGCGATCGCGGCAGCGCCGAGCACGTTCGGCGAACCCGCCTCGTGCCGCTGCGGCGCGGGCGCCCATTCGGTGTGCTCGGCGCTCACCGCGCGGACCGCACCGCCGCCCGCGAGATGCGGCTCGGCCCGATCCAGCCAGTCACGGCGGCCGACCAGCACACCGGCGCCGAACGGCGCGTACAGCTTGTGCCCCGAGAAGGCGAGGTAGTCGATACCCTTCTCCCGCAGACTGATTCGCCGGTGCGGCGCGAGCTGGGCCGCGTCGACCAAAATGCGCGCCCCGCACTGGTGCGCGATGTCGGCGAGCCGCTCCAACGGCAGCACCTCGCCGGTGACATTCGACGCCCCCGTGACCGCGAGCAGCGCGGCGGGCTTGCTGCACAGCTCCGCCACCAGCAATCGGATGGTCTCGGCGACGGTGTCGGCGGCGCGCACCACCCGGCGTCCGTGCCGCGTCCACGGCAGGAAATTGGCGTGATGTTCGATGTCGAGCACCACGGTGTCGCCCGGCACGCAGGACGCGAGCAGGTTCAGCGAGTCGGTCGTGTTGCGGGTGAACACCACCACCTGGTCGTCGTCGGCGTCGAGGAAACGGGCGACCGAACCGCGCGCCGCCTCGTAGCACTCGGTGGAGATGCGCGAGGCGTAGCCCGCGCCGCGGTGCACGCTGGCGTAGTACGGCAACAACCGCTGGATCCGGTCGGTGACCTGGGCCAGCGCGGGCGCGCTCGCGGCGTAGTCGAAGTTGGCGTAGGTGCGGGTTCCGCCCTGCACGAGCGGCACCGGCAGATCGTCACCCGAGACGCGGGCGAAGGCGGCGCAGGTCTGGTCCACAACAGAAGTCATCACGTAATCCCGTCGGCTATGGGACTCGCAATCGAGAGATTCGTCGAGTCCGCGCTTGCCGCACCCGGTCGGGCGGCGGCCCGGTCGTCACCCGGAGCACCCCACCGCGGAGGAGGGTTGCCGACCAGCTAGCCGGGGCTTAGCGCTGGTACTCATGACCAGTTCCGAGGTTGGCAGACCGCACGCGGCTCTGTCAACCTCCGGATTATTCGGTTGCGTCGACGACAGAACTGCGCTGCACTCGGTGGATGACGCCCTCCCTGCTGCTGAGCTTCGTCGGATTGTGCGTCCTGCTTTCCCTCACTCCGGGGCCGGATTCGTTTCTGGTGCTGCGCTTTTCGATCGTGGACGCCCGTCCCGGCATCGCCGCGGCGGTCGGTTCCGCGCTCGGCGGGCTGGTGTGGGCGGTGGTAGTTGCCGCGGGCGTCGCCGCGCTCCTGGAGCAATCCGCCACCGCGTATCGCGCGCTGAAGATCGTCGGCGGAATCTATTTGGTGTACTTGGGAATTCGCACGCTCATCGAATTGCGCAGGCGGCGGGCACCGGCCGATCCCGAATTCGATTCCAGCGGCGGGAAAACCGCGCCCTCGGTTCGCTCGGCGTTCACGGCGGGCGTGGTCTCGTGTCTGTTCAACCCGAAGGTCGGCCTGTTCTACCTGGCCGTGCTGCCCCAGTTCCTGACCGAGGTCACTTTTCTCAACACCCTCGCGCTCGGCGCGATCGAATGCACCGTCGCGGCCGTCGAAATGGTCCTGCTCGCCCTGCTCGCCGCCCGCGCGGTGGCGTTTCTGCGCAGTCCGAAGGTCCGCGATCGGCTCGAACAGGCCAGCGCCGGAATCCTCACCGCGCTGGGACTCGGCACCGCGGCCTCGGCGACCTGACGGACCGAATCCGGCCCACCAGCCATTTCGCGCAGCGGGTTCGCCGCTCGACATCACACCGCGGCCCCGGCGATTTCACCGATACCGCGGGTACCTTGGTCTGTTGGTCACCGTGGCGTTTGCCAATCGGTAACCCTCATGTGAGACAACCAACGGCGACGCAAGGCAGGTCTATGAGAGGTGGGTCGGACGTGATGCTCCAGCCGCAGGTAGACACCGCGGCGGGCGAGGGCCCGACCGGGCGAGCGCTGTCCGATCCGCTCCGGCGCGGGGTCGCCGCGCCTCCCGTGCGAACCCTGGTCGACATTCTTTCGGCGACCGCCGAAGCCCATCCGGACGCGCACGCCATCGATGACGGCGAGATCCTGCTCACGTATCGCGAGCTGCTCGCCGCGATCCAGCACCGAGTGGGCGAGCTCACGGCGGCGGGCGTGCGGGCGGGTGACCGGGTCGGCGTCCGGATGCCTTCCGGCGGCCATGATCTCTACGTCACGATCCTCGCCGTGCTGTGGGCGGGCGCCGCGTACGTCCCGGTCGACGCCGACGACCCGGACGAGCGCGCCCGACTGGTGTTCGGCGAGGCCCGGGTCAGCGCCATCGCCGAGGTCGACGGAATCCGTCCCGTCATCGAACGCGACAGCACGCCAACCCGACCCACAGCCGCGACAACCTCGTCGGACGGCGAGATCGACACCGCGCCAACCCGGCCCCCAGCCGAAGCAAACCCGCTCGACAGCGAAACCGACGCCGCGCCAACCGGACTCCCCGCCAAGACGATCCAACACGACGGCGAAAGCGACCCCGCGCCAACGGAACTCATAGCCGACGGAACCCGGTCCGACGACAAAGCCGATACCGCACAAACCCGAGCCAGTGTCGAGGCAGCCGCACCCGATGGCGAAGCATCCACGGCGGCAACGCAATCCGATCACGCTCTCCCAAACCCCGACGACGACGCCTGGATCATCTTCACCTCCGGCTCCACCGGCACCCCCAAGGGCGTCGCGGTCACCCACCGCAACGCCGCCGCCTTCGTCGACGCCGAGGCGCGACTCTTCCTGCGGGACGCGCCCATCGGCCCCGGCGACCGTGTCCTCGCCGGTCTCTCGGTCGCCTTCGACGCCTCCTGCGAGGAGATGTGGCTGGCCTGGCGGCACGGCGCCTGCCTGGTGCCCGCGCCACGCGCACTGGTGCGCACCGGCGCCGACCTCGGGCCTTGGCTGGTTCGTCGGGAAATCAGCATCGTCTCGACCGTGCCGACGCTGGCCGCGACCTGGCCCGCCGAGGCGCTGGAACCGGTCCGGCTGCTGATCTTCGGCGGCGAGGCCGTGCCACCGGAACTCGCCGAACGCCTTGCGGGCGACGAGGATTCGGGCCGCGAGGTGTGGAACACCTACGGCCCCACCGAGGCCACCGTCGTGGCGTGCGCGGCCCTGCTCACCGGAGAGCCGCCGATTCGCATCGGATTGCCGTTGGACGGCTGGGATCTGGCGGTGGTCGACGCGCAGGGCAACCCGGTCGGTGAGGGCGAATCGGGCGAACTCGTCATCGGCGGCGTCGGACTCGGCCGCTACCTGGATCCCGCCAAGGACGCCGAGAAGTACGCACCGCTGCCCGCGCTCGGCTGGGAACGCGCTTACCGCAGCGGCGATCTGGTCCGCAACGAGAGCGCCGGACTCGTCTTCCTCGGCCGCGCCGACGATCAGATCAAGCTCGGCGGCCGCCGTATCGAACTGGGCGAGATCGACAACGCGCTCCAGCATCTGCCCGGCGTCACCGGAGCGGCCGCCGCGATCCGAACGACCAAGGCGGGCAACAAGATCCTGGTCGGCTACCTCACCGGCCCGGACGCCGACTTCGACGTGCACGCCGCCCGCGAACTGCTCGCCGGACAGCTGCCCGCACCGCTGGTGCCGCGCCTGGCGGTGGTCGGCGAACTGCCGACCCGCACCTCGGGCAAGGTCGACCGCGACGCTTTGCCTTGGCCGCTGCCCAAGACCAAGCCCGCCGACGCCGACATGTCCCCCACCGCACGCTGGGTCGCCGGACTCTGGGACGCCATCTTCGGCGCCGAGGCGACCGGCCCCGACGCCGACTTCTTCGACCTCGGCGGCGGCTCGCTCGCCGCCGCCCAGCTGGTCACCGCGCTGCGCGAACGCTATCCGCGGGTCGCCGTCGCCGATCTCTACGACCATCCGCGCC
The DNA here is from genome assembly GCF_001612615.1 of Nocardia amikacinitolerans NBRC 108937. Taxonomy (GTDB): domain Bacteria; phylum Actinomycetota; class Actinomycetes; order Mycobacteriales; family Mycobacteriaceae; genus Nocardia; species Nocardia amikacinitolerans. The sequence continues at coordinate 11,776 of NZ_BDAU01000036.1, read as the reverse complement.
TCGGCGCGCTCGCCGACTGGCTCGACGCCAGCGCCCCCACCGCCGCGGTCGTGGAACGCACCGTGCGCCCGACCCCGCGCGCCGCGCAGTGGGTGCAGGTGCTCGCCACGGTGCCGCTGACCACCCTGACCGGATTGCAGTGGCTCACTTGGCTGGCCATCGTCGGCAATATCGCGGCGTGGTCGGGATCGCTGCCCTGGCTGCCTCGACTGTCCTGGTGGTGGGCGCTGATCGCGTTCCTGCTCTTCATCTCCCCGCCAGGCCGGATGGCGCTGTGCGTTGCCGGGTCGCGCGTGCTGTTGCGCGGTATGGAGCCGGGCAGCTATCCGCGCGGCGGCTCGGTGCACCTGCGTCTGTGGGCCGCGGTGCGGCTGTCCGAGGCGAGCGGCGCCGAGAACCTTTCCGGCGCACCGTGGATGGTGCCGTTCGCGCGTGCGCTCGGCGCGCGCATCGGCAAGGGTGTCGACCTGCACACGTTGCCGCCGGTCACCGGGATGCTCGAACTGGGCGACGGGTGCAGCGTGGAACCCGAGGTCGACCTCTCCGGCTACTGGATCGACGGCGACCTCGTGCACATCGGACCGATCACCATCGGCCCCGGCGCGGTGGTCGGCGCGCGCTCGATCCTGCTGCCGGGCACGCGGATCGGCAAGAACGCCGAGATCGCGCCGGGTTCCGCGGTCTCGGGCAAGGTCAAGGCCGAACAGGAATGGGCGGGCTCCCCTGCCGTGAAGGTCGGCCGCGCCCGGCACCGCTGGCCCGCGCACACGCCACCGCGTGCCCGGCACTGGGTCCCGATCTTCGGCATCACCTCGATGGCGCTCGCCGCGCTCCCGATCCTCGGCCTCGGCACAGGTGGCGCGTTCCTGGCCTGGTGGGTCCGCGACACCACGACGCTCACCGCCGCGCTCGGCCGCGCCTTCGCCGTACTGCCGGTGGCCGTCCTACTCGTGCTCGGCGTCTACGCCGCGGCGACCGTCGTCCTGGTGCGTCTGTTCGCCATCGGACTGACCGAGGGTCACCATCCGGTGCGCAGCCGCGTCGGCTGGCAGGCCTGGTCCACCGAACGGCTGCTCGACTCCGCGCGCACCTTCCTGTTCCCGCTCTACGCCAGCCTGCTGACGCCGCTGTGGCTGCGCATGCTCGGCGCGAAGGTCGGCAAGCACGTCGAGGCATCGACCGTGCTGCTGCTGCCCAAGTTCACCACCGTCGCCGACGGCGCGTTCCTTGCCGACGACACCATGGTCGCCGGTTACGAACTCGGCGGCGGCTGGCTACGCATCGGCGAGGCCAAGGTCGGCAAGCGCGCCTTCCTCGGCAACTCGGGCATGACCGCGCCCGGCCGCCGGGTACCGAAGAACGGGCTGGTCGCCGTGCTCTCGGCCGCGCCGTCCAAGGCCAAGGCGGGGTCCTCGTGGCTCGGCAGCCCGCCGGTGCGCCTGCGCCGCGCCTCCGAAACCGCCGACGCCCGCCGCACTTTCGATCCGCCGCGGCGGCTGCGCGTCGCGCGGGCGATCGTCGAGACGTGCAGGCTGATCCCGGTGCTCATCACCTTCGCCATCGGCCTCGGCGTGCTCTTCGCGCTGGCCTGGCTGGCCCAGCGGATCGGTCACCTGCCGACCGCGCTGCTCAGCGGCGTCGTGCTGTTGGTCGCGGGCGCTGTCGCGTGCGGTAGCGCGGTGGCCGCGAAGTGGTTGCTGGTGGGTCGGATTCGGGCCGAGGAGCATCCGCTGTGGAGCTCGTTCGTCTGGCGCAACGAGGTCTCGGACACGTTCGTCGAGACCGTCGCCGCGCCCTGGTTCGCCCGCGCCGCGACCGGAACGCCGGTACTGAATCTGTGGCTTCGCGCGCTCGGCGCGCGCATCGGCCGCGGGGTATGGTGCGAGTCCTACTGGCTACCGGAGGCGGATCTGGTGACACTCGGCGACGGCGCGACCGTGGAGCGAGGCTGCGTGGTGCAGACCCATCTGTTCCACGATCGGATCATGGCCATGGACACCGTCACCCTCGGCGCGGGCGCCACCCTCGGCCCGCACTGCGTCGCCCTGCCCGCGGCGGGTCTGGGCGCGGGCGCGACCGTCGGCCCCGCCTCGCTCGTGATGCGCGGCGACACCGTGCCGCCGTCGACCAGGTGGTGGGGCAACCCCATCGCACCGTGGCACGAGGAGGGCTGATGGGTGAGAAGTTCTACGAGAAGCCCATCGACGACTACCTGCCGCAGAACGGCAATCGTGGCTATCGGGTCTCGCGGTACGAGCTCGATCTGGTCTACCGGGTGGCGAGCAACCGGCTGAGCGGGCGCGCGGAGATCACCGCGGTCACCACCGCCGTCCAGCCCCGGTTCAGCCTCGACCTCGGGCAGGCGTTGACGGTGTCGAAGGTGTTCGTGAACGGCGCCAAGGCCGCGAAATACGGTCACCAGCACGGCAAATTGGTCGTCACGCCGCAGCAGAAGATCCCGGCGGGCGGCGTGCTCTCGGTGGTGATCCAGTACGCGGGCGTGCCGAAGCCGGTGCGCGGGCCGTGGGGCGAGGTCGGCTGGGAGGAGCTGTCCGAGGGCGCACTCGTCGCCAGCCAGCCCAACGGGGCCGCGTCCTGGTTTCCCTGCGACGACCACCCGAGTTCCAAAGCGAGCTACCGGATTTCGATCACCACCGACAGCCCGTACTACGCCGTCGCCAACGGCACGCTGGTGCGCAAGCAGACGAAGGCCAGCCAGACCACCTGGGTCTACGAGCAGCCGGAGCCGATGTCGAGCTACCTGGCCACCATCCAGATCGGGCACTACCGCAAGCACCGCGTCGGCCCGGCGCACGGACCGGTGCCCATGCAGGCGGTCGTGCCGCCACGGCTGCGCGCCGAGTTCGAACACGACTTCGCGCGTCAACCGCGGATGATGGAGGTCTTCACCGAACGGTTCGGCCCCTATCCGTTCGGCGGCTACACGGTGGTGATCACCGACGACGACCTGGAGATTCCCATCGAGGCCCAGGGCATCTCGGTGTTCGGCGCCAACCATTGCGACGGCCGCCGCGGCTCCGAACGGCTCGTCGCGCACGAACTCGCGCACCAATGGTTCGGCAACAGCCTGACCCTGCGGCAATGGCGCGACATCTGGCTGCACGAGGGCTTCGCCTGCTACGCCGAATGGATCTGGTCCGAGGCCTCCGGCGGGCCGACGGCCGACCAGCTGGCTCGCGCCGCCCGACACAACCTGGCGCGGCAGCCGCAGGACATCGTCATCGGGGACCCCGGTCCCAGGCGCATGTTCGACGATCGGGTGTACAAACGCGGCGCGCTCACCCTGCACGCGCTGCGCCTCGAGCTCGGCGAGCCCGGCTTCTTCGACCTGCTACGGGAATGGGTGCTGCGCTACCGGCATTCCTCGGTGAGCACCGAGGAGTTCACCGATCTGGCCGGGCACTACAGCCTGGTGCCGCTACGTCCGCTGTGGGAAAGCTGGCTGCGCAGCGAGGCGCTGCCGCAGCTGCCGCCGCACGGCGGGCAGGTCGGAGCGCGCTGAGTTTCGCCGGGGCTCAGAACACGAGGTAGCGGGCGGCGAGTTCTTCGACGATCGGGTCGTCCTCGGCGACGCTGTCCAGTGTGTCCAGGTCGGCCGCCACCGAGATCTGCCTCGGGTCGTCGTGTTCGTTGTCGGACGCGTCCTCGGCCAGCTGACGCAGCAGCTTTTCGCGTACCCGCGCCTTGAGTGAATTCTTCATACCGAGGGCTTGCCCGGTTCGGGGCGCGGGAATCTCGCGGGGAGTACCGGGTTGCTCGGTGGCGCGCCGCGTTCCGGACCGCGGCCGTCCTAGGCGCACGGGGGACGACACCGGCAGGATGCCGCAGACCCCCGCTGGATGCCGGCAAGGAGGGCACAGTCAGTCCGGCCGCCTGTTTGGCGATCGGCGCCGCCAGTTCGAGCGCGTGCGGTTGGAGGTGCGGCTAGACGGGAGCCAGCCATGTCCCCCACGGCGTGTTGCGCAGTACCGAGTACACGACGAACAGCGCGAGCACCGTCCACATGAACGGGCGCGGCAGGTCCGGGACGCGGGGGCGTTCACCGCGCCAGGCGCGCATCGCCCAATCGCCGAGGAAGACCGCGAAGGCCAAGAGCAGCGGAATCGCGAGCAGGTTGCTGTGCAGCGAGTCCAGCAGGCGGCCGTCGGTGAGGTTGTGCACGGCGCGCATCCCGCCGCAGCCGGGGCAGTACAACCCGGTCAGGCCGTAGATCGGGCAGATGCCGTACGAGCCCTCCACGTGCGGGTCACGGAAGTGCAGCAGAACCACGGCCCCCACCGCCGCGCCCGCCGCAAGCGCGGGCAGACCGAGAGCACGCCACCCTGTGCGCCGCACCCGCTGCGGCGGCGGGAACGGGTGCTGGGCTGCGACGTGCGTGGTGTCCACGAGAAACCACGGTAGCGGGATCGCGCGGGTCGGCGCTACAGCCACCGAGCGCGTCGAAAAGGAGACCGTCGGCCGTGCTGCTCGGAGTGCGAAAGTTTTTGCGGACCGCGCTACTCCGGCTGCGCGAGGCGCAATACGTTGCCCGAGGGATCGGTCAGGTCGAACCCGGGACCGCCGGGTCCGTCCTCGGGGCAGCCCGGCTCGGCATACCGGTAGTCCTTGGCGGCGAGCTCGGCGTGCAGCGCGTGGATGTCGCCCACCGCGATCCACAGCACCGAGCCGGGTGTGCCGTCACCGTGGTGCTCGCTGAGGTGCAGTTTCGCGTCCGACCGGGACACCTGCGCGTAGAGCGGGAAGTTCGCTCCGAACCGGTGCTCCCAGTCGACGGTGAAACCCAAGTAATCGCAATAGAATTCGTAGGCTTTCGCGGTGTCGAACATACGCAGCACCGGAATCGGCGCGGCAAACCGAATGCCCTCGGAGGTCATCGCCCGATCATCGCACCACCCACCGACAGCCCGCGGCCTCTGCACGCGACGACGCCTCCCACACAGCGTTCACACGCCTCACATAGGCACTGGCTGTGTGGGGCGTGCACAGGGTGTGTGGGACGAGGTGGGTTGGGGCGGGGCACCGCTGGGGGCTGGGTAACGATCGGGTACCGGTGATAGCGGCGCGGGCTCGGCGGGCGATGTACCGGATGTGACTGTTCTGGCCGTGGGCACTCCCGGGAGACATCGCTCGTGCGCGATGTTTCTCCTTCCGGGCAGAGTTCACCGGACCGAATATTGGGTATCCACAGATATGCGCCAGGATTTCCGCCGTCGAGCGCTTGCACTTGCAAGCACTTTGCTTGCATCGTAGTGTGGCGGATGACACAAAGGAGTGCACAATGCTGGTGACGTCGATGAAGACACTGGCGGGGGTGCGCGGCGCCGAGCCGCTCACCGCGGCTTACCGTGCCGGACTGCGGTCCCGCACTTTCGCGACAGCTTCGCTGAACAAGCCGACCGCACCCTGCGAGATCATCCCGGTCACCACCGTCGACGGTGCCAAGCTCCGAGTCCACGCGTACGGACCTGCCGACGGTGACGTCATCGTGCTCATCCACGGCTGGAGCTGCTGCATCGAGTACTGGAACCCGCAGATCAACGCACTCGCGGACCGCTACCGCGTGATCGCGTACGACCAGCGCGGACACGGCGAGAGCACCCTGGGTCGGACCGCCCCGAGCGGCGACACCCTCGCCGACGACCTGGCCACCGTCCTGGACGCCACCCTGCCGCGCGGCAAGCGCGCCACCCTCGTCGGCCACAGCATGGGCGGCATCACCTTGCAGGCGTGGGCCGCCCGCTACCCGGAGCAGGTGCCCGCCCGCGCCAACGCGGTGGTGCTCGCGAACACCGCCTCCCGCGAGATCCGCCACGAGACCGATCTCCTCCCGCTGCTGAACAAGCCGCTGATGATGGCGCAGCGTCCGGTCACCCTCTTCGGGGCGGGCCTGCGCATGCCGCTGGTGTTCGCCGAGACGCTGCTGAGCGCACCGGTTCCGCTGCCAGGCGGCCCGCTGGCGACGGCCATCATCAAAGCCAGGCTGATGACGAAGAACGCGACCGCCGACGAGGTCGCCTTCTCGCTCGGCATCGTCCGCTCCTGCCGCCCGCTCACCCGCGGCCTGCACGCCGCGGCGCTCGCCGTCCTCGACCTTGGCGACGCGGCCAAGAACCTGACCGTCCCCACCACCGTCATCGCGGGCGAGTACGACTACCTGCTGCCAGCGAGGATGAACCGTCCGATCGTCGACGCGCTCGACGCCGCGGGCTCGCTCGCCGACTACCAGGTCTGGCCGACCGGCCACCTCGGCAATATCGAGGCCGCCGACCGCTTCAACGCCGAAATCGATCGGATCGCCCAAGGCGCGAGCAACCAGCGCGCCACCGCGGTCTGACCCGGATCGTTCTCCCGGGCCGGTCGACGAGGCCCGGCCCGGGAGCGACGTTCACGGTTGCTCGAAGCGCAGGCAGCTGCGAACGAAGTCCTGGACCGGCGCGTTGTCGTCATCGATCGGATTCCACGCGACACCGACCTGGCTGGCGGCGATTCCGGCCACCGACCGGAAAACGATGCCGGGCCGCTGATAAAAGCGAGCCGCGGACTCCGGCGCCAAGGCGATGCCGTACCCGTTCGCGATCGCGTTGAGCCAGTCGTCCGGGTGCTGGGTGACGGCGCCGATGCGCGGTGGAACGCCGCTGCGCTCGTCGACGGCCAACCAATAGTCGCGCCACGGTCCGGTCGCCTGCGGAGCGGCGACGAACGGCTCGTCCAGCAACTCATCGAACGGGATCTCGTCGCGATCGGCGAACCGGTGCGTACTCGGCAGAACGACGCAGCGCGGCTCGGTGAGCAGCACCTCCACGCGCCATTTCTCCTGGTCGGGGATCGGCAGCCGCAGTATCGCGACGTCGACCCGGCCGTCGGCCAATCCCGCGGTCGGATCCGACCAGGCACTCTGGCGCATATCCACTCGCCAGCCCGGCCTGCGAGCCGTGAATTCGGCGATGATCTCCGTGGTGGCCTCGTTGGCGGCGCTGGCGAGGAAACCCACCCGCAGGACGCGAGTCTCCCGCGCGGCCGCGACGTTGGTTTCGGACACCGCGCGACTCCAGTCGTCCAGCAGAGCGGGCACCCGCCGCGCCAGCGCGCGCCCCGCCTCGGTGAGCGCCATTCCCGCCCGCGAACGCGTGAAAAGCGTTGCCCCCAACAAGGTTTCGAGCTGCTTGAGCTGCTTCGTGAGCGCCGGTTGCGAGACGTACAACCGTTCGGCCGCGCGGGTCAGATTCCCCTCCTCGGCCACGGCCGCGAAGTAGCGCAGCAGCCGAGTGTCGACATCCATGCCCCCAGGTTATGGATACAGGTATTGGTGCCACAACGACCGCCGAATCGAGACTGGGTGGGCAACCCCGTCTCCGTCGGAAGGCTCCGTCGTGTTCGCCCTCTACGTCACCCTGACCACCCTCACCGCGCTGGCCGCCGCGACCGGCGCGTGGATGAACTTCGTCCGCCACCCCATCCCCGTAGCCGCGGCGAAGGAGGTGCGCGTCCCACAGACCTGGATGCTCCCGCTGGGATCCCTGCTCGCCGCCGGCGCCCTCGGCCTCGTCGCCGGTTTCGCTATCCCGCTCGTCGGCATCGCCGCCGCCACGGGTCTGGTCCTCTATTTCATCGGAGCGGTCATCGCCCACTTACGAGTCGCGGACTTCCACCTCGGCCGCGTATCCACAGCCCTCGCCCTCACCGTAGCCACCCTCACCGTCACCCTGCTCCACCAAATAGGCTGAGCCACGGAGGTTTTCACGCCTCCGTGACGCTGTACGCCATCCGAGTTCAGTAGCGGGATCCGCCCTGCGCCGTCCTCGGACCAGTGCCTACGCCGACTGGCTGATCAAGCACCACAAGCCGATAGCGGGGTGGGCATCACAAAGCCCCCCGGCGACGGGCTCGGTCGGCGCCGGAGTGAACGTTTCGAGCGGCAGGGGCTCGGCCGTGGCGGTGCCGCTACCGACAAGGGCCGCGGCGCCGATCAGAGCGCCGACGACGATTCCACGCAGTGCAACCATTTGATACTCCATTGGGTGGTAGCGATTTATATTGCGACGCAAGCGGATCCGAGGTCGATACCGGTACCGACATCGACCACCTGCCTCGCCTGAGCCGAAGCGTTCGGCTGGAAGGCGTAGATGTAGTTGATGTTCGTCCTGGACGGGATCCATGTCGCCTTGGCAACGCCGCCGGACGGCATCACCTCCGCGAATCCACTGGGGCCCTGACCTTCCTCGAAGAAGAAGACCGGCTGGCTGTCGTCGTCCACCGTCACGGATACGGTGTAGGAGCACGTCGTTCCGTAGCGGTGCGTGCCGAGGGCGAACGCGGGCTGAATTCCGATGCTGGTGACCGTCGCCGAAGCCGGCGGCGCGACCAAAACGGTCACGCCCGCAGCGAGTGCGGCAGCGCCCGCAGAGATTCGAATCGCTTTGGGCGACCAGGCAGTTCGTGTCATGGTGTCTGAATTTCCTCCAGTACGCGTCCGGGATCCCTTCCCCCGGACGCCGAGCGGATCGATTCACGGCCTCGACCCATCAGATGTCCTGATCTGCCGTCGGGGATGGCGGCTCGTAGTGTTGCATACTTGACCGATCGGTAGCAATAGCCGTAGCGTCTCGAAATATGTTGCGCGGCAAGTGCTCTGACATCGAGCACCTGCTGTACACCATCGGCGACATCGTCGTACGAACTGACGCCGCCGAACCGCCGCACGCCAACTGCTGCGCGGCCTCCGCGCCAGTCGAGATCCGAGCAGTCAGGCCAGTCGACCCGGTTGTCGCACGTCCCGGCTTGCAGGACACGGCAGGACATTCACCGACCGTAACGTGGATTGCCGACACAGACCGAGTCGCAGCAGACCCTGCCGATCTGGCGGAGCGATCGCGCCGGAGTCCGCCGTATCCCCCTGAAGACGCTACGGAACACCTCCGCGTCCCTCATGCTCGACTGGGCACCCGGTGCACATCGTCGTGGCGGGGCGCGGCCACAACCCTGAGGTTCCGCATTCCATCTACAGCGACGCGCGCCCCGAGGACTTGAAGGCGGCGGGGGCCGCGCTCTTCGGCTGAATCCGCAATCCGCGTCTTGGCAAGTTCTTGGCAAGTTGAGACGCAGAAGGCCCTCCCCGGCGAACCGGAAAGGGCCTCTGACTTGGAGCCGCCTGGGGGAATCGAACCCCCGACCTTTTCATTACGAGTGAAGCGCTCTACCGACTGAGCTAAGGCGGCGTGCCTTTCGGCCACGCGAGTCTATCGTCTCCGCCCCCGGATCGCGAAAACGGGTGGTCCCGCGGGGTGCGGTCAGGCGGATTGGGCGGCCATGATGGCCGCGACCATGGCGGCGAGGGCGAAGCGGGGCTTGACGTTGAGGTCGAGGGCTTCGCGGCAGTCGAGCACGGCCTCGATGGAGCGCAGCAGGCCTTCGGGGCGCACGCGATCGGCGAGGTCGTGGATCTGGTCGGACATGTCGGGGTGCGTGAGGGTGACGCCCGAGCCGTTGCGCGCCGCGCCGAAGCGGACGGCCAGCGCGTCGCGATACACCCCGGCCACGTCGATCAACGCGCGGTCGAGTGCGTCGCGGCCGGTGCGGGTAGCGCGGGATTTCTGGCGGCGCTCGAGATCCTTCAGCACGCCCGCGGAGCCGCGGGTCGCACTGGCCGCACCCTTGCCGGTGCCGCCCGCTCCGAGCGCGGTGGCCAGCTCCTCGCGTTCGCGTTCGTCGCGGGCCGCGCTCATCTGCTTGGCCTCGTCGTCGGCGGCCTTCACCAGTTCGTCGGCGGCGGCGTAGGCCGCGCCGGGCCGCCCAACGGCCGCCACCATCGCAAGCGCCCGCTGCCGACGCGCCCTCGCCTCTTCGTCGGTGGCCAGCCGCCGGGCCCGTCCGACGTGGCCGCCGCTGACCGAGGCCGCCCAGTTCGCGGTCTTCTCGTCGAGTCGGTCGCGCTCCTTCAGTACCTTGGCGATGGCGGGCACCGACGGGGTCACCAGGTGCACGTGCCTGCACCGCGAGCGCAGCGTGATCGAGATGTCCTCCGGGTCAACCGACGGCGCGCACAGCAGGAACACCGTGCGGTCCGGCGGCTCTTCGACCACCTTGAGCAGCACGTTGCCCGCCGCCTCCGTCAAACGGTCGGCGTCCTCGATGACCACCACCTGCCAGCGCCCGGTGCTCGGACGGCGCGCCGCGATCTGGACGATCTCGCGCATCTCCTTGGTGCTGATGCTCAGCCCCTCGGGCACCACCCGCCGCACGTCGCCGTGGGTGCCCGCCATGGTCGTGGTGCAGGCGTGGCACTTTCCGCAGCCGGGCACGCCGGGATCCGTGCACTGCAACGCCGCCGCGAAGCACAGCGCCGCAATGGATCTCCCCGATCCGGGCGGGCCGGTGAACAACCAGGAGTGCGTCATCGCGCCCTCGACCGCTCCGGCGCGGGCCGCGATCGCGGCAGCCGTCAGCTCGGACTCGACCGCATCCTGGCCGACCAACCGATCGAAGACTCCCGCCACGGCCTACACCCTAGTGGTGCCGTCCGACAAAGTCCGCAGCCCGGGCGGCGGGAGGTCGGCCTTACCGCCACCGGCTCTCGGCCTGTCCCCGCGCGACACGCGGGCGCTGCCGAGCAATCGTTGACCCAGCTCATCGCACAGGCGGATCCTCGATGCGGAGGTGGAATCATCGTGAGAATCCTGTTGATCGCCGGGGACGCCGCCGAAGACCTCGAGGTCTTCTACCCCTACCAGCGCCTGCTCGAAGAGGGCCACGCGGTGGACATCGCGGCGCCGACCGTCAAGAAGCTCCAGTTCGTCGTCCACGACTTCGCGGACGGCTACGACACCTACACTGAGAAACTCGGCCACAGCTGGCCCGCCGACATCGCGCTGGCCGACGTCGTGCCGGACGACTACGGCGCGCTCGTTGTCCCGGGCGGACGCGCGCCGGAGTACCTGCGCAACAACCCGGACTGCCAGCGCGTCGTCCAGCATTTCGCCGAGGAACGCAAGCCCATCGCCGCCCTGTGCCACGGCCCGCTCATCCTCGCCGCCGCCGGCGTGCTCACCGGCCGCTCGTGCAGCGCCTACCCCGCCCTCGCCCCCGATATCGAGGCCGCGGGCGGCAAGTTCGTGGACAGCGAGGCGCACGTCGAGGACAACATCGTCACCGGTCGCGCCTGGCCCGACCACCCCGCGTGGATGCGCGAATTCCTCCGGCTGCTGCGCGAGTGAGCACGACGCCGCGCCGCGCGCCAACTACGGGCAGCGATTCATGACACCCTGGAATAGGTGCTGTTCTGTCCGTCCAGTGCCTCGCGGATGATATCGGCGTGTCCGCAGTGGTGCGCGATCTCCCGCAGGATGTGCAAGATCGTGAAACGCACGGTCTGCCAAACCCTTTCGGGCGTCCACGGGGCGGTCGGGGTGGGGATGGAGGTGTCAAGGCTGTCCACGGTCCAGATCAGCTCGGCCGTTTCGGCGGCCACCTCGTCCCAGGTGTCCAGCAGGCCTTGCACCGTCTCGTCCGGCGCCATGACGTACTCGCCCGCGAACTTGGAGACGTCCAGCTCGGCGTGCTCGTCACGGGCGACGATCACCGAGGTCCAGTGCCGCTCGCAGCTGATCAGATGATGCAGTAGGCCACCGAGGGTCAACTCGCTGACAGTGGTGCGCTTGCGCGCCTGCTCGTCATCGATGCCGCGAACGGTGATTCGGAACAGCTCGCGCTGATCCGCCAGCATCGCGATCAGATCCTCGCGCTCCCGATCGGCCATGGT
>NZ_BDAU01000035.1 GCF_001612615.1 Nocardia amikacinitolerans NBRC 108937 | reverse complement strand
GCCGCTCGAGGCCCCCTCGGCAAGCGCGCCGCCGTTTCCGATCACCGCCTCCGGTGCGTCGGTGCAGGTCGTCGCGGCCAGCGCCGCCATCAGGACCGGCAGCGCCTCCGCGCCCTCCAACCACGGGCGGTAGCGATAGTCCTGGTAGCGGTCGTGGGTGGCGATGAGCAAGCGCACCGCCGCCTCCGCGCGCTCGCAGTACCGGCCCATCCAGAACATGTCGTTGAGCACGCGGGGCGAGCTGATCTCCTCGACGATCGGCGCGGCCCGCCGCTCGCGCTCCTCGCGCGGCGTTTCGGCGCCTACCGCGGTCGTCGCGGCGGGCGCGGCGCGCACCCACACGTCCTTGGCGGCGACCTTGATCACCACCCGGTCCGGCTCGGTGCGCTGGCGCAGCTGGCCGAGGCCGCCCGCCATCGCCGTGTAGCCGCCGCGCCGGGCCAGCGAGAACAGCCGCATGCCCACCGGCGCCGCGGCAAGACCGCCGTACCCGCGCACGGCCGGCGCCACCGAGAACTGGGCCGGTTCCTGGCCGACCCACTTCCAGCCGTCCACCTCGATGCGCCGCCGCAACTCCTCGCGCATCGTCGCCGTCAGCTCCGGCCCGAACAGCGTGGCCCCGTCCACCGTCGATCGGATGATGAGTTCGTCCAGGTTGGCCAGCAGATGCGAACGCTCGCTCGCGTCGCCGCCCCAGTACGCGGGCGCGCTGTCCAGCAGCAGCTCCTCGCCGAGCAGCGCACGGGAGATCCGCGGCAGGAAGCAGGCGAGCGCCGGATTCTCCAGCAACCCGCTGCCCAGCGTGTTCACCACGGTGACAGCGCCGCGGCGCAACACCTCGACCAGCCCCACCACCCCGGGATGCGAATCCGGCCGCAGATCGAGCGGATCGGAGAACTCCGCGTCCACCCGGCGCAGCACCACGTCGACCCGCTTGAGGGTGCCGAGCGAGCGCATCCACAGCGCGCCGTCGCGCACCACCAGGTCGGCGCTCTCCACCAGCGGGAAACCCAGCGTCGAGGCGAGATACGCCTGGTCGAAGGCGGTTTCGGAGTGCACGCCCGGGCTCAGCACCACCACGACGGGATTGTCGTCGGCCACCGGCGCCGCCTCGATCAGCAACAGCCGCATCGCCCTGGCGAACGGGGTGAGCGGGCGCGGGCTGGAGTGCTCGAAGGCCTCCGGGATCGCGGTCGAGACGACGCGCCGGTCGGCCAGCGCGTAACCGGCGCCCGAGGGGGCTTGGGCCCAGTCGGCGATGGCGCGGAATTCGCCGTCGCTCCACCGGCTGATGTCGCAGGCGTGCAGGAACAGCTGGTGGCGGCCGGGGATCGTGATGCCGTGCGCGGCGCGCACATAACCCGCGTTGCCGAAGACCAGCTCCGGCGGCAGCAGCCCGGAGGTGATGGTGCGGCGCGAGCCGTAGATGTCGGTGAGCACCTCGTCCAGCACCCGCGAGCGCTGCACGAGACCCGCCTCCAGCCGGGTCCAGTCGTCGGCGGAGACCAGCAGCGGAATCGGATCGAGGCGCCACGGCGTCGGGATCGCGGCCTCGCCCGCGCGCATCACCTCGGTGTAGGTGATGCCGTCGTCCTCGATCAGCCTGCGCACCCTGGTGTCCAGTCTGCCGAGCCCGGCGGGACCGATCTCGACGAAGTCGGCAGAGAGCTCCGACCACATCTGCCGCACGATGCCGTCGGTGTCCACCAGCTCGTCGTAGTAGCCGCCGGTCGGCCTGCCGCACTCGTCGTAGGCGCCGGTGTGACCGCCCTCGGCCCGGTAGCGGGCGAGCTGCTCGGCGATCTGCTCCCGCACGTCGGCGGCCGTCGCCGCCGGGGGCACCGCATCGGCGACCATGCCGACCTCACCTCCGCTGTCAGACGTTTCGCCGTGACGGACGTGCGTCCGGTCCGCGCCGCAACCGGTCGCCGGTCCCCACGCGGTGCGTCCAGCCGGGCGCACCGACGTGGGTCGACCGTGGTGCCATCTTCGCACGTGAATCCGCGTGATCGCCCGGAGTCGCGGTGTGTTCGCCCGCCCCTTACACGGCTCGAGTCCGGGGCGCCCTGGCTCGGCGCGCAACCTCTACCACGGCGTATCCCCACCACGCAGGGTTGCCGACACTCCCGCCCGCCTCCCACCGTCGTCCGGACTCGAGTGCTAAGACCGAATGACCAACCGATCGTCAGGAGGTCCCATGCGAGCGACCTGCCCCACCTGCGAATCCGCCGTCGACCACTGTCACGGCACCCTGATCATCCACGCGGCCCGCACACCCGAGTGCACCGACGACGACTGCATCGCCTTCGACCACGCCCGCCACGCCTTCATCATCGACTGCGCCGACCTCGCGGGCGGCTGCGCCTGCACAACACAACCATCCCCCTCCCGCCGCCAAGCCTGACCCCGGCCCCGGAGCGCACGCAGTAGCTCCCCGTACGCTGGCCGGGTGAACTACGACCACGTGTTGTTGCCGTCCGGTGTTGCTGCGAACCTGGCCGAGGTGGAGGCGTACCTGGTCGGGCAGCAGGGGGTGGACGAGGCCGAGGTGGTCGCCGAGATGGCGGCCGAAATCAACGAGGCGAATCTGGAGCTGCCGGAGGAGGACAGCTTTCTCAGCGGTGAGTCGGTGGGCGGGACGGCGAACGGGTCGGTGCTGCACGTGGCGTGCCCCTACGACGCGATCGGCCACGTGCGGCAGCTGCTTTTCGAGATCGCGACGCCGCGCGACTACGCGATCTACGACCCGCAGCTTGCCTGGCTGATCGATCCCGCGGGCCACGTGCCGGTCACCGTCACCCACGGCGGCGCGGGCACGTTCCCGTACCTCACCAAAGCCCTTGTGGACCAGTGGATTCCGGAGCTCGCGCCGCCGAACCCCTACCTGATCGTGGAGCGGGGCGACCACGACTACATCCAGACCTACCGCGGCAAGCCGGGCGAGTACACCGTCGAGTACCGCGACGGCGGTCCCGAACGCCACTACGGCGCCACCCTCGCGGACCCCAAGGCGGTCGCCGACCTGATCTGGTCCTGGACGACGGGCGAAAAGGACGCGATCGCCCGCATTCCGTGGACCCGCGTCGAGTTCTGACCCCTACTGGTTCTGCACGGCGAGCCGCCCCGCGAGCGCCACGAACGACGCACCGAACACCCGCCGCAGCCACGTCACCACGACCGGCCGCGCGATGACGTACGTGCGCACCGCCGCCGCGCACGCTCCGTATCCGGCGAACACCAGGAAGGTGGCCAGCATGAAGATGCCGCTCAGCTCGAGCATGCGGGCCAGCGCGTTCGGCGCGCCCTCGGGCACGAACTGGGGAAGGAACGCGAAGAAGAAGATGGTCAGCTTCGGATTCAGGATGTTGAGCAGCACCGCCGAGGTGATCACCTGGCGAGCGCGCGGCGCGGCCCGTTCCGTTCCGGCGTCGGGAATGGCGAGAGCGCCTTTGTCCCGCAGCGTGTTCCACGCCATGTACAGCAGGTAGGCGACGCCGAGATACTTCAGCGTCTGGAAGGCGACGGCGCTGGTGTTCAACAGCGCGGCGAGACCCGTTACCGCCGCGATCATGTGTGGGACGATGCCGAGGGTGCAGCCGAAGGCCGCGACGACGCTGGCGCGCACGCCGCGCGAGAGTCCGGCCGCGAGGGTGAACAGGACGCCGGTACCGGGCGTGGCGACGATGACGAGCGTCGTCAGCAGAAACTCGATGCTCATCCCCCGCAGAGTAATTCGAGAGCACGGCCGGAGGAAGACCCCTGCGGACCGCGTACGGCCGGAGCGAGCACGCCCCATCGGACGAAAGTCCCGCGCGGGGCTGTGTCGGGGACGCTTACAGCGCGCGCCTGCCGGAAAGCGCCCGCCCGAGGGTCAATTCGTCGGCGAACTCCAGATCCCCACCCATCGGCAGGCCGGAGGCCAACCGCGTCACCGCGAGCCCGGGGAAATCGCGCAGCATCCGCACCAGGTAGGTGGCCGTCGCCTCGCCCTCGGTGTTCGGGTCGGTCGCGATGATCACCTCGCTGACGTCGACGCCGTCCTCTTGATTGCCGATGCGCGCCAACAGTTCCCGTATCCGCAGCTGATCCGGTCCGATGCCGCTGAGCGGATCGAGCGCGCCGCCGAGCACGTGGTAGCGGCCACGGAACTCACGGGTGCGCTCGATCGCCTGAACGTCCTTGGGCTCCTCGACCACACAGATCATGCTGCGGTCGCGGCGCGGGTCGGCGCAGATCCGGCACAGTTCGCCGTCGGAGACGGTGCCGCACGCCACGCAGAACTGCACGCCGTCGCGCACCTTCTGCAAGGCGGCCTGCAACCGGTCGATCTCCGGCGGTTCCACCTGGAGCAGGTGAAACGCGATGCGCTGCGCGCTCTTCGGACCGACGCCGGGCAGCTTGCCGAGCTCGTCGATCAGATCCTGTACCGGACCCTCGTACAACCGTCCCGTCCTCGATCAGAAATCCGGCAGCCCGGGCAGCGAACCGCCGCCGAGTCCGCCGGAGAGCGGGCCGAGGCGCTCGGCCGCCAGCCGCTGCGCGTTGCTCATCGCGTCGTTGACCGCGCCGATCACCAGATCCTGCAGGCCCTCGACGTCGTCGGGGTCGACGACTTTCGGATCGATGGTCAGCGAGACCACCTGACCCGTCGCCTTGATCCGCACCTGGACGAGGCCGCCGCCCGCCTGTCCGTCCACCTCGGAGGCCGCGATCTCGGCCTGCGCTTCCATCACCGCCTGCTGCATCTGCTGTGCCTGGGCGAGTAACTGCTGCATGTCGAATTGACCACCGGGCTGCACTGCTCGTCCTCTCTCAGGGGAGATTGTCACGGTTCAGCCTAGTCCTCCCGGATATACCGAGACAGTCAGGTCCGGCCCACTTAACCTCGACGTGGGTCGGGTCCCGGTTCGGTGAATTCTGGAGACAGCAATGAGCACAAACCGAGTACTTCTCGTGGGCGCCATGGCCCTTTCGGTCCTCTGCGCCCCGGCGGCCTCGGCGGATTCCGGCGTGGCCCCGGCCGATTCGGCGGCGGTCCCGGCCGATTCGGCGGCGGTCCCGGCCGATTCGGAGGTGGCCCCGGCCGATTCGGAGGTGGCCCCGGCCGATTCGGAGGTGGCCCCGGCCGATTCCGACGTGATCCCCGCGGCGTCCGACTACGGCGGCGGGTGCGTGCTGTATCCCGACAACAAGGCCGCGACCTTGGATTCGCTGCGCTTCCGCTGCTCACCGGAACAGCAGGACGCGATCTTCCACGACGCGCCGCAGGGCGCGGTGCCGATGGGCGTCAAGAACGGCTGGGTGGTCCGGCCGAACTACATCCAGGGCATCGCACCGGGCGTGTGGATCGGCAAGACCTTCTACACCGGTCCCGACGGCGGACACCTGATGAACCGCCTGACCGGCGCGGGCGTCGAGGGCTGGCGGGCCGATGTGTATCGCGCGCCAGCGGTGTTGGACGGCCGCCCGGCCTGGGCGCTGAACTACGCCCCGTCGCCGAGCCCGCCGCTCTACGACGAGATCCGCGAGGTGACCCCTGGCGTCTGGTTCGGCTACTCGTGGTGGCGCGGCGCGCTGCAGACCACCCTGCTGCTGACTTTCGCCTTGGCATGAGCGAACGTCGTGAGCGAACCATGTGCCGGCGGGCCGCTTGACTCTCCAGTCGCTGGAGGGTGTTCGCTGAACACATGACCGCGACCGTCTCGATCGGTGAGTTCGCCAGACTGACCTACCTCAGCGTGAAAACGCTGCGGTACTACCACGACATCGAACTGCTCGAGCCGGTCGAGATCGACCCGGCCTCGGGTTATCGGCGCTACTCGACCGAGCAGGTGGCGCAGGCCCATCTGATCCGGCGCCTGCGCCGCCTCGACATGCCGCTGCCCGAGATCAAGTCCGTGCTCGCCGCGCCGGACGTCGCCGCGCGGGACAGCGCGCTGCGTGCGCATCTGGAGCGCATGGAGGGGGAATTGCAGCGGACAAGGGCGGTGGTCGCGTCGCTGCGTTCGCTGCTGACCGAACCCGCGCCGATCACGGTGAGCTACCGGTCGATTCCGGCATTTCCGGCGCTGGCCGTCGTCGGCTTCGTCGAGCGCGACGGCATCGAAATCTGGTGCGGACAGTCCTTCGCGCAGCTCTACCAGACCTTGGCCGCAGCGGGCGTGCAGCCCGCGGGGGTCGGCGGCGCGACGTACTCGCCGGAATTCTTCGAGAACGACGAAGGCGAGGTGGTCGCCTTCGTGCCGATCCCCACCCGCGACGCCATCGAACCGCCCGAGGGACTCGACGTGATCGAACTACCCGCGCGCCACTTCGCCATCGCCGTGCACACCGGCCCCTTCGAGGACTTCGACCGCACCTACGGCGCGCTGGGCAGCCACGTCGCCGAACACGACACGGCGCTGCCGGAGCCGGTGCGCGAGCTGTACCTGGTGGCCCCGAACGACACCGACGACCCGACCGCATACCGGACCGAAGTCTGCTGGCCCATC
Organism: Nocardia amikacinitolerans NBRC 108937; assembly: GCF_001612615.1. Classification (GTDB taxonomy): domain Bacteria; phylum Actinomycetota; class Actinomycetes; order Mycobacteriales; family Mycobacteriaceae; genus Nocardia; species Nocardia amikacinitolerans. The sequence goes on along the minus strand of NZ_BDAU01000035.1, from coordinate 112,280 downwards.
GGCGGACGCCGAGAACAGGAGTGAACGATCATGACGCTGTCCATCGCCAACGTCACCTTCGACTGCGAGAACGCCGCGGCGCTCGCCGGATTCTGGGCGGAGCTGCTCGAGCAGCGCGTCGACGAAGGAGCCAACGAGTTCTTCGCGACGGTGGGTAGGGAGTCCGGGCACAAGCCGCTACTGATGTTCATCAAGGTGCCGGACAAGACGCCGGGCAAGAACGTCGTCCACCTGGATCTCGCCTCGACCGAGTGGCGCGAACAGGTCGACCGCGCGGTCGCCCTCGGCGCGAAGCACATCGGCGATTTCGACGAGTACGGCGGGAACTGGGCGACGCTCGCCGACCCAGAGGGCAACCTCTTCGACATCGGCAAGGCCTGATCGAATGGCGACGGCGCGGCCGGACCTCATCGGAAGGTCCGGCCGCGCCGTCGCTCGATTCGCTACCGGCTCAGGCCAGTTCGCGCTTCAGGTTCTCCAGCACCTCGGCCTGGATCTTCTTCAGCCCCAGCGGCGCGAAGATGCCCTCGAAGATGCCCGAGATGCCGCCAGCGCCCTTCCACGTGGTGCGCAGCGTGATCTGCGCGCCAGCGCCCTCCGGCGTCACCGTCCAGGTGTTCACCATGGTGGAGTTCGAATCACGCTCGGTGACAATGGAATCCGCCACCGAAACGACGGCGTGCACGTTACGGACGCGCTTCTCGGTGGCCTGCAACGTCCACTCGGCGACGGTGCCCGCGCCCTTGCCGCCCTCGACGACCTTGTAGTCGCGGTAGTGCGAGGAGAGAATGCGCGGGCGCACCGTCTCGTAGTCGGCGATGGCCTCGAGCGCGCGCTTCGGATCCGCGTCGACGGTGATCGAACTGCTGGCGCTGACCTGTCCCACAATGAGCTCCTTGTCCGGATGCGGTGTCTCGACCGCCCCCTATCCTGCCCTGCGCCCGCGCGTGCGCGGCGTCCAGGCTCACGTTGTCCTACCGCGTGTTCGACCGGACGACTGCCACACCGAACACCGGGTATTCCCGATGCAACATTCCCGTGACATTTATCCCGGCTCGATCATTTATCAGTGGTCGAAGATCACGGTGCGTACTAGCGTCGAGGGGTGGCAGTGAGTCTGTTGGGGAAGGCCGGTCACAGTCCGGCCGCACGCGAATCAGGGTTTGCCGCGCACCGAGCGGGTGTGGATCGCCTTCTGGCGAGTTACCGCGCCATACCCGCGGACGCCAACGTGCGGCTGGCGAAGAAGACCTCCAATCTGTTCCGAGCCAGGGCCAAGAACACCGCGCCCGGCTTGGACGTTTCCGGCCTGACCCAGGTCGTCGCGGTGGATCCGGACGCGCGGACCGCCGACGTCGCGGGCATGACCACCTACGAGGACCTGGTGGCCGCGACCCTGCCGTACGGGCTGGCGCCGCTGGTGGTTCCGCAGCTCAAGACGATCACCCTCGGCGGCGCGGTGACCGGCCTCGGCATCGAGTCCACCTCGTTCCGCAGCGGCCTCCCGCACGAGTCGGTGCTGGAGATGGACGTGCTGACCGGTGCGGGCGAGCTGCTCACCGCCCGGCCCGATGGCGAGCACGCCGACCTGTTCCGCGGCTTCCCCAATTCCTACGGCACGCTGGGGTACACCGTCCGGCTGAAAATCGAGCTCGAGCCCGTACTGCCCTACGTGGCGCTGCGCCACGTGCGGTTCCGCGACCTGCGCGAACTGGAGGCCGCGATCACGCGGATCGTGGACGAGAAGTCCTACGACGGCGAGCGGGTCGACTACCTCGACGGCGTCGTGTTCACCGCCGAGGAGAGCTACCTGACGCTCGGCAGGCAGACCGACGAGCCAGGTCCGGTCAGCGATTACACCGGGATGGACATCTACTACCGCTCCATCCAGCACGACGGCGCGCGGCCCAAGCGCGATCGCCTGACCATCCACGACTACCTGTGGCGCTGGGACACCGACTGGTTCTGGTGCTCGCGCGCTTTCGGCACGCAGAACCCGAGAATCCGCCGGTTCTGGCCGAAGCGCTACCGGCGCAGCAGCTTCTACTGGAAGCTCGTCGCCCTCGATCACAAATACGACATCGGCGACAAACTGGAAGCCCGCAAGGGCAACCCGCCGCGCGAGCGGGTGGTGCAGGACATCGAGGTCCCGGTGGAGCGCACCGCGGATTTCGTCGAATGGTTCCTGCGCGAGATTCCCATCGAGCCGATATGGCTGTGCCCACTGCGTTTGCGGGAGACCGCCGCACCCGCCGCGACCGGACGTCCCTGGCCGCTGTATCCGATCGAGCCGAACCGCACCTACGTCAACGTGGGATTCTGGTCGGCCGTGCCCACCGTTCCTGGCCAGCAGGAGGGCGCGGCCAACCGCGCCATCGAACGCACCGTGACCGAGTTCGACGGGCACAAATCGCTGTATTCCGACGCGTACTACGAAAAAGACGAGTTCGCGGCGCTCTACGGCGGCCAGACCTACACCGAACTGAAGAAACGCTACGACCCGGACCAGCGCTTGCTGGATTTGTATTCGAAGGCGGTGCAACGGAAATGACGACATTCAAGGACCGTTCCGACGTGTTCGCGGACCTGGGAACCAAACTGAGCATTGCCGAGATCTTCGAGACCCTCGTCGACGGCGAGGTCCCGATTCGCCTGACCGCCTACGACGGCAGCGCGACCGGGCCGAAGGATTCGGACTACACCCTCGACATCAAGACCCCGCGCGGCATCAACTACCTGGCCACCGCGCCCGGCGATCTCGGCATGGCGCGCGCCTACATCGCGGGCGACATGACCGCGACCGGCGTCCACCCGGGCGACCCGTACGAGATCCTGAAGGCGATGCAGGACTTGAAGTTCCGCCGCCCGTCGGCGCTCGCGCTGGTCACCATCGCGCGCTCGCTCGGCTGGGAGCGGCTCAAGCCGGTCGCGCCGCCGCCGCAGGAGACGCTGCCGCGCTGGCGCCGGATCGCGTTCGAGGGTCTGCGCCACTCCAAGACCCGTGACGCGGAGGCCATCCACCACCACTACGACGTCTCGAACACCTTCTACGAGTATGTCCTCGGTCCCTCGATGACCTACACCTGCGCGGCCTACGGCGACGAGAACTGGACGCTGGAGCAGGCACAGGAGAACAAGTACCGCCTCGTCTTCGACAAGCTGCGCCTGAAGGAGGGCGACCGGCTGCTCGACATCGGCTGCGGCTGGGGTGGCATGGTGCGCTACGCGGCTCGGCGCGGCGTCAAGGTCATCGGCGCGACCCTCTCAGCGGAGCAGGCCGAGTGGGCGCAGCGGAAGATCGCCGAGGAAGGCCTCTCCGATCTGGCCGAGGTGCGGCACTCCGACTATCGCGACGTGCCAGAGGGCGAGTTCGACGCCGTGTCCTCGATCGGTCTCACCGAACACATCGGCGTGCACAACTACCCGTACTACTTCGAATTCATCAAGAACAAGCTGCGCGACGGCGGCCTGTTCCTGAACCACTGCATCACCCGCCCGGACAACACCCGCACCACCAAAGCGGGCGACTTCATCGACAGGTACGTCTTCCCGGACGGCGAGCTGATCGGCTCCGGCCGCATCATCTCCGAGATCCAGAACACCGGGCTCGAGGTGCTGCACGAGGAGAACCTGCGCGAGCACTACGCGCTGACCCTGCACGAATGGTGCAAGAACCTGGTCGCCAACTGGGACGCCTGCGTCGCCGAGGTCGGCGAGGGAACGGCCAAGGTCTGGGGCCTGTACATGGCGGGCTGCCGACTCGGCTTCCAGCGCAACGTGGTTCAGCTGCACCAGGTGCTCGGCGTCAAGCTCCCGCCCAACGGCGCGTGGACGGTCCCGCTGCGTCCCTGGTGGGAAGCCTGAGCTGACGCTGCCCGCCCTTCAGTCCAGGAGTTCCTCCAGGAACAGGGCGGGTAGCGCCGCGTCCTCCAGCTGCTCGGGGGACGCGTGCATTTCGGAGCGCAGCACGCGCAGGATGGCGACGACGCCGGGGCCCGCGTCCAAGAGCGGACGGGTCCACCCCAGTTCGGCGCAGGTGGCGGCGGCGGGGAGCAGCAGGCCGGTGGCCTCGCCGACCCAGCCGGACGCGGCGAGGCATTCCGCGAGCAGCAGCGCGGTGTCCAATTCCGCTCGGGGACGGTCCTGTTCGAGCATCCGGCCGTGCAGGGCGCGGGCGCGGCGCACCGCGGTGTCGTCCGAGCGCGGCGGCTTCTGCGCGAGCAGGCCGCGGATGCCCGCGATCTCCTCGGCCTCGGCGGTGAGCGCGGCGGAACCGACCAACCGGTGGTGGACCACGCTCAGCGCTTCGGAATGCCCGTCGCCGTGCGCCAGGTACTCCACGGGTAGGCCGAGCCGCAGCCGTTCGGCGCGGATGTGCGCGGCGAGCCGGACCAGGCGGTGCTCGGCGGCAATCCTTGCGCCCTCGTCCAACCGGGCCGCGGCGGTCGCCAGATCGCCGAGCACCGCCTTGATCCGCGCTCCGGTGACGAACGTCGGGATCAGGAAGTCGACCGGCCCGATCCGGGTGACCAGCTGGTGGCTCTCGTCGAGCAGCCGGTCGGCGACATCGAGATCGCCTCGGCGGTAGTTCAATTCGCCGAGCAACGCCGAGGCCACCCGCACCGCGTGCGATCGCGGACCCGAGCGGAGCCGCGCCGTCTCCCATGCCTGCTGGAAACACTGCATCGCCGTGGCGATGTCGAGCTGCTCGTAGGCCGCCGCGCCCTGCCCGCACAGCCCGAACACCACGCCGAGCGGGTCCTTGGAGCTGGCGTGGTACTCGGCCGCCCAGTCCTGGATGCTGCGGGCGCCGTCGAAATCGAACTGGCACAGCCGCACGAACGAGGTCAGGTTCGCCGCGGTGGAGACCGTCCACGCGGGCAGCTCCTCGGGGTGCTCGAGGCAGTCCGCGACGCGGTCGAGCACGCCCTCGGTGTGGTCGCGCGCGATCTGGTCTGCGGCGGCGAGCACCGCGGCCTCGCACCGCTGCACGACCACATCGGCGTCACCGGAGGAGCCGCGGGCGAGCATGTTCGACAACCTGCCCAACGCGCTGCGCGCCGCGCTGGACTGTTGCAGGTTCACATTGGCTCGCGCCACCGCCATCAGCAGCTTGGACCGCGAAGCCACCTGCTGCACCGGCAGCTTCGACACCGTGCCGAGCAGGGTGGCCAGCCGGGATGCGTCGATCAGGTCCATGCCGCCACCCTCGACCAGATCCAGCGCCATCTTCAGATCCGTCGCGGCAAGCGCGTGGTCCACCGACTTGCGCAGCAGCTGATGTTCGGCGTACCAGCGGGAAGCCTTGCGGTGCAGCGACTTCAGCTTCCCCGGCTGGGTGCGTTCCAGCCGGGCGCGCAGATGCTCGGCGAACAGCGGCTGCATCCGGTACCACTCCGGGTCGTGCTCGATGCGCCGCAGGAACAGCTCGCGCTGCTCGGCCTGGGCGAGCAGCAGCTCGGCCTCGCTGTCGTCGGAGAGGGCGGCGGCCAGCGACGCGGAGACGCGCTCGGTCACCGAGATCGAGCTGAGGAAGTCGAGCATCCTCGGTTCGAGCGCGTCCAGCACGTTCTCGGCGAGATATTCGCGGATGCCGTGACTGCCTTCGGAAAGCGTCGCGATCAGCTGTTCCGGGTCGACGTTGCCGCGCAGCGAGAGGCTGATCAGCTGGATGGCGGCGGGCCATCCGTCGGTCGCCTCGTGGATCTGCTCCACCTGCGCCTCGGTAAGCGCGAAACCGTTGCGGTCCACCAGAATCTGCTTGGTCTCGGCAACGGTGAGCCGCAGCGCCGCGGACCCGATCTCGACCAGTTCGTCATGCACCCGCATTCGGCTGGTCGGCAAGCCGGACTGCTCCCTGCTGGTCACCACGAAACGCAGGTGGTGGCAGCCGTTGTCGAGCAGCGCCTCCATCGCGCGGTGCGTACCGGGATCGCTGATGCGGTGCCAGTCTTCCACCACCACCACGATGGTCTCCCCGCCCGCGTGGATCTCGTTGATGAGCGTGGTGATGGCGTAGGGCACCGCGTCGCCCGCGTGTTCCTCCAGCGCCTGGTCGAGCCCGGCGCCGATATCGGGGCGCACCCGGTGGATGGCCTGGATGAGGTGGGCGAGGAACCAGATCTCGTTGTCGTCGTCGCGGTCGATGCCGATCCACGCGACAGGCACCCCGCCGCCGCTGAGTTCCGCGCGCCACTGCGCGGCCACCGTGCTCTTGCCGAACCCCGCGGGGGCGTGAAGCACCGCGAGCCTGCGCCGCCCGCCCGCGCGCAGGATGTCGAGCAGCCGGGGTCGCGGTACCGGCTCGAGGACCGGGGTCGGCGGGTGGAATTTCGTCGCGGCGGTTGGCGGGAGGGTGGTCGCGCCGGTCGGGTGCTGCGAGACGGCGGGACGCAACGTCAACGGCCAGCTGCGCCGGGTCACCGCGGGGCGGGTGCGCGTGGACGGTTGCGCCTCCACCACCGGACGCGCGCCGTCGAACTCCTCGAGCAACCCGGTCGTGTCGAGCAGCGCCATCTCGTCGGGCAGCTGGCCGTGTTCCACCTGCACCGAGCGCAGCAGCGTGCCGAACTCGTACGCCGATTCCGGTCGATCGGCCGGATCGGGCGCCATGGCCCGCTCGATCGCGTCGGCCACATCGGGCGGAATGTCCTGCTCGCGCAGGTCCGGCACCGGCTGGGTGGTGATCCGCAGGAACTGCGCGACCACCCGCTCCCCCGCCTGCCTCTCGAAAGCGGCGTGGCCGGTGAGCAGGGCGAACAGCGTGGCCCCGAGACCGTAGATATCGGAGCGGACGGTCGGCTCCTCGCCCTTGAGCACCTCCGGCGCGGTGAACGCGGGCGACCCGGTGATCAGGCTGCTGGAGGTGCGAAAGCCGCCGGGAATCCTGGCGATGCCGAAATCGGTGAGCTGCGGTTCGCCGTAGCCGCTGAGCAGCACGTTGGCTGGTTTGACGTCGCGGTGCAGGATTCGGGCGCGGTGCGCGCTCTCGATCGCGCCCGCCAGTTTCACACCGGCCCGCAGCGAATCCGCCCAGGTGAGCGGGCCCTGCTCGCGGATGAGCTGTTCGAGCGAACCGTGTGTGCAGTACGGCATCACGATGATCGGCATACCGCTGGCGGTGACGTCCACCTGCAGGATGTCGACGATGTTGGGGTGGCCGGAGAGCCTGCCCATGGCCTGTTCTTCGCGCAGGAAGCGTTCCCGGCTCTCGATGTCGATCTCGGAGGAGAGCACCTTCACCGCGACGACCCGTTCCAGCGCGACTTGCAGACAGCGGTACACCACGCCGAAACCGCCCCTGCCGATCTCGACGGCCCCGGAGAGACCCATCGCCGCGAGCTCGTCCGCGATGCCTGCCAGCTCGGGGCGTGGGGTGTCGCGCTGGGTATCCGCGCCGCGTCGCGTATCGATGCCGCGCGTATCCGAATCGGCCGGGGCCGCGTCGGGACTCATCTTGCCCGAACCCCTGTGTGGATTCACGTGACCACCTCGAATGCACATCGAATCGGCGTCACCGGCGATCGTGGAACACGCCGACATCGGGCACCGGTGCCGACCTGGTGTCCGAATTGTCTGCGCATACTCCAACGTAGCGCGGTGCGGGGCCGGACGGGTGAAGATTGCCCCAGCTTCGTTTCCGCCTCGCGGCGACCCTTCGATCTGGTATCTCTTCGTTGTCGAAGAGTCACCGGAGGTGTTCGTGTCGAGTGAGCAATCGGAGGCGAACGCGGTCTATCGCCGCTACCTGAGCGCGATCGTGTTGCACAGTCAAACCGCGGCGCGAGCGGTGGATTTGGGCGCGACCGACGGCTACGCGCTCACCATCCTGCAGCTCGCGGGCCCGATGACGCCCGGCGAACTCGGCGCGCGCACGGGGCTGACCACCGGGCCGACCACTCGGCTGATCGACCGGCTGGAGCAGGCTGGATACGTGCGCCGGATTCCGGTGCCCGGTGACCGTCGCAAGCTCACCGTCGAACTGGTCGACCCGCCCGCCGACCTCGACCGTGTGCTCGGCCCCGCCCGCAAGCGCATCGGTGAAATTCTCGGCGGCTATCGCCCAGAAGAGCGCGAACTCCTGCTCGACTACTTCCGCAAGGCCGCGGACGCGTACGTCGAAGCGGCCGAAGAACTTCGCGCCTAGACTCGGCGCACCGCGAGCGCGACGATCTGGGTGATCTGGTTCTCGGCGAAGTTGTCGTCACTGACCAGCACCAGCGTCCGCTCGCCGGACGGCAGCCGCGGTCCCCATGTCATGCCCTCGATGTTGTCGATGTGCGAGAGGCCGACGTTGTGCAGGTCGACGAGCAGCCGTTTGGCGACCGGACGCGCGTTGCCGAGCGGAGCATCGAGCACGTTGGTCGCGCCCGCGATGTCGGCCTCGTAGACGCGGATCTTGGTGCCGACACCGTCCACGAACGCGCGCTCGAGCACCAAGAACTTCGTCGGGTCGAGCGGGTCGGCGGCCAGGATCGAGGCGACGCCGTTGCCGCCGCGCCCGGGCTCGGGCCGCGACACGGCGAACACCGGCTCCATCGGGTACGCGTACTGCGCGAGCAGCGGTCCGGACCGCGCCCGCACGGTGATGCGCGAGATCGCGCCCGAGCTCACGGTCGCCTCGGGTCCGTCTTGGAGCAGCGGCCCCTCGACGGCCGTGACGAACAGCGCGCCGCCCGCGGCGAAGGTGGCGGCCTCCAGCACCGCGTTGCGGCGCGGCCCGGAATCCGGCCGCATCCGCTCGTTGTCCGGGATCGGCAGTTCGGCAACGAACGTCCCGTCCGGCCGCGCGACGCGCACGGCCGGATCGATGAGCACGTCGCCCGCGCGCTCGCCCTCCTGGGTCCAGAAGTAGTCACCGGTCCACGGGTCGACCCGAATCTCCTCGGGGTCAACGGATTTCGGTGGGTACAAGCCGCCGTCCGCAGTGCGCAGCGGCCGAGTCCCGGTGAATGTCACCGGGCCGACGCCTTGGTCGTCGACGGTGAAGCGGACCGTGTAACCGCGGGCGGGTGCGCGTTCCGAGCGGTCGTCGCTGATCAGCACGTACTCGTCGGTGGCGGGCCGATAGTCGATGCCGGAAAGCCCGCCGACGGTGGTTCCGTGAAAGTCCATGCCGTGCGGCAGGATCTGCTGACCCAACAGCCGCACATTCGGTTCCGCCTGTGCGGCGGGCATCGCGACGACCGATGCCGCGGCGGCGAGAAGGAGTCCGATCTTGCTGCGCACGAGCCACACGGTATCGGCACTCGCGGACGGCGCGGTGAACTCCATCGGAAATCCGGCCGAGAGACGGCGAAAGCCCGCCACCGCGAAAAGCGGTGGCGGGCTTCGCCGTTGCGTAACTACCTACGCGGCGCGATTACTTGCGCAGCGAGGCGGGAACCTCGAAGCGGTCGCCGAACTTGGCCTTCAGCTCGTCGGCGCGAGCGACGAAGGCTTCCTGGCCGCCCGGGTAACCGACGATGAACTGGTGCACACCACCGGTCCAGGCCGGGTAGCCGATGCCGAAGATCGAGCCGATGTTGGCGTCGGCGGTGGTCTCGAGCACACCCTCGTCGAAGCACTTCTGGGTCTCGATCGCCTCGATGAACAGCATGCGGTCGATCAGGTCCTGGATCGGCACGTTGAAGTCGGTGACCGACTTGAAGTGCTCGCGCAGGCCCGGCCACAGACCGGTCCGCTTGCCGTTCTCGTCGTACTCGTAGAAGCCGGCCTTCTCCAGGCGACCCGGACGACCCTCGTTCACCATGTACTCGATGACGTCGATGGCCGGGTGCCGCTTCTTGCCCATGGTGGCGTCACCGCGGGCGATGGCCTCTTCGGTCTCCTTGGCGATCTTCAGCATGAGCTTCATGTTCAGCTCGTCCGACAGCTGCAGCGGCGCGGCCGGGTAGCCCGCCTGCGAGCCCGCCTGCTCGATGGTCGCGGGCTCGATGCCCTCGCCGAGCATGGCGATCGCCTCGTTGACGAAGGTGCCGATCACGCGCGAGGTGAAGAAGCCGCGGCTGTCGTTGACGACGATCGGGGTCTTCTTGATCGCGAGGGTGTAGTCGAACACCCGGGCCAGCGCCTCGTCCGAGGTCTTCTCACCCTTGATGATCTCCACCAGCGGCATCTTGTCGACCGGCGAGAAGAAGTGGATGCCGATGAAGTCCTCCTGGCGCTTCACGCCGGTCGCGAGACCGGTGATCGGCAGGGTGGAGGTGTTCGAGCCGAGCAGCGCGTCGGGGGTGACGATGTCCTCGATCTCCTGGAACACCTTGTGCTTGAGCTCGGTGTTCTCGAAGACGGCCTCGATCACGAAGTCCACGCCCGCGAAGTCGGCCGCGTCGGCGGACGGCTTGATCCGGTCCAGCAGCGCCTTGGACTTCTCCTCGGTGGTCTTGCCGCGGGAGAGGGCCTTGGCCTCGATCTTCTCGGAGTAGTTCTTGCCGCGCTCGGCCGCCTCGATGGTGACGTCCTTGAGCACGACCTCGTAGCCGGCCTTGGCGGAGACGTACGCGATGCCCGCGCCCATCATGCCCGCGCCGAGCACGCCGATCTTCTTGATCTCCTTCTTCGGCACGTCCTTCGGACGCGAGCCGCCGTTGTTGATCGACTGCAGATCGAAGAAGAACGCCTGGATCATGTTCTTCGCGACCGGGCCGGTCAGCAGGTTGACGAAGTAACGCGACTCGATGAGCGAGGCGTTGTCGATGTCGACCTGCGCGCCCTCGACCGCGGCGGCCATGATGGCGCGCGGCGCGGGCATGTTCGCGCCCTTGATCTGCTTGCGCAGGTTGGCGGGGAAGGCCGGGAGGTTGGCGGCGAAGGCCGGGGTCGACGGAGTGCCGCCCGGGATCTTGAAGCCCTTCTTGTCCCACGGCTGCATGCCGCCCTCGGGGTTGGCCTTGATCCACGCCTTGGCGGCGGGGACGAGCTCCTCGACGGAACCGACCAGCTCGTTGACCAGGCCGATCTCCTTGGCCTTTGCCGGCTTGTTGCGCTGGCCCTGCAGCAGCACCTGCATCAGTGCGTTCTGCAGGCCGAGCATGCGCACGGTGCGGATGATGCCGCCGCCCGCGGGCAGCAGGCCGAGGGTGGCCTCCGGCAGACCGATCTGCGAGCCGGGGACGTCGGCGGCGATGCGGTAGTGACACGCCAGCGCGATCTCCAGGCCACCGCCGAGCGCGGCGCCGTTGATGGCGGCGACGACCGGCTTGCCCAGCTGCTCCAGGCGACGCAGGGCGCTCTTGATGGTGCCGAGCTCGTCCATGAGGGCCTGGCCGTCTTCCGGGCCGACCTTCATCATGTTCTTCAGGTCGCCGCCTGCGAAGAAGGTCTTCTTCGCGGAGGTCAGCACCACACCGGTGATGCTGTCCTTCTCGGCCTCGAGCCGGTCGACGGTCGCGGTCATCGACGTCTTGTACAGCTCGTTCATCGTGTTGGCGCCCTGGTTCGGGTCGTCCATCGTCAGTACGACGATGCCGTCCGAATCCTGCTCCCAACCGATCATGTTGGTTTCGCTCACAGCTCTGTGTCTCCTTGAATTCTCAGCTGTCGGTTGGGGATCAGACCCGCTCGATGATGGTCGCGACGCCCATGCCGCCGCCGATGCACAGGGTGATCAGCGCGTAGCGGCCGTTGCGGCGCTCCAGCTCGTCGACCATGGTGCCGGTGATCATCGCGCCGGTGGCGCCAAGCGGGTGGCCCATCGCGATGGCGCCGCCGTTGACGTTCAGCTTCTCGTCCGGGATGTTCAGGTCCTTCTGGAACTTCAGCACCACGGAGGCGAACGCCTCGTTGATCTCGACCAGGTCCATGTCGTCGAGGGTCAGACCCGCCTTGGCCAGCGCCTTCTTGGCGGCCGGGGTGGGACCGGTCAGCATGATGGTGGAGTCGGCGCCACTGGTGGCGGTCGCGACGACGCGCGCACGCGGAGTCAGGCCCGAAGCCTTACCGGCCTCCTCGGAGCCGATCAGCACCAGCGCGGCGCCGTCGACGATGCCCGAGCTGTTGCCGCCGTGGTGCACGTGGTTGATCTTCTCCACGAAGTGGAACTTCTGCAGCGCCACCGCGTCGAAGCCGCCCATCTCGCCGATCATGGCGAAGGAGGGCTGCAGCTTGGCGAGGTCCTGGGCGGTGGTGCCGGGGCGCATGTGCTCGTCGCGGTCCAGCACGACAAGGCCGTTCTGGTCCTTGACCGGAACGATGGACTTGGCGAAGTAGCCGCCGGTGGTGGCCTTGGCGGCCAGGTCCTGCGAGCGCACGGCGTAGGCGTCGACGTCGTCGCGGCTGAAGCCCTCGATGGTGGCGATCAGGTCGGCGGAGACACCCTGCGGAACGAAGTAGGAGTCGTAGTTGGTGGCCGGGTCGAGGGCCCATGCGCCACCGTCGGAGCCCATGGCGACGCGCGACATCGACTCGACGCCACCGGCGATGACCAGGTCGTCGAAGCCGGAGCGCACCTTCTGGGCGGCGATGTTGACGGCCTCGAGACCGGAGGCGCAGAAACGGTTCAGCTGGACGCCGCCGACGGTGTCGGGCAGGCCGGCCACGGTCACCGCGGTGCGCGCGATGTCCATGCCCTGGTCGCCGACCGGGCTGACGACACCGAGGACGACGTCGGAGATCCGGTCCTCGTCGAGGTTCGGGAAGCGGTTGCGCAGCTCCTGGATCAGACCAACAGTCAGGTCGATCGGCTTGACCGAGTGCAGCGAACCGTTCTTCTTGCCGCGGCCGCGCGGAGTGCGGATGGCCTCGTAAATGTAGGCCTCTGTGGTCATATCGGAGTGTTTCCTTCCTTGGGGTGCGCCTGCACCGCGTTGTGCGGCACGGCCGCGGGTAACCTCGCCGACCGGCCATGAGACCGACCGTCCGTATTCAGTTTGCCGTGCTCCGAGGCCCAGCGTGGTGACGCGAGGTTCCGTCTCCGGGCCCGTCGCCCGCACCGCATAACGCTGTACAAAACTTGGCAAGCACCTGCGGACGCACGTTCCGGACACGCCCGTACGCCTGGGCATACCATAGAACGCCGCCACACCGGAGCTCACGGCCACCCGTTCATACTACCGTCGTGTGCGAACTCCGGTTAACTTAACGTCCTCGAGGCGGTGGTTGTCAACCATCCAGCCGTGTGGCACCCAGCTCACTCCTGAGCAATTCCAGGGCGACCTCGTCGGGGTCGTGGCGAGCCTCAGGAGCCACCGGCTTGGCGGCCTCGGCCAGCATTTCCTGCTCCTCTTCCGGAGTCGACGGGCCTGGCACCCCACCCGAGCCGGATCCAGCGCCGCCGGAGGTCGTTTCGTACCCGATCGGATCCGGCGGCGCGTAGTCGCCGGGACCGGGATCGTCCGGTAGATCGGGGTAGTCGGGCGGCGGGATGTCGTCGTCGCCGGATCGCGCGGGGGCGGCGGGCCGCTGCGCACGGGCCGGTGCGTCGCCCGCCGCGTTCGCCCTGGTCTGACTGGGTCGGGAGAACTTCGGCGGACCACCATCGCCGCGTCCGCCCTGCGCGCCCGAACCGCGCCCGGCCGCACCCGCCCCCGCTCCGCGCCCGCGGTTCGCCTGCTGCGCCGCCGGACGCGGCGCCGCACCGCCCGCCTCCCACCGGATCTCGTGGTCGCTGCCGAGCACGGCGCGCACCGCCGACCGCACGGCCTCGACATTGCGCGGATCGGACAGTCGCTGCGCCAGCGGCGCGTGCTGATGGGCGAACACGATGACCGCGCCGTCGACCCGCGCCACCGAGGCACCGGACAGCAACGCCTGCACCGTCGGCCCGAACTCCCGAACCTTGGCCCGGATCTCCGCCCACGCCCCTTCCACGGCCCGCAGCAGTTCGTCGCCCTGCGCGCCAACGGGCTCGTCCGTGACACCAGCGGGCCCGCCCATCGCGCCAGCGGGCTCGTCCGGCAATGCCGCGGCCATCGATTCGGCGCCCGCGGCAGCCCGCGCAGCCGCCACATCGTCACCCACGCGACCCGCCGCCGCGGCCACCGATTCGGCGCTCGCAGCAGCCCGCGCAGCCGCCACATCGTCACCCACGCGACCCGCCGCCGCGGCCACCGATTCGGCGCTCGCAGCAGCCCGCGCGCCCGCCACATCGTCACCCATGCGACCCGCCGCCGCGGCCATCGATTCGGCGCCCGCGGCAGCCCGCGCGCCCGGCACGTCGTCACCCCCGCGACCCGCCGCCGAGCCCCCGGGCACTTGACCGGAAGCGGCCGCTGCATCGGAAACCTCTTGCGCCGCTTCATATCCCGTACGTTCGGCGGAACCGGGCGTAGTCGCGGACCGCTCGACCAAACGTGCCCCAGCCGCGTCGCGGCTCGGCGCTGATTCGACCGGCACCCCCGCTGCCGTGCCGCGGCCTTCGGCGGGTCCGTCCTGCGAGGCTGCGGAACGCCCGGCGGGCGCGTCCGCGTTGCCCTGGATATCGGCATCGGCCTGGACGGCGCTTGGCGCGGAGTGAACCGCCGCCGTGTTTCGCCCCCCGGCGGGTCCGTCTCCGGGTGCGGGCTGCCCGGTTGCGGCCTTCGCGTAGCCCTCGTCGGCAGCCCGGGGAGGCGACTGCCCCGCTTCGACACCGGTATCGCCCGCGTTCGCCCTGACAGCGTCCTGCTGCGCGATGGGCGCACCCACGACGGCGGCGTCAGCCCGCTCGGGCCGGTGAACGGAGACGTCTTCCCGCGCATCGGCGTCCGGTGCCGGGCTGCCCTGACCGACCGCTCCACCGGAGGCAACCGTGCCGCTTTCGTCCGGTCCGGAGTTCGCGCCACGCGTCTTGCTCTCGCGCAGCGCGGCGAGCGCCTCCGCACCACGGCGGCGCGAGGGCTCACCCGGTGAGCGGGCCGGAGCGGGCGCGGCGCTGGGGGGCACGTCGGCGGCGGAGGCGGTGGGCGGGCGGGGGGCGACGGCTCCGCCCGCGAAACCGCGTTCGAGTCGTTCCAGGCGCTGGAGGGTGGCGGATTCGGTGTCGGAGACCGAGGGCAGCAGCATGCGGGCGCAGACGACCTCGAGCAGCAGGCGCGGTGCGGTCGCACCGCGCATCTCGCCGAGCCCCTCGTGCAGCAGTTCGGCGTAGCGGGTGAGGGTGCCTGGGCCGATGCGCTGGGCTTGGTCGCGCATGCGGTCGAGCACGTCGCCGGGGCCGGTGACCAGGCCGCGGTCGGCGGCGTCGGGCACCGCGCGCAACAGGATCAGGTCGCGGAAGCGCTCGAGCAGGTCGACGGCGAAACGGCGCGGATCGTGCCCGGCCTCCATGACGCTGTCCACGGTGCCGAACAGCGCGGCGCCGTCGCCCGCGGCCAGTGCCTCCACGGCGTCGTCGATGAGCGCGACGTCGGTGACGCCGAGCAGCGCGACCGCGCGGTTGTAGGTGACGCCCTCCGGCCCGGCGCCCGCGAGCAGCTGGTCGAGCACGCTGAGGCTGTCGCGCGGCGAGCCGCCACCCGCGCGAATCACCAACGGGTACACCGCTTCCTCGACCGGTACGTCTTCCTGTTCGCAGATCTTGCCGAGCAGCCCGCGCATCGTCGCGGGCGGCAGCAGCCGGAACGGGTAGTGGTGGGTGCGCGAGCGGATGGTCGGCAGCACCTTGTCGGGCTCGGTGGTGGCGAAGATGAAGATCAGGTGGGCAGGCGGCTCCTCGACGATCTTGAGCAGCGCGTTGAAGCCCGCGGTGGTGACCATGTGCGCCTCGTCGACGATGAAGACGCGGTACCGGGATTCGGCCGGCGCGTAGAAGGCGCGGTCGCGCAGCTCGCGGGTGTCGTCGACACCGCCGTGGCTCGCGGCGTCGAGCTCGATGACGTCGAGATTGCCCGGTCCGCCCGGACCGAGCGCGACGCAGGACGGGCAGACGCCGCACGGTCGCGAGGTCGGGCCCTGCACGCAGTTCAGCGACCGCGCGAGGATGCGAGCCGAGGAGGTCTTGCCACAGCCCCGTGGTCCGGAGAACAGATAGGCATGACTGATCCGTCCGGTGTCGAGCGCGGTGCTCAGCGGGTCGGTGACGTGCTCCTGACCCACCACCTCAGCGAACGTTGCCGGTCGGTACTTCCGGTACAGAGCCACGGCCAGAGGTTACCGGCGACCACCGACAAAGCGGGCGGCGACCGGGGGCTCACGACCTACAGCCCGCCGCGGACCTTCGCGCCTCGAGCGCAGCATCGCGAAACTGGTCGAATTTGTGATATAGATCACATAATTCTCGGAGACTTCTTCCGCCGCTTCGTTCCTCTCACGATATGGCAACTCGACAGCAATCTTGAAGTCATGGACCATCCGCACGGCGGCGTAACCGTCCGTTTAACTCTCCAGCCAGCGGAGATGCGTACTCACGCCCCGGTTTATCCGATTTTTACCGAGATAACGAATAAGTCAACCCGGGTGACAGTTACCGGCGCCCCTGGCTACGGTGGCTATTGGCAACTTCGGTAGCCAAACCTTCATCAGGTTGGTGACCCCGGCCGGTCCCTCATCCCGACCGGGGCACAACCTGGGCAATCTTCCGGCCCCAGGGCGACATCGCCGAACTCCCACCGCGTATATCGGAGGAACGTTCCCGTGCCGTCGTGTGACGACATCGCCGCCGCCTGGCTCTCGAATACCGACTTCGCGGACGACCGTGCCGCCGTCGGACTGCTCAGCCGCGCGATCAGCCCCCAGGATTTCGCGCTCAAGCGCGACTCGCTGCCGGTGGCGGCCGCCGCCGACCCGTCCACCGCCTCGGCCATCCTGGAACTACTCGAACGCGGTCAGGTGCCGACCATGGCCGCGATCCGCACCCTCACCGCGCAGAACGAGATGCGCCGCGAGGCCGAGCGCATCGAGCGCCTCGGCCGCCGCGCCCAACGCAGCATCGACGACTTCGGCCGCGTGCTCGCCCGTCTCGCGCACGAGCACTGGATGGCGCACGGCACCGGCCCCACCCGCCGCGACATCCTCTCCTCGGAGCCGGTGACGACGCTGATCAAGGAGCGCATCGGCGTGATCGCGCCCAACGCGGTCAAGCATCTGTGGCTGATCGAACGGGCCCAGCGCGCCGGCTGGATCGCGTCCAACGCGAATCCGCAATCCCTCTGCGCGGCAAGGCGTTTCCACGCCGCCAAATACGGCAACCGGGTCTCGCTGCGGCCGGTCAACACGATCGGGACGCTGGTCACCGGCTATCTCGCCGAGCACCTCGACGAGCACGGCCGCCCGCCGCGCTGGTCCAGCCTCGCCCGCGACCTGCGCGACGATCGCGGGCGGCGCGTCTTCCACGACACCGCCGACGCGCGGGCGCAGGAACTGTGGCTCACCACCGCGGAATGGGTCGCCGTCGAGGACGATCTGCCGATACCCGGCCGCCGTGGCAGGCGCGCGCTGACCCGCAAGAACCGTGGCTGAGCGTCGATCCCCAACGCTGCCACCGCGGCTCCACCCTCGACATCCGTTGGTTAACGGCGTTACGCTAACCCCGTTAACTCACGGAGGGGAGCCGCGATGCTCTATCGGATCGCAGTACTGACCACGCGATACCCGCGCGCCATCCTGATCACCGCGCTGGCACTGGTGATCGGCTGCGGTCTCTTCGGAGCCACCGCCGCAGCGCACCTGAAGTCCGGCGGATTCACTTCGGACGACGCCGAATCCTCGCAGGTCACCAGGATGCTCGAGGACAACTTCGGCGGCGCCTCCCCAAACTTCGTGCTGCTGGTGAGCGCCGAGGACGGCGTCGACAGCCCGGCAGCGCGGGCCGCGGGCCTCCGGCTGGTCGACGCACTGCGCGCACACGATGAGGTGCGGACCGTCCAGTCCTACTGGACGACGCCGCCGCCCTTCTCGACCGCGCTGCGCAGCACCGACAACGGATCGAGCGCACTGATCGCCGCGTTCCTCGCCGGAGACGAGACCGCCGTCCAGAAGACCGCGGGCGAGCTCACCGAACAGCTGACCGGCACCGCCGACGGCATCACCGTCCGCCAGGGCGGCATCGCCGCGATCTACCACGACGTCAACGAGCAGACGACCCGCGACCTGGCCGTCGCCGAGGGCATCGCGATACCGCTGTCGATGATCGTGCTGGTTCTGGTGTTCGGCAGCCTGGTCGCGGCGTCCCTTCCGCTGGCCGTCGGCCTGTTCGCGATCGCCGCCACCCTCGCCATCCTGCGGCTGTTCACCCTGGTCACCGACGTGTCCATCTACGCGCTGAACATGACGACCGCCCTCGGGCTCGCGCTGGCGATCGACTACAGCCTGTTCATCGTGAGCCGGTACCGGGAGGAACTGGGCAACGGCCTCGACCCGACGGCGGCGACCATCCGCGCCGTGCAGACCGCGGGGCGGACGGTGCTGTTCTCCGCGCTCACCGTCGCGCTGTCGCTGGCCGCCCTGAGCGTGTTCAATCTGTACTTCCTGAAGTCCTTCGCCTACGCGGGCGTCGCGGTGGTCGTCACCGCCGCCGCCGCGGCGATCGTGATCCTGCCCGCCGCGCTTGTGCTGCTCGGCTACCGGGTCAACGCGCTCGACCTGCGCGTCCCGCTGCGCCGGCTGTTCCGCCGACCGGCGCCCGCCGGCCCGGTGCCGCCGGAGCAGTCGGGCTGGTACCGGCTGGTCACGGTGGTGATGCGGTACGCGATGCCGGTGGCCGTGGTGATCATCGCGCTGCTGCTCTTCCTCGGCGCGCCGTTCCTCTCGGTGAAGTTCGGCTACCCCGACGACCGGGTGCTGCCCACGTCGTCGACCAGCAGGCAGGTCGGCGACGAACTGCGCGCGCACTTCCCGCAGGCCGACCCCGGCGCGAGCACCACGATCGTGCTGGACGGCTACACCGGTGACGCGGCGGCGGTGGGCGCCTACGCCGCGCGACTGTCCGAGCTGCCGGACGTGCCCGCCGTGCTGTCCAGCGCGGGGACCTTCGCGAACGGTGCGCGGGTCGGTGTCGCGCCGCCCGGCATGGCCAACGACACGGGGGCCTATCTCACCGTCGTCAGCTACGCCGATCCTTTCTCCCCGGACGGCGAACGTCAGCTGGACGCGATCAAGGCGGTGCCCGCCCCCTCGCCCGCGCTGTACGGCGGCGCGGCGGCGGTCAACGCGGATTCGCTTGCCGCGCTTGGCGACCGGCTGCCCTTGGCGGGCGCGCTCATCGTGCTGGCGACCTTCGTCGTGTTGTTCCTGTTCACCGGAAGCGTCGTGCTGCCGATCAAGGCGTTGGCGCTCAACACCTTGTCGCTCGCGGCGGCCTTCGGCGCGATGGTGTGGGTGTTCCAGGAGGGGCACCTGTCGAACCTGCTCGGCTTCACCGCCGTTGGCTACATGGTGCCGACCATGCCGATCCTGATGTTCTGCTTGGCCTTCGGCTTGTCCATGGACTACGAGGTGTTCCTGCTCTCGCGGATCCGCGAGGAGTGGCTGCGCACGCACGACAACGATCGCGCGGTGGCCATCGGCGTCGCGCGCACCGGCCGGATCTTCACCGCCGCCGCGGTGCTGATGGCTATCGTGTTGGGCGCGATGGTTACCTCGAACGTCTCGTTCATGCAGCTGATGGGTCTCGGCCTTACCCTCACCGTGCTCGTCGACGCGACGATCATCCGCGCCCTGCTCGCGCCCGCGCTGATGCGCCTGCTCGGCTCGGCCAACTGGTGGGCGCCGAAACCGCTTGTCCGGCTGCACGACAAGATCGGCCTCACCGAGGACGTCGACCACCGCACCATCGCACGGGAACCGGAGCACGCGGGACGCTCATGACCCTTCGCCGCCGACCTCGATCACCGCGCGGTTCCGGCGCCCAGTTGCGTACCGAGATACTCACCGCCACAGTGGAATTGCTCGCACGCACCGGCCGGGCCGACGCGGTGTCGATCCGCGAGGTGAGCAAGCTGGTCGGGGTGAGCGCACCGTCGATCTACCGGCACTTCGCCGACAAGGACGAACTGATCGAGGCGGCGGTGGCCACGGCCTTCGAGGATCTGGCCGAGGCGCTGCGCGCGGCAATCGACCCCGCCGTTTCGCCGATGAATCAGCTGCGCGACCAGGGCCTCGCCTACGTGCGCTTCGCGCTCGAGCACCCGGAGCAGTACCGGGTGGCGACCGGGCCGACCGAAAGCGGCAGCGCGGTCGACCAGGTGCTCACCAGCGGCGCGTTCCAGCATTTCGCGGCGACCGTGCGCGCCTGCATGGCGGAGGGCTCGATCGCGCAGGGCGACCCGCTGCCGATCGTGCTCGACATGTGGACCGTCGCGCACGGCGTCGCCTCGCTGCTGATCGCGAAACCCCATCTGCCGTGGGGCGATCACGAGCAATTCGCCGATCGCATCATGACCGCGGCCTGCCTCGGACACACGGTGCTGAACATGATCGGCAGCACCCCGACCCCCGACGAGGCCGACGCCTGGCTGGACCGAAATCTCCCGCACTGGCGTACGACATCCTGACCGGGCCGACCGAATGTCACCGTCACGCGCCGAGACCGACCGAATGCGACCTTCGGTCGAACCATCTCACGGCTCAGGACACCTCGTCGGACGGCGCCAGCCAAGTGTTGCACTGGAAGTTCCGGTTCGTCTTGTAGCCGTGCTCGTACCAACTACCGTTGTGCGCGGGACTGCCGTGATCGCGTTCCCTGCCGGGGTGATCACCACGACGGTAATGATCTTGGAGCGCTGCCGAGCCCTCCGCAGGGGAAAACGAGCCGGCGAACTGTGCCGAGCCGAGATACATACCACCGAAACAACTGGCTTCCAGCTCCAGTCGGCGCGACATCTCCAGGCCGGCCGCGGTTCGCGCCCCCAGGTTGTAACGCCGATCGTGCACGGCCCCAAGGATTCCGGTCAGGCCCTGCACGTGGTGGCCGTACTCATGGGCAAGGATCGCCAGCGCTTCCATCGCGGGGTAGGGCGTCGTGTTGTCGATCAAGCCGTTCATCGCCATGTAGATGGTCTTGCTGGAGGAGCAATAGAAAGCCTCGCTGGACGCCGGGCCGGAGCGGCACGGCGAACTCAGCTCTTCTTTGTTCGCCTTGACCACCAGGCCAGGAGTGGAGAACGGAAGATTGAACACGCCCATGTTGGGCTTCCACATTTCATCCAAGCAAGCCAGCCCCGCCTGGAAGAACGCTCGTGCGACGTCGGGATTCGAGCTGTACCGAGGGAAGCTGCATCTGATGTTGTTCAGGCCGATTTCGTTTCTACTGAACATCGGATGATCGCCGAGCTTCGCGACCGGTTGCGGCCCAGCGGGTCTGGTCGGCGTGGCCGAGGTGGTGCGGACCGAACTGCTCGCCCGGGTGGTCGGACGCGCCGATGTGGTCGTCGTCGCGGACGATGAGGGAACTGTCGGGGTGTAGGTGAAGCTGGGCGTGTACGCCGTTGTCCTGCGGTCGTTCTCGCTCTCACTGGCCGCCACCGCGATCGCCGCGGCGATCAGCGAGCCGACCATCAGGAAGATCCCCAGCACTCCCAGTGCCGCCCCCAGACCACCTCCGCGTCTGGGCGGCGGATACGGACGCCCGTAACCCGGCGGGCCGTAAGGCGGAAGGGCATAGCCCGGCGGACAATACGGCGCGGGCGCGTGCCCCGGGTACGGGTAGCCCGGCGGCGGATATCCCGGCGGTGGCGCGTACCCGGGTGGGCCGTACGGCGGCGGATAGTGTGGCTGATGTCCGTAACCGTATGGCGGCGTTGTCATCTCAGCTCACCCGGTTGGCGGGCGCGGTGAAGGTGTTGCACTGGTTGGTGCGGTTCTTGTCGACGCCCTCTTCGAACCAGTCGCCGCTGTTCTCCGAGGAACCGTGATCGCGCGCGTCGGTCGGACCGTCGCCTCGACCGCGCGCGTCGCGCTTGGCGACGCCGATCTGCGCGGTGGTGAGCGCGCCGCCGTCCTCCGAGGAGCCGAGGTACATGCCGTTGAAGCACTGCGCCTGCAACTCGATTCGCCGCGAGAGCTCCAGTCCGCGCTGGCTGCGCGTGCCCGCGTCCACCCGCTCGCTGTTTGCCTTGCGCAGGATGCCGGACACGGCCTGCACGTGATGGCCGTACTCGTGCGCGAAAACCGACAGGTAGACCACCCAGTTGTCCTTGAACAGATCGGTCTGCAACTGGCTGATCGGCATGTAGATGGTCTTGTTCGCCGGGCAGTAGAACGCGGCGAAGTTGGTGGTGGTGCCGGTGCACGGGGTGGAGATGCCCGCGGTGGACGTGCTGACGTTCAGCGTCGGCGGCGTGAACGGCAGATTCGCCTTCTGCAACACCGGTTTCCACGCCGCCTCGAGGCAGCCCGCCGCGGTCTCGAAGAACTTGCGCGCGGTCTCGACCTGCGTGCTCCACGGGGAGTAGTCGCAGTCGGCCGGGAGCAGCGTCGCGTTCGGATCGGTGAGCAGCGGGTTGTTGCCCGTCTCCGGGGCACCCTGGGAACCGTCCGGGGTGTAGGTGAAGCTGGGCGAGGGTCCCGAGGCGCGGTCGTTGCGGTCGCTGCGAATCGCGGTGCGCACCAACGCTCCCGCGACCAGGAACACCACGACGAGCAGCAGCGAGACGATCTTGCTTCCACCGCCCTTGCGCGGCGGCTGCGGCGGACGACCCGGCGGGCCGTACGGCATCGGGGGCGGCATCGGCGGGCGATACCCGGGCGGCTGGCCGTAGCCGGGCGGCGCCGAATAGCCCGGCGGCGGACCGTATCCCGGGCGCTGACCGTACCCGGGCGGCGGCGCGTAACCGGGCTGCGGCGGGTATCCGGGTGGCGGGCCATAACCGGGACGCGGCCCGTAGCCGGGCGGCGGAGCGGGGTATCCACCAGGTGGAACCGGTCCATATCCGTACGGTGGTTGGGTCACTCCCCCGTACCCCCTCGCCCTAGGTGATCGTCGACAGCCGCTGACGAAGAATAGCAACCTGTCTAGAGTAGGCACCCATGCTGACATTTCGGGGGGCCGCCGCGGGCGCGCTGATTCTCGCCTTCGCGGGATTGGTGGCGACCGCGCCGGGTGCCCAGAGCGAACCGACGCCCGAGGGTGTGACCATTGTCGCGGATCTGAAACTCAGCCGCGAGGGCGTGCTCGAAGTCGACGAGACGGTGACCGTGCCGCCCGGCGAATCGTTCAAGATGTCGCTGCCCCTGCGTCTTCAGTTGAAGGACGACGTGGAACGGCGGTTCGAGGTCACCGATATCGACGCGCAGGGCGCGGGCACCGCGACGGTCGCCAACGATCAGTTCACCATCGAAGCCAAGCCTGGCGAGTCCAGCTACAAGTACTCGATCCACAACACCGTCAGCGACGCACCCGGCACCCAGGTGTTCCACTGGCTCGGCGTGATGAACGCCGACATCGCGTCCATCAGCGCCTCGGTGATCAGCCCGAGCTACGAAATGGCCATCGTGGACTGCAAACTCGGGCCGCCCGGCAACACCAGGCCGTGCGCCGACGTGCGCATCGAGGCCGACGGCGTGCTCTGGCTCGAGCAGACCGACCTGCACAAGGGCGACGCGATCGACCTGACCCTGCAACTTCCGCCCGGCACGGTCCCCGCGAACGCCGACATCGAGGACAAGGGCGCGCCAGGTCCGTTCTCGGTGACCGGTCCGGTGCTGGCCGCCTTCGGCGTGCTGCTGCTCGCGCTTGCCGGTCTGGCCGCGTTCGTGCTGCGCGCCCGTCGCGAGAACGCCGCGGCGGGAAGCGGTTCCGAAACCGTCGACCCGCTGCTGCGCGACGGCAACCAGGTGCAGTTCACCTCGCCCGACGGCATCCTGCCCGGTGAGGCGGGCGTGCTGCTCGACGAGCACGCCGACCCGATCGATATCGCCGCCACCGTGGTGGATCTCGCGGTGCGACGCTACATCTGGATCACGCCGAGTGGCGAGAACGATTGGCGCATCACCAGGGTGAACGCCGCCGACGACCAGCTGCGCGATTACGAGAAGGCGGTGTACGCGGCGCTGCTGCCGGAGGGCGCCGACGCGGTCACCGTCGCCGAATTGCGCGCGCCGGGACGGGTGCATGCCGAGCCGATCCGCAAGGCCATGATCGATGACGCGGTGCGCCGCGGCGCCTTCGCCGACCGGTCCCGCATCGGGCTTCCGGTCTGGGTGGGCGGCGCGCTGATCGTCGCGGGCATCGCAGCGACGGTGGGATTGGCCGTCACCTCGGGCTCCGCGCTGGTCGGCGTCGCGATCCTGCTCGCGGGCGTGGCGACCGTGCTGATGCCGAAGTACCTACCGGTGCGCACCCAGGACGGTCGCAGGTTGGCAGGCCAGGTGCGCGCACTGCAGCGCGGGCTGGACGCCACTCGGCGCGAACAGATTCCGCCGACCGACCAGGAGACGGTGTTCTCCCGCGCGCTGCCGTTCACCGTGGTCGGCGGCCGCGCCGACAACTGGATTCGCGCCTTCCGCGACCTGAACCCGGCCGCCGACGCCCAACCCGGCCTCTACTGGTTCGGCAGCTTCGAAAGCGACCAGAACCTGCACCGATTCGCCGCCCACTTCCCGTTCTTCATCACGGCGCTCGAGGGACTGTTCACCGGATCGTCTGCCCGCTGACGAACGCACGCCGAAGGCCGGGTTCTCCGAAAACACCCGGCCTTCGACGTTTCGACGCGATCAGTCGGCGAACACAGATCGGCGTCGATAGGCGACGCGGCTCGGCACCCGCCAACGCACCTCGTTGTCGCGGCTCGGCGTCGATCGGCCAACGCAGCCCGGCGTCGATCGGCCAACGCGGGCCGTGTCGATCGGCTAACGCAGGCTGTGTCGACCGGCAAACGCGACCCGTCGATCGGCCAGCGCAGGTCGGTACCGGTCGGCGATCGCAACTCGGCGTCAGTCGGGGAACCTGCGGCGCATGGCGGCGAGCGGGTCGGCGTAGAGCGTGCTGAGCGACGTGACCACGGCGGCGAATTCCTGGACCTTGCCGCCGAATCCGCTGATGCGGATGTCGGTCGGCGGGAGGGTGGAGCTCCGCCGGAACGCCTCCGCGACGTGCGCGATGCCGGGGCGGTAGCCGGTGAACGCCTGCCCGCCGAGGATGACGCGATCCGGGTTGAGCATGTCCCGCACGAGCGCGACGGTGCTGCCGAGCATGGCGGCTCGCTCGGCGAGCAGTTCGCGCGCCGGGACCGAACCGCCCGCGGCCGCGCGGTACAGGTCCGCGATGGTCGAGCCCGCGGTTCCGTTGTACGCCGGGATGATTCCGCGCCCGACCGCCCGCGCGTGCAGCGCGCGGTCACCGACGGTTACCTCCAAGCAGCCGCGCCGTCCGCAGGTGCATTCGACGTCCGAGCCGGTGGGCAGGTGCGCGATCGAACCAGGGCCGTTGCTCGGAGTGTGCACGCGGCCGTCGAGAGTGACTGCGATACCCGCGGTTTCGCGGACATAGAAGAACAGGCTGCTGCCGCGCTGCTGCCCCTCGCGCGGTTCCGGTGTCGGCAACAGCAGTTCCGAGCCCGCCATCGCCTCGACGTGCGGCGCCACCGAGACCGGCAGCTCGAGCACGTCACCGAGCACCGCGCCGACCTGGGCGCCCTTCCAATCCAGCTTGGGGTGGTCGACCACGCCGGTCAGCGGGTCGACGCGGCCACCGATCGCGACACCCGCCCACAGCGGTTTTCGCCGATGCCAGCGCTGCAGAAAGGCTTTCGCGCTGCGCGCGACGGTCGTCGTCGCGAATTCCTGGCCCGTCTGCGGGGTCGCGATCGCGAGACCGCCGAGGATCCGGCCGCGCAGATCGGCGGCGACGATCTTGGTCGCGGCGGCGCCGATGTGGATGCCGAGGGTCAGATAGGTGTCGTGGTCGACCTCGAACGGCACCCGTGGCCGGCCGACCGCACCCGAGGTGGTCAGGTCCGGACGCTCACGCAGCAGTCCGGCGTTCAACAGCGCCGACACCTGGCGGTTGACCGTCGCGATGCTCGAACCCGTTGCGCGCGCGGCATTGTCGCGCGAGATGGGGCCACCGGTCGCGGCGCGCAGCACGGCCGCCGCCGGATTGTCGGAGATGCGGAGTTCCGGAGCGACGACGGGGCGCTGGACACGGACGCGGCCGGTGGCGACCCGCGAAGCGGATCGTTCCAGGGTAGGGATCGACATATGAAGAGTCCTTGCTGAAGTCCCGCCTGCGAACGGGACGTGCCTACAGAAGCGGCGACGAGGCAGCGCGCACGCCGAAAAGGCGGCTCAGCTGCGACGAAGAGAGCGACACAGCTCCCTGGTCAGCGGCAGCCGCAGGCCGAGCGCGGCGGTCACGTAGGTGACCCGCAAGGCGGATGGGCTGCTGATGGACATGAAAAAAAGGTAACACCGAATTCACCGGCGCACCAAGCATCCGCGCTCCTCGGTGTGCGAGGACACAGCGTTTCGCCTGGTCAGAGGCGCGCACGCCGAAGCCCCGCCCAAGCGAAAGGCATTGGGCGGGGCCGTTTTCCAGGCGCGGTCGAACGGACTACTTCGCGGGCGCGTTGAACGGCGCGTTGACCGTCGAGAAGTACTGAACGACCGCACCGATGGCGACCGGCGCCGTCACGAAGATCTGGCCCGCGATGGTGCCGAGCGCACCGACCGCGGCCGCACCGGCGATGCAGCCGACGGCAGCGGCGGGCAGGAAGGGCCCGAACAGTCCGACGATGGTGCCGCCGACCGCCGCGCCACCGAGGATGCCGCCGACCACGCAGCCGACCGCGGCGCCACCGAGGCCGCCGACCAGCGTGCCGATCGTGGCGCCCATGCTGATGGTGCTTGTCAACCGGGTCCAGGCCGCGACCTCGCGGTCGTACTCGGACTTCCACGGCGCCTTGTCCTCGAACGGTAGCGCGACCGGTTTGTAGGTCGCGTGACCGAGATCGAGCTGGGGCGTCAGCGTCGCGGTGCGATCGGAGATCTGCGCCGCGATCGGGAACTCGAACTCGTCGAGCCGGAACTTCAGCGGCGTGCCAGCGACCACGGTGCCGTCCGCTGCCTTGATCTTCAGCGCGCCGTCCTCGGCGACGATCGCGCCCGCGTCGGTGCTGATGATCGCCGCGGTCTCGGTCTGCGTCGCGGTGAAGTTGACGACGTCACCGGCGGAGGTCTCCGGCCCGGCCATCGCGGTCCCCGCGGTGACACCGGTCGCCATGGTCACGAGTGCCGCGACCACGGCGAGTTTCCTGATTCTCATACGTACTGCTATCCCTCATCCGATGGAGCTCGTTCGAGGGAAAAGCATCGAGCACCGGCGCCTTCGGGACGAGGGAAAAAAGCAGCGAGATTGGAATGGGCAACCGCCGAGCAAAATGCGCACCGCCGCCTTCGCTCCGGCCGTGCGCGTTGCGCTATTTCGCCGCGGATTCCTTAGCTTCGGCCTTGATCCGCTTCTTGAACGCCCGCACCTCCAGCAGGGACTGAGCATCGGTGATGTCGGCCGCCGAGCGTCGCGAATCCTTCTCCGAATACGCCCCGGCTGCCTTTTCCCAGCCCTTCGGGCGCACGCCGAGCTGCTTGCCGAGCAGGGCGAGGAAGATGCGCGCTTTCTGGTCGCCGTAACCGGGCAGCGCCTTCAGCCTGCGCAGCACTTCCTTGCCGTCCGGATCGCCGTTCGTCCAAATCGCGGCGGTGTCGCCGTCGTAATGCTCGATGACATAGCGCGCCAGTTCCTGGGTGCGCCGCGCCATGGAGCGTCCGTAGCGGTGGATGGCGGGCGGCGTCGCGGCGAGTTCCTCGAACGCCTCCGGATCGGCCTCGGCGATCTTGTGGATGTCGAACCCGTCCATCCGGTCGGCGATCTTCTTCGGACCGCGGAAGGCGTGTTCGAGTGGGAACTGCTGATCGAGGAGCATGCCCGTCAGAAGGGCGAACGGGTCCTCCGACAGGAGCTTGTCGGCCTCCGGTTCCTGCGCGAGACACAGTGTGACGGTCACCGTCGTTCCTTTCGGCTTGTCGGCGCGTTCCGTCTGACGATCATCTCACCCGCGTCCAGCTGTGCGGCACGCCACAGCCGCGCGTAGGCTCTGGCCATGCCTGAGACGACGGCAATACCTAGGGACGGATACGCGCCCATGGACACCTATTCATTGCGCCCCGATCGCTTCGACAGCGCGGGCCAGGATCAATTGGTCGACGTGCGCGACCTACAGGCCACGCTGCCCGGTATCCGGCGGCTGCGCACCTGGGCACACGACGCGCTCGCACTGCAACCCGGCGAACACGCCGTCGACGTCGGCTCCGGCACCGGCTCGGAGGTCATCGCCTTCGCCGACGCCGTCGGACCGACCGGCGAGGCGGTCGGTGTCGAGCCCGATCCGCACCTGCTCGCCTCCGCCGAGCGCCGCGCGTCCCAGCTGGGCTCGCGCGCGAAATTCCACTCCGGAGACGCCTACGGCATTCCGTTCGGCGCGGACTCCTTCGACGCGCTGCTGTGCGAGCGCGTCTTCCAGCACCTGACCGCCCCTGCTCGCGCGGCGAACGAGATCGCCAGGGTGCTACGTCCCGGCGGGCGTGCGGTGGTGATGGACGTCGACTGGGACACCGCGATCGTGCATCCCGGCGACCGGCAGGTGGTCCGGCAGGTGCTGGACACGCTGGTCTCGGCGACCACGAACCCGCTCTCCGGCCGCAGGCTGCCCGGCCTGCTGACCCAGGCGGGCCTGGTCGTCGACGACATCGGCTCGCACGCGTTGGTGCAGGACCGCAGCGTGGGTGCCGGCTCGCTGGTCACCCGCATCTCGGCCATGGCGGTGGCGCGGGGCTCCATCACCGAGGCGCAGCGCGACCAGCTGCTCGCCGATCTCGAGCGCGGCGCGGCCAGCGGCGACATCCATCTGTCGGTGACGATGTTCGCGGTGCTGGCGCATAAGCCGCACTGAGGCGCACGCGATGGCTGTCGACGTGCTGACCGAGACCGTCATCGAACGGCCGCCCGAGGTCGTGTCCGCGTACGCGGGGGATCCGACGAACGCGCCCGAGTGGTACGCCAACATCCGCAGCGTCGAGTGGCAGACCGAGCCGCCGCTGCGGGTGGGCTCCCGCATGGAGTTCGTCGCGTACTTCCTCGGTAGGCGGCTGGTCTACACCTACGAGATCGTCGAGTACGAGCCCGGTTCGCGGCTGGTGATGAGCACCGCGCAGGGGCCGTTTCCCATGGAGACCACCTACACGTGGGCGGCTGCCGGGACCGGCACCCGGATGACGCTGCGCAATCGCGGGGAGCCCGCTGGCTTCGGGAAGGTGGTCGCGCCGGTCATGGAGTCGGCCATGCGGCGGGCGAACCGGGCGGATCTGGCGCGATTGAAAGCGCTGCTGGAAGCGCGGTAGAACGCGTCTGGTCGGAGCGTCTTACGCCGACGGCCCTCCGCACCGGTGTGCGGAGGGCCGTCGTTCGTTCTATTCATCGAGCGGCGTCTCGGTGCCAGCCGATGGGCGGCCGCTCGATGCTGGTCGATGAGCGGCCGCCCGGTGCTGGTTGTCGACCGGCTGTTCGGTGCTGGTTGTCGGGCAGCCGCCAGCCGCTACTTGCCGAGCAGCTTCTCGGTGGCCGCCAGCAGGACGCAGGTGGCCAGGCCGTCCATCGCCTTCTCCAGTTCCGGAAGCTTCGGGAAGCTGGGGGCGATGCGAATGTTCTTGTCCTCCGGGTCGTTTCGGTAGGGGAACGCCGAACCGGCGGCGGTCAGCGCGATACCCGCGTCCTTGGCGAGCGCGATCACCCGGGCCGCGGTGCCCTCCAGCACGTCGAGGCTGATGAAGTAGCCGCCCTTGGGCTCGGTCCAGGACGCCACCTTCGACGCGCCGAGCCGGTCCTCCAGGATCTTCAGCACCAGGGCGAACTTCGGCTCCAGGATCTCGCGATGCTTCTGCATGTGCGCCCGCACGCCCTCGGCGTCCTTGAAGAAACGCAGGTGGCGCAGCTGGTTGATCTTGTCGGGGCCGATGCTCTTCTTCGCGGCGTGCGAGAGGTACCAGTCCAGGTTCGCGGTGGACGCGCCGAGGAAGCTGACGC
Source organism: Nocardia amikacinitolerans NBRC 108937 (assembly GCF_001612615.1). Classification (GTDB taxonomy): domain Bacteria; phylum Actinomycetota; class Actinomycetes; order Mycobacteriales; family Mycobacteriaceae; genus Nocardia; species Nocardia amikacinitolerans. Next base: position 82,351 of record NZ_BDAU01000035.1, on the reverse strand, counting down.
CCGCGCCGGCGAAGGTGATCTTCGAGGTGGACGCGAACACGATGGGCCGGTTCGGGTTTCCCGCGGCGGCGGCCATGCCGAGCACGTCGAACACGGGCGCGGCGGTGTCGGTCAGCGGGTGCACCGCGTAGGCGTTGTCCCAGAACAGGCGGAAGTCCGGCGCGGCGGCGGGCATCGAAACCAGTTCCCGCACAACATCTTCGGAGAACACGACGCCGGTCGGGTTGGAGTAGTTCGGCACCGCCCACAGACCCTTGATCTGCGGGTCGGCGGCGAGCAGCTCGGCGATGCGGTGGGTGTCAGGGCCGTCGTGGCGCATCGGGATCGGGATCATCTCGAAGCCGAGCGCCTCGGTGATCGCGAAGTGGCGGTCGTAACCCGGTGCGGGACAGAGGAATTTCAGCGTGGGCTCGGCGGCCCAGCGGCGCTCGGAATCGTTGGTGCCGTACAGCATCGCGTAGGTGATGACGTCGTGCATCAGCTCGAGGCTCGCGTTGTTGCCCGCGAGCAGGTTGTCCACGGGGATGCCGAGCAGCTCGCCGAAGATGGCGCGCAGTTCCGGGAGACCGTGCAGCCCACCGTAGTTGCGGCAGTCGGTGCCCGTGCCGTCGCGGTAGTCGCCGTCACCGGGCAGCGAGAGCAGTTCCGCGGAGAGATCGAGTTGTTCCGGCGAAGGTTTTCCGCGAGTCAGGTCCAGCGTGAGCTTCTCGGTCTTGAGCGTCGCGTAGTTCGCGGTCTGGGACTCGTGTTCGGACACGAGCTCCTCATGGCTCATCAAACCGATCTGCGTTTGCCGGGGCATCCTGAGCAGCCTTTCGAAGCAGCGAAGTGGCGTTGGGGTCGATGTCCGTACCGAAGTCGTCCGACCGTCGGTGGACCGTTGACCACGTTACCCGTGTGTTGCTCGGAATTGGGGCGATACCTCCGCCTGCGCTACGGGCATCCGCGGTTCGAGGACGGCCGCACCCGTTCGGCGATCTTCCGGAACTGAGGGCAAGTGCCCGATCTTCGGCATCGGCCGGAATATAGGGGACCCCGCGCACCCGGCAGAGCCCGTTGACCCTTGCTGCCTTCCGGCCCTGGGGGAGTTCACAGGATGCGCGCCGCGCGGGATCCGTCGGCCAGTGTAGCGGGTCCGCGTAGCCCCGTCCGCACGGGGCCGAAACACCGCCATACCCCTTGCCGACCACCGCGCCGAGAACCCGCCCCGACCAGCACGAACCCCCTCCCCCTCCCCCGGATACCGATCCCAATTTGGTGTCCGACCGGGGGCAACCGGTATGCTGCTCCACGGAGGATTCGCCTAGTGGCCTATGGCGCTCGCCTGGAACGCGGGTTGGGTTAACGCCCTCAGGGGTTCAAATCCCCTATCCTCCGCCACAACGGCCCAGGTCGGACACGGTTTCCCGTTCCCGACCTGGGCCGTTTCGCATTCGCAGCCCTGCCGTCGTTTCCCGAAGGCGGGACACCGCAAGCGACCAAGCATGCGACCGTCGCGCTGTCGGGCCGCCCGCACCACGGGGATGGCGGTCTCGGGAGGAGTCCGTCGCCGAACTCCTCCCGTGTCCGCATCAGCCGTTCAGCCCCATGCCCTTGGCGAGCAGCGGCCAGGAATCGTGCAAAGCCTCTTCCCAGTACGGCCAGTAGTGCGTGCCGACCGGGGTGAACTCGAAGGTCGCCGGGATGCCGAGCGAGTCGAGCCGGTTCTTCAGGTTGGCGGTGCAGCCGTTGACGGCCGCTTCGATGATCACGCCGAGACTCAGGTTGACCGCGCCCATGGGGCCGGGTGCGGTGCTCAGGTAGTACTGAACGTCCTCCAGCACTGGGATGCCGCTCCCGCTGGAGACGTAGAGCAACGTGCCGCGCAGCTTCTCGGCATTGACGACGGGGTCGTTCTCGGCCCACAGCGGGCTGTCGGCGGGGCCGTACATGTTGTCGGTGTTGCCACCGCCCCAGGTCTCGGTGGCCAATTTGACGAACTGCTGCCCGATCGGGTCGGCGATCTGCGCGCAGCCGCTATAGGCGGCTACCGACTTCCACAGCCCCGGCTTGGCCTCGGCCAGCTGCAACACCGACGTGCCCGACGTCGACAGACCGGCCAGCGCGTTGAGCCCCGTCGAGTGCAACGTCTCGTCGAGCAGCGGAGGCAGTTCCTCGGTGAAGAACGTCTTCCACTTGTTCAGCCCGAGCACCGGGTCCCGCTGCCTCCAGTCGGTGTAGTAACTGCCGCGACCTCCGATGGGCTGGATGACGTTGACCTGCTTGTCTGCCAGCCAGTCCAGGGCGTGCGTTGCGGCCTTCCAGCTGGCGGTTCCTTCACCGGCGTCCAAGCCGTTGAGCATGTAGAGGTTCGGCGCGGGCGTGGACTCGTCGGCCGGACGCTGCACGTCGACCCTGATTTCGGTGTCCATCGCGGCGGAGTAGACCTTCAGGTGCCAGGTGCGCCCCTCTTTGACCACGGACGTTACGGCCGAGGACTTCTGCGGCTCCGCGGAAGCGTCGCCTCCGGCCACCGCCACCGCCAGCGCGCCGGCGAGCGCAAGCGCCGCGGTCCGCGGAGCGGCCATGCTGCGTAGTGCGGAAAACTTCATCGAACAGTTGGCTCCATTCCACGGACCTTCGCCGACCGAATCGCCGGTGAAGTGGTTACGGTAGTCGACAGCCTCGCGGGGCCATCCCCAAACTACGTCTACCGCGGCGCGAAAGCCGTTACTCGACAGCACCATTCAGCGGCGACCGCGCGGAGCCTGCAAATGTCCGAGTTCTTGCCGTCGCTCGAATGGTTCTGGTGGGCTAGAAATGGCGGTTGTGAGCGCTTCGTGAACCGCCATTTCTCTCCCACCGATTTACCCGCGTTGGGACTCAGGAGGCGCGGAAGCGGTAAGCGTGTTCGGCGGCCCAGTCGGTGAATGTGCGCGCGGGGCGGCCGAGTACGCGGGGGACGGTGTCGTCGACGGTGGTCGCTTCGGTCGGTGGAGCGGCGTACCAGCCGATGACGTAATCGGCGTCGGCCTGGGAGACGCCCATGGTCAGGAGCCGGTCGATCGCCTGCTGGTGCGAGATCCGGTCGAAGGCGATGTCGCGGTCGATCGCCTTGGACAGGATCGCGAGTCGTTCGTGCGAGGTGAGCGATTCCGGCCCGGTGAGGTTGTAGGCCTGACCCGCGTGGCCGTCCTCGACGAGCGCCGTGGCGGCGACCGCGCCGATGTCGGCCTCGTGCACCAAGGCGCTCGGGAAGTCGTAGGGTTCACGGACCACGCCCTCGGCGCGGATCGAGTCGACCCAGGTCAGCGTGTTGGACATGAACTCTTGCGGTTCGAGGCGCGTCCACTCCACACCCGAGTCGGCGACGGCCTGCTCGACGGGGCCGACCGAGCCGCCCCACACGACGGTGATGCGACGAACGCCCGCGTCGACGGCGCGGCGGACCAATTCCTCGCCGACGTCCGCGAGCCCGGCCGTCACGGTGATGTGCAACCGGGTGATTCCGTCGAGCGCCGCGCCAAGGGTCTCGGGTGCGGTGTGCGTGCCCGTCGCCAGTTCCACGCCCGACGGGAGTTTCGCGGCGGCCGGATCGCGAGTGAGCGCGCGGACGCGCTCGCCTCGGCGCACGAGCTCTTGCACGACATGGCGGCCGGTGTTGCCGGTCGCGCCTGTTACCAGTGTTGTCACGGTGTCCCTTTCGTCCGCGACCGACGTTAGGACCTCAACTTTGCTCGAGGTCAATGCCGTGAATTCTGGTGTCCCTGCGGACCTCGCATGCACCGCCCGCCATCGCGGGCGCGCCGACATCCGAACGCGTTGTCGGCGAGGCCGACGCCGGGAAGGCGCGTCGGCTGCGATGATTCCGGGGTGACTCAGTGGCTTCCCCTCTTCAGTTCCCTGGTCGTCGCCTTCGTCGTGCTGGTCGGCGTCCTCCTCACCAATCGCACGAACCGTCGCGCGATCGACGCGGCCGACGAGCGCGGCAGCATCGCGCTCGAGGCGGCGCAGCGGAACGTGGAGGCGGTCAACGCGGCGGCCGAGCAGCGCAGCAGGGCCGCGATCGAAGCGGCGCAACGGAATACGGAGTCTGCCGAACAGCGTGAGCACGAGAAGTGGCGGCGCGAATCGGTGCTCGCGGCCGTCTCCGCACTGCTGGAGACCTCGGCCGCGGTCCGGCAGCAGCTGTCCAGTCAGGACTTCACCTACATCGGGGAGATCGACAGGTTCGGCCTCGAGCTGCACGAAAGCATCGGGCAGTGCGGCGGATCTGTCACGCGCCTGCGCATTCTCGCGAGCCCGCGCATCCCCAACCGCTGCGAAGACCTGCTGCGCACGCTCACCGCGGCCGCGAACATCACCATCCAGAAACTGACGCTGACCCTCGACGCCGACGCGACCGTCGAGGACCTCGACGACATCCGGACGCTGTGGCACAAGGCGATTGCCAGCACCGTGGAGCAGGAGCTGTCGGTCGTGAAGGCCACACGGGCCGAACTCGGCATCGAACCGCTTCCCACCGCCGAGCGCGTTCCGGCTTCGGCCGCGTAGGCGCGAAAAGGCCGGGCCACCAACCGTTCTGCCTGGCCTCCGCATCTGCCCCGCACGCCCACAATGCCCCGCAGCCCGAACCACTACAGCGCCTTGACGCCGGGCCGCTACAGCGCCCCGCCACCGCACCACCACAGCGCCCCGCCACCGCACCACCACAGCGCCCCGCCACCGCACCACCACAGCGCCCCGCCACCGCACCACCACAGCGCCCCGCCACCGCACCACCACAGCGCCCCGCCACCGCACCACCACAGCGCCCCGCCACCGCACCACCACAGCGCCCCGCCACCGCACCACCACAGCGCCTCCATGCCGCACCGCTACAGCGCCTCGGTGCGGCCCCGCTGCCGCGTCGTCCCGAAAGGACTACAGCCCGTCGTACCGATCAAACCGGCTCGGCGGCCTTGCGCCGGAACGAAATATGGCGGTGGCCGAAGAAACTCGCGACCGCGACCAGTGCCATCACCACAACCGCCGACGGGATGCTCGGCAGGTGCAGCAGCGAGACGGCCGCTTGCAGCAGCACCATATTCATCAGCAGCCCACCGGAATTCACCGCGACGAACGCGAAGAAATCGCGCAGCACCTGCCCCCGCACCCGGAAGACCAAGGTGCGGTGCAGCACGAACGCGATCACGATGCTGATGCTGTAGGCGGCGGCGGGCGCGAGCGCGGCGGAGACGCGGCCGTCGAAGATCGCCAGCCACATCACCGTCAGCGCGATGCCGAGTCCGGTGTTCACCATGCCGACCATGGCGAACGCGATCTCCTGCCGCCGCACGACGCGCAGCAGCGGCCCGGGATCCAGTTCGGCCTGGTCGACGGTGTTCATCGGACGGCGTCCGCCAGCTCGGCCTCGCCGGTCTCGTCCGCCGGGGCCATGTCGGGCTCGTCTTCCCGGCGGCCTCGGCGATACAGCCAGTGCAGCACGCCGACGCCGAGCAACCCGGCCAGCGCACTCGCCGCGCCGATCTGCCAGCCGGGCGGCCGCCAGGCGAGTTCCAGTTCGGCGTTCTGGGTGCCCGCCGGAATGTCCACGGCGACAAAAGTTTTCGCGACGTTCTGGACCGGGAGGTCGCGGCCGTCGAGGGTGGCGCGGTAGCCAGGCCAGCCGAGCCGCGCGAACACCACCCGGCCGCCGCGCTCCGAGCTCACCCGGACCCGGCTGGTGGTGTCCGATTCGGCGAGGGAGGTGGCGGTCACGCCGTCGGTGGCGGAGATGCGGCCGTCGACCGTCGAGAGCAGGCCGTTCTCGCGTTCGAGCACGGCGATGTACTTCTCGTGGCCGGGGTAGTCGACCCACTTCCAGCCCTGCGGTGCGGGCTGGTTGCGCGCGTCCGGGAACAGGGCGGTGTGCAGCACGACCCGGTCCACCTTCATCAGGTCGACGATGGTCTTGCCGGTGGTCGGCTCGACGGCGAAGGCCCTGCGGAAGGCGTCGGGGCAGACGCTGGTGTCCCAGAGCATGCACAGCATTTCGCCGAACTGGAAGTGGCCGTTCGGCGTGTATCCGCTGACGTAGGTGAGTTCCAGGTCCTTGGCGTAGTTGCCGAAGACCAGCGATCCGTACGCGCCGTCCAAAGCGCGTTCCGCGGGCGGGATACGGCCGCGGTCGCCCAGTTGCAGGGTGGTGCCGGGGAAATCGGGGAAGGCGGCCTTCATCTGCGAACGCTGCTCCGGCAGGTTCCAGCCGAGCGGGGTCGGTTGGGCCGACCACACCTGGAGATAGGCGATCGGGAAGATCGAGACGAGCACCAGCGCGCACGCCGCCGCGGCGCCGCGATTTCGGGCCAGCCACACCACGGCCGCGCCGAGCGCCGCCACCGCGACGGCGGCGACCACGTGCCACACCACCTCCTGCGGCGCGGCCGAAACCGAACGCAGCCACAGCAAGCCGATCAAGCCCGCCGCGATCAGCCCGCGCCTGCGCCAGTCCTCGAACGTCGCGAAGCGGCCGAGCAGCACGCAGACGAGCACCAGCAGCCCGAGCGCCACCATCGGCAGCACGCGGGCGGGCCAGCGCAGCGGGCCGATGGCGCCGGGGCCCGCGGTCCACATCAGCACGATCGCCGTGAACAGCGCGGGTGCGGTGAGTTCGCGCGCCGAATCCAGGGCTTTGCGCCAGTCGACGAAGGCCAGCGCCGGGATGACGAACCACGCGATGTAGACCACCGGCATCGGCTGCACGTAACCCCACCAGCTGGTGAACGCGGGCAGGGTGCTCGGCAGGCTGGCGTTCAACGACTCCGACCACGGCACGGTCAGCAGCTGCTCGTTGTTGATCTGCGCGGTGCCGCGCCAGGTGACCTTGGCCGAGAGCATGCTCGGCAGGTACGTCGCGAGCCCGGCAAGCGCCGCGCAGGCCGACACCGCGAGCAAACGCAGCGACGGCTGCCACTTCCGCTGGTAGACGAGTTCGCCGACGGCCACCGCCGCGATCATGATTCCCGCCTCGACCGCCGGGAAGATGTACTGCACCGAGATGGCCAGATACAGGAAGACGAAGGTGGGGATCGGCCCCGAGCGACCGCGCGCGTACCGCACGCCCGACGCCCACGCGTGCGCCAACCAGGCGGTGCCGGTGAACGCGGTCATCCAGCTGGCCTCGTCGAAGAACAGCAGCCAGCCGCTGAACGGGATGGCGACGCCCGCAAGAGACGCCCACGGCGCCCGCGACCCGTACGCCAGGCAGATCCGATAGACGCCGAGGCCGAGCACGATCGCGAAGATCAGCTTGACCACCGTGGCGTACAGCGCGAGGTTGTCCACCGACGGCGCGATCAGATCGATGAGCAGCTGCGGCGGATTCAGCAGGCCGGCCTCTTCGATGGCGTAGTTGCCCGCCATCCAGTGCTCCGGCACCAGCATCGGGAAATCACCGTCGCGCAGCCGCCTGCCCATCATCACCCACAGCGGGGCGTACTGGGACTCGGTGTCGTCGGTATAGAAATGCCGAGCGTTGGCCAGCAGAACCGCGACATACCCCGCGACCACTCCGAGCCCGGTGATGAAGCCCCACTTGTACACCTCGCGCGGAGCGAGAGTTCCACTGTCCACCACGAGTCCCAGACCCTACAGGCAACCGCCCCCGACCGAACGCAAGATGAACCCCAGCACGCCCCGCGTGGGCGGAAAGCGAACTTACGGGCAGGTGGGCGGGCCTAGACTCGGGCTCTGCGAGGTTCGGTGGTCAGTGAGGGGAGATGCGTACTCGGTTCGAGTTCGACCTGCATACCGTGGCTTCGCCGGAGCAGGTCATCGAGTTGTACACCGATTTCTCCGCGGAGCGGCCGCGGCGGTGGCCTGCGTTGTCGGCGCGGCAGTATCGGGTGTTCGAGGTGGGTGAGCACACCGCGGACGTGCTGGAGGGGCAGGACTTTCCGAAGATCTCGGCGCGCTGGAGCTACGACTGGTCGACGCCGGGGACGGTGCGCATGCATGTGGTCGACAGCGATTACCTCGCGCCGGGCAGTTTCCACGAGCTGACGATCCGGCCGGCCGAGGACGGCGGCAGCGATGTGCACGGGGTGTGGGACAACACCGCTCTTCGCCCGTCGTCCCAGGTGGGGTTGGCGATGGCGCGGTTGATGGGGCGGCGGTTCTTCGTCGCGTATTACACGCGGGTCTTCGATCGGTTGGTCGACGAGGAGTAGCAACAGCGGTGCCGCCAGCTGCCCGCAGATGGAGCGGCCACCCCGGCAAGGCGGCTATCGAGGCTGGGCGGTGGCGGACTCAGAACTGGAGGGGCCGAGCGCGCCTCTTGTGTTGGGCTGTGGCTCACGACCGGTCGGGCGGCGGCGGCCGAGCCGTGTGTGACCAGGCAAGGAGCGCCAAGCGCGATCAGCTCGCGCGACCGAGCCACATGTTCGCTGGTCAGCGGTCCGCGAGCGTTGTTGCCACCTCGACCAGCGCCGTGCGGAGCAGGTCGGCGTATGAATCCACATCGACGACCGCCGCGTAGGCGCCAATCGAGACGATGTCGCCAACGCCGTGCACGCCGCGGGTGAGGCGCACGATCGCGCGGAGCAGAAGGCGGCCGGTGCAGCGGACGGGCCGCAGGTTCGCCTCAGCGGTGCGCGAGCGTCGCCGTCACCTCGAACAGCGCCGTGCGGAGCAGGTCGGCGTATGAATCCACATCGATGACCGCGGCGTCGGCGTGGATCGAGACGGTGACGGTGTCGCCGAGGCCGTGCACGCCGTGGGTCAGGTGCATGACCGCGCCGAGGGCGGGGAAGCCGCCGGTGCAGCGGACCGGGCCGCCGCCGAAGGTGAGATCGGCGGGTCCGCGGTGGACGCTGGAGACGACCGTGTGGCCCGCGATCGAGTCGGGCACGCTGTCTATGGGATAGCGGTCGACGTCGCGGCGCAGGATGGGGGCCGGGGTTACGGCGGTGACGCGATCCTGCGCGGACAGCAGCGGATGCTGGGCGCGAAGCCGCCGTTCGGCGAGCGCGGCGGCGACCCGGTCGGCACGCAGACGCAGATCCGGTTCGTCGATGAACAGTTCGACGCCGAGGCTCCGATAGTTGTTGTGGGACAACGACTCACTCGAAAGCGCCATCGGCACTTGAGAGCCGAGTCGCGAAACCGACTCACCCTGCACCGCAAGGTATTCGGCGAGCGCGACGGACACGGCGGTCAGAACCACGACGGTGATCGTCCAGCCGGGAACGCGAAGCTCCTCGGCAGCGCACACGATCATCCGCGCCCGATGGTCGATAACACCTTCGGCCCCAATCTTGTTCACCGCGCTCGGCGCGAACCCGGGACCCGGCGGCGGCACCTTTCCCGCTTCCGTCAGCGCGGCCAACTCCGACTGCGCCTGATACGCGCGATATCCGCGAACCGCCGTGCGAACCATCCCGGCGGGTATCCGAGCGGCACCCCACACCGCGCCCGGAATCCGCGAACCTCGCAGGGTCGCAAAGAATTCAGCGGCGATCTTTGAGACTTCGGCCCGCCGCACCCCATCGGTGGTACCGGAACTGCCACGTCCACGGACTGGCGCAACCGCTGCCCCGCCGAACGCCTGCCGGAGTTCCGCGCGGTTCTTGTCGGCAGCCAAGCCTGTCGGGCCGGTCCTCACCGCCTGTTCGGCGGCTTGCGGCGCTCCGCGATCTACTGCGAGCTCATCGGCTTCCGCCGTCGAGCGATCCGCCGCGGACCCGTCAGCCTGCCCCGCCTGCCCGTCCGTCACGAACTCGTCGGCCGCCCGGTCGATCAGTTCTCCCGCCGTCCGATTGGCAGCTTGTCCCACGGCGTGATCCTCCGCGGACGGCCCGGCCGCGTGATCTTCTTCGGGCTCGTCGGGTTGCCCCTCCGCACGATCCACCGCCGCCTCGGCGACGTGCCCTTCCCCGCGATCGGCGGCGAACTCCCCGGATATCCGCGCCGCCAACCGGCCGACAACGCGGTCATCCGCAGCGCGTCCGGCCGATGCACCACCGGCTGCACCCGCAGCCCTCGGCTCACCGTCGTACCCATCCCCCTCGGAAAACAACTCCCGCGCGATCCCCGCCGCCCGCCTCCCATCCGCCAGCGCGTGCGACATCTGAAGCACCACCACGGTGGCGAGCTCGTCGTCCGAGGCCCGCATGGGCGCCCCCGCGACACCGCGGAAGACGTGCAACTTCCACGGGTGAACGGTGGCGTCGACGCCGGTGCCGAGCAGGTCGCCGAGCGCGGCCTCCACCGCGGCCCAGTCCGGGCGCGGCAGCGGGTGCTCGACGAACTGGTCCGCGGAGTATTCACATGGCACCCAGGACGGATAGGCGAGATCACCGGGCGTCTCGCGCAGCCGGACCCGCAGGGCCGGTATCCGCGCGCTGCGGGCCGCGACGGCGGTGCGCAGCGTCTCGGTCGGCGCGCCCGCGTCGGCGAAGCTGTAGAGGAGGAACAGATCGTTGCGGGTTCGGGCCGACAGCCAGAACATGGTCGCGTCCTGTGGCGCCATCGAACTCACGCGGGAGACGATAGCCCTTCCGAAAACTATCGATTCCGCGCGGCAACGCTGCTACCGTCTGTAGTAGACCCATTCCACACACGCACGAGCGGAGTGTCGGCCATGGCGAACGGACTCGCGCGAACAGCCGGCGAACAAGCTGATGCGGCGGATCAGCGATATCGGGGCGCGGCATTCATGAAGCGGTCGATCAACAAGGTCTTCCCGACCCACTGGTCGTTCCTGCTCGGTGAGATCGCGCTCTACAGCTTCATCATCCTGCTGCTGTCGGGCGTCTATCTCACGTTGTTCTTCGATCCATCGATGGCGCACGTCACCTACGACGGCGCCTACCAGCCGCTGCGCGGCGTCGGCATGTCGCGGGCGTACGAGACCGCGCTGAACATCTCCTTCGAGGTGCGCGGCGGTCTGTTCGTGCGCCAGGTGCACCACTGGGCGGCGCTGCTGTTCGCGGCCTCGATCATCGTGCACCTGTTCCGCATCTTCTTCACCGGCGCCTTCCGCAAGCCACGCGAGGCGAACTGGGTGATCGGCTCGCTGCTGCTGATCCTGGCGATGTTCGAGGGCTTCTTCGGCTACTCGCTGCCCGACGACCTGCTGTCCGGCACCGGACTGCGGGCCGCGTTCTCGGGGATCACGATCGGGATCCCGGTGATCGGCACCTGGATGCACTGGCTGATCTTCGGCGGCGACTTCCCCGGCGAGATCATCATCCCGCGCCTCTACATCGCGCACGTGCTGCTCTTCCCCGGGATCATGCTCGCGCTGATCGCCGCCCACATCGCACTGGTCTGGTACCAGAAGCACACCCAGTTCCCCGGCCCAGGTCGCACCGAGAACAACGTGGTGGGCGCGCGCATCGTCCCGGTGTTCGCCGCGGATCAGGGCGCGTTCTTCGCCTTCACGCTCGCCGTCGTCGGCCTCATGGGCGGCTTGTTCCAGATCAACCCGATCTGGAACCTGGGCCCGTACAACCCCTCCCAGGTCTCCGCCGGTTCGCAGCCGGACTTCTACATGATGTGGACCGACGGTCTGGCGCGCCTGATGCCGCCGTGGGAGCTGTACCTGGGTCGCTACACGGTCCCCGCCTCGTTCTGGGTGGCGCTGACCATGGGCTTGGTGTTCGTCCTTCTCATCTCCTACCCCTGGATCGAGAAGCGCCTGACCAAGGACCACGAGGCGTACCACAACCTGCTACAACGCCCCCGTGACGTTCCGGTGCGCACCGCGATCGGCGCCATGGCGATCACGTTCTACGTGGTGCTCACGATCTCCTGCGTCAACGACATCATCGCCTACAAGTTCGACATCTCGTTGAACGCGACGACCTGGGCGGGCCGCATCGGCGTCCTCCTCGGACCACCGATCGCGTACTTCATCGCCTACCGCCTGTGCCTCGGCCTGCAACGCAGCGACCGCGCGGTGCTCGACCACGGCATCGAGACGGGCGTCGTCAAGCGCCTGCCGCACGGCGAGTACATCGAGGTGCACCAGCCGCTCGGCCCGGTCGACGAACACGGCCACCCGATCCCGCTGGAGTACCAGGGCGCTGCGGTGCCGAAGAAGATGAACCGCCTCGGTTCGGCGGGCAAGCCGGGCACGGGCAGCTTCCTGCGCGCCGATCCGGTGGCCGAGTCCAACCGCAACCTCGCCATCGAGCACGAAGAGGAACACCGGCAGCTCGCGGTGTTGCGGCGCTACCAGGATCGCTTCGCCGGAAACGGCCACGACGAAACCGAATAGCTCGCAGTCGAATTCGAGCGCGCGAAGGCCCCGAGCCGATAGGACCCGGGGCCCGTGCTGACAGCTCGTCGGACCTGATGTTCAGGCCTTGCCGAACTCCCCCGCCGATACTCCGCTCAGGAATGCGTCCCACTCGCCAGGGGTGAACGCCAAGACCGGGCCGACGCCCTTGTCCTTGGTGTCGCGGACAGCCACATTGCCGCCGTCGAGAAATGCCACTTCCACGCAGTTCCCGTCGGGGCCGCTGTATGTGCTCTTACGCCACACAGCGCCCGTCAAATCAACTTCCACGGCACTAGCTCCTTTGCTGCGTCGAGAACGGGAATTTCCAACCGAGATCGTTCTAACTAGCACCGGCATCCGGCGTGGAACGTCGAATGCCGTGGTGCGCCTGGTGGTAGCGCGCAACCATATCGGTGCGCGGTATCGCACTGAAGTTCGGGACGAATACGCCCCGCGGGTTGCCCCCGCGGGCTAAACCCTAGCAGGTTCACCGAAGGATTTGCCGGTCTCTTGCCAGTTCAACCATCCTATTTGCCAAGCTTGCGAAGGCCTCGAGTTGCGGAGACATTGCCGGTCCTGAGATTTCCGGCGAAAAGGCGCGGACGGCATGCATTTGTTCCGGCGTGATTGGTCCGTGATCCGTCGATCGAGGCACCGAGGGCCGCCCCCTCGCGGCGCAGGCTGGACACCGTGTGGATCATGGATCTTATGGTCGAACGCCCACGCGACGAGGCAGGTCGCGCCCGCAACCCCCGCCCACGAGACCGGTTCGGCCGCCCGCTACCGCTCGGTAGCGAGGGCGTGCCGAGAATTCCAGACGATCTGAATCTGCCGCCCCAGCAAACCCTTACCCTCGCCCAGCAACTTTTGGACGACGGTCTGGCATTCAATGCACACGAGGTATTGGAGGCGGCATGGAAGAACGGACCGTTCGCCGAAAGGATGCTGTGGCAGGGACTCGCGCAATACGCGGTCGGTCTGACACACATACAACGCGGTAATCCGAAGGGCGCGCGTACCCTGCTCGGTCGCGCGGTCGGCCGACTGCGGGCCTACGAACCAGGCGATAGCGGCAATTCGGACGACGATTGTCATGACGACGGCGCGGACGACTCGACAGAACTCCGAAACCGCACGCTGCCCTATGACATCGATGGCGCGGGACTCATCGCGCGGGCCGAAACGCTGCTCGCCGCGTTGGACTCCGGAGCCGCGATCACCGAGGACGACCTCAAGCCGCGGCTGCGCGTCCGATAACCGTCGGCGCGGACGCCTACCATGGCAGTCGTGCCCGCCGCCCAGCTCGACTCACTCGCCCGAGGCGCTGGCCGCTATGCGCCGAGCCCGTCCGGCGACCTGCACCTGGGCAATCTGCGCACCGCACTGCTCGCCTGGCTGTTCGCGCGATCGAGCGGACGGCGGTTCCTGATGCGGATCGACGACCTCGATCGGGTGCGCCCCGGCGCGGCGGAACGCCAGCTCGCCGATCTCGCTGCCATCGGACTCGACTGGGACGGCCCGGTGGTGCGCCAATCCGAGCGCCTGCCACACTACGACGCCGCCATCGAGCGGCTCACCGCCGCCGGTCTGACCTACGAGTGCTACTGCACAAGAAGGGAAATCCAGCAGGCCGCGACCGCACCGCACGGGCCGATGGGCGCCTACCCGGGAATCTGCCGCACCCTTGGCCCCGAGGCTCGCGCCCGGCGCAGGGCCGAGGGCAGGCCCGCCGCGCTGCGCCTGCGTGCCGCGGCCGCCGACTTCGAGGTCGTAGACGACCTGCACGGCCGCTACCGAGGCCCGGTCGACGACGTCGTGCTGCGCCGCGGCGACGGCACGCCCGCCTACAACCTCGCGGTGGTGGTCGACGACGCCGAGCAGGGCGTAGACCAAGTGGTGCGCGGCGACGACCTGCTGCCGTCCACCCCGCGCCAGGCCTACCTGGCGAGCCTGCTCGACTTACCCATCCCGCGCTACGCGCATGTGCCGTTGGTGCTCAACGAAAACGGTCAACGGCTGGCCAAGCGCGACGGCGCGGTGACGCTCGCCGACCGACGCGCCCTGGGCAACACGCCCGACCAGGTTGTGAGCTTGCTCGCCGGCTCGCTCGGCTATACCGCGAGCACGCCGTCGCAGCTCCTCGAACGTTTCGATCCGGCGCGACTGCCGCGAGAACCTTGGATCCTGGCCGTCGATGGGTTGTTGCAACCCAGTGGGTGTCCGTAACGTACCGAATTGACCACTGATCAACCGATCACCACGAGGACACAGCATGACGAGCGGTGGGTACGACCCCAACCAGAATCCCCAGGGCGGGTACGGCCAGCCGTACCCGCAGGGCCAGCCGCAGTACGGGCAGCAGCCGCAGTACGGTCAGGACCCCTACGGGCAGCAGCAGCCGCAGCAGTACGGGCAGCCGCAGCAGCAGTACGGTGCGCAACCCCAGTACGGCCAGGACCCTTACGGCCAGCAGCCGCAGTACGGGCAGCAGCCGCAGTACAACCAGGATCCGTACGGCCAGCCGCAGTACGCGCAGCAGCAGGGTTACGGGGCAGGTGGTTTCGGCGGTGCGCAGCCCGGTGAGCTGTGGCCGCGCTTCGCCGCGCGCCTGATCGACAGCCTCATCGTGGGTATTCCGGCGGGCATCCTCCTCGCGTTCGTGGGGGCGGCGCTCGGCGGCGGCTTCGTCGCCAATATCGTCACCACCGCACTGTCCGGCGCCTTGATGCTGGCCTACTTCGTGGGCATGGAGACCACGCAGGGCGCGACACTCGGCAAGAAGATCCTCGGCCTGCGAGTGGTCGCGCCCGGCGGCGCGGCCAAGATCGACCCGGTGACCTCGCTCAAGCGCAACGTCTTCCTCGCGGCGAACGTGGTCTACTGCCTGGGCAACCTGGTCGCGTTCGGTCTGATGATCTACATCGCCGTGACCATCGAGCAGGACCCGAACAAGCAGGGCTGGCACGACAAGTTCGCGGGCGGCACCCAGGTCGTCAAGGGCTGACCCACCCCGGCAAACACTCAGGGGGCGCTCCCCGCACGGGAGCGCCCCTGAGTCGTTTCGGCACAAGCCATTCGGCGCCAGTCCTGGACGCGAGTCGCTGTCAGCGCCAGTCGTTTTCAGCGTCCTGCCGTTTCAGCATCAGCCGCTTCCGGCGCGAGCTGTTGCCGGCGCGAGCCGTTAGCTGCGGATCGTTCGGCGACTCACCACCCCGCGACGACGCCCACAAAGCTGAGCACCCAGTACAGAACGCCGAGCACGAGGCCGCCCGCACCGACCCACACACCGGCCTGGGCCATGCCTTTGCCCTCGTAGTTGCCTGACTGCTTCATCTGATTCAGCGCGACGACACCGAGCACCAAGCCGATGATGCTCGGCAGCAGGAAGCAGCAGGACGCGACACCGGCGATGGAGACGATCATCGCGGCGATCGCAAGACCGTTGGAGCCCTGGCTCGGCGGCTGGCCGTACGGCTGATAACCCTGGGGATAACCGTAATTCGGCTGCTGCGGATAGGGCGCCGGTCCCGACTGGTACGGCGAACCGCTCGCGGGCTGCTGGTAGTTCGGGTACGGCTGCTGCTGTTGCGGATACTGCGGCTGCGACGGCGGCGGCTGCTGCGGATACTGCGGGGCGGAGGGGTACCCGGTCGGTTCGGAGTTCGGATACTGCGGTACCGAGCCCTGGGCGCCGGAGTCCGGCGACACGCCTTGGCCGCCGTACTGCTTCCACCACTCGTCGGAATCGCCGGGATTCGTCATGGGTACAGCGTAATGGGCGCGGGGGGACCCGGTCCGCCCAAAATTTGGCACGGCCGCGGCGATGGTCCGTCCTGCACGACCGACCGTCCCACGCGACCGAGCCCCAGCTGGGAGGATGATGCCCGTGAGTGATGTGCATAAATCCGAAGAACACGAGGGGTCTGGGCGCCCCGCGCCGGACCACGCGGCATTCGCCCAGGTCGCGCGGGGGTACTACACACCGATCGTCGCGCTGTTCACCGCGACGCTGATCATCTCGAATATCTGCGCCACCAAGGGCGTCGAATTCTTCCGCGACGAATCGGTCACGGTGGGACCGTTCCAGATCCTGCCGATCGTGACCGACGGCGCGTTCTTCCTCTTTCCCCTGGCCTACGTCCTCGGCGACGTGCTGAGCGAGGTGTACGGCTTCCGCGCCACCCGGCGCGCCATCTACTACGGCTTCGGCGCCCTGGTGCTGACCGTGCTGTGCTTCGCGATCGTGCTTCGCCTGCCCTCCGCCGGTTTCTACGAGAACCAGGAGGCGCTGCGCAGCATCGTCGGTCCGGTGCCGCGGCTGGTGATCGCCGGTCTCGCCGGATATTTCGTCGGCCAGCTGCTGAATTCCGCGACGCTGGTGCTGATCAAGGAACGGACCAAGGAGAAATACCTGTGGGCCAGGCTGATCGGCTCGACCGTGGTCGGCGAATTCGCCGACACCCTGATCTTCTGCTCGATCGCCGCGGCCGCCATCGGCATCGAAACCTGGCAGCAGTTCGTGAATTACGTGATCATCGGCTTCCTGTGGAAGACGCTGGTCGAGGTGCTCGTCATGCCGCTCACCTACCGGGTGATCGCGCTGCTGAAGAAGCACGAGCCCGGTTACGCGCCACGCGCGGTCGACCCGCTGCACGCGTAGAGCGCGAGTCGCTCAATCCCCGCCTCGCACACCGCCGAATGCGAGGCGGGGATGCGCCTCAGGCAGTGCGGGCCTGCGACTACGGCGTGCGGATGCGGCCCTTCCAGCGGCCCAGTGTTTCGGCCTTGAACTCGTCGAAAGTGCCGTCGTCGATACTGGCGCGAATTCGGTCGACCAGGCGAACGGTGAAGCGCTCGTTGTGAATCGTGCACAACGTGGCGGCCAGCATCTCCTTGGCTTTGAAGAGATGGTGGATGTAGGCGCGGGTGTAGTTCGCGCAGGTGTAGCAGTCGCAGGTCTCGTCGATCGGGGTGAAGTCGCGGCGGAAGCGACTGGTGTTGATGTTGAAGCGGCCCTCGGCGACGTAGATGGCGGCATTTCGGGCGACGCGCGACGGATTCACGCAGTCGAAGGTGTCCGCGCCGTTCTCCACCGCGACGAAGATGTCCTCCGGCTCGCTGATGCCGAGCATGTGCCTCGGCTTGTCCTGCGGCAGTTCGTCGCAGCACCAGCCGACGATGGCGCCGAGATTGTGCTTCTCCAATGCGCCGCCGATGCCGTAACCGTCGAAACCCGTTCCGCCAACGCCGCGGATCGCCTCCAGTTCGCGACATGCCTTGCGGCGCAGGTCTTCGTACTGCGCACCCTGGATGACGGCGAACAGCGCCTGGTAGGGCCGGTGCGTGCGGGCCGAGGTCAGCCGCTCGTGCTCGTCGATGCAGCGCTGCGCCCATTCGTGCGTGCGCTGTAGCGACTTCTCTTGGTAGGCACGGGTGTTCAGCAACGTGGTGAGCTCGTCGAAGGCGAACATGATGTCCGCGCCGAGCTGGTGCTGGATGCCCATCGAGACTTCCGGGGTGAACCGGTGCGTGGAGCCGTCCAGGTGCGAGCGGAAGGTGACGCCGTCGTCGTCGACGGTGGCGAGGCGCTCCTTGCCCGCAGCGATCACGTCGTCGCTGCGCACGTCGACGGCCTCCATCGCGAGCACCTTCTTGAAGCCGACGCCAAGCGACATCACCTGGAAGCCGCCGCTGTCGGTGAAGGTGGGCCCCGGCCAGTTCATGAACGCGCCGAGTCCGCCCGCCTCGTCCACGATGTCCGCGCCCGGTTGCAGGTAGAGGTGATAGGCGTTCGCCAGCAGCGCCTGCGCGCCGAGCTCGCTCATCGTCTCCGGCAGCACCGCCTTGACCGTCGCCTTCGTGCCGACGGGGATGAACGCCGGCGTCGCGATAGCGCCGTGCGGCGTCTGAATGACACCCGAGCGACCGTGCCGCCCGTCCAGCCGGGCGCCAACGCTGAAGGAGAACGATTCCGCTGCTGACACGCCCCTCATCCTCTCAGGCGCCCCAACCCACCCCGCGCCGCCCATCCGCTGCCCTTGCCACCTAGCGCTCGACCACCCCATTGCCTGCCGCGCCCGTGGTCATCGCCGCCCACCTGCTCGCCCGCGGCCATCCGCCGCTCAACCACTGCTGCCTCGCCCGCCGCATCCGGCCCTGCTCCGGGCCACCGCCGCCAGCCGCCAGCCCACATCACCAACGCACGACCACGCCACCACCGGATCGCCCCGCCGCACGCCCCGCGCCGCGAAACCCGAACTCGCGCCACCCGCCGGTCCGAGCCGCCCGTCCGCTGCCACCGCCACCCGCCCCGCTCTAGCACCCTCGCGGTCGTCGACCGCCGCCATCGCCGCCTGCCGCGCCCGTGGTCATCGCCGCCAGTCGCTCGTCCACCGCTCGCCGCTCGCCGCTCGCCGCTCGCCGCTCGCCGCTCGTTGCCAAGCGCTGGCCTCGCCGTCCGCCCGCGACCATCGCCCATCCAACACTGACGTCGACACCCGGCCCGACCACGGTGATCGCCGCCCACCGGATCCCGCACCCGTCGGGGACACCGCCGCCCGTCGCCAATCCGCATCACCAACGCACGACCACGCCGCCGCCCGCAACGCCAGCCGCCGCCCGCGGAATCGAACCGCGCGACCGCCGCCGGCCAAACCGCCGTTCGCGTCGCCACCTCGTGCCCATCCGACCACCTCGCGGGCAGTCCCCGCTAATTCCGGCAGGTGCGACTCGAACCCGTAGGCGTCCAGCTCCGCGAGAAACTCACCCGGTTCGACCAACTGGTCGATGTGCCGAACTCCGGCTGGAAAGGATCCGACGCGCTGCACCAGCAAGGCGGCCACTAGGCCAGTTGCGTGACTCTGCCGGTGACCGGCGAACCAGGCCGACGTGGCACCCGACTCGGCGACCACCGCGAACCGTTCCGACCCGACGTGCACGCGCGCGAGCAACCACTCGGCCACCCGCCCGCGCATCAGGCGCGCGAGGAACGGCCGACGTGCCGCGCCGATCGACCAGGTCAGCGAGCGAGAGTCGAGGGCGAGACCGGTGCGCGCGTCGTCGATCCCCAGGGTGTGCACGAGTGTGTATTGATCGGAGAACGGGAAGCGGTGGACCACGCGACCGCCCTCGGGGAAGGCCATCCGCCAGGAGCCGGACATGGTGCCGAGACCGTCGAGTGTCCAGCGCAGTGCGGCCGGACCGTGCGCCTCGCCGGATCCGAGGACGGCGCCGATTCGAACCGTCCGCCCGCCCGAGAATTCGACCACCCGGCGGGCCAGCAGATTCGACACACCTGGTATCAGTCCGACGCTGAGCACACCGACGGCGTCGTGCGCCGCCGCCAGGTCGTCGAGTTCCTCGATGCCGCGCAGAACCCCGTGCGACGCGCTCACGTCCAAGTAGTGCACGCCGCGTTCGAAGCAGGCGCGCGCGACCCTCGCGTTGTCGAGTTCGGCGCACATCAGCACGACCGACGCGTCGTCAAGCACCTCGGCCAGCTGCCGGTCGTCGGCGATGTCCGCCCGAACCATCTCGGCGCCGTCCACCGCCCGCGCCCGCTCGGGACGACGGCCGACGAGCCGCACGCGCTGACCAGCGGCGACCAGCGCGCCGGCCGCTTCGCGCCCGACAGTGCCGTATCCGCCGAGAATGACCACCGTCATGACCGATTCCTCACTAGAGTTCGACTCTAATCAGATATAGACTTCGGTCATGAGCGCCGTCAAGGGGACGACCAAGCGGGCCCTCAAGGCCCTGGAGACGCGTCGGCGGATACTGGCCGCCGCAGGCGAGTTGTTCGTCGAGCAGGGCTACGGCGCGACGAACCTGCAAGAGATCGCCGCGCGCGCGGGCGTAGCGGTGCAGACCATCTACTTCACGTTCGGCAACAAACGTACGCTGCTGAAGGAGCTGGTCGACGTCACGATCGCGGGCGACGACGAACCGGTCGCGACCATGGAACGCGAGTGGTTCCGCACCGCCATGGCCGCGGCGACAGCGCAGAAGCACCTGCGCGCGCACATCGCGGGCACCCGCCCGGTCCTCGAACGCATCGCGCCGATACACAAGGTGATCGAGACGGCCGCGGCGACCGACCCGGAGGTCGCGGCGATGTGGCCCGCGGACCAGCCGGACCCGCGCTACACCGTGCAACTACGCACCGCCACCACCTTGATGACGAAACCCGGTGCGCGCCAAGACGTCTCACCCGAAGAAGCCGCCGACCTCCTCTACGGCCTGCTCAGCACCGAACTGTTCCTGCTACTCGTCCGCACCAGAGGCTGGACACCCCAGCACTGGGAGGACTGGGTCTACACCACCCTCCTCCCCCAACTCTGCGAATGAGGAACCGAGGCGTGCCGTCGCCCTCCGCCTGAATAGCTTGCAGCGCAGCGATATTCGCGGCGCCCTCGGCGAGCAGGCCTCGAATCTCGCGTAGCACGGCCGAAGCCCGGTTCGAGCTGACGCGTCAGGCTTCGGCCGCCGCGGCCGCGAACTGCGCGCTGTAGAGCCGGTAGTACGCACCGCGCTCCTCGAGCAGCCGCTCGTGCGTGCCGTGCTCGACTATCCGTCCCGCCTCCATGACGACGATCAGATCGGCGTCGCGGATGGTGGAAAGGCGGTGGGCGATGACGAAACTCGTCCGGTCTCTGCGCAGCGCGGCGGTGGCGTGCTGGACCAGCAGTTCGGTGCGGGTGTCGACCGAGCTGGTCGCCTCGTCCAGGATCAGGATCGAGGGCTTGGCCAGGAAGGCGCGTGCGATGGTGATCAGCTGCTTCTCACCCGCGCTGACGCCCGAACCCTCCTCGTCGATGATCGTGTCGTAGCCGTCGGGCAGCGCGTGCACGAACCGGTCGACGTAGGCCGCCGTCGCCGCGGCGAGGATCTCCTCTTCGCTCGCGTTCGGATTGCCGTAGGCGATGTTCTCCCGGATGGTGCCGCGGAAGAGCCAGGTGTCCTGCAAGACCATGCCGATCCGCGAACGCAGGTGATCGCGGGTGATCTCGGTGATGTCGACGCCGTCGATGGTGATCGTCCCGGCGTCCAGCTCGTAGAAGCGCATGAGCAGGTTCACCAGCGTGGTCTTGCCCGCGCCGGTCGGCCCGACGATCGCGACAACGTGCCCCGGCTCCGCGACCAGCGAAAGCCGCTCGATCACCGGCTTCTCCGGCACGTACCGGAACGAGACGGCCTCGAACTCGACCCGCCCGCGATCCACCGGCCTGGTGTTCTCCATGACCGGATCGGGGCTCTGCTCCTCGGCGTCGAGGATCTCGAAGATCCGCTCGGCCGAGGCCACGCCCGATTGCAGCAAGTTCGCCATCGCGCCGATCTGGGTCAGCGGCTGACTGAACTGCCTGGAGTACTGGATGAACGCCTGCACCTCGCCGAGCGAGAGATGACCTGTGGCCACCCGCAGACCGCCGACCAGCGCGACCAGCACGAAGTTCACGTTCCCGAGGAACATGATCGCGGGCATGATCAGGCCCGAGATGAACTGCGCCTTGAAGCTGGATTCGTAGAGCGCCTGGTTGCGCTCGTCGAACTGCCTGCCGACCTCGCGGCCTCGGCCGAACGCGGTGACCACCTCGTGGCCGGTGTATGCCTCCTCGACCTGGGCGTTGACCAAGCCGGTGTACTTCCACTGGTCGACGAAGTGCGGCTTGGACCGCTTGGCGATCTGCGCGGTGACGACGATCGCGCCCGGCACGGTGAGCAGCGCGATCAGCGCGAGCAGCGGCGAGATCCAGAACATCATGATCAGGATGCCGATCACCGAGAACACCGACATGAGCAGCTGGCTCATGGTCTGCTGCAAGCTCTGCGAGACGTTGTCGACGTCGTTGGTGACGCGGCTCAGCACGTCACCGCGCGGCTGCGAGTCGAAGTAGCGCAACGGCAATCGATGGATCTTGTCCTCGACATCGCTGCGCAGCCGCTTGACCGTCCGGTTGATGACGATGTTGAGCAGGTAGGCCTGCAACCAGCCGAACACGGAGGCGCCGACGTAGAGCGCGAGCACGAGCAGCAGGACCCGGCCCACCGCGCCGAAATCCACGCCGACACCGGGGATCACGTTCATGGCGCTGAGCATGTCGGCGAGGGTGTCGTTGCCGCTCTCGCGCAGCCGCTCGACGGCCTGCTCCTTGGACAGCCCGCGCATCGCCTCGAGGTTCTTGCCGACCACGCCGTCGAAGACCAGGTTGGTCGCCTTGCCGAGCAGGTACGGGCCGAGGGTGTTGAGCACCACCGAGACGACCGCGAGGCCGACGATGCACCAGACGTAGAACCGTTCCGGGGCGAGCCTGCGCAGCAGTCGCTTCAGCGACGGACCGAACGACTTCGCCTTCGCGTCCGGTGACCCGGGAGTGGGAGCCCCTGGCCTCATCGCGCCTCCTCCACACTCAGCTGAGACGCCACGATCTCCTCGTACTCGGGACAGTCGCGCAGCAATTGCTCATGGGTGCCGATGCCCGCCATCACGCCGTCTTCGAGCACGATGATCTGGTCCGCGTCGCGGATGGTGGCGATGCGCTGGGCGACGATGATCACCGAGGCGTTCACGGTCTCCGGTTTCAGCGCCTCGCGCAGCCTTGCGTCGGTGGCGACGTCGAGCGCGGAGAACGAGTCGTCGAACAAGTAGATCCGCGGTCTGCGCACAAGTGCTCGCGCGATGGCGAGGCGCTGGCGCTGACCGCCGGAGACCGTGGTGCCGCCCTGCGCCACCGGCGTCTCCAGACCCTGCGGCATCTCCCGCACGAAGTCGGCGGCCTGCGCGATCTCGAGGCAGCGCCACAGTTCCTCGTCGGTGGCGTCCGGGTTGCCGTAGCGCAGGTTGCTCGCGACCGTGCCGGAGAACAGGTACGCCTTCTGCGGAACCAGACCGATCTGTTCGCGCAGCACTTCCAGGTCGAGGTGGCGGACATCGGTGCCGCCCACGTACACCGCGCCGTCGGTGACGTCGATCAGCCGCGGTATCAGGTTCAGCAGCGTCGTCTTGCCGGAACCGGTGGAACCGACGATGGCCGTCGTGGTGCCCGGCTCCACCTGGAAACGGATCGCGCGCAGCACCGGCTTCTTCGCGCCGGGAAAGGCGAACTCGCAGAACTGCAAGTCGATCGAGGCCGGATCGCCTTTGAACGGTTGCGGCAGGCGCGGCGGCAGCACCGAGGACTCGGTGGCGAGCACCTCGCCGATTCGATCCGCCGAGACCGCGGCGCGCGGCGCCATCATGGCCAGGAA
Source organism: Nocardia amikacinitolerans NBRC 108937 (assembly GCF_001612615.1). GTDB lineage: Bacteria > Actinomycetota > Actinomycetes > Mycobacteriales > Mycobacteriaceae > Nocardia > Nocardia amikacinitolerans. Next base: position 58,863 of record NZ_BDAU01000035.1, on the reverse strand, counting down.
CGACGCCATCATGACCGCCATCAGGATCTGCAAGATGTAGGACAACATCGCGGTCAGCGAGCCGATCTGCATCTCGCCCGAGTCGATCAGGTGCCCGCCGAACCAGATCACCGCCACCGCCGTGACATTGCTGATCAGCATGACCGTCGGGAACATCAGCGCCATCAGCCTGCCGACCCGCAGCGAGGCCTCGGTGAGTTCGCTGTTGGCGACGCCGAAACGCCAGGTCTCCTGCCGCTCCCTGACGAACGCGCGCACCACCCGGATGCCGGTGATCTGCTCGCGCAGCACCCGGTTGACCGCGTCGATGCGCTCCTGCATGTCCCGGAACCCGGGCACCATCCTGGCGACGACGACTCCCATCGCCAGCGCCAGCGCGGGCACCGCGATGAGCAGCAGCCAGGAGAGACCCAGGTCTTCGCGCAGCGCCATGACGATGCCGCCGACGCACATGATCGGCGCCATCACCAGGATGGTCGCCGACATCACGATGAGCAGCTGAACCTGCTGAATGTCGTTGGTGTTGCGGGTGATCAGCGAGGGCGCGCCGAACATGCCGACCTCGCGCGCGGAGAAGGTGCCGACCCGGTGCACCAGCGCGCCGCGCAGGTCACGACCCGCGCCCATGGCCGCCTGCGCGCCGAGATAGACCGAGAAAGCGGACGCGACGATCTGCACACCCGTGACCGCGAGCATCCACAGGCCCGTTGTCCAGATGTAACCGATGTCACCCTTCGTGACGCCGTTGTCGATCAGATCGGCGTTCAGGCTGGGCAGGTAGAGCATCGAGATGACCGAAACCAGCTGGAGCGCAACGACCCCCGCCAGTTGTGCGCGGTAGGGATACAGATGAGCTCTGAGCAGTCGGATCAACATGATGCTTCGCAGGCTACCGGCAATCGCGGACACCAGTCGTGGCGTTTTCCTCTAGGCGGAACCGCAGCTCAGCGCCGCTCCCAGGCGCCGGGGTCGCCGGTGAGCGCGTCGACGAACTCGGGCAACCGGTCGGCGACGATGTCGGCGACGGTCACGTTCTCCAGCACCGCGCGGATGTTCACACGCAACGCGATCCACACCGACTGCAAGGGCTCGGCCGCGCCCGGATACTTCACGTCCTCGGGCCGCTGCCCGCGCACCGAGGCGAGCGGGCCCTCGATCGCGCGGATCACGTCGGCGATGGAGATCTCGGCCGCGGGCCTGGCCAGCGAATACCCGCCGTCCGGCCCGCGCCTGCTGACGACAAGCTCGGCGCGGCGCAGCTCGCCGAGCACGGTCTCGAGCACCTTGGGCGGAATGCGTTGCGCGGCCGCGATGGAGTCGGCCTTGATCTTGGCGTCCGGCGTGGCCCGGGCGATCTCCAGCAGGGTTCGCACCGCGTAATCGACCTTCGCGGTGATGTGCACGGCTACTCCCAGGCGTGTTCGACGACGCGCACGAATCTACGCGGTGCCGCAGGCGGTCAACACGCAGGTCGCCGAGTCCAGCAGGGTGGTCTCCAGCAACGAGTCCTCCGCGCCGGGCACCAGCTCCTTCGAAATCAGCGCGACCCCGAGCACCTCGAGCGCCGCGCAGGCCCGCACCCGCGCCTCGTCGGTGGGATTCGGACCGGCCAGCCAGTCGCGCAGCACCCGATTCGAGTCCATCAGGTCCGGATATCGGTCGGCCATCGCGTTGACGATCGCCACCGCGTCGCGCACGCACAGCGCCCCCGCGTCGCGATGCCGGATGAGCCCGCGCAGGTGCGCACGCAACACCGCGCGCACACCCTCGGCGTTGTACGGAACGGCGTCGATGTCCTCCACGACCGAACGCAGGTGGTCGATGATCGGATCGATGATCGCCAATAGCAGATCGAGCTTCGAGGGGTAGTGATAGTACAGCGAAGCCTTTGTGATTCCTACCGCATCCGCGACCTCACGAAGGCTCGTCTGCTCGAATCCCTTGGCGGCGAATAGCTTCACAGCGGCGTCGCGGATCGCGATCTTAGTGCCGCTACCTGCGATAACGCTGTCGGGTGCGTCGGGGCCGGCCATTGGATGATCCTCTCGTCAATTCTGCGCGGGGCTAACGTTGCCACCAAAATTGAGGTTGTACCTCCGCTTACTCGCTCGGTAGTCTACCTACCGCACGGTAGGCAGAAAGCGAAAGTGGAGGCGGGGACAGGCAGGGCGCCCCGCGAGAGTGCTGTCTACGCGCCATGATCCAGCACGTACCAGTCATCGCTAGGAGTACCCGCGTGTCCGTTTACCTCTATAGATTCGGAAAGTTCGCTTTCCGCCGGAAATGGATAGTGCTTCCGGTCTGGCTTGTCCTCTTCGTGCTCCTGGGTGGTCTGGGCGCGCAGCTCAGCAAACCGATGAGCAACGACTTCAGCATGCCCGAGCTGCCCTCGGCCCGGGCCAACGACATTCTCGACAAGCACTTCCCCGGTGCGTCCGAGGCTTTCAAGTTCGACGCCGTCACCGGAACTTACGTCATCGGCGCGCCCGAAGGGCAGAAGCTGACCGATCCCGCGAACCGTGCGGCGGTCGAGGCGTTCATCGCCAAGCTCAACCAGCTCGACATCGTCGACCACGAGAAGCCGATCGTGAACCCGATCGACGCCGCGGAGAAGATGGGCTGCCTGGCGAACCCGGATCCGTCGCAGTGCAGTGGCGCCCCGCTGAACGTGCTCAGCAAGGACGACCCGAACTCCGTCGCGTTCATGAGCGTGCCGTTCAGCATCGCGAAGTTCACCGACGTCACCGACGAGAACCGCAAGGCGGCCTATGACGTCGGCGCCGACGCGCGCAACTCCGGCCTCGTCGTCGAGGTGAGCGGTTCCATCGCCCAGACCCAGGAGCAGCCGAGCGGTACCGCCGAGCTGATCGGCATGGGCGTCGCGCTGATCGTGATGATCGTGGCCTTCGGCGCCATCGTCGCGGCCTTCGTGCCGATCGTCACCGCGATCATCGGCCTCGGCGCTGCCACCTCGGTCATCCTGTTGGGCACCTCGTTCATCGAGGTCCCGAGCTTCACCACGTTCCTCGCCTCGATGATCGGCATCGCGCTGTCCATCGACTACGCGCTGTTCATCGTCTCGCGCTACAAGCACGAACTCGCCGTGCAGGATTCGCCGGAAGAGGCGGCGGGCACCGCGCTCGGCACCGCCGGTTCCGCTGTGGTGTTCGCCGGTCTGACCGTGATCATCGCGCTGGCCGGTCTGAGCATCGTCGGCGTCGAGTTCCTGACCTTCATGGGTCTCGGCGGCGCGATCGCGGCGGCGTTCGCGGTGATCACCGCGACCACGCTGATGCCCGCGCTACTCGGCGCGTTCGGCCGGTTCCTGTTCAAGCCGAAGCTGCCGCTGGTCGCCAAGCACGACCCGGAGGACGACTCCGTTGTCACCAACGGCATGCGCTTCGGCCGCCTGATCGGCAAGGCCCCGTGGGCCGCGCTCGTGCTGTCCATCGTGGCGCTCGGTGCGCTCGCCGCCCCGGCCGCCGGTCTGAACCTGGGTCTGCCCGGCGAGGACAGCATGCCCAAGACCTCGACCGTGCGTAAGGCATACGAGCTGCGCACCGAGGGCTTCGGTGAGGGCAGCAACGGCGTGCTCAACGTCGCGGTCGACCTGAGCAACGTCGCACCCGAACGGCGTGACGAGGCCGTCAACGCGCTGCGCGAAAAGCTCGCGTCCTACGACAACATGGACTACGTCACCGAGCCGCAGTTCAGCGGCGAGGACAAGGCGGGCGCGCTGCTCGACGGCGTGCCGAAGTCGGGCCCGAACAACCAGGACACCAAGGACCTGGTGCGCGACGCCCGCGACGCCGAAGGCGAACTGAAGGCGCAGTACGGCATGGAGTACGGCATCACCGGCACCACCGCCATCTACGCCGATGTCGACCACGTGCTGCTCAGCAAGATCGCGCCGTACCTCGCCATCGTGGCGGGCGCCGCGTTCATCCTGCTGATCCTGGTGTTCCGCTCGATCCTGGTGCCGCTGACCGCGGCGCTCGGCTTCCTGCTCTCCATGGCCGCGACCTTCGGCGCGACCGTGCTGATCTTCCAGGAGGGCAAGCTCGGCCTGATCGACGATCCGCAGCCGATCGTCAGCTTCATGCCGATCATGCTCATCGGCCTCGTCTTCGGTCTCGCCATGGACTACCAGGTCTTCCTGGTGACCCGCATGCGCGAGGAGTACGTGCACGGCAAGTCGCCGAAGGAAGCGGTGGTGGCCGGTTACCACCACGGCGCCCGCGTGGTGACCTCCGCCGCGATCATCATGATCTCGGTGTTCGCCTCCTTCATCCTGGAGTCGGATGTGACCGCGAAGTCCTTCGGTTTCGCGCTGGCGGCGGGCGTGCTGTTCGACGCCTTCATCGTCCGCATGGTGCTGATCCCGTCGCTGCTGGTGATCATGGGCAAGTGGTCCTGGTGGATGCCGAAGTGGCTGGACCGGATCGTGCCTGACATCGACGTCGAGGGCACCAAGCTGCGCGATCTGCAGCAGAAGTCCGTCGAGCTGAAGAAGAAGGAACCGGTCGCCGTGAGCTGATCGGATTCCGCCGAACCGACCGTCGGCCCCGCACCATGGTGCGGGGCCGACGGCGTTTTTTCTTGAACTCGAGTCCAGTACGCAGCAGACTCGGGGTGTTCGACTCTTTGCTCGGTAGACCGCCTGCGCATCGGTGCGCGGCGGAGGTAGTTCGCGAGCGCGGGGCGGGTGAGCCGCGTGTTCGTTCCAGAACCGGCTCGATCCGAAAACCGCGAGGAGAACCTGTGTCCGTGTATCTGTACCGGTGGGGGAAGTTCGCCTTTCGCCGCAAGTGGATAGTCCTGCCGGTCTGGCTCGTCCTCTTCATGCTGCTCGGCGCGCTCGGCGCCCAGCTGAAAGAGCCGATGACCGACGACTTCAGCCTGCCGAACCTGCCGTCGGAGCGGGCCACGGAGATCCTCGACGAACACTTTCCCGGAATGTCGGCGGCGTTCGAATTCGACGCGGTCACCGGCACCTACGTGATCGGTGCGCCGGAAGGGCAGAAGCTCACCGATCCGGCCAATCACCAGGCGATCGAGGCGCTGATCAGCAGACTCGACCAGCTCGGCATCGTCGATCACGGCAAGCCGCTGGTAGACCCGATCGCGGCGGCCGAGCAGATGGGCTGCCTGGTGCCGGAGCCGAACGTCTCCACGTGTAGCGGCGCCCCGCTGAACGTGCTGAACAAGACCGCGCCCGACACCGTCGCGGTCCTCAGCGTGCCGTTCACCATCAAAGAGTTCGCCGACATCACCCCGGAGAACCGGGCCGCCGCCTACGACGTCGCCGACGACGCCCGCGCTGCCGGGCTGACCGTCGAACTGAGCGGAACCATCGCGATCGAGCAGCAGGCGCCGAGCGGCAAGTCGGAGATGATCGGCATGGGGGTCGCGCTGATCGTCATGGTGGTGGCCTTCGGCGCCATCGTCGCCGCCTTCGTGCCGATCGTCACCGCGATCGTCGGCCTCGGCGCGGCCACCTCGCTGATCTTCCTCGGCACCTCGGTGCTGTCCATCCCGAGCTTCACCACCTTCCTCGCCTCGATGATCGGCATCGCGCTGTCCATCGACTACGCGCTGTTCATCGTGTCCAGGTACAAACACGAACTGGCCGTGCAGGATTCGGCCGAGGAAGCCGCTGGGACCGCGTTGGGCACGGCGGGTTCGGCGGTGGTGTTCGCCGGGCTGACCGTGATCATCGCGCTGGTCGGCCTGAGCATCGTCGGCGTTCGATTCCTGACCTTCATGGGTCTCGGCGGCGCGGTCGCGGCGGCCTTCGCGGTGCTCGTCGCGCTGACGCTGATGCCAGCGCTGCTCGGCGCGCTCGGCCGGTTCCTGTTCAAACCCGAGCTGCCGCTCATCGCCAAGCACGACCCGGAAGACGACACCGTCGTCACCAACGGCATGCGCGTCGCCCGGCTGATCGGCCGCATCCCAGTCCTCACGCTGGTGCTCAGCATCGCGGTGCTCGGCCTGCTCGCCGCACCGGCCGCGGGCCTGAACCTCGGCCTGCCCGGCGAGGACAGCATGCCCAAGTCCTCCACCGTGCGTAAGGCCTACGAACTGCGCACCGAGGGCTTCGGCGAGGGCAGTAACGGCGTGCTCAACGTCGCGGTCGACCTCACCGACGTGCCGCAGGAGCGCCGGACCGAGGCGCTGACCGCGCTGCGCGACAAGCTGATGTCCTACCCCGACATGGACTACGTCACCGAGCCGACGCCGAGCCGGGACGGCAACGGCGCGCTGCTCGACGGCGTTCCGAAGGCGGGACCGAACAACCAGGACACCAAAGACCTGGTGCGCGACGCACGGGAAGCCGAGGCGGGACTGAACGCCGAGTACGGCATCCGATACGGCATCACCGGCACGACCGCCATCTACGCCGACATCGACCACGTGCTGCTCAGCAAGATCGTTCCGTACATGGCGATCGTCGCGGGGGCGGCGTTCGTCCTGCTGATCCTGGTCTTCCGTTCCATACTCGTGCCGCTGACCGGCGCGCTCGGGTTCCTTCTCTCCATGGCCGCGACCTTCGGCGCGACCGTGCTGATCTTCCAGGAGGGCAAGCTCGGGCTGATCGACGATCCGCACCCGATCGTCAGCTTCCTGCCCATCATGCTGATCGGCCTGGTGTTCGGTCTGGCGATGGACTACCAGGTCTTCCTGGTGACGCGCATGCGCGAGGAGTACGTGCACGGCGCCTCGCCCAAGGAGGCCATGGTCAACGGCTACCACCACGGCGCGCGCGTGGTCACCGCGGCGGCGATCATCATGATCTCGGTGTTCGGTTCGTTCCTGCTGGAATCCGACCCGACCGCCAAATCCATGGGTTTCGCGCTGGCCGCCGGCGTGCTGCTCGACGCGTTCCTGGTCCGGATGGTGCTGATCCCCTCGCTACTGGTTCTCATGGGCGAGTGGGCGTGGTGGATGCCGAAGTGGCTGGACCGGATCGTGCCCGATATCGACGTGGAGGGCGCGCGGCTGCACGCGCTGCGGGCCGAATCGGCCGCGGCGCGGGAAGCGGTCGCCGTCCGCGATTGACGATCGCCCGGTCGAAGCGGCTCCGCACCCATGCGGGCGTGGAGCCGTTCCGGTGGTAGCCGAACGCCCGGATTGCTACCGAGTTACTCGCTCGGCCGCGGCATGACGCAGTTCGACACTTTGGGGTTCAGTCCCAGGTAATTCAGGGGGCCGGAGATCGCCGTGAGCGCGATCGTGCCGAATCCGGCGCAATTGATGGGTCCGCTGTTGAAGTACTGACGCTGACCTGCGGCGATCATGCCGATGGCCAACCACACCAGGAGCAGCAGACTGAACCACCGCATCCCGGATTCGCGCGCAGCCCGCCCGTGAGTCACTCGCTCGCGCATAGTCATCGCTTCCTTCCACAATCGCGCCGACTGGCGTAACGGGGGAGATACCCCCATGCCCACCGGTTACTCCCAGTGCGCTCGACCACAATTCGGCCGACATTTCGCCACCGGGGAAGACTTGCGCGGCAACCGGACAGTCAATTTTCTTTTACTTTGGGTACCTAGTTTTCGGCTCGTGGTCGTCACTTCGGTCGAAATACCGCCGCGTACCTTTCCCCCACTTCCCACTCGAAGCCCCGTCGATCGGGTGCCCGCTCCGCTGCTCGTGCTCGGTGCGATGGTGTCCATTCAGCTCGGCGCGGCCGTGGCCAAACAACTCTTCGCGCTCGCTGGCGCGGACGTGGTCGCCTGCCTGCGCATCGTCGTCGCCGGTGCGCTGGGTCTGCTCATCTGGCGGCCCGCTTTCCGGGTCGACCGGCGCGCGCTTCCCGGTATCGCCGGGCTCGGAATCGCCATCGCCGCAATGAATCTCAGCTTCTACGCGGCGATCGAGCGGATACCGCTCGGCGTCGCGGTCACCATCGAATTCCTCGGGCCGCTCACCGTCGCCCTGCTCGGATCGCGCAGGCTGCGCGATGCGCTGTGGGCTTTGACGGCGGGCGCCGGCGTGCTGCTGCTCATGGATTCCGGCGGTCCGATGTCGTGGACCGGCGTGCTCTTCGCCCTGCTCGCCGGCGCGGGATGGGGCGCGTACATCGCCTGCGGCGCGGTGGTCGGCAGGCACACCGCCGGACACGACGGACTCGCGCTCGCCATGGCGTTCGGCGGCGCGCTTGCGCTGCCTTTCCTTGTGACACAAGGTGGTTCGGCACTGCTCGATCCGATGCTGCTGGCCGGGGTCGCGGTCGTCGCGGTGTGCTCGTCGCTGGTGCCGCACGCCATCGAACTGACCGCGCTGCGGCGGATCGAGGCGTCGGTGTTCGGGGTGTGGATGAGCTCGCAGCCCGCGGTCGCCGCGGTGGCGGGGATGGTGCTGCTCGGGGAAGGGCTGCGCGGGGCGCAGTGGGGTGGGGTTGCGATGGTAGTTGTCGCGGCGGCTGGCTCGGCTTGGTTCGCGGCCGATTCGGGCCGTCGCGCGCAGGACGAGATGGCGCGGCGAGGCCGAACCGACGCGTTGTCCGCCGACGCGGAACCGCTGAGAACGGGCGCGGGTGCGACGAGCGAGGTGCTCCGCCCGGAGCGGGCCGCGCCGGAGCTCGTGCACTGAACGAAGGCGGTCACCAAGGCCACCGGGGCCGCGATTCCGTCGCGACCGGTCAGGCCGTACGCCGAAAGGTGCGGCGGTAGGTGTTCGGAGAGGTGCCGAGAACCGAACGCATGTGCTGGCGAAGCGAATTGGCGGTACCGAAACCGGCGCGGTGGGCGACGAGATCAATGCTGAGATCACTGTTCTCCAGCAGGTCGCGGGCCCGTTCCAGACGCTGAGCGAGCAACCAGCGACCTGGCGTCGAGCCCACCTCGTCGCGGAAACGGCGGGTGAAGGTGCGCACACTCATGCGCGCGTGTGCCGCCATCTCCTCCAGCGAGACCTGCTTGTCGAGCCGATCGAGCAGCCACGCGCGGGTGGCGGCGGTGGAGGTCATCGTCGGCTCGGGCACTGGACGTTCGATGAACTGCGCCTGGCCGCCGTCGCGCCAGGGCGGGACGACGCAGCGGCGGGCGACCTGGTTCGCGATCGCGGTGCCGTGATCGCGGCGCACCAGGTGGAGGCATAGATCGATGCCCGCGCCCGCACCCGCCGAGGTGAGCACATCACCGTTGTCCACGAAGAGCACATCCTCGTCGAGGCGCACCCGGGGGTAGGCGCGGCGGAACTCCTCGGTCCACATCCAGTGTGTGGTGGCCGGTCGGTCGTCGAGGACGCCCGCGGCGGCGAGCACATAGCTGCCGGTGCAGATGGAGACCAGTCTGGCCTCCGGTCTGATCCGTGCGAACGCGGCGGCGAGGCCCGGCGAAAGCGGTCCGCCGACGGGCAGATCACCGCGGTGGCACGGTGGCGGGATGACCACCGTGTCAGCCTGTTCGAGCGCTTCGGGGCCGTGCTCGATGGCCAGCACGATGCCCGCGTCGGAGCGGACCGGCGCACCGTCGACCGAGCAGACGATCACCTCGTAGAGCGGGCGCCCCTCGGCGTCGAATGCCTGACCGAATACCCGGGCGGGCATACCCAATTCGAACAGCGGTACCTCGTCGAGGGCGAGCACAACGACGCGGTGCGGTCGAGCGGTCATGGCCAGATCCTGTCACATATTGTCCGTCCGGCCAGCACCGCGGACGGGGATCGGACGGCAATCTGGTCTCCGCTCACCGAACGAGCAGACCGAAAGGACCGCACAAATGCCAACGATGCTCGCCGTCACCGCCCGCGAGTGGGGCGCGCCCGAGGTGCTCACCCCGATCGAGATCGAGCGTCCCGAACCGGGACTGACCGAAATCCTGGTGCGTGTGCACGCGGCCGGGGTCAACCCGGTCGACTGGAAGACACGGGCCAGCGGGGTCTTCATCGCCTGGGGCGAAGTGCCGATCGTCGGCTGGGACGTCTCGGGAACCGTCGAGGCCGTCGGGCCCGGCGTCACCCTGTTCGAACCCGGCGACGAGGTTTTCGGCATGCCCGCCTTCCCGCGTCAGGCGGGCGCGTACGCGGAATTCGTTGTCGGGCCCGCGCGCCAGTTCGCGCGTAAGCCGGGCAACATCTCCCATATCGAGGCCGCCGCCCTGCCGCTGGCCGGCCTGACCGCGTGGCAGTCACTGATCGATACCGCCGATCTGCGCGCGGGACAACGGGTTCTGATCCACGCCGCGGCAGGCGGCGTCGGACATCTCGCGGTCCAGATCGCCAAGGCGCGCGGTGCGTACGTCATCGGCACGGCGCGCGCGGACAAGCACGATTTCGTGCGCGCACTCGGTGCGGACGAAGTGATCGACTACACCGCTGTCGATTTCGCCGCGGTGTTGCGCGATGTCGACATCGTGCTCGACAACATCGGCGGGGATTACGGTGCCCGCTCACTTCCGGTACTTCGGCGCGGCGGCCACCTGGTGACGTTGCCAGGACCGGAGGACCTGCCCGATGCGGCGGATGCGGACGCGCGGGGAATCCGTACCTGCTGGCCTGTGGTCGAACCGGATTCGGCGGGTCTCACCGCCATCGCCGAGCTCGTCGCTGCGGGCAAGCTGCGACCCGAAATCGACAGGGTGCTGCCGCTCACCGATGCCGCGAAGGCGCACGCCTATGGCGAGACGGGACGCACGCGCGGCAAGATCGTGCTCCAGGTCGTCGCGCCGAGCGAGTAGCGTCTGCCCGCGGTCGCGGCGTCGGCCGGGCCGCGCGTGTAGGCACCGGTGCTGGAACGAGACCGGCCCCGGCGGTCGCGGTGACCACCGGGGCGGGGACTCCGTCGCCCGACGCGTTATCCGCGCCGATTACGGACTTGGTTCCGGCACATTGCAATCCGCGATCTTCGGGTTCACGCCCATGTAGTTGAGCGGGCCCGCGATCACGGTGACCGCAATGGTGCCGAATCCGGCACAGTTCACCGGACCGCTGTCGAAGTAGTCCCGCTGCGCCGCGGCGACCACACCGATCAACAGCCAGATCAGGACAATCACACTTCCGATTCTCATGTAACTCTCGCGCATCGTTCCCACGCGGACGGCTCGGCGGCGCATTAGGCGTCACATCCCTTCCCGCTTCCATCTGCTCGGCGTATACCCGAAATTCGCCGTTTCACCGCCCGAACCGGACAATTTGCGCGCACCTGAGCGCTACCACACACCTCGCATACGCTTCACACACCCGACACCTGTGTGAGGCGTATGCGAGGTGTGTGGCGACGGCGCGTTGAACTCCGTGGCGGTTGTGCCTGCCGGTACATGCGGCACCGTGGCGCGCGGGTCGAAGCCTTGGAAGGTGAGGCCGATGATGAAGCCCGCCGCTTCCTCCAGCTGGCGGGCGCGGTCGAGTCCACCCAGCACGGCGGCTTGCGCGCCCGCGTCGCGGACCAGGATTTCGGTGGTGCGCAAGGCACGCGGATGGTCTCCGCAGATCGCGACGGTAACGTTCGTTGACGCGGGCTATCCGATGCTTGGGAACCCAAGGTCGGCGTCCCCGAGGAATGTGTAATCGCCTTCGCTGGATTGGATGAACCGGCCAGCGAAGGCCATCGCTGCGACGAGCGCCTGCACGGAGTCGATACCGAGAATGTCGGTCACGAGAGGTTCATCGTTGACACCTTCGATCCGCACCGCGCACGCGAAGTCGCCGTGGCCGGACGGCCGCGGCTTGCCGATTGTCACGATCACCGGATCGTCGCCCTTGCGCAGTTCGCGGCGGGCGATCGGCTCACCGAGGCCGTTGGTCATGGCCGGAGCCTACCCGGCCGTGACCAGCACGGCGGGCGTATGCAGGTCGAGCTGGCTCGGTTCGGCCGGTGTCGAGGCCCACCGCCAGGGCGGTGTCGACTTGCCCGCCAAGCAGTCGGCGTACCACTGGGTCGCGGCGTCGTAGCAGACCCGAGACTGCCGCTTGCGGCACTCGGGCAGCAGATGGTTGTAGTAGTGGTCATCGCACGCTTCCTTGTCGACGCCGTTGACCTGGACGAGCTTTGTGCAGACCGCGCCGGGCGCGGCCGCCTGTGCCTGTCCCGACGACTGCGCGGCGAGCGGTAGCGCAGCGAGCAGGCCAATGCACATGGAAGCGAATACATTTCGCATGATTCCCCCACGGAACCTAGTTGTGTTGTTGCGGAGCCCTAGCCAGCGAGCCGGGCAAATCGAGCGCGTTCGTGCTGGCGAAACACCTGCGCGCTGGAGGTGCCCGCGCAGCGGCGGACACGTCACGGCTCCAAGGGGCGGCGGCCGGAGTCCGGCGTGATCCGGCCAGCGTCGACCAGCACGCGCCACGCGGCCGTCTTGCGCGGGCACTCGTTTACCAGACACGTGCGATGCCGCTGCATGGTCATCTGGGCTTCGAGCTGGCTCATTCGGTGGTCTGGCGCGTCGTGCGGGAATCCGACCGGCCAGACGTCGGTGTCCATCAGGGCGTTCTCCTGCTCGATCTGCACGCGGCGGTCGGATCGCTGCACCTTCTGGCGAATCTCGGCGACGCTGCGCCCCTCCGGTATCCGGCGCGGCCACAGCCACACCGTCAACGCGGCGGCGGCCGTGCCACCGAGCGCAATCGACAGCGTGATTACGAACCCCTGCCACCCCATGCCGACCCTGCCCCTCTGCGTCGCGGTTGGTGGGCACCCGCGCGCAGAGCCGGGTCGGGTCCGAGACAACGAAGCTCGGCGCCGAATGTCGACTCGACGGCGGGGCCGAGCACAACAGTGGCAGCGATCACAGGTCGCACTGTCCCGCAGCGGGACAGCTGGATAGCATTGGGCTTTGGTGCCGTCGAGGGAAGTTCATATGAGCGACTACCAGCAAGGCGAAGACCAGTACATCGGCCGCCAGGTCCGCGCGATCCGTGCGCGGCGCGGCATCTCACAGCAGGTGCTCGCCGATCGGGTCGGTGTCTCACGTGGCGCGATCGCCAAGTACGAGAACGGGGAACGGCCCGTCGATTCTCGGCGTACATTGCTGGCACTGGCGCAGGCACTCGGCGTGAATGTCGGCGACCTCACCGGCCACGAACAGGAACGGCTCGATCCTTCCGCAGCGGGATTCCACACGGCGGTACCGGACATCGAGACCGTGCTGTGGTCGCAGGGCAACATCACCGACGTGCGCCCGCCCCGGTCTCTCGCCGAGCTGGCGACGCTGGCGCAGGAAGCGACCCGGCTGCGCCAGGACTGCGATTACGCGAAGCTCGGGCCGATGTTGGCGCCCATGATGGCCGATTCATTTCGGCACGTACGGGATAGCGACTCCGAAGAGGCTTGGGACGTGCACGGCGTGATCGTCTACGGCGTGGCGTCGGCGCTGCGGGCGCGCGGGTATCACGCGTTGGCGTGGACGGCCGCACAGGAAACCGAGCGAGCCGCGCTCAGGACCGGGGGTACCGCGGCTCTCGCTGCGACCGCCTACATCCGCAGTCACATTCTGCTGACACGGCCCGGTGCGTTGCCCGCCGCGCTCGAGCAGGTCGAAGCCACGGCCGAACGTCTGTCGTCGGACGTTCGTACGGTGGGCGAGATCGAGACATGCGGAATGCTGCACCTACAGGCGTCGCTCGTGACGGCCGCTATCGGCGGTGACCCTGGCCCGCGCCTCGCGGAGGCGTCCGAGCAAGCGAGCAGGCTCGAGCATGCTCAGCCTGGCCAGTCGGCGGCCCGCAATGTGTCATTCGGACCCGCAAACGTCGCCCTGTGGCGCATGTCCGCAGCCATGGAACGACGAGAACCGGGCGAAGTCCTCAAGCTCGCGCCGCTGCTCTCCCCGAACGATCTGCCCGCGGAGGGCCGACGCGCGCAGTACTTCGTCGAGATCGGTCGGGCGCACGCGATGCAGCGCAACTACACCGAATCCCTGCACGCGCTCCTACGCGCCGAACATGCTGCACCGCAGCATGTTCGGAACATGCCCCACGTGCGCGAGCTCGTCGGACACATGATGCGCTCAGCACGGCGCGATCTCACCACCGGCAAACTCGGCGGTCTGGCACAGCGAGTCGGCGCAATTCCGGCCTGAATGTGCGGCGCTCCAGTTGTTCGGGCCTTCGACCAACCGCTCGGCAGGAATGTCTGAACGTCACAGATGCAAGAGACTGTCGACCCGCGTCCGCTTTTCACGAGGCCACAAACGTATCCCGATGACAGCGCGACGCTGAACAGTTCACAACTGTGGTCAAAGTGCAGAGCAGACCCATAGCTGCTTGGCGGATAGGAACTTGAGCGTGCGCCAGAACCGGCCTGAGCCTAGGCCGCTGATTATACGAATGGCAATAACAGAAGGAGCGCTAAGGGCTGTTTCAGACTGTGCTCCAACAAGTTTCGTGGCAATCGTCCTGGCTTACACATAGACTCTCTCCGGTGAGCGAGCAGCGTACGTCCGCGGGGGGAGCCCGCGCGAATTCTGAACATCAACCACAACCTGGCGATCAAACCCCCACTCCTGGCGGGAGACCCGATCGGAGGTCTGGGATCGCAGACCTCGGGCCGGCGTGGATAACCGCTATCTCCGGTCTAATCGTTGCCCTGACCGGGCTAGGCGTGCTCGTTGGGCGACAGACAGCACCCGAGAGTCCAAGTCCTGCGGCTCCGGCCACGGCCGTCTCTTCCGCCGAGTCACCGGCACGCACGAACTCATCGCAGCCAACCGCGGTTGCCAGCCCTGCTGCGGGCACAGTGATAGTTGCGGATTGTCCAGTGGTTCTCGCTGCGGGCTACAACCTGCCCATCGGCAAGGCTTCCGAATGTCCTTTTCCAACTGACGAATCGGTTTCTGGCGTTGGGTGGGGCTCCACGTTCTTGTGGGCTGGCGACAAGTCGACCCTGGCCGAACTGACCAATGCCACTGCTAGCTACGACGCATGCAAGAAGAACACTCGCTACAGCAGGAATATTGGTTCGCCAGCCGCCAACGACGTCATTTGCTACGTAGCCAAGGGGATTGTCGCGGCGATCACGTTCACCAAAACAATTCCGGCCGGCGCCTCCGGACTGGAGCCCGCAGAGTTCAGCATCACAATCTGGCAAGACTAAAGCTCCGTCAGCTTGGCTTCGGGCGGCGGACTATGGCGGCCCATTCAGAATGGATTGGAAACGTGGTCGAGATCTCACTAAGTCCTCAGAAGGAACGCATCCGCTGGGGCACCCTGGGCAGCCAAGCACGCTGAAGACCAGAGACTACCCACAACACCTAGCACAGTGCGCCAGCCTTACCGTGAGCGATGGCTTCAGGGCCGCTCGGATGCTCAGCCGCGACAACCCGGGGCAACACGCCAGCTCGTCGATAGCAAAGGTTGGACCGAGCCAGTGAAGCCACGTCGAGCCCGTGACGTTCAACCCCGGGTGTTGAAGATGTGGGTAGAGCCAGGTTGCGCCTACGTCAGGACGGAAAAGCCCCTCACCTGCGTGAACAGATGAGGGGCTTTGGCGGTGGCGGAGGGATTTGAACCCTCGGAGGGGGGTTACCCCTCACACGCTTTCGAGGCGTGCTCCTTAGGCCGCTCGGACACGCCACCGCCGACTAGGTTACCCGACCGGGTGCGGATCGCTAAATCGCCTGGAGAGGTGGGGTGCGGGGCGTCAGCGCTGGGTGCGGAAGAAGTCGTCGAGGAGGGCGGCGCATTCCGGTTCGAGGACGCCGCCGCGGACCTGCGGGCGGTGGTTGAGGCGGCGGTCGCGGACGACGTCCCATAAGGAGCCGACGGCGCCGGTCTTCGGCTCCCACGCGCCGAAAACGAGGCGGCCGACGCGCGCGAGGACGAGCGCGCCCGCGCACATCGTGCACGGCTCGAGGGTGACGGCCAGGGTCGCGCCTTCCAGTCGCCAGCCGTCGCCGTGCACCGCCGCGGCTTGGCGCAGCGCGAGTACCTCGGCGTGTGCGGTCGGGTCGCCGAGGGCCTCCCTGGCGTTGGCCGCGCGGGCCAGCTCCCGGCCGGACGCGTCGAAGACCACCGCGCCGACCGGCACGTCGCGCGGATCGGCGGCCGCGGCCGCGTCGATCGCGGCGCGCATCATCGCGACGTCGGACACCAGCGGGTTCTCGGGCAGAACGCTCATGCCCGCGCCTGACAGACGCTCGGCTTTCCCGAGGCAATCAGGCACATGACTCGCTCGCTCATGCCGCAGCCTCGCCAGCCCTCTGCTCCGGCACGCGAGGCGAGTCGGCACATGATCCGCACATTCATGCGCGCACCGCGATCACCGCGGCAACTTGTCCAGCACCGCCGAGAGTTCGTTGGCGAAGCCAAGCCGCTGGGCGATCATGCCGAGCTGCTCGTCCGGGTACAGGTCGGTCTCGGCGAGGATCACGCTCAGCACCGGCTCGGGCAGACCGAGATCGGCGAGCACCGCGAGATCGCCTTCTTCCCACGGTTCGATGTCGTCGAGTTCGTCGGGATCGATATCGGGGATTTCGATATTCAAGGCCTCGAGCACATCGGCGGCGATGTCGTAATCGATCGCGGCGGTGGCGTCCGAGACGAGCAGCCTCGTGCCGCTCGGCGCGGGGCGCAGCACGATGAAGAACTCGTCGTCGATGTCAAGCAGCCCGAAGACCGCCCCGGAGCTGCGCAATGCCTTCAGCTCGTTTTCCGCGACGGACAAATCGGTGAGCGCCGCCTGGCTCAACGGACTACACCGCCATTTGCCTTCTTCGCGGACAACCGCCACTGCGAACCCTTCCACGTCGTCGTAATCTTCCGACGCCGCCCTGTTCGTGCCCGAGCGCTGTGCTGCCATGGCCGCAACGGTAGTCGGCTCGAGCTCAAATGTTGAAGTCGTATGCGAATCTGTTCCGGTGACTCGCGACCAGAAAGCACCGGTGTGTGTCCTCGGGACGGGCTTGATCGGCGGTTCCCTGCTGCGCGCCGCGGCGGCGGCGGGTTATCCGGTATTCGGCTACAACAGATCGCGGTCCGGGGTGGCGGCCGCGCGGGCCGACGGTTTCGACGTCGACGACGACCTGCCCGGCGTGCTCGGCCGGGCCGCGACCGACGACGCGCTGATCGTGATCGCGGTGCCGATGCCCGCCGTCGACCACATCCTCGCCTCGGTGGCCACCTTCGCGCCCGACTGCGTGCTCACCGACGTGGTGAGCGTGAAGGCGCCGGTCGCGGACGCGGTGCGCAAGCACGGTCTGGCCGCACGCTACGTCGGCGGGCACCCGATGGCCGGGACGTCCGAATCCGGTTGGGGGGCCACCGATCCCGAATTGTTCCGCGACGCGGTGTGGGCGGTCGGCGTCGATCCGGGCACGCACGCGGACCCGTGGCGGCGGGTGGCAAGGCTCGCGCTGGACTGCGGGTCGGTGGTGGTTCCGGTGGTCGCCGAAGAACACGATCGGGCCGTCGCCCGGATCTCACATCTGCCGCATGTGCTCGCGGAGGCGCTGGCCATCGCGGGCACGGGCGGCGGGCCGCTCGCGCTCGGCCTGGCCGCGGGCTCGTTCCGCGACGGCACCCGGGTGGCGGGGACCGCGCCCGAGCTGGTGCGCGCGATTTGCGAACCGAACGCCGACGCCCTGCTCGCCGTGCTCGACGAAACGCTGACGGTGCTCGGCGCGGCCCGCGACACCCTGGCCGAGGACGGTTCGCTCGCCGACCTGACCCGCGCGGGCCACGACGCACGGAACGACTACGAGACCGCGCGACGCTGGGAAATCACCGACGTCCACCCCGGCGACCACGACTGGCTGGAGCGCCTGCGCGAGGCGGGCCGGCGCGGCGGCGTGATCACTACCGTGCACCCATGACCCACGACACCCGGAAATCTCCGGACGACGGTGACATTCAGTCCGTCTGACGGCGTGGGGGTCACCTTCGGTCGGGGCGCGCGGTTCAGATGCGTTCGGCCAGCCCCGGGTAGTCCAGCAGGAAGCCGTCCTCGTCGACGGTGACCGTCGCGCTGGAGACCGGAGACAGCACGCTGATCCCGTCGGCGCCCGCGCTGTAGATCAGGCTGGCCTCCTGCACGAGCAGATCGGGCAGGCGCACGTACACCACCGGCACCTCGAGATCGTCGACCGCGTGCTGGAGACCGTAGCGGCGGATCGGCAGGGTGTTGAAGAACGGGCTGAGCACCACGTCCACGTCCAGCGCGCCCGCGAAGGTGGAGCGGACGTGGCTGCCGCCCGCGTCGACCAGCCAGTAGTTCTCCTCGTCCCTGGCGATCGAGGCGTGCCGCTCCCCCGCCGAGGTGGTCGTGCGCAGCGAGAGCCGTTTCGTCGCGCCGTTCTCGTCGGTGACCAGGTCGTAGGACGCGCTGAAGGCGGGGTGGTCTTCGCACGCGCCGCCGATCATGCGACCGGCGGCGCGGATGCGATTGCCGTTCAGCGTCACGCGCACCGATTCCATGCGCGTCGCGTTGTGCGCGCGCCACGTCAGAATCGCCGGCCACCGAGGTGCCGCCGGTTTGCTGTCGGGGGCGGGGGCTGGATTGGTCACGTATCTACCGTAAGCGAAAAAGGCCGCCTTACCGCATCACACGAGTGACTCGCGCCACGCGGCGTGCAGTCCGGCGAACCGGCCCGCGCCTTCGATCAGCTCGGCGGGCGCGCCGTCCTCGACGATCCGGCCGTGCTCGAGCACCAGGACGCGGTCCGCGATCGCCACCGTGGACAGCCGGTGCGCGATGATCACGGCGGTCCGGTCACGCAAGACCGTCTCCAGCGCCCGCTGCACCAGCCGTTCGCTGGGGATGTCCAGGCTCGACGTGGCCTCGTCGAGGACGATGACAGCCGGATCGGCGAGGAAGACCCGCGCGAACGCGACCAACTGCCGCTGACCAGCGGAGAGCCTGCCGCCGCGCTTGCGAACGTCGGTGTCGAAACCCTCGGGCAGTTTCACCACGAAGTCGTACAACCCGACCGCGCGTGCCGCCGCGTGCACCTCGGCGTCGGTGGCGTCCGGCCTGCCGAGCCGGATGTTGTCGGCCACCGAACCGGAGAACAGGTACGACTCCTGGGTGACCATCACGACATTGCGCCGCAGGTCCGCGTCGGCGATGCGGCGCAGGTCGATCCCGTCCAGCGTGACCGTGCCGCCGGACGGGTCGTAGAACCTGGTCAGCAGCTTGGCCAGGGTCGACTTGCCCGCGCCCGTCGCGCCGACCAGCGCGACGACCTGCCCCGCCGGAATCTCCAGCGAGAACTCGGGCAGCACCGGCCCGCGCCCGGCCGACGTCTCCTCGTCGAGCGCCTCCGGACCCGGCGCGGAGTCGTAGCCGAACCACACCGCGTCCATCCGGACCGCGCCCGCGGCCTTGCCGATCGGCACCGGATCCTTCGGTTCCGGCACCGAGGGCTCCTCCTCCAGCACGCCGGAGATCTTCTCCAGCGCCGCCGCGGCGGACTGGTAGGAGTTGAACACCTGGGCGAGTTCGTCCAGCGGGCCGTAGAACTCGTTGAGGTACAGCAGATAGGCCGCGAGCACGCCGACGGCGAGGTTGCCCTCGATCACCTGCCACGCGCCGATCACGATGACGATCACCGTGGTGAGGTTGCCGAGCAGCCGGGTGAGCCCGGCGTAATCGCCCATGCCGCGCATGGCGGCGGTGGTCGCGGTCCGGTACTCCGCGTCCTCGACGGCAAGCACCGCCTCGTTGCGCTGCTCGCGGCGGAAGGCCTGCACCGCGCGCATGCCGCCCATGGACTCGACGAACTGCACGACGACCTTGGCGATCGCGCCGCGGGTGCGCCGGTAGCCCGCGCGCTGCCTGCGCTGCGCCCACCTGGTGACCAGCGCGAGCGGCACGAAACCGGCGAGCACGATCGCCGCAAGCGTCTGGTCGAGGTAGACGAGCAGCACCGCGATGGTGACCACCGAGAGGATCGCGCTCAGCGCCTGGTTCAGCGCGCTCTCCAACAGTTCCTGGAGGGTTTCGATATCGCCGGTGAGCCGGGCGACCGCCTTGCCCGAGGTGTACTTCTCGTGGAAGCTGACGCTCAGCCGCTGCATGTGCTCGAACAGTCGCACCCGCAGGTCGAACAGCACGCTCTGGCTGAGCCTGCCCGAGACCCGCAAGAAAGCGAAGGTGGTGAGCACACTGATGCCGAGCACGCCGAGGTAGCCACCGACCGTGAAGGCCAGCGGCGTCCAATTGCCTTTGGCCCCTTCGGCAATGCCGGTGTCCAGCCCGTAGGCGATGAACAGCGGCGCCGACACGGTGGCCGCGTTGTCGACCACGATCAGCACCAGCGCGAGCACCGCGAGCCTGCGGTACGGGCGAACCAGGTCCAGCAGCAGCCGCCGGGATCGCCCGGCCAGCACCAGGTTTCCGGTCTCGGTGACCTCTTTGTCCTCGCTTGCGATACCGCGCCAGTCGGCGACCTCGTCGCGCGCGGCCGAATCCGGCTCGCTCGCGGCGTCTTTCGGCACCGTCTCGGTCGCGTTCACGAGACGCCTCCCATCAGTTCGCGATAACGGGCACTGGTGCGCAGCAGATGATCGTGGCTGCCCTCGGCGACGATGCGGCCTTCGGCCAGCAGCGCGACCCGATCGGCCAGCGCCGCGGTGGAGGGCCGGTGTGCGACGAGCAGCGTTGTCGCGCCCGCCAGCACGGTGCGCAGCCGCTCTTGCACGCGCTCCTCGGTCTCGACGTCCAATGCCGACAGCGGGTCGTCGAGCACCATGATCCTGGCGCGGTCGTCGGCGCCGTCGCGGCCGAGCACCGCGCGGGCCAAGGCCAGCCGTTGCCGCTGGCCGCCGGACAGGCTCAGGCCCTGCTCGCCGATCCTGGTGTCGAGGCCCCACGGCAGCTGGTCCACGAAGTCCGTGGCCTGCGCGATGTCGAGCGCGCGGCGCACGTCCGCGTCGGTGGCCTCCGGATCGCCGAGCGCGACGTTCTCGCGCACGCTCGCCGAGAAAAGCACCGGGTCCTCGAACGCCACCGTCACCAGCGAGCGCAGGCCCGCGACCCGCATCGCCGCGATGTCGATGCCGTCGATGGTGATCGCGCCGCCGGTCACGTCGTAGAGCCGCGGAATCAAGTTGAGCAGCGCCGTCTTTCCGCTGCCCGTCGCGCCGACCAGCGCCACGGTTTCGCCGGGCCGTACGGTCAACGAGACGCCGCGCAGCACTTCGCGTTCCGCGTCCGGCGTCGCGTCCTCGCCCTCGTCTTCCCCGCGCGGGAACGCGAAACGCACGTTGTCCAAGGTCAATTCGCCCGCGACGCGCTCGGGTAACCGCACCGGATCGGCGGGATCGGTGATGTCGATCGGGGTGTCGATGATTTCCCAGTAGCGATCGGCGGCCGTGCGCGCGTCGTTCAGTTCGGCGAGCAGGAAGCCGGTCCAGATGATCGGCCACTGCAGGAAGGTCGCCAGCGTGATGGCCGCGACCAGGGTGCCGAGCGTCATCGTGCCGTGCGCCACCGCGTAACCGCCGTAGCCGAGCGCGAAGGCGATGGCGAGCTGGGGCATGCCCATCATGGCCGACCAGAGCTTGGCGTCGAGGCGCACCTTCAGCAGTTCGGTCTGCTGCAACTCGCCCGACTGGGCCGTGAATCGCGAACCGAAGAACAGACCGCGGCCGAACGCCTTGAGGACGCGCACGCCCTGCACGGATTCCTCCGCGGTGGTCGCCAGATCACCGGACTGGTCCTGCGAGCGCCGCGAGGCCACCGCGTAGCGCCGCTCGAAGTTGGTCGCGATGAACACCAGCGGAATCGCGATGAGGCCGAAGATCAGGCCGACGCGCCAGCTCAGCGCGCACAGCACGAGCAGGCCGACCGGGATCACCACGATGTGGATCACCAGGAACGGCCCGGCGAACGCGACGAACCGGCGCATAGTGGCGAGGTCGTCGACGGCGCGCGAGAGCAGCTGACCCGACTCCCAGGCGTCGTGACGGCCGATCGCCAGCGCTTGTAGCTTGCGGAAGATCTTGGCGCGCAAGGTGATCTCGAACGCCGTCGCGGGTTTGGAGACCAGCCAGCGCCGACCCCAGATGCCGAACGCCTCGAGCAGGCCGAGCAGCAGCACCAACAACACCGGCACGACCGCACCGCCGAGATCGCGGTGCGCGATGGGACCGTCGATGATGCGCGCGATCAGCAGCGGAATGACGACCGCGGTCAGCGTCGCGAGCACCGCCAGCGCGGTCGCCCCGATCAGGGCGGCCCGATGCGGGCGCAGGTATGGCGCGAAGCGCCGCAGGGAATGCAGGCGGCCCGGCGTCGGCGCGGCGGGCCGCTCGGGTCTGTCCGCGTCCGATTCGGCCGACGGCAGCTCCAGCGTGACTGACAAGGCTCCCCCTCGTGGTTCGTGGATCGCGGTGTCCGTGCCTCAGGCTCCCCGGCGATGTTCGCACCGGGATCCGACATCCCAGGGTGACACCAACACCCGCTCCGGCCAACCGATTTTTCGCCCCACCGCATTCCCGCCACGGGGTTAAGCTGCGGGAATGCTGATCGTCGCCGGATATCTACGGGTCACCGATCGCGACGACTACCTGGCGCGCTGCCGGGAGGTCGTCGAACAGGCGCGGGCGGCCGAGGGCTGCCTCGACTTCTGTCTCGGCGCGGATCTGGTGGAGCCCGACCGGGTCAACGTGTACGAGCGGTGGTCGACCCGCGCCGACGCCGAACGCTTCCGCGGCGAAGGTCCGTCGGACGGGCTGGAGACCCGAATCGTCGGCGCGGACGTGCGCGAGTTCGAGTACACCGCCGAGACTCCGCTGTAGGCGGACCCTGGATCAGCGAATGCCCGCGCCCTCCGGTTCGCGATCCTCCGCGTCGGGGAACGCCTGCTGCCGGTAGCCGCCGCGCAGCGTGCCTTCCAGATACGCGGCGCGGCAGGCGCGCCGGGCGATCTTGCCGCTGGACGTGCGCGGAATCGATCCGGCGGGCACCAGCAGCAGGTCGCGGACCGTCACACCGTGCCGCCGCGCGATGGCGCCGCGCACCGCGTCGGCGATCGGTCCGGGCTCCGCCTTGGCCGCGCCGGTGGCGCGCTCGGCGACGACGACCAACTGCTCGGAGGTGTCCTCGGCGTCGAATCGGGTTGTCGCGCCGCTTTGTTCGAAGCTCTCGGACGGCAACTGGTTGGCGGGCACCGAGAACGCGGCGACGAACCCGGGGCGCAGCGCGTCGCTCGCCTCCTGTGCCGTGTACTCCAAGTCCTGCGGATAGTGGTTGCGGCCGTCCACGATCACGAGGTCCTTCACCCGGCCGGTGATGAAGAGCTCGCCGTCGAAGTACGCGCCGAAATCGCCGGTGCGCATCCAGTTCGCGTCCTCGGCGGCGCCTTCCGCGCGGCTGCCTTCCGGCCGCCGGTGCAGCCGATTGCGGAAGGTCGCGGCCGATTCCTCCGGCCTGCCCCAGTAGCCGATGCCCATGTTGTTGCCGTGCAACCAGATCTCGCCGACCTCGCCGTCGGCCCGCTCGACGCCGGTCTCCGGATCGACGATCGCCGCCCACTGCGACAGCGACACGTAACCGCAGGACACCTGCGCGATGGCGTTGTCGGTGCCCGGCTCGACCTGGACCATCCGGCCCGCGTTCAGTTCGCCGCGGTCCACGTAGATCACCTTGGCCTCGTCCTGCGCCCTCGTCGCCGAGACGAACACGGTCGCCTCGGCCATGCCGTAGCAGGGCTTGATCGCGGTCTTGGACAGGCCGTAGGGGGCGAACGCGTCGTTGAACTTCTTCATCGACGTCACCGAGACCGGCTCGCTGCCATTGATCAGACCGATGACGTTCGACAGATCCAGATCCTCGCCCGGATTCGGCAGACCGCGCGCCGCGGCGTGCTCGAAGGCGAAATTCGGTGCGGCGGCGAAAGTTCCGGCGCCATCGGAGACCGCGGCCAACTCTTTGATCCAGCGGTAGGGACGGCGAACGAACGCGCTCGGGGACATGATCGTGATGAACCCGCCGCCGACGGTCGGCAGGATCACGCACAACAGGCCCATGTCGTGGAACAGCGGCAGCCAGGTGACCCCGCGCGCGTTCTCGCTCACGCCGATGGCGTCCATCATCTGCAACAGATTGGTGCCCACCGCGCGGTGGGTGATCTCCACGCCCGCGGGCGTCCTTGTGGAGCCGGAGGTGTACTGGAGGTAGGCGACGCTGTCGATGTCGATGTCCGGGCGAACCCAGCTGGTGCCGACACCGTCCGGGATCGCGTCCACGGCGATGATGCGCGGGCGCTTCGCGGCGGGCAGGTGCCGGAAGAAGTTGCGCACGCCCGAGGCCGCGGTGGAGACGGTGAGGATCACCGAGGGCTCGCAGTCGGCGAGCACCGCGTTCAGCCGGTCGGTGTGTCCTTGCTCCTCCGGATCGAACAGCGGCACCGCGATGGCGCCCGCGTACACCGCGGCGAACAGCGAGATCACGTAATCGAGGCCCTGCGGCGCCAGGATGGCGACCCGGTCGCCCGCCTGCGCCACCTGCTGCAGCCGGGCCGCCACCGCGCGCAGCCGCACGCTGAACTGGCTCCAGGTCAGGTCCTGGTACTCGCCGTCGCGCTCGCGCGAGTAGTCGATGAACCGGTACGCGAGGCCGTCCGGGTTCGTCGCGGTGTGCTTGTCGACGAAGTCGATCAGGGTCTTGTCACCCAGGATCGTGATGTTGCCCTGCTCGTCGAGATATTCGCCGAAGGTCTCGCGGATCATCGCCATCCTTTTTCCAACGCACCGCGGGCAGAACCGCGCGGTGACACCGAACACAGATCGACAGCGGAGCGTCGGGAAGGCTAGCAGGTCTGCCGCCCGCAGTCATGCGGTGCGAGCATCACTCACCGCCTTTCCCTCGGCTCAATACCTTCCGAACGCGATCGCCACGTTGTGCCCGCCGAAACCGAACGAGTTGTTGATCGCGTAGTCGATGCGGCCCTGCCGCGCGCCGCCCTTGACGATGTCCAGGTCGACCTCGGGGTCCTGGTTCTCCAGGTTCAGCGTCGGCGGGACGATGCCGTCGCGCACGCTCAGCACGGTGAGCACCGACTCCAGCGCGCCGACAGCGCCGATCGAATGGCCGAGCGCGGATTTCGGCGCGTAGACCGACGCGTGCGAGCCGACCGCCTTGCCGATCGCCAGCGCCTCGGCGGTGTCGCCGATCGGGGTCGCGGTGGCGTGCGCGTTGATATGCGAGACATCGCTTTTCGACAGCCCGGCGGTTTGCAGCGCTTTGGTCATGGCGCGCGCGGCGCCGGTGCCCTCCGGGTCGGGGGCGACGAGGTGGAAGCCGTCGGAGGTGATGCCCGCGCCGAGCAGGCGGGCGTGGATGGTCGCGCCGCGGGCCTTGGCGTGCGCCTCGGTCTCCAGCACCATCATCGCGCCCGCCTCGCCGAAGACGAATCCGTCGCGGTCCGCGTCGAACGGGCGCGATGCCGCCTTGGGATCGTCGTTGCGGGTGCTCATCGCTCGCATCATGGTGAACGCCGCGATCGGCAGCGCCTGGATGGAGCCCTCCACGCCGCCTGCGACGACCATGTCCGCGTCGCCCATCACGATCATCTTCCAGGCGTTCGCGATCGCCTCCGAACCGGACGAGCAAGCCGAGACCGGGGTGCAGACGCCGGCGCGCGCACCGACCTCCATGCCGACGCACGCGGCAGGACCGTTCGGCATGATCCACTGCACCGCCAGCGGCGAGACCTTGCGGTAGCCGCCGTTGTTCATCTTGTCGCGCTGGTCGATCATGGCCTCCGCGCCGCCGAGCCCGGTGCCGATGGAGACGCCGAGCCGATCTCGGTCCACCTCGGGGCTGCCCGCGTTGCGCCACACCTCGCGGGCGAGCACGGTGGCCATCTGCTCGACGTACGCCAGCATGCGGACCTCGTCGGGGGCCAGGCAGGCATCGGGGGCGACCTTCAGGTGCCCGCCGATACGCACCGGCAACTCGAACTGGTCGATGAACGGATCCTCGAGCACGTCTATGCCGCTCTCGCCGTTCAACAACCCCTTCCAGGTGGAGTCGACATCGCCGGCGATCGAGGTGGTCGCCGCGAGGCTGGTCACCACGACGTCGGGGAAGTTGCCACGCTTGGTGGACGGAGACTGCATCGAAACTCACTTTCCTGGCGTTCGCATGGGTGTTCCGGGAACTGCGCGTCGACGCCGTCGGCGTCGAAAGGCCAAGCGGAAGAGCAAGAGAAGCAGCCGTGATCTAGATTCGGCCGATTGGCATTATCCGGGGAGGTCGAGCTAATCCGCAGCAAGACGCGCGAATTCGCACGGCGGCAGTGACGGCGGGCGGGCGCCGCCCGGTGGTCCTGCCGGTGGTCCGCGCCGACGGGCTCGAGTAACGTGCTGTGCGGGGCGCGGAGCGCGGACGTGTTGGCGCCCGTCGTGGAATCGCGAGAAGGGATGACTGTGACGGGCGGGCGGATGGTCGGGCTGTTCGCCGGGATCGGCGGGCTCGAGCTCGGTCTCGCCGAGCACGGCTGGCGTTCCGAGCTGCTCTGCGAGATCGACGCGGGCGCTCAGGCGGTGCTCGCCGCGCACTTCACAGACGTCCCGCTGCATTCCGACATCACCCGCCTGCGCGGCATCCCGGCGGGCACCGAACTCGTCGCGGCCGGGTTTCCCTGCCAGGACCTCTCGCAAGCGGGCCGCACGGCGGGCATCACCGGCCAGCGCTCGGGTCTGGTCGACGAGGTGTTCCGCCTGGTGCGGCGCAAGCGCGGGCCGCGCTGGCTGCTGATCGAGAACGTCCCGTTCATGCTGCAATTGGGCCGCGGCGCGGCCATGCGGCACATCACCGAGGCGTTGGACGAGCTCGGCTACACCTGGGCATACCGCGTCGTCGACGCGCGCGCGTTCGGCCTGCCGCAGCGCCGCCAGCGGGTGCTGATGCTGGCCTCGCGCACCGAGGACCCGCGCCGCGTGCTCTTCGGCGAAGACGCGGGACCGCTCGATCTCGGCGACGCGGGCAGCGACCCGTGCGGGTTCTACTGGACCGAGGGCGTGCGTGGGCTCGGCTGGGCGGTGAACGCGGTGCCCACCCTGAAAGGCGGGTCGGCGCTCGGCATCGCGAGCCCGCCCGCCGTGCGACTGCCGTCGGGCGAGATCGTGACGCCCGGCCTTGTCGACGGAGAACGATTGCAGGGCTTCGCCGCCGACTGGACCGCGCCCGCCACCACCGTCCGCGGCATCCGGCACGGCCATCGCTGGAAACTGATCGGCAACGCGGTGAGCGTGCGGATGGCGGCCTGGGTCGGCGGGCGACTCGCCGCGCCGCTGGATCCGATTCCACACGACCGGGTGCTGCTGACCGGCCAACCGTGGCCGACGGCGGCGTGGGGCCGGAACGGGACGGCCTACCGCGTGCCGGTGTCGACCTGGCCGGTGCACGAGCCCTACGAGGACCTGAAGAACTTCCTCACCGATTCGCGCCTGCTCTCCGCGCGCGCCACCGCCGGATTCCTGCGCCGGGCGGGGATGGGCTCGCTGCGGTTCCCCGACGGTTTCCTCACCGATGTGGAGAACCACCTGGATCGCATGGGCGGCTGGGCGGCCTGAGCCGATGATCGAACGTCCACGCACCGATGCCGTGACCAGCGCCCGACTGGCCAGGCAGCGACGCAGCGGGACCGCACCGGAGCTGGCGCTACGCCGAGAGCTGTTCCGGCGCGGGCTGCGCTATTTCGTGGATCGCGCGCCCATACGCGGCCAACGCCGCCGCGCCGACGTGGTCTTTCCGCGGCGCAAGGTCGCGGTGTACGTCGACGGATGCTTCTGGCACAGCTGCCCCGAGCACGCGACCTATCCGAAGAACAACGCCGAGTGGTGGGCGGCCAAGCTCGCGGGCAATGTCGCGCGCGATCGCGCCACCGACGCGACCCTGCACGCCGCCGGATGGCATGTGGTGCGGATCTGGGAACACGAAGACCCGGCCGCGGCGGCCGATCGCGTGCAGGCCGCGCTCCGGGAACCCGGCTGACTCGGTCTAACGGTGCCGGACGCGCACCAGAGTGCGTGGCGCGTGGGCGGCGAGATAACCCGACACCACCATCGTCGCCATCATCGCCAAACCGGCGGCGGCTGTCGCATATCCGATCATGGAAACCTCCTCGCTTCCACTCCAGACTGGCCGGACAAGCTGACAGTAGCCTGTGCACCGCCTGTCGAAGCCGTGCGAACCGCGGGAAACACGCATCTTTCGCCTCGAACCAGGCACCGAACGGTTCGCCGAGAATGGGCAGCGTGACCGACGACGGGAGCAGGATCGCCGAACGACGTGCGCCGATCGCGTCCTGGCCGATCGCCGCCGCGATCGCGATCGCCGGACTCTGCTACTCGTCCTGGGTGCTGGAGTTCGTGCTGCCCATCGACTCCGACCCGGTGAACTCCTTCCTCAGCGAGCTCGACGCGGAAGGCAAGCCCTATCGCGAGGTGTTCGGAACGGCGGACAAGATCGCCGGCGCGCTGCTCATCCCGGCCGCCCTCGCCGGGCTGCTGATCTTTCCTCGGCGCAGGCTGACCACCGTCGGTTGGGTCGCGCTGGCCTGCTTCGGCGCGGCGACCATCGCGGACGCGCTGCTCCCGTTGCGCGACTGCACACCCGGCGAGCCGGGTTGCGGCGAACCGAACCAGCTCTTCCCGCAGTTGCATCAGCCGCACGCGCTGACAAGCACGCTCGCGGTCACCTCGATCGCCGTCTCGGTCTTCGCGTTCAGCCTTGCGGCGTTCCGCTATCACCGCTGGCGGATTCTGCGCGAGTTCGGGGTCGTCGCGCTGGTGGTCGGGTCCGCGGCGACGGTGTGGATGCTGGTGGCCGACAACCTGTCCGGCGACTACGCGCTCGGCATCGCCCAGCGGATCCAGGTCGGGTCGATGTCGCTGTGGTTGCTCACGTTGGCCGTCGCCGTGGTCGTCGAGGGCAGGGAGTGGGCCGAACCGGTCGACCGCACCGGGTGATTTCGCGCGGCGGAGGGTTCGGTGTCGAATTATTTGTTGGCGAGGACGGTTCGGGCTGACGCATGCTGTCGCCATGACAGAGCGCGTGAACATCTCCTCCGAATCCGAGTTCGAAGACGTCGTCGGCTACTCGCGGGCGGTACGTGTCGGCGACTTCGTCGCGGTCAGCGGGACCACCGCGGCGGGGCCGGGCGGAACCGCCGTCGGTGGCGACGACATCGGCGAGCAGACCAGGGAAACCTTGCGCCGCATCGCCGTTGCGCTCGACGAGGCAGGCGCGCGGCTGGCCGACGTGGTCCGCACGCGGATCTTCGTCACCGATATCGCGCGGTGGCCGGAGGTCGCCGCCGCGCACGCCGAAGTGTTCGGATCGATCCGGCCCGCCGCGTCGATGTACCAGGTACAGGCACTCATCACGCCCGCGCTGCTGGTGGAGATCGAGGCCGACGCGGTCGTCACCGATCGGA
This sequence comes from Nocardia amikacinitolerans NBRC 108937, assembly GCF_001612615.1. Classification (GTDB taxonomy): domain Bacteria; phylum Actinomycetota; class Actinomycetes; order Mycobacteriales; family Mycobacteriaceae; genus Nocardia; species Nocardia amikacinitolerans. The sequence goes on along the minus strand of NZ_BDAU01000035.1, from coordinate 29,536 downwards.
GCTTGGACCGGCTCGTCGCCGAATAGGCCTCGGGCCGTGGGCGGTTCGACCGACCGCGGCCGGTCGCGCCCGTTAAGGTCGACAGCGTGACCAGCGACGCGCAGGATCCCACGCCGCACGAACTGCTCGACCAGGTCGCCGACGCGACCGCGCGGTTGCTCGACACCGTGCGCGGTCTCGGCGACGGCGACGTCATCGAACCCTCGCTGCTGCCGGGGTGGACCCGCGGGCACGTGCTCGCCCACCTCGCGCGTAACGCCGACAGCCTGGTCAACCTCCTGATCTGGGCCCGCACCGGCATCGAGACCCCGCAGTACGCGAGCCCGTTCCTACGCGAGTTCGACATCGACGCGGGCGCGCCGCGGCCGATCGCCGAACAACTTCGCGACATCGAAGCCGCCGCCAATCGCTGGTCGGCCCTCGCAACCACCGCACCGCCGGAAGCCTGGACCGCCACCGTCCGCACCCGCCAGGGCCGCGCCATACCCGCCGCCGAAGTTCCGTGGATGCGCCTGCTGGAGGTCGAGATTCACCACGTCGACCTCGCCGCCTCCTACACCCCCGCCGACTGGCCGACCTCCTTCGTCACCCGTGCCCTGCCCCGCGTCGCAGGCGACATCGCCAACCTCCTCACCCCCGACATTCCACCCTTCGACATCCAAGCCAGCGACCTCGACTTCACCACGTCCCTCACCCCCGGCACCCCCACCCACACCGTCCTCGGCCCGGCCCCCTCCCTGCTCGCGTGGCTCATCGGCCGCTCGTCCGGCGAGGATCTGTCCGGCCCGCTGCCGGAACTCCCCGGCTGGCGCTGAGCGGCGTCACCGATCCGGCCGCGTCAACCATTCGACGCCGTCGTTGACCGTCTTGACCAGCGCGCCGTTCTCGACCAGCTTGTCGACAAGGGAGATGGCCTGATCCGATCTGGCCCCCGTCCTGGCCAGTACTTGGGGCAGGTCGAGCTTGTCCGATCCGATCGTTTCGACGATGTCGCGTTTGCGCAGGGTGTCCAGCGCGGTCGTCACATTGAGCCGTCGCACCGTGCGCCCGTCCGAGAGCCGCTTCTTCTCGGCGGTCTCCAGCAACAGGGTTCGGACGTGTTCGGCGTCTTGCGAGCGGTTGGTCGCCCAGACGATCAGCGCCGCGATCGCCGCTGCGGTCTCCGCCGACGTGCCGTGCTGCGTCGGGTCGACGACGACATCGACCGGCCCGGCATGGTCGACGGTGCCCGCGATCAACAGGCGCCGCCGCGCGGTGCCCGAGGCGTGCTCGAGCCCCGAGGCCGCGCCACCGACGACGAGATGGTCCCGGCCGTGTAGCAGCGCCGCGTCCGAGACGTCGTTCACCACGACGATGTCGGCGCACGCCCGCTGGGCGAACCGCTCTTGATCCGTCACGCCGTCGAGGGGAACCACTTCGGCGAACGCCGCCGCGCTGTCGGCCGTTCCGAAGAGCACCGCACGTCCCGCGACGCCGCGTTCACCGGCGAACTGGGTGATCGTGCGCGCGAGCTCACCTGCGGTGTCCGACGTCGCCCCGGCGAGGGCGAGCCGCAGCGGGCGCTTCGTCCGGTTCGGGTCCGGCGCCGCGGTGAACAGGTCCTGCGTGTCCACCGGTGCGGCGACCTCCTCGACGTTCTCGCGAGCGAGGGCGGCGAGCGATTCCGCCGACGGCGGTGTGGCGAGGGACCGCACGCGGTCGGCGAGCTGGTCCCACTGTTCGAGGCGCGGTAGATCCGCGTACAGGCGCGAGAGGACGGCGGGTCCGAACCGGACGAGAACGGGCTGATTGCTGCGTATCCACTGCCACACCTCGGGCCAGGCCAGCAGGTCCAGCCGTATCTCCCGGGTGCGCGATGGCATGTCGGCGCGATCGGTCAATCCGGCGACGCCGTTGGTCGAGGTGATCGCGACCCTGGCGGGCAGTCGGCGGTCGAGCAGTTCACCGAGCGCGCGCAACGCGGCGGCGCCGCGCTCGTCGCCGGCGAGCAGTTCCGCCTCGTCGACGGCGAGCACGAAGCGCGTGTGCTCGAGCTTGCCGAGCAAGTTCCCCCACAGGTCTATCGGGTCTTTGGCCAGACTGCCGCGCGGCAGCCGCATCCCGCTGTCCGTCATCGCGGCGGCCACGGCGTCGTGCAGTATCCCGACCGGGTTGTGATCGCGGCGCCGGACCTTGGACTCGTCGAGCAGCCAGCGGGCGGCGACGAACACCCGGACTACGTCGTCGTCGAGATCGTCGAGTACGCGGTCCACGAACGCCGACTTACCGCTGCCCGCAACACCTTTGACGTGCAGGAGCCGAGCCTGCGTCTTTCCGCCGAGTACGTCGATGGCTTGCCGCAGCTCGGTCAGGCGCGAGATGAACCTCGGGTCGCCCTGCGCGATGCCGAACGGGCGGTAGACGCGCGGCCGCAGCACGATCGGCCTGCCGCGGGTGCGCTTGTCGATCAGCGCGCCCGGTTCGTTGGCGCCGACGTGCAGCGTCGGCACCACCCAGTTCAGCAGGGCCCCTCCGGAGAATTCGTCGGTCGCGATCGCCTGTCTGGCCAGCCGCAGCGCCGTCGCCACCGTGTGTCCCGCGGCGAGCGATTCGTAGAAGGAGCTGGTGAAGATCTTTTCGGTGCCGAACGGCAGCACCGTCTGCATGCCGATGACCATCGGGCAGACGTCGCGCACGAAGTGGTCGGCGGTGGACATCTGACCGCGCCAGTCGTCGCCCGCGGCAGCGGCGGGTGCCCGCGCGGTCTCGCACCCCGCGAAGACCGCCAGCCGCAGGTCGGGCAGTTCGGACAGGATTTTGCAGAGTTCCGCGTTGTGCACGAAACGGCCACGGCCGCTCGCGTCTTCGAGCTTGAAGCCGTGCGGCGCTGCGTGCCCGAGATAGTGGAAGATCTGGAACCCGTCGGCTTGGCGGCGAATGGTCTGCCGAATCCGCTCGGTCGACGGCCGGTCCTCGACGACGATGTTGAGCCTGCCCTGTCGCACGAGCGGTTTCAGCCCGTCCAGCAACGCGCGCTTCGCCGCGTACAGGTCGAACAGCGCTTCCTGGTTCTGCTCACCGACCTTCGGCATGGGGCTGGACATGACGATCAGCACGTTCAACGGCGCCTCGATCGGTTCCGGCGCCTGCTGAACCGGATAGGTGCGGAAACGCCCGAGCCGCAGGATGTGGGTGTCCCGAGCGCAGCCGAGGAAGTCCACCCCGTCGGCGATGCCGTTCTCCGGGTCGAGCAGCAGCTCCCACGGCCAGGCGTTGACGTGCTGGGGCGCCGACTGGACGCGGACGAGCACCTGTGCCCCGGCGTGCCGGGCCGCGCCTCGGGTCCGCGCGAACAGATTGTCGATCTCGGGTACCTCGAACACCAGTCGGGTCAGGACCCGCCCGATATCGATCGCGGCCCGTTCGACGCCGGAACAGGCATTGCGCACGACGGCGTTGAGCCACTCGGACGGCGTCTCGAAGCCATCCGGCAAAGTCCAGGTGGGCGGCGGGCGCGGCACCGCGTACACCGCGCCCTGCGGCGAGGATGCCGAAACCCACACGCGTCCACCGGCATCCAGCACGCTGATGTCGAATCGGTGGAAGGCCTGCGCGGGGTCCGGTGGCATCGCTATCCCGGCCCTTCCGCGCTGCGGGCGAGCTCGTCGAGGTCGACAACGCTCACCAGATCGGTCACCGGATGGACGGTGTCGGCGGACACGGTCACCCGGTAGTCACCGGGGAGAACGTCGGCCAGAACGACCTCTCGCCAACCGTCGGACGCCTCGGTCAGCGGATGCCTGGTGGACACGCCGCGGCCGAGATCCTCCACCGTCGCGACCAGCGCCGCGGCGGGGTCGGCGGTCTTCGCGCGAACGATCATCGGTTCGTCGGTGGTGACGTCCTCCACCGCGAGCGCGACCGGGTCCTTCACGGCCGGGAAGACGTCGACGCCACCGAACTCGGCCGTGCGCAGCACGCCGCCGACGTGGTCGAGGACCGGATCGTCGTTCTGCAACGACCCGTGCTTCTGGCTCACGAACGAGGCGTTGCGCCAGCCGTCCATCAGCTCGTGCGGGATCGCGGACACCTTCGGGACCGTGCCGTCGCCGCCGTCCTCGCCCGCCGCCTTGCGCGCCCACAGCACCTCGATCCGGCCGTCGGTGAGTCGCGCGGCCCACCGCGTCGGCTGGAAGTCGCCGATGACCGGCCGGATCTCGTAACCGGGTCCCGTTTCGGAGATCCGGCCGTTCACCTGCTCGCGCAAGCCACGGTGCAGCTGGACGGCATCCCGCAGCCGGGCTGCGTCCACGCCGGTGCGGCTCCAGTCCAAGCTGGCGTCGTCGAGATTGAGCCACGTACCGTCGGGCCCCGCCACGCAGCGGTACGACGGCAGCAGCTGATACGCCGAGGTGAACGAGCGCAGCAGGTCGGAGAGGTCGACGTCGAACGGGCCCCAGCTCTTGCGGAAGCCGTTCGCGAGGAAGTCGAGGGCATTGATCGACCCGGAATAGGGCGTCCCGAAGGTGATCAGCCTGCGGGTGTCCTTCCATCCGTCGAGCTGTTCCAGGTAGAGCCGCGAGACGATGCCGCCCATCGAATGCCCGATCAGGACCAGTTTCGCGTCGGCGGCGCCGGACTTCTCCCGCCAGTTCCGCAGCCAATCGTGCGCCGACCTGGCGAGTTTCGCGGCGGCCACCCGGTTGTCGCGCCGCCAGTCGTAGGGGAACTCGAAGTAGTTCTCGCCCTCGACCGCCCCGAACCGCTCGATCAGCTGTTTGCGGAAACGGGTGTAGCCGTCGATCTTCCAATCCAGACCGGGCACGATGTGCAGGTCCGGCACGACCCGCGTCGCGACGACGCCGTCCACGTCGGCGGCGGCCGGATCGTCGCCGTCCAGCCGCAGCCTCTTGATGCTGCGTCCGAGGGACAACACTCCGCGCAGCACCGCGCCCGGCGTGGGAGCCCACAGCTCCTTGCCGTCGCGGGCCAGCACGGAACCGCCGATCCCCGGTATCAACACGACCACGTCCCGCATGACTGGCCTCCGTCCGTTCGTCCGCGGAAGAGTTCGATCTTCATGGTCGCGCGTTTCGCGGCCGGAATCACGAGTACTCCGCTACTCGAACGCCGTGGTCAGACGGTATTCACGGCGCTGACCGGGGCGGCGGGCGTCACCATTGGATATCGGCGAGCGAGTCCAGTGGCCGTCGTTGCTCGATTCCTTCGGGAACGGTGAACGTGTCCGCTTTGCGTAGTTCTGGACCGAACCGCACACCGGTCCGTTCCTCGACCTCGGCGATCGCGACCTGGAAGACCCGGAACTCGTCGAGGTCGAGCGCCTCGAGCTGATCGAGTCCCTGGGTGAGCAGGAAGGCGCGGGCCTTCAGATCACCGCCGTCCACGAAGGCGAGGATCTTGAAGTACTCCCGGGGAATCCGCGACCCGCGATACACGCGGTCGTCGTCGTGGAACACCGGTCCGCCGAACGCGCTGACCCGCAGATCCTGCACCTGGACGTCGGCGAACACCGCGTCCTCGAGCTGCCCCCAGAGGCCGTCCTTGCCGCTCTGGTTGAAGTCGTCCATCTGCGGGGTGATGTTGGTGTAGAAGAACGAATCCGTATTGGCCTGTTGCGCTTCCGGAAGCGCAGCCCACAGCAGGTCGGCCCGGCGGGCGATGTGTCCTCGGTCGAGGCGGTTGTCCCGGTACAGCTCGTTGCCGGTCTGGAATTCGGCGGGGACGCGCGCGTCCTTCGCGAATTCGATTCCGACACGGTCGATCTTCTTCAGACTCGATCCGTCGATGTTCCAGGCGACCCAGCGGGCGAAGCGCCGCGATTTGCTGAGCGCAAGCGAGAAGTGCGTGTACGCAACGACTTCGGAACCATCGAGCATGACGAGGTCCTTCCGCAGCGCCGTATCGACGGTCGGTGCGTCGATGGAGGTGGCGAGGAAATTCGGGTCGTATCCCTTCCGCACCGCCTCGGCCGCCTCGACGGGCGTCGGCGGGCGCAGCGTGATCTCGAGCTTCTCGAACACCGACTGCGGCAGGCACGCGAGGGCGTGCTCGTCGGGGCTGTGTTCGGACTCGCCCGCGAAGTGCAAGCCCGCGAGCACACCCGTGGTCGTTCCGCCTTCTTCGAACAACCACACCGATCCCGAGTCGCCGCCTCGGCTGATCTCGTCGTGGGCCGCGGGGCGGGCCGGGTCGGGTCCGATCTCGAAGCAGCCGATGTTGTGCACTCCCGCGGAGCCGTATCGCAACTTCACTATGGTGTCGATCCGGCGCACCACGCCGTGCGTGACGCCGGTGGTGCGGCCGCTCTTGACGACCTTGTCACCGAGCTCGGGCTCACCCAATCGCGCTGGGGTGACGCCGATTCCGAGGACGCTGTCATCGATCCGCCGGTCCTCGACGGTCGCGACGGCGCAGTCGCCAGCGATCCCGAGATGCGAGCGATTCAGCACACCGAGGCGATTGCGGTCGATCCGGTTGTCGTCGCGCGGCCCCGGCTGGACCACGGTGTCGCCGATCCGGCCGTCGGGGCCGTGCAGCACGTGCCAATTGCTCAGCACCAGCGGTGTGCCGTCGTGTTTGTCGTAGACGATGCAGCCGACCGTGCCCGCCGTGCCCTTGACGTTCGACACGCTGATGCCCGGCCGAATTGGATCGCATCTGACCTTGCACGGCGGCGGCTCCGGTTCCGCGACGACACGGAACGACGGTTCGTAACTGCGCTGGATCACATCGGTCGGCACCCTGACGCCGTCCACTTCGATGGAATCCGGAATCGCTTCGGTATTCAGCGATTCCAGCGCCTCGGGTTCGACTTTCTCGTCGACCGTGAATTGCACCGCGAGCTGTTCGGTCGGCGCACCGTCGACGATCTTGTATCCGACGCCGATCGACGAGATGTTCGGGTCGTTCAAATACTCGCTGCCTTCGCTCCTGATGAACTCCCGCAGCGCTACCAGCAGTTGCTCCCGCTTCGTGGCCATGTGACGTCTCCTCGCATGCCAGGCCAGTTGTTGCGGTCGACAGCGCTGCACACCCGGCGCAGCCACCCCCACCATCGGCACACCCCCCGAACCCGATCCACAGACCCGATCCGCCTCCCCCAAAGACTCCCGCACCCCCACCCCCACCACACGCGTACCCCGCTACCCGCGTTCTCGGATATCCACTACGCATACCCACCGGTCGGCCCCAACGGAAGCCCCGTACCGGGCATGCGTCCCGCGCGGGCGCGTGCCGCACAATCCCATCCCGAACGTCGCGATTGATGAAACGAGAGGCGATGCGAGCCCGGACGGACCCGAACTCCCAACCTTCTGATCCGTAGTCAGACGCTCTTCATGCACCCGTGCCGTGCGGCGAGACCGAAGGAAGTCACGGGCCGCTATGCGCTTCCCTCTGGCTCGCGCCCCAGCCCCCGCTGCCGATGCCGCTCCTGTTCCCGTTGGCGCTCCTTCGCGACGTCGTAATGCAATCGCGCCTGACTCGCCTCGCGCCCCGGCGCGGGTCGTGGCGTTTCTCCCGGCTGCGGCCTGCCCAGTTCCAGGATCTGCGCCACATCGCGCGGCAGGGGGCTGCGGTCGACGCGATCGCGGACCTGCTCGCGTTGACGCTCGATCTCTTCGCGCCGCTGCTGAGCCTTCGCCGCATCCTGCACAGCAGAACCAAGCGCGTCGATATCGCGCACCATGTCCAGCCGCGGAGTCTCCCGGCCCTGCTTCAGAATGGGCTCCATCGCCTCTATCTGCTTCGCGCCCAGGCCAGCCTTCTCCAGCGTCTCGCGCGCTTGGGCGGCCTCCATAGCCCGGACCGTGTCGAGCTGATGCGTAATGCTGTCGTGCGACCTCTTCAGCTCCTGCGCGGCCAGCGGCTTCCCCTGCTCCCTCGCTGCGGCCAATCGTCGGTTCTGATCGGCAACGGCACGTGACAGCCGTGCCCGTGCTTCCCGGAGTTGTGCTGCACGATCCCGTTCTTTCCGCTGCCGCACGTCTTCACTGCGGCGGGAGCGGTCTCGTTGCTGTTCTTCGGTGCGGACCAGGGATACGGCGGGCGATTCGCGTTGCTTGACAAGAGACACGGCAGGCGCTTGCCGCTGGCGGTCCCTCTGCTCACGTGCTTTCTCGCCGACACCAGGCAATTCGAGTTGTTGACCACGCTCGAGTTGCAGTCCCAGCGCCCAGATTTCACGGGCTACACTTCGCGAGATGACCTGGTGCGTAAACCGATCCGGGAAGTCGCGGGCCAGTTTGTCGATGAGTTCCTGCGCCCTCTCCGATATCTTCTCACTCTCGACAGAACGCAGCAAGTGTTGCTGGACTTCACCTTTCTCGAGAAGCGCGTAGATCACCTTCAGCTGGGTCTCATCCTTCTTTCCCTCTATTCTGCCGGACTTTTCTTCGATGGTGTGGACTACGCCTCGATCGTTTTTTTCTTTGTCGAGTCGAGTTTTTCCCACTCCTTCGGCTACATAGAGTCTCGATTGCCGGACGTACCCGTTCTCACGGTCACGGAAGTGCCTATCGCAACCGTTCTCGAAAACCCTTCCACGAATGTTGTTTTCGAAGTCGTCGCGATCTTTGTAGTAGCCATCTGGCATGGCTGCGCCCACCCCCGAACCGTGGAACGGTGTGATTACGCGCCGGGAGGCGCACTAGTTACGCGCCGGATGTGGCTTCCTCGCGGCGCTTCTCCTCGTGGTATTCAGCGTATTCACGTAACGCCGCAGCAAAATAGGAGAACATGCCGTCATGGTCGCCGGGATGATAGTCGATCATGTCCTTGATCAATCCCCACAAGACGATTTCATCTTCGTCCACGGTGTCGCATTCCACGGCTGGATTGACGTCTGCGTAGAAGGAGTTTTCGCGCCCGAACCATTCGCAGTCGATCCAACGTCCACCTGCAAATTTGACGAAGCACTCACCCGCGAAACAAACGAAAGCGTCGGTCATTTCGGCATTCTCGGGAGCCATCGCGGATTCCATGTTCGGGAACAGCTCGGCGACGATGGGATTGAGCCGCGCCACCTCCGCGGAGTCCTTCGCCCACGGCTCGGACGGGATGCGGCGGATACCCGCGTGGTCCATGAACTTTTGCATCTGGGCCTGCCGCCGGTCAGCGTCGATCCACTTACCCCACGCGGTCTGCTCCACCTCGAATCCGAAATCCAACTGTTCCTTGCCCACGCCGTTCCTCCTCCGATGCGGTATTCGGTTGCCGCTCATGGTCGCACGGCATCGAAAGTGTCAGTAGATACCACCAACCCAGCTTGCGGTGCAGCGTGCATCCGCCGCCACTGTCCTGTGGATGCAACCGCCGGCCAGGGCGAAGGCGTGACACCATGCGCCCGATACCCCGCAGCCGATCGCGAACGGTCACCGGACCTTCATACTCTGCGTAGCGCGCCATCTCGTACTCCCTGGTTGTGCTGCGGAAGCCCCTGAGGTGCCTCGGCGGGCGTCTGGTTCACACCGGGCACCTCTGGGGTCTCCTCCTCACCCGCGCACACGGTGGCATTGCGGCACGATGCGCGGGAAGCTCCTTCTCTAGTTCAAGGCGTAGAAGTCCATGAGAACCGCGTAGATTCGCTCGTCCCACTCCGAACTCTCGGCACCGTCCAGGATCACATCCAGCAACGGCGCGCGAACGATGCTCCCCGGTCCGAAGTGGCCGGCTTCCCGCGCCGACGCCATCACCGCGTGGATCACGACGGCGTAGATCTTGGACCGCGGAAAGGCCAACTCGAAACCCAGCGCTATGCGTTCGTCCAGCGTCCGGTCCACCGACTCGATGATGTCGGTCAGCACCCCGATTTCGATCTCGCTGTATGTGTTCATGATCAGAATCCGAATCGTGCACACGAATTGGACTGCGGGACATATCTCTTCGTTTGGATTAGATACGCCCGCGCCTGCTGCTTGACCGGGCATACCGTGATCGGGCAGTGCATGTGTTCCTGCATGATCCGGTGCGCCAACGGTGGGGTCATTGTTTTCCGGCGATCGTGGCCTATGGGCAGCACTACGGGTAACTCCACGGTGTCGGCGAAGGGGGCCGCGCGCTGGTCGGTATCGCGGAGCAACCACGGCATACCCCACAGCGCGGATAGGACCACGGCGGCGAGGAACACGATCAGAGCGATGGTGACCGGCATCGTTCACCTCCACAAAGTCGAAAGCGTTGGAAGCACCCGGAATCGAGGCGTCGACGTCACGTCGAGTTGTCCCCGGCACCCGATGGCATGGTGGGACGAAGGTGTCGGGCGCTTCCCGATTCCGGGTGCATAACAAAGCTTGCGGGAGAAAGATCCCCCAGAGAAGGTATGACGTACGCAGGCTCGAGCAATCCTGAGCAACGACAACCCAGCAGGGGGATCTGTGGGGACCGTGACGATTTGGACCGGCGCGCACGTGCTGGCGTTGCGTACCGCGCTGCGACTCAAACAGCGGCAGCTGGCAACCGCCGTGAAGTGTGCCCAGCGAACGGTTAGTTTCTGGGAGTGCAACCCTGAGAAGACCGTGGGTATGGCATTTCAAGCGGCCCTGGACAGGCTGCTCGAAGACGCGGACCATGGGGCACAAGATCGGTTCCGCGAGGTGATCGGAGAAGACGACGTGAAACGGCGAGATTTCATTGCCGCCACGGGCGCGGCGGTCGGCGCATCCGTCCTGCGAGGCGCTGAAGCACCGACCGTCACGGCCGAGGCGATCGGGCACCTGCGCGACACCGTGCACGCGGCGATGCTGCTGGACGACAAGCTGGGATCGAATGCGGCACAACCCATCATCGAGGCGCAGAAGATCACCTGCGAGGCGCTGTTGCGCGACTGCCCGACCAGACTCCGGCCGGATCTTCAGTCGCTCACCAGCGAAGCCACGGCCAGTAGTGCGTGGGCGGCATGGGACCAGGGCCGCTACCAAGCATCCGACAAGCTGTTCCTCGAGGCTTACGACCATGCCCAGATGGCGCGCAGCGTGGACGTGGCCGTGGGGATGATGTGCCACCGAACACAACTCGCCATCTGGACGCACCGCTACCAGGATGCCGCCGACTTCGCCGACGTGTCTGTTCGCCTGCCAGTCCGTGATCCCAGGATGGCCGACTACGTACTCCTGCAAGCCGCGCAGGCGTACGCGTACGCCGGGCGGGCACGGGAAGCGTGGCCGCTGCTCGATCGGATCTCAGGCGACCACCCGGAGCCCACCACGCCGGACAAGAGCTACGCCTACTACATGTCCGACTGGCTGACCGGACTGCTCACCAGCAAGTCGTTCGAGAAGGCCGGGGAGACGAGCGCGGCGGTCGATACCATCGAAACGTCCATCCATCGCATCCCAGAGACCGACGTCCGGGACCGCGCGCTGGCGCTGCTGCACCTGGCGAAGCTCACCGCGCCCGACGATCTGGACCGGGCGTGTCAGTCCGCCACGCGAGCGCTGGAGCTGGCGCAGATCAACACATCGCCCCGGCTCCGAGAGGTCTATTTCGACACCCGCGCACTGCTCGCACCGTGGGCGAAATCCCGCGCGGTGCGCCAACTGGATGAGCACGCGGCCGAGATCTGGGCGAGGGCGGTGTAGCAGCCTCCACCAGAGCGACCCGACGGGCTTGTGACGAAGGTTGCAACAAAGCAGAAGGCCCCTCCCGACGTGGGAGAGGCCTTCTGAAAAAGTGCGCCCGAAGGGATTCGAACCCCTAACCTTCTGATCCGTAGTCAGATGCTCTATCCGTTGAGCTACGGGCGCATAGCTGTGTTCAGTTGTTACCCGGCGGACCGGGTGTGGCGGAGGCGAGAGGATTTGAACCTCCGGTCCCCGTGAAGGGACAACTCATTAGCAGTGAGTCCCATTCGGCCGCTCTGGCACGCCTCCTGGAGCCTTCTCTTCGAGGGCACCGGTCCTTTCGAACCGCCGAGCATGAAGGTTACATGACCCAACGACCAGATAACAAAACGCCTGGTTATCAGCGTAAGTTGCTGTCGAACCAGTCGAAGATCCTGGTTTGGGAAGCGATGGCTGTGGTGTCGTCGTCATCGGCGCCGGGGTTGTCGGCGCGGTGGTGCAGACCCGGGTAGGTGACCACGAGGCTGGCGACGGAGGCGCGGGCGGCGGCGTCGCGGAGCCGGTCGACGTCGGCGGGCGGGGTGTTCGGGTCGTCGGAGCCGAACAGACCGAGCCAGGGGGCCTGGAGGTTGGGGGCGACGCGCACGAGCGCCTCGGCCTCGTCGGTGAGCGGTTCGGTGATACCCGCGGCGGCGATGCTGACCGCGGCGCCGATCGGGCGGTTGGTGGCGACCAGGAAGGCGGCGGTGCCCGCGTGGTCGAAGCCGAGCACGCCGATGCAGTCGGGGAAGACGCCGCGCCTGGTCAGCCAGTCGAAGCAGGCGTCGAAATCGTCGAAGAGCTCGTCGCCGAAGACCTCGTGTTCGGGCTGGTCACCGTTGGCCCGGTGGAACAGATTGGGCGCGACGACCGTCCATCCCTCGATCGCCAGCGCCCGCATGAACTCCAGCAGCGCGCCGCTGAACTCCCGGGATTCGTGCAACACCACGATTCCGCCGCGCGAGTTGCCCTCCGGTTCGATCACGGTGATGGGCACCCGGCTGCCTTCGGTGGGGCGCTGCTCGAGGTCGTCGCCACCGCGTAGCGGGGCGATATCGTCATAAATGCCCGACATGAAACCAGCGTAGGGCGAGCCGCTGATCTTCGCGAGAATTTGCACGTGAGCAGCCATTACCCGCAACTTTTCCGGTACGGAAGCCGCGATTCCGGCTCGGTGAAAATCGGGAACGGACGCACCCTCGGCAGCACCGTTCACGCAGACCTCCGGGTCCGTTCCGACCGTGCGCAGGCTAGGGACAGACTCCGTCCAGCAGCCCATTTAGGGTGGAGGGGTGACAGCGCGCATCCGCCCCGACCTCTCCGCCATCCCGGCCTACACCCCCGGCCGCAGCCACCCGGGCGCGGTCAAGCTGGCCAGCAACGAGACCACCCTGCCGCCGCTCCCCGCGGCCGCCAAGGCGATCGCCGAGGCCGCGGAGCTCGCGCACCGGTACCCCGACAACCAGGCGGCCGAACTGCGCGCCGCGCTGGCCGAGTTCCTCGGGGTCACGCCCGCGCACGTGGCGGTGGGCTGCGGCAGCGTCGCGCTGTGCCAAGAACTGGTTCAGATCACCTGCGCCACACCCACCGACGAGGTGCTGTTCGCCTGGCGCTCGTTCGAGGCGTATCCGATCGTCACCCAGGTGGGCAACGCGACGGCCGTGCAGGTCCCGTTGACGCCGGAGCTGACGCACGACCTGGACGCGATGGCGGCCGCGGTGACCGAGCACACCCGGCTGATCTTCGTCTGCAACCCGAACAACCCGACCGGCACCGCACACGGCCGCGAGGCGCTGATCCGCTTCCTGGACGCGGTCCCCTCGCACGTCCTCGTCGTGCTGGACGAGGCGTACTACGAGTACCTGCGCCTTACACCGCAGGACCGTCCGGACGGCGTCGAGCTGGGCCGCACCCGGCCGAATGTGGTTGTGCTGCACACCTTCTCGAAGGCGTACGGTCTCGCGGGCCTGCGGGTCGGCTACGCGGTCGGCGATCCCGAGGTGATCGCGGCGCTGATGAAGGTGCACATCCCGTTCAGCGTGAACCGGGTGGCGCAGGCCGCCGCGATCGCCTCGCTGGAGGCGCGGCACGAGCTGCTCGACCGCACCGACGCGGTGGTTCTGGAGCGCGACCGGATGCGGGCGGCGCTGCTCGCGGCGGGCTACTCGGTGCCGCCGAGCGAGACGAACTTCGTCTGGCTGCCGCTCGGCGCGCGCAGCGCGGAGTTCGGCGAGGCGAGCGCGGAAGCGGGCGTGCTTGTACGGCCGTACGGCACCGACGGCGTGCGCGTCACCGTCGGCGATTCGCACGAGAACGACCAGTTCCTCGCGTTCGCCACCGATCCCGAGGTCCTGTCCCGCTTCGTCTGACAGCGCCGATTCGGCGAACTTCGGCGCGGGAAGACGCCGAACGGGTAACGTGCGCGGCCAGCCGTTGCGTGGGAAGGTCTTCGAGTGGAGTCGCACGACCGGCGGCTCCCCCACGACCCGCCCAACCCGTAGACCGCGATCGGCTCGCGCAGCGACCGGGCCGCCGTTCGTCGGCCCGGCGCTCGGTCAGCGGATCGCGGGATAGATCGTCGGCCAGGACGCGGCGAGCTCGTCGCCCCAATACGGCCACGAATGCGTGCCCGTGGCACGGAAATTCGCGGTGACCGGTATCCGCAGCGAGGTGAACCGATCGACCAGCCTGCGCGTGCAGGCGTTGGTCGCCGCCTCCAGCGGTCCGCCGAACGCGACGGTGCTGACCAGGTCCGGGTTGCCCGGCGCGTCGTACTTGCCAGGAAGGCCACTGCCGACGGACAAGTAGATCGCCTTGCCGCGCAAGGCTTCCGCGTGCAGCAGCACGTCGTGCGCGAGCCAGTCCGGGTCGTTCGCTTCACCGAACATGTTGTCCGGCTCGCCCTGATAGGTGGCCACCACGGCGCGCGCGTGGGCCTGGCCCATATCGGTGCCCGTGGAGAAGCAGCCGCTGTGCGCGGCCACCGCGCGGTACAGCTCCGGCCTGCGGAAGGCGAGCATCATCGCGGCCTCGGCGCCCATCGAGACGCCCATGATCGCGTTGCGCCCGTTGCCATCGAACTCCGCGTCGATGAGCGGCGGGAGTTCCCTGGTCAGGAAGGTCTCCCACCGGTTGGTGCCGAGCACCGGGTCGGGACGCTGCCAGTCGGTGTAGAAGCTGGCCGGGCCGCCGACGGTGAGCACCACGTTCACGTCTTTGTCTTCGAAGAACCGGTCGGCCTTGCCGAGCTCGATCCAATTGTTGGTGTCGGCTTCGGCGCTGCGCCCGTCCAGCATGTAAACGGTTGGCCTGCTCCGGCTCTGGTCACGCGGCAGCAGCACCTGCACCTGCACGGTGCGGCTCATCGCGGGCGACTTCACGAACACGCGCACCCGGCGATCGGTGATCGGTTCGATCCGCTCGATCGAGGGCGCGATGGGTGGCGCCGTGGTCGGCTCGGCCGGGGCGGGCCCATCGGAGGAGCCGGTGCTCGGCTTGTCGGGCGCGGCGAACGCGACAGGTGCACCGGCGCCGACCGCACCGACCAACAATGCGGCGCTCATGGCGACCACTGCGAGCCGTCGCCGCGCCCAACGCCGAGACAGCATGTCTGCCATGGTGCCAGACCGTGGGCCGCGATCTCGACTTCCGATCCGCATTCGAATGATTTGTGACGAGCGCCACTTTCGCGATTCGGGCGTTCACGATTGTTTCGAATTCGGGCACACCGTCAGCACACCGGCCTTACGCTCCCTCTCGGGCGATTCTTCAGGCGTCGATGGGGACCGCGATGACCGCACACAGCCGTGACCCCGGCAGAGGTCGGCCTTCTGCGCGCCCGCGTCCACACCGTCCGATCGGTTTTCCGGCAACGCAGAGGCTAATTCGGCGGATCCTGCTAACGCCGGACCGCGCGCCACCGACCAGACGGGTGTGTCCGACGCGCCACGCGCGCGAATTCTCTGCTCGATCGTTGTGTCCGTCTGTTTGCCGCAGTACCTGATGCCCGACCGGAGAAAAGATCGTGAACCACGTGTTACCCGTTCGACCGCTCGAAAACACCGCCGACACCGTGCCTTTCGATTCGGCACTTGCGCGTCGCCTGCGCGAATGCGACGACTTCTACCGGCAACCCGAACTCGCCCACCTCTGCGCGCAGCGCCGCCGCACCGCACTCGAACAGCTGCGCCAGACCGGCACCTACGTGCAGACCGCCGAGGAAATCCTGATCGGCGCCAAGCTGGCCTGGCGTAATCACGCCCGCTGCGTCGGCCGAAAGCATTGGCGCTCATTGAAACTGCTCGACGCGCGGCGGGTGCGTTCGGCGCGCGACCTGGCCGAGGTGTGCTGGCAGCACCTGCACATGGCGACCAACGGTGGCGCGGTGCAGTCCATGATCACCGTCGGTCCGCCGCGTCAGAGCGACGGGCGCGAGTACCGCATCGTCAGCCCGCAGTTGCTGCGCTACGCGGGCTACCGCAACGGCGACGGGACGGTCACCGGCGACGCGGCCAATGTCGCGATCACCGAGTTCGCCAGGAAGCTCGGCTGGCGCGGCGCGGGCACGCCGTTCGACATCCTGCCGGTGCTGATCAGCACGCCCGACGAACCGATCAGGTGGTTCGACGTGCCGAGGGAGCTGGCGCGCGAGGTGCACATCGAGCATCCCGACTTCGACTGGTTCGCTGGCCTCGGCCTGAAATGGCATGCGGTACCGGCTGTTTCCAACATGAATCTGGAGATCGGCGGCGTGACCTACCCGTTCGCGCCGTTCAACGGCTGGTACGTCGGCGCCGAGATCGGCGCGCGCAATCTCAGCGACACCAACCGCTACAACATGCTCCCGCTGATCGCCGACATGATGGGCCTGGACACCTCGCATCCGCGCACGCTCTGGCGCGACCAAGCGCTCGTCGAACTGAATCGCGCTGTGCTGCACAGTTATCGCAAGGCGGGCGTGCACATCGTCGACCACCACACCGTCGCGAAACAGTTCTGCGACCACGTGGAGAAGGAGAAGGCCGCGGGACGCACCTGCCCCACCGACTGGACCTGGATCAATCCGCCGATCTCGTCCGGACTCACGCCCACTTTCCACCGCTACTTCGACCCGCCCGACGACGACTTGCGCCCCAATTTCGTCCGCCGCGAAACACACTGAGCCCGGCCCGCCTGTTCCTCGGGTCACAGACCGGTTTGCCAACGGGCAGACGCTGTTACGGTAAACGGAGTACGTACCTCCGGTTAAACGTTTCGGGCGTTTTGTTCAATGGCGAAGGAGGCCACGGGCGATGGTGGCTGTCGGTTTCCCTGGTCCGGGGCTGGAACTCGGGTTTCGGTTGCCGGAACGTTCGAACGAGCGCCGGCGGCGGTGCACGGTCGCGGCGGAGAGGCGATCCGGCAGCTGGCGCTGATCACCGTGCTGTACCTCGGTTATCGGTTCGGTCGGCTGATCACGGCGGACGACACCGCGCGCGCCTTCGGCAACGCGCACGATCTCCTCGGTGTCGAAAGCCGACTGGGGATGCTGGCGGAGACCACGGTGCAGGCGCCGTTCCTGCGCTGGGATCTGCTGGCCGTCTCGGCCAACTTCTATTACGCGACAGCGCATTTCACCGTCGCCATTGGAGTGATCCTGTGGCTGTGGGTCTTCCGTCCCCGGCACTACCAGCTGACGCGCAACCTCATGGTCGGGTTGACCGGCGCGGGACTGCTGCTGCACGTCCTGTTGCCGCTCGCGCCGCCGCGCATGCTGCCCGAACGCGGATTCGTCGACCTGGCGGCTCTGCACGGCCAATCCGTCTACGGCCCAGATCATTCCGACGGCATGTCGAACCAGTTCGCCGCCATGCCCTCACTCCACGTCGGCTGGGCACTGCTACTCGCCGTCGCCGTGGTTGCCGCGACCCGCACCCGCTGGCGCTGGCTCGCCCTCGCCCACCCCGCCCTCACCACCGTCATCGTGATCGGCACCGGCAACCACTACTGGCTCGACGCCATCATCGCGGTGCTCCTGCTGGCCGGTATCGCGGTGCTACACCGCATGATCCTGCCCGCGGCGGCCGCGTGGGAACCGTTGGCGCAGACCCGGTCGAAGACTCACGACACATCGCGGATCGCGAGCTAGCCACTCGAGGCCGCCACCTCGGGCAGGGTGACTACGGGTCTGCGGGTGCGCTCTCTCCGCCGATCGAATCCGCTGCAATTGAGGCGATTTCGGGCCATTTGGCGATCCAAACGTTACGACCAGAGGTTGACGTGGTCAACGCTCACGGAAGGGGAATGTTGGAGGGCGTCCCTACCCCGCCTGTGCGCAGTCGTGGAAGCTGGAGCAGACTGGCAGTCGAGGGAACGATCTCAGATGCAGCATTGGGGAGGTTCGCCACGTGTCCAGCGGCGATGCGAGAGCGGCAGTCGACCAACTGGTCAGTTGGGCCGATAATCTGGAGCGAACCGCCCAGAAGTACCAGGACTTGCACCACCGGATGGCTGCCGTCTCGGTAACCGAGACTTCAGCAGACAAGCGGATCAGTGTCACCATCGACTCCAGCGGCGCTACCACCGCGATCAGCCTAGCGCCGCCCGTGCGAGGAACGGATCCAGCGACGGTCGCCGCCGAACTCATGGGTTGCACCCGGCGCGCCCAGGCGCGATTGCGCGCTCAGGTCACCGATCTGGTGCACTCGGTCGTCGGTGACGACGCTGCGGGTCAAGGGATCGTCAACCAGTACGTGGAACGGTTCCCAGACCCATCCCCAGGGCCCGTTACGCCAGCGCAACCGGCGGCCCCCGATTTCCCCACCTACATGCCGACATTCGGCGCCCAGCCGCCAGCGGACGAACAACCCCCACGGCAGGGAACGCGCGGCCCAGACCGCAACCACGTAGTCACACCGGACGAGCCCGACGAGGAAGATCTTTACTACCAGCGCAAGTCGTGGCTGGAGTAAGTCATCGCGATTCGCCCGCAGGTCTGTGTGGTCCCCGCCCGTTGGCGGATCCTTGTACCCATTCGCTCACAAGCGCTTTGGAGTTGTGCTCTATGGGCTTGCTTTCGGCCACCGTCCCCAATTTCTCGGACCCGTCTACCGCGCCGGTGCTGCAACGACGTTGGCCCAGCGCCCGACGGCTGCTGTATGTGAGTTATCTCCTGATACCCGCGATTATTGTCGTCATATTCGCGTTGCTGGCGACACCCTCGCAGGTCCCGATCGGCTCGGAGGAACTAGCACCTGCGATGGTGTGCCTGGCCGGGGTATCCGCTCCAGCATTCGCCGCACTGATCTGGTTGCGGTTGGTCGGACTGCGCAACTGGCGGTACTGGGGGATGGCCGTCGTCAGCACATCCGGTCAGTGGCTCACCGGCGTCGTTCTCAGCTTGCTGGTGTTCGCGCCGGACTCCGGCGGACTACTTCCCGAGGGATCAGTGGTAGTTGCTGTTGCCCTGTCGCTGGTGGCATGGATCTGCGCGGTGAAGGCCCGACATCGGTTGATCGAACCGCTTACTGTTGAACTCGGGGATCTGGATCTCGACATTGTGCTGACCCGCGAACGTCTACCAAGCTTCAGCAACGGCCGCAGTATCGAGGTCACTGTGCGGGATAATCAGATCATCATCAGGAGCCAGCGAACCGGGTTCGCCGAGCGCCGAAGACTGGACTCGTACCGGATGGTAACGATCCCGTTCGAGGACATCCGTAGCATTCAGCCATGGTCGGCCAAACCGAACAAACCGTGGTTCGTCGACCTGGACGGGTACAGCTGGTATCCAGAGGACAGCGAAACCATCGTGGTCCGATCAGCGTATCCGACAACCGACACCGTTATACCGGTCGCAGACGCCCACGTGGCCGCCGAGGTGCTCAACCGCCGCCTGCATCAATTTCGGTCTACTCCACTCTGATATGTACTGGAGCCCGAGCGCCAGGCGGGGTTTTACCTAATACCTACGCCGTGGATGGCGTCTTCGCTATGGACGGGCTCGAGTTCACGAAGACCGCCAGGGACTTGAATGTCCCGTCGACCAAGTCACGTACCGACGCGGCGGCAGGGCCCAATGCATCGATGGCCTTGATCAGTTGATTCAGAATCATCGCGGTCTGCCGACTCGACGTGGCTATGGCTTGGAGCGCCTGTGCCACAACGACCGGTGTGGCTGCGCCTATTGTCCCGGTAATTTCGAGGGCCCAGCTCACCAGTCTTCCGGCGAGGGCGGTCAGCAGATCCCGAATCGCCGTCCGCAGTCCGGCGATGAATTCTCCTGCGGCCGAAGTCATCTGAGTAGCAACGCGTGCGGTCTCGGCCATAGCCTCAACATGCTTGACCAGGTCGTCGGTGCGGCTCTGGTACGAGCTGGCCGCCTTTCCAGTCCAGGTGGAAACGGCCGTGGTAACACCCGAAGCTAGATCTGCACCGAGCTGAGTCAGGTCTTTCTGAACCTGTTCCCACGCCGATGCTGACGCCTTGATGGAACTCGGATCGCCGGCCAGCAGGTTGAATTTCTCACGTACCGGCCCGACGTTCTCGATCATCCACGACAGGAGCTGGCCTGCCACATACCCGATGGGGTCCGTTGCGGCGCCGAGTAGATCGATGCTCAGCGCCGCCGCGCCGGAGAAGATGTTGAGAATACTGTCGGAGTCGAAGCCGTGGGCTATCTGGACGACGGCCTCAACTGAGGTGACACCGGTAAGGGAACCCGAACTGTTGGTACTGATATCTGGTGCGTCTACCACTCTTTATCTAGCTCTCCGGTCTGGCCCTCCATCTTCGCGGCAGACGCCGCGTCGACTGCCGCAAAGGTTTGTGCACAGACCTGTACGCGCTGGCCTACAATCTCGGAGCACTCTCCGATCTGGCCGATCTGTTTGACGGCGGGTTCCTGGATTTGAGACTTCAGCAGCCACCCAATGGGATTCCCCAGCACACCAAATGCGTATGTCAGATCCTCGGATTCGGTGGCGGATCGAGCTGCCTCGGCAATCGCCGCGAGCCGGTCTGTGAACCCGGCTATCTGCTTGGCGTGTGCGGTCAGTTCTTCGGGCACGACTTCGCACTCATCGCCCATGGTGTCACCTCACTACCTTCATCCGCGTGCGCACATCGACTGCCGAGCCGCAGCACGGCAGTAGCGGCTCAACTGTTATGACGCAGGACGATCTGAAACGGTTCCATCGGATTCTCATGGACGGCGCCCCCCTGTTCTAGATCGAAATCTCCCTGGAGCGTAACAATCGTGCCAGCCCGCCCCTGGGCTCTGGCGAGGTCGTGAAGCGGCGCTGGCCTTCACTGACCATGCGACCGGAGGAGCTGATCCCCCGGTCGCATGCCGTGTTGACGCGGCAACACGCGATCTACCTGCGAGAACACCTTGCGGCACTACGAATCAGATTGAGAGTAGCCAGTTTTCCGTCAACAGCAGCCCAGTGTTTGCTACAAAAGCGAGAAATATGAGAAAACGCCTCCGACCAGCCTGCACTGGTCAAACAGAGGCGTTTGCTACAGCGGAGACGGAGGGATTTGAACCCCCGGTCGCTCTCGCGACGCTCGCTTTCAAGGCGAGTGCATTCGGCCGCTCTGCCACGTCTCCAGGCCCACGATCCTAACGGACGGCTCAATCGGCTCGCTCGCCGATTGTTTTGTCGACGCGGGCGAACACCTCGCCGATGACCGCGAGGTGTTCGGGGGCGAGCAGGTCGATGAAGTCGGTGCGGACGGCTTCGACGTGGCCGGGGGCGGCGGCTTCGAGGCGGCGCATGCCCTCGTCGGTGAGCTCGGCGACGACGCCGCGACCGTCCTCCTCGCAGGTGTTCCTGCGCACCATGTCCTGCGCCTCCATGCGCCGGATCTGGTGGGTCAGCCTGCTGCGGGAGGAGAGCACGCCGTCGGCGAGCTCGCTCATGCGTAGCGAGCGGCCAGGCGCCTCGGAGAGCAGCACCAGGATTCGGTATTCGGCGAGACTGAGATCGCTGTCGCGCTGCAACTGCTTGTTCAGCGCCGTCATCAGCCGCTGATGGCCATCCATGTAGGCGCGCCACGATTGCTGCTCCGTCGGGCTCAGCCAGCGGGGCTCGGCCGTGCGACCGCTCGGTTCGGGATCCACGGACTTATTCTAAACGGCCCTGAACTGGGCAAACACCGGTTCTGTTCACCGGACCGCGGCGATCGTGCCGCGGTTCAGGTCGGCGACGTTCGCGCATCCGGACAGCCCGAGCGCGGAGTCCAGGTCGGCGAGCAGCAGCCGCAGCGCGTGCCGGGCGCCGTCGCGACCCGCGATGCCGAGACCGTAGGCGTACGGCCGCCCGTACAGCACCGCCTTGGCGCCGAGCGCCAGCGCGATCAGCACGTCGGAGCCGCTGCGCACACCGGAGTCGAACAGCACGTCGGCGCGGTCGCCGACGGACGCGACGATCGCGGGCAGCGCGTCGAGCGCCGCGATCGAGCCGTCCACCTGGCGGCCGCCGTGGTTGCTGACCACCACCGCGTCGGCGCCCGCGTCCACCACGAGGCGCGCGTCGTCGGGATGCAGGATGCCCTTCACCGCGATCGGCAGATCGGTCCATTCGCGCAGGTGCGCGAGGTCGGCGGCGCGCAGATTGTGGTTGCCGAACAGCCCGACCCAGGTGAGGATCGCGATCCGCATGGCGTCCTCGCTCTCCTCGGGCGGCGTCGGCAGCTTCGCGCGGAACACCGGGTCGGACAGATAGTTGGCGATGCCCTTGCCGTGCAGGAACGGCAGGTGCGCGAGTTCCAGATCCTGCGGCCGCCAGCCGAGGGTGGGGGTGTCGACGGTGACCACGATGGCCTTCGCTCCGGCGCGCTCGGCCCGCTGCACGAAGGACCGCGCCAGCTCCGGATCGTTCGGCCAGTAGAGCTGGTACCACCATTCGCCCGCGACCGCGCCGACCTCCTCGATGGTGGACGACGCCGCGGTGGACAGCACCGACCCGATCCCGAGCTCCTTGGTGACCTCGGCGACGATCACCTCGCCGCCCTCGTGCATCAACTCCAGAACGCCGATCGGCGCGGTCAGCACGGGCGCGGCCAGCCGGGTGCCGAGCACCTCGACGGAGAGATCGCGCGCGCCGGGGCCGGTGGTGCCGCGCAGCATGCGAGGAATGATCCGGTACTTGTCGAAGGCGGCGCGGTTGGCCGCCGCGGTGCGTTCCGCCGACGCGCTGCCCGCGACGTAGGCGTATTCGGCAGGTCCTAGGACTTCCTTCGCGCGTCTTTCCAAACCCGCGGCGGTCATGGGCAATTCGGGCACGATGCCGCCCAATCCGCCCAGGTAGATCTCGTTCTGGAAGTCGATGAAACTGCTCACGCGGGGAACGCTAGTCCGTTGCGGGCGTTCCCGCAGGCGGGAGCGGGTTTGCCCGTCGAAAAAGTGGTTCTCCGAGTGAGTCCTGGGTCGCGCGGTGGCCGGGCGGTCGGCGGGGCAGTATGGGGTGATGCGTGCGATCGAGTTGACCGAATTCGGCGGACCGGAAGTACTCACCTGGGGCAGGGCCGCCGACCCGGCGCCTGCTCACGGCGAGGTGCTGATCGATGTGGTGGCCGCGGGGGTGAACCGCGCGGATCTGCTCCAGCGTCAAGGCAGGTACAACCCGCCGGCGGGCGCCAGCGAGATCATCGGCCTGGAGTGCTCGGGCGTCGTCGCCGAGGTCGGCGAGGGCGTGCGGGACTGGCGGGTCGGCGACCGGGTGTGCGCGCTGCTGTCCGGCGGCGGCTACGCCGAGCGCGTGGTCGTCCCCGCGGGTCAGGTCCTTCCAGTGCCGGACGGCTTGGACCTCGCCGCGGCGGCGGCGCTTCCCGAGGTGGCGGCGACGGTGTGGTCGAACCTCGTCATGACGGCCGGTCTGCACGCTGGTCAGCTGGTGCTGATCCACGGCGGCGGCAGCGGTATCGGCACGCACGCCGTCCAGCTGGCGGTGCACAAGGGCGCGCGGGTGGCGGTCACCGCCGGCTCGGCCGAGAAGCTGGCGCGCTGCGCGGAACTCGGCGCGAGCGTGCTGATCAACTATCGCGAGGACGACTTCGTCGCCGCGGTCCGCGCCGAGCAGTCCGGCGCGAACGGGCCTGGCGCCGACATCATCCTCGACAACATGGGCGCGGCCTACCTGTCCCGCAATGTCGAGGCCCTGGCCAAGCACGGCCACCTGGTGGTGATCGGCATGCAGGGCGGGGTGAAGGGCGAGCTCAACCTCGGTGCGCTGCTGTCGAAATGGGGCTCGGTGCACGCCACCAACGTGCGCAACCGCCCGGCCACCGGTGTGGGAAGCAAGGCCGAGATCATCGCCGAAGTACGCAGGCACGTCTGGCCGCTGATCGCCGACGGCACCATCGTGCCGGTGGTCCACGCCGAACTGCCGATCGCGGAGGCCGCCGAGGCGCACCGGATGCTGGACGCCGCCGACACCTTCGGCAAGGTCGTCCTTCGGGTGCGCGAGGACGCGAGCTGAGTCCGGCTCACTCCAGCGCGGCGAGCGCGCGGCCGAGCTGGTCGATCTCGAATTTGGTTGTGTAGGGCGCGAGTCCGACGGTCACGGCGCCGCCCTCGTCGTTGACGCCGAGCGCGTCGAGCAGCCTGCTTCCGCCGTGCACGCCGCTGAGCGTGCCGATGCGGGCGTCGGCCAGTTTGGCGGCGATCTTCTCCGCCTGCATCCCGGCCATGGTGAAGCTGACGGTCGGGATGCGGGTCGAGGCGCGGCCGATCACGGTCAGGTTCGGGATCTTGTCCAGCACGTCCATCAGGTGCTCGAACAGCTGGTCGTGGTAGTCCTGCAGCGAGGTGATGGAGATTTCCAGCCGCTCGCGGCGGGTGCCCGTGGCCCGCTCGTCGAGACCGGCCAGGAAGTCGATGGACGTGGTGAGGCCGGCGAGCAGCGCGTACTGGTGTCCGCCGACCTCGAGCCGTTCGGCGCCTTTCGCGTACGGATTCAACGACATCGACGGAATCCGGTCCAGGAAGGCGGGATCGCGGAACACCAGCGCGCCGATCTGCGGTCCGCCCCACGCGGGCGCGCTCAGCGCGACCACGTCGGCGTTCAGTTCATCGATATCGATGAGCGCGTACGGCGCCGCGCCGAACGCGTCGGCGACGAGCAGGCCGCCCACCTCGTGCACGCGGTCGGCCGCCACCCGCACGGCGGGCGCGGAGCCGACGATGGGCGAGGCCGCGGTCAACGCGACCAGTCGGGCCGTCGGCCCGATCAGCTCCTCGAACTGCCAGGACGGCATCTCGCATGTCTCGATCTCGACCTCGGCCCAGCGCACGTGCGCGCCGTAGCGATTGGCGATCCGCAGCCAGGGCGCGACGTTGGCCTCGTCGTCCAAGCGGGACAGCACGATCCCGGTGCCGAGGCCGAGCCGGGAGCTGAGCGACTCCGCGAGCCAGGCGAGCAGCACCGCCCGATCCGGGCCGAGCACGACGCCAGCCGGATCGCCGCCGACCAGGTCGGCGACGGCCTCGCGGGCGGCATCGAGAATGGCCGCGCTGCGCACCGCGGCGCCGTTGCGGCCGATATGGGAGAACGACGACGTGCGGAAACCCGTTGACACGGCACGAGATACCGAGTCGGGGACAAGCATGCCCGCCTGCGGATCGAGATGGATCCAGCCGTCGCCCAGGGACGGTATCAGGCCCCGAACCCTCGCGACGTCGTAAGTCATGTTGGCCACTCTAAGGGCAGCGGGCGAGGCTGCGTAACCGCCTTCCCCTCCCCGGTCGCTCGCGAACGCGACGGCGAGGGACCCCGCCCGGACCGGCCATCGGCACCCGGCCGCGGCTTCGAGGGCGCCGCGGAGCTGGGCATTCGAATCAGCATGGCAACCGACTTTCAGCAAAATCCGAACCACACGACCCGCACAGAATAGTCGGCCCCGCCCTGCCGCGGCACCGACCCGCCTGGCCTGTTCAGCGCCTCCGGCGACTGCGCCGTTCAGCGCCTCCGGCGACCGCCCATTCAGCGCCTCCGGCGACTGCCCCGTTTAGCGCCTTCGACGAGGACGCGACATGATAGGGAACATGACGCATTCGGACGAGGCACCCGATTCCATCGTCGTGGTCGGACCCGACGGGCAGCCGCTGGTCATCCCGGCCGACGCGGGCACCCCGCTGACCGGACAGGTGGTCACCGACAGCGACAAGAAGAACGACGGCTCGAACGACCGCGAGGACTCGGGCGAATCACTCGCCGACATGGTGGAACAGCCCGCCAAGGTCATGCGTATCGGCACCATGATCAAGCAGCTGCTCGAGGAGGTGCGCGCGGCTCCGCTCGACGACGCGAGCCGCACCCGGCTCAAGGAGATCCACAAGTCCTCGGTGCGCGAGCTCGAGCAGGGTCTCGCACCAGAGCTGCGCGACGAGCTCGAGCGGCTGACCTTGCCGTTCACCGACGACGCCGTCCCGTCCGACGCCGAGCTGCGGATCGCCCAAGCCCAGCTGGTCGGCTGGCTGGAGGGCCTGTTCCACGGCATCCAGACCGCGCTGTTCGCCCAGCAGATGGCCGCCCGCGCGCAGCTCGAGCAGATGCGCCAGGGCGCGCTGCCGCCCGGCATCCACACCGCCGACCCGCGCGGCGGGCGCGGCGACCAGGCGATGGGCGGTTCCGGCCAGTATCTGTAACCCCGCCTTGCGGGTGACGAGTTTCGCGCGCCCCGCGTGTACCAGCGGACCCGGTGCGAGGATGCAGGGGTAGGGTCGAGCACCGTGCCCGCCGCTGCCGCTCGCCCCGACTCCGATGAGAGTTCGGCGCGTCCTGAAGAGAGCCCAGTGCGTTCAGATGACAGCTTGCGTTCAGACAGTCCCGAGACGACCGACGAGGGTCCGGTGAGTGCCGAGAGCACCGCGCCGGCGCAGCCGGGCGGAGCCGAGGCGATGCCGCCGCTGGTCTCCGACTCGCAGACCTTCCGGCGCGCGATCAAGGACATGCGCGACGGCTTCGGGCAGCGCGAACTATGGCTCTCGCTCGGCTGGCAGGACATCAAGCAGCGCTACCGGCGCTCGGTGCTCGGCCCGTTCTGGATCACCATCGCGACCGGCGTGCAGGCGGCCGCGATGGGTGTCCTGTACGCGACACTGCTCGATCAGCCGCTGCGCGAATACCTGCCGTACGTGACCGTCGGTTTGATCGTCTGGAATGTGATCCAGGCGAGCATTCTCGAGGGCTCGGAGGTGTTCATCGCCAACGAGGGCTTGATCAAACAGCTTCCGTCCGCGCTGAGCGTGCACGTGTACCGGTTGGTGTGGCGGCAGTTGCTGTTCTTCGCCCACAACATGGTCATCTACGCGGTGCTGCTCGGCGCGTTCGGTATATGGGAGAACCTGCGCTGGTCGAGCCTGCTCGCGATACCCGCGATCGGCTTGATCTTCCTCAATTCGATGTGGGTTTCGATCGTGTTCGGCATCTTCAGCACCCGCTACCGCGATATCGCGCCGATTCTCAGCAGCACCACGCTGATGCTCTTCGTGCTGACGCCGGTCATGTGGACGACCAAGACCTTGGAAGAGCAGATCGGCGGCGCGAGCGATCGGGCCCGGCTCGTGGAGATCATCCCGACCTTCCACTACCTGGAGATCGTGCGCGCTCCCTTGCTCGGTGAGCCGCAGGAGGCGCGGCACTGGGTGATCGTCGGCGCGATCACCGTGGTGGGCTGGATCGTCGCCGCCTTCGCCATGAAGCAGTACCGTTCGCGCGTACCGTACTGGGTATAGGAGCCGCTGCGATGAGCCGTGTGAGTATCGAAACCCGTCAGGCGTGGGTCGAGTTCCCGATCTTCGACGCCAAATCGCGGTCTCTGAAAAAGGCGTTCCTCGGCAAGGCGGGCGGCGCGATCGGGCGCAACCAGTCCGACGTGGTGGTGGTCGAAGCGCTGCGCGACATCTCGCTGTCGCTGAAGGAGGGCGACCGGGTCGGCCTGGTCGGCCACAACGGCGCCGGGAAATCCACGTTGCTGCGGCTGCTTTCGGGTATCTACGAACCGTCGCGGGGTAGCGCGCGCATTCGCGGGCGGGTGGCGCCGGTGTTCGATCTCGGCGTCGGCATGGACCCGGAGATCTCCGGTTACGAGAACATCATCATTCGCGGGCTCTTCCTCGGACAGACTCGCAAGCAGATGCTTTCCAAGATCGACGAGATCGCCGAGTTCACCGAGCTCGGCGAATATCTGCAGATGCCGTTGCGCACCTATTCGACCGGTATGCGGGTGCGGCTGGCGATGGGCGTCGTCACCTCCATCGACCCGGAGATTCTGCTGCTCGACGAGGGCATCGGCGCGGTCGACGCGGAATTCATGAAAAAAGCGCGGCTGCGGTTACAGGAACTCGTGGCACGTTCTGGCATCCTGGTGTTCGCCAGCCATTCCAATGAATTCCTCGCTCAACTCTGCGATTCCGCGCTGTGGATCGATCACGGACAGATCCGTTTGCGCGGCGGCATCGAAGAGGTGGTGCGCGCCTACGAGGGTCCGGACGCCGGAAACCATGTCGCGACCGTGCTGAAGGAAATGGCAGCGGAGCGGGCGGCGACCGAAAAGACCGAGGACAGCGCACGAGAACTGGAGCGGAACAACGCATGAACGAGCCGACCGGGCAGAACGCCCCGATCAGCGCTGGGGCCGACGCCCCGGTCGACTCGGCCGCGCCGGAGGTGGTCTACACGCCCACCGACACCGGGCCGGACGCCCGCATCATCGCCGTCGTGGTCACCCACAAGCGCCGTGAGCTGCTCGCCGAATCGCTGAAGGTCGTCGCCTCACAGTCGCGGCCGGTCGATCACCTCATCGTGATCGACAACGGCAACGAGCCCGAGGTCGCCGAACTGGTGCGGCAGCAGCCGGTCGAGACGACCTACCTCGGCTCGGCCCACAACCTCGGCGGCGCGGGCGGTTTCGCGCTCGGCATCCTGCACGCGCTGTCCCAGGGCGCGGACTGGGTGTGGCTGGCCGACGACGACGGCAGGCCCGAGGGCGCCGAGGTGCTCGCCACCCTGCTGGACTGCGCGAAGCGGCACGGCCTCGCCGAGGTCTCCCCCGTGGTCTGCGACATCGACGACCCGGACCGGCTCGCCTTCCCGCTGCGCCGCGGCGTGGTGTGGCGGCGGCTGCGCTCCGAACTCGGCGACGAGGACTTCCTGCCCGGCATCGCGTCGCTGTTCAACGGCGCGCTCATCGCCACGAAGGCGGTCGACCTGATCGGCGTGCCGGACCTACGCCTTTTCGTGCGCGGCGACGAGGTCGAGGTGCACCGCAGGCTAGTCCGCTCCGGCCTACCCTTCGGCACCTGCTTGCAGACGGCCTACCTGCATCCCAACGGCGCCGCCGAGTTCAAGCCGATCCTCGGCGGCCGGATGCACACCCAGTACCCCGACGATCCGGTGAAGCGCTACTTCACCTACCGCAACCGCGGCTACCTGATGGCTCAGCCGGGTATGCGAAAGCTGTTGCCGCAGGAGTGGATTCGATTCTCCTGGTTCTTCCTCGTCACCCGCCGCGATCCCGCCGGGCTGAAGGAGTGGTTCCATCTGCGCTCGCTCGGGCGCAACGAGCAGTTCGGGAAGCCGGAGAAGTAGGCGATCGTTCGGAACTGGCGGGTTGGGCGACCGGCTCCCCGATGTTGGCGGATCCCAACGGGATCGCCTACCCCTCTGAGCAGTGCTGGGCGCGTCGTGTGCCGTACCCGGCTTACCTCCTGCGGTCAGGTGCGCGGGGTTCGGCTTCCGGCGTGGTCGACCGGCTGTGGTCGCGTCCAGAGACGGGCAAAAGTGAAGCGCCGGTTGGTCTGTCAAGGCCCCAACCACCATTTGACTACCGTCGATAGAGAAATGGATTCGACGGTAGTCAGATGGTGGCTTTTCAAGATCTTGGGTTCAGGGGGTGGATGCAACACTCACCCTCAAGCCCCGTGGAGTGTTGCGATGGCCCTGCCGCCGTTGAAC
>NZ_BDAU01000034.1 GCF_001612615.1 Nocardia amikacinitolerans NBRC 108937 | reverse complement strand
TACGTGTGTGGAAGCAAGGTCCGGCGGGTTAGCGCTGGGCGACTGCGAGGTTGGGGCATTGCGCCCGCAGGTGTCGAGCGCTGGGATCCCCGAGGTCGTCGCGCGCGAGTTCCTCTGGTGACCCTGAGCAGCCGTCAGGAGTGGCGGCTGACGAGGCGTGCCAAGTCGTACAGCCGGTGGGCGCGGGCGATCTCGGCCGGTGTGAACGGTTCATCGGTCCGCAGGAAGATCAGCGTCCGCTCGTCGTCCGGCAGCTCGAGCGCCGTGCCTTCGGCGGGCTCGTCCGTGAGACCACCGGGCAGGTACCGCGCACCGAGCAATTCCGCTATGGCAAGCGGCAATTCGTCCGAATCGGCCACCACGCGCGCGGCGACCGCGAGCGCCTTGGTCTGCCCATCGATGAGCGTCAGCGCGGACGCGGGCCACACCCGTACCTTCGCGCCGCCCGCCTTGACGACAGCCGCGGTGAGGTCCTGCGTGGTGATTTCCACGGGTGTCGCGACCACCAATTCGTCCAGCACACCTGATTCCAAGTGATGCACGTGCACAGTCAGGATGTTGGCCCCGCGATCGGCGAGGTGCGCGGCCAGCGCCTCCAACTGACCGGGCAGATCATCGACGTGCACCCGAATTCGCCACAGCGCGGGCGCCCGATCGACACGATCGCGATCCCGCAACTCGGGCCCGTGCATCCAGGACCCGAGAAACCGCATCGCCCCCGGCTCCACCACCCAGATCACCAGAATCGTGGTGGTGATCGTCAGCAACAGCACCGCCACCAAATACGGCGGATGCCAATGAATCACCAGCGCGTGCAACACCAATTCCACCGGAAAGACGGCTGCCAGCTTGGCCAACGCCAAACGGGTTCGTCGCGGATGCGGCAACCGGCCGCACACATCGCACGCCAGCGCGTGCACACGGGGTCGAACTGCGATCGGCCTCATGCGTTCGACGATCTTGGTCCAAGATTTCCTTCCCCGTGCGGTCCTGTAACGCGAACGTGAAACCTCCGAGCAAACCCATTGACCTGCAACAACACCTACCGTGACTCCGCACACACCCCACCGCGAACCGTGCGCAACCCCACAATGTCCGCGTCTTTCGCGTCCACGTACGAACGTCCCTCCGGCCGGTCGCCGCCCCTGCGCTTCGCGGCCGCGCTCACCGCTGCCGACCTGGCCACGGCGAAACGCGGCGCGAACGAGGACCGCGAGAGGACGAACGCGCGCGAGCCAAAGTGTCCATGGCCGCGGTCAAAGCACCGCCTAATCCCTGCTGGTCCGGGGGATCTGCCTTGGTTGTTGCGAATTATCCTGCTGCCCAGGAGCGGACGACTTGGCCCGCCGTTGAACGACTTTCGGCCAAGGCGTCCGATACTCACTTGGGTGGTGGGACGACCGGGGTGACGAGCATTCGGCCTGAGGTGGAGACAGATTCCTCGAGGCTTCGCATGGTCATTTTGAGAAGCAGGCTGTTGTTGCGCTGGATCCAGAGCATTTGGGTGGTGGCCCAGGCGGCGTCGCGGGCGCGGGCGATGCCGAAGCTGCACAGGATGTGTTTCAGTGCTTCGGCGTCCCTGGTGGCCAGCTTCAGCAGCCAGGGCTCGTATTCCGCCCGGATCTCCGCCTCGACCTTGGCCAGCAGATCGTTGACCTTCAGGTAATCGGCATACACCGGTTTGGTGTCGGGCGTGGTGGAGCGCTCTTTGCACGTCTTGACGACCGCGACCGCCAGATCGTGGTTGATATGGGCATTCATGCCCGCCAATGCGAATTGCAGGGGCCACACGGTGCGGTTGGCGCGGGAATCGAAGACCGGTTCCCACACCGCGTTCGGCGGCTTGCCGCGCTTGTCGGCGTCGACCGCGTCGAAATACAGCTGCGCGAAGATCACGTCGAGACGTTCGACGAAATCGGGATCCTTGAAGAATCCCTCGGTGATCTGCTGTCCCACCAATTCGGTGACGCGAAGATACATGTTGTTGAAACTCGCTACTCCGTCTCGCGGGTCGAGTTCGGTCTTGATGGCGCGCATCCGCTTGATGACCTCTTCGACGGACGCGGGAATCTGAGCGGTTGTCATGGTGCCCTCCTCCACTGGGTCGAAACTCGAGACGCGGATACCGGAGGCACCGAGCGGAAGCTGCGGCACAGAAGTCGTCGTCGGCCAGCGCATTTCCCGCTGATCGGCCCTCCATCCCCGCCCGGTGCGGCCGACCCGAACGGCAGCGACCCCCTAGCGGACAACCCGGGCGTAGTCCAGCCCGCGCATGGCCGGAGCGAAGGCGGAAACACGCCTAACGCTCGGGGTCGAACCTTCGGTACGACAGCGCCGAGCGAAGTTCGGCATCCGCACTGAACATCGGTCCACTTTCCCTGAGCAACATCATGATTGTCCCACCGCCGAAGCATCCCGGGGCCGAATCGGCCGAAGCCTGCATCGTCCCACACGTCGGCCGCCTCACGCCTCGGTGCGAGACATCCCCTACTTGGCGGGCGGGGTGAACGGTGCGTTGATGGTGGTGAAGTACTGGATGGCCGCGCCGATGGCGACCGGTGCTGTCACGAGGATCTGCCCGGCGAGGGTGCCGAGCGCGCCGACGGCGAGGATGCCGCCGAGGCAGCCGACGGCGGCGGCGGGGATGAAGGGTCCGAAGAGGCCGATGATGGTGGCCGAGGCGACGGTGGCGCCGACGATGCCGCCGAGCAGGCAGCCGACCGCGCCGGGCGATCGGCCGGTAGACGGCCTCGTCCATCGACAACTGCGGGGTGAGCGTGGCGGTGCGGCCGGAAACCGCTGCGGCGATGGGGAATTCGAAGTCGTCGATGCGCAGCTTCAGCGGCGTGCCCGCGACGACGGTGCCGTCGGCAGCTTTGATCTTCAGTGCGTCGTCCTCGACAACCAAGGCCCCGGCGTCGATCTCGATGATCGAGGCGGTGTCGGTCGCGCGGGCCGTGAAGCCGATCGCGTCGGCGGGTTGCGCCGTGGCGGTTCCCGCGACGACGGACAGCGCGGCGATGGCCACGGCAGCCGCCCAGCATCCGACGACACCACGGCCGAGCTCAGATCACGAAGGGAATCAACGCTTTTCGCTCCGACGGGTAGTCGGCGAACTTCTCCCGGTACCACTTGTGCGTCGCGAACGCGCGCGGCACCAGGTTCCCCGCCGTGATCAGGAAGATCACCACGCCTGCCAGCGACCAGGTCAGCAGTGCGAACCCGGCCCATGCGATCAGCTCCCCGAGGTAGGCCGGGCTGCTCACGAAACGGAAGCCGCCGCCGTAGGGGATGCGGTATTCGGTCGCGCCGGGATCGTTCTTGTCGCGCAGGTTGCGCACGATCGCCTCGGAGCGCACCAGCAGCCCGAACCCGCACAGGTACACGACGAGGCCGATCAAGAAGCGCGGGTCGATGAGCCAGTCGGTGCCGTACTGGTTCTTGTAGTCGTGGCTGAAGAACGCGCCGTTGAGGTAGCCGTGCAGCGAGGTCACGAAGACGCCCGCGGCCAGCACGGAGATGTTGAAGCTGCTGCGCTTGCCAGTGACCTGCCGAATCGAGAGCGGAAAGAACCAGCCGCGGTTGCCGTAGTGCAGCAGCCAGATGCACGCAAGCACCAGCGGCGTCGGCTCGAAACGATCCGGCCCGCTCAGGTAGAACACCGCGAACACCACGGTGGCGGGCAGCTCCATCAACCACCAGCCCAGCTTCGGGTTGAGGTTGAAGCCGACCTTCGTCGAGGCGAACCGCCCGTACGGACTCTGCGCGAACAGGCCGCCGACCAGCACGAAAGCGGCGAAGGCGAAGGCGATCGCGAGCACGGTGTCGTAGGTGGCGTTCCCGGTGTACCAGTCCATCGAGATCCTTCGTCGAACGGGGCGCCGCGGTTCGGCGGCGCCGAAATTAGAACATGTTCTACCATGGATCCGAGCCGTGGCGAGACGATGGAGGACCCTCATGCCGCTGGACCCGACCGCCGAACACCTGCTGGCGGCCGTTCAGGCGTCACCGCGCGCGGTCGCCGCGCACGACAAGACCGCCTGGGTCGGCCTGTTCGCGGACGACGCCGCGGTGCACGACCCGGTCGGCTCGCGCGCGCACGTCGGCCGCGCGGCGATCGCGCGGTTCTACGACACCTTCATCGGGCCGAACTCCATCGCGTTCCGGGTGGACCGCGACCTGGTCGCCGGGCAGACGGTGGTCCGCGACCTGCACATCGAGACGACCATGTCCACCGGCGCCACCGTCACCGTGCCGATGCACCTGCGCTACGACCTGGTCGACACCGGCGACGGCTGGCGGATCGCCCGCTTGGCGGCGCACTGGGAACTCCCTGCGATGATCACGCGACTGCTGCGCACCGGGGTGCCCGGACTCCTGGCGGGCGCGAAACTCGGCCCGCAACTGGTCGCCAACCTCGGCGTCGACGGCGCGATGGGCATGATGCGCGCCTTGCGAAGCGTGGGCAGATCGGGCAAACGCGCCGCGCGCCAACTGTTCGAGGCGGCGGCCGGGACCGACATCGGCCGCGTGCGGGCCCTGCTCGGCGAGCACGCTGTGGTGGAATTCCCTGCGGGGAACGCGATTTCGGTCGAGGAGTTCACCAATCGCGCCCGCGCCATGCGGTGGGACAAGCTGATCGCCGCTGGCCGCACCGTCAGCGCGAGCGTGCGGCTCGACGAGTCGCACGGCGTGGCATTCGTGGAGTTCGAGGCGAGCGGCCCCCGCATCACCGGCGTGACGGTCTTTCTCGACGCGAATCTATAGCGCGCTCGCGGCCGGGACGCCCCAGACGGCGCGCGCTTCCCGAAAGAATTTCGGCCGCGGAAATCGTCTTCCGCGCCAATTAACCTGCCGAGCTCCGGCCGATACGTTTATGGGACTGCCGCGCCGGAATTCCGGACCGAATCCGCCGCACCGCGGCGCCCGAGCCGTGCGCCGCGCGCGTGAAAGGACGAACACGAATGAGCGTGGGCATCGCAGAGGACGCCGCACCGGTCACCGAGCTGTATCCGGATCCGCTGCGACCGCTGATTCCCGAGCAGGATCCGTTCTACGTGGCGCCACCGCACCTGGACCGGTACTCCCCCGGCGCGATCCTGCGCACCCGCCGCGTCGAGCTCGCGCTGTTCGGCGTTGTCCCGCAGCGCATTACGGCGTGGCAGCTGCTCTACCGGACGTGCGATCTGAACGGCATCCCCGAGGTCGCGGTGACCACGGTGCTGCTGCCGTGGGGCGCCGATCCCACCGCGCCGCGCTCGCTGGTGTCGTTCCAATGCGCGATCGATGGCGTCTCGTCCCGCTGTTTCCCGTCCTACGCCCTGCGCAGGGGCGCGCGGGCGCTCGGCGCGATCCCGCAGCTCGAGCTACCGGTCATCGCGGGAGCGCTGGCGCGGGGGTGGGCGGTGTCGGTGCCCGATCACGGCGGCATGTCGGGACAGTTCGGCGTGGCACGCGAGCCGGGATTCCGCTCCCTCGACGGCATCCGCGCGGCGCTGAACTTCGCGCCGCTCGGCCTGAACCCGAGCACGCCGGTCGGTCTGTGGGGATATTCCGGCGGCGGCCTGGCCACCGCGTGGGCGGCGGAACTCGCCGCCGAGTACGCGCCGGAGCTGACCATCGTCGGCGCGGTGGCCGGTTCCCCGGTCGGCGACCCTGGGTCGGCGTTCACCCGGCTCAACGGCACCTTCCTTTCCGGTTTCGCCACCGTCTGCGTCGCGGCGCTGCGCCGGGCCTACCCCGCGCTGGACCGGCTGCTGCTCGACGAGGTGAACCCCGAGTTCCTCGGCCTGCTCGCCCAGGCCGAGTCGCGCACAACCTTCGAGCTGATTCCCCGGTTCGCGGGCAAGAACATCGACAAGTACAGCCGCACCACGTTCGAGGAGCTGCTCGCCCGGCCGGAGATGCGCTACGTCCTCGACGACATCCGCCCCGGCGCTCAGGCCCCCGCCATGCCGATGCTGGTGGTGCAGGGCGTCAACGACGAACTCATCGCCGTCGCCGACGTCGACGCGCACGTCGAGCGCTACGTCGCGGCCGGTGGCGCCATCCGGTACCTGCGCGACCGGCTGAGCCTGCACCTGCCCCTCCTCTACATCGGCACCCCGTTCACCATGAACTGGCTCGCCGACCGCTTCGACCGGCGCGACACCGGCCCGACCGGCACCGACACGGTGTGGTCGGTCGCCTTCGGCCGCCGAGAGGCGTTGGGCCACTTGCGTTTCGCGAAGCTGTTCGGCCGGATGCTGGCATCCCGGCCGATCAGCGCGACCGGCGGACCGACGGCGCCCGCACTGCCGCGCCGAACGGTGGCCTGATCTGGCCGCACCGATTTCCGGCGACTCGGCGAACCGCGGGGCCGCGGGGCCTTCCGATCACGCATGCAAGATCGCGAGTTCCTCGGCGAGCACCTTCACCGCGTAGCGGATCTGCTCTTCGGTATGGCACGTGGTGAGGAAGAACCGCAGCCGCGCTTTGTCTTCCGGCACGGCCGGGTGCAGAATCGGGTTGACGTTGATTCCCCTGCGCAGCAGGGCATTCGACAGCGCAAGAGTGCGCATCGAGTCGCCGATGATGCACGGAACGATCGGGGTGTCGTGGCTGTCGCCGGTGTCGATGCCCGCCTCCTTGGCGAGTTCGAGGAACATCCGCGACAAACCGCGCAGGCGGTCGAAAACTTCCGGTTCCGAACGCATTTGGCGAAGTGCGGCGAGCGAGGCCGCGGCATTGGCCGGGGTGATGCCGACGCTGTAGACGAATCCCGGTGCGGTGTACTTCAGGAAGCGGATCAGTTCCCGGCTGCCCGCGACGTAACCGCCGCAGCCCGCGAGCGCCTTCGACATCGTCCCGGACCACAGCTCCACCTCGGCGCGGTCGACGCCGAAGTACTCGCCGATACCGCCGCCGGTCGCGCCGAGCACGCCGACGCTGTGCGCCTCGTCGATCATCAGCAGCGCCTTGTGCTTCTTCTTGACCTCGATGATCGCGGGCAGATCGGGGATGTCGCCGTCCTGGCTGTAGACGCCCTCGATGACGATCAGCACCCGCCGGTAGCGGCCACGGATTTCGGTGAGTATGCGGTCCAGCGCGGCGTGGTCGTTGTGCGGGAACGG
Source organism: Nocardia amikacinitolerans NBRC 108937 (assembly GCF_001612615.1). GTDB lineage: Bacteria > Actinomycetota > Actinomycetes > Mycobacteriales > Mycobacteriaceae > Nocardia > Nocardia amikacinitolerans. The sequence goes on along the minus strand of NZ_BDAU01000034.1, from coordinate 127,235 downwards.
CCGCCGGGTGGCGCCGGAGAGCTTGCAGCCCTGCAGGATGCTGTCGTGGGCCAGGCTGTCGTGGACGATCAGGTCGTCGGGACCGACGATGTGCCCGATGACCGTGACGTTGGTGGCGTGGCCGCTGGTCAGGGCGATCGCGTCCTCGGTGCCGAGCAGCGCGGCGAGTTCCTGTTCCAGCTCGGCGTGGATCGTCTTCTCACCGGAGAGCACGCGGCTTGCCGAGACGGAACTGCCGTACCGCGCCACCGCGTCCTGCACCGCGGCGGTCACGGCCGGATGCCCGGACAAGCCGAGGTAGTTGTAGCTGGAGAAGTTCAGCACCTCTCGGCCTTCGACGACCGAGGTGTCCCGGGTGACCCCGTCGTTGATCACGAAGTAGGGGTTGGACACGCCGAATTTCTCGGCCATCTCGATGCGGTCGGCGATCGCCTGTACTTCGGGGAAGTCCGCGATGCGGTACTGCGGTTCCACGTCGGACCGCGCCGGTGCGTCGGGAACCTCTGTCGCCGGGACGTTGTCGAGAAGGGCTGTCGCCTGGCCACTTTCGGCTTCGCCCACATGTGGCGCGACGAGCCCGACGACGTCACCGAGAGTCGTCGACTCCGTGAACCAACTCGGCTCGATGACGAGACCGGGGACCTTGCGCGCGAGACCGCTGAACAGGTCGGCGGTCATGATCGAGTCGAAACCCATTTCACCGCAGATCGTTTCGCCGTCTTTCAGCTTCTCGACCGGAAACCCGCTGACCCGCGCGGCCTCGAGGCGCACCACGGCCGCCGCGTCGAGACCCGCGCCGACCCGTCCCGACCGACCGGGAAGTCGGGGCTGGGTCGGCTGCGCTGCCACCTCCGCCTTGGCGGCCGCCGCCAGCACGGCGGCCTGCTCGCGGAAGAGGGCGATGAGTTGGTCCATGGTGGTTTCCTCGGTGTGTTGCTGTGCGGGCGTGGTTGTTTCGGGAGCGGCGTTTGTCGCTTCCGGAGCGGCGCCGCTGGTCGGCGTCACGTCGATCTGCGTCCAGTAGCGGCGGCTCGTGTCGAACTCGTATCCGCCGATGCGCTGCCGAATCCGGGCGGCGGGTTCGTACAGCGCCTCCCAGTGCGGGTCGAGTCCGTCGCGGTAGAGCGCGGCGATGGTGTCGGCCAGTTCGTCGCCGGTGGCCCGCGGGCCCGGGCAGGGCACAAGGATCGGCGCCGCGAGTTCCAGATGGGCCCGGCCGAGCATCGGCGCGAGCGTGCGCTTGGGCCCGAGCTCGATGAGATGCGTCGGCTCGGTGGTCAGCGCGGCGGCCGCGGCGTCGGCGAAAAGCACCGTGGCACTGATGTGTTCGATCCAATAGTCGGCATCCATCGGCTCGTCGGCGGCGAGCAGGCGGCCGTGCGACGTCGAGTAGATCGGGATGCTCGGCGGGTTGTACGCGCAGTCGCGGGCCACCCGCGCGAACTCGTCCCGCATCGGATTCATCAGCGGCGAGTGGAAGGCATGCGAGACGGTCAGCGGGCGAACCGTGACGCCGCGATCCGTCAGCACCGCGCCGATGCGGGCGATCGACGCGGCGGCACCCGACAGCACGATCTCGCGCGGACCGTTGACGGCGGCGAGCGCCACATCGGGGTCGCCCGCGATCAGCTCGGCCACCGCGTCGGCCGGTGACCGGACCGCGAGCATCGCGCCACCGCCCGGCAGCCGCTGCATGAGTCGACCTCGGACGGTAACGAGCCGACACGCGTCGTCGAGGGAGAACACCCCGGCGACGGCGGCCGCGGCGAACTCGCCGATGCTGTGGCCGAGCAGCCACGCGGGCTCGACGCCGAGCTCGGTGAGCGCCCGAGCCATGGCGTACTCCACCGCGAAGATCGCAGGCTGCGCGAACTCGGTGTGGTGCACGATCTCGTCGTCGCCGAGCAGCAATTCGGCCACCGAACGGTGCAGGTGGGCGGTCATCCGCTCGTCCACCTCGGCGAGTGCCCGCCGGTACGCCGGGGACGCCTCGCGCAGAGCACGGGACATGCCGGGGTACTGCGCGCCTTGGCCGGTGAACAACCAGCCGATCGAAGTGCGTTGGGCGACACCGGAATGCGTCCCGATCTCGGCGTCTTCGGCGCAGGCACGCAACGCCTCCACCGCGCGGTCACGATCCCGCACCACGAGCGACAGCCGGTGGCGCCCCGAGGACTTCACCTCGTTGCTCGACCAGCACAGCCTGCTCAGCGCGGCACCATCCCGCTCCACTACTTCCACGAACCGAAGGGCATTGCGCCGCAATCCCTCCCGATCGTTCGACGACAGCGTAATCACGCCACCGCCATCCGCTTCTGTTGCCGGCGGCGTCGCAGGAGCGCTCGCGAGCACCATGTGGGCGTTGGTGCCGCCCATGCCGAAGCTGGAGACAGCACCGTGAATCCGGCCGTCCGGCAACGTCATCGGCTCGGCGAGCAGCCGCAGGGCGTGCTCGGCCATGCGCAGCCGCGCGTTCTCGTCCGCCGCGTACCTGGTGGGCGGCACGACCCGGTGGTGCAGGCTCAACGCCGCCTTGATCAACCCCGCGATACCGGCGGCGCCCTCGGTATGGCCTAGGTTGCCCTTGATCGAGCCCATCGCACAAGGCCGTTCGCGTCGCGCCGCGTGGACCGCGCCCAACGCCTTGACCTCGATCATGTCGCCGAGCACCGTTCCGGTGCCGTGCGCCTCCAGGAACGCGACCTGCGCAGCGTCGACCCCCGCGCGCCGGTACGCCTCGGCGACGACCTGCTGTTGCGCCCACCGGTTCGGTGCGGTGATCCCGTTGCTGCGGCCGTCGTTGTTCACCGCGCTGCCCTTGATCACCGCGTAGATCGGCAGCCCCTCCGCCTGCGCGTCGGCGAGCCTGCGCAGCACGAGCACCGCGACGCCCTCGCCGCGGCCGATACCGTCGGCCTTCCCGCTGAACGGCTTGCAACGACCGTCCGGTGCGGACAGGCCCGCCTGCGTGTAGAAGACGTTGAGCGCCGGGGTCACCGCGATGTTGACGCCCGCGGCGAGCGCCTGATCGCACTCACCGGCGCGCAGCGCGACGCAGGCCTGGTGGACCGCGACCAGCGACGACGAGCACGCGGTATCGACCGCCATGCTCGGTCCCTTCAGATCGAGCTGATAGGACAGCCGGTTCGCCGTCATGAAATAGCCATTGCCCGAACCCATTTGCGGGGTGATGCCGGCGTAGTCGCGCATGTGCACGGTCGCCCATTCGTTGGCCATGACACCGACGAACACACCGGTGTTCGAACCCGCCTGTCGCCGCGGGTCGAGCGCGGCGTCCTCGAACGCCCGCCACGCGGACTGCAGCAGCAGCCGCTGCTGCGGATCCATCGCCGCGGCCTCGCGCGGCGCGATACCGAAGAACTCGTTGTCGAACGCGTCGGCGTCGGCGAGGAAGCCGCCGGTGCGATTGTTGACCCGGCCGGCCCCACCGGCGGGATCGTGGAAATCGCCTGCGCGCCAACGCTGGACGGGGACCTCCGCGATGGCATCCGCGCCCGCCATGAGCAGCGCCCACAGCGCCCGCGCATCCGGCGCCTGCGGGAAGCGGCAGTCGATGCCGACGATCGCGATCGCGTCGCTCGGCTCCGTCGTCCGCGCGGCGTGCCCGCACATGATCCGCTCGGTGCGTCGGCTCATGCCCGCACCTCGCTGCGGCTCGGCACCGGCCGCACGATCCGCTCGCTCATACCCGCACCTCGCTGATGCTCAGCTCCGGCCTGCGCGGTGCGCGCTCGCAACACGATTCGCTCACTACGTCCGCTCATGCCTGCGCCTCGCCGGGACTCGGCTCCGGCATACGCACGGCGCACGCGCACGATTCGCTCGCTCATGCGGCGAGCCCGAGTCTGTCGGCGACCTGGTCGGTGATGTACACGCTCAGGTCGAGGATCGTCGGGTACTCGAACACGATCGTCGGATCCAGGTCGAGATCCCACTCGTCCTCGATCTCGCCGCAGATGTTCACCGCGGAGACCGAATCGAGGCCCAGTTCGGCCAGGGGGAGGGTCGGGTCGATATCGCGGGCGGAGCGGTCGAGGTGGTCGGCCACCCGCGCGGTGAGCCAGTCGACGACGAGGGCGCCCTGCTGGGCGAGCACAAGAGTTCTCATCTGCGGTGATCTCCTCGGTGGTTCGGTCAGAGGGTGGCGAGAGCGCGGGCGCGCAGACGCTGGACGGACGGTTCGATCTCCTCGTGCAACACGCCGTCGACCGTGTTGTCCAGGAACGCCGACCGCATCGAATTACGTTGCACCTTGCCGCTGGTCGTGCGGTGCACCGCGCGGTGTTCGACAAGCACCACGTTCGGCGCGGGCAAGTCGAAACCGCGGGACACCAACGCCCTGATCCGGGCGGACAGTTCGGCGGAGGGCAGCTCACCCAGCGCGGCGGTGCGCACGCCTTGGACGACCAGCAGCCGCTCCTGGTCTCCCGCGTCGATCGAGAGCACGACGCCGGGCGCGTCGGCGACGGCCGGATGGGCGTCGCGCACCGCCTCCTCGATGTCGTGCGGATACAGGTTGCGGCCGTTCATGATGATCAGGTCCTTGAGCCGCCCGGTGATGAACAGCTCACCCTCGTGGCGGGCGCCGAGATCACCGGTCCGCAGATACGGCCCGACGCCTTCGGTGTAGGCGGCGAACTTCTCGCGCGTTTCCGTCGGCCGATTCCAATACCCTCGCGCCACACTGGGTCCGCCGATCCAGATCTCGCCGACATGCCCTTCCGGCAGCGTCCGCAGGGTTACCGGGTCGACGATCCGGATGTCGAGATCGGTCGCCGCCGCGCCACAGCTCACCAAGCGCGTTCCGTTCTCGGCGAGGACGATCCGGTCGCGTTCGAGGGCCGCGGAATCCACCTCGAGGCGCACCGGCGCTCGGCCGATCCGCGCCGCGCTGGCCAGCAGCGTGGCCTCCGCCATCCCGTAGACGGGCAGGAACACGTCGGGGGCGAACCCGGCGGGACCGAGCCGTTCGACCACCGCGTCGAGTGTGCGGGCGCGGACCGGTTCGGCGCCGTTCAACACCGCCCGGAGCGACGAAAGGTCGAGTCCCGCGAGCTGCGCGTCGGTCACCCGCCGCGCGAGGAGCTCGTAGGCGAAGTTCGGCGCCACCGTGACCTGTGCGCGGTAACGGTCGACCGCCTCCAGCAGGCGGACGGGACGCTTCAGGAACGTCATCGGCGACATGAAGACGAGGTCGCTTCCCGCGTACAGCGGCTGCAGCAGCATTCCGATCAGTCCCATGTCGTGGAAGTGCGGCAGCCAGCTCGCGACGGTGCTGGTGTCGTCGGCCGCGGTCGCCGCGCTGATGGCCGCTTCGTTGTGCATGAGATTGCCGTGCGAGACCACCACGCCCTTGGGCTCGCTGGTGGAACCCGAGGTGTACTGCAAGAACGCGGTGGCTTCTGCGGTGAGCGCGGGCATGACCCACGCGTCCGGGTCGCCGAGCGGCTCATCGGTGGCCGCGACCGCGACGCCCGATTCGTCGCCTGCGCGCAGCCACGCGGCCAGCGGCTCGCGGAATTCGGCCGTGGTGAGGACCAGCCCGGCGCCCGCGTCCTCGACCATGCCGAGGACGCGCCGGCTGCTGCGCGCGTCGTGCGGCGCGGGGGCGGGTACCGCGATCACCCCGGCGTAGAGGCAGCCGAGAAAGGCGCGCAGGAACTCGAGGCCGGGCGGATAGAGCAGCAGCACCGGCCGGTCGGCCTCGTCGCGCCTCGCCAGCCACTCGGCCAGCGCTCTGGCATCCCGGTCCAACTCCCGGTAGGTGACGACCTCCTCGACCAGCTCCCGGCCGACCTCGCGCAGATAGGTGTAGGACCTGGTGTCGCCGTAGGCGGCGGCCTGACCTCGCACGTGTGCGACAAAGGTGGGATGCATCCGGTGAACTCCTGGCGAGGGTGATTCGTGTATCGAAGGAAGGTGAGGTCTGGTCTTTCCGTGTACCGGCCTCGATAGCTATCGTCCGCCCGCAATTTCTCGGCAAATAGGCACCAAAGGTGTGGAGCGCGCCCACCCCGGGGTCCGCGGCATGCCCCGGGGTGTGCAGGCGACATCAGGTAGACCCGATTTTCGAGCAGGTCAGCTGCCCGCAGTCGGCCGGTTGGCGACCGAGTTGGGCGGGCAGCGACCGACGGGTCAGCGCCTGGTGTCCAGAATGGTCGGTGCGGTAGCCGACTGAAGGTCCCCTTCATCCCGCCAGACCGACTGGACGTGACCTTCATTCACCCGACCTACATGCCCTGGTGAACCGACCGAGGGTGACCTCGAGCGCGGTGGGCCGAGGCATTGTGACCTTCGTTGTCGAACCGCTCGGTGTGGGAATCGCCGTGCGCGTGGCTCCGTCCAAGCTCATCGCGATCCGTGCGCTTCGGGTGTCGATTCAGCACCGCTCCCGAGCCGGCGCGGTGACCCAGGTCTTCGGCACGAGCGCTGGGTTCGGCGTCTTCCCACCACGGGCCGACCGCGCGGCACGGTGAGGTGATCGACGAGACGCGAGTCGCGATTGTGCCAACTGCTGTCGCTCGGGAGCGCCCGCAAGCCGCTCGAACCTCACTGCCCAAGCAGCCGACGAAGGCACCGGCACGCGCGGCCCTGCTCAGGACGCCACGATCAATTCGGCGGCCAAGGCGCGAAACCGCGAGAACACGCCGCCCGATGCCGAGCAACGCCAGTGTTCGTGGGGCGCCGGTTATTCGTTCTCAGCCACAAAGAAATTCGCGGCGACGGGCTCGAGCACCTGCGAATGCGCGAAGCGAAGTGGATCGAATTTCGGACGGCCGAGTTGGCGGACGCCCATTTCCTCCGCCTGCCGGTAGACCACGAGCACATATCGGTGCGGCCCGGAGCCCGCGGGCGGCGTCGGACCGGCGTACGGCACGATCTCGGAACCACGGGCGATATCGAGTCCGGGAACGTCGCCCACCGCCCAGTGCAGCCAGCACAGCCCGTGCGACGCCGACCTCGACGGCGCGTCCACATCGAACATCAGAACCGTGTACGAAGCGGATTCGTCGTCCGCCAGTGGCCATTCCAGCTCGGGCGCGTTCGCCGTCTGCGCCACCGAGAGTTTCCCGCCCGGTGACACTGGCACACCGCCGTATTTCGCCGACAATTCGGCGCCCGCGAACGCATCGATCTGGTCCGGGACGAATCGCTCGTGCCGCAACGCGGCCAGGAGTGCCTCATTGGCGTTCACGTCCTGGATTATTACGTGGTCGCGGCCTTCGTCCCGACAAGACGCGCCGCCCGGCACCCGCGAGACCCGCACGGATTCGATCTGGTTTCCGCGACCGTACGGGTACCGATGGCATCACCGAAAAGTCGGCGCCCCACCTCAGAGTTCGGCGACACAGACCACGAAGCGGCGTTGGTTGTAGACGAATCCGTAATTGCCGGAGGCGCATTGGTTCACATCGGTGATGCCCTGCTTGACTTCCAGCACCCGCACGCCCTTGGCCGTACCGCCGGCGGCGCAATCGATGTGTTTCGGATTGCCGGCGCCGAGTTCCATGCAGCCGCCGACGACCCAGTCGATATCCATGCACAACGATCCCTGCTCGACCCCGCGCACGCGCTGACCGTAGGACTGGTCGGCGTCGGCCGGGCATTTGCCGTCGGCGGGCACCTTGTCGAAGACCTTGTAGCTGGAATTGCCGCCGCCGCAGGAGGCCTTCTCGATTTCGTCGGCGCCGCCGCCGAGCACCACGCAGTCACCGACATTCATCAGAATCGCGGTCGGCGCCTTGCTGGCCGGGCTGAGCTCGCCCTCGGCGATGGGCTCCCCGGCGGCAGGCTCGGGCGCGCTCGATGTCGACGGCGCCGCCGAAACCGTTGTCGCACGGATGTTGTCGACCAGCTGCGGGCTCGCGCTACGGGCGGGCTCCGCGTCGTCCATGGCGAACGCGACCATGATCGTCAAGCCGGTGCACACCGCGCAGACCAGCAAGAACGAGGCCAAGGCGAAACCGGCACGAACACGTTGGCGCGACACGTCTCGCCCTCCACAGCTGTCACGCTTCGAACCCCGCGCCTGACGAGATCTGAAGTCTGAAACTTGCACTCTGAAACTCACGAAATGCTTACACGACTCCGGACGGGTTGTCGAATCCGGGCATTTCGGTCATCTGACTAGGTCACGAATGGGCAACGATATGCCCAATTTCCTGCCGAATTCGGCTGAAGTCCAAAGATTTTCGGACGCCGTATGGCCCGCGCGCTATACAGTCACCCGCCATCCGGCCACGGGAGCCGGAGATCTCGTCAAAAGGAATTCAGCATGAAGTTCGGCATGCTTGCCACAACGACACTCTTGACCGCCGCGGCGGTCGGCCTCACCGCGGGCGCCGTGCACGCGAAACCCGCTGATCAGCAGGAGGTTTCGGCGTCCGGCGTCGACCAGGGCGTCGGCTACCGCACGGTGTCGGCCGACGCCTCGCGCGTCGTCACCACGACGGTCGACAACGGCCGGTTCGAGATCGTCGACGGCGGCGCCAAGGTGGTGCTGAAGTCCGATCGCGGCGAGGTCGTCACCGACGTGCCGCTGACCTACGAGCTCTCCGGACAGCGCCTGCCGGTGGCGAACGAGATCAGCGAAGACGGCAGGAAGCTGACGCTCACGCCGACGGTGGACGCGAAGGCGATCGGCGAGATGCAGCCGGTCGACTCGCAGGCCCGCCTCGCCACGGAGATCAACAAGAACGTGGTCGGCCTCGTGGCGGGCGGCGTGCTTGGCGGCCTGATCGGCGCCGTCCTCGGCCTCGGCTTCTTCAGCATCATCACCGGACCCATCGGCGCCGTCGTCGGCGCGATCGCCGGCGGCTACATCATGGGCGGCCAGCCGTTCATGGACGCGATGAACGCGGCCATCAGCGGCCAGCCCTGATCGCATGACCACGTCGGCGGGCGGGCGCACCGCGCCGCGGCCGCCCGCCGACCGCACCCGATGCTGAACGCAGACCAATGCAACGAAAAGCGGCCCCGGAACCATGTGGTTCCGGGGCCGCTTTTCTTCGTAGCGGGGACAGGATTTGAACCTGCGACCTCTGGGTTATGAGCCCAGCGAGCTACCGAGCTGCTCCACCCCGCGTCGGTGAACACCAGATTACACACGTCTACGCGGGGAAGGCAAATCGCTTACCGAGGAGGCCGTTCAGCCAGGTCAGCGGGTTACCGAGGAATCGGAAAGCGCTCACTCGACGACCAAATGAGCAGATCACCACTCCGAGCGGCAACTCACTCGCGGGCGTGGACTTGCCGCGGACAAGCAGAGCCGACCGAGCGGACATTGCGCGTGCCCCCGTGCATCGGCGGCCGTCGGCGGCCATTTTTCGTAAGCCGACCGACCAGTTCCGCGCTTCAAACGTGACAGCCGTCACTATTTCAGGGTGATCTCGCGCACATAACGGTGCTATAACGTACCGACCAGAACCCGTCCTCGAGGCATTTCTTACCTGGGCATACATCGATTTTCGCGTCATTCGCTTCATGCAATTCTCATAGTTATCAAGATGTGATCTGCCGAGATTTCTTGGTTACGGTCGGTCCACGGCCCGGAGCAAACCGTGATGGGCTCGAACTCGAACCGCCGAACACCGGCGACCCTGTCCCGCGGTTCGAGGATCCCCGACCTCCTGGGGACAGGGACGCGATGACATTCGTCGAGTCGGTGGGCGCAGGGAGGGAAACCACCATGTCTGAGAACCGGAAGTTCAGCACCCGCGCCCTCGGCCTCGCCGCCATCACCGGCGCCTTTGTTGCCGTCCCGTTCGCACTCTCCACCGCCTCGGCCTCCGCCGCGACCCACAACTGGGACGGCGTCGCCCAGTGCGAGAGCGGTGGCAACTGGGGGATCAACACCGGTAACGGCTACTACGGCGGCCTGCAGTTCTCGCAGAGCACCTGGACCGCCAACGGCGGCACCGGCTACGCCCACAACGCCAGCAAGGAAGAGCAGATCCGGGTCGCCGAGAACGTGCTGGCCACCCAGGGTGTCGGCGCCTGGCCGTCGTGCGGCAAGTACCTGCAGGCGGGCCAGTCCGCTCCGGAGCCGGAAGCCGAGCCCGTCGCCCCCGCGCTTCCCGTCCCCGCGCCCGAGCTTCCCGCCCCCGCGGTCGAGCAGAGCCAGGACATCGTCGACCAGGTCAAGAGCACCGGCGCCGAGCTGGCCAAGCAGTACGGCCTGGAGGGCCAGTACCAGCAGCTGCTGTCGCAGCACAGCGCGCTGATCGACTCGCTGGGCAACTGACGCCGAAACCCCGTCACCGCCACAGCACACGAAAGCGGCGCTGCCATCACTGGGGATGGCAGCGCCGCTTTTGTGCTGAAGGCGTCAGCGACCGCTGTTTTCGTACGCCTTGATCGCCTGCTCCAGCCTGGTGAACGCCGCACCGAGACTGGCCAGATCACCGCTGCGCTGAGCGTCGCGCACATTGCGCAGGGCCGCGTCCAGTTCCACGACCGCGGCGTCCTTCGCGTTCGGCGGCGGCGGGGTCGTTCCCTGGGCGGGCGGCGGCGCCGTGACGCCCTGGTTCGGCGGCGGCGGAGCCGTGCCCTGCTGGTTCGGCGTCTCGGCGCCCGGGGCCGTCGCGGCGCTTCCGCTGCCGGGGAAGATCTTGTCGAGAGCCGCAGCGAGAGTCGGCTCGTAACCGACCATCACCGAGCCGGTCGCCGGGTCGCGGTAGCTCACGAGCACGCGGGCCAGCTGCGGGAAGGTCGAGGTGTTCGGTCCGCTGTTGCGCTCGGTGTACAGCGGCTCGACATAGAGAATGCCGCCGTCGGCGATCGGCAGGGTGAGCAGATTGCCGTACTTGATCTTGTTCGCGCCCTGCAACAGCGTCTTGTCGCGCGAGACCTCGTCGTTGATGGTCATCGTGTTCTGCGTTTGCTGCGGACCCTGCGTCTGCGAATCCGTCGGCAACTGCAAGATCGTGAACTTGCCGTAACTCTCCGGATCCGAATGCACTGAGATGTAGGCCGACAGGAACTGCCTGTTGAAGCCCACCATGGCGCTGGTCAGGTTGAACTCCGGCCGCCCCGTCTCCGGATCACCGACGAGCACGTAGTGCGGCGGCTGCTTGAAAGTGCCGCCCTCGATCGTCGGATCGCTGGGCACCGACCAGAACGCGTTGTTGGTGAAGAACTGCCGCGGATCGTTCACGTGGTACCTGGTGAGCATCTCGCGCTGCACCTTGAACAGATCCTCCGGGTAGCGGAAGTGCGAGCGCAGCTCTGGCGAGATGTCGCTCTCCGGCTTCACCGCGTTCGGGAACACCCCGCGCCAAGCCTTCAGCACCGGATCGGCGGTGTCCACCTCGTACAGGGTGACGGTGCCGTCGTAGGCGTCGACCGTCGCCTTCACCGAGTTACGGATGTAGCTGACCTCCTTGCGGGGCAACAGCCGTCCGGTCTTCTTGTCGATGCTGTCCTCGACCGCGCCCTCCAGCGAGGTGCTCTGCGCGTACGGGTAGTTGTCCAGGGTGGTGTAGGCGTCCACGATCCAGACGATGCGCTTGTCCACCACTGCGGGGTAGGCGTTCCCGTCGGCGGTCAGCCAGGGCGCGACCTTCTCGACCCGCTCCTTCGGATCGCGGTTGAAGATGATCTTCGAGTCGTCGCCGATGGCGCCGGAGAACAGGATGTTGCGCTCCGCGTACTTCGCCGCGAAAGCCAGCCGGTTGAACCAGGAGCCGATCGACACGCCGCCGGAACCCGTGTAGGTGTACTGCACGTTGTCCAGGTCGTATTCCCGCGCGGGCTGCCCGGCGGCGCCGACGATGGCGTAGTCGGCGTCGGACTGGGAGATCAGCTCCCCGTAGTAGATCCGCGGTTGGTCGACCTTGATGGCCTGACGGTCCCGCGGAGTGGAGATGTCACTGATGAAACTCATTGTGCCGTCGTCGAAGACCGGGTAGCCGCTGTCGCTGCTACCAGCGACGGTCGCGTCCTTGGCCGCGGCCTTGTTGATGCGGTTGGCCGGGGCGGCGACGAAGCCGTTGCCGTGGGTGTAGACGGTGTGCCGGTTGATCCAGTCCGTCTGGTTGTCCTTGAGGCTCTGCGGCTCCAGCTCGCGCGCCGCGACGACGTAGTCCTGCATCTCGCCGTCGATGGTGTAGCGGTCGATGTCGAGCGGGTTGGGGAAGCCGTAGAAGTTCTTCAGCTGGTGCAGCTGAGTAAAGGTGGGCGAAAGGATGTTCGGGTCGAGCAGCCGGATGTTGGAGATGGTGGTGCGGTCGGCGGGAACGTCGCGCGGGTTCTTGGTGCCGTCGCCCCGGTAGTTCTGGTACTCGACCTTGTCGTCGGTGATGCCGAACGCCTGCCTGGTCGCGGCGATGTTGCGCTCGATGTACTCCGACTCCTTGTCCGCGGCGTTCGGGCGCACCGAGAACTGCTCGACAACCAGCGGCCACACCGCGCCGACCAGGATCGAGGAGAGCACGAGCAGCGCGGCGGCCATGGCGGGCACCCGCAGGTCGCGCAGCACGATGCCGGCGAAGAAGGCGAGCGCGCAGATCACCGCGATGGACAGCAGGATCAGCTTGGCGGGCAGCACCGCGTTGATGTCGGTGAACGAACCGCCGGTGAAGGTGGGTTCCTTGCGCGCGCTGGAGAGCAGCTCGTAGCGGTCGAACCAGTACGCGATCGCCTTGAGCAGCACGAAGATTCCGGCGAGCACCGCGAGCTGGATGCGCGCTGGCTTGGTGAGCGTGCCCTCACGCCCGCTCAGCCGCAGGCCGCCGAAGATGTAGTGCGTCACCAGGTTCGCGAAGAACGCGATGACCACCGCGACGAACAGCCAGTTCAGCACCATCCGGTAGAAAGGCAGATCGAAGGCGTAGAAACCTACGTCCAGGCCGAACTGCGGATCGGTCTCGCCGAACGAGCCGCCGGTGCGGAACAACTGCACCGTGACCCAGTTCGACTGCGCCACCAAGCCGGAAAGCAGACCGAGCAGCACCGGGATGCCGACGCCGAACAGCTTGAGCTTGCTCATCACGGTGGTGCGGTAGCGCGCGATCGGATCGTTCGGCCCGGCGACCGGGATGAACACCGGTCGCGTCCGATAGGCGAGCAGCAACGCGAGCCAGACCACGAGACCGACGAACACCGCCACCGCGAGGAACAGCAGTACGCGGGTCAGCAGCACGGTGAGATACACGTCGCGGAAACCGACCTCACCGAACCACAGCCAGTTGGTATAGGTGTCGGTCAGCCGCGGTCCCAGCAGCAGCAACGCCGCCAGGATGATGGCCCCCACGAGCAGCACGCGGCTGCGTCGGGACAACGAAGGTAAGCCGGTTGGGGGCCGCATGCCCACGGTGCCACTCTCCAGGGTCCGGCGGCGCCCGACCGGCATATTCGGTCGGTGCGCCGCATTCCGACGTTGCGGTTCGGTCCTCGCGGACCGTCTGGCGCCCACTCTACGGAAACGGACATCGCGACGTCGTGTGTGGCCTCGGTGAACTCGGCGGAACCGATTTCGGTGGCTTCGCCGATCGGCTCGCGGTGGTGATGCGAGGATGTCCACCGTGAACGCCGATCTGCACGCCGAGCTTGTCCTGTCCCGCGCCGTACGGGAAGTCGCGGAGTTCGCCGACGCCGAGGGCTGGGGCCGTCCGCCGCAGATGTTCGCGCTGGTGCCGACCGCCGATCTGGTCGCGGCCGAACCCGGTCTGCTCGATCAGATCGACCAGGGCGACGAGCTGACGCCGATCGCGCAGGAGCCACTGCCCGACGACATCACCGGCGGTTCGATGGCGCTCGACGAGTTCCTCGCCACCACGAGCTGGCCGCCCGCCGTCAAAGGCTGTGTGCTGGTGCAGGAGATCGTGGTGCTGCCGCCGGACGCCGAGAGCACCCTCGACGACGCGCTCGCCCCGCTGCTCGCCGACCACGAGGCCGCCGACGCCGCGGCACGCGCCGCCGCCGAGGCGCACCCCGGCCGTCGCGAGGCGCGCCTGTTCGCCGCCGTGCTGCGCGACGGCGCGTCGCTGTCGCTGTTGCAGGTGCGCCCGCAGGACGACGAGGACGATTTCGGCGACCTCGACCTGCGGACATACCCGAACCTGGCGCCGAACCTCATCGAGGCGCTGCACCACACGCTCGACTGATCAGCCGCAGCTCGGCGCCTCGGCGCCCGCGTTGATCGCGTTCAGCGACTGCACCGCGCCGTCGAGGGTCTCCACCTTGACAAGGCGCAGGCCTTCCGGCGTGCGCTGCCTGGCCTCGTTGCAGTTGGCCGCGGGCACCAGGAAGGTCTCGGCGCCCGCCTCGCGCGCGGCCATCATCTTGTATTGGATGCCGCCGATCGGGCCGACCGCGCCCTCCCCGTCGATGGTGCCGGTGCCCGCGACGAACTTGCCGCCGTCCAGGTCGCCGGGACTCAGTTTGTCGACGAGGGCGAGGCTGAACATCAGTCCCGCCGACGGGCCGCCGATGTCGGCCAGGTTGAAGGTGACCTGCATGGGCGGCAGCGCGCCCTCGCCAGGGGTGACGCCGAGGTAGCCCTTGGCCGGATCGTCCGGGCGCGCGCCGAGGGTGATGGTCGCGGTCTGCTCGGCGTTGTCGCGGCGGAACACCACGGTCAACTGGCTGCCCGGCGGCTGCGAGGAAACCGCGGTGACCAGGTCTTTGGGCGTCGTGATGGGCGCGCCGTTCACGCTGACGAGTTCGTCGCCGGGGCGCAGCGCGTCCTTGGCGGGAGCGTCGTCACCGACATTGCGGATCAGCACGACGGTCGGCAGCTTCAGGTAGTGCAGCGCCGCGACCTCGGCATCGCCCTCGGAATCCTTGAACTCCTGCTGATTGGACTTGTCGATCTCCTCGCGTGGCACGCCGGGCGGATACACCTCGGCGCGCGGGACCAGACCGTGCTGGCCGCTGACCCAGAAGCCGAACGCCTCGAACAGGTTCAGCCCGTCGCGCACCGCCACCGTGGTCATGTTCAAGTGCCCGCTCGTCGGATCGAGTTCGGCGCCGACCACGTCGACGACCTGCTTGCCGTCCACCTCGCCGAGCGTGTTGAAGGTGGGCCCCGGTCCGAGCGCGACGAACGGCACCTTGACCACGGTGCCGATGACACCCAGCACGAGCACCGGAACGAGCGCGGCCAGGAGGGTGAGGATCCGACGATTCACCCCGCCCACCATAGTGATCCTCCCCGGCGGCGGACGGTGCAGGCGCGGAATCCGGCGGCGCGCCGCGCGGTCGTTAGCTGTGCGCGTAAAGGGCGCGCCAGCTGGTCGAGCACGGGCCGCCCACGTCACGCGCCGATTGTCCGCGCGTAACGTTAGAGGCATGACTGACTTCCCGTTCGGATTCTCGAACCGTGACGACGATGACCCGCGCAAGCGCGGCGAAGAGCCGAACGGTCCCGGGGCGAACAATCCGTTCGGCTTCCCGATCGGCGGCGGTGCGCCCGGATTCGATCCCGCGCAGCTCGGCCAGATGTTGACCTCGCTCGGTCAAATGCTCAGCGGCATGGGGCAACCCGGCGGCGCGTCCTCTGGTCCGGTCAACTACGACGTCGCCAAGCGACTGGCCCGCCAGCAGCTCGGCGCCGGTGTGACGCCCGTCTCGGCGAGCACCCAGAAGGCGGTGACCGACGCGGCACGCCTCGCCGAACTGTGGCTCGACGGCGCGACGACGCTGCCCGCCGGCGCGACGAAGACCGTCGCGTGGACGGCCAACGACTGGATCGAGGAGACGCTGTCCACCTGGAAGCGGTTGTGCGATCCGGTCGCCGAGCAGATCTCGGGCATGTGGACCGCGCAACTACCCGAGGAAGCCAAGGAATTCGCCGCGCCGATGGTCGGCATGCTCGGCCAGATGGGCGGCCTCGCGTTCGGCTCGCAGCTCGGCCAGGCGCTCGGCCAGCTGGCCAAGGAGGTGCTGACCTCCACCGATATCGGTCTGCCGCTCGGCCCGACCGGCACCGGCGCGCTGCTGCCCACCGCGATCGCGGAGTTCAGCGCGGGCTTGGAACAGCCGGAGAGCGAGATCCTGGTGTTCCTCGCGGCGCGGGAGGCGGCCCACCAGCGGCTGTTCGCGCACGTGCCGTGGCTGCGTCAGCAGGTGCTCGGCGCGGTGGAGGACTACGCGCGCGGTATCAAGATGGACTTCTCCGCGCTCGAGCAGGCCGCCCAGGGCATCGACCCGATGGCGCTGACCGACCCGTCGAAGCTCGAGGAGATCCTGGCGCAGGGCGCGTTCGAACCGCAGACCACACCGGAACAGAAGCAGGCGCTGGAACGGCTCGAGACGCTGCTCGCCCTGATCGAGGGCTGGGTGCAGGTCGTGGTGATCGACGCGGTCGGCGACCGGCTGCCCGGCGCGGGCGCGCTGGCGGAGACGCTGCGCCGCCGCCGCGCCACCGGCGGACCCGCCGAACAGACCTTCGCCACCCTGGTCGGCCTGGAGTTGCGGCCGCGCAAGCTGCGCGAGGCCGCGCAGCTGTGGCGACGGCTGACCACCGACGCGGGTGTCGACGCCCGCGACGGTGTCTGGGCGCACCCGGACCTGCTGCCCGATTCCGATGACCTGGACAACCCCGCGGGCTTCATCGACTCGGTCATCGGCGGCGGCACCACCGCGTTCGACGACCCGCTGGCGCAGCTGGCCGAGACCGAGGCGCGCGAGCGCGCGGAGGCCGAGCGCGAACGCGGCGACGGACCGGACGCACCCGACCTCGGCAAGGACGACGACAAGTCCTGAGAATTCCCGTGTGAACAGCGCGAATTCCTGTGGATAACCGCGGGTTTCGCGCCCGTTCGCGTCATGCGTGGTGCGCATACTGCTTGGCATGACCACGTTGCGCCCGCAGGGCCCGATGCTGCATCCCAGGGTGACGATCCTCGTCCGCCCGTCCGGGGTGGTCCAGCTCGGCTGGGATCCGGAACGCGCACTGCTCCTCGAACCGCCGGACCTGGACACCCAGACCGTGCTCGGCTTCCTCCGCCTGCTCGATGGGCTACGGACCCGGCCGCAGATCCTGTGGCAGGCGGGCCGCAGCGGCATCGCCGCCGAACGCGCCGCCACGCTGCTGGCGGAGATCGATGCCGCGGGTCTGCTGGTGCAGCCGAGGGACCGTCCCGGTCCGATCCGCGCGGTGCGGGTGCACGGCCTCGGGCCGCTCTCGGACGCGATCTCGGCGGGATTGCGCCGCGTCGGCATCCGTCCGGTGCGGTCGCGCGGGGACGCGCCGGAGGCCGTGGTCACGGGACCGAGGGCCGACGATCTCGTGGTGCTCGCCGACACCGTGGTCACCGACCCGCGTCTGGCGAGCGCACTTGTGCTGCACCGTATTCCGCATCTTCCGGTGCGCGTGCGCGATGGCACCGGCGTCGTCGGTCCGCTGGTGCTGCCCGGCGAGACCAGCTGCCTGCGCTGCGCCGACCTCACGCGGGTCGACTACGACGCCGAGTGGCCGCACCTCGCCGCCCAGCTGCTCGGCCGGGTCGGGCACGCCTCGCCCGCCGCCATCGCGGCGACGGCGGCGCTCGCGCTCGGCGAACTCGAGGCGATCCTGGACTGCTCGCCGCGCCGACCGCCCGCGACGCTGGACGCCACGCTCGAGTTGGACCTCGATTCGCACCTGCTCCAGCGAAGGTATTGGGCGCCACACGCCGCCTGTGGTTGTCGCACGATCGGCGCGGGGCGCGCAACGTGAGATCGAAAACTTCCCATTGCCATGGCAAAGTTCCGGGTGCTTCGGCCATGATGGGGAGGTGTCTGAGATCGTGCGCCGTAGCTCGTCCCGCAACGCCAAGTTAGCCAAGATTCCGCTGGGTATCGCCGGGCGGGCCGCCGTCGGCTTCGGCAAGAGGCTCGCGGGCGGTGACAAGGGAGAGATCAGCGCGCAGCTGAACCAGCGGGCCGCCGAACAGCTGTTCACCGTGTTGGGCGAGCTCAAGGGCGGTGCGATGAAGTTCGGCCAGGCGCTGAGTGTGATGGAGGCCGCGGTTCCCGAGGAGTTCGGCGAGCACTACCGCGACGCGCTGACCAAGCTGCAGGCCGCCGCACCACCGATGCCCGCCGAGACGGTGCACCGGGTGCTCGATCAGCAGCTCGGCACCCAGTGGCGGCAGCGCTTTCGTTCCTTCGAGGACGCACCGTCGGCCTCTGCGAGCATCGGACAGGTGCACAAGGCGGAGTGGTCGGACGGTCGCATCGTTGCGGTGAAGGTGCAGTACCCGGGCGCCGACGAGGCGCTGCGCGCCGATCTCAAGACGCTGTCGCGGATGACCGGCCTGATCTCCTCGGTGATCCCCGGCGCGGACGTCAAGCCGATCCTGGCCGAGATCACCGAGCGCACCGAGGAGGAGCTGGATTACCGCAACGAGGCCGCGAACCAGCGCGCGTTCGCCAAGGCCTTCGACGGGCACCCGGAGATCGTGGTGCCCAAGGTGGTGGCCTCCGCGCCGAAGGTGATCGTGACCGAATGGCTCGAGGGGACCCCTGTGTCCCAGATCATCAAGGCGGGCGCCGAGGATCCGGACGGCACGCTCGCGCTGCGCAACCGGGTCGCGTTGCTGATGGGTCGTTTTCACTTCTCCTCGCCCGAGACCGTCGGACTGCTGCACGCCGATCCGCATCCGGGCAACTTCATGGCGCTGGCCGACGGCAGGCTGGCGGTGATCGATTTCGGCGCGTGCGCGCCGCTGCCCAACGGTTTCCCCGAGATCCTCGGGCGGATGCTGGCGATGGCCGTCGAGGAGGACTACGACGGGCTGACCCAGTTGATGTACGACAACGGGTGGGTGATCCCCGGCCGCACCGTCACCCATCGCGAAATCGCCGACTACCTGCGGCCGTTCGCCGATCCGATCAAGACCGATTCGTTCCACTTCACCCGCCGGTGGATGCAGCGCGTCGCGGGCAAGGCGACCGACTTCACCAGCGCGGAGATGAAAACGGCTCGGGCGCTGCAACTTCCGGCCGAACACGTGATGATCTTCCGTGTTCTCGGCGGCTCGGTGGGCATCCTGGCCCAGCTGGACGCCGAAGTGCCGTTCATGCAGCTGGCCGCGACGTGGCTGCCCGGCCTGCGCGACGAGCGCTCGGCCAGCTGACCGGCGCGAAAGACGCTCCCCCACAACGCAAACGGGCCGCCCACCTGATCTCGAGGTGAGCGGCTCGTCTGCTTTCTCGTTCCTGGGCCACGGTGGGGTCCGGATCGGACGGTTGGGCCTCAGCGACCGGAGGGAGGAGAGGCCAGGGCCCGGCTCTCACGCCGGGACCGCGACCTTGCGCGGACGACCGCGCGGACGCTTGCGGGCGATCACGACACCCTGGTCGAAGATCTCACCGCCCCATACGCCCCAAGGCTCGCGCCGATCGATGGCCGCGCTCAGGCAGCCCTTGCGGATCGGGCAAGACGCGCACAGCGCCTTGGCCTGCTCCAGCTGGCCCGGGCTCTCCGCGAACCAGAGATCGGGATCTCCGGCTCGACAGGGCAGGACCTTGGTGACCTCCCGGGTGACAGCGGTGGCCTGCGGCCAGCTCTCTGCGGGGAACACGTCGTTCTCCTTCAGTTCGGTTTGCAGCGGTTCGTCAGTTGTCCACGAAACCGGTGGCAAACGGCTGAAGGGCCGCTTAAAAGTACTGGCCACGGTTTCGCTTCGTGCGATCCGTGGCCAGGAGGTCTGGGGTGGGTCCCCTACCTAGGTCGACACCTGTGTCGATTCCTGATCACGGTCGCTGGGTGTGCGGTGCGGAGGCGTGCTGCCTGCAGATCGATGTCTGCCATGGGCTCGGCCGCCGGCTCATAGCCGGCTTCGCGAGCGAAGACGCCGACTGCCGCGTTGGCGGTCGGATGCCAACCTCCGTTGGGCTTGTCCTGGAGAAGGGTGTGAATCGGCCGAAGCGCCGGCGAAGTCGTCGCCGGCGTACCAAAACCGCACACACTTACTGAGGACAGACCGATCCCCTGCAAGGCGAGGATCCCCCGGGAGGCCGACATGGACGTGCCGACCGCAACGCCGATGGCGCCGAAGTTGTTGTTGCCGTTCATTGGTCTGCCTCCCTCCTTGTTCTCGTTGTGTCGAAACTGTCCGGTGTCGAACCCGGTGGTCTGAAGCACCCCGGTGTCCGAAACTCTGCGCGCCGGAATGCCCTCCCGGTGCGTGATTCCCACCATATGCAATGTCGGCGGAACCGACAACCTATTTTCTACCTGCGGTTTTGTGATGTCGATCGGACTCGCGACGCGACGATCGCGAGCACGTCGGCCCCGTAGTCGACGATCTTCTTCGCGCCGATGCCCGGGATCGCTTCCAGCGCACGGTCGTCGGCGGGCAGTTGCTCGGCGATCGCGGTGAGCGTGGTGTCGGTGAACACCACGAACTCCCGAACCCGCAGTGCCTCGGCCTTTTCGGCGCGCCACTCCTTGAGCGCCTCCAGTAGCGCGGAGTCCAGTTCCGCTGGACAGCGACGGCACCGGCCGAGCATGGTGGCGTAGGTGCCGATCAACGGCTTGGCGCAGACCCGGCAGGACGGGCGTATCCCGTTGCCCTCGGGACGGCCGGTCGACGCCGCGATCCGCGACGCGGGGGAATCGTCGGGCACCAGACCGTTGAGGAAACGCGACCGCCTGCGGGTACGCCTGCTGCCCTCACCGCGCGACAGTGCCCATGACAGCCGCAGATGCTCGCGTGCCCTGGTCACGCCCACATAGAGCAGCCTGCGTTCCTCCTCCAGCGCGGCCTGATCGCCGACCGAGCCGTCGTCGGCGAGCGCGTGCGCGATCGGCAGCGTGCCGTCGGCGAGCCCGACGAGGAAGACCGCGTCCCACTCCAAACCCTTGGCCGCGTGCAGCGACGCGAGCGTCACGCCCTGCACGGTCGGTGGGTGCCTTGCCTCGGCGCGCGCGGCCAGCTCGCGCAGCAGGCCGGGCAGCTCCAGATCGGCGTCGTGTTCGACCAGTTCCTCGGTCAGCCGGACCAGCGCGGTCAGCGACGACCACCGCTCGCGCGCCTGCGCGCCCGCGGGCTCGGTCGCGGTCAGACCGACCGGCGCGAGCACCGCCCGGACCAAGGTGACCAGGGCCGCACCACGGCGGGACCCGTCGGGCAGGTCGTCGCGGGCGGCGGCCTGGCGCAGCGCCTGCACGGCCTGCCTGACCTCGGCGCGCTGGAAGAACCCCTCGCCACCGCGCACCTGATAAGGAATGCCGCGCTCGGTGAGTGCCTGCTCGTAGGCCTCGGACTGGGCGTTGATGCGATAGAGGACGGCGATCTCCGCCGCCGGGGTGCCCGCCGCGATCAGCCGCTTGATCTGGCCCGCGACACCCGCCGCCTCGGCAGGCGCGTCGTCGTACTCGGTGAACTCCGGCTCAGGACCGTCCGGACGCTGGCCGATCAGCTGGAGCCGGGTACCGGCGATGCGGCCACGTGCGGCGCCGATCACCCGGTTGGCCAGCGACACCACCTGCGGCGTCGAACGGTAGTCGCGCTCCAGTCGCACCACCGTCGCGTCCGGGAAGCGCCGCGAGAAATCGAGCAGATAGCTCGGGGTGGCGCCGGTGAACGAGTAGATCGTCTGGTTGGCGTCGCCGACGACCGTCAGATCGTCGCGCTCGCCGAGCCAGGCGTCGAGCACCCGCTGCTGTAGCGGCGTGACGTCCTGGTACTCGTCGACGACGAAACTGCGGTAGCGACCGCGGAATTCGTCGGCGACGGCCGGATAGTCCTCCAGCGCTGCGGCGGTGTGCAGCAGGAGATCGTCGAAATCGAGCAGCAGGCCCTCCGCGGAGGTCTTCAGCGACTCGTAGGCCGCGTAGACCTCGGCCACCCGCGCCGCGTCGTACGGCGGTTCCCTGCGCTGCTTGGCCACCGCAGCCGGATAGTCCTCGGGCGCGAGCAGCGAGGACTTCGCCCATTCGATCTCGCTCAACAGGTCGCGGACACTCTCGGTCGCGGTGCTCAGCCCGGCCCGGTGCGCCGCCTGCGCGACCACCGCGAACTTGCCGTCCAGCAGCCGCCACGGCACGTCGCCGACGACCTGCGGCCAGAAGTACTTCAGCTGGCGCAGCGCCGCGGCGTGAAAAGTTTTGGCCTGCACTTGATTCGCGTCGCCACCGAGACCGAGCGCGCGCAGCCGGGCGCGCAACTCGCCCGCGGCGCGCGCGGTGAACGTGACCGCGAGCACCTGGTCGGGCTTGACATGTCCCGCCGAGACGAGATGCGCGATGCGATGCGTGATGGTGCGGGTCTTGCCGGTGCCCGCGCCGGCGAGCACGCAGACCGGCCCGCGCGGCGCCCGGACGGCGGCGGCCTGTTCGGGGTCCAGGGCGTCGAGGTCGATGGCGGGCACGGTCACCATCATGGCAGCCCGGTCCGACACGCGACCGCCACACCTTGCGCTCGCGAAACCGGCGACACTGTGGAACAGGACGAGGTAGTACAGCGTTGAATGGATCCGTGACTGACGTGAACCCCGTTCTGACCATGTACTCGACCACCTGGTGCGGCTACTGCCGCAGGCTGAAGAAGCAGCTGGACGAGTCGGGTATCAGCTATGTCGAGATCGATATCGAGCAGGACCCGGCCTCGGCCGAGTTCGTCGGCAGCGTCAACAACGGCAACCACGTGGTGCCGACGGTGAAGTTCGCGGACGGCTCGACGGCGACCAATCCGTCTTTGGCCACCGTCAAGCAGACCCTCGCCGCCCTGGCCTGACGCTCAGTCCAGCGCCGCCCACGATTCGACGATGGTGCGCGCGATGGAGATGGAGCCGGGCAGCAGCAGTCGCACGCCCTCCCGTTGGCCGGACCAATCACCGGCCGCGAGGGCCTCGCGCACCTCGGCCCTGGTGAACCAGTGCGCCTCGGCGATCTCGCCGTCGGAGAAGGTGAGCGGCTGCTCCGGGTCGGCGACCGCGGCGAAGCCGAGCATCAGCGATCGAGGGAACGGCCACGGCTGACTGCCAAGGTAGTGGATGTCGCTGACGTCGAGGCCGACCTCCTCGCGCATCTCACGCGCCACGCAGCGCTCCAGCGACTCGCCCGCTTCGACGAAACCGGCGAGCAGCGAGAACAAGGTCTTCGGCCAGGCGTGCTGGCGAGCGAGCAGCACCCGGTCGCCGCCGTCGTGGATCAGGACGATGACGGCCGGGTCGATGCGCGGGAACTCCTCGTGCCCGCTCTCGGTGACGCGCGACCAGCCGCCCTTGGCCGACGACGTCGCCGAGCCGTCGTACGCGCTGAAGCCGGACTTGTCGTGCCAGTTCAGCAAGGCCATCGCGGTGGAGAGCAGCCCGGCGGTGAAGTCGTCCAGCTCGCCCGCGACGACGCGCAGGTCGGTGAGCTCGCCGGTGAGTTCGTTGTCACGTATCGCCCACAGGTGCCTGCCCTCGGCGATGCCGAGGAACACCGCCGCCGGGCTCGGCACGGTGGACAGTTCGACTGCCGCGTCGAGAACCAGCGCGCCGCCCTCGAAGCGCACCTGCCCCCGCCGGTTGATGCGGAGCAGCCCGGCCTTGGCCCACCCCTCCTCGAGCGCTTTCTCGTCCGCGCGGATCTCCTCGGCTCGGTCGACCGCGGCGCGGGACAGCAGGGGTATGGCGTTCAGCTGAAATGACACGCTTCGAGATTACTTCTGGACGGCGTCACTTCGCCGCGCGCCGGATGTAGAGCAGCTTGTCGCCCGCCTCGATCGCGTCCACCTCCGGCTCGCCGACCCGGATCAGGTCGCCGCCGCGCACCACGCCGAGCACGATGTCGCTGAGATGCCTTGGCGAACCGCCGATCTCGCTCGCCTCCACCTCGCGTTCGGCCACCGCGAAACCCTGCTCAGGGGTCAGCAGGTCTTCCATCATCTCCACCACGGTCGGTGTGGTGGTGGCGATGCCCAGCAGGCGACCCGCGGTCTCCGAGGAGACCACCACCGAGTCGGCGCCGGACTGGCGCAGCAGGTGGATGTTCTCGGCCTCGCGGATGGCGACCACGATCTTGGCCTTCTTGTTGAGTTCGCGGGCGGTCAGCGTGACCAGCACCGCGGTGTCGTCGCGGTTGGCCGCCACGATCACCGCCGCGGCGTTCTGCACACTGGCCAGTCGCAACACATCGGACTGGGTGGCCGAGCCGTGCACGGTCACCAGGCCCGCGTTGGCGGCGCGCTCCAGCGCCACCATGTCGGTGTCGACCACCACGATGTCGGCGGGCTGCACGCCGTCGCCGAGCATGGCGTCGATGGCGGTGCGCCCCTTCGTGCCGTATCCGACGACCACGGTGTGATTACGCACGGTGCGCCTCCAGCGCTGAATCTTGAATGACTGACGGGATCGTTCGGTGAGCACGCTGATGGTGGTACCGACGAGCACGATGAGAAAGAGGATGCGCAGCGGGGTGATGACGACGATGTTCGCCAGCCGCGCCTCGGGCGACGCCGGGGTGATGTCGCCGTAGCCGGTGGTGGACAGCGACACCGTCGCGTAATAGAACGCGTCGAGGAAGGACAGTTCGTCGCCGGTGTTGTCGCGGTACCCCGCCCGCCCGAGGTACACCACGGCCGCCGCGGTGAACAGCAGTCCGATGGCGAACGCGATCCTGCGGCTCAGCGAAACCCACGGACTGATCTGCGTCTCCGGAATGCGCAGCACGCCGACCAAAGCGAAGTCCGGACGGGTCGACAATCCGACCTTGGACGCGCGGTCCCCGAGATCACCGAGCATCGCACTCACCTGCCCGCTCGTTCGCCGCGCGGTCTACCTCCGGCACTGTTTCTCCCTCCGGCACAGCACGGGAGCCTACCGGGTCCGCGCCGCACCGCTCGGACTCGACGCGAACAGCCGGTGAATGTCAGGGTGAGTACCCATGGCAGACATTCGACCGACCACCGACGATGGCCGACGGCCCGCGCTACTGCTGGCGGCCTTGCTGTTCGGCGCCGGGGTGATGCACTTCGTGGCGCCCAAGTTCTTCGACGCGACGATCCCGCGAGCGTTGCCCGGCCGGGCCCGCGACTACACCTATGTCTCCGGCGTCGCCGAATTCGGTGTGGCGGCGGCGCTCGCGGCGCCGCGCACCAGGCGGCTCGGCGGGCGGCTCGCCGCGCTGTTGTTCGTCGTCGTCTTCCCCGCGAACGTGCAGATGGCGGTGGATGCGGCGCGCAGCGAGAAGGCATCCCGCGCGATGAAGATCGGGACAGTGCTGCGGCTGCCGCTACAGATTCCCTTGGTCACCACGGCGTGGAAAGTCGCGCGCCGTAGCCGATAGGTGTGCCGCGGGTTCGGTCGGATCGCACTGCGGCGGTCTAGGCGTGCGGACGGATCGGACGGATCGTCCTGTGTCCTTTGCAGGTCTGCCCCGGGACAGGTCGCACTGACCGAACGGGTCTCGCGGCGCTGCCGAGTCAGTCGTCCTGTCTGACCGGCGCGGCCGAACGGATGAGTTCGGCGAGTTCTTCGGGTCCTGGCAACTCCGCGGGCGCGATGGTGCGGCCCGAGCGCACGTAATGGAAAGCGGCGCCGATCTTGTCGAGCATCTCGTGTTCGGTGCCGCCGTGCCGCGCGGCCATCAGGCGGGCCCAGGCCAACCGGTAGATGGCCAGCTGCATGGCGACCGCCGGCTCGTCGGCGGGTCCGGGTTCGGCACCGGTCTTCCAGTCGACGACGGTCCACCCGCCGCCGGGTTCGGCGAACACCGCGTCCATGCGGCCGCGGATCACGGTGCCCGCGATCGACGTTTCGAAGGGCACCTCGACGTCGAGCGGACTGCGGTGCGCCCACGGCGAATTCAGGAACGCGTCCTGCATCCTGGCCAGCTCGGCGTCGACGCTCGCGTCGTGCGGGTCGGGTTCGCCCGCGCCTGGCAGCTCGTCGAGCCCGAGCAGCCGGGTGCCCGCGAACCAGCGCTGCACCCAGGCGTGGAACGCGGTGCCGCGGCGGGCCAACGGATTCGGCGGGTACGGCAGCGGGCGGCGCAGGCGCCGAGCGAGTTTCGCGGGATCGGCGCGCATCTCCACC
Organism: Nocardia amikacinitolerans NBRC 108937; assembly: GCF_001612615.1. Taxonomy (GTDB): domain Bacteria; phylum Actinomycetota; class Actinomycetes; order Mycobacteriales; family Mycobacteriaceae; genus Nocardia; species Nocardia amikacinitolerans. The sequence goes on along the minus strand of NZ_BDAU01000034.1, from coordinate 101,258 downwards.
AGGGCGGTGGCGGGAATCTGGCCGGGCAGTTCCACCACCTGGGCCTCGGCGAGGCTCGCCGCGTGCTCGGCGAGCAGCGCGTCGACGTCGGCGGCCCAGCCCTCCGGGTCGTCCGGGTCGACGGCCTGATCGGCCGGGACGAACTCGTCCGGCGGCGGCTCGAAGTCGTCGGGTGGCGGTGCGAAATCGTCGGCGGGAGAAGTCAGTTCGTCGATCGAGAACAGCGCTTCCGGCTCGGCCTCTAGCACCGGCGCGGTTGCCTTGGCAGGGCTCTCGTCTCGTGCGGATGATGCCGTGGGCCGTGCGTCGGCGGGCTTGGCGCGCAGGTCCGCCAGCGCGGTACGGACCAGAGCGGCGCCCTGCTCGATCGGGTCGCGGCGCGGGCCGAGCGGGTCGCGCGGCCACTCGGCGGTCGCCGGATTGTCGGTGAACGGATTGACCGCGTCGACCTCGGGCGGATCGTCCCACCGCGCGATGTCGAGCACGCCGAACGCGGGCCCGCCTGCCGACTCGCTCGCGTTCTTCAGCTCCAGAAGGAAGTCCGACGGTCCCTTGGGGGTCGAGCCGGTCTCTGCCCAGTGGTGCGCCGAAACCAGCAGCACCCGTTCGGTTCTGGTGAGCGCGACGTAGAACAGCCGCCGTTCCTCATCGAGGCGCCTGCGGTCCAGCGCGCCCTTGTGCGCCTTGATGGCGGCCTCCAGATCGGCCCGGTCGTACAGGTCCGACAGGTCGAGGACCGGGACGCCCTCGGCGGCGTCGTCCTGGATGCGGTCGCCGCGCAGCGAGGTCGGCAACTCGGCGAGCGCGCCGAGCCACGTCGCCGAGGCGGCGCCCGAGGGGAAGACGCCGCGCACCACGTGCGGAACCGCGACGATCTCCCATTCCAGCCCTTTGGCCGCGTGCACGGTCAGCACCTGCACGCGGTCCTTGGCGACCTCCACCTCGCCGGGCTCCAGCCCGTTCTCGACCGACTCGGCGGCGGCGAGGAACGCGAGCAGACCGCTCAGCGTGGCGCCTGAGTCGGCCGCGTAGCCGGCGACGACTTCGGCGAACGCGTCCAGATGTTCGCGTCCCGCTCCGGTACCTGCCATGGCGCGGCGCGCCTGGGTCTCGACGCCGACGCCGATGGTGCGCTCCACGTCGGCCACGAGTTCGACCAGCGGCTGGCCGCTGCGTTCACGCAGTGCGGCGAGTTCCCTGCCGAGCGCCTCGATGCGGCTGTAACCCGAGGCCGAATAGTTCTCCGGCGGACCGGGATCGGCGATCGCGTCGGCCAAGCCCGCCTGCTCGGCCGGTTCGGGTGCCACCTCGCGCAGCGCGGCGGCGAGCGCGGCGCTGTCGGTGATCTCGTCGGTCTCGCCGCCGGAGAGTCTGCTGATGGACAGTTCCCGCGCGCGCTTGGCGAGCGCGGCGAGATCGGCGACGCCGAGGCGCCAGCGGGCGCCGGTGAGCACACGCACGGCCGCGCTGCCGGCGGCGGGCTCGGCGATCAGGCGCAGGGTGGCGACGATGTCGGCCACCTCCGGCGTGGCGAGCAGGCCGCCGAGCCCGACGATCTCCACCGGAAGTCCTTGGTTGCGTAGCGCTTCCGCGAGCGGTGACGCATCGGCGTTGCGGCGCACCAGAACCGCCGAGGTCGGCGGCGGCTCCCCCGCCGCGTGCCGCGCGGACCATTCCGTCGCGATCCGCTCGGCGACCCAATCCCGCTCCTCGGCAACGGTTTCGGTCAGCGCCACCGCGACGACGCCCGGTTCGGCATGGGGTTTGGCGCGCAGTGCGTCGACGGTCACCCCGCCCGCGTCGAGCGCGGTGCGGCGCAGCGGTTCGGCGACCAGGTTGGCAAGCGCGAGCGCCTCCGGCGGATTGCGCCAGCTGGTCAGCAGCGGCAGGATCGGCGCTGGCACGCCGGGGGCCAGCGGGAAGTCGGTGGCGAAACGGGGCAGGTTGGCGGCCGACGCGCCACGCCAGCCGTAGATGGACTGCATCGGGTCACCGACCGCGGTCACCGCCAAACGCCGTGCGACGCCGCCAGTTTCGGGACGCAGCTCGGAAGCCGCCGGCGCTTCGCCGCCGAACAGCGCGGTCAACAGGATGCGCTGGGCGTGGCCGGTGTCCTGATACTCGTCGAGCAGGACGAGCCGGAACCTGCCGCGCTCGGCGATCGCCACCTCCTGATGCTCGGCCGCCAGCCGCGCCGCCAGCGACATCTGGGCGCCGAAGTCCAGCGCGCCGCGACGGCGCAGCGCGGCGGCCAACTGCTGGACGAGCGGCAGCAGCGCCACCCGCTCGCGCTGCACCTGCACGATGGACAACAGCGCCTGGCTCGGCCCGCCGCGCTGACGCGGCCCCGCGGGCAGGGTGTGCACGAGCTTTTCCAGCTCGGTGTGCGCCTCGGCCAGCTGTTCGGCCTCCACCAGGTGTTCGGCGAGCTGACCGGAGAGCGCAAGCACCGCCTCGGTCACCGAGACCGGCGTGCGGTCGGTGTCCAGGTCGCCGTCCCATGCCCGCACCACCTGGTGCGCGAGCTGCCACAGCTGCGTCTGGGTGAGCAGCGTGGCCGACGGCTCCACCGGAAGCAGCAGGCCGTGCTCGGTGAGCAGCCGACCTGCGTAGGAGTGGTAGGTACTGATCTCGGGTTCGGCGCCGGAGAGCTGGGCGCGCAGCTCGCCCGACGCGTCCAGATCGCGCAGCAGCTGTGAACCCGCCAGCCTGGCCAAGCGGGTACGGATGCGAGCGGTCAACTGCTGCGCGGCTTTTCGCGTGAAGGTCAGGCCGAGGACCTGATCGGGCAGCACCAGCCGATTGGCCACCATCCAGACCACGCGCGCGGCCATCGTCTCGGTCTTGCCCGCGCCCGCGCCCGCCACGACCAGGGTCGGCCCGGGCGGCGCGGCGATCACGGCTGCTTGTTCGTCGGTCGGGGGTGGCAGGCCGAGCGCCTCGGCGATCCGCAGCGGCGACACCGCGGGGTGACTCACTCGTCGGTCACCTGCCTTCCGGTGTCCTGCACCGGGCAGCTGCCCGCGACCGCGCAGTGACGACACCCGTCGTTGCGCATGGCGAGGTAGCTCGGCCCGCGGGTGGACGCGGCGGCGTCGTGGATGGTGTCGCGCCACTTGTCCAGCGCCGCGCGGTCGAGCGGCTCCTGCATGCGCTGGGTGGCGCCCTCCTTGCTGCTCGGCTTGGCGACGTACACCAGCCGCGCGCCACCCGGTTCAGCGGCGGATTCCGTTGGCCCGCCGTCGTTCTCGTCGAGCGCGCCGAGCGCGGCGGCCACCTGGTAGGTCGCCAGCTGCGCGTGGTCGGCGGCGGCCTGCTTGCTGATCGGCGTCTTGCCGGTCTTCACGTCGACGATCACGAAGCGGCCCATGGCATCCCGCTCCAGCCGGTCCACCCGGCCCTTGATCCGCACCGGCGGTTCGCCGTCGCCGCGCGGCGCGAGCACGGTGTCGACGGGCACCTCGACGCCGACCTGGGTGAGTTCGCCTCGAGTGTTGCGGATCCAGGCCATGAACGTCTCCAGCATCGCCTCGGTGCGCCGCAGCTCCTGGCGGGAATGCCAGCCGGTGCCGGGATCGATGGCCTGCCACGCCCGGTCGAGCGCCGCGCGCACCTGCGCCTCGGGCACCTTGCCCGCCAGCGCCTGCACCAGGGTGTGCACCAGATTGCCTTTGACGGCGTGCGGGTTGTCGCCGTCGGTGCCGCCGTGCCGTTCCAGCGCCCAGCGCAGCGGGCAGGTGCGCAGCAGCTCCACGGTGGACGGCGACAGCGCGACCGCGGTCTCCTCGTCGTCCCACAGCGGGCGCAGCGAGCTGAGTTCGGCTGTGCCGTACCACTCCTCGGGATGGGTGCCGCGCACACCGGCGTGCGCCAAGCGTGCCAGCTGGTGCGCGGCCCTGCGGCGGCGCTCCGGGTCGGCCTCGGCGTCGCAGACCACGCCGCGCAGCTCGGCAACCAGCGAGTGCATGACGAGCGCGCGACCGGGATCGGCCACCGGCAGCGCGCCGGGCTCGGTGTCGTCGTCGTGGCCGAGCAGCTCGGAGAGGAAGCGCGAGGGCACCAGATCGCGCTCGCCCGAGACGGATTCGACCGCCGTCACCAGCAGCGAACGCCGCGCCCTGCTGCACGCGACGAGCAGCAGCCTGCGCTCCTCCGCCAGGATCGGCGCGGCGCGGCTGACCTGTTCGCCCGCAAGACCGATGCCAGCGCCGAGATCGACCAGGTCCTCGGTGTGCAGCAGGGTGCCGCGCGGCCGGGTGTTGGGCCAGATGCCCTCCTGGACGCCCGCGACCGCGACCACGTCCCACTCCCGGCCCGCCGCGGCGTGCGCGCTGAGCAGGGCGACCGCCTCACCCGGCGCGGTCAACGGCGCGGTGTCCTGTGGAATCTCCTGCTGCACCAGGTATTCCACGAAACCCTCGATACCGGCCCGAGGAATACGGTCGACGTAGGCGGCCGCGGCGTCGAACAGGCCGACGGCGGCGTCGAGATCGCGGTCGGCCTGCATGCCGACCGCGCCGCCGCGTTCGGACTGGGCGACCCAGCGCCGCTCCAGGCGCGAGGCGGTCCACAACGCCCACAGCACGTCCTCCAGACCGGTGGCCCGCCTGCGCGCCTTGCGTGCGCGATCCAAGGCGTCGAGCACACGGCGCAGCGGGGCGGCCTCGACGTCGGTGAGGCGGTCGAGCAGTGCGCGATCGCCGATGCCGACCAGCAGATCGCGCAAGACCTCGGCCGACGACTGGTCGAGCGGGCTGGGATGTGCCGTGTCGCTCGGGGTTTCGTCGTCCTGTGCCGAATCGGCGGCTCCGCGATCAACCGGGCGCTCGTCGCCGGGACGGCTCGGCGTCGCACTGTCGTCCGCGTGCTCGGCGACCTCCAGACCCCATTCGAGATCGGCTTCCCGCCACTCCGATTCGCTGACGATCGAGTCGGGGTCGACGGCCGACCACTCGGTGTCCCCTGCCTCCGTATCGAATTCGTCCTCTGGCGGCGCATCCTGCCTCGAAAGCGCGTCCGGCGGCGCATCCTCCGCCGAAAGCACGGCCGCCGGAGCATCATCCGACGAAAGCACGTCCGACGACGCATCATCCGGCGGGGGCGCATCATCGGACGGCACATTCTCCGGCGAAAGTGCGTCCGACGGCACGTCATCCCGCGAAAGCGAGTCCGACGGCACGTCATCCGGCGAAAGCGAGTCCGACGGCACGTCATCCGGCGAAAGCACGTCCGACGGCACGTCATCCGGCGAAAGCGCCTCCGGCGGCGCATCCTCCGGCGAAAGCATGTCCGACGGCGCGTCCTCCGGTGGAAGCGCCTCCGGCGGCACGTCCTCCGGTGGCGGGGCATCCTCCGGCAACGGCACGTCGTCCGACGTCGTCGCCGCGGCCCACACCTGTCCTTCCGCACGCCTCGCCGACTTGCGCTCCAACTCGAGCACCGCGCGCCGGACACCGCGACGCAACCGCCGCAGCGTGATCTGGTCCGCGCCGCCGAGCGGACCGGAGAGCAGATCGAGCGCGTCTTCGGCGGAGAACATCGACTCCCCCGCTCGGCGCGACCGTTCCCCCGCGAGCAGCGCGCGCAACGCGAGCAGCATCCAGGCCGCGCCGCGCCGCCGCGCCAACGGCACGTCCAGCGCGGGCTGCTGCACCGGAACGCCTGCCGCGAGCAACGCGCGCCGCAGCGGAGCCAGCGAGAGCGGGACCGAGCGGACGATCACGGCCATCTCCGACCACGGCACCCCGCCGGTGAGGTGGGCGCGCCGCAAATGGTCGGCGATCAGCGCCGCCTCCTTGGCGGGCGTGGCGAGTACCCGGACGCGGACCGCGGCGCCGTCGTCCGCGGGCGCCGACGCGCGGTCGGGTAGCGAAAAGCGTTGCGGCGCACTGCCGGGCAACCTTGCCGCGACCCTGGCGACGGCCAGCTGGACCTGCGGTCCGGATCGGTGGTTGTGCCGCAACACGATTCGCTGTTCCTCGGGCCCACCTGGCTCGGCCGCGAAGCGCGGGTCGGCGCCGCGGAAGGCGAAGACGCCCTGATCCGGATCGCCAGCGACGACCGCGCAGTGCGCCGCCGCCCCGATGACGCGGACAAGGAGCGCCGCCTGCGGGTCGAGATGCTGCGCGTCGTCCACCAGCAGGTAGTCGATCCTGGCTCGTTCGGCGGCAAGCAGATTCGGGTCGGTGGCGAGCGCGTCCAGTGCCGCGCCGATCAGCTCGGCGGCGTCCAGCGCGGGCGCGGTCGCTTCGGGCGCCTCGACGCCGACCGACCAGCGCAGCAGCATGGCCTGCTCGTAGCGCTGCGCGAAGCGGCCCGCCGCCACCCACTCCGGCTTGCCGTGCTCGCGGCCGAGCGCCATCAGATCCTCCGGGCCGATGCCGCGTTCGGTGGCCCGCAGCATGAGGTTGCGCAACTGCTCGGCGAACCCGGCGAGGCCGAGCGCGGGCTGCAATCGCTCCGGCCACAGTCCGGTCGCGCCGTCGGCGAGGTCGTCGAGGTCGCCGCGCAGCATCTCGCGCAGCACGGCATCCTGCTCGGCACCCGTCAGCAAACGCGGCGGCGGGTTGCCGTGCGCGGCGGCGTGCCTGCGCAACACCGCGAAGGCGTAGGAGTGCAGGGTGCGCACCAGCGGCTCCCGCGTCGCACCGGGGACGCCGCCTTCGGCGTCGGGTCCGGTACCGCTCAGGCGCGCGGTGATGGCGTCGCGCACGGTGGCCGCCGCCTGCTTCGAATGGGTCAGGAGCAGCACCGATTCCGGATCGGCTCCGGCCGCGATGCGCGCGGCGGCGAGGTCGGTGAGCAGCGCGGTCTTGCCGGTACCCGGTCCGCCGAGCACCTGCCAGGGCCGCCACCCCTGGCGCGCGGGGGCGGGGCCCGCCATGGCCTCGAGCAGTGGGCGCACGTCGGCGCCCCAGAGCCGCGCCCGGGGTGCCGTTGCGTTCCGGCGAACAAGTCGCACCGCGCTATCCGATCGCACCACGTCGGCTATTGCAACAGACGGGGCCGACACGCCGCGGCCCCGCTCCGGCCGGACGTTGTCCACGTCACGGCCACCTCCGCGACACCGGGGCGTCGACCACCGCCGACCGGCCGCCCGGGATGACGTGCCGCGCCCGACCCGACAGAATGGCCCGGTGCCGACTCTCCACGTTCACCGCTTCGGTCCCGCCACGGGCCCGACCGTGCTCGCCCTGCACGGGCTCACCGGGCACGGCCACCGCTGGGCCGCGCTGGCCGCCGAGCATCTGCCCGAGGTCCGTGTCGTAGCGCCGGACCTGCGCGGACACGGCCGGTCGACCTCGCTGCCGCCGTGGGACTTCGAGACCATCGTCGCCGACCTCGTCGAACTGCTCGCCGCCGAGGTCGACGGGCCGGTGCTGGTGGTCGGCCATTCCTTCGGCGGCGCGGTCGGCGTGCACCTGGCCGCGCGGCACCCGGAGCTGGTGCGCGGGCTCGTCCTGCTCGATCCCGCGATCGCGGAGGACGCCGGCCTGCTCTCCGACATCGCGGCGCGGACCATCGCGCACCCCGACTACGCCGACATCGAGCACGCGCGCAGGGACAAACTCGCCAGCGCCTGGCACGACGTCGAATCCCGGCTGCTGGAGGCGGAACTGGCCGAGCACCTGGTGCCCACCGAGAACGGCAGGGTCGGCTGGCGGCTGAGCACGCCCGCCGTCATCTCCTATTGGGGGCAGCTGGCGCGCGCGTTCGTGCTGCCGCCGGCCGAGCTGCCGACGGTGCTCGTGCAGGCCATGAAGGTGCAGCCGCCGTTCGTGACCGCCGAGTTCCGCGCGGCACTGGCCGCACACCTCGGGCCGCGGCTGACCGTGCACGAGTTCGACTGCGACCACATGGTCGCGCAAGCGCGTCCGGCCGAAACCGCGGCCCTGATCCGCGCGGCGCTGTAGGGACCGCGCCATGCCGACCTCCGACGCGCAGATCGAGCTGGTGCGCGAGCTCGTCGCGAGCATTCCGCCCGGCATGGTCGCCACCTACGGCGACATCGCCGCGGCGGCCGGGCTCTCGACCCCGCGCACGGTCGGCTGGATCATGCGCACCGACGCCGCCGACCTGCCGTGGCACCGCGTGCTGCGCGCGGGCGGCAGGCCCGCCGCGCATCTGGCCGACCGTCAGTTGCGCCTGCTCGCCGCCGAGGACGTGCCGATCGAGGACGGCAGGGTGAATCTGCGCGAGGCGCGTTTCCGGTTTCCCGAAGTTCGGGATGCGCCAAGGCGTTAACGTGGAATCATGTCCACCCGCCTGGCGTGTGTCGTCTTCGATGCGCAGCGGCCGCGCGTCGTCGCGGAGTTCTGGGCTCAGCTGCTCGGCTGGTCGGTGACCGTCGACCGGCCGGACGAGGTCGACGTCGCCGCGCCCGACCCGGACGGCCTCGACATCGCACTGACCTTCCTGCCTGCGGACATCCCGAAGAGCGGCAAGAACCGTCTGCACCTCGACCTGGCGAGCCGCTCGCTCGACCACCAGCGAGTTCAGGTGGATCGGGCGCTCGCGCTCGGCGCGCGGCATGTCGACATCGGACAGGGCGGCGTGCCGTGGGTGGTGCTCGCCGACCCCGAGGGCAACGAGTTCTGCGTGCTCGAGCCGAGGGAGCAGTACGTGGACACCGGCGCGGTGGCGGCCATCGTGGTGGACACGCGGGATCCGGCGCGGCTCGCCGCGTTCTGGTCCACCGCCTCGGGCTGGCCGATCGCGCACTCCGGCGCCAAGGTCGCGGGTCTTCGTTCGGCGACGGGCCTCGGGTCCTGGCTGGAGTTCGTCCGCAACCAGGACGCGAAGCAGGGACGCAACCGGCTGCACCTCGATCTGACGGCGTTCCCGACCGACGATCCCGCCGCCGAGCTGGCACGGTTGCGCGAAGCGGGCGCGACGCCGGTCGACGCGGGCGCGTTCGGCGGCGTCCCCGGCACCGTGCTCGCCGATCCAGAGGCCAACGAGTTCTGCTTGCTCCGCCGGGCGACGGACCTGTCGCGCGTCTGAGCCGCGACCGGGATCGCCCCGCCGACGGCCTGCGTTCCCCGGCCGCCGCGCGCCCGAATTAGCATTTCGGACATGATGTACCTCGGTGCGGAGCCAATCCGGTGACGGCCGCCGACGCGATCGTGCTCGCGGGCGGGCGGGCCAGCCGCATGGGCGGGGTCGACAAACCCGCGATCGTGATCGGCGGCCGGTCGATGCTGGACGCGGCGCTCGCCGCGGTCGCGGGCCGCGGGCGCACCGTCGTCGTCGGGCCGCACCGGCCGGAGCTGAATCCGGAGATCCGGCAGGTCCGCGAGGTGCCGCCGGGCTCGGGTCCGGTGGCCGCGGTCGACGCCGGATTGCGCGCGCTCGCCGGTTCCAGGGCGCCGCTGGTGGTGGTGCTCGCCGCCGACATGCCCTTCGTGACGCCGGGTACGATCGCCGAATTACTCAGGCACGAAGCCGAATCCGGCGCCGAGGCGGTGTTCGCCGCGGACGAGTCGGGCCGCCCGCAGTATCTGATCGGCGTCTGGCGCCGCTCCGCGCTCAATGCCGCACTCGCCGAACTGGATTCGCTGACCAATCAGCCGATGAAGGCGCTGGTGCCCGCCGACACCGTGATCGTCGGGCTGTCCGGTATCGCCGACTGCGACACCGAGGACGAGGTGCGCCAGGCGCGAGCACGGGCTGCGGACACGACGCCGCTGACACTCGACGAAGCACGAAACACGCTGCGCGACGGCCTCACCCGGCTCACCGCCTACCGGACGGACCTGCCGAGCGTGCGCGGCGCCGCGCTGGCCGCGCCGCTGACCGCGGCCGAGGCGCTGCCTCGCTTCGACGTCTCCGCGATGGACGGGTACGCCGTCGCCGGGGACGGGCCGTGGCGGTTGCGCCGCGACATCGGCTTCGCGGGCGGACAGCGCCCGGTCGGTCTGCTGCCGGGTGAGGCGGTGCGCATCGCCACCGGAGCGCACGTGCCAGACGGCACCACCACCGTGGTCCGTGACGAGTTCGTCCGGGTGGGCTCCGACGAAACCCTGCACCGCCTGCCCGAGACACCGATCCGCGACGACATCCGCCGCCGCGGCGAGGACCGCTCACCCGGCGATCTGGTCGCGCCGCAGGGCGCTCGGGTGACCGCCGCGCTGATCTCGGCGGCGGCCAGCGTGGAGGTCACCGAGGCCGCGGTGCGCGGGCCCGTCCGCGCGCGCGTCGTGATGACCGGCGACGAGATCCGCAGCGACGGCCCGCTGCGCGCCGGCCAGACCAGGGATTCGATCGGGCCGATCCTGCCGGATCTGCTCGCCGGGTCGGGCATCCGGACGGTGGACCGGGTGCACCTGCGCGACACCCCCAACGGCTTCGACGAGGTCCTCGCCGCGTCCACCGACTGCGACCTGCTGGTCATCGTCGGCGCGACGGGCGGCGGCGCGGCCGATCAGCTGCGCGGCGCGATCGCGCGCGCCGAGGCCCGCGTGCTGGTGCCGCGCCTGCGACTACGTCCTGGCGGGTCCACCATCGTCGCCGAAACTCCCGGCGGGACAACTGTTCTCGGCCTGCCCGGGAATCCGTTCGCGGCGGTCGCGACGCTGCTCGCGCTCGCGCCCGCCATCGTGGCGGGACGCACCGGCGCTCAGCCGGGTCGCCCGCTGACCGGCCCCCTGCACAATGCCGCCGACGTGTCGGGACCGGTCACCCGCATCGTGCCCGCGCGCATCGCCCCGACCGGTGGCTGGATCGGCGATCCGACGGTGCGCACGGCCCATCTGGGCGGTCTTGTCGACCGCGACGGGCTCGTCGTCGTCCCCGCCGAGGCGTCCGACGGCATTTCCGTGGAATTCCTACTTCTGCCGTTCTGAAAAATCGGCCTCCGACCGGCGGCTCTCGACATGTTTTCGCTTTCCCCTTCCTCGAGTGATGCGCGCTCGCTATGGTGTTGTCGTTAGGCGAAATCAAATCACTTCGGAAAGGACCGAGTGGAGATGGCTGAAAAGTCGAAGAAAACGCCTAAGAAAATGCCCAAGCAGATGCCCCGGCAGCAGCAACAGCAGCGCCAAGAGCAGGACCAGAGGGGCATGAATCGAGCTGGGCGAGACCGGATGCCCGAAGACCAGCGGGAGCAGGACCGGCGTCACGGCCAGAACTGAGCGACTCCGAACTGCGTCTGCCGGTTTCTGCGGAACCGGCAGACGCAGTTTCTTTTCGTAGAGCTCACTAATTCATTGGAACGGCACAATCCCTTCGATCTATTACCTCGCGGGTAATCGACGCGCGACGCGAGCGGCGATACGTTCGACACACCGCTCGCCACGGAGCGGCACGCCGCGTCGAAGGGATCAATTATGTCCGCCTATGGCTTCGCCCACCTGCGCAGCCGCCGTCCACACCCGGAGATCCTGGAATACCTGGAACGCATCCAGGACACCTTGGACCCGTTCGACGGCCGGTTCGTGATCCACGGACCGCCCGCCGAGGTGGTGGAAGGCGAGTGGCCAGGCAGCATGGTGCTGATCGAGTTCCCGGATCTGGCGCGGGCGCGGGCCTGGTACCGCTCGCCCGAGTACCAGACGATCCTGCGGCTGCGAGCCGATCACATCGACGGCGACCTGGTGCTCGTCGAGGGCGTCGGGCCGGACTACGACCCGCGCGAACGTGCCGCGAAGCTGCGCGCCGAGGCTGCCCAGTCCTGAGTCTGCCCGATCTCGAGTCTGCCCAGCGCCGAGCCGATTGTCGGCGACACCGCCCGGTCGGATACCGTTTACCAGGCAGAATGCAGCTCTTCGCGACAAAGGATGCGCCTGATGGACGACAGTTCCCTGGTCTGGGACGACGGTGCCCTGGTCACCATCGACCAGCGCGGGCTGCCCCACGAGGTGCGCGAGCTGCGGCTCGGCACCGTGGACGAGATCATCGAGGCCATCAAGACGCTCGCCATCCGCGGCGCGCCCGCGATCGGGATCGCGGGCGCGTTCGGCGTGGTCATCGCGACCGCCGCGCACACCGTCGACGGTGTGGTGGACGAGGCGCGGGTGCGGGCCGAGGCCGACCGCATCGCCGCAGCGCGACCGACCGCGGTGAATCTGGCCTGGGCCGTCGAACGGGTCCGCACCCGGATTCCGGCCGGAGCCGACGCGGTGCTCGCCGAAACCCTGGACATGCTCGCCGAGGACGGCCGCGTCAACCGGGCCGCCGCCACGCACGCCGCCGACCTGGTCCAGCGACTCTGCGCGGACCGACCGCTGCGGGTGCTCACCCACTGCAACACCGGCCGCGTGGCGACCAGCGCGTTCGGCACCGCGATCGGCACGCTGCGGGTACTGGCCGAGCGCGGCGCGATCGAGAACGTGCTTGTCGACGAGACCAGGCCGCTGCTGCAAGGTGCGCGGCTGACGGCCTGGGAGCTGGCCGAGGCGGGCATCCCGCACCGGCTGACCATCGATTCGGCCGCCGCGTGGGCGATGGCCACCGGCCAGGTCGACTGCGTGCTTGTCGGCGCGGACCGGGTCACCGCCAACGGCGACGTGGCCAACAAGATCGGCACTTACGCCGTCGCCCTCGCCGCGCACCGGCACGGCATCCCGTTCATCGTGGTGGCGCCGGAATCGACGCGGGACCCGAACACCGCCACCGGCCGCGACATCGTCGTGGAGGAGCGGGCCGCGGCCGAGGTCACCGGATTCGGCGGCGTCGCAACGGCTCCCGCGGACACCGAGGTGTTCAACCCGGCCTTCGACGTGACGCCGAGCGAGCTGGTCACGGCGGTCGTCACCGAGAACGGCGTGGTGCACGGCACGAACAGTGCGGCGACAGAACCTGTTTCGGCGGCCCGAACCGAACTCGCCGACATCGCAAGGGAACTCTACGGCCGCGGCTGGATGCCGGGCACGGCGGGCAACCTCTCGGTGCGCGACGGCGCGACCGCCGTCGTCACCGGCAGCGGACTGTCGAAGGGCGAACTGACCCCAGCGGACATGGTGACCGTCGCCGTCGAGGACTCCGCCCCGCTGCCGGGTCAGCGGCGGAAACCCTCCGCCGAGACCACCATTCACACCGCGGTGTACCGCACCACCGACGCCGGAGCCGTCGTGCACGTGCACTCGCCGTACGCGACCGCGCTGGCGACCGAGGCCGGCGCGGCCGAGCGCGAAACTACCCTGCGCATCACCGATTTCGAGCTCATCAAGGGACTCGGTTCCGCCGACCCGTCGGCGATCGATATCCCGGTGTTCCCCAACTGGCGCGACGTCCCGCGCATCGGCGCCGACATCGAACGCTATCTCCGCGACAACCCCGCCGCCCCACCGGTGTTGTGCATCGCCGGGCACGGCATCACCACCTGGGGGGAGAATCTCTCCCGGGCGCGCGATCGCGCCGAATGCCTGGAGGCGCTGTGCGAACTGGTGATTCGCACCGGCCGCAGGCACGCCTTCGCCACGCCCGCCGAGTCACTCGAGATTGGACTGACATGACCCTGCTCCAGGTGATGGCCGCCGACAACGCCGCCGACGTGCGGGTGCGGACCACCGACGACACCGTGATCGCCGCCGAACTCGCCGCGCACGGCATCGCGTTCGAGCGCTGGCCCGCGCTCGAAGAGGCCGCCGCGACCTCCTCCGATGACCTGCTCGCCCACTACGCCGACCGGGTCGCCGAGCTCAACGCCTCCGGCCGCTACAAGCACATCGACATCGCGCGCATCCACCCCGACGACGCGAACCCCGAGTGGCCCGCCATCGCCAAGGGCGCCAGGGAGAAGTTCCTGAACGAGCACCGGCACGCCGAGGACGAGGTGCGCTACTTCGCGGCAGGCCGCGGCTGCTTCTATCTGCACCTGGGCGACGAGGTGCTCGCGGTGGTCTGCGAGGGCGGCGATCTGCTCTCGGTCCCGGCGGGCACGCTGCACTGGTTCGACATGGGTACCCGCCCCGATTTCATCGCGATCCGCTTCTTCGAGGAGGAGGACGGCTGGATCGGCGATTTCACCGGCGACCGGATCAGCGAGGGCTTCCCCACCCTCGACGAACTGCTCACCGCCTCGTGACCAGCGCGATCGTCCTCGACATCGAGGGAACAACGAGCCCGACCAACTCCGTGCGCGAGGACCTGTACGGATACACCAGGGAACGGCTGCCACAGTGGCTCGCCGACAACAGCGCCGGAGCGGCGGCGCCGGTCCTCACGGGCGCGAGGGAACTGGCCGGACGTCCGGACGCGGACATCGCCGAGGTGGCCGAGATCTTGCGCGGCTGGCTCGGCTCGGACGTCAAGGCCGAGCCGCTGAAGATCGCGCAGGGCTTGATCTGCCACGAGGGTTTCCGCAGCGGGGCGCTGCACGGCGAGTTCTTCCCCGATGTCGCGCCCGCGCTGGCGGAATGGAAGGCCGCCGGGCTGACGCTGTACGTGTACTCCTCGGGTTCGGTGCGCAATCAGCGCGATTGGTTCTCCTTCGCGCGCGGCGGCGAACTCGGCTCGCTGATCAGCGGGTACTTCGACCTGTCCTCCGCGGGCCCGAAACGCGAAGCCGCGTCCTACGACAAGATCGCGGGCGCGATCGGCGTGCCCGCGGCCGAGATCCTGTTCCTCTCGGACCACCCGGACGAACTGGACGCGGCCGTCGCGGCGGGCTGGTCGGCCGTCGGCGTGCACCGGCCCGGCGAACCCAATCCGCCGCGGCCGCCGCACCGATGGATCGGCTCTTTCGCCGAGATCGATCCCGCCTGAGCCCCGGACCGGGCGCTATCGCCCGGATCCGGGTCGGCTTACCTCCGGCCGTGCGCCGGGTGTCAGGCCCCGGACGCGCGCACCTGCGGACGCACGGCGCCGATGCGGCCGTGCTGCACTGTCGCGAAGATTCGGCGCGCGTGCACCGCGACGGGACTGGTCGACCACGGCGCGAGCGCGGTGGTGAACATCAGCTCGCACCAGGACAGTGCGGGCACGTCACCCGCGGCGAGCGTGGCGATGAGCGACATCTCGGTGTCGTGCCCGGCCCACGCGGCCAGCAGCCAGCCCGCGTCCAACCTGCCGAGGAACTCCTCGGCGTCCTCCGGCGGGCCGTGCGGGGTGTCCACCGCGAGGTGCACCGTCGCGGCGATCGCGTGGCGCATCTTGGCATCGAGGCCGACGGCGTCGTGCAGCAGCAGCGCCTCGAGCGCGGCGCGCAACTCCACGCCGAGATCGACCGTCTGCTTCCCACCGATCGAACCGATGTCTCCTGCGTCGCGGATCATGGGCAACCCTTCCTCGATGTCGTTGTTCGTGTGGGTGTCGACGGCGCGTAGATGTCTGCCGGGTGCCTGCTCCTGGGATTCGCCGTCCATCAGATCGACAAGCGCGCCAGGATTCCAGTCCAGGCTGCCGAAGACCTGGCACCAGTCCAGCGCCGGATTGTCTTCCGAGCAGATCAGGTCGAGCACGAGACCGGACATGGACGCGGTGCAGGCCAGGGTGACGATGTCGATGTCCGGTTCGGTCACCGTGAGATGCAGGGTGGCCTCGGCGTGGCCCGCGTCCGCGCGAGCCCGTCCGGCCAGCCACACCGCGCGGTTCGCGGCGGCCATCGCGCCCGCGCGCCGATCGCCGTGCGGATGATCGGCGTCGCCGTCGAGAAACGGCCCATACCACAGTGCGCGACCCTCGTCGCCGCAGACCGCGAACGTTCCGTTCGCGCAGTTCGCGGCGGCCGCCAGCGAGATATGCGGTACCAAACCGATGTCATCGACCATGAGCACACACTCCCCGCAATGTTCACGCAATCCGTTGTCTTTCGAGATCTGCACAGTGTCGCAACTAATTGCCCGACCGCGCCGATAAACGGATCAAATACGTTTCCCCAACCGTTGTCCAGACGAAGTGGAACTTCCCCCCGCGCCCTGTGAGGTACCCCCACCGACCAGTGGAAGTACCGCAGAGCCGGTACCCGCGACGGGGCATGGCATATCTCCCGCAACGCATTTCGACAGCGTAGCCCGCGCGCTATCGTCTACCCATGACTTCGTCGGAAAAGGCGCTACCCCAGCGGTTTTCGCGCACGGGTCGGCACGGCGCCGCCCCGGCGACCGCTTCGCCGACGGGGCCGACGGTTGCGCGCATGGCGATGCCGCGCGGTACGTTTCCCACGAAAACCGCGCTGCCACTGGGCCTTTACAACGAGCTACCCGCCGAGCGAACCGTTGACCGCTGCCCCGTTGGCGATGCCTGCCCGCGCCGGGTGGTTGGGCGTGCGGATGCCGAGGAAGAATTGAATCCGGCCGGGGTGACTTCCCGAATCCACCCGGAAGAGCTGCACGTCCAGGCTGAACGGCCGTCCTGTTTCGATATCGCGGAGCAGCATTTGCGGACTTTCCCGGCCGTATGCGGTTCCCCCGGCCGCCCACATCCTGCGGAATTCCGGATACCGGCCGAGTTCGGCGAGCAATTCGGTGGACCAGTCGGCGCCCGCGGACTGCCCGATGAGTCCGCGCAGCCAGTCCACGGTGAGCGCGGCCTCGCGCTCCCATTCGACCATCACCCGCTTGGACACCTCGTTGCCGAAGAACCACCGCAGGACGTTCACGTCCTCGACCAAGCCGGGGAAGACGGCGGCGTAGGCGTCGTTGCAGGACAGGACGTTCCACCGGGTGTCGAGATAGCCCGCCGCGTTGGGCTCGTGCATCGCGAGGCCGTTGCGCATGTCCTGGGTGATCTCGGCGCGCAACTCGGCGACCGTCGGTGCCGAGGCGACGGCCAGCCCGGCCAGGTCGAACAGGTGTCTGCGCTCGGCGTCGGAGAGCGGCGCGATCCGGTGCAGGTATCCGATGAGCGCTTCGACCACCACTTTCGTCGGGTGGGCGCGGTCGCCGCCCTCCAGGTGCGTGATGTAGCTGGAACTCACCCCCGCCGCGAAGGCCAGCTTTTCCCGGGACACCCGCCGGTCGTCGCGGAACCTCCGCAACAACCCGCCGAAGGTCGGCGGTCGCAGGAGATCGCCCGTCCCGGCTTCGGTCGACTTGCGTGACACAGCTATTCGCTCCTATGAAAACGTAGATGTATCAACCAGTTGGCTACTTCCAAGTGGCAGCGCTGCCGAATCCCTCGTGCTCGCGGCGTCCAGGCCACGATGCCGTTGTCCATGGCTCCAATCGTCGATGATCCGAGCTGTTGTCCATAGCGGACGATATTAACTGATATACCTTCTTTATATTCCGCACCACGCATGTGTCATGGTTACATTTCAGCAATCTCGCGGGGCGTGAAAAGTCACCTCCGCCAGTGCCATTCATGACGCCGCACGCCCGCTCGGCAGAGACAAGTCGCTCGACCGACCATTCGAATGCGCGCACGTACGGCGCTATATCCGACCGGTCGGTACCCGTTTGCCCCGCCTCGCTGTCGCCCAAAAGAATTGAGCGAATCGATTCGGAAATGGCCGCCGCTCGAGGACTCGCGTCACCCCGCCGCGGCGACCGCCCTATCGATTCGCTTCGCGCGTGTCTCCGGGCGCTTGGCCGACTCGATCGCCCCGACGAGCTGACGGCGCCGCGAATAGGAGAGCGCGTCGAAGGCGGGGCGCGCGCGGCGGTCGACGCCGCCGCGAGATCCTCCGGACCTCGACCGTCCGTTCTGCGGTGTCGCGGCGCACGGTGACCGCGACGGTGTCACCGGAGCCTTTGCACCGCCGGTTTACGGCAAACGAATGGCGAACCACTTGGGTCTGGACGAATCGGGGTCCGGCATGGTAGCCACGAGGGCAGTGGGCGGCGCCACAATTCGGGCTCTCCGACCCCGCCGCGTTGTGTTAACGATTGTAAACCGCCCGAGAACCCCCGGTTTCGAAAGCTTCACCGACAAGGCCCCGAAACACCTGCCCACTGCCGTATTTCGGCCGGTCAGCCCGCATCGGCCCAGGTCACGTGAATGTCACCGAAGGTCGGTCGCAACCGCCCAGTGACCGGCAGGTTGCCGCGACCTCACAACTCACCGGCGGCCTCCGCGCGCTGTGAGAGAATCGTTTGGCCGCGCGTCTTCACCTCCTTACAGTCGGTGCAACAGCCCGATTTCACAGCTCGAAGGGGGCGTCGTGGTTAACTCACGCACTCATGTTTCGGCACCCTCCGATCAGGCGGGCCCGCTTTCCTCCGACGCCGGTGACGCATTGCTCCGGCTGGGCAAATACTTTCAGCGCGGCGAGGTCTCCTCGGACCAGCGCAGCCTGCACAAGGTCGGCGGCCGCGGCGCCGACGACTTCTATCGCGACCGCTGGGCGCACGACAAGGTGGTGCGCTCCACGCACGGCGTGAACTGCACGGGCTCGTGCTCCTGGAAGATCTACGTCAAGGACGGCGTGATCACCTGGGAGTCGCAGCAGACCGACTACCCCTCGGTCGGCGCGGACAAGCCCGAGTACGAACCACGCGGCTGCCCGCGCGGCGCGTCCTTCTCCTGGTACACCTACTCGCCCGCGCGGGTGCGCTACCCGTACGTGCGCGGCGCGCTGCTGGAGCTGTACCGCGAGGCCAAGACCGAGCTCAAGGACCCCGTGCTGGCCTGGGAGTCCATCGTGGAGGACCCGGCGAAGGCCAAGAAGTACAAATCCGCCCGCGGTAAGGGCGGTTTCGTGCGCGCCGAGTGGTGGGAGGCCGCCGAGATCGCCGCCGCGGCGCACGTGCACACCATCAAGCGCTACGGGCCCGACCGGGTCGCGGGCTTCTCGCCCATCCCGGCCATGTCGATGGTCAGCCACGCCGTCGGTGCCCGATTCATCTCGCTGCTCGGCGGGTCGATGCTGTCGTTCTACGACTGGTACGCCGACCTGCCCGTCGCCTCGCCGCAGGTGTTCGGCGACCAGACCGACGTGCCGGAATCGGCCGACTGGTTCGACGCGGGCTACCTGATCATGTGGGGCTCCAACGTGCCCGTCACCAGGACACCGGACGCGCACTACATGACAGAGGCCCGCTACCGCGGCCAGAAGGTGGTCGTGGTCTCCCCTGACTACGCCGACAACACCAAGTTCGCCGACGAGTGGGTGCCCGCGCGGCCGGGAACCGATGCGGCGCTTGCCATGTCGATGGGGCACGTGATCCTGAAGGAGTTCTTCCTCCAGCGCGACACCCCGCGGTTCCTCGACTACGTCAAGCGCTACACCGACCTGCCGTACCTGGTCTGCCTGGACGACCCGGCGGGCTGGGACGCCGAGGGCGTCTACCACCACGACGGCGCGCTGGCGGGCAAGTTCCTCACCGCCGCCGACCTCGGCGAGACCGTCGATGGCGCGGAGCACAAGCCGGTGCTGCTGGACGACGTGGGAAATCCCGTGGTGCCCAACGGTTCTCTCGGCCACCGCTTCAACGAGGCGGACGCCGGCAAGTGGAACCTGGACCTGGGTGGTGTCGACCCGCTGCTGAGTCTCTATGGCGCGGAGGGCAATCAGCCCGTCGCGGTGCGGCTGCCGCGCTTCGACACCGACAAGGCGGGCGTGCTGCTGCGCGGCGTGCCGACGGTGACCGTCGCGGGCAAGCGCGTGACGACCGTGTTCGATCTGCTGCTCGCCCAGTACGGCGTCGGGCGCGACGGACTGCCCGGTGAATGGCCGACCGGCTACGACGACGCCTCCACCCCCTACACCCCCGCGTGGCAGGAGACCATCACCGGCGTCCCTGCCAAGCAGGCCGAGCGCATCGCGCGCGAATTCGCCGACAACGCCGACCGTTCCGGCGGTCGCTCGATGATCCTGATGGGCGCGGGCACCAACCACTGGTTCCACTCCGACCAGATCTACCGCGCGTTCTTCACCCTGACGCTGCTCACCGGCTGCCAGGGCGTGAACGGCGGCGGCTGGGCGCATTACGTCGGTCAGGAGAAGTGCCGTCCGGTGACCGGTTGGGCCACTTTGGCTTTCGGTCTGGACTGGCAGCGTCCGCCGCGTCAGATGCAGGGCACCGTGTTCTGGTACCTGACCAACGACCAGTGGCGCTACGACCCGTTCACCGCCGAGTCGTTCGCCTCGCCGCTCGGCAAGGGCGCGTTCGAGGGCCGCACCGCGGCCGACAACATCGCGCTGGCCAGCAGGCTCGGTTGGATGCCGAGCTACCCGACCTTCAACCGCAACCCGCTCGATCTCGTCGACGAGGCCGAGGCCGCGGGCACGACGCCCGCCGAGCACGTCGTCGCGGGCTTGAAGTCCGACGAGCTGCGCTTCGCCTGCGAGGACCCCGACGCGCCGGAGAACTTCCCGCGCTGCCTGACGGTCTGGCGGGCCAACCTGCTCGGCTCGTCCGGCAAGGGCAACGAGTACTTCCACAAGCATCTGCTCGGCGCGGACTCCAACCTCCAAGCGGGCGAGGCGACCGGGGTGCGGCCGCAGGAGCTGGTCTGGCGTGACGAGGCGGCGACCGGAAAGCTGGATCTGCTGCTCTCCCTGGACTTCCGGATGACGAGCACCACGCTGTTCTCCGACATCGTGCTGCCCGCGGCCACCTGGTACGAGAAGCACGACCTCTCCTCCACCGACATGCACCCGTTCGTGCACGCGTTCTCCCCGGCCATCTCCCCGCCGTGGGAGGCGAAGACCGACTTCGAGGCGTTCCACCGGATCGCCCGCGGCTTCTCCTGGATGGCCGAGAAGCACCTCGGCAAGCGCAAGGACATCGTCGCGGTGCCGTTGCAGCACGACTCCCCCGATGCCCTCGCGCAGGCGGGCGGGCGCGTGCTGGACTGGAAAGCCGGTGACTGCGAACCGATTCCGGGCAAGACCATGCCGAAGCTGGTGGTCGTCGAGCGCGACTACCCGAAGGTGGCCGAGAAGATGGCCGCGCTCGGTCCGCTTGTCGACACACTCGGCCTGACCACCAAGGGCGTGACCACTCACCCGGATGCCGAGGTGGAGTACCTGGCGGGCATGAACGGCACGGTGGTTTCCGGTGTGGCGCAGGGCCGTCCGTCGCTGGCCAAGGACACCCACGCGGCCGAGGCCATCCTCGCGCTCTCCGGCACCACCAACGGCCGCCTCGCGGTCGAGGGCTTCGAGGCGTTGGAGCGGCGCACCGGCACCAAGATGGCCGACCTGGCCGCCGAGCACGAAGGCAAGCGAATCACCTTCGCCGACACCCAAGCTCGGCCGGTGCCGGTGATCACCTCGCCGGAGTGGTCGGGCAGCGAGACCGGCGGACGCAGGTACTCGCCGTTCACCATCAACACCGAACGGCTCAAGCCCTGGCACACCCTCACCGGGCGCCAGCACTTCTACCTCGACCACGACTGGATGATCGAACTCGGCGAGCAGCTGCCGATCTTCCGTCCGCCGCTGGACATGACCGCGCTGTTCAGCGAGCCGGGCGTGGGTTCGGTGACCGAGAAGGGCGTCACCGTCAGGTATCTGACGCCGCACTCGAAGTGGTCGATCCACTCCGCCTACCAGGACAACCTGCACATGCTGACGCTCTCGCGCGGCGGTCAGTCGATCTGGATGTCGGACAAGGACGCCGCCAAGATCGGTGTGGCCGACAACGATTGGATCGAGGCGATCAACCGCAACGGCATCGTCGTCGCGCGCGCCATCGTCTCGCACCGCATGCCAGAGGGCACCGTGTTCATGTACCACGCGCAGGACCGCGCGGTGGACGTGCCGCGCATCGAGGGCACCCCCGAGGTGAACGACGCGCGCGGCAAGCGCGGCGGTATCCACAACGCGCTCACCCGGATCATGATCAAGCCCTCGCATCTCATCGGCGGGTACGCGCAGCAGTCCTTCGCGCTGAACTACCACGGCCCCACCGGAAATCAGCGCGACGAGGTGACGACTATTCGCAAGCGGTCGCAGAAGGTGGAGTACTGATATGCGTGTCATGGCACAGCTCGCCATGGTGATGAACCTGGACAAGTGCATCGGCTGTCACACGTGCAGCGTCACCTGCAAGCAGGCGTGGACCAACCGAGGCGGCACCGAGTACGTCTGGTTCAACAACGTGGAAACCCGTCCTGGACAAGGCTATCCGCGGCAGTACCAGGACCAGGAGAAGTGGAAGGGCGGCTGGACGCTCACCAAGCGCGGCAAGCTGACCCTGAAGTCCGGTTCACGCATGAAGCGGCTGCTCAACATCTTCGCCAACCCGGACCTGCCCACCGTGTCGGACTACTACGACCCGTGGAGCTACGACTACGACAACCTGCTGTCCTCCCCCGCCATCGACACCACGCCGGTGGCGCGGCCGAAATCGCTGATCACCGGCGAGGACACGAAGGTCACCTGGGGCGCGAACTGGGACGACGACCTCGGCTCCGGCCCCGAGCAGGTGGGCAAGGACCCGCTGCTGAACAAGCTCTCGGACAAGGTGAAACTGGAGTTCGAAGAGACCTTCATGTTCTACCTGCCGCGCATCTGCGAGCACTGCCTGAACCCGTCGTGCGCGGCGTCCTGCCCCTCCGGCGCGATCTACAAGCGCGCCGAGGACGGCATCGTGCTGGTTGACCAGGACAAGTGCCGCGGCTGGCGGCAGTGCATCACCGGCTGCCCGTACAAGAAGATCTACTTCAACCACAAGACGGGCAAGGCGGAGAAGTGCACCTTCTGCTACCCGCGCGTGGAGGTCGGCATTCCGACGGTGTGCTCGGAGACCTGCGTGGGTCGGCTGCGCTACATCGGCGTCATGCTCTACGACGCGGACAAGGTGCTCGAGGCCGCGTCGGTCACCGACACCAAGGATCTGTACCCCTCGCAGCTCGGCGTCTTCCTCAACCCGCACGACCCGCGCGTCATCGCGGAGGCCGAGCGCGCCGGTATCTCGCCGGAATGGATTCAGGCGGCGCAGGATTCGCCGGTCTACAAGCTGATCGTCGACTACCAGATCGCGCTGCCGCTGCACCCGGAATACCGGACCATGCCGATGGTCTGGTACGTGCCTCCGCTCTCGCCGGTGGTGGACGTGCTCACCGAGACCGGGCACGACGGGGAGAACCACGCGAACCTGTTCGGCGCCATCGACGCGCTGCGCATTCCGGTGGAGTACCTGGCGGAGCTGTTCACCGCGGGTGAGCTCGGACCGGTGCGCGCGTCGCTGCAAAGGCTCGCCGCCATGCGGTCTTTCATGCGGTCGGTGAACCTCGGTGAGGAACCTGACCCCTCGATCGCGCCGTCGGTGCGGCTGGAGCCCGAGGAGATCGAGGCGCTGTACCGGCTGCTCGCCATCGCGAAGTACGAGCACCGCTACGTGATCCCGCAGGGTGCGACTTCGCAAGCGCACGAACTGGATTCGCTCGCCACCGGATGCAGTCTCGACACCGACGGCGGACCCGGTATGACCGCGTTCGATCAGATGGTGGAGAAGTTCCATCTGACCGACACCAATGGCGCCGCGCCGGAGGAGAAGTCGAACCGGATCAATCTGCTCAACTGGGATGGCAAGAGCACCGAGGGGTTGATCCCGACCAGCAACGGTGCTGGGTCCAACGGTGCTGGGCAGAACGGCTCGGCCAACGGCGCCGGGCACGACGACGCAGAGGCGAACGGTAGCAACGGCGCTGCCGAGGTGGGGGCCGCGAACGGCAGCAACGGCGCTGCCGGGAACGGTTCGTCCGCCGGGGACGTGACCGCGGCGCCGAGCGGGGCCGCCAGATGAGTTTGCTGAAGCTGCGGCGGCGGCCCGAGCCCGCCGTGCGGATGGCGGAGCGGGACCGTCGCCTGGTGTGGCGGCTCGCCGCGCTGCTGCTGGACTATCCCGGCCGGGACCTGCTCGCCATGCTGGACGAATTGGACGGCGCGGCAGAGCAATTGCCGGACGAGGTACGCCCGCAGCTGGCCGGTCTGCTGACCCACCTGCGCACGACGCCGCCGATCGACCTGGCCGCCGACTACGTCGCGACCTTCGACATGCGACGCCGCGCCAGCCTGCACCTGACCTTCTACGCCTACGGCGACACCCGCAAGCGGGGCATGGCGCTGCTGCGTTTCAAGCACGCCTACCGGCACGCCGGGGTGGAACTCGGCGATCAGGAACTGCCCGACCATCTGCCTGTGCTGCTCGAATTCGCCGCGACGGTGGACCCGATCGGCGGCGAGCGCCTGCTCGGCGAGCACCTGCCGGTCATCGAGCTGCTGCGACTCTCGTTGTCCGACAGCGGTTCTCCGTACGCGGGGGCGCTTGCCGCGGTGGTGGCGACACTGCCGCCGCTCACCACGGCCGATCGGCGGCGCATCGCCGAGCTCGCGGCCGAAGGTCCGCCGGAGGAAGAGGTCGGCCTGGAACCCTTCGCCATGGACCCAACGATGTTCGCTCAATCGGAAGGCCGTCGATGAACGCCGTCCCGCACCTGCCCGTCGAGTTGTGGCTGATCCTGCCGTACGTCGCGTTCACCTCGTTCGTGCTCGGCCACATCTGGCGCTACCGCAACGACCAGTTCGGCTGGACCACCCGGTCCTCGCAGATCTACGAGAGCAGGCTGCTGCGGCTGGGCAGCCCGCTGTTCCACTTCGGCATGCTCGGGGTGTTCTTCGGGCACGTGCTCGGCGTGCTGATTCCCGAGTCGTGGACCGCGGCCGTCGGCATCAGCGATCACACCTATCACCTGATCGCGGTGGGCGCCGGATCGGTGGCCGGTCTTTCCGTGCTGGCCGGTGTCGGCATTCTGCTGTACCGCCGATTCACCGTGACGGCGGTGCGCAAAGCGACCACCGCCAACGACAAGCTGATGTACGCCCTGCTCACCGCCGCGCTGGTCACCGGACTGACCAACACCTGGGGCGCCAACCTGCTGTTCGGCACCTACAACTACCGGGAAACCGTCTCCCCCTGGTTCCGCAGCCTGTTCACCCTGAACCCGCAACCGGAACTGATGGTCGGCACCCCGTGGCCGTTCCAGCTGCACGGGCTGGTCGTCCTGGTCTTGGTCGCCCTGTGGCCCTACACCCGCCTTGTCCACATGTTCAGCGCCCCCATCGGCTACCTCACCCGCCCCTACATCGTCTACCGCCACAAACAACCCAACGCCACCGACTCCCGCCGCTACGCAAAAGCCTGGGACGCCCCGGTCACCCCGGAACGCTGGCGCTGACCCAACCCCTTCGCCCCCACCGCGCTTCGGTGGGGGCGATCTCGTATGCGGAGAACCATCCCGCAAACCGACTAGCGGTATTTTTGCCTAGTCAGCTAGCGATAGTTGCGCCTAGCGCACTAGCATGTTGTCATGATTGCGGAGCAACCGACCAGAAAGGTCCTGAAGGCCCTCAAAGCCGCCGGCTGGTCGAAGCTCCGCGACGGAGCGGGCAGCCACACTATCTACGGTTGCCGGACCGGCAAGCATGACGTGAGTGTCCCGGACGGGCATACCACCATCTCGCCGGGGGTGGCCAGGTCGATCAACAAGGCCGTTGGGTCCTGCGACTGCCCGGAGGAGGAAGAGAAGCAGTGAGCAAGGCAATCACCTACGACGTGCACGCGAGCCGTGTCGGCCGGTGGTGGGAGATCACCATTCCCGACGTGTACGGTACAGACCCCTGTGGTCAGGCGCGCCACCTCACCGACGTGGGATACGAAGCACGCACCATCATCGCCGCGAAGCTCGACGTACCGCTCTCCCGCGTGGAATCGCGACTGATCGTCGACGATTTCGGCGACGCACACGATGTCAACGAACGAGTCGAGCACATCGCGCAGCTGCGCTCGACCATCGAACGGCTGACCGAAGAACTGAACGCCGAGCAACGCGCGCTGGTCAAAGAGCTACGGCGCGAAGACGTTCCGGACGTCGACGTGGCCACGTTGCTGAATGTGGCGCGGCAGCGGATCGGCCAACTGGCGAAATAGCTTGGGGCCCAGAGGCCGACCGCGGGTTCGGATCAGGCGCAGGGTGGGGCCGGGGCGTCCTGGAAGAGCGGGGCGCCGGTTGGTGGGGCGTAGACGACGTCGAGGATGAGGGGGTCGGGGCCGAGGTTTTGGCCGATGTGGACGTTCCACTCCCCCGCGGGTTCGTAGATGAAGTCGCCCGTGCGATACACCGGCGCGACGCAATCCGGGCCAGGGTGGGTGAGGGTGCCGGAGCGAACGAAGCCGAATACCGGCCCGTCGTGCCAATGCCATCCCGTCGACCCGCCCGGCCCGATCGTGATCTCCCGAACCACCAGATCGGTCCCCGCCACGAACGGCAGCAGACCGGCCGGAATCTGCGCCTGCCCGAGGGTGACCGCCGTGATATCCGACCCGGGCGTAGCCTCCGCCCGCGCCACACCGACCACCGCCCCGCCGACCACCGCCACCACGACGGCCCCGCCCACAATGGACATCATCGCCGCAGCGTATCGAGCCCCCGGCGGTCGAGAACGGAAACGCGTCGATTCCGCCCGGACTGTCCGTTTCGGCGGACTCAGCGCGACACGTTCAGCACCCGCGCGGCCTCCCTCGCCCCGCCCCAGCCCGCCCGATAGTTACCGCACCCCCGCGGAACCGGCGCACGGATCTACTTCTTGGTAGGGAGGGAGCGGGCGTAGTGGACGCCGCGGTCTACCCACTCACGCAGTGTGGTGTCATCGCCGAGCGCCGCTGGGGCAACGTGGAGCCAGCCGTGCATTTCGCGGCTACCCATCGTCATGGTGGTGACGAATTCGTCGTCGAGAAGGCGGTCGGCTTCGGTCGGGGCGACGCGAACGAGTAGCCCGCCGTCGCGAACGGCCGACACCGCCATGTTGCCGCCGATCAGGAAGGCGAGGCCGCCGAACATCTTCTGTTCGGTGACGTCGAGTCCGGGGTCGATGTGGTCGCGGATTCGCTCGGCCAATTCCTCGTCGTATGCCATGGGTCACAGTGTGGACCCGGGTACCGACAGATCGAAGCCGGTGCTCATCCGGCGTGCAGGAACCGCCCCGCCCGTTCCGTGCCCAGCCCGGGGTCGGCGGCGCCGGAGCCGAACACATACTTTCCGCCGATGAACACGGCGGTGACGGTCGCGTCGTTGCGGTTGACCATGCGGGACAGACCTGCGTAGTGCGGGGCCGGGTGTTCGGCGTAGGTGTCCAGGGTGGCGTCGAGACGGGCCGGGTCGATCACGACGGCGTCGGCACGGTCGCCGACGCGCAGGTGGCCCGCGTCCAGGCCGTACCAGTCGGCGAGTTCACCGGTCACCCGGTGGACCGCGTGTTCGAGGGTCATGAACGGCCGGTGCGCGCGTTCGGCGTCGTTGACGCGGCGCAGCAACCGCAGGCCGAAGTTGTAGAAGGCCATGTTGCGCAGGTGCGCGCCGGCGTCCGAGAAGCCGAGCTGGATGCCGGGATCCGCGGCGAAACGGTCGAGCACGGCGGGGCGGTGGTTGGAGATGGTGGTGCGCCACCGCACTTCGCCGCCGTGTTCCACGACGAGATCGAGGAACGCGTCGACCGGATGCAAGCCGCCGCGGTCGAGACCGACTTGACCGAAGGTCTTGCCGAGCACGGATTCGTCGGGACATTCGACGATCTCGGCGTCGAAGAAGTCGCGATGCCAGACGCGGGGACCGTACTTCTTGTCGTAGTCCTTGCGGAACCACCGGCGGTAGTCTTCGTCGCTCAGCAGGTGCTTACGCTCTTCGAGCTGGTCGGCGAGATGCAACGCCGCCGCTCCCGACCCGAACTCCTCGAACACCGGCAGGTCGATGCCGTCGGAGTACACCTCGAACGGCACCGGTAGATGCTGCCAGCGGAAGTCGCCGCCGAGGGCGTTGACGGCCCGGGCCAGCGCCGGAAACACGTGCGCCACACCGGGAATCGCCTTCACATCGGCGGCAGAGAGCAGACTCACCTTCAGCGGTTCCCGCCACAGCCCGATGCTGCTCGCGGCCATCGCGACCAGGCTCTGCGGCCGTGCCACGTCGGGTCCGCCCTGCAGGGCGCGCCCGCGGCGGCGCAGGATCGTGTTGAGCATGCCGCGTTCCCCGCGCGTCGCGTACGTCGAGGGCAGGGTGCGCGAGCGACACAGCTTCCCGTCGAGCTTGTCGAACAGCAACTGCTGGGAGGACATGCCGACGAAGCCCGCGTCGAGCGCTTCGGTGAGCGCGCGCCGCATCGTGGCGAGTTCGTCCGGCGTCGGCTTCACCTCGTGCCTGGTCGCGCGATCGAGTCCCATCACCGCGGCGCGGACGTCCGAATGTCCCAGGAAACTCGCCACATTCGGTCCGAGCGCCAGCGCGTCGAGCGCCGCGGCGTACTCCTCGGCGGTGCGCCAAGACTTCAGGTCGCCGATGGCCGCGACGACGTGTTCGCGCGGAATGGCTTCGACCCGGCCGAACAGATCGCCCGCCGTCTCCGCGTCGGCGTGCACCGTCGACAGCGAACACGATCCGAGCAGCACGGTCGTCACGCCGTGGCGCGCCGATTCCGGCAGCGCCGGATCGAGCAGTACCTCCACGTCGTAGTGGGTGTGGATGTCGATCATGCCGGGGATCACCCACTGCCCGGCGGCGTCGACGACCCGGCCGCAGCCGGTCTCGTCGAGCGGTGCGGCCGACACCTGCGCCACTCTGCCGTCGCGGATGCCGAGGTGGCGGACCGCCGACGGGGCGCCGGTGCCGTCGAACCACCGGCCGCCCTTGATGATGCTGTCGAACATCGCCGACTCCCTACAGTTCGATCTCGCGTCGCACGACCTCGCCGATCGCCTTGCGCGACAACGGTTCCGTGTCGGCGAGGCCCGCCGACGTGACCTGAACCACAAAGTAGCACTGACTGGACGTAGTGTCTAGTGAGTTTGCATGTCGTCTAAGATTGGTCCATGCCGACCGAACCGACCGGGACCCGCCGCGGCTCGCTGCGCGCGGAACAGAAGCGCCTGACCAGGGCGCGGATCGTCGACACCGCGCGCCACCTCTTCGAAACGCAGGGGTACTCGACCGTCCGCGTCGACGACATCGCCGCCGCCGTCGGTTGCAGCCGGGCGACCTTCTACCTGCACTTCACCGGCAAACCCGAGGTGCTGCGCGCCATCGCCGAGGCAGGCACCCTCGCCACCATCCGCCTGTTCTACGCCGACCTGGACCGGGTGCTCACCACCGGATCACGAGAAGCGTTCGCGGACTGGATGACCCGCGCCATCGACTGGTTCTTCGCGAACAAGGACATGCTTCCCGCCTGGGACGAGGCGACCGCGCTCGAGCCGGAATTCCGCGAGGTGGCGCGCGAGGGCATCATGACCCTCGCCGACAGCATGCCCGCCTACTTGTCCCGGTGGCCCGCCGAACGCAGGGACGAGGCGCGGCTACGCATCGAATTGCTTGTCGCGCAATTGGAGCGCTTCTTCACGCGCTGGGCGATGCAGGGCACGATCGACGTCTCCGCCGACCGAGCGGCCGAGGTACTCACCGACATCTGGTTCCCCGCCCTCTCGGCGCCGGAACGCGAACAGCCCGGACCATAGGCGCCCCCACCCCGGCTGACCATCCCGACAGCGCCAAAGGTCAGGGCCGCCTCCCTCAGCGGCCCTGACCTGAGCGAATCCCTAAGTGCCGAGCCGCGAAACGCTCGAAACGAAGGCACTCAACGTACGCGAGTATCGACCATTTCCCGCACCGCCGCGCGATACCGATCCGCGATGAGCCGGACGACCGCGGGATGCACGCCGATGGGCTCGGCGACGCCGTCCGCACCCGCCTCGTGCAGCCGCTGCTGGAACAGCCCGTGCGCCAGCAGATACGACGCGACGAACACCCGCCGCGCACCGGAGGCACGCAGGTCGGCGACGACTTCCGGGACGCGCGGCGCGCCGGTGGCGACGTAACCGATGCGCACCGGCGCACCCAGGTGCTCGGCCAGCATCGCGGCCGCCCGCCGAACGTCTTGCCGCGCACGGGCATCCGAGGAACCCGCCGCGGCGAACACGACGGCGTCACCGGGCCGCCAGCCCGCCGCGCGCAACCGCATCGCCATGATCCTGGCCAGCGCCGGATCCGGCCCCATGGCCGGGGTGACGGCCACCGCGTCGTGCCCGCTCTCGGCGACCTCGCGCGGCACGTCCTGGTAGACGTGGTAGCCGGAGGCGAGGAACGCCGGAACCACCACGGCGGGAACGGATTCCGCCGCACCGGTCAGATCGCGCAGCACCTCCGACGGCGACGGGCCGAGCACGTCGACGAAGGCGGTGCGGACCGCGGGCGCGTCGGTACCGTCGCCGCGCCCCGAAATCGCGGCGGCCGGTTCCGAAAGAGCCTGCGCCGCACCGAGTTCACGGGATACGGCTTCGGCAAGGGCGGCGATCATCTCCACGCCCCTTGT
The DNA here is from genome assembly GCF_001612615.1 of Nocardia amikacinitolerans NBRC 108937. Taxonomy (GTDB): domain Bacteria; phylum Actinomycetota; class Actinomycetes; order Mycobacteriales; family Mycobacteriaceae; genus Nocardia; species Nocardia amikacinitolerans. The sequence continues at coordinate 71,068 of NZ_BDAU01000034.1, read as the reverse complement.
GCTTCGGGTGCCGTGCGCCACCAGCACAAGGGCGGGGGTGCTCACCAGGTCCCCATCGGTTGCGGAGCGTACTTGGGGGCACGCGCGGGCGAGCCGACGCCGGGCACCTGCGGCCGCGCTTGCGGCACCTGGCGCGGATTGTTGTCGGTGCACTCGGCGGCGTCCAAGGCGAGCCGGTAGCCGCGCTTGACCACGGTCTGGATCGCCTTCGGCGTGCCGAGTCCGGCGCGCAGCCTGGCGATCGCGGTCTCCACGGCGTGCGTGTCGTCACCGCCGCCGGGCAGCGCGGAGAGCAGATCCTCGCGGGACACGACGCGACCGGGCTGGCGAGCCAGCGAACGCATCAGCGCCATCGGCGCGGGCGCGAGCTGACGCACCTGACCGTCGACCACGACGCACGCGCCGCGCACGCTGATGTTGTGCCCCGCGGCCTGAATTCGGCTGGCTCGCCTCGGCAATTCCTCGGCGACGTGCCTGGCCAGCGCACCCAGTCGCGCCCGCCCCGGCATCGAGGTCGGCACGCCGAGCTCTTCCAGCGGCGCCGCGGTGATCGGGCCGACGCAGGCCGCGAGCACCCGGCCGCGCAGGGCGTGCAGCACGCCCTCCAGCAGCCCGGTTTCCTTGGCGCGCATCAACATCGACGCCACGGCGGGCGCGCTGGTGAAGGTCACACAGTCCAGGCTCGCGGTGACGATGGCCTCGATCAGCTGGTCCATCGGGCCCTGATCGGCGGGCGGGGTCCAGCGATACACCGGCACCGGAACGACATCCGCTCCGGCACAACGCAATACCTCGCAGAAGTCCGGTACCGGCTCCCACTCGGTGGTCGCGCCGTGCAGCTGCACCGCGATGCGCACACCCTCAACGCCCTCGGCAAGCAGGTGATCGAGCACCTCGGCCGACGACTCGGAGGCGGGCGACCATTCCTCGCGCAGTTCCGCGGCGCGGATGGCGCCCTTGGCTTTCGGGCCGCGCGCCAGCATGCGGGTGGCGGCCAGCGTGCTGCGCAGCTCCTCGGCCAGTCCCCAGCCTTCGGCCGCCTCCATCCAGCCGCGGAAGCCGATGCCGGTGGTGGCGACGGTGATCTGCGGCGGCTCGGCGACGAGAGTCCTTGTGACGCGCTCCAATTCGTTGTCGTCGGCCAGCGGAATGATCCGGATGGCCGGCGCCGACACAATGGTGGCGCCCCTTCTGGTCAACAGGGTGGCGAACTCCTCGGCTCGCCGCGCCGCCGTGATGCCGACCGTGAATCCGGCGAGACAAGCGCCCGCTTCAGTTGTCGTCATGGATGCTCATCCGTCCGAGGAATCGAGCGCGACCGGCTCGTTGGAAACCGAAACGATGCCGTCGTCGACCCGCACCGCGTACACCGGCAGCGCCGCCGATTCATCGTCCAGGCAATGCCCATCGAGCAACGAGAACGCCTGCTTCAGCAGCGGCGAGGCCACGACGGGCACGCCGCCGCGATCACCGACGATCCCGCGCGACATCACGGCCGCGCGACCGAACGGATCGATATTGCCGACGGCGTACACGCTGCCGTCGGTCAGTCGGAACAGTGCGGCCTGCTGGCCACCCTTCAGCAATACCGCAACGCCGCGGCCTGGGATCAAATAGTCGAGTCGGCACGCTTGCGTCCAACCGGTGGCCGTAGCTGGCGAGATGCTGGGTGTATCGATCACGGTCATCGGGTTCCTCCTCCGAACGCCTTACTCATTGGTACCGGCGTCCTGTTTCCGCACGGTTAAGTCGTTATTTCCCGTGCGTGGCGGCCGGCATTTGTGGCACACCCAACAGCACCGGCACCTTCCGCTCGCCGCTGTCGTCGAACGAGATCGTCGGGTCGGCCTCCGCCGGCGCGTTGACGAAGGAGACGAAGCGGGAGAGCTTCTCCTCGTCCTCGAGCACCGCGGCCCACTCGTCCTTGTAACCGTCGACGTGCTTGGCCATGGCGGCCTCCAGCTCGTCGGCGATACCGAGGCTGTCCTCGCAGATGACCGCCTTGAGGTAGTCCATGCCGCCCTCGAGCGCCTCCTGCCACGGCGCGGTGCGCTGCAGCCGGTCGGCGGTGCGGATGTAGAACATCAGGTAGCGGTCGATGTACTTGATCAGCGTCTCGTCGTCGAGCTCACCGGCAAGCAGCACCGCGTGCTTCGGCGTCAGACCGCCGTTGCCGCCGACGTAGAGGTTCCAACCGTTCTCGGTCGCGATCACGCCGACGTCCTTGCCCCGCGCCTCGGCGCATTCGCGGGCGCAGCCGGACACGGCCAGCTTCAGCTTGTGCGGGGAACGCAGTCCGCGGTAACGCTTTTCGAGCAGCACGGCCATGCCGACCGAGTCCTGCTGGCCGTAGCGGCACCAGGTGGAGCCGACGCAGCTCTTGACGGTGCGCAGCGACTTGCCGTACGCGTGGCCGGATTCCATGCCCGCGTCCACCAGACGCTGCCAGATCCGCGGCAACTGCTCGACGCGCGCGCCGAACAGGTCGATGCGCTGGCCGCCGGTGACCTTGACGTAGAGGCCGAATTCCTTGGCCACCTCGCCGATGGTGATCAGCTGCTCGGCGGTCACCTCACCGCCGGGCATCCGAGGCACCACCGAGTAGGTGCCGTTCTTCTGCAGGTTGGCAAGGAAGTGGTCGTTGGTGTCCTGCAGCGCGGCCTGCTCACCGTCGAGAATGTGGTCGCTCGAGGTGGAGGCGAGGATGGAGGCCACGGTCGGCTTGCAGATGTCGCAGCCGGTGCCCTTGCCGTACTTGGCGATCAGGCCCGAGAAGGTGCGGATGCCGGTGACCTGAACGATCTGGAACAGCTCGGCGCGCGACTGGGTGAAGTGCTCGCACAGCGACTTGGAGACCTCGACGCCGGACTGCTCGAGCAGCTTCTTGAGCATCGGCACGCAGCCACCGCAGGAGGTGCCCGCGTTGGTGCAGCTCTTGATGGCGGGCACGTCGCAAGCGCCCTCGGCGATGGCGCCGCAGATCGCGCCCTTGCTGACGTTGTTGCAGGAGCAGATCTGGGCGTCGTCGGGCAGGGCGTCCGCGCCGAGTTCCGCGCCCGCCGGGGAGATCAACGAGGCGGGATCGGCGGGCAGCGGACGGCCGACCAGCGGACGCAGCGCGGAGTACGCGGACGCGTCGCCGACCAGGATGCCGCCGAGCAGGATCTGCGCGTCGTCGGAGACGACGAGCTTGGCGTAGGTGCCCTTGGCCGCGTCGTGCAGCACGACCGACAGCGCGCCCTCGGTGGTGCCGTGCGCGTCACCGAAGCTGGCCACGTCGACGCCGAGCAGCTTCAGCTTGGTGGACATGTCGGCGCCGGGGAATTCGCCGGCGCCGCCGAGCAGCCGGTCGGCCACCACCTCGGCGGTGCTGTAGCCGGGGGCGACCAGGCCGTAGCAGACGCCCTCGACCGCGGCGCACTCACCGATGGCCCAGATGTTCGGGTCCGAGGTCTGCAGACCCAGGTCGGTGACGATGCCGCCGCGCGGACCGACCTCGATGCCCGCGTCGCGGGCGATCTGGTCGCGGGGACGGATGCCCGCGGAGAACACCACGAGCGAGGCGTTGTCGATGGTCGACTCGTCGGAGAGGGTCAGCTTGAGCTTGCCGTCACCCGCTGCCTCGATCGACTGGGTGCCGACGCCGGTGTGCACGTTCAGGCCGAGGTCGGTGACCAAGCGCTCCAGGATCGCGCCGCCGCCCGCGTCGACCTGCGCGGGCATCAGCCGGTCGTTGAACTCGATGACGTGCGGGGTCATGCCGAGCAGGCGCAGCGCGTTGGCCGCCTCCAAGCCGAGCAGACCGCCGCCGATCACCACGCCGACCGCGCCGGGACCGGCCGCCTCCGCGGTGGCGCGGATCCCGTCCAGGTCCTCGATGGTGCGGTAGACGAAGCAGCCGTCCAGGTCGTGGCCGGGCACCGGCGGCACGAAGGCGTAGGACCCGGTGGCCAGCACCAGCGCGTCGTAGGCGATGGTGTCGCCCGCCGAGGTGACGACCTTGCGCGCGTCGCGGTCGATGCTCTCGGCGCGCTGGCCGAGGCGCAGCTCGACGAGTGCGTCACCGGCGTACTCGTTGCCGGGCAGCGCGAGCAGGCTCGGATCCCAGCTGCCGACGTAGGACGAGAGTCCGACGCGGTCGTAGGCGGGCAGCTGCTCCTCGCTGAGGATGACGATCTGCCACTGGTCGGCTTCGTCACGCGAGCGAAGTGCCTCGACGAAACGGTGCCCGACCATGCCGTGGCCGACGACCACCGCTGTCTTGCGCTGGGCGGGATCGACTGTGGGGTTCATGGTGACCTCCCTGGGAATGGTTCGGGCGTCAGGCGCGAGCCGACGAGTTGGACTTGGTTGCGGCAGCCTCTGCCTCGAGGACAAGCGCCTCGGCCTCGTGCACGACATCGCTGTCGACGGCCATGGTGGGACGGCGGAGGAAGACCAACCAGGTCACCGCGGCGCAGACCACGTAGAAGGCCATGAACACCCAGAAGGCGGTGGTGGCCGAGTTGGTCGAGGCGTAGGAGGTGCGCAGCACCAGGTTGATGCCGACGCCGCCGAGCGTGCCGATCGCGCCGACGAAGCCGATGAGCGCGCCGGAGGTGTTCTGCGACCATGCGGCCTGCTCGGCAGGGCTCGCGTCCAGGCTCTTCGACTTGGCGTCGAAGACCGACGGGATGATCTTGGTGACCGCCCCGTTGCCGAAGCCGGAGAGCACGAACAGGGCGATGAAGCCGATGACCAGCACAGCCATCACGCCACCGCTTGCGACACCGTCGTTGCCGTCGGCGACAGTGCTGGCCAGACCGACCACTAGCGCGGCCGCCATCATGGCGCCGAAGACGTACAAGCTGACCTTGCTGCCGCCGATCCGGTCGGCCAGCTTGCCGCCGTACGGCCGGGCCAGCGAACCGAGCAGCGGACCGATGAAGGCGATCGACGCGGCGTGCAGCGCGGCCTGCGCGGCGGTGTCGCCGCCCGCCTTGAAGCTGATCTGCAGGATCTGACCGAAAGCGAAGCTGTAACCGATGAACGAACCGAAAGTGCCGATGTAAAGGAAGGCGATGGCCCAGGACTGCGGCACCTTCAGGGCCGTGACCATGGAGGACAGGTCGGCCTTCTGGTTCTTCAGGTTGTCCATGTAGAGCGCGGCGCCGACACCTGCCAGCGCGACAAGGACCAGGTAGATCGCGCAGATCAGCGAGGCGTAGCCGTCGCCGAGGGTCGCGATGACCAGCAGGCCGAGCAGTTGGATGACCGGAACACCGATGTTGCCGCCGCCCGCGTTCAGGCCAAGTGCCCAGCCCTTGAGCCGCTGCGGGTAGAAGGCGTTGATGTTGGTCATCGAGGAGGCGAAGTTGCCGCCGCCGAAGCCCGCGAACGCCGCCACGATCATGAAGGTGGTGTAGGAAGTGCCCGGCTGGTTGATGAAGTACAGCGTCAACAGCGTCGGGATCAGCAGCATGAGCGCGCTGAAGATGGTCCAGTTGCGTCCGCCGAACCGGGCGGTGGCCACGGTGTAGGGAATGCGCAGGAACGCGCCGACCAGCGTCGGCATCGCGACGAGGAAGAACTTGCCCGCGGGATCGATGCCGAACTTGTCGGCGGGCATGAACAGCACCATCACCGACCAGATCGACCAGACCGAGAATCCGACGTGCTCGGCGAAGACCGACCAGATCAGGTTGCGCTTGGCAATGTCTTTGCCGCCCGCCTCCCAGGCCGCGACGTCCTCGGCATCCCAGTGCTCGATGTTGTGGTTACGCGTCAGCGTGCTCAACAAGGGCCTCCCAAAATCGGTTGGCCCCAACGGTAGGAAACAGGTATTGCCGAAATGCTGCGGTAAATGACCGCCAAATCAACGGTTGCTCACGATTCCCCGGGTTTCGGGGTGAGTTTCAACGTTATGTTTCACCCGTGTGACACAAGCGTTTCCACGGGTGACAAACAGCCGATCTCGCGCACAGCGGCCGGTGAGGTGTGACGCGCACAGCATGCGCCGGGCCGCACCGGCACGCAACTCGAACCGGGAGATTCCGCCGGATCAGTTCCAGGTGTCCTCGAGCATGCGCGGCTTGCACGCCTGCCACGCGCCCGCCAGCAACACAAGCACCGCGAGGCTCAGCATCGCGAACGGCGCGAGCCAGCCGCCCGTCGCGGTGTGCAGCATGCCGAACAGCAACGGACCCGCGCACGCCACCGCGTAACCGACGCCCTGGGTGAAACCGGACAACGCCGCCGAGCCGCGCGGGGTCTTGGTGCGCAGATTGATGAGGGTGAGCGCCATCGGGAAGGTGCTCGGGCCGAGGCCGAGGATCAGCACCCACAGCACGGGCGCGCTCATCGGCGCGATCAGCAGGCCGGCGAAGGCGGTGAAGAACAAGGCCGCGCAGCCGACGACAACGGGGAACGGATTGCGGAAGCGCGCGACGATCGTCGGCGCCGAGAGCGCGGCCACCAGACCGACAAGAGCGAACAGGCCGACCATGGTGCCGCCGAACGCCGCGCTCGCGCCCGCTTCGCTCAGGATCTTGGGCAGCCAGGCGAAGATCGCGTAGGTGGTCAGCGAGGTCATGCCGAACATGCCCGCCATGCCCCAGGCGACCGGCGAACGCCAGACACGGCCCGCCGGCTCTTCGCCGTCGGCGGGCAAACCGGTGGTATCGGCCACGTCGCGGCCGCGCCGATCGCGCAGCACTTTGATCCACGGCAGCGCGGCGGCGAAACCGAGCAGCGCCCACAGACCGATCGAGATCCGCCAGCCGTGTGCCTCGGCGACCGGCACGGCGATCAGCGCGGGCACGACGGTGCCGAGTTGCACCATGGTGATGTAGAGCGAGCTGATGACCGCGAGCCGGTCCGGGAAGTACCGCTTGACCAGCGGCGGGATCACCACGTTGCCGATGCCCATGCCGCCGAGCGCGAGCGCGGAGAAGATCAGCAGCTCGGCGGTGCCGTGCGTCATGGCCCGGATCAGCATGCCGAGGCCTGCCATCACCATCGCGGTCAGCGCGGTCCGCTCCAGGCCGAGGCGGCGCACCAGGATCGGGGTCAGCAGGCCGGAGAGGGCGAACATCGCGGTCGGAATCATGCCGAAGACGCCGACGACCGCGGTCGAGTAGCCGATGTCCGCGCCGATCCGCTCGGCAAGCGGACTGAACGCCGTGACGGCGACGCGCAGGACCAGTGCGGACATCACGATCGCGGTCAGGACGAGTAGTCGACCCTCGACGAGCGCGCGCTTGCGCTGCTCGAGAACGGCGGAATCCTGGCGGGTCGCGGTGTTCGAGAGGGTCGCTGTCACCGAGAAATCATAGGATGACCCCATGATCGGCGGCAACAATTTGTGACGGGCGGTACTCTGTTTCGGTGCAACCCGTCCGGCGCACCAGCCTCATCGCCCAGGTAACCGAACAGCTGCGTGCCGAAATACGTTCCGGCCGTTGGGCTATCGGCTCCCGCATCCCGACGGAGCCGGAGCTCACCGAGCTCACCGGCACCGGCCGAAATACGGTGCGCGAGGCCGTCCAGGCGCTCGTGCACGCGGGCATGCTGGAACGCCGCCAAGGTTCGGGCACCTATGTGATCGCGGCCTCGGAAGTCGGCGGCACCCTCGGCAAGTACTTCGCCGACGCCGAGGAGCGCGACGTCCTCGAACTGCGCCTCGCGCTGGACACCACCGCCGCCGCGCTCGCCGCGCGCCGCCGCGACGACGCCGACATCGCGAACCTGCGCAGGTTGCTCGAGGAACGCAGCCACCACTGGGACGCGGACACCCACAGCGCCATCGCCGCCGACGTTGCGCTGCACCGCGCGATCGTGGTCGCCAGCCACAACGCCGTGTATCTCGAGTTCTACGACTCACTGCTGCCCACCATCGAACAGGTGATCCGCTCCCGGACTTCGAAATCCGACGATTCCTACGACGCCGAGCACAACGAACTGGTGCAGGCCGTCGTCGACGGCGACGCCGATCGCGCCGCGCAGGCCGCGCGCTGCTTCCTCGGATCGCTCATCGCGGAATACCCGGACGCCCGATAGTTCCGACCGGTCCCGCGCCGCGATCGCCAGGTAACCAACTGGTCACTGAGGGCGTTCCCCCCATGTGAGTCGGATTTGCCTGGAACGTCATCGAAGGCCACGGGCCCGCAACAACTGGCTTCTACCTTTGTCTCGACCGTACAAAGGCAACTCGACGGCCCCTCCCCGACTTGGATGGGCGTCCCGAGACGAATCAACGTCGCAACGGCGCGACGATTGCCGCGATGAGGGTCGGTCGAGCCTAATCGAGAGGAAGCCGATGACTGCCACAGTTGCTGCCACCGGCCAGCAGTCGGAATCGTTCAGCCACCAGAAGCGTGGCCGCTGGCTGGACCACTGGGAACCGGACAACCTGAAGTTCTGGGAATCGGGCGGGAAACTGACCGCGCGCAAGAACCTGGCCTTCTCGGTCTTCGCCGAGAACCTCGGCTTCAGCGTGTGGGTCATCTGGGGCACCGTGGTCACCAGCATGGGCGCCGCGGGCTTCGACTTCCTCGCCGGGCTCGGCAAGGGCAACCCCGTCGCCGTCAGCAACGCGCTGCTGCTCACCTCCACCCCGACGCTCGTCGGTGCGGCGCTGCGCATTCCGTACACCTTCGCCATTCCGAAGTTCGGCGGGCGCGCCTTCACCGCGTTCAGCGCGGCGATGCTGCTCATCCCGACGCTCGGCCTGGCCTACTTCGTGAACCAGCCCGGCACGCCGATGTGGGTGTTCATGGTGCTCGCGGCGCTGGCCGGCTTCGGCGGCGGCAACTTCTCCTCGTCGATGGCCAACATCTCGTTCTTCTTCCCGGAAGGGAAGAAGGGTGCGGCCCTTGGCATCAACGCCGCGGGCGGCAACCTCGGCGTCGCGCAGACCCAGCTGGTGCTTCCGCTGCTGATCACCCTCGGCACGCATCTCACGGCCAAGGATCCGGCGGGCTACCGCTTCGGCATCACGCTCTCGGTGCTGGTTTGGGTGCCGTTCATCCTGATCGCCACCTTCGGCGCGCTGCGCTACATGGACAGCATCAGCACCGCGAAGTCCGACGGCAAGTCCTACAAGCTGGCGCTCACCAACCGGCACACGTGGGTGATGTCGTTCCTCTACATCGGCACCTTCGGCTCCTTCATCGGCTTCTCCTTCGCCTTCCCCACCCTCATCAAGGCCAACTTCCCCGACCTGGCCAAGATCGGCTGGATCACCACCCTCGGCAACTTGGCCTTCCTCGGCGCCTTCGTCGGCTCGTTCAGCCGCCCGTTCGGCGGGTGGATCTCCGACAAGGTCGGCGGCGCGAAGATCACCGTGATCGTCTTCGGCGGCATGGCCGCCGCGGTCGCCGCGATCATGGCGGCGCTCGAGCTGAAGAGCTTCCCGCTCTACCTGATCGCCTTCCTCGCGCTGTTCATCATGACCGGCATCGGCAACGGCTCCACCTACCGCATGATCCCGTCCATCTTCAACGCGGAGGCCAAGAAGTACGCCTCCGAGCACGGCATGGACATCGCCGAGGCCGCGGCGTCGGCCAAGCGACAGGCGGGCGCCGCGATCGGTGTCATCGGCGCGATCGGCGCCTCCGGCGGCTACCTGTTGCAGCAGGCACTTCGCTTGTCCAACATCAACTTCGGTAGCATGGCGCCCGCCTTCTGGGCCTACTCGGCGGCGTTCATCGTGATGGCTGCGGTCACCTGGTTCTTCTACCTGCGTTCCTCGTTCGCCATCGGCCGCGTCCCCTCGCTGGCCTACGCGAAGGTGTAACCGCATCACCGTCCGGCGTTCGGACCGATCCCCGAACGCCGGTCGGGGCGAAGCGATCCCGATTTCCCCTCCGGGACCGCCGCCCCGGTTCGACCCGAATGCCGCTGGGAAGACTGTCCTCCCAGCGGCATTCGGCGTCCGCGGGCAACCTCCTGGCTGTCACCACCACGTCGGCTAGCCCCCTGGATTCCGAACCCCACAGCGCAACAACGCTTTACGCTGGAGCACAGACTCACGAGGGGCGACAGAGGTGAGCTGTTGGATATCGGGACAGGGGCGGGGGCAGGGCCGGTGTTCCGTACCGCACAGCTCGATGACCTCGAAGACATCGCCGCGCTGGAGCGGGAACAGTTCGATGATCAATCGCTGTCCTACGTCGCGCTGCGCCAACTGTTCGAATTGCACGGAACGAACTGGGTGGTCGCCGAACTCGACGGCGCGGTGCGCGGCTACGCGCTGGTCGGCGTCGACACCGGGCGCCGCGGCTGGGTCATGGGACTCGCCGTCGCCACGAACTACCACGGGCGCAAGCTCGGCCGGGCGCTGCTGGAACTGGCCGTGGCGAGATGCCGCGCCGCGCCGGTCGACAGCGTGTACCTCACGGTGCGGCCCTCCGACGAGATCGCGAGCAGGCTGTACAAATCCGTCGGATTCGAGCTGGCCGAGCACGACGAGCAGTATTTCGGTCCGGGCCAGCCGCGCGACGTGCTGCGGTACCGAATCCGCCGGGCGCCGACGGGCCCGCCGTTGTCCTCCGCCGACCCGCGCTGGCTGAAACCGGGCCAGGGCCGATAGCCGAAATACATTGCTATCGTGGAAAAGACGTCGTAACCGACGTTGTTCCACCGGGGGAGAAGCATCATGATCGACCATCCGGATCAGTCGTCACTGCCGTTCGTCGCGTCGATGACAACCCGGATCAACCGCCACGCCGCCGCCTACGCGTCCGAGATCGCCGAGCACCTGGCCACCGCGCATGATCACCGGCCGGAGCAGCTGCTGCTCGACTCCTTCAACACCCACGTGGAAACCGTTCTCGCCAGCTACGATCCGCCCGGCGTCCGCAGACGCGGTGACAGCCTGGTGTTCGCCGACAGCTATGCCGAGGCGCGGTCGCCCCTGCCGGGGGCGCGTCGATCCAACGACGTGCCTGTCGAATTCCTCGCTGCCCTGCTCGCCGCGGAGGTCGAGTTTCGTGGACCGCTGCGCTCGAGCCGCACGCAGAACACCATGCTCGCGAGGGTGTACGAACGCCTCGGCGAATGTCTGTCCGCTACCGGCTTGCCCGGCCACGCGACCTTGGCGTTCGGCCGCGCCACCGGCCTGCACCGGCAGAACGAAGACGAGGACGCGGCCGACCGCTGCGGTCTCGCCCGCGCCCGCGCCCAGTGCCGTGCCCGCCATCCGCGCTGGCGCCGGATCGGCGGCCAGCTCTCGGACCTGTTGTGCGGCTATGGGTATCGGCCGTTTCGGCTGCTGATGTGGATGCTGCTGCAACTGCTGCTGTTCACCGTGGCCATCAGCTGGCTCGCGGACACGGCGCTGCACTCGAGTCTGTACCTGTGTTTGATCAACTTCCTCAATCCGGCGGGCATGGGCGACACCGAAGCCGTCGGGCGGACGGGACGCGCGCTGCTCGTCATCGAGTCGTACGCGGGGACGGTGTCGATGTCGGTGTTCTTCGCGCTGTTGGTGCGCCGGTGGTTCCGGCTGTGACCGGCCGCCGAGCCGCTCACCACGGCGCTGCCGCGACCTTCGCGTCACGCAGCGCCGCCAACGTGGCGACCGCAAGGCGATCGCGCAGCTGACCGACGCTCATCCGCCATTGGCGGTCGAATCCCGGCTCGGCGTGCAGCTGTTTCCAGAGTTCGCGCAGACCGGGCGGGCTGTGCACGCCGGGCATCCACAAATGGGCGAGATGCTCGAGGATGGCGGACAGGATCCGCGCCGATTCCGCACTTCCCGCCGGGTGCCGGTTGGTCTCCTCGATCGCCGTTCCCGCGGCGGTCAGCAGCCAGTCGTGCACGGCCAGATCGGCGCAAAACCGCTGCGCGAGAGGCAGATCCGCCGGATCGCGCACGGTCACCCGGACAGTGCGCAGCGCGCCATCCTCGAGCCGCATCCGCACTTCGGGCTCCACGTCCGTTCCGGCGTAACGCGCGACCCAGCGCAATCGTGTCGAGCCGGCCAGCAAGGGCTGCTGCTGATCGAGCAAGGGATGGACGCGAACCGCGGCCAGGGTTCGCTCGCTGATCGAGCACAGATCCAAGGTGTCGGCGATTTCCGGAACGGCGAGGAAGCCGTCGGCGAGGTCCTCGGGCGTCCCCGGTTTGGTCTTGGTGACCACCTCGGTCACGCCGACCCGGCTCAGATAGTGCGACCACGGCTGCCGTTGGGTCTGCTCGGCCCGCCGGACGGTGGTGCGCGCACAGCTCTGCAGCACTCGGCCGCCGTACACGACAGCCTCGGTGGCCACCGTTCCGATCGCGTGCACCGTAGCTCCCGAGACGGTCGCCAACCTGCAGTCCACTCCGCACACCGTGGTCGGCGAGATCGCCAACGGGATCGGGCGCGCGCGAGTGGAGACGAGGCTGCCCGGCATCAGGGCGGCGAGCAGACCTTCGACTTCGGTCGCGTTCAACGTCCCGGAATCGGGCACGAGGCAGGTGTGGATCTCGCCGAGCAGTATCAGCGCGTCGGCGGGCACGGTCCGCCCGCCGGTCCCGTTCGTCATCGCCGCCGACCCGTCAGGATCCCGGCAGGAGCACGTGCCCCAGCCGCTCGGTGACCTTGCGCGGCACGGTGACGCCCTCGGCCACACCGCTCCAGATCGCTTCATCGATCACCGCGTCGTCCACCTTGACGTGGGCGAGGATGACCCGGACCGCGTGCTCGATCTCCACATAGCGGTGCGGCAGGATCGACATCGATTCGAAGGCCGAGAACGGATCCGCTTCCGGGTTCAATCGCACCACGGTCGGCAGGTCGCGCCAGCTCTCCGGCCAGCCCGCCACCGGGTCCCACTCCTGCGGCTCGGCGACGGCCGCGCCTTCGTAGCGAAGCATGCCGAGCCGGAGCAGCTGCCATATCGAAGCGAGGAACGGACACGACCACACCCGCTGCTGCCCGGGCCGGGCCTTGGTCTTCTTCGTCGGCGGCGCCCACAACTGTGCGTCGAGGAAAATGGAATGCTCGCGCCGCCCGTATTCCTCGGCAGGCCGGTACTTCTCGAGACGCATGGCCTGCTGTGGCTCGTCGTCGGAGGAACGGCGGCCATTGCACAACCATCCGGAGACGTCGGTAGGCGGTCTACGGCCGGTCGTGTTCTGTACCGGCTCGGGTACCACGCGCGCGGACACCATCTCCGCCAACGGAATCCGGATGCCCGTGGCGACGCCATCGGCGTAGACCGGCGCCTCGAAACATCCTTCCTCACGCGCCAGGTAATCGATGCGCATATCGCATTCCGCGGCCGCGGCAAGGAGCTTGCCGATGATCCGCGCCGGGTCGGTGTCCGGCCCGAAGTAATCGTCGACAAGAAAACAAGTACTGACTTTCGTGTTCCTGCCGTATCGACGCCTGACTTTGGCCTCGATGAAATCCAGGTACTCCTTGACTTCCCGGAATTGCGCCCTGATCCGATCCTCACCATTGGTGAGATCGTTCATGTAGAAATGCCCCACTTCGATAGATACATGCGACATCGGCACCGCGGCGATTCGTGCGCTCGCGGTCGCCTCGCTGTACCGTGCGGCGATGTCCACTGGCAGTCCAGACCTTTCCTGTGCTGGTGTAGATCAGAACGTTTCCCACACGGCGGGATCGGTGAGCCTGCGGGCGAGTTCGCCGAACGCGCCGACCGTCGTCTCGTTCGCTATCTGCGCGTCGACGTCCGCGTCGACGAGCACTTGCTCGCGCCACTGCAGGACCGGCTCCATCGGCGTCTCGCCGAGCAGCGTGTCGGCACCGAGTTTCTTGACCGAGGCGAGCCGCTTGAGCGCCTGATGCTGCTCGAGCAGCCACCGGGCCTGGGCGGGTTTCTCGCTGCTCGCGCCGCGGAACGGGTCGGGTACCGCGGTCCGCACATACCGGATCGATTCGGTGAGGTGCACCAGGTCGTGCCCGTATTCGACGCCGGAGCTGAGCAGGCCGTTCGGACCGTGCACCAGGGCGCTTGTCGCCATGATGTGCTGGCGCGTCCACCGGTGGAAGACCAGCCACCGCGCCACCGCGCCTGCCAGCTGCCGCCGCGCCGTCGCCTGCAGCACCAACTGCGCGGCTGCCGAGCGCCCCGCGCTGAGATCGACCAGAACGACGTGGAATTCGGACAACGCCTCCGTCAGCAGGGCGAGGCAGCGCTCCACCATGTCGTGACCCGCGCCGAGAAATTCCGCGCCGCCCTCGTCACCGGGAAAGAGGACCAGCTTTCCGGATCGGGTCGGCATCTGCCGCAATGCGCCGCGATCCGATTTCGCGCGCACGTCGACCCGTGTCGCGGTGCCCTTCTCCCCCAGCAGATAGCTGTGTAATCCCGCGCCGCCGGAAACGCCACGTTCGACCGCGCTGACTTCGAAGAGCGCGCCTGCCGTCGGCGAACCGAAGTCGAAATCGAGGTAGGCGACGTTCTTTCCGCCGAGACACAAGCGGTAGGCGAGATTGCAGCTGGTCACCGATCGGCCGGTGCCGCCCTTGTCCGATGTCGCGAAGACGAGCATGGATCAGCGGCTCCTCATCGCGTCCTGGTCCGCGTAGGACAGTTCCTCGAGTTCCTCCAGCGCCTTCATGGCCAAACTCGCCGAGGTACCCGGCTTCTCGGTGACCAGCTCGCGCGCCCGATTCACCCGCCGCTCGATCCGCGCGAGGGCTCGGCGATTCGCCGAGTGATCCACCGCGCTGACGCCGAGCAGTTCCTGGTTCAGCAGGTGCTCGGCCTCGCTCAAGTAAGCGACCGCGTCGTCCACCAGAGCAGGGGGACGCAACGGCAGCGAACGATAGGTGCGTGCGGCCGTGATCAGGCACTCGACGACGCGCTCTGTCAAATACCACGACGGCGCGGTCACGGCGGTGTCGTCGACACCGAAAGCACGCGCCGCGTCGTCCCACAGGCCGGTGGCGGGCCCCTCCTGGATCTTCCTCGCTTCGAGGTGCTGCATCACCGATTTCGCCAACTCCATCAGGCGGTGCCGGGCGGTGACGTTGCCCGACAGCCGCGCCGCCTGCAGGATGCGTTTGAGCAGAACCGGCGCGTAGTCCGAGACGACCCAGGCCAGTCGCGGGCCGTCGTCCACCTTCTCCGAGCCGACGAGCGACATCGGCACGCCGGGGACGTGCAGCTGCACGACCGGATCGTCGTGCGTGAAGCGACGAATGAGCTTGCCGCGCTTGGCCAGCTCGTCGAAGATGTCGACCGCCCTTGTCAGGTCCTCGTCGTTGGCGGTGCGGTTCACCAGATCCTGGATGAGCACGGCCGAGACCACGAGACTGTAGTAGTCGGATTCCTCGCCGTCGGAGGTCCGCCACGGAATGTCTTCCAGTGGCCAGCGACCTGGGCCGAACCGCGCCACCGTCGACCAGTAGAGCTGGGTCAGATGCCAGCGGGTCTGCAACGCCTCGGCGAGCCTGCGCTGTTCGTCGTCGAGCAGGTCGAGCTGCCTGGTTCGCTGCGAGGTGAGGTCGTTGATGCCGTCCAACGCCACGACGGTGAAATACAGGTACGGTCGGGGGTCCGCGACACCGGAGCGACTCGCTATCCGTCGCGCGGAGAAATCGATGGTCGTCGCTCCGTCGACCACACCCCAGCTCCAGCCGCACTCGAAAAGCCTTTGCTCATCCCATAATTCGACACCCGGGATGGTGGCAAGGGTGACATCGCTGCGCAGCTGGGTCCGCACCGGTTCGAGAGCGCGGACCAGAGCGTCGAGCAGCAGCCGCTCGGGCATGCCGGTCTGGTTCATCATGCCCAGGATCGCTTGTCCCGCATCGTCTCTGGGATCGACGGTGTTCACGACGAAGCTGCGAAGCAGGCCGATCATCGCCGCGGTAAGCCGGGTGCCGACGTCGCCGACGAGCGCCTCGATCCGGCGTTCGAGCGCGCGGGCTTCCTCGTAGGTCTGGCTCTTCACGTAGACCTGGTAGACCCGCAGGAAGCCGAGGGCCGCGATGCACAACGTCAGCGACATCGAGTACGAATCGACGATCTCGATCGCGCGCTGTTCCTCGGTCGGCGGGACTTCCGCGCCGCCGCGCAGATAGCTCCCGGCCGCGAAATTGGGTTCACCGTCCGGATCGGTGTAGCGCTGGACGTAATCCTCCAGCACCCGCACGATCACTTCGCCGATGCGCGGCGGTCCGCCCAGTGCTTCCAGTGCCGCCGCGACATCCTCGGCTGTGTCGTTCGGACGATCGAGGGAAAGCATGCTGATCTCGGTGGCCGGGTAGAGCAGGCAGAGCAGTTGTTCGGCGTCACTGATGGAATTCGGGGCCTCGCGTCCACCCCATTGCCACGCGCCGTCTCGATAGCACGTCGAGATCAGCGACTGCCAGACATTCAGAACCTGCTCGCGTGGCTTTATTCGCATCTGCCGCTGTCCTCACCCCATGTCGCAGTCCCCGAGATTCCACAAGGAAAAGTCACGGACGCGAGTTCGTCAAAATTAGCACGATCGACGAGATCGCGCTCGGCTCTATACATTTCGAACAACACCGGTTCGGGACGACACCGAACCGGGTACTGCGGAAGAACCAGTGGGCGGCCGGATAGCTACGGCTTTCCGTCGAGCACATGAGCCGAAAACGCCGACATCGAGGTGCGCGGCGGAGCAGAGCTTAGCGCACCGCCGCCCAGCGCAGCTCGAATTCAGAGCATCAGCCGGACCATATCGGCGGTCCGCGCCAGCCCGGGGAAGGCTTCGGGGGTGGAGCGGGGATGCAGCGCGTGCACGGCGAGGCGGAACATGACGGCACGCAACAGCATCTGGGGCCACTCCGGCAGATCGGACCAGCGGTCGAGCAGGCCTTCGTCGGCGCCGCCCCAGGAGAGCGCGTCGATGACGATGACGCCCGCGGCCCAGGCGGCGGGACGCCAGTACGGGGTGATGTCGGTGAGGCCGGGGCTTTGCGCGCCCGCGAAGAGGATGGTGCCGAACAGGTCGCCGTGCACCAGTTGGGCCGGGGTACGCACCGGCTTGCGCAGCGTGGCGAGCTGGCCGATGAGTTCCATGCTGCGCTGCCCGTCGGGCGAGGTGGTCGGTACCGCGCCGCCCGCGCGCAGGCTGCGCAGCGGGACCGCCTCCCACGCCGCGCGATCGGCCGCAACGAAGACGTCCACGTCGACCCACGGCGTGACCGGCGGCTGCACGAGGAAGCGCGGGCGCTCCAGCCGCGTCGTCGCCTGGTGTAGCCGCAGCGAGATCGAGACGACCTCGTCGTGGCGCGCCTCGGGGCTGCCTTCCAGGTAAGTGTCGGCGCGCCAGCCCGACACCACGTAGCGACCGTCGGTGGCGCGCACCGGACGGGCCACGCGTAGCCCGTCGACCTTCAGCGTCTCGCGGATCTTCGCCGACCACGCCGCCCGCGCGTGATCGGCGACCGGGCTGAGCACCACGTCGCCGCAGCGCCAACCGCCGTCCCAGTCGCCGAGCGGGACCGGAGTCACTTCGCGCAGACCGAACGTGGCGCGCACGTGCTCGGGAGGTTCCACAGAAGTCACGGCCGTACGGTACCGCCGGTGCGGGGCCGGATTCGGACGCCGCGCCGGTCCGGTCGCGCGTCCGGCTACCGCGCGGATCCGGGCCCTGTACGGCCCGGATCCGTCGTCGAGTCGCGGTGTGCGTCCGCCGGGCGAACCCGCGCGGACACGAGTCCGTCGTCGCTCAGTAGACCGGCAGGCTGGTGTCGACCTGGTTGGCCCAGGCGACGATGCCGCCCTGCACGTGCGTGGCGTCGGAGAAGCCCGCGTTCTTGAGCACCGCGAGCGCCTCGGCGGACCGGATGCCGGTCTTGCAATGCAGCACGATCGGCTTGTTCTGCGGCAGCTCGGACAGCGCCTCACCGGAGAGGATGCGGTCCTTCGGAATCAACCGCGCGCCCTCGATGTGCACGATGTCCCACTCGACGGGCTCGCGCACGTCGATGAGCTCGATGTCCTTGCCCGCGTCCAGCAGTTCCTTCAGCTCGCGCGCGGTGATGGTCGACCCGGCCGCGGCGGCTTGGCCCTCCTCGGACACCACACCGCAGAACGCCTCGTAGTCGATCAGTTCGGTGATCGACTGACGTTCCGGATCGCGGCGCAGCTTGATGGTCCGGTAGCTCATGTCCAGTGCGTCGTAGACCATGAGACGGCCGAGCAGCGGCTCGCCGATGCCGGTGATCAGCTTGATCGCCTCGGTCACCATGATCGAGCCGATGGACGCGCAGAGCACGCCGAGCACGCCGCCCTCGGCGCAGGACGGGACCATGCCGGGCGGCGGAGCCTCCGGGTAGAGGTCGCGGTAGTTCAGGCCGCGGCCGTCGGGGGCGTCCTCCCAGAAGACCGAGACCTGGCCTTCGAAGCGGTAGATCGAACCCCACACGTAGGGCTTTCCAGCGAGCACCGCGGCATCGTTCACCAGGTAGCGGGTCGCGAAGTTGTCGGTGCCGTCGAGGATCAGGTCGTAGTCGCGGAACAGCTCGACCGCGTTCTCCGGCTCCAGGCGCAGCTTGTGCAGGCGCACGTCGATGCCGGAGTTGATCTCCAGGATGGAGTCGCGCGCGCTGTCGGCCTTGGGGCGGCCGATGTCGGACTCGCCGTGGATGATCTGGCGCTGCAGGTTCGAGGAGTCGACCTCGTCGAACTCCACGATGCCGAGGGTGCCGACGCCCGCGGCGGCCAGGTAGAGCAGGGCGGGCGAGCCGAGACCGCCCGCGCCGATCACCAGCACCTTGGCGTTCTTCAGTCGCTTCTGTCCGTCCACACCCACGTCGGGAATGATCAGGTGACGGCTGTAGCGGGCGATTTCGTCCTTGCTCAGTTCCGCGGCCGGCTCGACCAGCGGCGGCAGGGACTTCGGTGATGACACGTCCAGGACTCCTCGAATCGAATTGGCCGATCGCGATGTGCAACGCGGACGATCGAACCGTTCTTCCCTCTATCGTCGCGCACCGCGCCGCCGATCAGCCGCGCGGGTACGGCCAGGGGTTGAATCGGCAGCGTTTGCCGTCCATCGGGACGACGCCGTCGGGATCGAGCGCGGCGATGTCGTTGTTCTCGGTGCCGAAGGTCTGCTGCATCATGATCGGCGCGAGCCCGCCGTCGGCCTCGCACGGCTGGTGCTGGTGGTAACCGATCGCGTGGCCGACCTCGTGGTTGATCTGGTACTGCCGGTAGGAACCGATGTCGCCTTCGAAGGCGGGCGCGCCGCGCACCCAGCGCACCTCGGAGAGCACCACCCGATCGAGGTCGGCGTTGAAGCACGAGGAATCGATGGGGATGTCGAAACCGCAGGCCTTCCTGGTGGTTTGGCGCGAGGTCAGCGAGATGCGGAAATCCGGGTTGCCCTGATCGACGCGGCGGAACGCGAAGCGCTTGTCCTGGACCCAGCTCTTCGGATTGGCCAGCGTGCTGTCGATCATCTTGGCCACCGACTCGTCGCCGCCGAAGCCGGCGGTGTCGACGCCGTTCTCGATCTCGATGGTGTAGCTGAAGTGGTACTCCGTGCCCGCGCCGACCTCGGCGGTGCCGCCGGGGACCACCCGCCAGGTGCCCGCGCCGTTCTCGGTGAAGGGGCCGCCGTCGGGCAGCGCGCCGGTGGGCAGATCGGCGGGGAACTGTCCGGCGCCGGGCGGCGCGCCGATGACGCCGGTGTTCGCGGCGGGCGGGCTGAGCCGACCGAAACTCGGGGCGGCGGTCGACCCGGCTGGGCTGCCGCCGCCGCGCACGGCGTCGGCGATCACGAGCACGGTGACCACGAACAACACGGGGAGGGCGTACGCGCGCCACCCGTAGGTGGACACGAAACGGCCGAGCGCGCTCTGCTTCTTGGCGTTGCGATCGGGTCGAGGGCCGCGGGAGCGATTCGGATCCGGCGCCGTGGGGTCCCAGCGCGCCCGAAGCGGCTGATGGGAGCGGTCGGCTGCCTGGTAGAGACCGAGAGGGTCGTAGATCTCGACGCCGTTGGCGTCGCGTGCTGCCGTCGGGGGTGTGGGCGCGGGTGCCGCGTCGTCGCCGTCGGGTTTCCGCGGCCACGGGTCGGTGCGGGTCCCGCGCTCGGGTCTGGATCGGCCGGGCCGATCTGGGATCCCGGACCGCGGTACAGCGCCCGATCGGGCAGCCGCACCCGAACGAGTTTCGGGACCGGACCTTGCCACGAGTTCTGAGCCTACGGAACCGGACGACCCAGAGCCAATGGGGGCCGAGCTCAGCTGTGCGCCACGTCTCACCCGCTGGACGAGATCGACAACCCCGATCGGCATGTGAGCTACAACCGGGTATCGTTCATTGGATACCCGGTGCACAACCCCTTTTGCCGGGGACTCGACTGGGAGAGCCGAAATGACTGACCTCGTGGACCGGATGACGTCCCGCAGAATGTCGTCCGAGGCCATGGTGCCGACCAAACGCGGTACGCGGTTGCCGCGTGACGAACGGCGGCAGCAGCTACTCCAAGCGGCGAGCGAGGTGTTCGTGCTGCGCGGTTATCACGCGGCGGGCATGGACGAGATCTCGCAGGTCGCGGGTGTCAGCAAGCCGGTGCTGTACCAGCACTTCACCAGCAAGCTGGAGCTGTACCTCGCGGTGCTGCAGAACTACGTCGACATGCTGGTGTCGAGCGTGCGCCAAGCGCTGCGCTCCACCACCGACAACCGTCAGCGCGTGCGCGCCGCCGTGCAGGCCTATTTCGACTTCGTCGACAACGAGATGCAGGGCTTCCGGCTGGTCTTCGAATCCGACCTGACCAGCGAGCCGCAGGTGCAGCGCCGCGTGGAGCAGGCCACCGAGGCGTGCGTGGACGCGGTCTTCGACCTGGTCGCGCACGACTCCGGCCTCGATCCCTATCGCGCGCGCATCCTCGCCGTCGGCCTGGTCGGCACGAGCCAGTTCACCGCGCGCTACTGGCTGGAGGCGGACCGCCCGATCCCCAAGGACGAGGCCGTCGATACCACCGTCGCGCTGGCCTGGGGCGGTCTGTCGCACGTTCCGCTGCACCCGATCGACAACGCGGGCAACGCAACGCGCTTCTGATTCGGCGGCGCGGCTCCTGCCGCGCCCCAAACGCGAACGAGCCCTCGGGTTCTCGGTCATGAACCGGAACCCGAGGGCTCGTCGCGTAGAGGTCGTCAGACCGCGGCGAAACCGACCCGGCCGCTGGTGGCGGTGCCGATCTCCACGTAGGCGACCTTCGAAGCCTGGATGAGGAACTTGCGGCCCTTCTCGTCGGTGAGCGCCACGACGCCGCCGGTGCCGCTCAGCGCCTCGGACACCATCGCCTCGACCTCTTCCGGGGTCTGCCCGCTGTTGATCACGAGTTCGCGCGGGCTATCCGAAATACCGATCTTGACCTCCACGGCCAACCTCCGAACCTAGAGTCCTGTGCGGCGGTCGGACGTTCGCGTCCGCCCGAGCGCTCTTGCTGTCCGGTCCAAGGCTAGTGCAGGGCAACGGCCGCGCGGCACCGCACTGCCTACGCTGACCGCGAACAGCGATCCGGCCGAGCGGCCGGTCACTTGGGTTCGATCAGCTCGATATCCAGCTCGATCTTCACCGCGTCGCTGAGCATGCCCGGCATCGGGCCGCCGACGCCGAAGTCGGTGCGCTTGATGGTGCCGGTCGCCGAGAATCCGGCGTGCCGCTCGCCGGTCGGACCGAAGTCCTGGACGCCGCCCCACTCGACCTCGAGGGTGACCGGCTTGGTGATCGCGCCGAGGGTGGCCTCGCCCTCGACCGTGAATGTCTCGGCGATCGCCACCGGCCGAGGGGCGCGGAAGGTGAGCGTCGGCCGGTTGGCGACGTCGAGGAAGTCGGCGTTGCGGACGTGGGCGTCGCGGTCGGCGTTGCCGGTGTCGAAAGAGTCGAGGTAGATGGTGGCGCCGAGGGTGGCCGCGCCCGTCTCGTCGACGACGAACTCGGTCTCGAAGCGGGTGAACCCGCCGCGCACCTTCGAGATGCCGAGGTGGCGGATGGTGAACGCGACCGAGGAGTGGGCGGTGTCCAGCGCCCAGGATCCGGGCTTCAGCTGCTGGGTGGCGGTGGTTGCGGAAGTGTTCGTCATGCCATCGACCTTGTCCGGACCACGGTCCGGTAACCAGACCGCCGTTATCCTGGACCTCGCAGGGCGAGGATGAATGTCCGAGGACCGGGCACGATGGAGACCATGGCACGCAATGGTTTCGCCGAATTCCTCGTCGCCCGCCGCGGCGAGCTCCGGCCCGCCGACGTCGGAATGCCCGAGGGCGGGCGGCGCCGGACGCCGGGACTGCGCCGCGAGGAGGTCGCGGTGCGGGCGGGTGTCAGCGCCGACTATCTGGCCCGGCTGGAGCAAGGTCGCGACACGAATCCGTCCGTCGCGGTGGTCGAAGCGCTCGCCGACGCACTGTTGCTCGATGGCCCGCAGCGCCACCACTTCGGACTGCTCGCGATGGCCTCGGGCAACGAATCCCGTTGTCCGGGTAGCGAATCCCCGCGCGAACAGCTCGGCGAGACGATCAGGGCGGTGCTCGACGCGCTCCAGCCGACACCCGCCTTCGTCATCGGCAGACGGCTGAACGTCCTCGGCTGGAACCCCGCGTGGGCCGACTTCGCGACGCCGCTCGGTCTGCTCGACGAGGACGGCGAAGCGAACCTGGCCTGGTACGTCTTCAAAGATCCGCGCGCCCGGCGGACGCTGCGCGACTGGCCCGCCGCCGCGGTCACCTTCGCGGACGCGCTGCTACGCGCGAAGATGCGCTGGCCGGGCGACGCCGAATTGCTCGCGATGATCGACGCGCTGCGGCGCGAGCCCGAGTTCCGTGAGCGGTGGAAGCCACATCGGGTCGGCGACGGGCCGGTGTCGAGCCTGCTGAAGTTCGATCACCCGGTACACGGCCCGGTCGACGTCCCGTTCGAAACGATGGAAACCGACCGCGACCAGAGCGTCGTCGTCTGGCTACTCGACCAAGCCGCCACCCGCACCACCGGCCTACGACTGGTCCACACCCGCGCCGCGAACGAATAAGGCGCCGACCGAAGGTGACCGTGACCAGGTATGACCGACCGAAGGTGGCCTTTGGTCGGCGACCTGGTCCGGCCGTGGGCGGATCCGATCAGATGCCAAGGACCGCCATGCGCTCGGCGTGGCTGGTCTGCATGCGCTCGAACAGCGCGGCGATGCCGTTGAGATCGCCGGTGGCCGTGAGCACCAGGTCGGTGAGTTCGTCGCGCTGCGCCATGACGTACTGCGCCTGGGTAATCGCCTCGCCGAGCAGCCGCCTGCCCCACAGCGTGAGCCGGTCGCGCTCGGAGCGGCTGGTCGACACCGCGCGCCGCACCTCTTCGACAACGAACTCGGAGTGGCTCGTCTCGGCGAGCACGTCGTGGACGACGGTGGCGACCTCCGGCGACAGCGCGCCCGCGATCTCGCCGTAGAAGTCCGCGGCGATGCCGTCGCCGACGTAGAACTTCACCATCGACTCGAGCCAGGTCGAGGGATCGGTGGACGCGTGGTAGGCGTCGAGGGCCCGAACGAACGGCGCCATCGCGTCGAACACCTCGACGCCGCGCTCGGCGAGCGCCGCCTCGAGCGTCTTGAAGTGGTCCATCTCGGCGGACGCCATCTTCGCGACGGCCACCTTGCCGCGCAGGGTCGGCGACAGCTTGGCCTCCTCGGCCAGCCGGTAGAACGCGGAGATCTCACCGTAGGCGAGCACGGCGAACAGATCGGTCACACCGGGATGGTCCGCGGCGATGGGCGAGGTAGCCGGATCGAACGAAACGCCAAGTGTTGACTGTGCTCCCATGTGCCCTAGCGTAGCGGCGTCGGGGCGCGAGTGTTCGTCCAGCCGAACATTCGTCGGGTCGGTTTCGCGACGCTTGTCAGGGCGGCCGCCGGATCTACCCCCGGCTCACACCCGGCTCGATCCGGCGGCGGCGATCAGCCCAGTTCCGCGAGGAACTTGTCGAGGTAGGCCCACGTGGTGTCGCGGGCGGTCTCACCGGTGAGGATGCCGAGGTGGCTGCCGGGGGCGGTCTCGTAGCGGACCTCCGCGGCGCCGGTCAGCGTGCGGGTGCCCGCCTCGACGGCGGCGGCCGGGGTGATCACGTCGCTCGGCCCGCCGACCAGCAGCACGGGCGCGGTCACGTCGGCCAGCGCGATGCGCCGCTCGCCGAGCCGAACGACGCCGCGGCCGATGTCGTTGTTCAGGATCAGGCGGCCCCACAGCTGGCCGTAGAAACGGCCGGGGTAGCCCGGCATCGCCGCCATGAACCGGTCGATGGACTCCATCTTGGCCAGTGTCTCGGTGCGCGCGATGTTGCTCGCCACGAACCACGGCCTTGTCAGCTCGCGGTCCCACGCGGTGACCCGGTAGGCGGCGCGGGTGAGCCCGGCCGGAATGCCGCCCGCGGCCCTGACCGCGGTCGAGGTGGCGATGCCACCGGTGAGCTTGGCGACCGCGCGCAGTTGCGGGATGCCGGTCATCTTGTCGTAGTCCAGCGGCGAGCCGACGGCGGTGATCGAGCGGATCGGCAGCTGCGCGTGCGCGGCGGCGGTGAGCAGCGCCAGCGTTCCGCCGATCGACCAGCCGAGCAGGTCGACCGGCTTGCCGCCGACATCGGCGGAGGTGCGCATGATCGCCTCGGGAAGGATGTCGTCGAGCCAGTCCTCGAAGCCCATCTTGCGGTCGGCGAAGGTGATGTCGCCGTAGTCGACGACGTAGGTGGCCCGGCCGCTGTCGCGCAGGAAGCGCGCCACGCTCTGACCGGGGCGCAGGTCGAAGCAGCTGGCCGGGGCCGCGAGCGGCGGGACGAGGAGCACCGCGGACGCGCCGTCGCTCGCGCCGCCCTCGTAGCGGCGCAGCTGTCGGTGCGGCTCGTCGCACAGCACCGTCGACGGCGCGGGGTCCGGCGCCTCGACACCCGAGCCGAAGGTCAGCGCCCAGGCGTTGCGGGCGGCGGTGGTGACGGTCTCTGCGATGCTCACCACAAGAATGTCTCACATGCCAGTACCGTCGGTAACAGGCAAGTCCGGTTTGCGAGGTTCCACGGCGGCGCCGAGACCGCTCCCCCCACGCCGTCGCGACCCGCCGGGCGCGGCGCACGCGAATAGCGCCGGACGGCCCACTTTCCGGCGCCGCCCGATTCCGGCTCGGCGATGAATTGTCAAGTCGCGCACCGTCGGTCGGCGACGATCGGGACGGAAACCGGAGTATTGCCATGGAATAACGACGGCGGCAATTCGAGCCGGGCACAATATCACGCTACAATCACTGCGGACAACGGAAACTTTCGTTACCCATGCGTCGGCCACAGGTGTGGCGCCAGGGCTTCCGTCGTCCAGGAAAATGTGCGCGCACCAGATCCGCATCCGACTGCGCTGCGCCGATGTTCCCAGGTAGTTGCCGTCATCGGACGGCACCCGAACGACATCCGGCTGCGGCGAGCGTTATCGGCGGATACGTGGTCGTCGTGGACCGGCCGGTCCGCCCCACGCCTCGGGCGCGCGTGACGCGATAACGAGGAAGGCACGAACCTGAGCAAGATCACTGTCGAGCAGGAACCCGGTGTGGCGGACACGCTGTTGACGGCCGAACTGGACGCGACGCATACCGCCCCGACATTCGCCGAATTGGGGGTGCGCGAGGAAATCGTCCGAGCGCTCGCCGAGATCGGCATCGAACGAACATTCGCCATTCAGGAACTGACGCTCCCGCTGGCGCTGGCCGGCGAGGATCTCATCGGTCAGGCGCGCACCGGCATGGGCAAGACCTTCGGTTTCGGCGTGCCGCTGCTGCACCGCGTCGCCACCGCCGATTCCGGAACGACGCCGCTGGACGGCACGCCGCGGGCGCTGGTCATCGTGCCGACTCGCGAGCTGTGCATCCAGGTCACCCAGGACCTGGAGAACGCGAGCAAGCACCTGCGCAACCACAAGGGCAAGCTGCAGGTCGCCGCGATCTACGGCGGTCGTCCCTACGAGTCCCAGATCGCCGCGCTGCGCGACGGCGTCGACGTGGTGGTCGGGACGCCCGGCCGACTACTGGACTTGGCCAAGCAGAACCATCTCATTCTGGGCAAGATCGGCGTGCTCGTCCTCGACGAGGCCGACGAGATGCTCGACCTGGGCTTCCTCCCGGACATCGAGCGCATCCTGAACATGGTGCCCGAGAAGCGCCAGACCATGCTGTTCTCAGCCACCATGCCGGGCCCGATCATCACGCTGGCCCGCACCTTCCTCACCCGCCCGACCCACATCAGGGCCGAGGAGCCGCACGACTCGGCGGTGCACGACCGCACGGCGCAGTTCGTCTATCGTGCGCACGCGCTGGACAAGAGCGAGTTGATCGCGCGGGTGCTGCAGGCCGAGAGCCGCGGCGCCACCATGATCTTCACCCGCACCAAGCGCACCGCGCAGAAGGTCGCCGACGAGCTGGCCGAGCGCGGTTTCGCGGTCGGCGCGGTGCACGGCGACCTCGGTCAGATCGCCCGCGAGAAGGCGCTGACCAAGTTCCGCAAGGGCACCATCGACGTGCTGGTCGCCACCGACGTGGCCGCCCGTGGCATCGATATCGACGACGTCACGCACGTCGTCAACTACCAGTGCCCCGAGGACGAGAAGACCTACGTGCACCGGATCGGGCGTACCGGCCGGGCCGGGCGCACCGGCGTCGCGGTGACGCTGATCGACTGGGACGAGCTCAACCGCTGGGCCGCCATCGACACGGCGCTCGGCCTCGGCATCCCGGAACCGGTGGAGACCTACTCGCGCTCACCGCACCTGTTCGCCGATCTCGGCATCCCCGAGGGCGTCACCGGCATGGTCCGCAAGGCGCGGCCCGCCCGCGAAGAGGACGACGTGGTGGTCGAGCGCGAGGCGCGCAGTCCGCGCAAGCGCAATCGCAGGCGCACCCGAGGCGGCAAGTCCGTCGACGGGGCCGAGGTCGGCGCCGAGTCGACCGTCGAGGTCGACGGGAACGACACCGAGCCGAACGGCGCGGGGCAGAACGGTGCGGAGTCGAACGCGGACGAGGGCCGGTCGCGCCGTCGGCGCAGGCGGCGGCGCTCCGGCGGCGCCGAGGGCGCGGACAACGGCGTGGCGGACGTCGCCGACGAGGGCGAGTCGACCGAGAACGCGGGCGAGAGTGCCGAGGCGGAGACCGCCGAGGCTCCGGCGCGGCGCAGGCGTCGTCGGCGGAAGTCCGCGGACGCGAACGGTGCCGCGGAGACCGCTGAGTCGACCGAGAACGGCGTGCCCGCGACCGCGGCGACCGCGACCGCGGTTCCTGTCACGGCCGAGACCACGGCTGCGGCTCGGGCTGAGACCACGACGGCTGCCACCGCGGCTCCGGTCGAGGCCGAAAGCGCAGCGGCAGTCGCGAACGCGACTCCGGTCGAAGCCGAGACCGCAGTGGCCGTCGCGAACGACACCGCGGCACCGGCCAAGGCCGAAACCCCGGCGGCGGTCGCGAACGACACCGCGGCACCGGCCGAGGCTGAAACCCCGGCAGTCGCGGACAACCCCGCGGTACCGGCGCAGGCTGAGACCGCGGCGGCACTCGCGACCGAGACCGCCGAGGAGGCGCCCAAGAAGCCCGTTCGCCGACGGACCCGCAAGGCCGCCACGGCCGAGTCGACGGACAACGGCACCGCCGAGAACGGCGCGGCAACGGCCGAACCGGTCAAGCGCCGCCGCACCCGTAAGACGGCCGACGCGCCGGTCGACGGGAACGGCGACGCTTCCGCCGACGCGGAGGCCGCCGAGAAGCCGGTGCGCCGCCGCCGTCGCAAGGCCGACGAGGCCGAGGCGAGCGAGGCCGTGGCCGCGACCGCGGGAACGGCTGCTTCGGCTTAGTTCGGCGGATCCGCTAGTCTCGCAATCGTGCTCGCACCCGAGCGGCGGACGCGCGCCGACATCATCTCCGCAGTCGCGATCGCCGTGCTCGTGGCGATCGCGGGGCTGGTGGTGTGGGCGCGCGGCGACGCTACGGGCACCGAATCGGTGACCGCGGCGACGCCCGCGACCACCCCGCCGACGGCCGACAAGATCCCCGCGAACCTGCGGGAGTTGTGGCACGCGCCGGACGACGCCAGCGCGCGGGCGCTGGCCTCCGGCGGCGTGGCGATCACCGGTTCGGGCGGCACCGTTACCGGCCGTGATCCCGCCACCGGCGCCGAATTGTGGCGCTACCGGCGGGATATGCCGCTGTGCGGTGTGGAAGCGCAGTTCGGCATGGTGATCGCGGTGTACCGGGACCAGCGCGGGTGCAGCCAGGCCACCCTGCTGGCCGGTGACACCGGGGAACGCCGCACCGCGCGCAGCAGCTACATGGATCCGAGCGTGCGGCTCTCGGTCGACGGCACCTACGTGCTCGCGTACGGCGAGCGGCGACTGGAGATGTGGCGCTCGGATCTGGTGCGCACGCTGGAGTACGGCTACGTCGACGCGCCGGTGAACGTGAAAACCCAACCGCGCAAAGGCTGCACGCTGCTCTCGGCCGGTTCCAGCTCGTCCCGGCTGGCCGTGCTGGAACGCTGCCCCGACGACCCGGCGGCCCGTTTGACGGTGCTCAATCCGGCGCCGAAGGACAACACGGTGCCCGAGGAGTACGGCTCGCACGTGCTCTCCGGTCCTGGCGCCGATGCGCCGGGCGCCCGGGTGATCGCGGTGTCGGACAGCCGGATCGTGCTCTACTTCCCCGGCGGAACCGTCTCCGGCGCAGGCGAATCCACGCCACCGCGCCTCGGCGTGTACGACGGCACCGGCAATTCCGTTGCGGTGCATCAACTTTCCGCTCCGCTTAGCGACAACGCGACGACCACCCGGATCGGCTCGGCGTTCCTGGTGTTCACCGGCAACAGCGTGATCGCCTTGAACGCGAGCACATTCGATCCGCTCTGGGCCGCGCCCAATTCGCTCGGCTCGCCCGCGATGATGGCCGGACGCCTGCTGCTGCCGGTCGCCGACGGCCTCGCCGTCCTCGATCCCACCTCCGGCGCCGAAGTCGGCCGCATCCCGTTCCCGCGCCCCGGTTACACGGGCGGCCCGATCTCCCTCGCCGTACTCGGAAACATCGTGCTCGAACTCCGCGATGGACACCTGCACGCGCTCGGCTGACGTCCGCCGGTCTCGGCGCCCGAGTCTGTCGGTGCCTTGCGTCACAACCCCGGCCCGGGCGGCGCGGCGCGTTTCTGACCATGATGGAGGGCATGTCCGCACACGAAGACGCCCGGCTGGTTCTGCTCCGGCACGGCGAGACGTCCTGGTCGCGCGAGCGGCGACACACCAGTCGCACCGATCTGCCGCTCACCGAGCGCGGCGAGCGGCAGGCGGAGGCCGCCGGGCGGTTGCTCGCCGAGCTGAAGCTGCGCGATCCGCTCGTCCTCACCAGCCCGCGGCAGCGCGCGGTGCGCACGGCGGAGCTGGCGGGCTGCACCGCGACCACCGTCGACGACGACCTCGCCGAATGGGACTACGGCGACTACGAGGGCCTGACCACCCCCGAGATCCGCGAGACCACGCCGGGATGGACCATCTGGACCGGCACGGCGCCCGGCGGCGAGACGGCCGCCCAGGTGCGCGCGCGGGCCGATCGGCTGCTCGCCGCCGTCGAGCCCGTCCTGCCGGAGCGGGACGTGGTGCTGGTCGGGCACGGGCACTTCTCCCGGGTGCTGATCGCCCGGTGGGCCGAGTTCGAGGTCGTCGAGGGCCGCCGCTTCGCCATGTCCACCGCAGCGGTGAGCCTGCTCGGCTACGAGCACGACGCGCGAACCATCCACGCGCACAACATCGTTTCGACCAACGAGGGAGCCAAGTGACCGCCGCGATCCGCCGCGCCACCCCCGCCGACGTCCCCGCGCTCGTCGATCTCGTCTACGACCTCGCGGAGTACGAGAAGGCGCGCCACGAGTGCACGCTGACGCTCGAGCAGCTGCGCGCCGCGCTGTTCGGTCCGTCGCCCGCGCTGTTCGCGCACGTCGCCGAGGACGAGACCGGCGTTGTCGGCTGCGCGATCTGGTTCCTGAACTTCTCCACATGGGACGGGGTGCACGGCATCTACCTGGAGGACCTGTACGTCAAGCCGGAGACGCGCGGCAAGGGCTACGGCAAGGCGCTCATCGCGGCACTGGCCAAGGAGGCGCTGGACAAGGGCTACAGCCGCGTCTCCTGGTCCGTGCTCACCTGGAACACACCGTCCATCGACTTCTACCGCTCGATCGGCGCCGTCGAGCAGGACGAGTGGGTCGGGTACCGGCTGTCGGGCGGCGAGCTGGTGAAGCTGGCCGCCGAAGCGTCCTCAACCGCGCGGAGGATCGATTGCTGATCGAGACGCCCGATCGCTGGCCCGCCGACGCCGCGGCGGCGACGGCGATTCAGGACGAGCTGCGGCCGCGCGTCGTCGCGGCGAATCCCCGTCCCCCGCGGTTCCGGACGGTGGCCGGGCTCGACTCGGCCTACGACGACGCGAGCGGTGTGGTCGCCGCCGCCGTCGTGGTGCTCGACGCGTCGACGCTCGCGACGGTCGACTCCGCGGTCGCGCACGGCACGGTGAGCTTCCCGTACGTGCCAGGCCTGCTCGCCTTCCGCGAGCTGCCCACCACCCTCGGCGTGCTCGAACGGCTCGGCGCCGCACCGGATCTGCTGATCTGCGACGGCCAGGGCCTGGCCCATCCACGCCGCTTCGGACTGGCCTGTCACGTCGGCGTGCTGGCCGGAGTGCCGACGATCGGAGTCGCCAAGAACGCGTGGGGCGAATACAGCGAACCGGGGCCCGCACGTGGTGACGCGTCGGATCTGGTCATCGACGGCGAAGTGGTCGGCAGGGCGCTGCGCACCAGGGCGGGCGTCAAGCCGGTGTTCGTCTCGGTGGGTCACCTGATCGACCTCGACACGGCGTGCGCGCAGGTACTCGCCCTCACGCCGCATTACCGTCAGCCCGAGACGACCCGCCGAGCCGACGCCCTGTGCCGACAGGCCCTGCGCGCGGCGATCGCATCCGCGTGATGAGGCCCTGGCTAGCACAGCCGGGCGTAGTCCGCGAGAGCCCGCGCATGGCCGGAGCGAAGGCGGAGGTACGCCTACTCGGCCCCGTACTCCCTCGCCATCCAGCGGGTCGAGGACGGTACGAAGAGCAGGATCAGCGCGGCGACCACGACCACGCCGAGCAGCCCGCCGTAGACCGGCTGGTGCGAGTCGGTGAGCAGCGACCACACCACGGGCAGCAGCAACACCTGGGCGATGACCGCGATGGCGCGGCCCCAGCGCTGGCCGAGCAGCAGTCCGACGCCCGCGGCCAGCACGGCGCCGCCGAGGATGCCGAACCACGCCGCGGTGCCGTAGCCGCTGGCCTGCGATTGGTCGTGACCGAGCAGCCCGCGCACCACGAGCACGATCGCGACCGTCACCGCGACCGCGCCCTCGAGCGCGACGAGCCCGCCCGCGCCGCGCACCGTCGCGGGAACCGCGTCCGCCGAAACCTCTGCCTTGCCGCTTTCCGCCACGCGCCAAGCCTACGACGCGGCGTAGGGTGCGCCCGGTCACGGCCGCACGGCCTTGGGCCCTTCGCGCCCGCACTAAGCTGCGAACGTGCGGACGTTGCTGATCGTGAACCCGAATGCCACCTCGACCACACCGGCGACCCGAGACCTACTGGCCCACGCCCTGGAGAGCCGCACCCAGCTGACCGTTGCGCACACCCAGCATCGCGGCCACGCGGCCGAACTGGCCCAGTGGGCCTCCACCAACGAGATGGACCTGATCGTCGTGCACGGCGGAGATGGGACCGTCAACGAGACCATCAACGGTTTCCTCCCGCTGCCCGAACTGAACGACGGACAGGCCTGGATTCCCCGGCTCGGCGTGATCCCCGGCGGCTCGGCCAACGTGTTCGCCAGGGCGCTCGGCATCTCCCCCGATCCGGTGACCGCGACCAACCAGCTCATCGACCTGCTGACCCTCGAACACGACCGCACGATCGGCCTCGGCCTCGCCGACGACCGCTGGTTCACCTTCAGCGCGGGCGTCGGATTGGACGCCGATGTGTGCGAGGCCATAGACGCGAGTCGCGCGAAGGGCCACGCCGCCACACCCGGTCGCTATGTTCGAACAACTGTGCGACAATTCTTCCGCGCGAAGCGTCGGGAACCGCGGATTCGGATCGAAATTCCGGGCATGGAAGCGGTCGACGAGGTGCACTACGCGTTCGTCACGAACGCCAGTCCGTGGACCTACCTGAACGCCACGCCGGTGCACACCAACCCCGGCACGAGCTTCGAAACGGGCCTCGGGGTGTTTGCGGTGCGGTCCATGGCGGTGCTACCGACACTGCTGCTCGCCAGGCAGCTCCTCGCTCCGAATGGAAATCCCAAGTCCCGCAATCTGTTTCGTGACGACGACGTTCCGTCGGTGCATATCGAGACGAAGGAACCCATCGGCCTGCAAATCGATGGCGACTTCATCGGAAAGCGCAACGTGGTGGATTTCACGGCGGTCCCCGATGTGCTGGAAGTGGTGGCGCCGCAACCACGTCGCTGACGAAACGCCGCGAAAAACTCGCGGTTGCGCTGCGAAAACCGCCTCGAGCGAGTACAAAGGACCGGGCAGGTCCCCCACGGGGGTACCTCGATTGCGTGAGCTTCCCCACGGTGCACCGGATACCTATTGACATCTACGGTGTTCGTGAAAGCATTCACAAGCAACCGTGCGGAAACATTCGAGTCGCACAAGTGAACGATCCACAAACGACAGGCGCCCTTTGCGGCGCCCAGCAAAGGAGCAGAGGAATGGACTGGCGCCACAAGGCCATCTGTCGCGACGAGGACCCCGAACTGTTCTTCCCGGTGGGTAACAGTGGTCCTGCGCTCGCGCAGATTGCCGATGCCAAGCTGGTCTGCGCTCGCTGCCCCGTTACTGCCGACTGCCTGTCCTGGGCCCTGAAGTCCGGACAAGACGCCGGCGTGTGGGGTGGTATGAGTGAGGACGAGCGCAGGGCGCTGAAGCGTCGCAACGCGCGCACCCGCACCCGCACCGTCGTCTGACAAGACGACCGCCTTTACCGGACCCTCTCAGCCCGGCCCGGTAGAGCATTCAGCCCGGCACCTGACAAAGGTGCCGGGCTTGGTTATTTTTGCCGCGACTTCGTCGCGGCGGTTCGCGGCCCCTTATGTCTCGCGCCCCAGCGGTCGAGACTTGCGACTGCGTCGCGTGCGCTTCGACCGCTGGGGCGCGAGACGGCCGCGAACGCTGATGCTAGGTCTCGCTTCGCTCGAAACCTGTTGTTGGGCAGGTTGATTGTGGTGGTTGCGTTGGCCAGGCGGCGGTGCTGTTGTGCTGCTGCCAGTGCTTCATGGTGCACTGCCGCCGGGTTGCTGCGTCGTGAACCAGATCTGCCGAAGCGCGCTCTCGGTCGCGTGGACCAGCCTGCGGACGGTGGCTTCAGCGCGCCAGCGGAGGCCTCCTTCCCTGCACAAGCGCGATATACGTCACATGACGCCGAGCGCCCGCCGCCGGGGAACCGCCGCGTTCGACGGGGCCACGGTCGGCGTAAACCGGCTCGACCCACGTCTCACCGGGGCGACTACGCGCACATCGCGGGGAGCGGTTCGTGGGTCGCGCGTGGAGCGGTGTCTCCGCGGGCCAATCGAGGGGCGCGGATCGAGCGTCGGGAGTCAGCGCCCCGAACGGCGTCCCAGCGGCACTCGCAACACCGCGTCCGTGCCCACATCCGCGCCCGGGTGCAGGCCGATGGAGCCGCCCAGTTCGGCGGTGACCAGCGTGCGCACGATCTGGAGGCCCAGGCGATCGGAGGCTTCCAGGCTGAAGCCGGGTGGGAGGCCGCGGCCGTCGTCGCTGATGATCACGTCGAGCCAGCGGGCGGAACGTTCCGAGCGAATCGTCACGGTGCCGGTCTGGCCGGAGTCGAAGGCGTGCTCGATGGCGTTCTGCACCAGCTCGGTCAGCACCATGACCAGCGGGGTGGCGCGTTCGGCGGAGAAGACGCCGAGCGAGCCCGCGCGGCGGACCTTGATCCTGGTGGTGTGCACGGTCGCGACGTCGGCCATGATCGGCAGCAGCCGGTCGACGACCTCGTCGAGATCGACCTCTTCGTCCACCGACATCGACAGCATCTCGTGCACCGAGGCGATCGAGGTCACCCTGCGCACCGACTCGGTGAGCGCGACCTGCGCCTCCTCGTTCTCGGTGCGGCGGGCCTGCAAACGCAGCAGCGCGGCGACGGTTTGCAGGTTGTTCTTCACCCGGTGGTGGATCTCGCGGATCGTCGCGTCCTTGGACAGCAGCGCGCGGTCGCGCCGCTTCACCTCGGTGACGTCGCGGACCAGCACAGCGGCGCCCGCGAGTTCGCCGTGCGGGCGCAGCACGAGGGTCCGCAGCAGCACGGTGGCGCCGCGCGCCTCGACCTCCATGCGCCGTCCGGTGCGCCCGGCCAGCGCGGCCTGGATATCGCCGACGACCTCCTGGGCGTCGAACGGGTCGGTGATCAGCGAGCGGGTCGTGACGGCCAGGTCCTGTCCGGCCAGATCGCTCTGCAAGCCCATCCGGTGATAGGCCGACAGCGCGTTCGGGCTGGCGTAGACCACGATGCCGTCGGTGTCGAGGCGGATGAAGCCGTCGCCCGCGCGCGGGCTCGAGTGCGTGGCGGCTCGGTCCTCGGGAGTGGGGAAACTGCCGTCGGCGATCATCTGGCACAGGTCGTCCGCGCACGCCACGTAGGCGATCTCCAGGGTGCTGCGGACCCGGGAGCGCTGCATATCGGTGTCGCGGGAGAGCACCGCGATCACGTCGTCGCCGCAGCGCACCGGGATGGCCTCGCGGATGGCGTGCACCGGGTGTGGGTGATAGACGCCCTGCGCCTCCACGTCGCTGTCGGCGCGCACGATCTTGCCGGTCATCAGCGCGTCGAAGACTTGGGGATGGTCGGCCTGTAGGGCGGTGGTGCCGACCAGGTCCTCGACGTGCACGGTGGCGGCCGTCGTCGGGCGGCACTGGGCGACACACACGATGTCCGCGCCCTCGACCACCGGTCCCGCGCCCACCCACAGCAGCAGGTCGGCGAAGGACAGATCGGCGAGCAACTGCCAATCGCCGACCACCCGTTGCAGATGGTCGACGGCGACGCCGGGCAGGTCGGTGTGTTCGGCAAGAAGCTCGCTCAGTGTCGCCACGTTGGTCTACCGCTTCGCCCTAGGAAATGACCGCGATGAGATCGCCCTGCTGTAGCACCTGGCCGGGCGCCACCGCGATGGAGGTCACCTCGCCACCGGTCTCGGTGATGACCGGGATCTCCATCTTCATGGACTCCAGCAGGATCAGCGTCTGGTCGACGTCGACGTGGTCGCCGACCGCCACCTCGACGGTCAGCACCGTGGACACCATCTCCGCGCGCACTTCCTCAGCCATGACACCCCATTCACTCGGTTGTTCGGGCGGCTCCGCCGGTCGCCCGGCGGCGACGCCGCACCGCGCCTGTATCCGCTGAAGGTACAGCCAACCACATGTGGAACAATGGCCTTCAATCAGATGTGTTCGATCAGAAGTGTTCCCCGTGGTGACGGGGAAGAGCCAGGAGACTACCGATGGGTAAGCGTGGACGTAAGAAGCGCAGCCGCAAGGGCAACGCCGCGAATCACGGCAAGCGGCCCAACGCCTGAGCCGGTTCGCTGACCAAACACTGAGCGGCACGCTCCTCCGAATGGAAGAGCGTGCCGCTCAGTCGTTTCCGGGCGGCGTTCGGTGAGAACGCCGCCCGCGCAATCTATTCGCCCTCGACCTTGTACACCCGCATCGACTTGTGGATCTCGAAGGTCAGCCGGTCGCGCAACGAATCCGGCGCCTTGTCGCCGCCGCACTTGCGGCTGAGCAGACTCTTGATCTTCTCCTCGATGCCGTACGCCTCGATACACGGCGAGCAGTGATCCATGTGATGCTGCAGACGCGCGCGGGTCGCGTCGTCGCATTCGCCGTCCAGCATGAGCCAGACGTCGGCTAGTACCGCCGTGCAGTCGAGCTCCATGTCGGGGTCCCGCTCCACACTCACTGCTTGACCTCCTGGCGCTCGCTGCGGTTGAACCCCCGTTCGCGCGCCACGTCGGCGAGCAAACCCTTCAGTTGCTTGCGGCCGCGGTGCAGCCGGGACATCACCGTACCGATGGGAGTGCCCATGATGTCGGCGATCTCCTTGTACGGGAACCCTTCGACGTCCGCGTAGTACACCGCCATGCGGAACTCCTCGGGCAACTCCTGCAGCGCGGCTTTGATGTCGTCGTCCGGCAGCGCGTCGAGCGCCTCGACCTCGGCCGAGCGCAGACCGGTCGAGGTGTGCTCCGCCGTCGCGGCGAGCTGCCAGTCGGTGATCTCGTCGGTCGGGTACTGCGCGGGCTGGCGCTGCTTCTTGCGGTAGGAGTTGATGTAGGTGTTCGTCAGGATCCGGTACAGCCAGGCCCGCAGGTTGGTGCCCTCCTTGAAGGACTTGAACCCCTGGAACGCCTTGACGTAGGTCTCCTGCACGAGGTCCTCGGCATCGGCCGGGTTCCTGGTCATACGCAGCGCCGCGCCGTAGAGCTGGTCGAGCAGCGGGAGTGCGTCCCGCTCGAATCGCTGCGCCAGCTCGGCTTCACCGACCGCGGTGCCGACCTCGCCGTCGTCGCGCACCACGCCTTCGTCGCTCGTCACACCTGTCCCTTCGATAGCTGTACCTGCCAAATCTACCGGCAAGTCCAGCTCCGAGGGGAAACCGGCTTCCGTCGGCGACGCGACGGTCCACACCGGACGTTCGTCGAGCAGTACGGACACCGACATCTCCTTCACGTCGTCCATCGGGCTGTTCGATCGGCGCCGCGGCGCCTGTATCGCATGCAACATGCCCGCCGCACGCTGTGTTCCCACAGGGTGGGCGATGTGGTGCGGCAGGGCGGCCGGACCGTGCGGCGCGGCGGTCCCCTGCGACGAGGCCGGTGCGGAAATCGGGTTGCGGCGCGGCCCTGTCGCGCCGATATCGTGTCGCCCATGGCAGGCGCCTCGACTCCCGCGATCCGCACCCTGACCAAGGCCGGTATCGCGCACCGCGTGCACTCCTACGCGCACGATCCGCGCGCCGACTCCTACGGCGCCGAGGCCGTCGACGCGCTGGCCGCCGAACTCGGAGTGCGCGCGGCGCAGATCTTCAAGACGCTGGTCGTCGAGCTGTCCACGGGCGCGCTCGCCGTCGCGGTGCTTCCGGTGCCGAACACCCTGTCGCTCAAGGCCGCCGCCGCGGCGCTCGGCGCGCCGAAGGCGACCATGGCCGACAAGACCAAGGCCGAACGCACCACCGGCTACGTGCTCGGCGGCATCTCCCCGCTCGGGCAGCGCAAGCGGTTGCCGACCGTGATCGACGACTCGGCGCTCGGCTGGGATCGGATGCTGTGCAGCGCGGGCAAGCGCGGGTTGGAGATCGAGCTGGCTCCGGTCGATCTGGTGCGCGTCGCCGGGGCGGTGACCGCGTCGATCACGGCCTGAGGGCCGCGCGCGATCCGCTCGCGAGTCCCCTGTCGGACCATCAGCAGCCAACCACGGCACGACGACAACGACGGCTCGGTGAGTTCGCGGCAGCGCGTTCGTTCGCGGCGATTGGTCCGATGACAACGGCACCGATGACGGCGAGTTCGCGGCGGCGCGCCCGTTTCCGCGACGAGTCCGACGACACCGGCGCGAAACCGCCGGGATCACCGCGGATCTGTGCGTTACTGGTCTCTGCGCGACCCGGTTCGCGCCTCGCTGATTTCTGCGTTACCCGAACAAGGTCCGATTCGTCCGACCCCGAGGATGTGATGCGAAATGTCCCAGCACCACCGTCTGCGCACCGCCACCGTCGCTCTCGCCGGAGCCGCCCTGCTGACAGTGGGCGCCGCCGCGCTCGAGACGCCGGAGGCGACGGCCGCTCCTGGCGGTCCGGCCGTGACCAAGGTCGACCATCCCTTCGACTTCGGCGGCGAGGAGCAGACCGACGAGGACGAGAAGAAGGACGAACCGGCGGAGCACGCGGAGAAGGCGGAGCAGAACGGCGGCGACGTCGCCACCAAGGTCATCGACATGCTCACCGGCAACGCGGGCGAGGCCATCGAGTTCCTCGGCGGGGTCGTCAAGTGCACGCTCAACGTCGCCACCGACGCGGTGAAGTGCGATATGTGAGCGACGGATTCGGCGGCCGGGCGATCACAACAGGCTGATCTGCCCGGCCTTTTCCGTGTCCGCGCCGGACACCTCGGCGAGCAGTGCGGGCCCGTTGTTCTTGACGCTGTTCACCAGCGGTGACACCGGCCGCGCGACGATGCCCGCCACCGTTTCCTCGCTCGGGGTCGCCAGCAGCTCCGCTGGGGCCGGGTGATCCGGATCGAGCCAGGCGTCCCAGTGCTCGCGCGGCATCGGCAGCGGCATCCGGTCGTGGATGCGGGTCAGGTCGCCGACCGCGTCGGTGGTCAGGATGGTGCAGGACAGCAGCGGCTCGCTGTCGCGCACCGAACGGTCCCGCCACACCGACCACAGGCCCGCCATGTACAGCAGGGAGCCGTCGGCGTTGGCCATGAAATACGGGTGCTTGACGGCCTTGCCCTTGCCGCCGCCGACCGCATCGGGTTCGGTCAGCCACTCGTACCAGCCGTCCATCGGCACCAGGCAGCGCCGGTATTTCACGGCGTCGCGGAACGAGGGTGTGGTCGCCGCCTTGTCCGCGCGCGCGTTGAACAGCGGTTTGCCCTTGGCCGGGACGCCCGGCTCGGCCGCCTTCGTCCAGACCGGGATCAGTCCCCAGCGCATCCGGCGGATGCGCAGCTTCGGATCGTCGTCGGGGTTGTCGTGGTCGTGCCGCTCGACCACGGTCAGCACCCGATTCGTCGGCGCCACGTTATAGTTCTCGAAACCGCCCGCGCGCGAATCGTTTTCGCTGCCGGTCTCGTCGATGGCGTCGAGCTCGACCGCGAGCCTTCCCGGGTTCGTCGTCGTCGCGTATCGTCCGCACATATCTCCGATACTCCCACCTCGCACCGACAAGCTCGTGGACAATCGATACTGAGTGGTGACCTGGTGAGAGTTTTGACCTAGCATTCTCTCAACGGATGGGACGGCCATCACACCCATCCGCTCCGGCACGCGCACCGACCGGCCACCGTAGAGGCAAGAGGAGAGCACCACGTGACAACCACCGAGACCACCCCCGCCGCGCCAGACACGCTGCTGAAGTCTGTCGATCCGGCCACGGGCGAGGTCATCGCCACCTACCCCATCGCCGACGAGGACGCGGTGCGCGCGGCCGTCGCCAAGGCCCGCACCGCCGCCGCCACCTGGGGCGCCATGAGCTTCGACGAGCGCCGCAAGCACCTGCTGCGCTGGTCGAGCCGCCTGGTCGCGGACTCCGAGGAGTTCACCCAGCTCATCCACAAGGAGAACGGCAAGCCGCTCGACGACGCGTTCCTCGAGCTCATGCTCGCGCTCGAGCACATCGCATGGGCGGCCAAGAACGCCAAGAAGCTGCTCTCGCCGAAGAAGGTGTCGCCGGGCGCGCTGATGTCGAACTTCGCGGCCCGCCTCGAGCACCGGCCGCTGGGCGTCATCGGCGTCATCGGCCCGTGGAACTACCCGGTCTACACGCCGAACGGCTCCATCGCCTACGCACTCGCCGCGGGCAACACCGTGGTGTTCAAGCCGAGCGAATTCTCCACGGGCATCGGCAATTTCCTCGCCGACGCGTTCAAGAAGGCCAACCCCGAACTGCCCGAGGGCGTCTTCGAGACCATCAACGGCTACGGCGCGACCGGCGCGGCGCTGGTGAAGTCCGCCGTCGACAAGATCGCCTTCACCGGCTCCACCGCCACCGGCAAGCGCATCATGGCCGCGGCCGCCGAGAACCTCACCCCGGTCCTGCTGGAGTGCGGCGGCAAGGACGCGGTGATCGTTGCTGGCGACGCCGACGTCAAGGCCGCGGCCGACGCGGTGGCGTGGGGCGCCACCGCCAACAGCGGTCAGACCTGCGCGGGCGTCGAGCGGGTGTACGTCGACCGCTCGGTGCGCGAGGAGTTCGTCGCCGAGGTCAAGCGGATCCTGTCCGACATCAAGCCCGGCTCCGACGACAAGGCCGCCTACGGCCCGATGACCATGCCGAGCCAGATCGACATCGTGCGCAGGCACATCGAGGACGCGCTGAAGAAGGGCGGCACCGCGGTGCTCGGCGGGCCCGAGTCGATCAAGGGTCCGTTCATCGAGCCCGTCGTGCTCGTCGACGTGGACGAGGACTCCGAGGCGGTGGCCGAGGAGACCTTCGGCCCGACCGTCACCATCCGCACCGTCGACGGCGTCGACGAGGCCGTGGAACTGGCCAACAAGTCCAAGTACGGCCTGTCCTCGGCGGTGTACTCGAAGAAGAACGGCCTGGACATCGCGCGGCGGTTGCGCGTCGGCGCCACCTCGGTGAACTCGGTGCTGGCCTTCGCCGCCATCCCCGGCCTGCCGTTCGGCGGTGTGGGCGACTCCGGCATCGGCCGCATCCACGGCGAGCCGGGCCTGCGCGAGTTCGTGCGGCCGCATTCGATCGCGGTGCAGCGCTTCACGGTTCCCGGCATGGCGCTGCTCAGCTACACCCGCACCGATTCCACGATGAAGCTGCTGCGCAAGCTGGTTCCGTTCCTGCACGGGCGGCACAAGTAGGAAGTGCTCGGTGCGCGCGAGCCTTGCGGTTCGCGCGTACCACGCGGGCCGGTTCCGTACGACCCAATTCGGCCGCAGTTCGCGACCGCCGGTGTGTTCGGCGACGCGATGGGCCAAGATGGACTGGTGACTTTCTGGCCTGCGCCCCACGTCGATGTCCCGGTACACGCGACCGTCACCCTGCCCGGATCCAAATCCATCACCAATCGCGCCTTGATCCTCGCCGCGCTCGCCGACGGGCCGTCCACGATCACGGGGGCGCTGCGCAGCCGCGACACCGATCTGATGATCGCGGCCCTGCGGGCGCTCGGCACGAGCATCTCCGGTGACGCGGACACGCTGCACGTCACCCCGGCGAAGCTCGGCGGCGGCACGGTCGACTGCGGACTGGCGGGCACCGTGATGCGGTTCCTGCCGCCGGTGGCGGCGCTGGCGACCGGCGACGTGGCCTTCGACGGCGACGCGCAGGCCAGGGTGCGTCCGCTGCGCACCATCCTGGACGCGTTGCGCGGGCTCGGCGCCGACATCGACGGCGACGCGTTGCCGTTCACCGTGCACGGCAGGGGCGCGCTGCGCGGCGGCCCTGTCACCATCGACGCCTCCGGTTCCTCGCAGTTCGTCTCCGGGCTGCTGCTCTCGGCCGCGCGCTTCGACCAGGGACTGACCGTGCACCACGACGGCAAGGCCCTGCCGTCCATGCCGCACATCGAGATGACCGTGGAGATGCTGCGCCGCGCCGACGTTCGCGTGCAGGCGCCCGAGGACAGCCGCAAGGCGCAGACCTGGGTCGTCGAGCCCGGCCCGATCCGCGCCGTGGACTGGGACGTCGAGCCCGATCTGTCCAACGCAACGCCGTTCCTGGCCGCCGCGGCGGTCACCGGCGGCGAGGTGAAGATCCCGCACTGGCCGCGCCTGACCACCCAGCCCGGCGACGTGATCCGCGAGATCCTGGTGCGCATGGGCGCGGAGGCGCGCGTCTTCGACGGCATACTCACCGTGCGCGGCCCGGAACGACTGGCGGGCATCGACATCGACCTGCACGACGTAGGCGAGCTGACGCCGACCGTCGCCGCACTGGCCGCGCTGGCCGATTCCCCGTCCCTGCTGCGCGGCATCGCGCACCTGCGCGGGCACGAGACCGACCGACTCGCCGCGCTGTCCACCGAGATCAACCGCCTCGGCGGCAAGGTCAGCGAGACCGAGGACGGGCTGGAGATCGTGCCGACGCCGCTGCACGGCGGCGCATGGCACTCCTACGCCGACCACCGGATGGCCACCGCGGGCGCGATCCTCGGTCTGCGGGTGCCCGGCGTGGAGATCGAGGACATCGGCACCACCGCCAAGACGCTGCCGAACTTCGTGTCCCTGTGGGAGCACATGTTGAACGACGGAGCCGCACACTGAGCCGGCCACGTCGCTCCGCCGCGGGCTACGACGAATCCGATGTGCGGGTTCGTCCTGGCCGAAGTTCGCGCCCGCGCACCAAGACTCGTCCGCAGCACAACGACGCCGAGGCCGCGATGGTGGTCTCCGTCGACCGCGGCCGCTGGGGCTGCGTGCTCGGCGGCGACCCCGAACGGCGGATCGTGGCGATGCGGGCGCGGGAACTGGGCCGCACGCCGATCGTGGTCGGCGACCAGGTGGACGTCGTCGGCGATCTGTCCGGCAAGCCCGACACCCTGGCCCGCATCGTGCGCGTCGGCGATCGCCGAACGGTGTTGCGCCGCACCGCCGACGACACCGATCCCTTCGAGCGGATCGTGGTCGGCAACGCCGAGAAACTGTTCATCGTGGTGGCGCTGGCCGATCCGCCGCCGCGCACCGGGTTCGTCGAGCGGTGCATGGTCGCCGCGTATGTCGGTGGGCTGCAACCGGTTCTGTGCCTGACCAAGCACGATCTGGCCGCCGACTCCGAATTCGCCTCGGCCTTCGACGATCTCGATCTCACCATCGTCTACGGCGGCATCGACGATCCGCTCGAACCGACCCTCGACCTGCTGACCGACCATCTCACCGCGTTCATCGGCCACTCCGGCGTCGGCAAGTCAACCCTGGTGAATCGCCTTGTGCCGGACGCGGATCGGGCGGTCGGCGAGGTCTCCGGCGTCGGCAAGGGCAAGCACACCTCCACCCAGTCCATCGCGCTGTCGTTGCCGGGCGGCGGCTGGGTCATCGACACCCCGGGCGTGCGCTCCTTCGGCCTCGCGCACATCACGCCGGACGACGTCATCCTGGCCTTCAGCGACCTGGCCGAGGCGATCGAGGACTGCCCGCGCGGCTGCACCCACCTCGGCCCGCCCGCCGATCCGGAATGCGCGCTGGACGCGCTGCCGGAAAAAGAGCGCCGGGTCGCGGCCATCCGCCGATTGCTCGTCGCCTTGAATTCCAACGAGCCCTGGTAGCGCCGCGATCACCCCTTCGCGTACACGCCCGGGTGTACACTCCAAGTATGGACGACCAGCTCAGCATCCGCGAAGCCCGCGCCCAATTGCCCGCCGTCGTCAGCGCCGCGGCCCACGAGGGCCACGTCACCGTGATCACCCGCGCCGGAGAACCGGCCGCAGCAGTTATCCCGCTGTTCATGCTCGCCAAGCTCGAGGAATGGGAAGACGAGCAACTCGGCCGCATGGCCGATGCAGCGCTCGCCGAGGGTGGTGAGCCGGAGAACATCACGCTCGGCCAGATGATGGACGACATACTCGCAGCCGGACACGAAGGCGCGGCGTGAAATACGAGTTCTGCTGGACTCCGGCCGCGCGTCGCGCGCTCCGGACGATTCCGCAGCACGATGCCATGCGGCTCTTGGTCGCCCTGACATTGCTCGGCGACGATCCCTACCGCCGCGACGGAGTGGACGTCAAAGCCCTCACCGGTCGGCCCGGCTTTCGACTGCGCGTCGGCAACTATCGGCTGGTCTACGAGGTCGACGACGGCAAACTGATCATCCTCGTTGTCACCGCCGGCCACCGCCGCGACATCTACGAATAGTCACGTGCAGAGCGGCAGCGGCGCGCGTCGTCGGCCAGCCGCGTGCCGCGGGTGCGCCTACAGTGGAGCGGGTGACTCAGGAAGCCGCCGTCGCCGATCTGCTCCGCGCCGTGCTCGGGCCCCAGTTGCTCGGCGCCTATCGCCACGGTTCGGCGGCGCTCGGCGGGTTGCGGCCGCACAGCGATATCGATGTTCTCGTGGTCACCGATGGGCATTTGGAGACCGAGCAGCGGCGGGCGTTGGTCGACGGATTGCTCGCCGTTTCGGGCGATCCGCGCGTATCCGGGGCGCCGCGGCCCGTCGAACTCAGCACCGTCGCGCACACCGACGTGCGGCCGTGGCAGTATCCGCCAACCCTCGATTTCCAGTACGGCGAATGGCTGCGCGACGAGTACGAGCGCGGCGCGCTGCCCGTCGCCGCGCCGGACGCCGACCTCGCCGTCTTGATCACGATGACCCTCCAGGCCGACTCCCCACTGCTCGGGCCGCCTCCCGCCGAGCTCCTCGACCCCGTCCCGGCGGAGCATCTGCGCGGCGCGCTGCTCGACGGCATCCCCGATCTGCTGACCGAACTCGACAGCGACACGCGCAACGTCCTGCTCCGGCTGGCCCGGGTCTGGATGACGTTGGAAACCGGCGAGATTCGTGCCAAATCCGAGGCCGCGAGCTGGGCCATCGACCGCCTCCCCGACGAACACCGCCCGGCGCTCGCCCACGCCCGCGCCGTCTACTTGGGCGACGCCGCCGACACGTGGGCCGACCGCCTGCCGCAGGCGCACGACACCGCCGCCGCCCTCGCAGGCGAAATACTCCAGTACAGCGCGTGAATCGCGCGTTCGCTGTGAAACTCGTTCGGCACTGAAGTGGCCCGTTGGCGCGGGTGTGGTCAGTGACCGTCGGGTTGTCCCGGCGCGAACGGCCACTCCTCGAAGTGGATACAGCGGCCGGAATCGTCGAAGCGGATGATCCACAGGTCGCGCCAGCGGGAGGGGTCGTCGCGCTCGTATTCGACCGCCACCCTGACCACCGCGGTGTCGCCATCGACCGCGACGAGGTCGGAGGTCATGGTGAAGGGCTCGTCGGCTCCGTCCCTGCCCCGTTCCCAGAACTCGGCTAGCGCGGGCATACCGACGATCGGGCTCGCCCAGGGTGACACCACGTAGTCGGCGTCGGCGGCGAACAGTTCGGCGAGTACGTCGGTGCCCGGTGTGCGCCAAGCCCGTTCGTAGGCCGCCACCCACGCGCGAACAGCATCGCGATCCATGGCCCGGACGCTACTCCTCCGATCGGCCATCTCCCGTGAACTCGCATCCGAGTGCCCTCGAGCGATTCCGTGGCAGCCACCC
The DNA here is from genome assembly GCF_001612615.1 of Nocardia amikacinitolerans NBRC 108937. GTDB lineage: Bacteria > Actinomycetota > Actinomycetes > Mycobacteriales > Mycobacteriaceae > Nocardia > Nocardia amikacinitolerans. The sequence goes on along the minus strand of NZ_BDAU01000034.1, from coordinate 26,102 downwards.
GGTTTCCCGAGCTGTACCGAAACGGCGTCCCGCCGCCAACGGCGTGTCCAGACCATGATCAGGACAGTCACCGAACGGTCCCCCTAACACCTGCCCGAAAAAGCCCTCGGTCCAGCACTTTCGGCTAACCTCCAGACTTCCACCGGGGGACTTCGGCTAAACCTCGAACCGCCCGGCGCGAACCGTCGCTCCCGACGGCACGCCATCGAACCGCCGCGCATTTCCGTGCTGTCGCGTGCGGCAGCCCCAGCACCGCGCTCGCCCCGCAGTCGAGAAAGGAATACCGGCATGACCAATCCACAGACGCCCCAACAACCGTGGGCAGGCCAGAGTCCGCACTACCCGCCGCCGCCGAAGAAGAAGCGGGCGGTGTGGCCGTGGGTGCTCGGCGGGTTCTTCGCGTTCGTGCTGCTGCTGTTCGGCGGATGCGTCGCGCTGTTGAGCAGCGCGGCCGACGAAGTCGCCGAGAGCACGGAGAAGCGGACCTCCACGGCCCCCGCGGGTTCCGAGGTGCGCGACGGCAAATTCGGTTTCGTCGTCACCCGCGTCGAACGCCCGGTCGCCTCCGTCGGCGACAACGAATTCCTCAAGAAGGACGCCCAGGGCGAATTCATCCTGGTGTACGTCGACGTCAGCAACACCGGCGACCGACCGCAGACCTACTTCGGCGACAACCAGAAACTCGTCGACGCCCAAGGCCGCCTCTACAGCAACGACACCGCCGCCGAGGTGAACCTCAACAAGAACCTGGTCACCGAAATCAACCCCGGCAACCGAATTTCCGTCGTCCTCGCCTTCGACGTCCCCAAGGGCACCACCCCCACCGCCATCGAATTCCACGACTCCGCCTTCTCCGGCGGCGCCCGCGTCGCCCTCGGGTGACGCAGAAACAACGAAGGCACCCAGGAAACCCTGGGCGCCTTCGTTGTTCGAGCTGTCAGTGCCTGCGGCGCGACTTCGGTCCGCGCTTGCCCTTGCTCTCGGCGCGCGCCGCTTCGCGACGCTCCCGGCGGGTGGCGTGGGCGCCGGGTTCGGAGCCGTATTCCTCGGCGTCGCTGTGGACTTCGGCGCCGCCGCGTTCGCCGGGGCCCGAGTAGCTGAAGCCGCGGGTGGTGCGCTCGTCGATGCCCTTGGCGCGCAAGGCGGCCGGGGCGCCGTTGGCGGTGGGGGCGGCCTGCTGGGTGGGCAGCGGGGCCGGAGCGCCGGACATGGCGCCGACCGGGGAACGCAGGCCAGGGTCGACGGCGACGCCCGCGGGCTGCGGCTGCTGCACCTCGACCTGGAGGTTGAACAGGAAGCCGACCGACTCCTCCTTCAGGCCCTCGAGCATCGCGGCGAACATGTCGAAGCCTTCGCGCTGGTATTCGACCAGCGGATCGCGCTGCGCCATGGCGCGCAGGCCGATGCCCTCCTTGAGGTAGTCCATCTCGTAGAGGTGCTCGCGCCACTTGCGGTCGAGCACCGAAAGCAGCACCTGCCGTTCGAGATTCCGCATCGAGCCCTCGCCTGCCAGGCCGTCGATCTCCTGCTCGCGCTTCTCGTAGGCGTCGTGCGCGTCGTCGAGCAGGGCGTCGAGCAGTTCGTCGCGGGTCAGGTCGCCCGCCTCGCCGATGCCGGTCTCACCGGTCAGCTCCTTGTAGTCGACGCCGACCGGGTAGAGGGTCTTCAACGCGGTCCACAGCTTGTCCAGATCCCAGTCCTCGACGTAGCCCTCGGCGGTGGCGCCGTCGACGTACGCGGTGATCACGTCGGTGATCATGTTCTGGACCTGGCCCTCCATGTCCTCACCGCGCAGGATCCGGTTGCGCTCGCCGTAGATGACGGTGCGCTGCTGGTTCATCACCTCGTCGTACTTGAGGACGTTCTTGCGGATCTCGAAGTTCTGCTGCTCGACCTGGGTCTGCGCGCTCTTGATGGCCTTGGAGACCATCTTGGCCTCGATCGGCACGTCGTCGGGCAGGTTGAGCCGGGTCATGATCGCCTCGAGCGCCGCGCCGTTGAAGCGCCGCATCAGCTCGTCGCCCAGCGACAGGTAGAAGCGGGACTCGCCGGGATCGCCCTGACGGCCGGAGCGACCGCGCAGCTGGTTGTCGATGCGCCGGGACTCGTGGCGCTCGGTGCCGAGCACGTACAGACCACCGGCGTCGCGGACCGCCTCGGCGTCCTCCTCGGTCTGCTGCTTGACCTGTTCGAGGGTCGGATGCCAGGCGGCCTCGTACTCCTCCTGCGTCTCGACCGGGTCGAGGCCCTGCTTGCGCAGCAGGATGTCGGCGATGATGTCCGGGTTGCCGCCGAGCACGATGTCGGTACCGCGGCCCGCCATGTTGGTGGCGACCGTGACCGCGCCAGGCCGACCGGCCTCGGCGATGATCTCGGCTTCCTTCTCGTGGAACTTCGCGTTCAGCACGTTGTGCGGGATGCCGCGCCTGGTGAACTGCTTGGACAGGTACTCCGAGCGCTCGACGCTCGTGGTGCCGATCAGCACCGGCTGGCCCTTCTCGTGCCGCTCGGTGACGTCGTCGACCACGGCGGCGAACTTGGCCTCTTCGGTCTTGTAGATCAGGTCCGACTGGTCGGCGCGCACCATGGGCTTGTTCGTCGGGATCGGCACGACGCCGAGGCCGTAGATCTGGTGCAGCTCGGCCGCCTCGGTCTCGGCGGTACCGGTCATGCCGGAGAGCTTGTCGTAGAGGCGGAAGTAGTTCTGCAGCGTGATGGTGGCCAGCGTCTGGTTCTCCGGCTGGATCTCGACGCCTTCCTTGGCCTCGATCGCCTGGTGCATGCCCTCGTTGTAGCGGCGGCCGACCAGGATGCGTCCGGTGAACTCGTCGACGATGATGACCTCGCCGTCGCGGACGATGTAGTCCTTGTCGCGCTGGTAGAGCTCCTTGGCCTTGATGGCGTTGTTCAGGTAGCTGACCAGCGGCGAGTTGGCGGCCTCGTACAGGTTGTCGATGCCGAGCTGGTCCTCGACGAACTCCACGCCCGCCTCGTGCACGCCGATGGTGCGCTTCTTGATGTCGACCTCGTAGTGCAGGTCCTTCTTCAGCAGCGGCGCGATGCGCGCGAACTCGGCGTACCACTTCGAGGAGGCGTCGGCCGGACCCGAGATGATCAGCGGCGTGCGGGCCTCGTCGATGAGGATGGAGTCGACCTCGTCGACCACGGCGAAGTTGTGGCCGCGCTGGACCAGGTCGTCCAGCGAGTGCGTCATGTTGTCGCGCAGGTAGTCGAAGCCGAACTCGTTGTTGGTGCCGTAGGTGATGTCGGCGTGGTAGGCGGCGCGGCGCTGGGCCGGGCTCATACCGCCGAGGATGACGCCGACCTCGAGACCGAGGAAGCGGTGTACGCGGCCCATCCACTCCGCGTCGCGCTTGGCCAGGTAGTCGTTGACCGTGACGACGTGCACGCCTTCGCCGGACAGCGCGTTCAGGTACGCGGGAAGCACACAGGTCAGGGTCTTGCCCTCACCGGTCTTCATCTCGGCGATGTTGCCGAGGTGCAGCGCGGCGCCACCCATCACCTGGACCTTGTAGTGCTTCTGGTTGAGCACCCGCCAGGACGCCTCACGCGCCACCGCGAACGCCTCGAGCAGCAGGTCGTCGAGGCTCTCGCCGTCGGCGTAACGCTCCTTGAACTCGTCGGTCTTCGCGCGCAGCTCGGCGTCGCTGAGCTGCTCGTACTCCGCGTCGAGCGCGAGGACCTCGTCGGCGAGATGAGCGAGCCGCTTGACGGTGCGACCCTCACCAATCCGTAGCAACCTCGTCAGTGTCAGCGCAGGCACGGGTCTCGTCAGTCCTCTGGTCGGTGTGTCAAATGTTTCGGCCCCCACAACCTCCGCCGGGCACGGCGGAAGCCGCAGCACCCCTCATGGTAATGCCGCGACCATGCTGAGCGCGGGTGACCAGCGTCGTATCACGTCGCACGGCATCGCCGCAGCGGTCGCGTGGCGTCGCTTCTCACCGTACTCGCCTCGCGTCGCGCGCGATGCCCGCAGCGGCCGCGGACCTGGGACTCGGCGACCCGTCGCGCCGGTCCCTTCGGCGAACCGCCGGTGAATCCCGCTGGAGCCGAACCGCTTCGAACGCAGGTGCCATACGATGGCAGACGTCCGGCGCGCCGTCGGCGGCGTGCGATCGGACCGAACGTTCCCGCAACACCCCGGCACGCGGACGGGCAAGAGCAGTGCGGCTCGTGTTTTTTCGCTGGATATGCCACAGGATCCCCCACCTTTCAGTTGTCGCGAACGACAATGAAGCGGGGACACGGCATCGGAAGGAGCACCGGGCAGCGTGATCACGCGTTTGACGCCGCAGGACGCGGCGTTCTATCGGCTCGAGTCGAGCAGCAATCCGATCCACATCGGCTCGCTCGCGATCGTCCGCAACGCCGACGACGGCCATCTCGACGGCGAACCGGCCCTCGACTACGACCGCCTGGTCGATCTCGCGGAGAGCAGGCTCTCGCTTGTCCCGCGCTACCGGCGCAAGGTGCGCGAGATCCCGTTCGCGCTCGGCAGGCCGGTGTGGGTGGAGGACAGCCGCTTCGACATCACCTATCACATCCGCCGCTCCGCGCTGCCGAGTCCGGGCACCGACGAGCAGCTGCACGACCTGGTCGCGCGGCTGGCCTCGCGACCGCTCGACCAGAGCAAACCGCTGTGGGAGATGTATCTGATCGAGGGACTCACCGAGGGCCGCTGCGCGATCTTCACCAAGACCCACTCGGCGCTGGTCGACGGCGCGAGCGCGCTGGAGATCGGACACGTCATCCTGGACAACAGCCCCTCGCCGCGCGGTCTCGCCGACGACTCCTGGGTCGCGCCGCGCGAACCCACCGACGTGGAACTGCTTGTCGGCGCGCTCACTCATCTGGCTGCCCAGCCGCGCGAGGCGCTGGAGGTGGCGCGCGACGCGAGCGCCGACGCCTTCGCGATGATCGGCGCCGCGGGTCGCGCGGTCGACTCGGTCGTCTCGGCGGTGCGCACCGCGGCCATCGGCGCACCGGACAGCCCGCTCAACGCGCGCACCTCGCGCAGCCGCCGCTTCGACGTGGTGCGCACCGACCTCGGTGACTACCGCAAGATCCGTCAGCGCTTCGGCTGCTCGACCAACGACGCGATTCTCGCCGTGGTCACCGGCGCGCTACGGAACTGGCTGCTGTCCCGCGGCGAGGCGCTGATCGAATCGACCACGCTGCGCGCGGTGGTGCCCATGTCGGTCTACGTGGAGGGACCGGACCACGATCGGCTCGAGCCCGCGAGCGAGGTGTCCTCGTTCCTGTTGGATCTGCCGGTAGGCGAGCCCAATCCGGTGATCCGGCTCTCGCACATCGCGCACGCCACCGAGGCCAACAGCAGGGCGCGGCGCGGGGTGCGGGCGCGCACGCTGGTGCACATGGCCGGTTTCGCTCCGGCCAGCCTGCATGCGATGAGCGTGCGGGCGGCGAGTACGTTCGCAGAGCACACGTTCAACTTGGTGATCACCAACGCGCCGGGTCCGCAGACGCCGATGTACATCGGCGGCGCGCGGATGCTGGAGATGTATCCGGTGTCGCCGCTGCTGCGCAATCAGGCCTCGAGCATCGGGATCACGTCCTACGACGGACGCGTCTTCTACGGACTCAACGCCGACCGCGACGCGATGGCCGACATCGAGGTGCTGGCCGCCGCGGTGCACGAGTCCATGGAGGAGATGCTCGGTGCCTGCGTCTGATCAGAAGAACACCATGCGGGTGTACGTGCCCGCGACGGTGCCGATGCTGCGCGAGCTGGTCGCCGAGCGGGAGCTGTTCCCGATCGGCGGCACCGCGTTCGCGGTCACCCCGGCGCTGCGCGAGGCCTACGCCTCCGGCGACGACGAGGAGCTGGCCGAGGTCGCCATGGCCGAGGCCGCCCGCGCCTCGCTGCGCCTGCTCGCCGCCGAGCGCGAGGCGATCGTCGAGGACATCGAGGACGGCGAACCCGCTGCCGCGCGACCGTCCGGCGGTCCTGTGTACCGGCGGGCCGTGATCGCCGCGGACGTCGTCGGCGCCAAACTGCGGCCCGACCTCGACGACGCGGTGGTCAAGCTCGCGGGTCCAATCGGCTACGACCGGATCGCGTCGATCCACGTCGACCTGGCCGAGGCCGAACCCGAGGTGGCCAAGGCGGTGGACGTCGTCGACGCGGCCGATCTCGGCGACCCCGACGCGGAGTTCGTGCTCGGCGACGCCGAGGACCACCAGCTCGCCTGGTACGCGGCACAGGAACTGCCGTTCCTGCTCGACCTGCTCTGAGGCGTCGGGTCGCGGTCGGAGCTGCCCGCTAACCTACGATGCCGTAACCTAGCCGAGAGCGACCCCGACGGCGGTCGCCACCTCGACAGAAAGACGAAACGGCACCGATGGTCTTCAAGAATGTCCGGGACTGGCTCGAAGCGCCCGCGGCGAGCGTCGCCGACCGCGGCGGTCGGCTCAACGTGTTGCGCGGGGCCGTCGCCCGGGTGACCACACCGCTGCTGCCCGACGACTACCTGCACCTGGCCAACCCGCTGTGGTCGGCGCGCGAGCTGCGCGGCCGGATCGTCGACGTGCGCAAGGAGACCGCCGATTCGGCGACCCTGGTGATCAAGCCGGGCTGGGGCTTCGACTTCAAGTTCCAGCCGGGCCAGTACATCGGCATCGGCCTGCTGGTCGACGGCCGCTGGCACTGGCGGTCCTACTCGCTGACCTGCCCGCCGGACTGGAACGCCCCCGAGCACGGCGGCAAGCGCCTGATCTCCATCGCCGTGAAGGCGATGCCGGAGGGCTTCCTGTCCAGCCACATCGTCGGCGGGGTCAAGCCGGGCACGATCGTCCGGTTGCAGGCGCCGCAGGGCGGGTTCGTGCTGCCCTACCCGCCGCCCGCCAAGGTGCTGTTCCTCACCGCGGGCAGCGGCATCACGCCGGTGATGTCGATGCTGCGCGCGATGGACCGGCGCGGCTCGGTCTCCGACGTCGTGCACCTGCATTCCGCGCGCACCGCCGAGGACGTGATGTTCGGCGACGAGCTGCGCGCGCTGCACGACCGGCACCCGAGTTTCCAGTCGCACCTGCACCTGACCGGCGAGCACGGCAAGTTCAAGCTCGCCGACTTGGACCAGAAGTTCCCGGACTGGCGGGAACGCGACACCTGGGCCTGCGGCCCGGCCGCCATGCTGGACGAGATCGAACAGCACTGGCGGGAGGCCGGTCTGGCCGACCGCCTGCACGTGGAGCGGTTCGAGATCGAGCGCTCGGCGGTCGGCGAGGGCGGCACCGTCAGCTTCGGCAAGAGCGGCCGCAGCGTCACGGTCGACGGCGCGACCAGCCTGCTGGAGGCCGGCGAGTCGGTCGGGGTTCAGATGCCGTTCGGCTGCCGGATGGGCATCTGCCAGACGTGTGTGGTGACCTTGAGTTCCGGACACACACGGGACCTGAGAAACGGCGACGAGCGCCGCGAGGGCGACAAGGTGCAGACCTGTATCTCCGCCGCCGCGGGTGACTGCACGCTGGACGTGTGATCTGCCGGATCGGTACGTCCGCGCGGTGCGCACCCGCGGACCACACCGATACCGCATCGGACACGGGTACCCTCGACCCCATCAGTCGAGCAGAGAAGGGACTCCGGTGGCCATCACCGATATCCAGACGTTCTCCCACCTCACGGCCGCCGATATCGAGACCCTGGGGCAGGAACTCGACAGCATCCGGCGTTCCGTCGAACTCTCCCGCGGCGAACGCGACGCGAAGTACATCCGCCGCACCATCGCGGCCCAGCGCGGCCTCGAGGTCGCCGGGCGCGCGGTGCTCTTCGGCAGCCGCAACCGCTGGGCCTGGCTCGCAGGCACCGCGCTGCTCTCGGTCGCCAAGATCATCGAGAACATGGAGCTCGGGCACAACATCAGCCACGGGCAGTGGGACTGGATGAACGATCCGGAGATCCACTCCACCACCTGGGAGTGGGACCAGACGGGTCCGTCGTCGCAGTGGCGGCGCGCGCACAACTACTCGCACCACACCTACACCAACGTCCTCGGCAAGGACGAGGACCTCGGCTTCGGCATCCTGCGGATGACCCGCGACGAGGAGTGGCGCCCGATCCACCTGGTGCAGCCGCTGGCCAACCTGCTGCTGGCCGCCACCTTCGAGTGGGGCATCGCGCTGCACGATTGGAGCATCGAGAAGGAGCTGACGAATACTCCGAGGCGGGAATTGCTGTCGGCGCCGAACCGGGAGTTCGCCCGCAAGATCGCGCGCCAGGTGAGCAAGGACTTCCTGCTCTACCCCGCGCTGACCGGACCGGCGTGGAAGTCGACGCTGAAGGCCAACGCCACCGCCAACCTGGTGCGCAACCTCTGGGCCTACGCCGTGATCTTCTGCGGTCACTTCCCCGACGGCGCCGAGAAGTTCACCATCGAGCAGCTCGAGGGCGAGACGCAGGCCGAGTGGTACCTACGCCAGATGCTCGGTAGCGCCAACTTCAAGGCCGGGCCCGCGATGGCTTTCATGAGCGGCAACCTCTGCTACCAGATCGAGCACCACCTGTTCCCCGACCTGCCGAGCAACCGGTACCCGGAGGTCGCCCAACGGGTGCGCGAACTCTGCGACAAGTACGACCTGCCCTACACCACGGGCTCGCTCGGCAAGCAGTACCTGCTCGCCTTCCGCACCATCCACAAGCTGGCGCTGCCGGACCGGTTCCTGAAGCGCACCGCCGACGACGCGCCGGAGACCTCCTCGGAGCGCAAGTTCGCGGGCATCACGCTGCCGAACACCGAGCGCTGGGCCGACAACAACTCGGTGTTGACCGATCCCGAGACCGGGCAGCGGCGCGGTCTGCGTTCGGCGTTGCACGAGGCCAAGATTGTGCTCGAGGAGAAGGCGCGGCACGAGAAAGAGGTGTTGCGCGAGGCCAAGCGAGCGCTGAAGGACAAGGCGCGCCAGGAGAAGGAGCTGCTGCGCGAGGCCAAGAACGCCCTCCAAGAGAAGGCGCGCGTCGAGCAGGCCGCGCTGCGGCAGAAGACCGAGCGAGCCAAAGGTTTTCGCCTGCGCCTGCGGCGCGCCTGATATAACATCCGGCCGCCACGTTCGCAATGCGAGATTTGCCACGGTAGCGACGCGATTCTCGCAACCTACGGTGTCGTAACTTACGGTACTGTAACCCCCATGGCGATCTCGGATGTCAAGGAATACGCGCACCTCACCGCCGCGGATGTGGAGGCGTTGGGCGCGGAATTCGACGCGATCCGGCGGGAAATCGAATCCTCGCGCGGCGAATCGGACGCGCGGTACATCCGCAATGTCATCAGGCTGCAGCGCGCGCTGGAGATCAGCGGGCGCGCGGTCCTGTACGCCGGTTTCCTTCCGCCCGCCTGGCTCGCCGGCGTAGCCCTGCTCGGCACCGCCAAGATCATCGAGAACATGGAGATCGGGCACAACGTCATGCACGGGCAGTGGGACTGGATGAACGATCCGGAGATCCACTCCAGCTCGTGGGAGTGGGACAACACCGGCCCGTCCAAGCACTGGAAGCACACGCACAACTACCTGCACCACAAGTACACCAACGTCCTCGGCATGGACGACGACATCGGCTACGGCCTGCTGCGGGTCACCCGTGACCAGCGCTGGAAGCCGTTCAACATCGGCAACCCGATCTACAACCTGCTGCTGCAGCTGTTCTTCGAGTACGGCGTCGCGATCCAGCACCTGGAGCTCGGCAAGCTGGCCGCGGGCCGATACAAGCCGGGCACCCCCGAGCGCGCCGAGTTCGAGCGCAAGCGCAGCGAGGTGCTGAACAAGGTCGGTAAGCAGGCGCTCAAGGACTACGTGGTCTTCCCGGCGCTCACCGGTCCCCTGTTCTTCTCCACGCTCACCGCGAACTTGGCCGCCAACATGATTCGCAACGTCTGGTCCAACGCGGTGATCTTCTGCGGCCACTTCCCCGACGGCGCGGAGAAATTCACCAAGGCCGACATCGACGGCGAGACCCAGGCCGAGTGGTACCTGCGCCAGATGCTCGGCAGCGCCAACATCTCCGGCGGCCCGATCATGCACTTCATGACCGGCAACCTGAGCCACCAGATCGAACACCACCTGTTCCCCGATCTGCCGAGCAACCGGTACGCCGACATCGCGGTGCGCGTGCGCGCGCTCTGCGACAAGTACGACCTGCCCTACACCACGGGATCGCTTCCCGTGCAGTACTTCAAGGCGTGGCGCACCATCCTCAAGCTCGCGCTGCCGAACAAGTACCTGCGCCACACCGCCGACGACGCCCCGGAAACCGCCTCGGAGCGGAGGTTCGGCGGCAACGCCGTCGCCACCATCGACCCGATCACCGGCAAGCGGCGCGGGTTGCGCACCGCGCTCGCCGAGGGCAAGCGCCGGTTTGTACGGCGCACGGCGCGGCCAGAGCCCGCACTCCAGCTCGCGAAGTAGGCGGATCTCGAGCACAGCGGACCGGCGGGTGTGGACCCGCCGGTCCGTTTTGGTTGACTGAGGCGGTGAGTGCTGATCGCCTGAGTGTCTACGAGGCCATTCGGTTGCGTCGCGATGTGCGCGCCGAATTCACCGGGGAGCCGGTCGACGAGGACACACTGTGGCGGATTCTGGACGCCGCGCATCGGGCGCCGAGCGTCGGCAATTCGCAGCCGTGGGATTTCGTCGTGGTGCGTGAGCCGGGCACGCTGCGCCGGTTCGCCGATCATGTCGCGGGCAAGCGTGTGGAGTTCCGCGACGCCCTACCGCCGGAACGGGCAACGACTTTCGAGCCGATCAAGATCGAGGGCATCGTGGAGAGCGGCACCGGCGTCGTCGTCGGCTACGACCACGACCGCGGCGGACCGCAGGTGCTCGGCCGCGCGACCGTCCCCGAAACCGGCGTCTACTCCACGGTTCTCGCGATCCAGAACCTCTGGCTCGCCGCCACCGCCGAGGGCATCGGCGTCGGCTGGGTGTCCTTCTACGACCCGGAATTCCTCGCCGAATTGGTCGGCCTACCGCCCGGCATCCGTCCCGTCGCGTGGCTCTGCGTCGGCCCGGTCCACGAATTCCAAACGGTCCCAGACCTCGAGCGCTACGGCTGGCGCACCGGCCGCCCGCTGTCCGAAGCGGTGCACCGCGAAACGTTCGGCGCGCACACCACCGACCACCGCCCATGACCGAATGTCACCTCTACCAAGCCGAATTCGGTGAAGGTGACGTTCGGTCGGGTGTTCGTGTCGTCAGCGGAACATTTTCCCATTGGCATCGTTCGCGCCCTGGTAAGCGGCTCTGGCCGTGGCGATCCGCTGCCGAATCTCTTCGAGATGGCGCAGGACCTCCCTGGCGCGGCCGGTCCAATCGGACTGACTGGTCTGGTAGGCATCGGCCGCGGCACCGCGCCATTGCGCCGACGTGGCGCCTACGATGCGGTCGACCGCGTCGACCTGATCGCGGTAGAAGTCGACGAAGCCCGCGAGGCGGCGCTCGAGATTCTCCAACGCCTCCAGGTCGATCGAGTAACCGGCTGAATTGTCACTCATCTGGTCACATCGGAAGATCCAGCGAACTCGACGCGCCTTGGATGGTCGCCGATGTCGCGCTGTCGGTATCGGTCAGCAAGTCCACGGCCTGCGGTACACGCGCCACGATCTCGCGACCATCGGCCAGCACCTTCTCCGCCTCCGACCGCACCGCCTCGTAGTGCGAACGGAAGCGCTCGGCGGCGGTTCCCGACCAGCCATCCGCCAGGAGCGCCTCGATGTCGGCGACGATCGAACTCAATCCTGATTCGAGCGACTGATGGATGCCGTTCATCGACCTGAGCGTTGCGGTCATTCCGGCGGGATCGAGGAAGAAGTTCTCATTCGACATTTGTCGTCCTGATATGGATCGCTAGTCCTTGCGTGGAGGGCGGCCGGCTTCGACCCACTTCTTGTACTTCTTTACCGCGTTGTCATATGGGGTTACGATCTCTTTTCCCGTGCGTCGCTGAAATGCGAAGCTAATCGAATTCATCGGATTGTAGAAGACCGACCTGAATTCCGCTTCCACGAGCGGCAGTGGTCCCCGCTTGGGCGGATCAGGCGGAAGGGCGAACCACTTGCCCTCCACGGCCCGCCGGAAGGTTTCACCGATGAAGTAGACGAATCGCATGGCGAGCTTCTGGTTCTCGTCGGCGAACGCTGTGCGGTAGTCCGGAAATCGTTCGAGGAGAACCCTCTCCGCGATGACGAGCCCCTCCCTGGTGTACATGTGGCCGTTCACCTCGGGGACATCGAAGATGGAGAATTCGATATCCATTGCGGCGTCTTGCATCCGAAGCCAGCTCTGGAACTTCTCATCGTTCTGGTACTCGAGAACCTTCGGGTCTTTTCTGGGATCGTAGAGCGGTTCCACAGATACTCTCCTAGTAGAAGTAGTTCACGGTCAGGTTGGGATACTCGGACTGAAGCCGATCCAATTTTCGCTGATCGCTCGGCGAAAGCGGGCTGCGAATGTTGTAGGTCACGCGGTGACCGTCATCCAGGGCCGCCTCATCCTTCTCCAGTTGCTCATTGTCCAAGCGCCCGCTCTTGTTCTCCACCAGCTCATCGGGAACGCCATCCTCGTTGTAGTGCACGAAATCGTATCGCCGATTGGGAACACCATCGACCTGCCGTTGAGGGTGCCATCCGTTCTCTGGCGTGTAACCCATGAGCGCGCCGACTTCTCGGTCCCACTCACTCCCCTGCGAGGTGTTTTCCATCAACTGGTCGTACTTCTTGCTCCACTCTTCCATCGACAGGCACCCCGACGGCCGGGTATGACAATCCGCCAGGTACCGCTCCCACGCGTCCTGCTTCCACTTCGGGAATACCGCACCGGTCTTGATGGCTCCGGTGTCGGGATCCACCTCGAATGTGGCGAGTGGTTTGTGGATGGTTTCTTGCAGCAGCCGCACCGCCGCGGCGGTGGTCCGCACCGTCGACAAGGTGGTGCCGAGCGTTCGAGCAGCCGCGTTCAGCAGCTGAATGAGGTTCCTGATTCGGTTGGCGGCAAGGGTGACTCGCGCGGCGGTGACACCCGCTGCCGCCCAGTCGGATCCGGTCGCGGTGATCACGGTGCCCGCGAGACCGGCCGCGATCGTGATCCCGACGTCTCGGGTGAGCGCGCGCATCTCGGTCTCGATGTCTCTGCGCTGCTTGACGATCTCCTCGCCGAATCCCTTTGCCGACTGGGCCAAGGACGCGGCGTCGGCCTCCACCATCCCCGACGGCGCCAAAACGTTGTCGACGTACTCGTTGTAGAGCAGACGTGCCTCGTTGGCGTCTCGCGGACCCGGCTCTCGGCCGTACTTGCGGACGTCGTCGGTCTTGTCCCGAATGACGGCGCGGAGTTCTTCGAGCACCCGGCCGGTGTCGGCCAGCTTGATGTCGTTCCCGTTGGGAACCTTGAAACCGATCTCCCGCAGCAGATCCGGGATGTCGGTGTTCAGGCTGTCGCCGTTGTCGCCGATCGAGGTCGGCATGTTTCCGATCAGCCGGCGCTGATCGACCGCCGTCGGCGGGTCGGTGGGAGGTTGGGGCGCCGAGCCCTCGCGGCCCGCGGCAATCCATTCGGCGTTGAGGACGTTGACGCCTGCGAGGTACGCGCGGTTGGCGATGGCGCCGTAGGCGTCGGCGAGCCGCGAGGCGTTCGGGAAGAACTCGTTGGCGGCCGTGTCCCACGCCTTGCCCCAATGCTGGCCGACCTCGTCGTTGCCCGCCATGCTCGCGGCATACAGTTCGACGAGGTGGGCGACCTCTTCGAGCTTCTGTCGGATGACGAACGACGCATTGTCGGCCGCGCGTGCGAATTCGAAGTACTGGAACCAGTTGTGGTCGACGATCGCCATCATGCCCCCTAGCGCTATCCGGAAGCCTACCTGGCCGAATTCGGCTCGAATGAAGACCAGAAACGACTGGCCGCGTGACGGATTCGCGTCTCGATGACGAAAGCGCCTGGTGCCTCGTCTATTTCGTCACGCTCCGCGACTACTCGTCCGATGAGCTGGAACAGCTGCGGACGGACCGCGCGGTGGTGTCACCCAGCAAGCGACGGGCCACGACGAGCGACGCGAATCGCCGGTGCGGTTCGAAGGAATCCGCACCGGCGACCGGTCATCACACCCGCTCGAGAACGGCCGAGGCGCCGATGCCGCCCGCGGCGCAGATGCCGAGGAGCGCGGTGTTCTTGCCGGTGCGGGCGAGTTCGTTCGCCATCGTGGTGACCATGCGGGCTCCGGTGGCGCCGAAGGGGTGGCCGAGGGAGACGGAGCCGCCGTGCACGTTGAGTTTGTCGATGTCCACGGTGCCGACGGCGGTGTCGCGGTCCAGCCGAGTCTTGGCCCATTCGTCGCTGGCGAGCGCTCTCAGCACCGAGAGGGTCTGGGCGGCGAAGGCTTCGTGGATGTCGACGAAGTCGATGTCGGACAACGACATTCCGGCCTTGTCGAGCGCGCGCGGCATGGAGATCGCCGGGCCGATGAGCACCTGATCGGTGGGATCGACGCTGACGTAGCTCCAGGAACGGAACGCGGCCAGCGGACGGTAGCCGAGCTCGCGTGCCTTCTGTTCGCTCATCAGCAGCACCGCCGAGGCGCCGTCGGTGAGCGGACTGGCGTTGCCCGCGGTGACCGTGCCCTCCTTGGCGAACACCGGCTTCAGCTTGGCCAGCTTCTCGACGCTGGTGTCCGCTCGGACCAGACCGTCGCGTTCGATGTCCACCCCCTCGGGCGTGCGCACCCGCAGCACCTCGTCGTCGAAGCGTCCGGAGGCGATGGCGGCCGCGGCGCGCTGGTGCGAGCGGGCCGCGAACTCGTCCTGTTCGGCCCTGCCGATGCCGTGGATCCGCGCCATCTTCTCGGCCGACTCCCCCATCACCTCACCGGTGGTGCGCTCGGCGATCTTCGGCCTGCTCGGCAGGATGTCGGTGAACGGCGCCAATTGCGCTGCGGCGGAAAGGTAGTCCTTCGCCTTCGGCTTGCCGAGCGCCAGCGGCGCGCCCGCGTGCACCAGCTTCTGCGGCAGCTTCACCTCGGCGTTGCTGGTGGAATCGCTGCCGCCGGCGATCATGATGTCGTACTCGCCGCGTTCGATCGCGGCCGCCGCGGCGGTCACCGCCTGCAAGCCGGACGCGCACGCCCTGGTGACGGTGTAGCCCTCGCACCCGGGATCGAGGCGCAGATCGAGCGCGATCTCCCTGGCGATGTTGGGCGCCGCGCTCGGCAGGATCACCCCGCCCCACACGATGGCCTGCACTTGGGCGCCGGGCAGCCCGGTGCGCTCGAGCAGGCCGCGCACGGCGGCGTCGGCCAGCGCGATGGAGTCCATCCGGGTGAAATCGGTGAACGCGCGCACGAACGGGGTGCGGGCGCCGGACACGATGACGGCACGGCGAGCGGCGTCGGAAGCCATGCGAATTCCTTTCCAGAGACGTACACCACAAACTTACTCTGAAGTAAGTTCCTGGTCCACGCTCGCACGGGAAAACGCCTCCCCGCACCCCTCCGGGCGGGCAGGCTTTTCGTCCCGAGCCGCAGGCGGCTCAGCGATCCCCTCCAGATGCCGCTGAGCCGGCCTGCGGCGCGCCGTTGCGCTGCAGGCCGGGCGCCCGTCCCGACGAACGCCCCTGCTCGTCCCGGAACCGCTTCGAGTGGTCGGCACCGCGCATCCGACGCAGAAAGAACAGTAGCGTTCTTTCGACCGATTTTTCAAATCTTTTCTATGAAGTTGTCATTACCGTCCGGTAAGGCCTACTATGAGGCCCACTATGAGAAGCCCTTCGGAGCTGTCGCGGCAGAAGCGCTTCGGCCGAATCATCAAGGAACGCCGAGACGAGCTCGGCCTCACCCAGCTGCAGATCGGCGATCTGGGTGGGCCATCGGCGCCGACGATCCGAAAGATCGAGGACGGCGACGCCGCGATCAGCACCCACACGCTGAACAAGCTGGACGCACCGCTGCGCTGGCTGCCGGGCAGCGCGGCACGCACCTACGCGGGCGGCTCGCCCGCGGTGCGGGAGGCCGCGGCGGGCGAACACGCCACCGACGAGTCGATCGTCGCAGGCCCGACGTCGATCCGTTTCGACATCTCGGACCTCACCGGCCTGCTCGCCGCGACCGGCAGGCTGACCGATGCCGTTGAGCGCGGCCAGACCTCCGAACCCGCTGTGGTCGAGGCGATCTCGGACCTGAACCGGGTCGTGTCCCGGCTCTCCGCCCGCTACGCGACCGTCATGCTGGAACGCAACGGCGGACCGGGCCGCCAGCTGCACCCGCTGGTGGAGATGGCGTTCTCGCACCTGCTCGAGGTCCCCGCCGAAGCCGACGACGCGACCGAGCTAGAGGAGCGCCGTTACCGGCGCTGGCTCGCCGGTCGCTCGGAAAACGTGAGCCCCGCGACCGAGGCCCAGTTCCGGGCCAGGTGGTTGGCCGCCAACAGCACGACCGCGCCGAATCGCAACGGCAAGCACTGAGGTGATCGACATGACCGAGGCCGCGCACCTGCCGCTGAGCCACAAGATCAACCGACTTTTCGCGGTGATGCACCCGCGCTCGGCGCCGGAACGCAGCACCGAGTCCGTCGCCGAACAGGTCAGCGACCAGCTGGACCGCGCGGTGGCGGCCAGCTACCTCGAAGAGCTGCGCGATGGTCGCTTCGACGACGAACGCGACGGCGCCACTGTCGAATTCGAGATCCTCGCGGCGATCGCCAGTTGCTTCGGCGTCGCCCCGCGCTATCTGACCACCACCGGGCAGGCCGCCGCGAGCATCGACAGGGAACTCGAACTGCTGGCCACCATGCGCGACGCCAACGTCGCCAGCATCGCGCTGCGCGGCTCCGACGTGGACCGGGCGATGCTCGCCCGATTGATCCGCGGCACCGAGGATTCCGCCGAATCGGGCGCTCCCGCGCACTGACCTCGCGGCGACGGCCCGTGGGTCGCCCACGCAGCGCCGTCCTGGGTACCATTCTCAGCTACACGGGGCGGGACCGCGGAACTGCTGTAGGAGATCGCATCGCATGGCCGGTATGGACACCCGGTTCCGGGAGCTTTCCCGGCACGTACCGATACCGCACCCGTGGAACCTGAACACCTATCTCGATACCGTCGCCGAGTTCCGTGACCGCCCGATCACCTTGCAGCCGGTGGACACCGCCGTGCTCGCGGGCGCGGGCTGCGGCACCGGCAGCGGATTGTGGATCGCCAAGCGGGACAGCGATGTGATCGTCTACGGCGCCGACACCACCGAATGGCACGCCGAGCACATCATCGCCCACGAGCTCGGGCACATGCTGCTCGGGCACGGCCCGGAAGCGGAGCCGACGCCGAGCGACCAGACCGCGCACACCCTCGCGGCCGTCGCCGAACTGCTGCCCTCGATCTCGCCGGAATCCATCGCGCACGTACTCGGCCGCACCGACTACGGCACGAGCAGGGAACGCGACGCCGAGACCTTCGCCGACATGGTGATGCTGCAGGCGATGCGCCCGCCGCGCCGCGACTCCCTGCTGCACCGGACGTTCTTCCGCGACCGTCGTAGGTGAACTCCCCCGTACCGGGGGAGATCGCGGCGCCGCTGATCGGATTCGTCGCACTGGTGACCGCCGGCCGGTGGGCGCTGCTGCACCGAACCACCACCGACCGGCTGCTGAACCGGGCGCTGGCGTGGGCGGCGGCGGGAATGGTGCTGCTGGAGCGCGGCATCGCGCCGCGATTCGGCAGTCTCATGCACCAACTCTCCATGGGCTGCATGCTCTTCACGATCATGAGCGCCTACGGCGTCGCCATGCTGTGGGCGGGTGCGGACCCCTCGGACGCGCGACGACGGCAGCGCCGCTACGACCTGATCGCCGCCGCGTGCGCCGTCGTCATCCTGGTCGTCGGCACACCGGCACGACACGAAGGGACGCTGCTCGGCCAGACGCCCGGAGTGTGGTCGGCGATCTCGGCGCTGGCGTTCTGCCTGCCCGCGATCGCCTGCGGTCGCGTGATGGCGACCGCTCTGTGGCGGGAACTGGCTCGCGAGGACACCAGGCGGCGGGAACGGCTGGTATACGGCGCACTGCTCGCGGCGTTGGCGATCGGCGCGTGCAGTCTGCCGTTCTCGGCGCTGCTCTTCGGCGGGATTCTCGGCGACGCCGTGCGCATCGAGGATCCGAACCTGATCCGCTGGGCCTGGCCGAACTTCACCGTCATCGTGGTCAGCGCCGCCGTGCTCGCGGTGCCGCTGCTCGGCGTGCTGGTGACGCGCGCGGGCTTGGATCGATCCCGGCGCTACTGCCGACGGCTGCGCCCGCTCTGGACGGACGTGACGCGCGCGGTGCCGGAGATCGTCCTCGACCTCGCGGCGACCGGGCAGGACGAGCCCGAGGTGCGGCTGATCCGGATGACGGTGGAGATCCGCGACGCCCTGCTGCACCTGAACAGGTATGCGCCCCACGATCTTCCGATGCCCGCCGGAGTGAGCCCGACGGAGCGCTACGCGCGGCGGATCGCGCACGGGATACACGCCAAGGCCGACGGACACGGTCCCGCCAACGCCGCCGCGAGGACTGCGGCACCCGCCTCCCGCGACCTCGATTCCGAACTCCGCCAGCTGCTGGAACTGGCACGCGTGTGGCCGCGAGCGCGAGCCGGTACGGAGACCAAGCGGCCGACGCCCGCGAGGGCGTCGGCCGGGCTCTTCCGACGTTTGGCTATGCGAGCCTGATCAGGCCGTAATCG
Source organism: Nocardia amikacinitolerans NBRC 108937 (assembly GCF_001612615.1). GTDB lineage: Bacteria > Actinomycetota > Actinomycetes > Mycobacteriales > Mycobacteriaceae > Nocardia > Nocardia amikacinitolerans. Next base: position 7,370 of record NZ_BDAU01000034.1, on the reverse strand, counting down.
AAGGCGTGACGCCGATAAACGACCGACGGTCGGTCGGTCTCCTTGTCGTGGAAGAGGAAGAAGTCGTGCCCGACGAGTTCCATCTGGTAGAGGGCATCATCGACCGTCATCGGTGTCGCGGCGTGCTCCTTGGTCCGCACGATGTGGCCGGGACCGGCCTCGTACTCGGGTTCTTCCTGTTCGGCGCGCTCACCGGGGTGCGCGTGCGCCTTGGAGGCTTCGTCCGTCAGAGTGAACAGCGAATCGTCGACCAGGTCTGCCGTGGCCTCGGCGACCGAGACGGGGGTCTTCTCCCCGTAGTGGACCCGGCGCCGGTCCTTGATTCGGCGCATCCGGCTCTCCAGCTTGGCGGTCACCGACTCGAAGGCGGCGTAGAAGCTGTCCGCGCAGGCCTCCGCCCGTACCACCGGGCCCTTGCCACGCGCGGTGATCTCGACGCGCTGGCAGGCTTTGCGCTGACGGCGGTTGCGTTCGTGGAACAGCTCGACATCGAAGAGGAAGATCGACGGGTCGAAGCGTTCGAGACGGGAGAGTTTGTCCGCGACATAAATTCGGTAATGGTCAGGAACCACGACGTTGCGGCCTTTTACCACGATGTCGGCGCGAGTGGCCGGTGGTTGGTCCGCTGCGGGTTGCTCTGTCGCATCCAGGGCGCCGGCATCCAGCACCGAAGGATCTGCGTCTTTCACTGAAGGACGTGAAGAAGTCGTCACGCGTACCTCCCGGATCTGGCCGCACGGACCGATTTCCCGTGCGGCGGGATTGAGCCGTGCCGAGCGGAATCCGGAGGTCTTGGGGTGCGCGAGAGCCGTTGGTTGTCAGACAGGCTGACGCCTTCGGGCTTGGCTCACACCGGGGATTCGCACGACACGAAGTTGTCCGAGGCGCCACCTCCAAACTCTCGGTTCGGGTGTGTGATCGCGACGGTAGTACGCCAACCGGCGGTCCGCCAGTGTTCACGCAAATTTCCCGGAGTCAAGCAGAACACGTCACCAGGACGGCACTTGTTTCGACTCCGGCCGCGCGGAGCGCGCGCACCGATTCGCGGGCTGTCGCGCCGGTCGTGAGGACATCGTCGACCACGACGACCTCGGCGTTCCCCACGCTCCGCAGGCTCGCGAGTGGCCCGCGCCGCACCGAGACCCTGCCGCGCAGATTGTGTTGTCGCTCACCGGGTGTCAATCCCACCGAATCGCGCACACCCCACCACACACGCAACATCGGCACCACCCGGCAATCCGGTAGCCACCCCGCCGCGGCGCGCGCCGTCCGCAGCACCGGATCCCCACCGCGGCGCCGCGCGGAGGCTCCCCGGCTCGGCGCGGGCACCACCACCAACACGCGATCGGGCGTTCGCAATCGGGCGAGACCCCGCGCCATCGCCAGCCCGAGCGGCGCCGCCAGATCGCGGCGGCCGCGTTCCTTTGCTGCCAGCACCGCGCGGCGCGCGGGACCGGCGTACGGGGCGAGCGCCCAGCACGGAACGCCGGGATCGGTGCGCGGACGCACCCGCTTCGGACCGCCCGTCAGCGCCGCCGCGCAGTCCGCGCACCAGCCGACGCCCACCGCGCCGCAGCCCGCGCACGAAGCGGGCAGCGCCAAGTCCAGCAGGGCGGCGAGGTGTTCGGCGGCTCCCATGACCGAAGTGTGCACCCGCCCACCGACATTCGGCGGGTGGATCAGCCGGGTAGCACCGGCGCGGTGTCCGATCCGAGACCGGGGATCTCGGTCCAGTAGCGCAGTTCGCTGGTCTGGTTGTTGGTCAGCTCGAGCACGCCGCGCGAGTCCGCCACGTACTGCGTGGTCGGCGACGCGGCGACCACCCGAACGGGCGCCGTGAGGTTCTGCGAGGTCAGCGGGTACCTCTCGGAACCGTCGATGGAGACGGTGAACACCGGCTCGACATTGCCCTCCCTGGCGACCATGAGCGCTTCGCCGCCGAGCCAGTCCAGCGAGAGCGCCCTGGTGCTCAGATCGACGGCAAGCGGCAGCGGCGAGGTCAGCGCGTACTTGCCGTCCGGCCGCCGTTCCACCACCGCGACGTACACCTTGCCGTCGGCGATGAGCGCGGCGCGCACGCCGGTGCGGGAGATGCGCAGTTCGGTGATGGGACCGCGAAAATTCGGCTCGGACGCCGACTCGGTCAACGCCGAGGTGTCGACCTCCTGCACCGAGACGTTGCCGGTGCCGCGGTCGTTGACGGCGCGGATCACGCGTCCGCCGTCGATGACGGCCCACGCCGCGCCGCCGTCGGCGACCCAGGACGGCCTGCTGATCGTGGTGCCCTCGGCGACCGGAAAGGCGTTGCCGCCGTAGGTGCCGACCATGAGCGTGCGCGGCGGCTCTGGCGCGGGCCGTCCGTTGGCGGCGACCCCGGCGACCAGCTGCCCGTCGGGCGAGAGCGCCACCGACTGCAAGTTGTTCACCGTCCCGAAGTAGCCGGGAGCGGTCACCACGCCGCGCTCGTTCACCTGGGCCAGCGCACCGCCGCGCAGGGCATGCAGTCCGATCCGGTTCTGGGCGTACAGCTCGGGGCTGAACTGTTCCACGTCGGCGACCGACCAGCCGTTGGCGGCGAACCGGTCGTCCAGCGGTTTGCCGTCGGCGAGCAGCATGTAGGGGCCGAGGACGTCGGCGCCCGCCAGAGTCAGCACCACCTGGGCGGCAAGCAGTTCGCGGTCGCGCGGACTCAGCCCGCCCGCGCCCGCGAAGTCGACGCGCACGCCGCCGAGCCCGATGCCGACCTCGTCCGGATCGCCGTTGGCCTTGGTGATCGGACCCCGCAGCGCGACCGGCTGGGCGAGCTGGTTGCGCACGACCGAGCCGAGCTCCGGCTGCGGCCCCTCGGTGAGCAGGGTCAGCAGCCGCTGGGTGAGCTGATTCTTGGACACCGAGATCCAGCGCAGATCGGGCACGACCGAGGCGCCGCCCGGTTCCACGAAGTAGAGCACGTAGCGGCGGTAGGACTTGTTGAACGCCGTCCGGTCCATCACGACACCGTCGGGCAGCTCGTCGATGCGCCACTCGCCGTCGACCCGGCTCATCTCGATCTTGTTCTCGACCATGCCCTCGACCGCGCGGTAGGCGCCGTCCGGAGCCAGTTCCCCGACCTTCTGCGCGCGGATGACATAGGTGGCCTTGTCACCGGAGCGCGATTCGCGCAACGTATCCGGCTTGTCGACGATCGTCGTGCTCGCGCCGTCCTCCCACTGCGCCGAGGCCGACGGCGTCATGTACTGGCGGGCGGCAAGGTGCCGGTTCGCCGGGTCGGCGGTCGCCTGCAGGAAATCCCGCAGCAGCAGATCGGGATCGCGGCCCTGGATGGGCGGCGGCGGCCCGTCGGAGGTCGGTTCCCGATTGAGCGTGCCAAGCGCTTGCGGGGCCGAGGATTCCGGCAGGCTCGCGCAGCCGCTGATCGCCAGCAGCGCTGTGACGAGCACCGCGACCACGGCCAGTCGGGACGATCTGGCACCGAGCATTCTCATGACTGTACGTCTCCGGGTTCGGTGAGCACCCGGCCGGAGCCGGACCCGTCCGGTCGTTGCGCGCCGGAGCTGTCCGTATCGGCCGCGTGCGACCCCTCCGCTGCCTCGCTGACGCCATTGCGCGCGTGGGTCGGCTGTTCGATACCGTTCGCCGCCGCCGCGTCCGCAGCGGGGTTCTCCGCCGCTTCGCGCGCCCGCACGCCGTTCGCCGTACCGGTCGACGGGGTCCCGTTCGCACCGACCGGATCCACCGCGCCGGCCGACTGTGGGAACGGCACCGTCGGCGTATCGCTTTCGGTATCGGACGGACGCGGCGCCGTCCGGCGCCCCGGCTCCAGCGGCAGCGGACTGGCGCCCATCTTGCGGCCGCGCACCAGCGGCAGGGTCAGGCGGAAGCTGGCGCCGACGCCGACCTCGCCCCAGGCGTCCAGCCTGCCCTCGTGCAGGTTGGCGTCCTCGACGCTGATCGACAGTCCGAGGCCGGTGCCGCCGGAACGGCGCATGCGCGACGGATCGGAGCGCCAGAACCGGTTGAAGACCAGCTTCTCCTCGCCGGGCCGCAGGCCGACGCCCTGGTCGCGCACCACGACGGCGACGGCGTTGGCCTCGGTGTCGCCGCGCATCCGGATCAGCACCGGCTTGCCCTCGCTGTGGTCGATGGCGTTGGCGAGCAGGTTGCGCAGCACCCGTTCCACGCGGCGCGGGTCGACCTCGGCGACCAGCGGATCCTCCGGCAGGTCGATGACGACCTCGACGCCGGACTCCTTGGCCAGGTGCCGCACTGTCGAGATCGCGGCCCGCGCGCACATCCGCACGTCGAGCGACTCCACCTGGAGTTCGGCGACGCCCGCGTCGTGGCGGCTGATCTCCAACAGGTCGTTGAGCAGACCCTCGAACCGGTCCAGCTCGGTGACCAGCAGCTCGGCGCTGCGCGCCAGCGCGGGATCGAGGTCCTCGCTGCTGCCGTGGATCAGGTCGGCGGCCATGCGCACCGTCGTGAGCGGCGTGCGCAGCTCGTGGCTGACGTCCGAGGTGAACCGTCGCTGCAGATTGCCGAACTCCTCGAGCTGGGTGATCTGGTTGGACAGGCTCTCGGCCATCTCGTTGAACGCCTGCGCCAGCCGCGCCATGTCGTCCTCGCCGCGCACCAGCATGCGCTCCTTGAGGCGACCGTCGGCGAAGCGGCTGGCGATCCGCGCCGCGGACCGGATCGGCAGCACGACCTGCCTGGTGACCAGCGCGGTGATCGCGGCGAGCAGGACGAGCAGCACCAAACCGCCGATCATCATGGTGCCGCGCATCAGCGCGAGGCTGCGCTCCTCGTTGGCCAGCGGGAAGATCAGGTAGATCTCCAGCGTCGGCACCTCGGCGCTCGGGCTGCCGATGATCAGCGCCCGCCCTTGGTAGCCGTCCGGATCCTCGACCGTGGCGAACTGATAGCTGACCTGATTGCGCTGGACGAACCGGCGCAGTTCCTCCGGTATCTCGGTGATCGGGCCGGACGAGATCGGCTGCTGCGGCGTGCCGCCGACCATGCTCAGCGCGGAGTCGAAACTGCCTGCGGCGCCGGTGGATTGACCGGTCCCGCCGCGGTTGGACAGCGAGTTGCGCGCGTCGGTGAGACGCTGCTGCTGGGTGCCCGCGTCCTGCACGCCGACCAACTGGCTCTCCACCGAGTTGCGGGCGCGGTCCATCTCCTCGACGGCGGCGTTGATCTTCGCGTCCAACAGCCGGTCGGTGATCTGACTTGTCAGCACGACGCCGAGGATGGTGATCACGATGAGCGAGAGCGTCAGCGTGGAGACGATGACGCGCAGCTGCAGCGACCGGCGCCAGACATGACCGAGCGCGGTGCCCGCCTCCTTGAACCAGGCGGCCACCGGGGCGAGCGAACGCTCGAGACGTGCCAGCGTCCCGCGCGGCACGCCCACCCGATCACCCACGGCGGACGCGGTCTCTTTCGAGCCCTTGGCGTCCGCCTGCTGGGCATCGCCATCGGTCACGGCGGTCCGGCCTTGTAGCCGACGCCTCGGACGGTGAGCACGATCTCGGGATTCTCCGGATCCTTCTCGACCTTGGCGCGCAGCCGCTGCACGTGCACGTTGACCAGCCGGGTGTCGGCCGCGTGCCGGTAGCCCCAGACCTGCTCGAGCAGCACCTCGCGGGTGAACACCTGGCGCGGCTTGCGGGCGAGGGCGACAAGCAGGTCGAACTCGAGCGGGGTCAGCGAGATCTGCTGACCGCCCCTGCTCACCTTGTGCGCGGGCACGTCGATGACGATGTCCGCGATCGACAGCAGCTCCGCGGGCTCTTCTTCGGTACGGCGCAGGCGGGCGCGCACCCTGGCGACGAGCTCCTTCGGTTTGAACGGCTTGACGATGTAATCGTCGGCACCGGACTCCAGACCGAGCACGACGTCGACCGTGTCGGTCTTCGCCGTGAGCATGACGATCGGGACTCCGGAATCGGCCCGCAGCACGCGGCACACATCGATGCCGTTCATGCCGGGCAGCATCAGGTCCAGCAACACCAGATCGGGGCGGATCTCGCGAACCGCCGCCAGTGCCTGCGTACCGTCGCCGACCACGTGCGGGTCGAACCCTTCCCCGCGCAGGACGATCGTGAGCATCTCAGCGAGTGCCATATCGTCGTCGACGACCAGAATCTTCGGCTTCATAATTACTATGTTGTCATCTCCCAGGCCAGGATCGGGCCGCCACGCCAACACTGGTGCGAACCCGCCGCACATCCAACCCTATCGGGCAACAATTTCGGCGATACGCGTGGCCAGCGATGCCGGATCGTCACCGATTCGGTACGTCCACCACCGGCCGTGCCAGTTCCGTTCGGCCAGCTCACGGTACACCTCCAGAGTGCGCCGCTGGAGCCCACCGTCGCGTTCGTACGCGTCGAGCGCACGTGACTCGTCGAGTTCGCCGCGCAGGCGCGCACGTTCGGCGGCCACCTCGGTCGAGACGTCCAGCAACACTTGCACGTCGGGCTTCGGCATGCCGAACCGGCCGAACTCCAAATCGGCTGTCCAGCGCGCCATCTCACCGTCGGCGGACTGGTGCAGCCGAGCGGCGTTGTAGGCGGCGTTGGAGGCCACGTAGCGGTCCAGGATCAGGATGTCGTTGTCCGCCAAGAGTTTCGCCAGCTCCGCGCGCGCTTCGGCGCGGTCCAGTGCGAACAGCAACGCCATCGCGTACACCGAGTCGGCAAGGTCGCCGTGCGCGCCGCGCAGTGCCTCGGCGGCGAGATCGGCGTGCACCGACCGGCCGTAGCGCGGGAAGGCCAACGTGGCCGCGTGCAACCCGCGCTCGGCGAGCGCGGCGATCACGGCGTCGGTCAGCGTGCGCTTCCCTGCGCCGTCCAGACCTTCCACCGCGATGAGGGCACCCATGGCAGGTCACAGTACCGATCGCCGGTGCCGCGCCGTCCACCGACACCGGCGGCGCAGGCGACAGGTCCGCGCGCTTCGAGGCCGACGGGTTCGGCGAACCTCGATCGCCGTTCCCGGCACCGATCCGCGGATCTGGTCGCGCGTCTCGGCGCGCTTGCGCTACAAGGACTTACACGCCGAGCGGCCCGGCAACCGCGCGGGTTGCCGGGCCGCTCGTACGAAGCGGGGGGCTCAGTACCGGTAGTGGTCCGGCTTGTAGGGGCCCTCGACGTCGACGCCGATGTATTCGGCCTGGTCCTTGGTGAGCTTGGTCAGCGTGCCGCCGAGCGCCTCGACGTGGATGCGGGCGACCTTCTCGTCCAGGTGCTTGGGCAGGCGGTAGACCTCGTTGTCGTACTCGTCCGGCTTGGTCCACAGCTCGATCTGGGCGATCACCTGGTTGGAGAAGCTGTTCGACATCACGAACGACGGATGTCCGGTCG
>NZ_BDAU01000033.1 GCF_001612615.1 Nocardia amikacinitolerans NBRC 108937 | reverse complement strand
AGTATTCAGCCGGAAGCGACAAGCCCGAGGTCATCTCGGGCTGTCGCCATCAGTCCAGCCGGGCTACACCTGACACGGACTCGGTGAGGCCTGTCGGCGATCGTTATCAGATATTCGCAATAACTTGTCGTTTCGTCTCCCGCCCGAGCTGGCCCGAGCAGCTGGCCCGCTTCCAAGCCGCCCCGGCCGAGGCGTTCAAGCATCTGGTCGATGAGTACGTCGCGCTCGCCCTCAACCGCAACTCGGGGCTGTTCGGGCCGGGCAAGTCGTTGACCAATCGGTTGCGCCGCGATGGCGCACACCAAGTTCTGGCCTTGGCCGCCGCGGAGTTGGACCGCTGCCGGTGGGCGGCGTATCGGGTGCGGCGCTGCTACAGCGTTCCCGCCCGCGCGTGGCGCGCGGTCGAGGTCATCGCCCGCGGCGACCGCGCCCACACCACGGCGCTGCTGCATCGCCTCGCCGCCGAACTGCGGATCAGCCCGCAGGTCGACGGCGAGCACGTCCGTGTCTGGTTGACCGCGCCGTCGACGAGCTATCCGCGGTTGGAGGAGTTCTTCGTCTCAGCCCCGGATGTGGTGGCGCCCAAGGCGCGCAAGGGGTTCGAAGCCCGCTGGTACGAGCTCGCCGAGGATCGGCTCCTCGCCCTCGAGGACGCCGCGCTCGCGGTGGCGACCGCAGTGCCTGTGGCGGCCTAAACCTCGGCCTGCCTGCGATGTCTCGTCCTGCGCCGTAGTTGCTTTGCCTTTCCCGTCCCCGTGAACGCCAGGTCGGAGCGTCAGCTCCGGTCTGGCGTTCTTTCGTTTTCTGGAAGGTGCGCCCATCATGCCTCACCCTTATCGGCGACGCGATCACCGAACTACTCACCGCCACAGTCACTTTCGATCCATCCGAGCCGAAGCTCGATGTCGACCTGGCGGTGTCGTTCCTGTTCACCGTGGTCATCGGCATGACCGTGCAACACGACAACGGCATCCAGGCAACGATCTCCGGCATCAGACCCCAGATCGAGCTCATCCTGCGCGCCGCCCAACTCGCCTGACGCCAGAACGAACTGCCGCGCAACAGCTTCCGTGCACCGGCAGTTCGTCTACCACTCATCAGGAGCACCAAAATGGACGCCGCCACCGAAACAGACTCTCCCGCCCGCCAGCGCGAGGACCCAACTATCACCGACATGCTGTTGAGCGAAACGGAAGTCCTGGCGATCCCAACCAGCGTTGACCTCGAACTGTTGCACGCGACGCTGTGTGGCCTGCGCGCCGAACTCGACCGTGCCGCCAACCACGGCCGCTCGGCGTAGCGGACGAGGAGACCACCAGTGCCCTACAGCGAGGACCCATTGTGGGTCCGCACCGATATCCCGCAGTCAGCGCGGATCTGGAACTACTTTCTCCGGACTAAGGGTGCATATGCCTGAACAGTTTCCGTGTCCGATGGATCAACGGCCGGGGGTTGCAACGAAGTGGTGGCGGTGCTCGCGGAGGAACTCGGTGAACGTCTGCGGCGTGCGGCCGAGGGCCTCGGTGAGCGCGGCGGCATCGGTCGGCGGGGCCGAGGGCAGCCGGGAGAATCCCGCACCGATGGTCGAAATATGCTGTGCCATCGCGAGGTTGACGGATGATTCGGCGCCGCTGTGTGCGAGGTCTTCCAGTTCGCTCTGCCATTGCCCGGCGGGGATGTGGGTGTATCGGACCGGTGCCCCTGTTTCGGCGCCGATGAGAGCGGCGATTTCGGCGTGGCTGTGCACGGCCGCCCCCAGCGGGTAGAGCGTGGCGCCGCGAGGGTATCGGGCCGGGTCGGTCAGGGCGGCCACGGCGAGATCGGCGGCGTCGAGACCGCTGATCCACGGCACCGCGGCATCGCCGAAACTGTTGGCGAAGCCGCCGGTCCGGCGGATGGATCCGGCGTGCAGCAGCACGATGTTCTCGTAGAACAGCGCCTGGATCCGCAAGATCGTCGGTTCCAGTCCCGCCCAGGACAGCACCTCCTCGGCGGCCCATTGCGCGCGTCCCAGTCCACTGGGGCTGTCGGAGGCCGAGACCCCCATGGACATCACCACCAGTCGCGGCGTGGTCGCGGCGTGCCGGATCGCGGCGGCCAGATCGGCCGCGGCCTGCACGATGCCGGGAGCGACCGGGTAGGTGAAATACACGGTGTCGACGTCCTGCACGGCCGCGCCCAACGTCCGGTGATCGAGCAGATCGCCCACGACGATCTGCGCGCCGAGGGCGCGAAGGTGTTGTGCGCGTTCGTCATCGGTGCGTACCAGCACCCGCACCTTGTGATGGTGTTCGCGCAGACGCCGCACGACATGTGAACCGGTGCCACCGTGTCGCCCGCCCGCGCCGATGACCAGGGTGGTTGAGGGGCTGTCGGTAGAGGAAGTCACAAGTGCGCCTTTCGATCGTTCACCAGGGGTGAGATGTGGCGGCTCGAGATCCGGCCGCGGCGCCAACGCTAGAACTAGTGACTACTATTATGCAAGTTACTATGGGGTCGTGAAAGGATCAGAGGGTGCGACGAACGAGTTTCCAAGCGATGGGGTGCCCGATAGCGGGCGCTCTGGAGTATGTCGGCGACTGGTGGACGTTGCTGATCGTGCGCGACGCGCTGGACGGGTTCACCAGATTCGACGAGTTCGAACACAACCTCGGCATCGCCCCGAACATGCTGACCAGGCGATTGCGCGCACTGGTCGAATCCGGGCTGCTCGAACGCAGGCGCTACAGCCAGTCCCCGCCCCGCTACGAGTACCTCATCACCGACAAGGGCCGAGACCTCTCCCCGGTCATCGTCGCCTTGTACGCCTGGGGCCGCAAACACGCGGGAACGGACGCGCCGAGTGTTGTCCTGACCGATCGGGACACCGGGGACGAGATCGTGCCCAGCCTCATGGACCAGCACAGCGGACGCCCGCTCTCGACCGTCGACCTCGCCTTCTTGGCGGGCCCAGGGGCCGACCCCTTCATGCGTGAACGTCTGGACCCCGAGTTGCGGGCGGCGCGGCGCCGACGTGTCGACAACGGCGACTCCGGCCAGGGCACATAGCGCAGGACGCCCCACCGCGCGTGAAGCTGCTCGGTGAGGTTCCCGTAGGCCTCCATCATGTCTTGCGCTCGATCGGCCGGAAAGACACAGGTGACGACGTCGAAGCGCAGCGATGTACTTCGCCGAGCCACGACGCCGGTCGGGGCCGAATGCGCGCGATACTGTGCGGCAATGCCATCCGGGGACAATCGAGCACCGGCTCACCGCAATAAGTTGCGAACAGTCGCCGGGCGCCGGCTCGTAACGATGGGAAGGCGGCTGCTGAGCGATCCCGTTTCCAGCGCAGACGTCGACACCGCGCAGAATAGCTCCGCCGGACAATTTCTGGCAGGGGGGACGAAACAAAGATGAGGGAAAGTCAGCTCGCCCGAAGCCTCACATCGGATGTTGCCGCTTCTCTGCACCATGCGAGCGGACTCGCCGTCGGGTGTGTGACAGAGTTGCCCGTGCCCGCGCGGTGTCGCGACGGCGAAGGATGTGCCGAGCAGCGGCGCTATCGGCGACCAGATCGCGCGGCCTCGAATGAAACGGCATGGTGCCCAACAAGAAGGAGCGACGTGAACGGCGGCTGTCTCTGCGGCAATATCCGGTTCTCCGCGACCGGTGACCCGGATTTCCCTCACCTGTGCTCGTGCGAGCACTGTCAGCGGCTTTCAGGCGGCCCAGTGATGTCGTGGGTGTCCTTTCCCGAGGAAGGTTTCGCTTGGACGGGCCCAGGCGGGGAACCGATCTGGTTCGAGACGTTCCCGGGGATCGGTCGGGGATTCTGTCCGGCGTGTGGGTCGTCGGTTGCGTCCAAGGGCGATGAAGCAGGCTTGGTGGGAGTCACGATCACGGCGCTCGATGACCATTCCGACCTGGTGCCGGTCAAGCAGAGCTTCGCGAGCAACGCGGTCCCGTGGATGGCCCCGCTGGGTTGATGTGTCGCCTTGCGGGACAACCAATTTGGGCTGTCCCGCAAGGGCGTGAATGTGTTCTATCCGGTGCGCGGCGGCGGTGCCAGTGTGACCATGACCGGCCCGGCTGGCGCAAGCCGTGCCAATCGCTCTTCTCTGCGCTGCGGCCGCAGGAAGGACAACGTCAGGTCGATCCCTTCGATCTCGCCGAGCCAGGATTTCTGTTCGGCGTGCGCCCGCTGTGCGACCAGGTCTTCTTCGATCTCGGCCAAACGAGTGAGCATCCTGGGGTTGATGTTGAGCATTGGGAGGACAACCAAGATCCCGAAACCTCGTATCTGCTGGTTCGGCAACCAGTTCAGTCTCGTGGCGCCTCGCATTCAGGCCCACGCGGTCGAGGTCTGGGTGCCCGAACTGGGCGGACGCTTCGATCCCCACAACGTGACCCACTCGATCATGATGAGCATGCTCGGTGGCCTGAGTGAGTCCGAACGCCAGCACGTTCAACAGCGGACCCGAGCCAGCATGGACGCCCAAGTCCTCAACGAAGGTCGCCATCAAGGCGGCCGTGCACCGTACGGCTACACGGTTGTCGACGGTCCACCACACCCGAACCCGAACCGGGCCTCCGACGGGTCCCGGCTGCGGATCCTGTCACTGGACGTGGCCGCCGCAGCCGTGGTCCAACGAATCTTCCGCGATTACATCGCCGGTCGCGGCGACAAGGCCATCGCGCACGAACTCAACCGCGAGGGTATCCCCTGCCCGTCCGCACACCGACCCGAGCAGAACCGGCACCGATCCCAAGACGGCTGGCAAGCCAGCACCGTCTCCGCCATCCTGCAGAACCCTCGCTACACCGGCTACGCCATCTTCGGCCGCTGGAACAAACACGAAGAACTCCTCGATCCCGACGATGTCGCCGCCGGCCACATCACCCGCCTTCGCCGCTCCCCCAACCACCGCATCATCCGATCCAAGAAACCCGCGCATCCCGCCGTCGCCACGGTCGAAACCTTCACCCAAGCCCAACTCATCCGCAGACAACGCGCCAGCACAGGAAACGGCGTCCGCGGCCGCCTGGAACGCACAAGGAAACCCTCGCCACGCGAGTACCTGCTGCGCGGATTGCTGCGCTGCGAGCTCATCGACTCCCTCGGCGACATTCCCGGCGGTTGACACCGCGAGAGCGCCGATCCAACCGAGCGGACTCTACCAGACCCTCCACCTCTGCAAACGGCATCAGCCCCGACAACCGAAGTTGCCGGGGCCGATTTGCACTGGTGTCCGGAGGGGGACACATGCCTTAACCACAGAAATTCACCTGCGGAAACGATGATCGAGCACGCAATTCGCCGCCGTGCGCCGCGCCGCGAATCCTGTAATGCGGTCGGTCTCGGCGCGGCCGGCGGTCCCCTCGGCCATTCGCGCATGCCGGAGCAACTCCGCGGAAGGCGGGCCGCGCCGTCGCGCTTCCATGAATCCCGCAGCGTGACACGATCTTCGGGCCACGATTGCGCACTAGCCAGCGCCCTGCGAAGCCTGTGGTCTGCTGAACCTGGGTTCGCCAGGACCCCGCTGTACTGTTGACATCGCGCCGCAATTGCTCTCGCGCCCGCTTCTCTCCGGACCTGGTCTGGGGCCACACAACTCATCGACCTCCGGTCCGCGACAATCCCGCTATGGCTGAGGACCCACCGTTGGCCCGTTCGCTCCGCCATCCCGCCGTCCACGGGCAGGACCGGCCCGGTCACGTGGGAGGCGCGGTTGCTGAGCACCAAGCGGCCGACCTGGACGATCTCGTGGCGTCGGCTGCACGCGGACGAGGGTGTGAGCGTTGGATGCTGGGTCGGTCGGCCAGATCACAGACTGTGTAAAGCGGCGTCAGCGGCCGCGCGGACCTCGGCGGTCACCGCCTCGAGCTGTGTTTTGGTCCGGGCCGCGAGCAGGACGCGAGCGCCGTCGCGGGCGAACAGTCGTGTCGCTGGCGACGCCCATACCGCGACCTGCGCCGGCGATGAAGGCGATCTTGCCTGGCGGCAGGCCCGGTCGGGGGTCGAGACAGCGGTGGTTCGTGTTGTCCATGGCGGCGAGCGTGCGTCCTGCCGGGAGCGCCTTCCGAGCCCGGCCCCGCGGCGGCGGAAGCGCCTCGACTGCGCTCGGTGGACCGGCGGGGCCTACCGGCTCAATGCGGCACTGGAACGAGCCAACCCGCCGCGCTCGCAGCAGTCCCCCGCCGCGCACCAGCCGCTGGAGATGCCTGTGAACCAGACGGCCATCTCGGAGTTCGCAAGTCTGGGTCCCTCTACTGCCCGCATGCCACACCTCAGGGCGGCGGAGGGGTTAGCAGCTCGAGTTTGGTTGCCGCGAGGGTGCCGGTGTCGGCGGTGTAGAGGACGAGTACTTGGTCGTGCTCGCCGGGAAGTTCGACAGATTCGTAGGTGAGTTCGAATTCTCCGACAAGTGGATGATCGAACTGCTTGATTCCGTGTCCCTTGCGCCGGACGGTGTGCTGGTCCCACTTTTCGCGGAATTCCTCACTGCGCGAGGAGAGTTCGTCGACAAGTGCGCCGAGCGCGAGATCGCCGGGGTGACGGCCGAGGTCGCGCCGTAGGTAGCCCACAGCGTTGGATACGGCCAGGTCGCGATTGGGGTATAGGCGCTGGACTTTTTCGTCGAGCAGTACCAGCCGCGCCAGGTTGCGTTGCCGGGCGGGAAGGGTGTCGAAGTCGGTGATCAGTCGGCACGCGAAGGCGTTCCATGCCAGCACTTCCATGCGGCGTCCAAGGATGAACGCCGGCCGGGCGTCGAGGGCCGATAGCACGCGCAGCAGCCCGGAATGCGGCCGCTGCGGAGTCGGCGGCGTAACAGGTCTGGCCATGGGTCGGGCCAAGTGGGTCAGGTGGTCGCGTTCGTCGGTATCGAGGTGCAGTACATCGGCGATGACGTCGAGCACGCTGTCCGAGACCCGGCCTGCGCGGCCCTGCTCGAACCGGATGTAGTAGTCGACACTGATCGACGCCAGCTGCGCGAGTTCTTCGCGGCGTAGCCCCGGGACCCGGCGGCGACCGCGTCCGTCGGCGAGTCCGGCCTCGGCGGGGGTGATCCGGGCCCGCCGGGATTTCAGGAATGCTCCAAGATCCGGATGGGCAGCCATGTCGTCACTCCTCGGTCAGGTTGTGGGAACGTTCAGGGTGGTATCGCCGGTCCCCCGGTAGATTCATCCGAGGAAGTGGCGCGGCCTGGGTGTCGGCACTGCCCGCTGGGACTGTCGAAAGACACATCGGCACAACGGCAGGAGTCCGCCCATGACAGATTCTCAGTTGTCGCGGCGAAATGTATTGCGCAGCTCGGCTGTAATGGCCGGAGCTTTCGGTGCCGGGACACACCAGCTTTCCGGTCCGACGGTTCCGGGCTCGCCGGGGGGCGCAGCTCACAATGTCGAGGCCGTCGGATACAGCGATCTCGAGCACCGGCCCGGATTCAAGATGGCGATTCGGCAGAAAGGTGGGCGCTGGTATCTGTACGTGGGGCATGTGTGGCATTCGGGGTGGAGTGTGGTGGACGTGACCGATCCGACTCGACCGGAAGTCGCGGCCTTCGTGCCCGGTCCGGTCGACACGTGGACGTTGCAGGTCGATCTGTCCGGCGATCTGATGGTGACAGCCCTGGAAAAGGTGTTCCCGAACTTCGGTGGCGACCCGATCGCGGCGTTCGAGGAAGGAATTTACCTGTGGGACATCGCCGATCCGGTCCGGCCGAAGCAGCTCGGGCATTTCCGCACCGGCGGTAGCGGCACCCATCGCAACCACTACCCGGGTGGAAGGTATGCGCATCTGGCCGCGGGTATGCCTGGCTACCGCGGCAATATCTATGTCGCAGTGGATATCTCGAATCCGGCCGCGCCCACCGAGGCCGGGAGGTGGTGGGTTCCCGGCCAGCACGCCGCAGGCGGCGAGCCCGCCAGCGCACCACGCGACCGGCAAGACGGCCATCTCGACTTCCCGACGCCGTGCTGCTCGAGCGGGCACGACGTGTCCCTGCATGGTCCCGCCTACATCGACGGCCGTCTCGCCTACCTCCCCTACGGGGGCGCGGGAATGATCGTGCTCGATATCTCCGATATCGCGCGCCCCCGGCAAGTCGGCCACTTGTCGTTCAGTCCGCCGTTTCACTCCCGCTTCGGCGTCCACAGCGTATTGCCGTTGCCGCAACACGGGATCGCGTTCGTCAACTCCGAGCACACCACCTACGCCGACGGCGCAACGCACCACGCTTCGGTGGTCGACATCCGTGACCCCACCAGTCCGTACTTGCTGTCGCTGTTCCCTGAGCCTGTGCCGCCGCCTGGTGCGCCCTACGCCGACTTCGCCACCCGGGGTGGGTGGCGTGGTCCGCACAACATCAACCACAACCAGCACCACCCCGATGTGCAACCGCAAGGCGATTTGTTCTATATCGCTCACTTCAACGCCGGCCTGCGGATCTACGACGTGTCCAATCCCCGCCTGGTTCGCGAGACCGGGTACTTCCTGCCGCCGGAACCTACCCGCCGATACGGACCCATGCCCGAAGACGCCCTGGTTACACAAACTGAGGACGTCGTCGTGGACCGCCGCGGCTTCATCTATATCACCGACAAGAACCAAGGCCTGTGGATTCTGCGCTACACCGGACCACAACCGCGGCGGTAGCCGCGCCGACCGAACCTCGTGTCGATAACAGCTCCGCAGTCGGCTGTGGGCGGCTGGGTTCGAGTCACCTTTGCGCGGACCGCTGAGCGCCCGCCACCACGAGACATACTCCTCACACAAGCGATGAGAATGCCGCTGGCTCCTACCGCGGTGGCCGACGCCGTGGTCGTGTCGGCGCCCTCCCGTTGTCAGAGCGGTCGGCGTCGGCTCCATGCGAGCGAGGATCGCACGCGCACGTAACCAGTGCCAGGTTTCGCCGATCCTGGTTTTCGCTGTCCCAGGATCATGGTGACCAGTTACGGCGCCGGCCCGGCCACACTGATCTGCGTCACACTCCGGCGCGTCTAGCACAATCGGATTGGTTCTACCAGGTCTGCCGCGGTCCTGGATATCGCCGGAGCGCGGGCATACCGTTGCGGGACATGAGGATTCGAACTCGCTCGGTGGCACCTACACGACGGTTGCGCAGGGGCCGGGTCGCGACAGTGATGGCGGTTTTCGCCATCGTGCTGGGATCCTGTGGCACCGAGGCGGAGCCGGTGCGACCTGAGCAGTATGTGGTGCCCGGCGATTCCGCATTCCCCGGCGGGCTGGCCTATGACCATGCGAGCGGGTCGTTCTTCACCGGCAGCACCCGCGACGGCACCGTATTCCGTGGCTACCCGGACGATCCGCAAGCGCATGAATGGCTTCCTGGCGGCGCCGAGGGCCGGACAACGACAAGCGGGCTGGTCTCCGATGACCGTGGCAGGCTTTTCATCGGCGGTGGCCCGACCAACCGGCTGTGGATCCACGACATCGGATCCGGAGTCCTGCTCGCCACCCTCACCGGCATCGACGGCGGATTCGTCAACGACATCACCATCACACCCGATGGCACCGCCTTCCTCACCGACTCCCTGGCACATGTGATCTACCGAGTCACCGAATCCAGCGGGCAATGGCAGCTGCACACCTGGCTCGACCTGACTGGCACCACGGTGCCGCGGGTGGACGGGCACAACCTCAACGGCATCGCCGCCGTCGACGAAACAACGCTGCTGGCGGTGCATTCGATGACCGGCGGCCTGTACCGCATCGACACCCGCACCAGCGACGTGACCGAAGTCGATCTCGGCCCCACTCGGTTGTTCGGCGGAGACGGTCTCGTCGTCTCCGGCAGCGACCTGTATGTCGTCCAGGGCGGATTGTCACCACAGAACCCGCGACCACAGGTGTCGCTGCTACACCTGTCATCGGACCATACCAGCGCCCAATTGCGTTGCGCGACCACGCATCCTGACTTCCTCCACCCCAGCACCGCCCGCATGGCCGAGGGCCGCCTGCTGATCGTCAACAGCCAATACAACATCGGGCAACGCAACCAACGTCCCGAACTTCCATTCACCATCACCGCATTACAACCACCCCGCGCCGACACCTGCCCCACCTGACCACACCACACCCCGGGACGAGTCGACAACACCAGGAGGACTCCATGAGAAGGCCATCGACAACGATCGCCGCGGTCATCGGCTGCACCGCATTGCTCTCCGCCGCACCCGGAGCCGCCGGTGGCGAAAGCCCCGGACCACCGACTCCAGGCGGTCCCGCCGCACCGGCAGACGCTGCCGTCGACGGTCCCGTCAATTTCGACACGTTGACCGCGACCGTCACCCCTGATCACGGGTATTTCACCGGCATCACCGTCGAATTCGACCGCACCAGCCGCACCGAATCAGGCGAAAAGCCGTCTGCCGCAACCCAATTCGTCTTCCTGTTCGACAAATCGATCCGCATCAACGCCGACCGGTTCCCGGTCTGCAGCCGTACCGAACTAGCCACGCACGGCATCGCCGGCTGCCCCACCGGTTCCCAAGTCGGCTCAGGGACCGCCGAGATCCATCCCGCCACCACCGCCGACGTTTTCGTCTTCAACACCCGATACTCCAACGGCGACCACGGAGTCCTGATCACCATCCCCGCCACCGGCGCGATCCTCGAAAACACCCTCGAACCGGTCACCGGCCACCCTGGCAGCCCCTACGGAGTCGGCCTCGACGAACTACTCCCGTCACCCTTACCGCCGCAACAGCGCAGCGCCACCACCCGCTTCCGAGTCACCTTCGGCACCACCCGCACAGACCACACCGGCACCCACAGCTACCTCGAATCCTTCGCCCTTCCCGGCCAACCACTCGAACTCGGCATCTGGAGCAGATTCGTCACCGGCCAGATCATCCAAACGACCGACTCCGTTCCACGCCCCTCTCCCATACCGTGAACGCCGAGCTCGAGCGTCGACTCATGACACAAGCCGGTACCTGATCTACCACGCAGCCGACGGCGAAGCGACGGAAAGGGCGGCGCGACGCTGCCGACGCCAGACAGGACCGCGTATTCGTCGCGCCGACCGCACGGTCGAACAACCGCTCAACCGGACGCGCCGCCGCCGGACTCCGTCTCTCGCCAAAACCGGTCGAAGGCGGCTGCTATCGCGGCGAGGAGGTGACGTGGGTCGTTGTCGGTCACCGCTCGGCCCGCGAAATAGCAGGCCATGCCGATCTCACTGGCCAGTGCCGCTACCTCCGGATCGGCTCCGTGTTCGGTCAACTCGGCGGTGATCCGGTCCACATAGCCGCGCTGCTTGACGAGGCTGCGGGCGCGCAGTTCGGGCTGCTCGGCGATCAACCGTTCATACTTGCGGTATTCCCCTGGCCGTTGGACCAGTTGACCGACAAACGCCAAAACGAGGGCGCGCACAAACGCCAGCGCAGCGGGGAACGAGTCGCCGATCGGGGCGCCGTTCAGCGGTGGCTCGACTTCGGCCAGGGCCTCCTCCAGATCACGGCCGCTGTCGGCGAAGACCACTTCCTGTTTGTCGCCGAAGTATCGGAAGAACGTCGCCCGGCCGACCTCCGCCCTGGCGGCTATGTCAGCGACAGTTACTCGGTCGAAACCGCGTTCGGCGAACAGAGCATGTGCCGCCTCGACGATCGCCTGCCGCGCACGCTGTTGCTTGCGGTCGCGTAGCGATGTCTCCAGCTGATCCGACCGATCCACCGGACCATTCTAGCCAAGAGGACATCGAACCCTTATAGTGATACTGCGTCTCACTTGAGGCGCGGTACCACTAAGGAATTGTCATGCGCATACACACATTTGTCGCCCTCATCGCGGGCACCCTGGCTCTGATGGTCGGCAACGCACCCTCAGTACCAGCCGATGTGGGACCGGAGCGGAAGACCGAGGCAGCGACCCGCGCACTCCTCGAGGCATTCGAACGAAAAGACCTGGACGCCATCGATGCGCTGATCGATCAGAACGCCACATTGACCATCCCGATGTCATTTTCCGGCGCGCTGGAACCGGCGGCTCATTTCGCCAACAAGGACGAGATCCTGGGTTACATCGGCGGAGTCGTTACGAACTTTCAGTCCATGCGGTTCACCGATCTACGAATCAGCGTGGCTGAGCGAGGGGGAACGTCTTTCGCGCAGGCCAACGGGGACTTCGTCACAGCCGACGGCCGCCCGTACCGCAACGTCTACATCTATCGTTTCGACTGGAAGGACGGCCTGATGGTGCACACCGACGAGTACGCCAACCCCATCACACTCTGCCAAACCCTCGAGCACCTGAACTGCTGAGATCATCCAACCGACGACTCGAACACAGCGGCCGGCATCGGCGATTCCGGGGCGGTAGGTTCAGGCGTGATCAGCAGCGACAGCCCGGTCTCGCACCGCGCCGGCATGCCGTCGCGGTGATGCACAACGACTGCACGTGGCAGGTCTGAACATCGAGCACTGTCTCGTCCGGGCTTCCGGAGAAGGGAGGCGTTCTCCGCAGGCGACCGGGTGGTGCGTGGGGCCTCGAGCAGCACAGCAGACCTCGCGGCTCCAGGTCCTGGCAAGCCCTGGCTCCACACTGGTCGCCCAATAGAATTGCCGGACAAGCGAACCCATCCGACGTCACACCAACCAGCGCGCTCGCGCACTGGGCTTCCCCGCGAAGGCCCGGCATACCCGCAGGCAGGCCTTGGCTTTCAGCAGTGGGCGGCCAACAAAGGAGTCCGGCATGTCGCATCAACCCGCATCCCTATCTCGCCAATCCACACGATCACGCCACGCGGCCACGCGAATTTGCCTCACGGCCTTGGTCGCCGCCACGATGATCGCCTGCACAACAACCGCGAACCCCGCGGCCCAACACCCGTCGACCACCTCGGACCACGTTCGCCGCGTCGCCGACAACGCTATGGACCGCTTCGATACCGGTTGGCGCACCGGCGACTGGCAGCCCTTCCTCGCCGTACTGACCGACGAATTCAGCTTCCTCTTCCCCGAAGACCCCGCCCGCGGTCTCTTCACCGGCGCAGCGGGACGACACAAGATCGAGGAATGGGTGATGTTCCACGCCCGCTCCGGCAACCGCGTCTCCGGCAACCGCGTACGCACCGACGTCGCCGGGTCACGAGTAATCTATGAATACGAATCGCACGGCGCCTCCCCCACCACCGCGGGCTACCGCAACCGCGAACTCATCATCGTCGAGATCCGCGGCGACCGGGTCAGCGCCCTACACGAGTACTGGGGCGACGCCCGACCCACGGAATCATCCTGATCACCTGTAGGGTGCGCCCGATGAGGTCTACGGGCTGATTTGCCCCCGGCCGACTCTGCCAACGGCCATACCGTTCCTACTCGGCAATGGCGCCAATAGTCCCCGCGCACAAACGATCGCGACCGCAACTGGGTTCCGACGAGAGCCCTACCCCCGCCGTCCGCTACCTGCCCGGAAGCCTGCTCCAACCCCGACCGACGACGCCACCAGATGCTTATAACCCGGGCCAAGCTGCTGTTACGAAACAACATTGCGGACTACGGCTGGAGTAGCTCGATGTTCATCCCGCGGCGAGTTCTCTTAGCGCCTGTTCCTCGCGCGTCCCCGCCGCCGCGGTATAGACCCACAGCGACCGCCGCCGATCGGGGGCGGCACTGACGACCTCGTAGATGAAATCGAGGGTGCCGAACGTCGGGTGCGCCACGGTGACCGCGCCGTGCGCGCTGACGCCCACCGGATAGGCATCCCATTCACGGCGGAAATCCGCACTGCAAGCACGCAATTCATCGATCAGCGCGGTCAGCTGCTGGTCGTCGGCGAATTCGCCCGCTGCGACCCTCAGGTAGGCGACGAGCACCGCCGCGTTGGCCCGCTGATCCGGATAGCGCTCACGCGAGCGCGGATCCACCAATTGCATGCGTGCGAGATTGGGCGTACGCGCGGCGGGCCCATGATCTTCGGCGACAAGGCGGCTCATCGCCCGGTTCCAGGCGAGCACGTCCAACCTGTGATCGGCCACCAGCGCCGGCGCGGCGATCCAGTCGAGCAGCCGCCACAGCTCGGGACCCGGCAATGGGCGCGCCCCGGCGAGCGTACGACGCGGTCGGGCGATGCGGAACAGGTGTTCGCGTTCATCGGGATCCAGCCGCAGCGCACCGGCCACCGCGTCGAGCACCGCGTCGGAGACGTTCGCGCACCGCCCCTGTTCCAGCCGGACGTAGTAGTCCACGCTCGTGCCTGCCAATAGCGCGACGTCCTCGCGTCGCAGTCCCGGCACTCGGCGCCGACCGATCCCATCGCGGATGCCGATGTCCTGCGGCCGGATTCGGGCCCGTCGCGACTGTAAGAACTCGGATATCGCGGACCGGTTCATCCTGCCCCTCCACAAGCCGCTGAGAAAATACGATATTCATGTCGTCTCTATGACGTATGAGACTGCAATGCCCGTGGGTCACACCAGCAGATCTTCCCGGCCAACCGCGGGCTCTGGACCTACCTGCTCACGCAGGCCGATGCGGTCGTGCCACTTGCGCAGCGGTCTGGGTGCCCACCAGTTCGCCCGGCCTGCCAACCGCATCAGCGCGGGCGCGAGCACGCCGCGCACCACGGTGGCATCGACAGCGACAGTGAGTGCCATGCCGAGTCCGAGCTGCTGGAGGAAGACCACCTCGCCGGTGCCGTACACGGCGAACGAGACCGCCATGATGAGTGCGGCGGCCGTGACCAGCGGAGCCGAGCGAGCGATGCCGCGTGGGATGGAGCCGACCGGATCTGCGGTGCGGTCGTAGTCTTCCTTGATCCGCGACAGCAGAAAGACCTCGTAGTCCATCGACAAGCCGTAGGCGACGCAGAACATCAGGATCGGGATACTCGGCTCGATGCTGCCGGTGGGCGTGAAGCCGAGAAGGCCTGCCAGCGCACCGTTCTGAAAACCCCAGACGAGCACGCCGAACATCACCGACATCGACACCATGTTCAGCACCGCCGCCTTCAATGGGGCCAGCACACTGCCGGTCATCAAGAACAGCACGGCGTAGGTGACGAACATGATGAGCAGCGCGACGAGCGGCAGGCGGGCCGCCACACCGTCGCGATAGTCGGCCAGCTCTGCGGGATAGCCGCCGACCCGCACCTCGAACGGCGCTTGCATCGAACGTATCTCAGCGACCAGCCCGACTGGGTCGGCCACAAGCCGCTCGCCTGTCGGCACCACGCGTAGCCACGTCGCCGCGTCGGACGCCATCCCCACCGACGGCGGGCCAACCACAATGCCGCCCGCGAACGAGCCCGCGGCCGAATCCACCCGGTATACACCGGGAATCGAGGACAGGGCTGCGGCGTAGCCGGGCAGCCCGCCGGGATCGGCCGCGCCGGCGTACACCTGGAGTGCGTCGGCCTCCTCGGTCGCGAAGTCGGCACGAATCGTGTCGTACATCGACCGCACGGGATGCTGCGCGCGGAGCACGCGGTCGTCGGGCGGGCCGAAGTTCACGCCGAGCGCGGGCGCGCCGAGCGCGGCCAGCACGAGTAGCGCCGCGGCGCTGGCCAGCACCGGTCTGCGGATCACCCGTTGTGCCGCGCGGAACCAGAACCCGGTCTCGAGGCCGCCCGCGGGCCGCCGCGGCATTGCGCGGTGGCCGAGTAGCCGCAACGCGGCGGGCAGGATCACCACCGCGGCGAGCACCGAAACCGCGGCGACGGCGATCCCGGCGTAGGCGAACGACGCCAGAAACGGGAACGGGAAGGCCAGCAGCACGGCCAGGCTCGCACCGACTGTCGCGGCGCTGAACACTATGGTCCGACCCGCTCCCCTCACCGCTGACCGCACGGCGTCGGCTGTCGCCGCGCCCGCGCCGAGTTCCTCACGGAACCGGTAGATCATGAACAACCCGTAGTCGACGCCGAGCCCGATTCCCAAGACCAGCGCGATGTTCGCGGCGAAGGTCGATATCTCGACGAACATGGTCGCCACACGCAGCAACGCCAGCGCGGCGACCACGCAGAAGACGCCGATCCCGATCGTCACCAACGCCAGCGCCCACCGTCGCAGCACCACCCACAAAAGCAGCAGCACCAGCGGAATCACAATCAGTTCGGCGCGCAGGAAATCGGTGGCGGCCTGCGCGGCGACATCTCGGAAGACTTCGTCGGCACCGCCGAGCGTCAGCGTGATCGCGGGATCAGCCGCGCGGAGCAAATCGGTTTCGATGCCAGGGAGCACATCACGGCGCACCTGGTCGGCGTCGCCAGGGACGACAGCCAGGATCAGACCGTATCGAAAATCCTTGCTGGCCAGAGTATCCGGAGATCCCGGTTGCCAAAACGAGCGGACCTCTGCCACCGCAGGATGGGCCGCGAGCTCATCGGTGAGCCGCGCGGCGGCCGTCGCTGCGGCGGGTGCGCGCACGTCGCCGTCGGCCGCCGTCACGAGCACCGCGACATTCGGACTGCCCGTGCCGAACGTCGCGGCCAGATCGGCACGCACCGAGGCGGATTCGGAGTGCGCGTTCTCGTATCGGTTGAGCGACAGGCTGTTCAGCGTCCCGGTGGCGACTACGGTCAGCAGACCGAACAGCGCCACCACTGCGACGAGCAGGCCGCGAGGACGGCGGGTGATGAACGATGCGAGCACGGTCGGCCCCTCTGCTAAGCTCCGTAATATGCGATCAAAGACTCGCAATCGCCGATATTACGAGTAGTTGCTCGCATTTTCAAGAGGAGGACCATGCCCGAGGTGCGCCGTCAGGAGCGAGGCCGCCGTCGCATCGAAGACATCCTGCGCGCCGCCGCGACGGTCCTCTCGGAACGTGGTTACGAGGGGACCACGACGAACGCGGTCGCCGCGGCCGCGGGCATCTCACCGGGATCCCTCTATCAGTACTTCCGCAACAAAGATGAGATCGCTGCCGCTCTCGCCGAGTACTATCGCGGCCAGCTCGAACTTTTCGGCGACGACGTCCCCGACGAGTCCGAAGGTCTCGACCTGGACGGCCTGCTGGATCGACTGCTTGGCCCACTGGTCGAGTTCAATCTCGCCCACCCCGGATTCAAGGCCCTGTTCGCCCGCACCGACATGCCCCAGCCGCTGCGCGAGGCCGTCGGCCCAGCGCACACGGCGCTGCATGAGCGCTTCGAGGCGTTGGTGGGATCGGTCTTCCCCGACCTCGATCCGCCGAACAGACACCGGGTCACCACCATCGCCATCCAACTCCTGCGCGGCCTGATGCCGCTCATCGTCGAGGCCGACGCCGATGAGCGGCCCACTCTGGTCGACGAGCTGCGGGTGGTGCTGCGGTCGTATCTGGTCTCGCGCGGCGGCCATCGGTAGGCGAGGCTTCGCCCCGAATACGCACAGCGCGGCGATGCTCCCCGCTCGACAGGCTTCAACCGCTCCCGAAGCCTACGACTGCCGGAGTCGCGCCACGCGGCGCCAAGACGAATATGGCGGCCGCCCCGCACCGCCGAGTCAGGATCGCTGGTCTTTGATAGCTGAGACCACGGCGGCGATCTCGTGGTTGATCAGTCGCACGAAGCGTTCTCTGTCGGCGGAAAGGGCAGAGTAGGGCTGGCGATTCGGGATCACGTAGCGGCCGTCGGCGGGCAGGTCTCGCCAGTGGAGTCGTCTCGCGGAGCGACCGCGTGGACCGAAAACGGATATGCCCTGGATGATTTCGATCGTGCCGACTCGCGCAGGCTGTTGTTGCAGGAATTGCCTGCCGAGCGACTCGTGGGTGTCATGCCAGGCTGCCGATATCCGCGGCGGTGCGACATGGTCGTCGTAGCAGCTCGGCTCGTCGGGAATCGGGAGCACGACGTCGTGCCCACCACCGGGCATGGCGGGCAGGGCGGCGACCACACGATCGGCCAAGCGCAGTGGATCGCAGTCGGTGATCGTGAAACCCGCACTGTGCTGGATCGTTTCACCCGGTCGTTGGGTCAGCAGATAGCCGTTCGCACCGCGACGCACCGCAAGCATCCGAATGCTGCCGCGTGGATCGCCGGGGTTGTTGCCGTCGACGCCGCGGACGAGCACCCGGATATCCGGGCGGGCGACCACATCGATGGCCCGCTCGAGTTCGGCGGATACCGTGGTGCGCAACCGTTCCCGGATCTCGCGGCGTGCCCGCTGATAGTCGCGTTCCAGCGGAATCCGGCTGATGTAGGTGAAAGGGCGTGGTAGCAAGCCCTCGCGCAACCGTTCCCACAGGACGACGAACTCGAAGTCGTCGAGTGTCCATGTCGTCATCGTTCGATCACCGGAGTGTTGACCACCCGAGGCGCCTCGCCCAGCGCCTCCTCGAAGTGGTGCGACGATTCCAGGTAGGCGGCGCGCCGATGCCCGTCGCGCTTGTCACCACTATTGGCGGCGCCACCCATCCCGGCGGGCCCTGGCACGCCGGGTGAGTTCGATGCGGCCGCCAAGCGATCCGCCGCGCCGACACCTCCGGGTTCGACAGGCAGGGCCGCGCGTGGAAACAGTTTCGCCATGCGGGCCGGGTCATGCTTGGGAGCGGCGACGGTTGGTGTCGAGTGTCCCGCACCGCGCGCACCGGATCCGGCTTCCGCTGACGCGTGGTGCGGCAACGAGCGGGCGGCTGCGGGCGGCGCCGAACCCGACGACGGGCGTTGGGCGGCCGAGACCTGTTGAGCTGCTTGCCCCAGAGCCGCAGGCAGACCCTGACCGAGATCAGGCGATAGTGATCGCGCGACTTCCCGCGTACTGTCCCCACTCTGCCCGGCGCTGCGCGGCGCTGAACCCGCCATGGCGGGAGTCGTCGGCGCCGGACGTGCGTCCGGTTCCGAGTAAACCGTCGGTAGAGGCGACGTCCCGCCTCCGGGGGCGGGAACGGGCGCCACCGGCATCGCCGCGCCCGCGACCGTAACCGGCGACGGTGTGACAGCGGCAGTCACCGTTTCGGTGCCGGTACTCGTGGCACCAGAACCCTGTCCGCCGCCACCGCCCTCCACGCCCTGCTCTAGCACCGGCACCTGGGCGAACGCAGACTCGACCGGCGGCAGAATCGGCACCCGGACGGCCGAGGCATCGATGCCGACCCCATACGTCTGTCGCAGCGCCTCCTGATACTCAGGAGTAGGATCCTCCACGGTGTAAGACATCGAATACTGGCCGTAGGGATCCATGTTCGCGGGCAAGGCACGAGACGACCCGGCCGGATTCATCGGTTCCTGCGGCATGCTCACCCGAGTCGCTTCCAGCCACCCCGCGGTGTAGGCGAGGTTGTCCGCCATGAGCCCCATGCTGTTCGACAGCTGCCGAACACCATCGGCGTACGCCCGCGCAGCCACGACGGCCGCCTCACGTCCCGCACCGCGCCACTGGTCCACCGTCACGGAATCGACGCGATTGGCGTACTCGACGGTAATCGCGTCGAGTTGCTCACTCATCCACGTCCAACGCCCGCCCGCGTCGGCCACCTGCTGGGCGCGGATGCTCTGACCCAGCTCGTAGAGGTCCTCGTAGAGCAGGGCGTTGGGGTTCTCGATGTCGTCCCTGATCGTGGACGGCTCGAATTCGTCGTGTTCCCGCAGCTGTTCCGACATGGGGTCGACCTCGTGAGCGGCAACCGGATCCAGCCAATCGCCCGGATCCCGATAACGTCCGTCGCTGCCGATGTCACCGGCGATGGGCGTGGATTCCGGTGAACGTCCCAGCGCGGTCGATGCTTCTCGGGGCGTGGTGACGCGCCCGAGTTCCTCCGCGTTCAAATCCTCGACACGAGCGTACTGCCGGCCCGCGTCGACGAAAGTTTCGATCATGTTCCGGAGAACAGCGACATGCCCGTCGAGGATCCGCCCGAGTTCGACGCCCTTGTTCGCGAATTTCACCGCAAGCGCTTCGCCCGACGACAAGTTCGACAGCGGTTCGAAGTGCTCCACTTGCGTCGCGTTCTCACGAATGGCCAGTACACCGCCGAGGAGCTCGACCACCACCTCCACAACCTCGAGCGCCGCTCGCGGATGGAATTCCAACGCACCACCCTGCGCCTGATCACGCAGTGCTTCCCAAGGGTTCGTCACACCGATCTCGCTCACTCGAACCTCCGGATCCAAGCGGTGCACGACCGGCCGCTCATGGCTGCCACGCACTTGTACAGTTCGGTGACGATCTTCATGCCGCCGCAGCGCATGAACCAGGGCTCAATCAATCCCTCGGCAGCCAGAACCTAGGCTCGACAGAACCACTCAACCGCAAGTGATCGGGGTGCGGTAGCTGAGGGAGGAGTGGCGGCGTTGGCGGTTGTAGAAGATCTCGATGTAGCCGAAGGCCGCGTTCGCGAGTCGACGACGCGAATCTTCCATTTCTTGCGGTCGAGCAGTTCGATCTGCATCGACGACCAGAAGGATTCGATCATGGCGTTGTCGAGCCCGTCACCGACAGTCCCGAACGACGGCAGTAGTCCGGCCGATCGGATCTTCTCACCGAAAACCCAAGAGGTGAACTGCTCAGGTTCAACCGGTGGTCGCAACACCCGAGGTCACGGAGGGTGTTATGGGAAGGCCATCGGACTGGATGCGGGAGGTCACCGGACGAGCGCCGATGAGGTCTCCGGGCCATCCCGATGGCGTTCCCAGAGAGTTATCAGTTTCGCCGCGCACTAGCCTGAGATTCACCGTGTGTTCTAGCAACCAGCAAACAAGCGGGGAACCGAAGCATCCGACCGGCACTCCGCGCTGGCCCATTCTCTGAGACATAAGGACGCATACCTTGGTGGCACACGGTGGTTCAGTTGAGCGCCGAAAGGTTCTAATGGGCATGGCGGTAGCGCCCTTGGCAATGGCTGCCGCATGCTCCGGAAAACCGGGTTCCGATTCCGCACCTACCGGAACCCAGGTCCGGGCATTCACCGGCGCTCGGCTGATCGACGGCCGGGGCGGACCGGCGGTCGAGAACGCGACGGTCGTCGTCTCCGGTGATCGGATCGTGTCCTTGGGAGCCGGTATTCCGACTCCCACCGGTGCCGCAGTTGTGGACCTACGCGGCAAGACGATATTGCCGGGGTTGATAGACGCCCACGTACACCTGGGCGGATTGCCGAACGGAAGCAGTGCCGCTTTCGGAGGCCGGACTTTGACTGATGATTACGCGGTGCCGCGAACACGTTCCTTGGACTACGGAGTGACGAGCGTGCGCAGCCTGGGCGATTTTCTCGATGATTCACTGCAAGTACGCGATGAGGTCGCACGCAACGCTGTGCCAGGACCCCGGATCGTAACCAGTGGCCCGAGCTTCCAGATGAAGGGCGGCCACCCCAATGGCACGGTGTGGGCCAATGACTCGACCGCAGCGGCCGAAGCGGCGCGCATGCCGACGACCGCCGACGAGGCGACCCGGATGGTCGATGACCTCGCGGCGAAAGGCGTGGATCTGATCAAAGTGATCGTGTCAGGCATTGTGTTCCCAAACGGCGCCGGAAACGGACAGAAGCTGCCATGGGATGTGATAGCCGCCATTGTCACCGCGGCACATCGCAACAAGTTGAAAGTCACGGCCCACACCGAGACCGCCGAGGACGCGATGCGGGCGATCGAGCTGGGTGTCGACCATATCGAGCACATGTATATTCCACGTTCGGGGCAGTTGACGGACGAATCCGCCTACGACAGCGCCTTTGCGCTGATGGCGGAGAGGGGCACGGTTGTGACGCCCACAATGATCGTCAGTGCGCAAACGACACAGCCGCTCGAAGAGGTGGACCTGCGCACCCTGACCGCAGGTCACAAGCTGGTCCAACGCGCCTACGACCACGGCGTGCGCCTGGCGGTCGGTTCGGATGCGCACCAACCCGATGTACATGGGTGGGGGTTGCTCGCCGAGCTGGTCATGATGGTCAACGATCAGCAGATCCCGGCGCTGCGAGCAATCGAGGCCGCGACGAAAACGAACTCCGAAGTGCTCGGATTGTCGGATCGGCTCGGGACTGTCGAGGCCGGGAAACTGGCGGATCTGCTCGTGGTGTCCGGCAATCCGGCCGAAAGCATCACCGATCTGGCAAATGTGCAGCTTGTGATCCAGGGCGGCAAGACCGTCGTGGACAAGACGCGATAGCCCGGACCGCTCTGTCAGCCACCGCCACCTTTCAGGAGACATAGATGGTTGATTTCGATCGCCGGACCGCGTTCAGGGTCTTCGGCACCGCCGCAGCAGCGGTGCCTGCCGCGGCCGTATCGATTCCACTACTGACGGCGTGCGCCGACCAACAGCCGAGCAGCGAAACGCCCACAGCGACACCACGGATCGACGTGCACTGTCACTACTTGCCCGACTTCTATCGGGAAGAGATGGTCGCAGCGGGCCTTTCGAAACCCGACGGGATCCCGGTGTTGCCCCAATGGAGCGAGTCCGCGGCGCTCGATGCGATGGACCAGCTCGGTGTCACTAAGCAATATGTCTCGATCACCTCTCCGGGTGTCAACCTGACCGACAACATCGCCGCGCGCACGCTGGCCCGCCGGGTAAATGAAGAGGGCGCACGGTTGAAGACCGCCCACCCCGACCGGTTCGGCTTCTTCGCCTCGACCCCGCTGCCCGATATCGACGGGGCGCTGACCGAAATCGCCTACGCCTTGGATGATCTCGGTGCCGCCGGTGTGGTGTTCGAAACGAACTTCAACGGCACCTACCTCGGCAACGACGTACTCGAACCTGTCTACGCCGAACTGAATCGCCGCAAAGCGGTGCTGTTCCTGCATCCAACGAGCCCTCACACCGCCTGCGGCACTCTGGACACCGGCCTGCCCTACCCGAACACGATGATCGAG
Source organism: Nocardia amikacinitolerans NBRC 108937 (assembly GCF_001612615.1). Lineage (GTDB taxonomy): Bacteria > Actinomycetota > Actinomycetes > Mycobacteriales > Mycobacteriaceae > Nocardia > Nocardia amikacinitolerans. The sequence goes on along the minus strand of NZ_BDAU01000033.1, from coordinate 137,711 downwards.
TTTCTCTTCGACACCACCCGCACCATCGCCAACATGGTGCTGGAAGGCGTCCCAGAGCGCCACCCGAATATCCGCGTCATCGTTCCGCACGGCGGAGCTGCCCTCTCGGTCCTGTGCTCACGCATCGACGCCCTGGGCGGACGACAGACCGGCAAGGACCAGCCGCTGCGAAAAGCATTGAAGCAGATGCACTTCGACCTAGCCGGGTCGCCGCTCCCGGACCAGCTGCCCGCTCTGCTGGGTGTCGCCGATCTTTCCCGCATCCACTACGGTAGCGACTGGCCCTTCACACCCCTCACTGAAGGGCGAACCAACGCAGAAGCGCTCGACAACGCGGCACAACTCGCCGGTGACAGGCTCGCCGATGTGATGCGCGGGAATTCCGAGAAGCTGTTCGCCTGATCCGCGGATCAGAGGAATGCTCGCCCCAGCGGATGCAGCGATCGCGGTGGCCACCGCCGGTCCTGTCATAGGCCCGGATCGGCTTGGGGCTGTTCTTCTAGACGGGCGACCGCCGTCGCCGACTCGATGACGATCTCCCGCATCGCACTTTCCGCGGCCGCACCGTCTCCGGCTTGTACCGCGGAGGCTACGTCGAGGTGCAGCTGCAAGGCGCGGGGGTCGGCGTGGTGCGGCATGAGCGCGTGTTCCGTTCGGCCGACCAGCACCTCCCGAATGATCGGTGCGAACGCCACCAGCAGCGGATTTCCTGACGCGGCTAGAAGTGTCGCATGGAACTGCATGTCGTGTTCGAGATAGGCTGCCGTGTCGGCGGCCCGGGCAGTCGCTGACATGCCGATCACCGCTGCGGTCAGCTCGCCGCACTGGGTCGGCGAGGCGTGTGTGGCGGCTAATCGAGCAGCCAGGGGCTCGACACCCGAGCGTAGGTCGGCGAGCCAGGCCAGCTGCGAGAAGCGGCCGGGACCGGCCAGCTGCCAGCGAATCATTTTGGGATCCAGAGCATTCCATTCCCGCTGGTCTAGTACGGTAACCCCGGCCCGACGCCGGATCCGCACCATGTCGAGGGATTCGAGGACACGCAGCACTTCCCGCGCGACCGTTCGCGACACCTGGAAGCGTGCTGTGATCTCCTCCGCGGAGATCCGGGCCCCCGCGGGGAGCGCACCGGAAACGATCTCGAACCCCAGCTGATCGAGCACCGACTCGTGCAACTGGCGCTGCTCGCCACACTCACCCACCACTGACCTCATCCACCGCTTCAGTCTGGCATGCGCCGAAGCCGGCGAGCACACGTATCCAGTCAGCCGTTCGATACGTACTACTTATGAACGACGATCCTTGATTTCATCGTACTAATCCGCCATAGTGGCATGCATCACCGTCTCGACCCGAAGTTGTGTCATGAATCATCACCAATTACTGGCTGCGCCAATGCTCGCCGCCCAAGCCGCCGCGAACGCCAGTGGCACGCAACTGATCGTTGCCACCCTCGCCGGTGTCGCCTTGATCGTCACCCTCATCACCTGGCTCAAAGTGCACCCTTTCCTGGCCCTGGCACTCGGGGCGGTCGCGGTGGGCGTGGTCGCCAGCCTCGGTGCCGCAGACACCGTCAAGTCGTTCGTGAGCGGGTTCGGCTCGACCATGGGCAGCGTGGGAATCCTCATCGGATTCGGGGCCATGTTCGGCAAACTCCTCGCCGATTCCGGTGGGGCCGATCAAGTAGTCGACACCCTGCTCCGACACTCCAGGCCGCATACGTTGCCGTGGATGATGGGTGTGGTCGGAGCCGTGATCGGCTTGCCCATGTTCTTCGAGATCGGCGTGGTGCTGTTGATGCCGGTGATCATTCTCGTCTCACGGCGCTCGGGGCTGTCGCTGATCACCGTCGCGATCCCTGCCCTGGCCGGACTGTCGGCCATGCACGGCCTCGTACCGCCGCACCCGGGCCCACTGGTTGCAGTCTCTGCGTTGCAGGCGAATCTCGGACTCACACTCGCGCTGGGTGTCGCCGTCGCCATACCCACGATCATTATGGCCGGCCCATTGTTCGCGACCTTGGCCAGTCGCTGGGTCCGGGTCCCGGTGCCGAGCCTGCTCAGCAATGTGCCTGTGGGCGGCCCCGCGCAGAGCGATTCCGAAAGCGCCCGCCCCGGCACCGACAATGTCGAACATCATGCCCTCACCCCAGATTCGTCGCCGGATCGCCCGCGGCCCGGTTTCGCCGCCACTATGGCTGTCATCGGCTTGCCGGTCGTCGTCATGCTGGCCAGCGCCGTCGCCGACGTGATGGCACCGCAGTCCCGGTCGATGCTGAAGCAAGCGGTCACCTTTTTCGGCACACCGGTGGTAGCACTGGGACTCGCCGTGCTGGTCGGCCTCGTCGTATTCGGCCGTGGGGCACAGATGACCCGGTCCGACCTGGCCGCCACAATGGACAGCGCACTTCCGCCGATCTCGGGCATTCTGCTGATCGTCGGTGCCGGGGGCGGATTCAAGCAGGTACTGGTCGACACCGGCATCGCCAGCTGGGTGGCCGATTCAGTGCGTGATAGCAGCCTGCCGATATTGCTGCTGGCGTGGTGTGTGGCTGCGGTCATCCGGGTGGCCACCGGATCAGCGACAGTAGCGACGGTGACCGCTTCAGGCATTCTGGCTCCGGTGGCAGCCGATCTCACATCCACCCACGCCTCTCTGATGGTGTTGGCGATCGGCACTGGATCACTGTTCCTCTCACACGTCAACGACGCTGGGTTCTGGATGGTGAAGGAGTACCTCGGTCTCGATGTCGTGCAGAACTTGAAGACCTGGACGGTGATGGAGTGCGTCATTTCAGTCGTCGGACTCGCCGGGGTCCTCACACTCAGCGCCGTCGTATAGAGCCGCACACGGCAGCGTTGCCGCCAAGGAGGAAATGTGCCGGAACCTTTTGATATCCCGCGTCACAGTGCAGCCAGACCGCACATTGTCGTGGTGATGGGAGTGTCGGGCTCGGGGAAGTCCACGGTCGCCGGGATGTTGTCCGCGGCTTTGGGCTGGGAACTCGTTGAAGGCGACGATCTGCATCCGGCGGCGAACATCGCGAAAATGGCAGACGGCGAACCGCTCACCGATTCCGATCGATGGCCGTGGTTGGCCCGGATTGCACAATGGATCGAAGTACAGGTCCGGGCCGGGCGCTCAGGGATTGTCACCTGCTCGGCGCTCAAGCGGTCCTACCGAGATGTACTGCGAAGCGCCGTACCCGGACGGACCGGCTCGATCGTGACCTTCATTCATCTCATCGGCACTCGGGAGCAACTGCACCGGCGATTGATCACACGGCTCGACCACTTCATGCCCGCTGGCCTGCTGGATTCCCAACTGCGCACCCTGGAGGATCCGACACCCGACGAGCAAGTGGCCGAAATCGGGATCGATGCGCCACCGGACCAAATCGCGCGGGCAGCGCTGGCCGCCCTCCGGCTCCGCGGCCGCCTTTCGGCCTGATCTGGATGAAGACGATGGTGAGGCTTGCGAAAGACCGCAACTCCGTCCATCGTTTCCGGTCACGGATGCGATACCTCCTCAGTGGCATACCAGTGGTGCGAGGCGTTAGGTCGGCATCGTGGCATTGCCGGTTCTCGGCGCAGCTGTGACTGCAGCGGCGTCTCAGTCGGCTCGCGATGATGCTGCCGCCGGACAGTGGGCCGCTATTCGGCCCCCATCTGCCCCCTTCGATGGTTTCGACCTGGATCGAGCCAGTCGGCTACGGCGTCCCAATCGGCGGGAGTCATTCGAGCGCTGGCACGTTCCTCGAAAGTCGAACAGCGAACGTGCAGGCGTCGATGACGCTCGATCTCCGACAGTAGTGCCGTTCCGCACCGGGAGCAGTATTCCTTGGTCACGTAGAACCGTCCTCAGATATAGAAGCAGGTCCGTCTCGGACGCGGCTGAGTTCACGCCGTTGTGAACCTTGATCGGCGCCGTTGCCACTTCGCGTCCGAGCGAACCTTCGTCGAGGTGAAAAGTGCCGAAGAATGATTCGAGTGCATCACCACCTCATGACTCTTCGAGCATGCAGGCTCGAGGGGATATCGCACATCGGGGCCTTGCGAAACTATTCCGCACGGGGCCTCAAACTATCTACCTACGACGGGCGGGCGGCCTTGCCGTCGTCCGATATCGCGACGGCATAAGCATCGAGCGCGGCATCATTCGATTCCGCGCTTCCGAATCGCGCGCGCGCCCAGCGGAAGCTGAAGATGCCGCGCACGTATTTCCACGACCATATCCGCGTAGCCCTGCCGCACTTCACCCAGCTGAGACCACACCTCATGCCACAGGGCGACGTCCGACGTATGCAGTACCGTCCACCACGCCTCGGCGTAGGTTCTTGCCATATGGCTGATCACCTCGCCCAGCGAATGCGTATGTTTACGTGCACATTTGACACGCCGAACATGCCGCGCCGCCCACGCGTTGATCTCATCGACCGTTCGATCGATCTCGGCATGAATCCGGTCGCCGTCGACGTAGCCGGATCGGGACGCCCGCCCGAACTGGATGGCAACCAGTTCAGCGTGCAGATCGCCGAGTTCCCTCGCCCACCCGACGAGTGCCGAGCCGCCGGAAACCCTTCCGGTTATCGCCTGAATCAGCTTTCCGGGATCCAACAAGGGCACGGCATCGTCCGACGACGAAGGGCTCTCCGACTGCTCGGCCGGAGCGGGCCAGGTGTTCGTACTCATCAACGACCTCATCGCACTGTGTTTCCGACGGACCACTCGAGCTTCGAGGTCTAAGGTGGCAGCGCGCATCGGGAGTACTCGGAGCCAGTCGGTGACGCGGCTCACTATCTACCTACCTACGCCCCTCGGCCACACGGGACGGGCACGCGGACGCCTCGGATCGGTCGCGCCACAGAGTGCGCCTCATCCACCCAGATGTCACCCCGATCGCTTCTTCGCTGTCCGATGCGGCCGCTTCGTCGCTTCTACCCGGACCAGACCGATCTGATTTTCCGGAACCAGCTTGATGATCTCTTCCCTCGAGGTGATGATCAACTTGCGCAGAATCGCGGCCATCTGGGCGTCGATGGTTTTCGACGAACTTCCTCGACGGATCGCAATCGCAGCATTCGTCCATCCGGCGGCCGCCAGAACGGCCACTTGCTGCTCAGCCGTGGAAAGCTCGTGCCAGTGTGACGAACTTTCCTTTCTGGCGGGATGGTCGATCGGCAACCGGTCCATGGACAGCGTTCCCAGCGCCAGCCGCTCCACCTCATGCGCCTCCGGACGCAACAGGCTGCCCTGCCGCTGCGCGGTGGCGAATGCCTTCTGTCCCAGCACCTCGCGGGCGAGCTCAATCGCTTTGTCGATTTCGTCGGTGAAAGGTCGCAGATCACCGAGTGCGACACCTAGCCGCGCGCGCAAGGTGGCGGCCCCGCCCGCGAGTCGTGCGGTTTCGGTGGCCAATGCGGCGAGTTCGGCACGGTCAGCGTTCCCTGCCGCCGTCATATCAGCGATGATCAGCCCCAACGCGAATATGCGTATATGCACCGCCCACGATTCACCCAATTTGTCCTCAGTCGAAAGGTGATGCGCCAACGCGCTGCGAGCTACCGCCAACGCCTCCCTGGGGTTTCCATGCCTCGCCAGCGCTACCGCCCGCGCATTCTCGGCAAGAGCTGTGATCCACTCGGAGCCGGACGCGGTGGCGTTGTCGAGATGGCTGCGAGTGATCCGCAAGGCCTGATCTTCGGATCCGACGAAGCCCGCGGCCCACGCCTCCATATTCGAACACATCACCTCGAAACCGATGTCCCCGACTGCGCCGAACTTCTCCCGAGCGCGCGCAAACAGGGTGACAGCGACGGGATCCCGGTGCACTAGAAGCAGTTCCGCGCCCCATACGAATTCGGCGGGAGCGGGCAGCCCCGCGTCGATCTGCGGCGTCGCCCGCCAGTCCGGAGAAGTTGCCGAGTCACGGAGGCAGGCGGCAACGCACTCCGTGAACATTCGTTGACCCTCGTCGGTCTTGCCCGACATTAGGTAGGACCACCCGATCAGCGCCATAGCTCTGATCTGGGGTTCATTCGGCTCCGATGTCAGCGCGCGGGTCGCGCGGAGTGTACGTTCAGCCCACCCGCACGTTTCGTGCGGCGATCCTTTGACGATCGGCAGCAGCATCATGCCTGTCGCGATTTCCATACCCAGCGCAGGCTCGCCGGAGGGGATGCTCGTCTCGATGGCCCGCGCGAAATTGTCCCAGGCCGCGCGGATCCAGTCCTGTAGTTCGCGGTAGCCAGTGAAGAGCCGATTCTTCTGCGCTGCAACGACTTTGTCCAGATAATAGCGCCGATGCCGTTGCGCGAGGCGTGCTGGTTCGTCCACCTCTGCGGTGGAGCGTTCTTGCAACCGCTGTCCAGCGAATACGCGGACACTCTCCAGCAGGGAATACCGCACCGTGGTCGCTGTGATGTGCGCTGTTACCAGGGACTGGTCGACCAGGCGCTCGAGCACGCGGCCGATATCCTCGACCGGTAGAGTCGTGGACTCGACTTGGTCCGGGTGGTCCCCAGTCCTTCGAGGATCGTCCGCGCAGACCACCTCGATGGCTTCCAGGTCGACACCGACGTCCGCGTCGGAGAGGGAGTCCTCCCCGGGACCCGTGTCGTAGCCGGCCGCGAAGACCGACATGCGGTCCAGAAGGAGCCGTTCCTGGTCCAGGCACAGGTCGTAGGACCAGACGATCGCGTCGCGCACTCCCCTGTGACGGGTCTCGGCCCCGAACCGCGGCCAGTGCGTCCATCGCATCCGCTTGTCGGTCACCTCTCCGCTCAGTTCCTCGACGATCATCGCCAACGGCCGACGCATCAGCCGTGCGGCCGCCAACCGGATATATAGCGGATAGTTATTCATATGGCGGCAAATCCGCGACGCCATCGCAATCTCGTCCTTCGTCGCGATGGGGTGACCGGCAAGTTCCGAGCGCTGCCGGAACAACGCCACGGCCTCCTGGAGTGACAACGACGAAACCGTCACAACGTGCTCGTCGACCCAACCCACCGCCTCACGGCTGGTAGCCAAGATGGTCAGGCCAGGCACTATCTCCAGCAACTCCGAGATCAGTTGTCCGGCGCCATCCAGCACGTGCTCGCAGTTGTCCATCACCAGGATCGACTTCTTGCTCCGCTCCGACTCGTCGGTCATGGCCAGTTTGGCGATCAGCGCGTCCCACTCGGACCGGCCGCAGAAATCGGACTCGACCACGGTGTAGGCGACTACCTTCTCGACTGCGGCCACATCGGAGCCTCTGGTGAGCCGCGCCAGCCGCACCCAATAGACCGGTATCCGACTCGACTTACGGATCCGCCGGACCACCTCGGTCGCGAGACGTGTCTTCCCAATACCCCCCGGACCTACCAACGTGATCAACCGGGCCGATGACAACAGCAGTCCGACAATCTGGTCCAACTCGGCATCGCGGCCGACGAAATCGTCCATTTCCGCAGGCAGACGCCCCGTCCGTGCTCTGCGTTCCGCCAACATAGCGATCGATCCTAGTCGCCGCTCGCGACGTCAGCTATACCTGAGCAATCCCACCCTGATGCGCACAGACGTCGACGAACTCCGCAAATCGCCCAATCGGGAGTTTGCGACGCTCCCGGCCGGGGAATGCTATGGCGTCTTTTCGTACCCCGTGCATCCTCGACACGCCGGTCGAAGACGCGGATACCCCGGGCGCGATTCTTCGGATCCCCGCAGGCTTTCGGCCGACCGGATTGCCCCGGACCCCCTCACGGTCCGGGGCAATCGGGTCGGCCGAAAGCGCCATCCACCGCCGAGATAGCCCGAAAGCACGGTCCGGCGAACGGCTGCAAGAATCCGTGCACGATCTGAACGAGGAGAAGAGCACAGGAGCCGCCGAGCGAGTGGATTGGAAGGCCTCGCCCGGCGGCTCGATTTCCCACGAGGGATTCAGGATGAGGAATTTTCTCGCGGGAAGTGCATGGCATCCAACGGTTAGCACCGAATTCCGTTAGCGCCACGTCATTCATGGTCGGCGACGTACCTCAGATCTGCCGCAGGCCCAGCTGGGAAGTTGCTGAAGGCGCGCCACCCATCGCCGCACAGGGTTCCGCTCGACCGTCCGCAAATCCATTCACAGCGAGCTGGCAGCCTCGTTCCAGGGCCACGGCAGGCACGAACGTGATCGTGGACAACATGACACGAGCACTCATTGCCCCGCACACCACTCTGACTCCGATCCCGAATCCCGCGCTGGACATTGTGATTCCGGTGTACAACGAGGAGAACAGCCTCGCGGACTGCGTGTACCGCCTGGAGGAACACCTGGCTGCGCAGTTTCCCTTCCGAACTCGAATCACCATCGCAGACAACGCGAGTACGGACTCGACGCTTCAGCTGGCGCATCTGATCCGGAGCGAGTACGACAACGTCAACGTCGTGCACCTCGATGCCAAAGGCCGCGGACGGGCGCTGCGCACCGCCTGGCTGGCCTCCGACGCCCCGGTGGTCGCATACATGGATGTCGATCTGTCGACCGATCTCAACGCACTGTTGCCGTTGATCGCCCCCCTGTTCACCGGGCACTCCGACTTGTCCATCGGCACCCGCCTCAGCGGCAAATCGCGGGTGGTCCGCGGTCCCAAGCGCGAGTTCGTCTCGCGCTGCTACAACGCCATCCTCAAAGCCACACTGCGCGCCCGGTTCTCCGACGCGCAGTGCGGGTTCAAGGCAATGCGCTCCGACGTTGCCCGCCAGGTGCTCCCCTTGGTTCAGGACGGCGAATGGTTCTTCGACACCGAGTTGCTCGTCATCGCCGAACGCGCCGGGCTGCGCATCCACGAAGTGCCGGTCGACTGGATCGACGACCCGGACAGCCGGGTCGACATCGTCGACACCGCGCTGAAGGACTTGCGCGGCATCTGGCGAATGCGCCGCGACATGGCCGCCGGCAGGCTGCCCTCGAGCATGCTGCGCCGTACCATCGGACGGCGGCCGCTGACATCCGGCTGCGGCGGGCCGAAGCCGCTGAACCGATCTGTGTCGCAGTGTTCGTCCGAACATCACATCCCAGCGCAAGCACGGAAGATCTAGGGCCGAGCGCGTCCCGGCCCCTTTCCAGCGAATTAGAAGAAATCTCACAGCGACCACGCGTCGGATATCCAGAATTGCAAGACGCATACTCCTTCTTTCATCAATTCCGTGAATTCACCCGTACCGCAGGGGATTTTCAACTATGAACTCGCATCTATCGATACCATTCGGCTAAGCTTCCTCCGATCTTGATCGCCACATGCGTCTCCCTCTCCGCCGAACCCACGCGGTGGAATTGCCGAAAACAGCACGGGAACGCATGTACGAAATTCCTTTGATCGAAAGGGAGACAGTATGAAACCCCGCAGCGGTAGCGCGGCGGCCATCGCGGTCGTCGGAACACTCACCCTCGCCGCCGGCGCCGCGCATGCCGAACCTGACGTCGTGGTGCGGCCGGACATCGTGTATTCGACGAAGCTCGTGGACCATACGGTGGTGGCCACCGTAAAACACGGCACCTTCACCGTGACGAAGGCACACCGAGACGAGGTGGCCTCGGGTGCCAGGCTGACCGAGATCAACGGCACGGCAATCGACGAGACAGGCAAGCCCGTCTCCGCCACCGACGTCGTCGACGTCGTCGACCTCGCCGACGACAGCGGACACACCGTCTTGACGCTGCCGCTGGCATTCACCGTCGCCGGCGTGGATGTCCCGGTAGAGGGTGTCGTCGAGAAGGACGGCACTGTGCTGACGTTGGCTCCGCGGCAGCCGAGCGCTCTCGAGGTCAGCCGCCCGCTGATCGTCAAACCGATCGCGTCGCAGGCGGAGAATCAGCACGCGATGAACGAGTTCTCCACGCAGTTCGGCATGGCCACCTCCATCGGCGCGTTTCTCGGCACCGCGGTGGGCGCTGCCATCGGGTGCGTCGTCACGCTGGTCGCAGGCTGCGTGACTGGACTGGTGACGGGCGCGAGCGTCGGCGGCATCCTCGGCACCGTGGCCGCGGGCGGACCCACGCTGGTCGCATCGGGCATCGACTTGTTGACCACACTGAACGCCGAGGAAGGCACGACACGTTGGGCCGACAAACCGAAGGCCGATCAGCCCAAAGCCGGTCAACCGTGATCTCGAGCCAGTGGGCGGAAATCGTCACCGCACCTGAGGCTGCCAGCGATGAATGCGCTGCAAATGATACTGCAGCACTTGCCATTAGGTGAAGAGGCTCTGACGTCACCAGTGGCCGCCGGTCGTGCGGCCACACGCCCGCCGAGGAATTGTCTCCAAGTCGTCATCCGGCCGGCGAGCGCCACCGACGAACCCGCGAAACCGCCGGATGACGCATCGACAGGAATCGACCCGGCGAGTGGTCAAATCCTGCCATTGCAAGCTGTCGGATGAACCGCTGGCTAATGCACTGTCGAACCGCTCGACAACCAGCCACAGCGGACACACAGTTTTCGCTGAGGTCGCGCGTAGGTGACGAACCAACGATAGATCCCATGAGCAGTGGAAATCAGGAGGCGCGTGTTCTCGTCATCGACGACGAGTCCACCATCACCGAACTCTTGGCCGTCAGCCTGCGGTTCCAGGGTTTCGAAGTCGCGACGGCGACCAGCGGGGCCGAGGGGCTGGGCAAAGTCGGATCGTTTCGACCCGACGCGTTGATCGTGGACGTGATGATGCCCGGTATCGACGGATTCGGGGTGTTGCGCCGCCTGCGCGCCAACGGGATACAGGCGCCGGTGCTGTTCCTCACGGCCCGCGACGCGGTCGAGGACAAGATCACCGGGCTCAGCCTCGGCGCCGACGACTACGTGACAAAGCCGTTCAGCCTCGAGGAAGTGATCGCACGGCTACGGGTCATCCTTCGCCGGTCCGGGCGGTTCGTCGCGGCCGAGGAGAACTCGCGGATCACGGTGGCAGACATCGAAATCGATGAGGACAGTCACGAAGTGTGGAAGGCGGGCGAGCCGGTTTCGCTGTCGCCCACCGAATTCACGCTGCTGCGGTACTTCATGGTCAACGTAGGTAAGGTGCTCAGCAAACCGAAAATCTTGGATCACGTGTGGCGCTATGACTTCGGCGGCGACGCGGGGGTGGTCGAATCGTATGTCTCCTATCTGCGCCGCAAGATCGACACCACCGATCCCAAGCTCATCCACACGCTGCGCGGCGTGGGTTACGTACTGCGCGAACCGGGCTCGACACGGGCATGAGGTTGCGCGAGGCACTCGCCCGACGGGCAGCGGCCGTTCCGCTCCGCGTCGGACTGGTAATAGCGCTGCTCGCTCTGTCGGCCGCGGCGCTGTTCGCCTCCGGGGCCGCGGTGACCTCCGCGCTGAGCCGTTCCCTGACCGCCCGAGTGGACGAACAACTAAAGGACGCCGCCCGATCATGGGCGAAACCCAGGAAGATGACGCAGATCGTCACCGAGGACGGTCGGACAAGCTGGGTTCCGGCGGACTTACCAAACCCTCCCGTCGTGGGTATATCACTGGAAGAGCAACCACGCCGGTTCTACGAACTGCGTAAGAACGCCGCGGGAGAGGTCATGCAGCAGTTGCCGGGCGCGGACGGCACGACGCCGGATCTCACATCGACACCCGAAGGTCTCACGGTGACGGTGAATTCGGCAGATGGCGCCGCCACCCGGTGGCGGGTGCTTACCACCGCCAACCAATACGGCTCCACCACGATCGGCATGCCGCTCACTGAGAATTCCGACATCGTCTCCCGCCTCATCTATTTCGAGATCGGCACCGGTCTCACCACCCTCGGCGCACTCGGGGTCTTCGGCTACCTGGTGATCCGGCGCAGCCTGCGCCCCTTGCGCGAGGTGGAGCGGACGGCCGCCGCCATCGCTGGCGGCGACCTACATCGGCGACTGCCGGTGCGCGACATCGATACCGAAGTCGACCATCTCGCTCGCTCACTCAACGAAATGCTGGCCCAGATCCAACGGGGCGTCGCGGCCACCGAGGCCTCGGAAGAAGCCGCACGCCAATCCGAGGCGAAAATGCGCCGATTCGTCGCCGACGCGAGCCATGAGCTGCGCACACCGTTGACAACGATCCGAGGTTTCGCCGAACTCTACCGGCAGGGTGCGAGCACCGACGCGGGCATGCTGCTCCGACGGATCGAGTGTGAGGCGGGCCGAATGGGTCTGCTCGTCGAGGACCTGCTGATGCTCGCGCGGTTGGACGCCAATCGCCCGTTGGAACGCGAACTGGTGGACCTGCTCGCCCTAGCGAGCGACGCGGTTGACAGCACACGGGCGATGGCCGCCCCACAGCCGCGGAAATCGTCGGTACCCGCCCGATCGATCTCGTTGGAGCTCGTCCGAGGCGTCGGCACCCTTGACGTGGTCGGAGACTCGGCTCGGCTGCGTCAGGTGCTGTCCAACCTTCTGGGCAACGCGCTCACCCACACCCCCGCCGACTCGGCGATCACGGTACGCCTCACGCCTTGCCCCGAGGAGGTTTGGATCGAGGTGATCGACGCGGGTCCCGGATTGTCGGCAGACGCCGCGGCTCGCGTATTCGAGCGCTTCTACCGCACCGACGATTCACGCACCCGTGCCAGCGGGGGCACCGGACTCGGCCTGTCCATCGTGCATGCGTTGGTCACGGCGCACGGCGGCCATGTCGGCGTGACAAGCGAACTCGGCCAGGGCGCGACCTTCACCGTCAATCTGCCGCGCGGGCTCGCATGACCCCGAGTGTCGGGGACGACCTCTTCGGACTCGGAAGGAGCGCTCACACAGAGGTTGGTCGATCGTGGCGCGGCCGCGTAGCGCCTCGCGATACGACGAAGCCCCGCTCACACCGAACTCAGGAGCGGGGCTATGTCGTATCGTGTCACCGGGCCATCCAGATGAAGCTCAGCTGGCGAGCTCAGGGCAACGGGATCCACTGGTTGAAGAGCCAGAAGCCGCGCGGCGTCGGCTGGTGAGGGCCTGGCGCCGGGTTGGGTCCGCCGGGACCGGGATTCTGATTGCCATGGCCTGAGTTGGGTCCGCCGGGGCCGGGATTCTGATTGCCAGGGACCGGGCCAGGACCCGGCTGTGCACTAGCGACACCGGCACCGAGGCCGATCATACCGAGGCCGATTCCCCCGATCACCGTTACCTTGGCGAGCTTCGATTTCATCATGTATTCGTATCTCCTCTGCTCGGGTGAGCCGGTCGCGACAATTCGCCGACCCCCTTGACCGTTCCCATCCTGGTGCGGCCAGCTCATGGAAACCTCCCGCGCGGCTGCGAATCAGCTGTGTCTCATTCCCTGCGGGAGAGCCCGCTTATCGCGGGGACCATCTTCAGTCATCATCCTGAGGCAGTCGATCGCCATACCAAGCAAAGGACATGGATGGCTCGTGAACGTGACCCGACTCGCGCCGCATAGAATTTGGAGCGCCGTCTTGCGCTGGCAAAGGACTGGAATCCCTGCTGGGTGTCATCGCGGCGCGAATAGGATACGGAATGTCGCCCCTGCGCCCGGGGTGGTGAGCAGTTGTATCCGCGCACCGTGCGCAGTGAGGATCGCCGAGACGATCGATAAGCCGAGGCCGGAACTTGCTGCATGGGAACGCGATTTGCTCGCCTGGTAAAAACGATCGAATACGTGCGGAGCTTTCGCCCTCGGTATCCCGGGACCGTTGTCGGCCACCTCGAGCACCAAGTATTCATCGGCATCCGGCAACTCGGCGCCGGCCTCCGCCGCGATCTCACTGTGGATCGCGGCGGAGAGCTGCACCCGCACCACGACGCTGATCGTTGTGGCGCCCGGCGTGTGCACCAGCGCGTTGTTCACCAGATTGGTGACCACTTGGCGCAACCGGTTCTCGTCGCCGACGACATACCGCGGCGTCGGAGGCACATCCACGCCGATCTCGCGAGCGGGCGCTCTGGTGCGAGCGTCGGCCACGACGTCGGCGGCGATCGCTCCGAGGTCCACTTCGGCCAGGTCGAGCGGTCGTTGCTCATCCAGGCGAGCCAGCAGAAGCAGGTCTTCGACCAGCAGGCCCATCCGGATGGCTGCGGCCTCGATCCGCTCCATCAGCTTCCCGACGTCCGATTCGGTGTCGCCACCACCGTGGCGGTACAGCTCGGCATAGCCACGCATGGTCGTCAGCGGCGTGCGTAGTTCGTGCGAGGCGTCTGCGACGAATGTCCGCATTCGTTGTTCGGAATCCTCCAGTTGCCGCATCGCCGTAGACAGTCGCGCCACCATGACGTTGAACGCGATGCCGAGCCGTCCCGTCTCGGTGTGCGCATCGGTGTCGCCGACCCGCCGATCCAGGTCACCGCCCGCGATGGCCTCGGCGGTGTGCTCGATGCGCGCGAGCGGGCGGAGTCCGATCCGGACCAGCACGGCTGCGATCAGCACCATCGCGGCCAGTAGTCCAATCCCGGCCGCCAGCTCGATCGTCCGCAACCGCTCGGTGGTGGCATCCGAGGTGGCCAGCGACATTGCGACCGCGACCGTCCCACCCTCGGGCTGGGCCGAGTTTGGGGCCTGGACAGCAGCGCTCACCCGCCATCGGATGCTCGTGTTCGTCTGATCTGGGACGGTGAACGGAGCGGCACCGCGGGCCGCCACCGCCGCGGCGTCCATCGGCGGCAATTCCGGAACCGTTCCCGCTTGCCCCGGGGCGCCGAGCCGGCCTATCTGATCACCACGGAGGTCGAAGAACATGACGCGGAAATCCGACGGGACCTGTGGGCTACCCGGCGCGGGAGCCGGGGGCGGCGGCCGGTCCTGCCCAGCCATGTCCCCGGCGACCACGCTCAGCTGTGCATCCACTCGTTCCAGCTGCGAGCGATCCAGGAGCAGTACACTCAACACACCAAAGGCCGCGAGGCCCGAGGCCGCGATCAGCATTAGCGCCGCCAGCAAGCGGGTGCGCAGCGTCCAGCGGCGCGGCAGTACCGGAGCCTTCACGAACGATCGCTCGTCAGCCGGAGGGTGTAGCCGACGCCGCGGATGGCGTGTATCGGAGGCGGATGGCCGGTGTCGACCTTCCTGCGCAGCTGGCTGATGAAGGTCTCCACCACTCGTCCGTCTCGCCCCTTCTCCCCGCCCCGCACCCGGTCGATGATCTGTTGTTTGCTCACCACTCGCTCGGCATTCACCATCAGATACTCGAGCAGGCCGAATTCTGTCGCACACAAATAAATTTCACGCCCGCCCGATGCGCCCGGTGGGCGTCGACGTCCAGGCGCAACCGAGGTTGCCATGGGTCCGGTTCGGGCCCGGCGGTCCTGCGCAGGATCGCCCGCAACCACAGCATGACCTCCTCCAGGCCGAACGGCCTGATGACATAGTCGTCGCCGGCGACCAAACCGATCGCGGCGCGGGACTTGACGCGGTCGTGCACCGGTCCAGGATAGGGCTCTCGATTCGAGACGCGCACACGCCACCCGCACTGACCCGCACCGTTGCTCACAGCAATCTGCCAGGTTCGTCGGGCATTCACCTGAGCTTCATCCATTTGTCTTCTAGATGGCTGCTGCGTGATTCCGCGCGCAACATCACGTGGGCATTCCGCTCGCGGCGCACGGCAGCCACACAACGGTCGACAGACCAGCAAAAACCCTGCACGCGAAAGACATCGATGCGAACTGACAACAATCGGATGGCGGGATACCGGCGCCGGATCGGACTGGGGCTGATCGCCACCGTTATCGCGGTTCCCACCTGCGCGGGCACCGCGCACGCCGACACCGCGATAGACCTCCCCGGCGGCGAACGAACCGTGGGCCCGTACTTCTTCAACAGCTTCGGCGAGCATGCCGTGATTTCCCCCGCACTCAACGCCAACGGCACCGGTCGTACCGCGTGGGTCAGCGGCAACGCCACCGGGACAGCGCCCGCGGACGTCGAAACCGAGCTCGAAATCGGCTATCTCGTCGGCTGCCAGGTCGATCTCGAGGGACTGAAGGCTGAACTCGGTGCCACGATCGACCTCGACTCCCCCTCGGTCTCCGCGGGATTGGCGGTGCCACTGAACGCGGGCGAGGTGAAGTACGCGAAGGTGACCGATATCGACCTCGTCGACGGCAAGGCGAGCATCCGATACCGAGATCAGGGCATCGAGATCACCGGTTGCGGCGGCTACGCGCAGGCCCGTTCGGTTGTCAGCCTGACCACCGACAATGGCGCGCACCGGTACACCGGTGCGCTGTACGGCCAGCCCTTCAGCATCGGCTGAGGCTCGAATGATCAGCACAGCACAAGGACACGGTTTGAACAGGACCCTCGGCAGCCGCGCTATTCGCATCGTCAGCCTGGCAGGCGGCACCGCCGTCGCGCTCGGATTTCTGTCGCCAGGCGCGGCGCACGCCGATCAATTCGTCGAACTACCGCCGGTCTCTGTCAGTGAGACACTCATCGACGGTGGGATCGTGACGGTCACCAGCGACGATTCCGCGACGATTTCGCCATCGATGGGCGCCACACCGCTGCACCGTAACGTCTGGGTCTCCGGCCATGTCGCCGTCACCGGCGCGGAGTCGATGACCAGCGGCCGCATCGAGGTCGGCTACATCATCGGGTGCCAGGTCGCCTTCGGTGCCGGCGCCGACGCTGGCGGCGATGCCGAGCTCGGCGACGGCGACATCGCCGTCAGCGCCGCGGCAGGCGGCGATGTCACGCTCGGGCCCGGCGAGGTCAAGCGGTATTCGATCCTGCAGATCGAGCAGAAGGACGAGAACGGCGACACCGAAACGG
Organism: Nocardia amikacinitolerans NBRC 108937; assembly: GCF_001612615.1. GTDB lineage: Bacteria > Actinomycetota > Actinomycetes > Mycobacteriales > Mycobacteriaceae > Nocardia > Nocardia amikacinitolerans. Next base: position 120,979 of record NZ_BDAU01000033.1, on the reverse strand, counting down.
TCGGCTACTTCACGTTCGAAGGCAACAACGGCAGCCTCACCTTCACCGACAAGACTTTCGGGCTCACCGGCTGCGCCGGCTACGCGCAGGCACGACTGTACGCGAATGTCACCGCGTACCAGAAGGGTTCGAAGACCAAGGTCACCGTGTACGGACAGCCTTTCAGCATCGGATAGATCGCCGATTGCAGCGTGGTCCGCACGTCCACAACAGAGGAGGAACGGTGAAACTGTTCGAACGGCTGTCCAATTTCAATGGCCGGACCGTCCAAGACACCGGCGGCACTTCCATAGTCGCCCACAGCGACGAGGAACGCAGCGTGGTCACCGAGACCGCCAGCGCACTACACGCGTTCAACCGGTACGAGATCAAGTACTTGGCCGACGAGCGCGACGTCCCGGCGCTGCGTGCCGCACTGCGCGACCGCATGGCCGCAGACGCACATGGAGACGCCGGCGGCTACCCGGTGACCAGCCTGTACTACGACACCCGGAATCTGCGCTTCTACTGGGAGAAGATCGAAGGCTTGAAGTTCCGCCGCAAATTGCGGCTGCGCCTGTACGGCGACCCGGGCGAAGTGACCGAAGAGACACCGGTTTTCGTCGAGATCAAACAGCGGGTGAATCGTGTGACGCAGAAGCGACGCATCCGGCTGCCGTACCATCAAGCCCGCGCGTTGTGCGCTGGCCGTCTCGATATCTCCTTGGAGGGGCGCCAACAGGCCTTCGTCAACGAAGTCAGCGAGCTGGTTACCAAGCTGGACCTGCGTCCGATCGTCACCACCGGCTACAACCGGGAGGCGTTCGTCGGCACCGACTCCGATCTCGGCTTGCGCGCCACCATCGATCACCGGGTGCACGGGCGTGACCGCGACTTCCATCTGGGCGCGGTGACGGAGAACCGCTTCATCATCCCGCCACACCTGTGCATCGTGGAGATCAAGGCCAACGAGCGCATTCCGTACTGGGTCTCCGATCTCACCGCACGGCTGAACATGTCGGTCGTGCGGATCTCGAAGTACTGCCAGAGCGTCGAGGCCTACCGGCTCGCTCCGCGCTCTCGGTTCCAATCACTCGACGACATAGCCGATTTCGCGGCGCATCGTCCCGACTCGCGCGCAGAGGTACAGTCATGAATCTCGACATCCAGGACCTGAGCGGCACCTTCACCACTTTCGACATCGTGGTGTCGCTGTCGCTGTCGTTCGTCCTGTCGTCAATAATCGCGTTCGTCTATAAACGGACCCACAAGAACATTTCCTACAGCCAGTCCTACGTGCAGACCCTCGTCGTGGTCGGCATGGTGATCAGCCTGATCATGCTCGTCGTCGGGTCGAATATCGCCCGCGCGTTCGCGCTGGTCGGTGCACTGTCGGTGATCCGATTCCGCAACGCCATCAAGGAGACCCGAGACGTCGGCTTCATCTTCCTGGTGATGGCGATCGGCATGACCACCGGCACCCGCTTCTATGTGCTCGCCATCGCCGCCACCGTCGCCATATGCCTGGTGCTGCTGCTGATGCATCGCTTCAATTGGTTCAAGCTGGACGTGCAGCGGCAGGTGATCAAGGTGCAGGTGCCGCCCGAGCCCGGCTATCAGGCCGTGGTCGAGGACATCCTGGTGGCCAACACCAAGGAGTTCGAGCTGGTCAGCACCGAAAGCGTCCGCGCAGGGGCCTTGACCGAGTTCTACTACACCGCGCAGCTGAAGCAGGGCGTCCGGCCCGCCGAGTTGATCTCCGCCCTCAGCGGCGTCAACACCGGTCAGCGCGTCACGGTGCTGACCGGCTACGACCAGACTGATATCTGATGTCATCCGCTGGAGCCCCTCAGCCGCCGAAATCGCGCTTACGCCACCGGTTTCCGAGGTCACTGCGGCAGAACTGGAAACTGGCCGCCGCGTTCGGCGTCTTCGTCACTGTCATGGCAACCGTCTTCGGCACGGCGCCGATACGGCCGCTGATCACCGGTGACGCGTCGGTGATCAGCTCGCCGATCACCGAGAATATCGCGGGCACCGTCGACCTGTTCGACGCGACCACCGAGCACGAGATCACCGTCGAGATCAATGCCGCCGAATATCAGGACATGATCGAGACCTATCAAAAGGAGGGGGAAAAGGACTGGGTCAGTGCCGAGGTCACAATCGACGGCACGCTACTCACCGATGTCGCGGCCCGGCTGAAGGGCAATTCGACCTTGATGAGCCTGCGTGGCATCGAACATCGGCCGGGCGGCGCGCAACAACTAGGTGGCGCCCAACAACCCGGTGGCGAACAGCGGCCCGGCGCCGACCACGCAACCGGTGGAGCCCACGCACCGGCCAGGGGCGACCAAGCGGGCCAAGGAATGGGACCGGCGAATATGGTCATCCTCAGCGTGGACGATCCCGCCTCGCTGCCGCTGCTGCTCAGCTTCAACGAGTACGTCGAAGGCCGGGCATATCAAGGGATGACCGAGTTGTCGATCCGACCGGGATCTCCGGTACTCAACGAGGCGGTGGCGCTGGAGATCACCGCCGAGTCCGGGCAACCGACCCAGCGGTACGGCTACGCGGTGTATTCGGTCAACGGTTCCGCATCCCAGACCAGGCTGATTCTCGAACATCCCGACGAGGGCTACGCGGACTCGTTGACCGAGGGCGACGGCGTGCTATATAAGGTCACCGCGGACGCGGACTTCAGCTACCAGGGCGACGACCAGACCACCTACGCCGAGCAGTTCACTCAGGTCAACGGGCAGGGTTCGATGGACTTGCAGCCAATCATCTCCTTCCTGAAATGGCTGGACGAGGCGGACGACGCGACGTTCGCGGCGGAACTCGGTAACCGGGTCGACACCGCATCCTTGGCCCGGTACACCGCCACTCAGAACCTGCTGGTCAACTTCGACGACATCTCCGGTCCCGGCCGCAACGGCTTTCTCTGGTACGACTTGGAGACGCAGAAATTCTCCATCATTTCTTGGGATCTCAATCTCGTCCTGCAGAGCGACTCGACAGCGGGCCCGCACGACGAGATCATCATCTCGTTCGGGGGCGGCAACGCACAGATTCCCCCGGAAATGCCCTCGGGCGCTTCGGGAATCAAGATCGGCAATACGCTGATCGATCGATACCTCGCATCGAGCGCGTTCACCGCGCAGTACGAGGACGCGTACCGGCAGCTGTACGACGAGTTCTTCGCGAACGGCCGAGCCGTCGAGATCACCGAGGAGGTGGCCGCGACGGTGCCCACGTCGGACGGGCTGACGGAGGAAACACTGAAAACTCGGACCGACGAGCTCGCTGAGCGTCTCCAGCGACGCGCCGAGGCGCTAGCCGCCAACCCCGTGATCGACCGATCGTGAGCTCGCGCCGTGCCGGCTATCCGCGAAGCACAGGAGCAAATCATGCCGCAGGAAGAAACCTTCATACCGTATAGCGTCCGCGACTATTTCCGAGCTGTCGCGCACAACCTCGTGCACGGAGCCCAGACGCTCCGATACCTGAGCGGGCCGGACGCCGATCATCGCGAGATCAGTGAGCGCATGGCGCGGCTGGGTCGAGCCGGGGACGTGCTGGTCGACCGGATGTGCACCGTGCTCGCGACCGGTGCTCGCACCGATGCCGAATCCCTAGATCTCCGCCGCCTGTGCCGAGCCTTGGACGTGGTCATGGACCACTTGGTCGCGGCGGCAGCGCAGGCCGATCGGCACCGTCTCACCGCCCTGCCCGACGAGCTCACCACCCTGATCGGACTCCTCGACGAAGGCACTCGCCGCACCATGGAAGCTCTTCGGGTCCAACCGGATCCGATCGGGCTCTCGGTCTATCGCGGCAAAGTTCAGGCACTGGCGGACCGAGCCGACGACGCATACCGTCGCCTGTTCGCCCGCTGGGCGGACGAGGCCACGGACACCGTCACCGTCGTGAGCGCTGTCGGCGACGAGCTCACATATGCCATGCAAGCGGTGGAGACGGTCGCCTTTCTCATCGAAGACCTCGAGCGGTTTCACGGCGGTCAGATTCTCGCCTGAGCTCTGACAGGACAACTCTGGAAAGTTTCGCACAGCGGAAAATGTTCTGCTATACAGAAGACCGCGAGCAGTTGACCGTCCCTGGAACCATGGCCCGCCTGCGAGGACACCCGGTGCGGTCTCTGGTGGTGCGCCCCGCACTCGGTCGGCTTGGACGGACCCGGCACTGCTCGAAGGCCGACCTCGCCACGCGGCAGCGCCGGGCGACCGATCGGCCGTCAACGATCACCGCACCGGAACACGAGAAGGGGACCCGCGTATGAACGCGCTCCGTACTGCCGCACGGATCCTTACCGGATCCACCTATGCCGTGCTCGGATGGGAAGCCGCGCGCGAGCCCGGTGCACGCGTCGAACTCGCCGCGAGCACACTGGCGACGATCCGAAAGGTCGCCCCGATCCCGTCCAACGACACCTTGATCGTGCGCGCCAACGGCACCGCGCAGGCCGTGGGCGGCATGCTGTTGGCGCTGGGGATCATGCCCCGCCTGTCTGCGGTGGCGCTCTTCGCATCGCTGGTGCCGACCACCTTTGCCGGCCACTCCTACTGGACCACCGATGAACCAGCGATTCGCAAGCAGCAGCGCATCCAGTTCCAGAAGAACGCGGCCATGCTCGGCGGCCTGGTCTTCGCCTACCTCGACGCCGCACGCGACTGACATCTCAGTTCGCGACGCGATCCCGAGATTCACTGGAAGGACCCACTTCATGGACAACACCGCACACCGCATCGAGATCGACTACGACCTGCCCTATGCGACCGTCGGCACGCAGAAGCTCACTCTCGATCTTCATCGCCCCGTCTCCGACACGCCAGTCCCCGTCGTCGTCTATCTGCACGGCGGCGGCTGGACCGTCGGCGACAAGAAGGACAACGCGGACCAGCGATTGTCCGCAATAGCGCGCCATGGGATCGCAGTGGCGGCCGTCAACTATCGATTGGCCCCGGACGCGCGGTACCCGGCCCAGGTGCACGATGTGAAAGCCGCCGTACGGTGGTTACGCGCGTGCGGCGCCACCCACGGCCTCGGCGTCGATCGTATCGGCGTGTGGGGCGCCTCCGCGGGGGGCTGTCTGGCGACTCTGGTCGGCTTGACCGCCGGTGACACCGAATTGGAAGGCCGGCTCGGGGATCATCCCGACCGAGCCAGTTCGGTACAGGCCGTCGTCGCCTGGTTCGCACCCAGCGACCTCATCGCCAACAGCAGGCGAACTCGACTGGAACAGCTGGTCGTCACCCCACCTGTCGAATCCGCCCTATTCGGAAGGGGTTCGATCGCCGTCGACGACACCGAGGTCGCCGCGGCCAGTCCACTCGCGCGCGTGCACTCGGCCGCTCCGCCTTTCCTCATCGCCCACGGCGACCGCGACCACATTGCATCGGAAACTCAGAGCCGGATGCTGCACGACGCCCTCGCTCGAGCGCGGGTCGACTCGACATACTGTGTGCTCGGCGGCGCCGGACACGAGGATCCCGCCTTCGATAGTTCCGCCAACCTGGCGCTCACCGCGGCCTGGCTGCGGGCACGGTTGTCCTGAAACCACTGGGGGCGCCCGACTTCGAGTCAGGCGCCCCCAGTGGGACTTTCGGCCGGCAGCGGCATTCACGAGGTGGCATGCCGCCGATTCCTCCGATGGCCGGACTACTGTCCCGAGATCAGCGCTTCCGAGGACGTCAGTACGGGCGCTCCGGTTCTGGCCCGCACCTCGTCGAGTGTGACCCCAGGAGCGAGCTCCCGCAGCGTCAATCCGGTGACGGTGACATCGAGCACCGCGAGATCGGTGATGATCCGATGCACCACACCGACTCCGGTCAGCGGAAGTGTGCACTGTTCGACGATCTTGGGGCTGCCGTCCTTGGCATTGTGCTCGGTCAGCACGATGACGCGGCCCGCGCCGTGCACCAGGTCCATCGCGCCGCCCATGCCTTTGATCATCTTCCCGGGGATGGACCAGTTGGCGAGATCCCCGCCCGCCGAGACTTGGATCGCCCCGAGGATCGCGACGTCGAGGTGACCACCGCGGATGATGCCGAACGACAGCGCGGAATCGGTGTAGCAGCCGCCGCCGCGCAGCGTCACTGTCTCCTTGCCCGCATTGATGAGATCCGGTTCTTCCTCTCCCGCAATAGGATACGGACCGACACCGAGAATGCCGTTCTCGCTGTGCAGCACGACGGTGATGTCGTCGGGCACATAGTTCGGCACCAGTGTCGGCAGCCCGATGCCGAGATTGACGTACTGCCCGTCGGTCAATTCGCGGGCGGCCCTGGCGGCCATCTCAGGTCTGGTCCATGGCATGGGTGTACCTCACTCGTCGTTGAATTTCTTTGGGTGGAACGGGTCTCTGATCAGATCGCGGCCGTGCGGACCGTGCGCTTCTCGATGCGCTTCTCCACGGCGCCGACAGGGACGACCCGCTGCACGAACACCCCTGGCACGTGCACGTGACCGGGCGGGATCTCCCCGGGCTCGACGAGCTGCTCCACCTCCGCGATCGTGATCCGTCCCGCCATCGCGCACAGCGCGTTGAAATTTCCTGCCGCGGCGTTGAATACGAGATTGCCGTGCCGATCGCCGAGCGCGGCGTGCACGAGCGCGAAGTCGGTGGTGATCGCGGACTCCAGCACGTATTCGCGGTCGTCGAAGATCCGGATTTCCTTCGCGGGCGCGTGCACGGCCACCGTCCCGTCGGGCGCGTAGCGCAGCGGCATGGTGCCGTCGGCGATCGGGGTGCCGAGCCCGGCGGGCGTGTAGAAGGCCGGGATGCCGCACCCGCCCGCGCGCAGACGTTCGGCGAGGCTGCCCTGCGGCGTCAGTTCGACCTCGAGTTCCCCGGCGAGGTACTGCCGCGCGAATTCCTTGTTCTCCCCTACGTAGGACGCGGTGATGCGGCGAATCTGTCCGGCGGCCAGCAGCTTCCCGAGCCCCCAGTCGTCCACACCGCAATTGTTGGACACGACTTTCAGATCGGTGACCCCGGCCGCCTCCAGCCCCTCGATTAGCGCCTCCGGGATGCCGCAGAGGCCGAAACCGCCGACGGCGAGCGACGCGCCGGAGGGGATGTCGGCGATCGCGGCCGCCGGATCGGTCATCGTCTTGTCCATCACCGGTGTGACTCCTTACTCGATATCGGCCTCCGCCGAATTCGGTTTGTCGGGCGCGCAACCGATCAGCAGCTGCGCGGTGTGCGCGATGTGATCGCGCAACAGGTCCTCGGCGCGCTCGGCTTCTCGGCGCATGGCCGCCTCGAACAGCGCCCGAACAGTCTCGAGCAGCCTGCGGTTGTTGCAGCCCGCCAGCAGCGCGTTGTGGAAGGTGCGACAACGGCCGCACGAGGGCGCCGCGAAAGGGCTGGAGATGTCGCGCTCGTTCGGCAGTCGCCGGAACTCGCGCGCAAACCCCCGGCGGAGACAGGACCGAGCCTCGCCAATCGTGGCGCCCGGTGGCGCCGCAGGATCGAGCCCCCGGCTCAGATCGTTCCCGGACGCAGGGGCCGGGCGGGGGCTCCGGCGACGATGCGGTTCTCGAGGACACCGAGGCCTTCGATGGTCGCGGTGACGATGTCGCCGGGGCTGAGGAACGGGTACTCCTCCGGGCTATGGGTGCGGGATAGCTCGTTGATGCAGCCGGTGCCGCACGTGCCAGAGCCGATGATGTCGCCGGGCCGGACCTCGGTGCCGCGAGAGGCGTAGGCGATCATCTCGGCGAAAGACCAGTACACGTCCGACCAGACCGCCTCGGTGTACTTCTTGCCGTTGACCTCGCAGCGCATCGCGAGGCGGTAGCCGGTGCCCTCCTTGTGCGCGGCGAGCTCGTCGGGTGTCACGATCCAGGGTCCGAGACCGGTGGCGGTGTCCTTGCCCTTCACGGGTCCCATCGACAGAGTCATCTCCCGCTTCTGGAGATCGCGGGCGCTCCAGTCGTTGAGAATGCAGAATCCGGCGATCAGGTCCTCAGCTCGGTCTGGCGTGAGATCGCTGCCGTGGCCGCCGATGATCGCCCCGACCTCGAGTTCGAAGTCGAACTGCTCGCAGCCGGGCGGGATCGAGATCTCACCGCAACCGGTCGCGGCGTACGGGTTGGAGAAGTAGAAGACCGGAATCCTGTACCACTCCGGATCCATATCGAGCCCACGCCAGGCGCGCCCCGCGCGCACGTGCTGTTCGAAGGCATAGAAGTCGCGGATGGTCGGCGGTGTGGCGATCGGCGAAAGGTACTGCACTTCAGCCGGATTCATGATTTCGCCGGTAGTCCCTGCGGCACGAGCGGCCTCGGCGAGCGACAGCGTGGGGTGTCCGAGGAGCAGCAGGATGTCGTCGAGATCCGCCAACAGGTGGATACCGTCGGATTCGACGATGCCGACGCGGACGCTGCCGTCGCTCGTGCGGATGCGGGTCAGTTTCACTGCGAATCTCCTGTGTTGTTCGCGTTGTTGTTCTTCCCTTCGGTCCACGCCACGTAGGAGGCTTCGGTGAATCCGGTCGTGCCGTGGCGGTCGACCGAGGCGTGGATGCGGTCGAGAAGCTCATCGACGTCGGTGTCGAGGTCGATGTGTTCGACGAACGGCTGGCGGGCCTCGAGCCCCGTCTGCCAATAGACCTCGCAGCGATTACCTTCCGGGTCGTAGAAGTACACCCCGACCGCGTTACCGTGCGAGACCACCATGTCGAGCCGGACCCCTTCGGCGCGGAATCGCCGGAAGTAGCCGATGACGCTCTCCAGCGAATCGCAGCGGAAGGAAACCTGTTGGATCAATTGCACATCGGGCGCCGCCGTGCGGCCCGAGGCGAGCAGCAGCTCGTGGTGTTCGGTGTCGGGCCGCGCCGACAGGAACCAGATGCCGAGCTTCTCGTCGTGGTCGGTGACGGTCAATCCCAATGTGCGGGTGTAGAAATCGAGCTGCCGTGTGAGGTCGTGACAGCGAATGCCGACGTGACCGAGTTCGGCGATGCTCGGCTCAGCTTGAGGATTCATCGGTGATCACCTTTCTTCGCAGGTTCGCGTCCGGCGCCGAGCAGACAGCTCAGAATGGTCGCGGTGATATCGGCCTTGTCGGCGGAGAACTCGGCGGCAACGTAGCGGTCCGGCCGGAGCAGCACGAACCGGCCCGCGACACCACGCAGCAGCGATTCCAGTGCGCCGTCCGCGTCACCGATCGCGAGCCTCGGCCCGTTGGACCGAGGTCGTCGATCGCCGAGCACGACATCGACGCCGCACACGGGCAGATCGGCGAAGGCGGCGGTGACCAGTTCCCAGTCGTGCTCGGTCGCCTCGACGCCGAGCAGTGTGAAATCCGGGCCGAGTGCGGCGTCCAGTCGATCCATCGAGCCGTCGGCGCGCAAGACTTGCGGCTGATCGAGCGCCGAGCCGACCAACGGATGCGGTGCCGCGCCGTCGCGAAGCACCAGTCCCTCCACGAGCTTCGGTCGGGGTAGATACTTCATGCCGACCAGGTAGCCTCGCCCCCACCGGGTTCGGAGCAGCAGTGCGACGACGCTGTCGCGAACGATCGCCGCTGCCTTGCTCGTGGTCATGACGACCTGTCCTTGCCGCACCGAGGCTTTCACCACGGCCTCCGCGTGCGGCCTGCGCTCGGACTCATAGGTGTCGAGCACGGTGTCGGCAGCCCGGCCCCGGCCGATCAACGCGAGCTTCCAGCACAGGTTGGCGGCATCGCGAATGCCCGAGTTCAAGCCCTGCCCCGCGAACGGCGGCATCATGTGGGCGGCGTCGCCCAGCAGCAACACCCGGCGATCTCGCCACCGGTCGGCGACCACACCGCTGAACGTGTAGTTCACTGAGCGATCAACCTGATCGGGCACGATGTGGCGATAGGGCGCCAGTAATCGCTGCACCAGCTCGAAGGGTGGATGTTCCCGTGCGCTGCCTTCACCGGGGCGCAGCAGGAATTCGTACCGGCACCGTCCGTCCGCACCGGGCACGATCACATGCGGACGCTCGGGCGTCCCGATATGGACGCTGCACCGATCGTCGTGATGGTCGCCGATGGTGTCCACGACCAACCACACGTCATCGAAGCTCCGGCCCGTCATGCCGATTCCCGCCAGTCTGCGCACGGTGCTGCGGCCGCCGTCGCAACCGAGCAGGTAGTCCGCGCGCAGCGTCTCCTCCCCCGCGCCACCGGTGGGCCCAACGGTGATCGTCACTCCGTCCGCATCCTGCGCATACCTGGTTACTTCGGTCGACATGCGGATCTCGGCGCCCTGTTCGCGTTCCAGACGCCGCATCAGCACCCGTTCCAGTTCCGGCTGGGAGAACTGGCTCTTCACCGCGTAGCCGTAAGGGAACGGGCTCGCGCCGCGGGCCTGGAACAACCGCTTGCCCCGGCGTCCGTGGAAGCGCACGCCGGTGCCAGGGGCCATCACGGCGTCCACTTGCCCGTCGGCGTCGAAACCGCGCAGGATCCGCAGGGACTCGGCGTCCATGCTGATCGCCTTGGCCTCGTCGCTGGTCGTCGGATTGCGTTCGATGAGCACGACGTCGACGCCGGCTGCGACCAACAGGTTGGCGGCGGTCAATCCGACCGGGCCGCCACCGGCGATCGCCACTCGGAACGACGATTCCGATTGCGCTGGTGGGGAGTTCATATACCCGAGTTCCGATCTGAAGGGAAATGGGGGGACGTCGGGCCAAGCGCGGGAACCGCGCCAGGGATGCTTGAACAGCGAGACCCGGCCGCCACACCGACCTATTCTGTAGAATAGACGGCGTTCTGTAGAATAGAACAACAACGCGGGTTGGTCAACCAAGATCGACTGGCAGACGAAGCGCTTGACCCGTTCCCATGAGCGGTATATGTTCCGCGAAACAGAACAACAGCCTGAAGTAGAGGCAGTCTTCGAACCATCCCGCCACCCCCTTTCAGCCATCCGCGCCGATCACCTCCGGGACCATAGGTGCTGCGACTTCGGGGCGGACGCACGCCGCGTTCACCGGCACGAGAGAGGCAGTTCGACTATGCGCCGCGACATCGTAGTCAATTTCGCGAACACGCCCTTGGGGAATGCATGCGCGCTCGATACGTCGAGGCCAGCACTGCTGGACTACACGCCACGAGGCGCGATGGAGTCCAACATCGGCCCGCTCCGGCAGCATCTTCTCGCTCGATATGTCGCTCAGGGCATATCCGGAGGCCCGGTCAGTCGAGCTGCGACGCAAGGCGCACGCAGTGCTCGAATCACCTGGCTGGACACCGAGAGGGCTCTGCACTCAGCGGTGCCAGAGGGCACAGAGGCGCGGTGCTCGACGGCGTCGAGGAATGCGCACGGCATGTGCAGGACCGCGGCACCCGGCTCACTGCCATCGGACCCGACCACCAGTTCTTACGAAATCTTCTTGGAGTATCGAAACATAGCTGGTACTTTCGAAAGTGATTCAGTGCACACCACCCGGGCGGCGTAGGGCCGCCCTCCTGAACCAGGGAGTACGCACCGTGCGTTTCGCCAACATCGCGGACCGACTAGCGCTCGCCACCCCCGTGGACACAGTGGTGGACGTCGAACGAGCCACCGGCGGCAAATTCGGTGCGCGGATCCAAAACGCCTTCGAGCACTGGGACGAGCTGCTCGAGGTCGCCGCGGGTCTGGACCCCGCGGCGTCCGACGCCTGGAGCCACATCCCGGAAACGTCGGAGCGACAGGACATCTCGGAACGCGACCGCCAAGTAGTCGGCCCCGGGGAGGAATTGGTCAGTTACGTCCGCCATGTCGGCGAGATGCGCCACCTGATGGTCGCAGGCCACTGAGCTGGACAACGAAAACCAGGAGCTCGCAATGACGCTGCACCGACTTTCCTCGGTCACGATCGGTGTGCCCGACCCGGCCGCGACCCGCGACTACTACACCGAGTTCGGGCTCTCACCCGAACCCGGCGGCTGGCTGGGCACCCGAGACGGCGGCAACCAGCTGAGGTTGGTGCACGCGCCGGCCCGCCGCCTCGTCGAAATCGTGGTCGGTGCGGACGATGCCGACGACCTGGACGCGGTCGCCGCCCGGCTGCGCGCCATCGACCTGTCCGGCCCGCCGCCACCACCGTCGTTCCTGCACCCCGAAGACCTCGCCGCCCTCATAGCCGGCGCGCACCACGCCCGATAGCGGAGAGTATCGATGCCGGAAACCATCCACGATGTGGCTGTAGTCGGCGACAGCCCGGTCGGGCAGTTGCTGGCGCCGGTGCTCGGCCGACGGGGTCACGACGTTCTCGTCCTGGAACGCTGGCCCCAGCCCTACGACAAACCGAGGGCGGTGCGCCACGGCGGGTTCGTCGGGCTGCTCGATCTCTTGACCGGAGCTGGATTCACGCTCCTCACCGACGGAGTGTGCGCGGATACCGCGTTGCCCGACGACCGGTGGTCCTTCCTCGACGAGATCGATGCGACGGTCGGCCCGATCTCCACGGGAGGACGGCTCTGCACCTACGCCGACAGCGATGACGGCTACCTGCCCTGGCTGCGCGCACACGGCTGGACCGCGGCGATGGTCAGGCCCGACTTCTATTTCTTCGGCGCGGCCCGCACCCCGGAGGAACTGCGCGACCTCGTGGACCAACTGCGCGAGCAGCTGCGCACGGTGCCGAGGCCACCCGAGTCCACGCCTACCACCACACTGCCCGGCCTCGGCGCCCTGCCGTAACCATTCCGACCCAGGAGACAACGATGTCAGACAACGAAATCTACGACGTGGCAGTGATCGGTTACGGTCCGGTCGGTCAGACCATGGCCGCGCTGCTCGGCTCGGCCGGGCACACAGTAGCGGTCTTCGAGCGCTGGCCCTCGTTGTACGGACGCGCCCGCGCCGGACACATCGACCACGAGATCATGCGGATCTTCCAGTCGATCGGCATCGCCGAACGCCTGGAGGAGGACATGTTCCGCGCGAACAAGTACGTCTTCCGCAATGCCGAGGGTGAGACGCTGATGACCTTCGACTGGGATCGAGACGGCATCTCGGGCTGGCCATCGGACTACATCATGTACCAGCCATACATCGAGGACGCCCTCGATGACAAGGTCCGAGACCTGACTTCGGTCAACGTGTTCCGAGGCTGGGAGGCTGCGTCGATCGAACGCCACACCGACCACGTCCAGGTCGAGTTCCGATCCGTCCACTTCATCGGCCATCACAAGGTCCTCGGCGACGACGCCCGGACAGTCCGTGCCAAATACCTCGTCGGAGCGGACGGCGCGAACAGCACCGTGCGTGCGCACATCGGCAGTACCCAAACCGATTTCGGCTTCCGCGAGACGTGGCTGGTCTGCGACCTGGAGCCGCTCGAGCCATTGGATTTCGGCTTCGACAACGGCCAGATCTGTGATCCGGCCCGGCCGCACTGCCTGTTCCAGCTGGGCAAGCGCCACCGCCGCTTCGAATTCGCGCTGCTTCCGGGCGAATCCGCTGAGCAGATGAATGACGCCGACGTGGCCTGGAAACTGATGGCGCCCTATGGCGTCAGCGAGCGAAACGCGAAGCTCGTCCGGCAGGCGGTCTACACCTTCCAGTCCAAGCTGGCCGACCGCTGGCGCGACGGCCGCATCTTTTTGGCCGGCGACGCGGCGCATGTCATGCCACCGTTCATGGGTCAGGGCATGTGCTCGGGCGTGCGCGACGCGAAGGCCCTCGCCTGGCGGTTGAGCTTGGCGCTGCGCGGCATCGGCGGCGCGGGCCTGTTCGATTCCTATCAGACCGAGCGCGCACCGCACGTCGCCGCGCTGATCGGGATGTCCATCGAAGCCGGGCGGGTCTCGTGCACCTTCGACCCGGACGTCGCCGCCGCCCGCGACGAGGCGTTCCGGCGTGGCGACGTCCCGCCACCCGCCCCGTTCCCGCACCTCACGGGCGGGCTACTCGGCGCCGATTCCGGCACAGGCGTCGCGGGAACCCTTGCTCCCCAGGGCCGTATCGCGACCGCCGAGTTCACCGGCCGCTTCGACGACGTGTTCGGTGCAAGCTGGGTCCTACTTCTCGCACCGGGCGTCGCCGGGCACCTCGACGCTCAGCGCACCGCGGCGCTCGAGCATCTCGGCGGCAAGATCGTGACGCTCTCCGCGCCGGGCGCCGGCGGCGAGGTTGTGGACGTCGACGGATACTATGCGGCGTATTTCGCCGAGCACGGTCTGGCGGCGATCCTCTATCGACCAGATTTCTACGTCTTCGCCGCGACCTCCGATCCGGGCGCGATCGCCTCCCTGGTCGATGACCTCGAGGCCAAGCTCGGCGCGCTCGTGCCCGCCGAGGCCGTCGGATGACGGCGGGCGCCGACTCGTCCTGGCGGGCCGAAGCCGAAGCGCACAAACGCGCGATGCCGATGCAACGCCTGATCGGCAACGGCATGGACTACGCCGATGTCGTCGACCTCTACGCAGCGGTCGACACAGGACGGCCGTGGCCGGACGCCGCCGCGGCACTCGGCGAACTCAACGCCGAACGCGCCGGAAAAGCCGCTGCACAGGGTCATTTCACCACCGCACGCGACTGGCACCTGCGGGCGTCTGCTTGCTACCGAGTCGGTCAAGTGCCGCTTGCCGACAGCGATCCGCGCAAGCGCGACATGTACCGCTCATTGATCGGGCACTACGGCCGGGCCGGAGAGCTCAGCGACCCGCCGGTCGATCACGTCGAGATCCCCTACGACGGAGGCGCGCTGTGCGGCTGGCTGTTGCGTCCCTCCGACGTCCCGGCACCACCGGTGGTCATCGTCATGGGCGGATTCGACGGATGGCGCGAGGAGTATCACGTCGGCGCCGAATACCTGCTCGCGCGCAATGTGGCAGCGTTCCTGGTGGATGGACCCGGCCAGGGCGAGACCCGCCTGTTCCATGGCCTGCATATGGATTCTGCCGTCGCCAAGGCTTTCTCGGCCGTCATCGACTATTTGCTGACCGACCGCAGACTCCGGTCCACGGTCGGTATCTGGGGAAACAGCATGGGCGGCTATCTCGCTGCGCTCACCGCGGCCACCGACGATCGGATCGCCGCGTGCTGCGTGAACGGCGGCACCATCCGGCCTGCCGAGATCCTCGACAGGTACCACCGTTTCGCCGGCAAGGTGATGCCGCTGCTCGGCATCGATGACCCCGACCGAGCCAGGCACGCACTCGAGCAGTTCACGCTCTCTCCCGAGCTGCTCGGACAGCTGACCTGTCCGCTGCTGGTGCTGCACGGTACGCCCGACCGGGTCTTTCTGGTGGAGAACGCGCGCGCACTGCACGACGCGGCAGGCAGTGCCGACAAACGCTTCCACGAGTGGGTCGATGGGGATCACTGCCTCTACAACCACTCCCACGAAAAGCACGTTCTCGTCGCGGACTGGTTCGCCGATCGGCTCTACGACACGACAGCGACCAATGGCAGCGTTCCAGGAGAATATCCATGACTGATACACCTACCGATGTCGACGTGCTCGTGGTCGGCGGCGGCCCCTCCGGTCTCACCGTGGCCGCCGAGATCGCCGCGAGCGGCGCCAGCGTCCGCGTCCTCGAAAAGCGCAGCGCCGACCCGATCTCGCGGGCGGGCACCCTGCTGCCGCGACCGCTCGAGCTGTTCGACGCCCGCGACATCGCCGACCGCTTCATCCGCCGGACCTGCGAGATCAACCCGCATCCGTTCCAGACCTGGCACATCTGGGGCGGCATGCATCCGGTCGACTGGAGCTCCCGCGAATCCCGATTCCGGTTCACGCTGTTCCTCCCCCAACACGAGACCGAGCTCATCCTCCGCGGCTGGGCGACCGAGCAGGGCGTGGACCTTCGCTTCGGGAACGAGGTCACCGATCTCGCGCAGAGCGACGGCGGCGTGACGGTGACCTCGACCGACCCACATGGCCTCACCCGCACCACCCGAGCGCGCTACGTCGTCGGCGCCGACGGCGGACAAAGCGCGGTCAGGAGGCTGTCCGGGATAGATTTCGAAGGTAGAGACGCTACTTTCACCGGAATCATCGCCGATGCCGAACTCGAGTTCCCATGGCAGGGCGGGCTGCGGGTCGGCCACAACGAGCACGGCTGGCTCACCACGTTCCTGTTCGGCCCGGGTCTCACCCGCTTCACCGTGGTCCACGCCGAGGGCCGCGCCAAGGCGAAATCCGAACCGGTGACCGCGGACGAGGTGGCCCGCTACGTCAGCGAGATCCTCGAAGAGCAGGTCCGTATACCCGTGCTGCGCGGGGCCTCACGCTACACCGACGCCCAGCGCATCGCCGCGCGCTTCCAGCACGGCCGGGTATTCCTGGTCGGCGAATCCGCTCGGATCCACTACCCGGCCAGCGGCATCGGCATGAACTACTGCCTGCAGGACGCGTTCAACCTCGGCTGGAAAATCGGCGCCGTCCTAGGCGGCTTCGCTGACGAAAGTCTCCTGGACACTTACGAATCCGAACGTCGTCCGATCAGCCTCGATCTGCTCCGAACGGTCGATGTCCAAGTCGCCATCCAGTTCGATTTCAGCCCCGAAGGACTCGCCCTGACGTCGGCGTTGCAGGAACACTTCCTCACGCTTCCCGACGTCACCGCGCGGCTGCATCTCGAGCTCAACGGCCTGGAATCCCGCTACCCGTGCGAGCCCGGCAGTCATCCACAGGTCGGCCGCCCCGTGGCCGACTTCGAACTGATGCTGCGCGACGGGCACTCCATCCGGCTCTACGAACTGCTCCACGACCAGCATTTCGTGCTGATCGATATCAGCGGCACCCGGGCGCTGCGCGACGTCGAGTTCCCTGGCATGCCGATTCGATTGGTCGAGGCACACCCGGTGCGGCGTCCGCCCGCGCTCGACGGTGTCACGATGTTGCTCGTCCGGCCCGATACCTACCTGGCCTGGGCCAGCGTAGTTTCGCCCAGCGTCGAAACCGCCCGCGCTCAGGTCTCCCGCTGGCTGCGCGAACAGAACGACTTCCACCCGGCGACCGCCGCCATGACCGAGAAGTGACGACCCACCGATGACAGACACCAGCTTCACCATCGCCCGCGCCAACGACCGTGCGCTAATCCACGCCGTCGTGCACCGATACGCCCACACCGCCCGCGACAAGCTGGACTTCGCGGACATGCTGCCGCTGTTCACGCCGGACGCCGAACTAGTGCTGCCAGATGGAACCTCGGTCCCGCCCGCCGAACTCGGCAAGGTGGTGCGCGGCGGCGAGGCCGCGTTCATTCGCCACCACATCACGACCGTCGACATCCGCTTCACCGGCGACGACTCGGCCGATACCGAGACCTCCTTCCTCGCGGTCACCGACGAGGCGGCCCCGGATCACTGGGGGCATTGGCACGACACGTTCCGCAGGCAACCCAGCGGCGCCTGGCTCATCCAGCGACGCGCCATCGTCGTCGAGGGCGCCGCTCCCCAGGGCTGGTTCCATCGCATGTATCTGGCGCGATGACCGGTACGGACGAGCAGCCGGGCCGCGACGCGCTCACCGCGCGGCAGCGCGCCGTGTACGACGCGATCGTGCACGGCCCGCGGACTACGAGCCCGCAACACTTCCAGATCGCCGACGCGGACGGCCGCCTGCTCGGTCCATTCGGGCTGATGGTCGAAGTACCCGAGACCGGTGAACCGCTCCAGGCACTCGGTGCGGCGCTGCGCTACCGGACCTCGTTGACCGCTCGGGAACGGGAGATCGCGATCCTGACCGTGGCACGTTGCACCGCAAGCGCTTTCGAACGTTACGCACACGAGGCGGTCGGCCGGGCCGCCGGGCTGACCGACGACGAGATCGACGGGCTACGTACGGGACACTTCGTCGCAGCCAACGACCGGGAGGCCGCCGTCGCAGCCCTCGCCGCGTGCAGCGCCGACACATCGATCCT
Organism: Nocardia amikacinitolerans NBRC 108937; assembly: GCF_001612615.1. Classification (GTDB taxonomy): domain Bacteria; phylum Actinomycetota; class Actinomycetes; order Mycobacteriales; family Mycobacteriaceae; genus Nocardia; species Nocardia amikacinitolerans. The sequence goes on along the minus strand of NZ_BDAU01000033.1, from coordinate 103,137 downwards.
GACACCCGACAATCGACCCGAGAACGACGTCCTCGCCCGGACGGCCGTGATCGAGGTGACGGTGCTGGCGGGCTACTACCGCAGCCTCGCGCAGCTCATGGGTCTGTTCAGCATCGGCGCGCCCATCCAGTGATCCACGAGTCGCTGGTGATCGAAATAGTGCGCTATCACGCAGTCCGGTGTCGCTCGAGCCGCTCAGCGTGGCGCTGCGCGGTCGTGGCATCGAACCATTGAGACCGCGGATACTTCGGCGCCCAGAGTGAATCGAACGAAAGGTTACTTGTAGGCGGTGTCCTGGCGCAGCAGGTCGCCCGCTTGCAGGGTGGTCGGCATATGGTGCTCCGTCGAGCGCGCGACGCCGAACTCGTCGGCCACCCCGGCGGCGCGCAGGGGCATAATGCCTGAGCATCAACATAATTCGCGCCGCGTTGTCCACCGCTGCGGTGGAATAGCCTTGGGTATGGTCACGGTCTCCTCGCGAGCGAAGGGGCGCCGCCACTCCTCCGGCCTTGTTCTGCGAGCAAGAACCTCCTACACAGGCCGCCACAGCAAAGATTTCGCTCAGCAGACACCCGACTGCCCTCCAGTACATTTGCCGCCCGAAAGTTCTTGACTCGGCACCTCGCATTCGCCTACTGTGCGAAACGTGATCTAAACAACAGAACATTCATGAATGTCCAGCAGGTCACAGTGGGCGTGCGGACCGAGCCTTCAACGACCACCCACCCGGATTGCACGCTCCCGAGGACAAACCCGCACCGGGGCAACCGGTATCGATGGACTCAACGGATGCCGCGCACGTGCGCGGCGGCCGTCCCGCGCATCCACCGTTCGACCCACCCCGATCGTTGACGACCACGACCGGGTCCGGCGCGAAATCGTCGAGGGCCAAGCAGCGCCTCGACCGAGATCTCTCGGCAGCAAGAACCGCGACCGTCGCGGCATCACCGGCGTTGCCTCCTGACAGAACAGGACAGCGGCGACGGTGACACTGCCGAGTTGTGTAAGAGATAGAGATGGAGATGAGGCCGATGATGACCTCGACGCAGAAATCCGCCCTCGTGGCCGCCACGATAGCGGCGATAGCCACGGCCGCGGCCGCAGGCACGGCACATGCCGATCCGGCCGCCACACAGGCGCCCGAAATCACCAACCTGACAACGGAAGTCCTCCCCGGCGTCCAGTACACCAGCAATCTGGCCGACCAGTCCGTTGTCATCGACACCCCGTTCGGAAAGCTGACGGCTCTGGGTTCTCAGTTCCAGGTCCAGGACGCGTCGGGCGCCACCATTGCCGGCACCTCGTTCTCGACACCGCCGCTGGCCGCCGATGAAACGGTGGCCGGATCGGTGTCCACGTCCGAAACAATGCCCGCTTCCGCGCTAGTGAACGCGGCGACCCCCGTGAACGCACCAGGATCGCCGAGCCCGCAGGATCGGTTCGATCAGGCACTCGGTGCTGCCGCTGGGCAATTCGCCCTCGCGGCGGGTGTCGGCGGGATGGTCGGCGGGCTCACCGGGCTCACCGTTGGCTGCCTCGCGGGCGCCGTCACCGGCGGTACTCTGTTCACTCTGGTCAGCCTCGGCACATTGACGGTCCCCGCGGCACTGACCGGGTGCGTGGGGGGCGCAGCTATGCTGGGCGCGGTACTCTCGCCCTTGGGCGCCGCGGCCCTCGGCATTCCGGTCGGCATCGCCGCGTTCGCGCAGATGCAGAACAAGCTGAACGCTCCGCCCGCACCGGTTTCCGATGCTGCACAACAGGGCATTCCGGCCGTCTGAGAGATCCACGTCGCGGTGGCCCCGTCCCAGCACGCCGGGGCCGCTGCGACGTTTCGTACGCACTCGTCACCGCACTTGCCCGCGATAGCCAACGCATCCCCCAGCGGCACCGGATTCGGGTGGCCCCGCCTCCAGCACGGCGGCGGGGCCACCCACACCATGCCATGCCAATGGTGAGCGCCGCGAGCAGGATACGGGCCGGTCGGGCATCACAGCGAACGTCCGACCGGCTCCCGACTCAGCGATCATCGCCGCTGAAGCTGCCGCCAACCCGCTGCCTGACTGGGAAGCTGCTGGCAGCCACAGATGTCCTACTCGACGGCGGTGTCAGCGTCGAGTAATCGGCCCACATCACCGACGAGCTCGCGGAACCATCGGTGGCCGGAGTCGTGCGCGTGGATCGGATGCCACCACAGCGCGTCGTTGATTGGCCCGGCATCGAAGGGCAGCACCCTCAGCTCCGGCGGCCACGCCAAGTCCCGGGTCAATCTTCGTTGGACAACGCCGACCCGATCGGTGCCGCGAACGTATCGCGGCAGTGCCAAGAAGCTGTCGATCACCGCGTGCGGCTGAATCTGTACACCGCGCTCGGCCAGCCTGCGCATCACCAAAGGCATCTGACGTCGGTCGTGCTGGCCGAATACCCATCGCAGATCGTCGAGCCGCCGCCAATCCAGCGTCTCCCCCACATGTTCGTTGCGTCGATCGACGATCGCCACCCACTCGTCGGCAAAGAGTTCGATGCCGTGCAATCCGGCCGGCAGCGTGCCGCGTGGCGCGATCAGCCCGTCCACCGAGCGCATCTCGGTATCGGAAGGAACGGCGAAGCCGAATTGCCGGAACCGCAACACCGCGTGCGGCGCCTGTGTCTCGAACGCCGACAACAGTGCTGGGCCCAGCACCGCGACGGCGTAATCCGAGATCACCAGCGCGAATTCCCGCTCGGTGGTGGACGGATCGAAGTGGGACTTGGTTGCGAACAGCCGATCCGATAGCTGCATGACCCCGGCCACCTGTTCGCTCAGTTGCACCGCCAGCGGGGTGAGCTCGTATCCGTTGCCGACGCGCACCAGCAGTTCGTCGCCGAACTTCCTGCGTAATCGCGCCAGCAACGCGCTCGCCGCCGGCTGGCTGACACCGATACGCTCTGCGGCACGACTCACATGCCGCTCCTCGAGCAGCGCGTGCAGCGCGACCAGAAGATTCATATCGGGGCGCGGAGTGGTCACCACCTAATGATATCCACGGCGCTTATCACCGAATACAAACTATTGACTTCTCATATACCTGACCGGCATCCAGGATCGGCGTCATGACCACCGAGGTTCTTCCATCGATCGACGGCGCTCACCACACCCCGCATCTAGCGGGCGCGATATCTCCCTCGGCATGCGCAACGGAGGCGGAGGCGTAACCGTGGGCGACATAACCAGCATTCTCGACGGCCTGCACGGCCCGACGCTGTACCTGGCACTCGTGGCGCTCGTCGCCGTCATGTTCTGGTTTCCGATCGGCATGCTGCTGCCTGGCGAGCCGTTTCTAATTTTGGCGGGCGTCCTCGCCGCGAGCGGTCAACTCTCGCTACCGCTCGTCTTCACCGCGATAGCCGTAACCGCGGTCGTCAGCCCGAGTCTGGCCTTTCAGGTCGGGCGCCGCATCGACGACCGAGTCGAACGCGCGCAGAAGGACTCCAGAATTGTCGGCCGGTTGCTGACCAAAGGCGAAGCCTTCCTGCTCCGCCGCGGCGAGCTGGCGGTGGCGATCGCCTGCTGGGTGCCGCCGATTCGCGCGGTGGTGCCGCTGCTGATGGGCGCCGCGCGGTACTCGTTCCCACGCTTTCTCGCATTCAGCGCGGCGGGCACGACGGCCTGGGTGGCGATCTTCGTGATCGGCGGCTATCTGGCCGGTCCCATCTTCAGCAAGTACGTCGGCCCGATCAGTCTGGCGCTGCTCGCGGTGACGCTCGCGGTCGCGTTGATCGCCCGGCTGCGGCGTCGACGCGACGCGAAGCGGCCGAACCTCGTCGACGAAAGGAATTGAGATGAACGACATTCTGGCGCTGACGCGCGCCGTGCTGATCGGTGGCACCGGACCATGGGCGCCGTCCACCAAGTCGTCCATGGCGGTCGCGTCGTCGACAACGCGAAGTAACGACACCAGCGAAGGCGTTTCATGACAACGGTACGAGCTGGCGCGCCAGCGGCGGCGCAAAGCGGCGACCCGAGCTGACCCGGTTGTCGCGGGAAGGTCAGCGGGCGGCGGTGAGGTCGTACAGTGTGACGCCGTCGACCTGGGTGGCCGCGAAGTTCGCCCTGACCCATTGCGCGATCTTCGTGCTCTCCGATTCGGAGCGGCCCAATCCGGGCGCGCGGCTATCGGCGTCGCCGATGAAATAGTGCACCACGCCCTCACGCACGTACTGCTGGAACTGATCCAAGGTGGGCGAGGGGTCCCCGCCGATGAAACCGCCGATCGGCATCACCGGATGCTGGGTGGCCAGCTGGTAGCTCGCGGCATTGCCGGCGGTGATGGTGGCCGCCACCCACATGTAGGCATCAGCATCGGCGTTCAGCAGCGCGAGCACCCGGTCGCCGGGCTTGCGCGCCTCGTCCGGCCGGCCTGCCGGAACCTCACGCGCGGCGCCGGCGCCGCCTTGCGGAACGGCGCCAGGCGCACCGGGCGGGGCGGATGGCACACCCGGATTACTTTGCGGTCTGGGCACGTTGCCGTTCGGTCCAGGCGGCCCGCCCAGCATCAGCCCGCCGTGCGGAACGCTGGGACCTGCGATCGGCATGCCGCCGGTGTGCGGGCGTGCGATCGTATCGGCCACGTACGCGACCGGCCCGGCCAGTCCGGTCACCGCGGTGGCCGCAACTGCGACGACCGCCACCCGACGGGACACCCGGAACAGCAACGCCACCGTCGCCACCAAGGCGGCCGCGAGTACGACCCATCGCAGCCAGGGCACGAAATTCGTCGTACGCCCGAGAACCATCCAGGCGGTCGCCGCCGTCAGAACCACGGCGAGCGCGAGAACGACACCCACCCAACGCTGTTCGCGTTGCCGCCACAACATGACCGAGCCCCCGCCGACGAGTGCGGCGACCGCAGGAGCCAGCGCGACGGTGTAGTACTCGTGGAAGCCTCCGGTCATGAAGCTGAAAACCGCCCCGGTGGTGAGCAACCACCCACCCCAGAGCAGAAACGCCGCACGCCGCGGGTTCGTGCGAGCTGCTCTGCCACACAGAACGATTCCGGACACCAACAGCACCAGCGAAGCAGGGACAAGCCAGGCGATCTGGCCGCCGAGCGCCTCCCCGAACAACCGGGTCAGACCCGCCCCGTTCGATCCGGCCCCCCGGTCGCCACTCAACCGGTTCATCCCGTTGTAGCCGAATGTCAATTCCAGGATCGAATTGTGCGAGGAACCGCCGATCCACGGCCGAGCCGATTCCGGCCGCAATTCCACGATCAACACCCACCACCCCGCAGCGCCCACCATCGAGGCGCCTGCCGCGAACAATTGCAGAACGCGCGTGCCTACTTTGGGCGGACCGGCGATCAAGTAGGTGAGCGCCAAAGCGGGGACCACGAGTAGCACCTGAAGTTGTTTGGTGAGAAACCCGATTCCGATGAATGCGCCCGCGAGCACCAGCCAGCGGGTGCGCCCATCCTCGATGCCACGCAGCAGCGCCCATGCCGCCGCGACCATGAGGAAGACCAACAGCGCATCCGGGTTGTTGTACCGGAACATCAAGGCCGCCACCGGCGTCAGCGCCATCACCAGTCCGGCAAGCAATCCGGCTGTGGGACCGAACTGGCGTCGCACGATCGCCCATAGCAGGGCGACCGTCGCCACCCCGAGTAACACCTGCGGGACCTGAATGCTCCAACTGCTCAATCCGAAGACACGCACCGACAGCCCCGAAAGCCACAGCGACGCAGGCGGTTTGTCGACCGTGATCGAATTCGCCGCATCGGAGGAGCCGAAGAGGAACGCCGTCCACGACTGCGAACCGGCCTGCGCGGCAGCCGAATAGAAGGCATTCGCCCAGCCGTTGGCCGCGAGGTTCCAGAGATAGGCGACGGCGGTGCCGAGCAGCAAAGCGCCCAACGCGGTCCGCTCCCATCGCGGCAGGCTGTCATCGCGCCGCGCCGTCTCGACCGGCGGCGGTGTTGTCACGGTATCGGTCACCGGGCCACTCTGGACCGCGGACCTCGGACGAAGCTGCACATCGCCTGGGAAGTTGCTGCCGGTGTGATCAGGGAAGATCGGCTGTGCTGATGGCGGGAGATTCATCCGCACGTCGGCGAACCGCCGCCCATCACGCGAGTGATGCCCCGCGCCACCGCGACCACAGCGGGCGCCAGATCCGTGCTGCGAGTCCGTGTCATCGCGCCACATCGCACACAGCTGACGTTCAGCGAACCGTGCGACGACTCTGAGCCACCTCCCAGCTACACCGAGGTCGCCCTGGAGGTTCGGGTTCCACCATCGTATGTACGCCGCACCCGGATCGCACGCGAGGACCCTCCATGTCTCCGGGCATATCGCATGTCGTACACGACCGGCGATAACACCGAGCACGCACCGGCCACCGATGGCCCGGCGGAACGAAGGAAGAGCATGACATCGGCATTGAGACAGCACGAACCGGAGACAGACCGGGAGCGACATCGCGCCGTCGCGCCTGGCCAACGGGATCGGATCACCCGGCTGATCGTCGGACCGTCGACCCAACCACGCTGGGCGCGGCCGGGAGCCCTCCTGCTCCTCCTCGGCACCGCGGCGCTCTACCTGTGGGATCTGACGAACTCCGGTTGGGCCAACACCTACTACTCCGCCGCCGCACAGGCGGGCTCGCAGAGCTGGCAGGCGTTGCTGTTCGGCTCCTTCGACGCGGGCAACGCCATCACCGTCGACAAACCACCCGCCGCGCTCTGGGTGATGGGCCTGTCGGGCAAACTCCTCGGATTCTCCCAATGGTCGGTCCTGCTGCCGCAGGCGCTGATAGGTGTCGCGGCCGTGGCGTTGCTGTACGCGACCGTGCGCCGGTGCGCAGGCCCGGGTACCGGCCTGCTCGCGGCGGCGATCTTCGCCCTCACGCCGGTGGCGACCTTGATCTTCCGGTACGACAATCCCGACGCACTGCTCGTGCTGCTGCTCGTGGCGGGTGCCTATTGCACTGTGCGCGCCATCCAATCTCGTGATACCCGTTGGCTTTCCGTGCAGACGGGATGGCTGGCACTGGCCGGCGTCGCAGTCGGATTCGCGTTCTTGACCAAGATGGGTCAAGCGTTTCTCATCCTGCCCGGCCTCGGTCTGGCGTATCTGATCGGGGCGACGGGCGGGTTCTGGCAGCGTATCGGGCGGCTGCTCGTCGCATGCGCCGCCATGATCGTCGCAGGCGGCTGGTATGTCGCGCTTGTCGAGCTGTGGCCCGAGTCGGCGCGACCGTACATCGGCGGCTCCACCAACAACAGCCTGTGGCAATTGGCCGTGGAGTTCAACGGCGTCGGCCGGCTCTTCGGAGGCAGCGGAGGGGGCGGGCACGCGGGCAACGGATTCAGTGGCGCGAGCGGCATCACCCGGCTGTTCGGAGGCCAGATGGGCGGCGAGATCTCCTGGCTGCTGCCCGCGGCTCTGATCGGACTGCTCGCCGGGTTGTGGCTGACCCGACGCGCACCCAGGACCGACCGCACCCGCGCCGCACTGATCCTCTGGGGTGGCTGGCTGCTCGTCACCGGACTGGTCTTGTCGTTCATGAGCGGCACCGTGCACCCCTACTACACGGTGGCGCTCGCACCCGCGATCGGTGCTATCGTCGCCCTGTCGGTACGTGAATTGTGGTTGCGCAGAACCAATCCCGGGGCGCGACTGACGCTCGCGGCCATGGCCGTGGTCACCGGTCTCTGGTCCTTCGAGCTGCTCGACCGCACCCCGGACTGGCTGCCGTGGCTGCGCTGGACCGTTCTCTTCGGCTCGGTGGTAGCCGCGATCACGCTGGCCGTCGGTTTCGGCCTGGCCCGCCGATACACCGTGGTAATCGCCACTGTCGGTTTGCTTTTCGGCCTCGGCGGCGCGGGGGCCTACGCCGTCGAGACTGCGAGCCACGGCCACAGCGGCGGCAATCCGACTTCGGGGCCCGGCACCAGCGAAACCTTCGGGGGGATGCCCGTCGGCAGCTTCCCCGGCGGCGCCCTGCCCACCGGTGAACTGCCGAGCGGCGGAACCCCTTCGAACGACGAGACTTCGGGCGCCCCTTCGACCGGCGAACTCCCTGAAGGCCTGGGCTCTGTACTCGGCGGCATGTCGGCTGACCTCGGAAACAATGACGAACTGCGAGCGCTGCTGGAGAACACCGACGGTCGCTGGTCCGCCGCCGCCGTCGGCGCGTCCACCGCCGCCGATCTGGCGCTGAGCAGCGGAACCTCGGTCATGTCGATCGGCGGTTTCATAGGCCGCGACGATTCCCCCACCCTCGAACAGTTCCAGCGGTACGTGACAGACGGTGAAATCGGCTACTTCGTCGCGGGCATGGGCGGATTCGGCGGTTCCGACGGTGCGGCGAGTGCGATCACCGCCTGGGTACAGGCCAACTTCGCTTCGACCACGGCCGGCCGCGCCACGGTATACGACCTGTCCCAACCGATCTGACCGAACCCCGACCGGCGGCCCCAATTTCGGCACGGCCACACCGTGCTGGAATCGGGGCCCCGTCGACGACTGCCACCACCGACCCGGCAGGAGCACTGGACGCCTGCCTCGGCAAGCACGGGATCAATATCCTTCGGGGCTCCGGCTCACATTCATCGGCCAATCCTCGTGCGGGCAGTGCGGTCCTACCTGGGGCGGCCTGAGCCTCTAGGGTGAGCCGGGGCCCCGTGCGCGAGGGCCGAGCCCATCGCGCACGGGGTTCTCGATCAGTGAGGCGGCGGAGGAGGACACGGATTCGGGGCCGCCGGGGCCGTGGTCGCAACCCGGCGGCGCGGGCTGCACGATGGCACTGCCCGCGAACGCGACCGGCGCGACCGCCATCGCACCGACCAGTGCTACAGCAGCGATCACCCGCAAAGGGGACGTCCACGACCGAGCCCCAGGCCGGGTGTCCGTGACCCGGATGACCTGAATCACGCTGTCCGCGTATCCGATTCGGGCTCGTGGCTCGGACGGAACTCTTCGTCCCAGCGCCCGATATCGTCCAGGCGCTCTCCCGCAGGCGCTGCCCAGCACGCGGCCAACAGGTCGTATCCCGATCGCAGCAGCGCCGCGTGCGCGGGCCAATGCCTGTGCGTCCAGCCGGGATCGTTGTGCGCGGCATCGATTCCGCTGCGCATTCCGCCGATCAATTCATAGTGCAGATCCCGGCGCAAAGCCAAGGGCGCCTGATCGACAGGGGACAGGCGCAACGCGGCCAGGAGGGCACGCGCCGCCGAGCGCATCCTCTGCTCGGTCCACATGAGATTTCGCCGATCCGCCTTAGCCAGCACGAAATGCAGTGCAAGGACCGCGACGACCACACCGATCAAGGTTTCAGCCAACCGATTTCCTACCACGACTCCAATGTCGCCCGCACTCGCATCCCCGGCCAGGAGCGCGACCGGGGTGATGAACACCGCGGCAATCGCGTAGTTGCGCGTCACGAACAGCTCGATCCCGAACTGCAGGGCGGCCACCACCGCGACCAGCGCGTACCCGGTGGGCGAGAGTTCGTACAGCACCGCGAACAGACCGAGCCCCAGCACCGTGCCGATCAGACGCTGGGTAGCGCGCACTCGGCCGCCCACCCGGTCCGGGCCCGCCTGCAGCACGATGAGCGCGGCCAGGATCGCCCAGTGCGGATGCGACGCGGCGACCAGGCTGCCCAGCCCACCGGCGACGAGGCAGGCGACCCCGACCCGCACTGAGGTGGTGCAAGCATGCGAGTGCACCGACAACGCGCGGCTCAGCCGATAGCTCAGCGGCGGCCGCGCCAGCGGGATCATCCCTTCCGGCAGTTCCTCGATCGGATCGGAGTCCGCCGCGGCGAGCGCGCGGTGCGCGGCTGTCATCGCGACCATATGCGGTGAGCGCGCTGCGCGCGTGGGCACACCAGCGTCGTGGATCGCGGCCCAGCCGTTGGCCACCGCCTCGCCCGCTCGATGTCGTGCGGCGAGCGTCGCCCCACCCGCTGCTATGGCGTCGGCGTATTCCTGTACCGCCTTCACCGCGGCGTCCACCGCCAGACGTTCCGGCTTGCTCGGGTCCACCATGGCACCAGCCATGGACGCCGCGACCGAACCCAGAACACCGAGCAGGGTGCACCACAGGATCGCCCCGATGCCGGTGCCCGACGCCGACGCCACCAGCGCCCCGGCGCAGACCAGCACGAAGAACAATGCCCCCGGCGGACCCAGTCGCGTCGCGTCGATCACGAACACGCCGCCCATCGCGATCGCCGTGAGCAGACCAATCTCGACGACCAGCGTGAAGCCGTCACGGCCCGGCAGCAGCTCGCCAACCAGGCCCCCGACCGCCGCGGCCCCGAGCAACCCCGCGCCCGCGGTGAGAACAACCCACGCACGCACGCGGTAGACGCGCCCCTCCCCGTACAGCACCGCAAACGCACCGAAGGTGACGAACAAAGCGAGCTCAGGATGGCCCGAGGCGACGACGAGCGCGCCGGGCACCCCGAGCGCCGCCGCCGACCGCAGCCCTGCGCTCCATCGACGCCCCGCATGGACGAACCCGAACAGCAGTGCGCGAGCGCGCGGGATCCGAGGGAGTGGGTCGGGGTTAGCGGAGGTCACGTCCCCATAGAACACGAGGGGCACGCCGGTCCATCCCTCCCGAGACAAACTGTGCACATTGCCCCAGCAGAAGTCTTCGATATGGCAATTGCGCCCTTCCTGCGCGGCCACCCCCGAGGCAGAATCAATCAACCTTGGTCCGAAGTCACGCGACGCGACACACGGAAGACGCCAGCCATCTCGTGAGGTTCATCGGGAAGCCGATCATCGTCGATGACGCATGCCGTCGCTCGGCCTCCGCGAAAGGCCCTCACCCGCAAGATATTACAGAGCCGTGATACGAATGACAGCGCAGCATCAGCCCAAACCTTTTCGCCATCTTCACATCGAATCCGGCGCCTTCAAAGTGGACTTCCAGGGCAGCGCTGACCAGATCGCCGACGTCGCAGCGCAACTATCGCAGAGTTCTGTGCGGTATTCGGTCACGGTGGACGACCACATATCCATCGACATGCCGATGCTACCGTGCGCCATATTGTGGAAATGAATCGTTTTATTACTGTCGAACGCAATCGTCACCATAATTGCGATCGTCTGGCCGCCATCCAATCTCTTACGATCGACGGCCGCTGTCGTGGCCGCGATCCGGCGCCCTCCGCGATCCCGCGCAGCATCGGTCTCGCGTCCTCCCCCGGCACCCAGAGACCGGCCGGACCCCGGGACACGACAGAGCTGGCGCGACCTTGTCGCGCCGCTTCCCATGCCGTCCAACCGCCTGCCCAATTGTCCACCATCACCACGGGGCAGGACACGCCACGCATTACCAGTCCGGCGGGCAGAAGCGGCGAAGGCCTTCGGTGCAGTTGTGTAGTCACGCGATCGGCGGCAATGCTGGACAATCCCACAGCGACTCCGGCAGCAGACCGGCCGATGCAATGAGGAACCGTAATCGAGCCACCCGGGTCTTCTCTCGATGGCTATTCTGCACATCGATCTTTCGACTTCTGTGCATTCGGTCCATTCGGTCGGTGAGGTTTGGTGACTACCGTCGCCCAGTATGTCCTCTATCAGCGACACCGTGGTCGCGCACATGGGCGGCGGGCACGGTATCAGCGCAGCCACCGAGCGCCTGATGCCCCCGCAGGGTCCTCGAAATCGCGCTAACCAATCTCGACGCCAAGGAATCGGCCTGGAAGCGTCGCGTCGATACTCACCTTCAGGTCGGAAACTCTCCTCGACCAATGGAATGACATGAGGTTGCAGTACATCGAAGAAGGTGTGAGCTTTCCATCCGGCGACGGTGAATGCCGTGGTTGGTTGTACCGGCCCCCCACCACGAACGGTCAATCCCTCGGCCTGGTCGTCATCGCGCACGGCTTCGGCGGAACACATCTCAGCCAGTATGGTCGCCGCGCGATGCGGATCGTCGAATCAGGCTGCGCCGTATTGGATTTCGACCCGCGCGGATTCGGCGCCAGCCCTGGTTCACCGCGCGGTCGGCTGCGGTTGGCCGACTGGATCGCCGATCTCGAAGCCGCCGTAAGCTATGCCCGCGGGCTGTCCGGTATCGACCCTGAACGAATCGGGTTGTTCGGCTCGTCGCTCGGTGGCGGGTTGGCGCTGGAGGTTGCCGCGCGCGACTCCCGCATCGCGGCGGTGGATGTGATCGTGCCGCTCGTCGACGGACTGTTCGTTACACCGGGTACGCCGGTGGCAGACCGGCTGCGCTCAGCCTCGGCGATACTCCGCGATCTCGTTGGTCGTCGGCTCGGCCGACCTCCGATCCCGGTTCCGGCGGTAGGGCTGCCCGGCAGCGGTGCGCTGATCGTCGGCGAGGCGGACTATCGATCGTTCTTCTCCATCTTCGAGGGCGTCGACGGCCTCGAATGGCTCGAACCACACAGTGTCGCAAGCCATTCCGAACTGGGCGAGTGGCGCAACGACGTGACAGCGGCCGAGCTGATCACCCTGCCGCTGTTCCGACCGGGCCGCCGCGCCGACCGCATCACCGCGCCGTTGCTCGCCCAGATCGCCAGCCAGGACCGCGTGGCGCCCGCCTGGATTCAGCGCCGTTTGCTCTCACGAGCCCCGCACGTCGAGTTCCGCAATATGCCCACCGGGCACTTCGACTCGTTCAGCGGTGAATGGTTCGAACGCACGGCCGCCGCAGACATCGACTTCTTCAGCCGCACACTGGCCGCCAAGTAAGCAATCCAAGGAGCAAATCAATGACGAACTCAGCTCTACCACCGGTAGATCACGAAATCCTGATCATCGGCGCGGGGTTCTCCGGCATCGGCGTGGCAATCAAGCTGGACGAGGCCGGAATGCACGACTTCCGAATCATCGAAGCCGGTGACGGCGCCGGCGGCACTTGGCATTGGAACACCTATCCCGGTATCGGCGTGGACATTCCATCCTTCAGCTATCAGTTCTCGTTCGAGAAGAAGCCGGACTGGTCGCACGTCTATGCCAAGGGTGCGGAACTGAAAGCCTACGCCGAACACTGCGTCGACAAGTACAGCCTTCGATCACGATTCATTTTCGACACGAAGATCGCGCGGATCCACTTCGAAGAGGCCGCGCACCGCTGGCGGTTGTCCAGCACCGACGGGCGTGAGTTCACCGCTCGATACGTCATCAACGCCACCGGCGTGCTCTCCGAGCCGAATGAGGTGCGCTTCAACGGTATCGACGATTTCACAGGGCCGATCGTGCACACGGCGCGCTGGGACCACACGCTCGACTTGAAGGGTAAGCGCGTCGGTGTGATCGGCACCGGCGCTTCCTCGGTCCAGGTGGTTCCGGCCGTTGCGCCGGAAGTGACGCAGCTGACCGTCTTTCAACGCACGCCGATCTGGTGTATCGCGAAGCACGACCGGCCGCTGTCGCCGCGGATGCAGTGGACGCTGGCGCATTTGCCCGGCACCGAGATGCTCGCGCGGATCATCAGCCAGGGATTCGTGGAAACCATTCTGCCGCTGGCCGTGCATTACCACACGCTCTTCCCCATCACGAAGTACGCCGAATGGTCCGCCAGGCGCATGCTCGCCCGGCAGGTCCATGATCCTGGCGTGCGCGAAAAGCTCACGCCCCAGTACGGTTTCGGCTGCAAGCGACCCAGTTTCTCCAATGATTACCTGCCCGCGTTCAACCGGACCAACGTGCATCTGGAGACCGCGGGGATCGACCGGATCACCCCGACGGGGGTCCGCACCGTCGACGGGGTGGAGCACGAACTGGACGTGATCATCTTGGCTACCGGCTTCAAACTGCCGTACACGCCCGGCGTCCCCTACGAATGCGTGGGGACCGACGGCATCGACCTCGATGCCTTCTGGGCCAAGGAGCGCGTACAGGCTTACGAAGGTGTCAGCATTCCGCACTTCCCCAACCTGTTCGCCATGTTCGCGCCCTACGGCTACAACGGCTCGTCGTACTTCACGCTGGTCGAGGTGTGCGCCAAGCACATCGTGCGTGCGTTGGATCAGGCCCGCCGAGTCGGCGCCACCCGCGTCGAGATCACCGGCGACGCCAATTCACGCTACTTCGAGGAAATGATGCGCCGCCGCAAGCGGCAGGTCTTCTGGCAAGACAGCTGTCGAGGAGCCAACAGCTACTACTACGACAGGAACGGAGACGTCCCGCTGAGACCAGTCACCACCATCGAAACATATTGGCGTAGCGGTCATTTCGACTTGAATGATTACCGTTTCGACCGATGGAGGCCGACCACGACCGAGGCCGCCGACGTCAACGAGACCAGCACTCGTCGTGCAGGCAAGCGTAAAGGCGCGGCCGCCCGAACATAACGAGATCCGACCGCCGGTGCCCTGAATCCTCGCGCAGGCGAGACAGCACGGGAGACACTCCCGTTGACCGCGCCGGTGAAGAATGCACGCGTGCCGGGTGTGCCCTCCCCCATGCCGCCACGATGGCCGAACCGAGACCGAAACTGCTTGCGCGAGACCGTCTGCTCGCTCGATGAACGCGGTCGAACAATCGATCGCGATGAGTTTCGTCGATGCCGACAACGACTGCTATGTCGGCATCGCTCGGTGTGTGCATGGGCGCACTGTTGACGAGTTTCGTGGCGACCTGCCGAATTCGATTCTGATCGCCGGATTCGGATTCGGATTCGCTCGTCGGCGCTGGCGCGCGTAATCCGACCGTCCGGAAACCGACGAGCGCACCACGCCTGCGGCCACAGCCGCAAGATCCACCTCGGTCAGATCAAGCGGACGTCCCTCCGTCGAATCACCTCGGCAACAGCAGATCGTCGACGAGCTCTCGAATACGCATGGACTCGGCTCGGATCCGGCTCATGAGCTCACGTGTGCGCGCCTGGGTGCGGGCACCGTCGTGCCGTTACAGCTCCGAGTAGCCACGCACCGATGACAACGGCGTACAGAGTTCGTGTGAGGAGTTGGCAACGAACCGACCCCCGTCCGGACCGTCACGACGCCGATCGGAACCCGCCCGACCGCAGCGTGTAGCCGACGTTGCGGACCGTATGGATGAGCGCGGGATCGCGGATATCGATCTTGCGGCGCAATTGACTCATGAACGTCTCCACCACTCGCCCGTCACGGCCGTCCTCCGAGCCCCACACCCGGTCGATGATCTGTTGTTTGCTCACGACCCGATCGGCGTTCAGCATCAGATAGTGCAGCAAACGGAACTCGGTGGCGGACAACCAGATTTCTTGCCCCGCACGTGTGACGGTGTGCGCATCGGCATTCAAATGCAGGTCGGCGTAGCGCAGCAAATCGGGATCCGTCGACCCGTGGTCCTGGGTTCGCCGCAGGACGGCCTGCACGCGCAGCAGCACCTCCTCGAGGCTGAACGGTTTGCACACGTAGTCGTCGCCTCCCGCGCGCAGACCCTCGATCCGGTCCTCGACGGAGTCGCGGGCGGTCAGGAACAGCACCGGAATGGAATCGCACTGCTGGCGAAGTCGCCGCGCGACGGAATATCCATCGCTGTCGGGAAGCATTACGTCCAACACCACGATGTCGGGACGGCACTCGGCTGCCGAGGTCACAGCGTCCGCGCCGGTGGTGGCGACACGGACCTCGAAGCCGCTCATGTGCAGGACGGAGGAGAGCAGATCGAGGATGTCCGGTTCGTCGTCGACAACCAGAACAGTCGGGCTGGTTGACGTGACACGTGAGTTCACAGCTTCAGGATAGGCGCCCCCGCCGCGTCCCTATGCACCCACATCCACGGTACAACCCCAGCTCACAGGAAACTGTCAGATCCGCCAGAGGTTCGCCTGAGCATCACGGCTGCCGCCAGTCTGCGGCGGCGATGATATTTTCGATCATGGCGAACTTCACCGGCTGACGATTTCGCGGACGCACACCTTGTTGGTAGCCGCGGGGACCGCATTTATCCAGCTGGCGACGTAGGCGCCAGGGGGAGTCGGCCGCGGAAACGGCACAGTCTTCGACACTATCGCGTGCGGCTCGACGGCGGGTGCCGTCCAGCTCGACGTTGGCCTTGGTACGCCCTGCGCGACGTTGGAACCTGCGTCGAGTTCGGCGAGCACCGTCGCTCAGCTGGCACTGGCCTGGCTGCTCACTCAGGGCCGCGACATCGTTCCGATCCCGGGCACCCGCAGCCCCGTGCGGCTCGAGGAAGATGTTGCCGCCGCAGAGGTCACACTCGACCAGCCTCACCTGGACCGAATCCAGGAGATCCTGCCCCGCGGCGCGTGGAACGAACGTTATCCCGCCGCGCATATGCCGCGAGGCTGAGCTCCGATCCTCGGATCTCGCCCGGCTCACATAGGAACCGCAGTACGATTCGCCGCTCCGTGTCGGATGTTGCGCGGCGCGTGTACTGTTTGGCGCGATCGACCCTTCAAGCGGAGCTACGGTTCGACGAATTCCGATGTGGGCGACAACTGCCGAATCCGCTCCGGGTATCCGGCAAACTCGATCCATAACGCTCCCGAGGTAGTCGGCGCCACCGCTGAGGCCGTAATGCGTCACGGCTACGGTGGCGGCGGCGAGTGCGTAATGGCCGCGAGCATCCAATCGCTGTGCCGACTTACATCCGGCCGGGCCGCAGCCTCAGTCGCTCGGCGGACCGCCGATCACTTGCATGATCTCGAGCGCGAGCGCGACCTGCAGAGTGCGCCCCTCGAGCGGCTGGGGTAACAGCCCACGGGCACGCTCGAGCCGGTTGACGATCGTATTGCGATGCGCGAAGAGGGCTTTCGCTGCGTGTGTGGTGCTCGATCCCACGCGCAGATACATCCGCAGCGTCTCACGCAATTCCGGATCGTCGGTCGCCAGCGACCCGAGGGTCCGGCCGACGAACTCCATCGCGCGTTCCATGTCGGCGGTCGCGAGAGCGACCACCTCGATCTCGTCATAGGTGGCGATTCGGGTATCGACGGACAGCCGCCGCATGAGGCGCTGCGTGGTGACGGCGTCGAGATGGCTGCGCCGGAAGCCCTGTAGCCCGGCACCGGTAGAGCCAATCGCCACCCTCGCACCAGGTCCAACGTCGAGGCGCTCGAGAATGTCGGCTATCCGGAACTCTTCCGTGCTCGACACCCACACCCACATAGTTGTGGAGCTGGCCAGGATCGTCAGCGGCCGCACGGAGCCGGTGGCCTGCGCCAGGGCGGTCACGGCTCGCTCGAGCGGGCCCGGGTCGGTCCCGGCGTCGTCGGTCCAGACGACAGCTGCCAGGTGACGGCGGCCCAGGTCATAGCGAATACGCTGACTAGCACGCTTGAGGCTGATCGGCGCGCCCTGCAACACCAACTCCACGGCCTCCATACGCGCGGCATGGTCGACATCGGGGTTCTGACCGCGTTCGTTGTCGATCAGTTCGTACAGCGCGGCGAGCGTGTCGTCGATGTATGCGAAGATCGACCGGTTCACCACGGCGATCAGCTCACGCAGTTCGTCCGGATCGCTGGTCAGCTCGAATGCCATGGTGGTCCAGGTCTGGACAGCGGCGTTCTGGCCGGCGTGGAAATTGGTCAATATCCCGCTGTCGAATCCGTGCCGGACGAACTCCCGGGCCAGATCAACGTTCTCTGGGCCGAGGTTCGGCGTCACGGGCATACCGGGCGTCTTGAAGTTGGCGGTGGCCCAATGGCTGAAGTTGGCGCGAATCGAAGCCAGCAACGCCTCCAGCAGCCCTGGTTCCGAGGCCGCCGACTGCGAGCCCGATGAGGAAAGCACAGCCTCGTCGACAGCCCGGTAGACCTCCTTCGGGTTGTCGAGCATGCGGCCTACCCCGGTGCGAATGAGCTCGGCGATTCGCTCCGACGGGGGTTCCCAGTACCTAGGCACTTTCCTGGGGGGTTTGATCTGCACTTCGCCTCGAATACCGGTCACGGATGGAAACGGTGTCTTGGGGCACGCTACCGCACCCGCAAGCCCACACCGCTCGGTCCCTCCGCGTGTCCGCATTCAACGCGACGTGCGCGCGCAGGTCCCCGCACGGGATCTTCCGGCCGAGTACTTCGGAAAAGCCGCGATGAACTCGACGTGGCAGACCCGGTCGTACTCAGCCGGGAAACCACGAGCATATTTCGGTCCGGACCCCGCACCGCCGAGTCCGTCGCGGCCGTCCACCCCGTGTCGCCGCAGACCCTGCAAGGCGCGCTTGTCGACGGCGGGACCACCGTCTCCGGTTTCGTCCGGCGCCAGCGCTTGTCCGGCGCCGCCGCGAGCTGCTACATCCGGGCCTGAGTCATCTCAGGATCGCCACCTGCCGGTGCTTCTTCGACGCACCCCATTTCACCCGCGCGCTTTCGTGCCGCATTGGGGTCACGCCGTCGGATGTGCGCACCACGGCAACGCCGAAATGACACCTCCACAAGCCCTTTCAGCGTCCGGTCGCCGCCGATCGCCGTCGTCGTCGTTTCGCCGCACGCATCCCCGCCTGTGCCGACAACCGGATGGTGCGACGAACAAGGCCCACCACGGGTGCAGGCGGTTTCTTCTGCCCGACAGCTTCCAAGACGTGATCGGGCTGCAGGGACAGCAGGATCGCACGGCCGACCGGGTGCAACGGCCGCGGCAGCCATCGATCGTTGAACTGGTCGATCAGTGAATCCGCACACCGGCGACCCTCCGGTGTTGCCCGGAAATGCCGGGGATCGTGCTCGTACTCGAAGTTGACACGCTGCATGTCCGCCCAGGTGCGGGGCATATCCTTTACCCCGAGTTGTTCACCGATGGCCAGCCAGTGTGTGACCAGGGCCGCCTTGCGCTTCTCGGTTACCATGTTCAGGCCCACGGTCTGGGTCACCTCGTCGAAAATGGTTGCGAACAACGCGATCCCGCGCACGAAGGTCTCGTTGGACATCGAATAGGACTGCGCATAGTGCTCGTGCATCCGCGCGACCTTCGCCACCGCTGCCCGGGTCTCCGGACTGTCGGCGCCATGCTTCATCCACAAACGGAAATGGTCGGTCGTCGCATCGGCCCTGTTGTCGGCGCGTCGATGGATCTTGCCGGTGCCGCCGCGATCTACGGCAGCGGAATCCTCCACTCCCCCACAGACTCTCATCAATCCGATGGTGTACATCGCGTTGTCGACAACGGCGCTGACGGTCGACCGCTTCGCCGGGCGAACTTCGGTCGTACCGGCAGCGGCCGGGTCTGTATTTCGACTCACGTCTCCTCCTTGTTCCCGCTGCATGGCTACCGAGCGGAAACGTCGTAGCCGACCGGCAGATACACCGTTTGGGGTTCCAGGTAGGCAGCGAAGCCCTCGGGTCCGTATTCGCGGCCGATACCGGAGTTCTTGAACCCGCCGAAGGGACCGTTCACGTCGAGGCTGAATCCATTCACGGCGAAGGTTCCGGTCCGCACCCGGCGCGCGATCTCGATGCCGTGCTCGATGTCGCCGGTGTAGACACTGCCCGACAGGCCGAATTCGGAGTCGTTGGCGATGCGCACGGCATCGGCCTCGTCCTCATAGGACAGCAAGCAGATCACCGGACCGAAGATCTCCTCGCGGGCGACCCGCATGCTGTTGTCGACATTGCCGAGCAGCGTCGGCTCCACGTACCAGCCCGTCGGCTGCCCAGCGGGAATGCCGCCACCGGCCAGCACTTTCGCGCCTTCGTCTCGGCCGATGCGGATATAGTCGAGATTGCGCCGCTGCTGCCGCTGCGTCACCAGCGGGCCGATCTGCGTGCTCCGCTCGTTCGGGTCACCGACCATCAGCGAACCGACGGCCGCGGTGAGACGTTCGGCGATCTGGTCGTAGTGCGAGCGCGGCGCGAGGACACGGGAGCGCGCGATACACGCTTGACCGTTGTTGCCGTACGACGCGATCATCAGATCCGCCACCGCAGCATCGAGATCGGCGTCGGGCAACACAATGGCCGCGGACTTCCCGCCCAACTCCAGCGTCACCCGGGTAAGGTTGCGGGACGCGACCTCCATGACCCGCTTGCCCGCGGCGACCGAACCGGTGAACGACACCTTGTCGACACCGGGATGTCCGACCAGGTATTCGCTGACCTCACGATCGGCGGGCAGGATGCTCAGAACTCCCGGCGGGAGCCCGGCCTCGTCGGCGACCTCCGCGAGGAGGTAAGCATCCAAGGGTGTTTCCGGTGACGCCTTGAGAACAACGCTACAACCGGAGAGCAGAGCGGGAGCAAGCTTTCCCGCCGCGAGGAATTGCGGGGAGTTCCACGGAATGATCGCGGCGACAACACCAACGGGCTCCTGGCGCACCAGCAGCGGATTGCGCCCGCCGCGGCGACGCTCCTCGAACGGGAAGTCGCGGGCGATCGCGATCTGCGCATCCCACAGCAGGACGGCCGCGCGAGTGTGGAACGCCATGCTCACGTTGTAGGGCGCGCCGTTCTGAGCGGTGATGAGCCGGGCGAACTGCTCGATGCGTGCCGCGAACGCATCGCGAAAACGCTGGCAGACGCCAAGGCGCTCATCGACGGTCATTCGGGGCCATGGCCCCTCGTCGAATGCCGCGCGCGCTGTCGCCACCGCTCGGTCGACGTCCTCACGCGAGGCATGCGGGACACGGCCGATCAGCTTTTCGGTGTGCGGGGAGACCACCTCGATGGTGTCGGCACCCGCGGGAGCGGTCATGCGGCCGCCGATGTAGAGCTGGTCGAACTCGGCTACATCGGGCGGCGGAGCCACTGTCGAATCTATTTGGTGTTCCATCGGTGAACGACTATGTCTCCGATCGAGATCAGTTGCCATGGGCAGAGTGCACAGCGATCATCGCTTCGGTATGCGTTCCGCAATCCTGCTGGCGGTTAGGTGCGGTTCTCGGGAATCTCGCCATGCGTCGAGCGAACTACGCGAGACTGTACGGACCTAACTCGAGCACTGGGCACAATTCCCGATTTCGAACAGGACCTGCGCCATAGCGGGCCTGAGATCGAAGACGCTGGCAGCCGAGTTGGCCGCATGAATCATCTCGCGGATGGCCCACACCATCGGCATCGGCGCGGGGGCGCCACCCATTTCCTCGGACAGACCGAGGGACCACCCGGCCCCCTTCATGGCCATTCACCGACTTCCACAGTGATCGAGAACGACGACCTCGTGCGCTTTCGCATCGAAGACCACAGGCTCCCGGTCTGTCTGGGCGAACGATTCCGCGATCGGCCCTTTGGCGAACCGCGACCTAGGCGAGGACGTTGTCGTCGTTTGCTGACGCGATCGCTGCTCACGGCCGTCGAAGCAGCAGTGCGAGCCGCCGTGCTCCGCGGGCAGCCAGGGCCTGCCCGAATCCGAACACGGCTCGGTGCCGCCACCGCGAGGCGGGATACCACTGGAGTTCACGTTTCCTCGCTGGTCCGCGCGGAACCGTAATGGTCTGGGGGCGGCAGTATTTGCGGATCCCGGCCGCGCCTCCGGATCGAGCGCCGACGCCGGAATCCTTCCAGCCGCCCATCGGAACCGCCGGAATGAATGCGTTCGTCATGACGTCGTTGATGTTGACCGCGCCGCTCTGCAACTGTCGGGCGATCCGCTCGCCGCGCTCCCGGTCACGCGTCCAGACAGATGCCGACAGGCCGTAGGCCGAGTCGTTGGCCAGCCGAACCGCTTCTTCTTCGTCGGCGACCTTGATCACCGGCAGCGTCGGACCGAAGGTCTCCTCGCGTACGCAGACCATCGACTGATCGATGTCGACCAACACGGTCGGCTCGAAAAAGGTTGCAGGCCCAGCCTTTCCGCCGACGGTCGGGGTAGCACCGTGTGCGATCGCGTCGTCGACGTGGCGCTGCACGATGTCACGTTGTGCCGCGGTGGCCATGGCACCGACATCGTAGGCGAACTTCACACCGTCGTGTCCCTGACGCAGGGATCGAACCTGTTCGGTGAGGGCGGCGACGAACTGGTCGTGGATCGGCGCCTCCACATAGACACGTTCGACCGACACACAGACCTGACCGGAATTGAACATTCCGCCGAATGCGATTCCCCGCGCGGCGTGCTCGATATCGGCGTCGGCCAACACGATCGCGGGATCCTTGCCGCCCATTTCCAAGCTGTACGGCGTCAGTTTCTGCGCACAGGCTTGCGCGATCGCCCTGCCTGTCGGGGTCGACCCGGTGAACTGCACGTAGTCGACGTTCTCCACAACCGCACGGCCGGTATCACCGAGTCCGGTCATTACAGACAGCACCGCCGGCGCCCCGATTTCTCTCCACCCTCGGGCCAATTCCAGGGCGCTCAGCGGGGTGACCTCCGACGGTTTGACGAGCACCGCGGCACCGGCCATGAGCGCCGGTATCGCGTCAAGGCTGATCATGGCCAGCGGGAAGTTCCACGGCGTGATGACACCGACCACCGGATAGGGTCGGTAGGTGGTGGTGAGGTGTTTGGTCATACCGAGGCCGCTGAACGATTTCGGACGTTCATCGGCGAGGAAGCCTGCCGCCCGAGTGCCCCAGTACCTGATCAGGTCGACGGTGGTCGGCACTTCGGCTGCCGCGTCATAGCGGGACTTCCCGGTTTCGGACTGCAGGACATCGGTGATCCGGGAGGAGTTGTCGATCAGCCAGTCCTGCAATCGGAACAGCCACTCGGCCCGCTTCCGAGGTCCGATCGCTTCCCAGTGCACCTGCTGCTCCCGCAACTGCGCGGCTGCCGCGGCGACCGACAGCGCGGACCGCACGGGCACCCGGTTCACGACGCGGCCATCGGCCGGGTTGCGCACCTCGATTTCGGAATCCGCACGGGAATTGTCGACGCTGTGTGCGCTTCGAACATCTCGATCCATCGCGGTCACACCGATCTCCTTTGGTCATGGGGCTCTAGTCGGGCAGCTGGCACCGGGTTCGGCGTCGCAGCGGGATGATGCGGCGATGTTGTCGGGAGCCCGCATCGCCAGTGATTTCGAGATAGCCGCTCCGAGCGACTTCGACCGACAAGTGCGTCGCGCACATCACGTCGAAGTCCGTTGCGCCGGAGGCACATGGGTGTGGGAGGTTGCCGCCGACCGGTCGCTTTTATCACTCGATGTCGTCCGGATCGCTCAAAACACCATCGGTGGTTGCGTCAGGATTCGCAGCGTGAATCGGGACCCATGATCCACCTCATGACTGAATGACGCTCTGCCGCAAATCCTTTCGCAATATCTTTCCGGCCGCGGACTTCGGGATCTCGGTGATGAACGCCACGCGGCGTACCTTCTTGTACGGAGCGACCTGGTCGGCGACGAACCGGATCACCTCATCCTCGCCGAGCTGCGCGCCCGGCTGGGTGACTACGAACGCCATCGGGATCTCCTCTCCGTCGCCATCCACGGCGGCGACCACCGCGGCGTCGGCGATGCTGGGATGGGTCAGCAGCAATGCCTCCAGTTCCGCCGGCGGTACCTGGTAGCCCTTGTATTTGATGAGCTCTTTGATGCGGTCGACGATGAACACACACCCCGTCGAGTCGACACAGGCCAGATCTCCGGTGCGTAGGAAGCCGTCGGGCTCGATCGTGGCGGCGGTTTCGCTCGGATTGTTCAGGTATCCGGCCATGACGTTCGGACCACGGACCAGCAATTCACCAGGCCGGCTCAACCCGTCTGCCGGGAGGGCGATCTCGGCCCCAGTGGCGGGATCGATGAGTTTGTTCTCGGTGTTGGCAACCGGCCAGCCACTCGCGCTGATCGGTGCCGGTCGGCCGGCGATCGAGACACCCAGATCGGTGGGAACACCATGGCTCACGGGACTGAGTTCGGTCATCCCGAAGCCCTGCACGACCGCGGCGTCCAACCGCTCGGCCACCGCCTCCCCCAGCTCCTGATCCAGCGGCGCGGCGCCACTGACCACCTTACGCACGGAGGACAGGTCGAAGGCGTCGATCATCGGATGCTTCGCCAGCGCGAGTGCGACCGGAGGCGCGATGAAAAGGTGCGTCACCCGGTATTTCTCGATCGCTGCCAAAAAGTCTGCCAACTCGAATCGCACCATGGTGACCAATCGGGCACGGGCCTTCAGTGCTGCGTTCAGCAATACCGTCATGCCATAAATATGGAAGAACGGCAGAACCGCGATAATCACATCACCGGAGCCGATGTCCTGCATCGAGTCGATCTGACACACGTTCGCGACCAGATTCCGGTGTGTCAGCATCACCCCCTTCGGGCTTCCGGTGGTTCCCGAGCTGAACGGCAGCACCGCCACATGCGTTGCGGGATCGAAGGATTGTTTCGGCGGTAGCGCACCGAGCGCGAGCAGATCGACTGCCGAGCGATGCCCCACGCCACCGTCGAGGACGATCAATGCATCGTCTGTGATACCGGCCAATCTTGCCGCTTCTTTCGCCTGCGGCAGGAATACGCTCACCGTGATCAGTCCCTTGGCACCGGACGCCTGCAACTGCTTGGCGATCTCCGGGGCAGTGAACAGCACATTGATGGTGGTGGCTGTCGCGCCCGCACGCAGAATGCCATGGAACGCGACCGCGAACGCGGGGATGTTCGGACACAGCACACCGACGACGTCACCGATACCGAATCCGATGCAGCTCAGCCCTCCAGCAAATCCTTCGATACGCTCGATCAGTTCGCCATAGGTCAGCCTCGCGCTGGACGCGCCGTCGATCAGCGCGACCCGTTCGAGATCACTTGGGCCGAGGTCGCCGAACAGACAATCGAAGATACCGACATCGGGAATATCGATACCAGGGAACGGACTTGCAAAGCTCATGATTCCTCCGACGCGCTACCCGAACGAATCGCGCACGGGTCGCGACCGGAGCTTTCACTCCCGGTCGATTCGGCCGCGACTTCGACGTCGAGCAGAAGGGTTGTGGTTCGAATCATGATTCTTCGGCGAGTCGACACTTCATCGAAAGTATGCATCGCCCACTCATATGACACCGGGATGGTCGATCTGCACAGCGTCGGCGGATCGAGTTGGAGCAGCCCTGGCTACTCGATCAACTATCGCGTCCGGCAGCCGCTGTCGGATCCAATACGAGTAAGGCCCATCTTGTACGGGCGGGTGTCACCAATGGACGCACGCGTACGCAGCGATTTCGACCGGGTAGTTCGCGACAAACCAGACGCCTACAGCACGCGGAAGCGGTACCCCGCTCATCTCGCGACAGGTCCGGATTTCGCGTGGTCGGTGATCAGCTCGACTAGTCGTTGATCCAAACCTGGCGGGAGATGGTGGCCCATACCCGCGATGACCACGTGGCGCGCACCATTGATGGCCGCGGCCGTGGCCTCCCCGCCGCTGGGGTGAACCATCAGATCCCTGTCGCCGTGCACGACCAGTGTGGGTGCGTCGATCGTGCGGACCTCGTCGGTGCGGTCACCCGATTTTTGAATGGCGCTGATCTGGCGGGCGGTACTCTCCTGGTGCTGTCCGCTCGCACCGACGCCGCTGCGATACCAGAGGTCGGTCGCCCACGCCTCCTCACGCGCACGGTCGTACGGGTATGTGGCCGAGGCGATGTGGTCGAGCATGCTGACGTACCGGGCGACGGATCGCTCGACCGTTCGCACCGGTGGCCTGAGCAACCGGAGCAGCGTCGAGCGCGCCGGTTGGCCCACATGCCGGTCCCCGGTGGTCGAGAAGATCGAGGTCAGCGACCGCACCCGGTGCGGATACCGGGCGGCGAGCGTCTGGGCGATCATCCCACCCATGGACATGCCGACCAGGTGAACTCGCCCGATCTCGAGGTGGTCGAGCAGTGCTAGCGTATCGGCGGCCATATCGCCCAGATCGTAGGCGTCGGGGCGGGGGCGGGCGCATAGTTGTCGCAGCAAGCCAGGCGGCGGGGTGGCCATGCGGGTCGACGCGCCGGCGTCGCGGTTGTCGAAGGCAACGACATGAAAGCCGTTGCGCGTCAACCCATCGACGATGCCGACTGGCCACGCCGTGAGATCCAAGCCGAGCCCGGCGACCAGCATCAGCGGCTCGTCGGCGGGGTCGCCGTAGGTGCGGAAGCACAGGGTGATGCCGCGGCCGGCATCACAGGTCTGGTCGGTCATGCCGACATCTCCTCTCGAACCGGCACGCGCGCGAAGCGGAGGTGCTCGTTGGTGACCGGGTGACGACGCATGTGCCGTGCGTCGTCCAGGTAGTTCATCGACATATTCCACGGAAACTTGTCGCCCTGGCGGGGCAGTTTGTCGAGTGCTCGCTGAACGTATCCTGCTGCGAAGTCGAGCATCGGCCGTGTCTGCATGTTTGGAGCCTCTGGCACGCACAGGTTGTATCGGTACCGCTGCATATAGGCCAACACGGCGCAGAAGTGCTCACAGAGCAGATCGACCTTGAGCGTCCAGGAGGAGTTCGTGTAGCCGATGGCGAAGGCGAGGTTCGGTACGCCGCTCAGCATCATGCCCCGATAGACGATGTGGTCCCGCGCCTGCAGCGGTTCACCGTCGACGCTGATCGCGATGCCGCCGAGCAGTTTCAGGTTGAGACCGGTCGCCGTGACGATCAAGTCCGCCTCGACCTCCTGACCGGAGTCGAGCAGAATGCCGTTCTCGGTGAACGTACGAATGCGGTCGGTGACGACCGAGGCTCGTCCGTCGCGGATGGCTCGGAAGAAATCACCGTCCGGAACACTGCAGAGGCGCTGGTCCCAGGGGTTGTAGGGGGGATTGAAGTGGGTGTCCACATCGAAGCCCTCGGGCAGAGCCCTTCTGTTGGCCGACCGGATCAGCCGGCGCGCCAAGGCCGGAAATCGCTGGCAGACACTCCAGATCACACGCTGCATCCGGATGTTCTTCGCGCGCGTGGCCGCGAAGCCGCGCTCGGCGCCGAGGAGCCTGCTCAGCATGCTGGCGATCTTGTCGACCGACGGCACGGGGAGGACGTAGGTCGGGGTGCGCTGCAATACGGTCACGTGCTCGGCGCCGGTGTCGGCCATGGTCGGCGCGAGTGTCACCGCGGTCGCGCCCGAGCCGATCACCACGACCTTCTTGCCCGTGTAGTCGAGATCCTCGGGCCAGTGCTGTGGATGGACGATCGGGCCCCGAAACCGCTCCTGCCCTTCGAAATGTGGTGTGTAGCCTGCGTCGTAGTCGTAGTAGCCCGTGGCCCCGAAGACCCAGTTGGCGGTGAGCGTCAGCTGCTCCCCGGTGTCGGAGCGCTCTACCTGAACAGTCCACCGTGCGTCGGCAGTGGACCACGCCGCGGCGATCACGTTGTGGTGGTAACGGATATAGCGGTCGATGCCGTACTCCTGCACGGTGTCGTACAGGTACGCCAGGATGCGGTCCGCGCCCGCGATCGATTTCGCGTCCGTCCACGGCTTGAATCGGTAGCCGAACGTGTACAGGTCGGAATCGGAGCGAATCCCGGGATAACGAAAGAGATCCCACGTGCCACCCAAGGCGGCTCGTCCTTCCAGCACCACGAAAGTCGTCCCGGGTTGGTCGGTGAGCAGGTAGCGCGCGACACCGATGCCGGAGATCCCGGCACCGACGACGAGGACATCGACGTGTTCCTCGGAAATCGAAGTCATATAGAGCGCTCCTCGTTGAGCTGAGTTCGGTCGCTGTCCATGGTGGTTGGCAAAGCCCAGGCAGTGAAGGGCGTACGTGCTCGATTTCAGCCTCTGAATGGTGCACAGTGCACTTCGCCTCGGTATGCTTCCGAGCATGAGGTGGCCCGCTCCGTCCGCCCGCGTCGCAGATCTCATCCGGCAGGGTGCCGAGCTGATCGCGCGGGCACCGGACGACTGGGTGCAGCTGATGAACGAGGCAGAGCCGGCCACCCGCGCACTCACCCAGATCACGACGGACCCCGACCTTGTCGCGGCGATGCGCCGGTCCAACTATGACAACGTGCTCGCCTGGGCCACCGCCAATATCCGCGCACCCGGCCAACCAGTGCCCGCCAATGCCAGCACGCCCCAGCTCTCCGTGGCCCGCGATCTCGTCCGCCGTGGCGTCGACCAAGCGGCGCTCGACTTTTACCGAACTGGCCAGAACACCGCATGGCAGCAGTGGATGCAGCTGTGTTTCGGGCTGACCCGAGACCCGGACGAACTGGCGGAATTGCTGTCGATTACCGCGGCCTCGATCGCGACGTTCGTCAACGACACCGTCAAGGCGGTCACGGAGCACATGGATGCCGAGCGCGACGAGCTGACCCGGGGTTCGCAGGCCGATCGACGTGAAATGGTGGCGTTGATCCTCGAGGGCGCACCGGTGCCACTCACCCGCGCGGAAGGCGTGCTGGGGTACCGCCTCGGAGGCAAACACCTTGCGGCACTGGTGTGGACTGCCGACCGCGACGCCGATCTCGGCTACCTCGAACAGGCCGCAGAGACGCTGATGCGTGCGTGCGGAGCCTTGCAGCGACTCACCGTCGTGGCAAGCGCGACGACATTATGGGTATGGCTTCCCGTCGACACCCTGCCGGATCATCAGAAACTGGCGGCCGCGCTGCACACGTTTCCAGAGATCCGGGTGGCGGTCGGCACACCGGCCCGAGGCGTGGAAGGCTTCCGGCGCACTCACCGCGACGCCCTCGAAGTCCGCCGATTCGTCGCCCGAATCGGCGCGCCCGCCCCGCTGGCCACCTTCGAGGAGATTCAGCTGGCGTCGCTGGTCACCCAGGACCAAACCCGCGCCGAGGAGTACGTCGGCCGGGTCCTCGGAGATCTCGCTCACGCGTCGAGCGAACTACGCGAGACGGTACGGACGTATCTCCAGCATTTGGGCAATGCGTCGGCAGCGGCCGCCGCATTGTTCACCCACCGCAATACGATCGTGCGCCGCTTGGCCCGCGCCGACGAGCTACTCCCGCGCCCGCTGGAAACGGACCCCTTGCGGATCGCTGTCGCCCTGGAGGTCCTGCGCTGGCAAGCGACCACAGACTGATCACAAATCTCATTGTGGCGCAGATAATCTCCTCGCATGCGTCGGACTCTCGGTACCGCTTCGCCGGTGGGACCCGCGTCCTGGGCGCATCCCCTGACGCGGGTGACATCCGGGCTCGTGTCTCGCGATAGCTCGCGACCCAGGGCGATCTTACGAAAGAAGATTGCACTATCGAAACATGTCAGCTACTTTCGAAAGTGTTCCTCGCCACATCGGGCCCGATCTCGGCCCGCCTCTTTACAGTCAGGGAGTACACATCGTGCGATTCGCCAACATCTCCGACCGGCTAACCCTCGTCACCCCGTCCGATCTGGCGGTCGATGTCGAGCGAGCCAGCGAAGGCAGGTTCGGCGCGCGAGTCCAGGGCGCGTACGACCGCTGGGACGAACTGCGCGAATTTGCTGCGGGACTCACGGACTGCGTGGGCACACCGCTGGCCGAGATCGCCCCGGAGGACTTCGGCAATCCCGCGCCCCAGCCGCGGCAGACCTTCGCCATCGGGCTGAACTACGCCGATCACGCCGCGGAATCCAATTTCGCGGTACCCGAGGAGCCGCCGGTCTTCACCAAGTTCGCTACCTCGCTCGGCAAGCCCTACGGCACCATCGTCCTACCGCCCGGCAATGTGGACTGGGAGGTCGAACTGGTCGTCGTGATCGGCCGCGGCGGCCACCGGATCGCGGCGGGGAACGCGTGGAGCCACGTCGCCGGAGTCTCTGTGGGACAGGATATTTCCGAGCGCAACCGTCAGCGGGTCGGCCCGGCTCCGCAGTTCAGTATGGGCAAGTCCTTCCCCGGCTTCGGCCCGATCGGCCCACTGCTGGTCACGCCCGACGAGTTCGACAACCCGGATGACCTCGAGCTGGGCTGCCTGATCAACGGCGAGCAGATGCAGAAGGGCAAAACCGCCGACATGATCTTCCCGGTTCCCGAGCTCATCGCCCGGCTCTCGGCCATCACTCCCCTGGTGCCCGGTGATGTCATCTTCACCGGCACCCCTGAAGGCGTCGGCATAGGCCGCACTCCGCAGCGGTTCCTCGCCCCCGGCGACGAACTCGTCAGCTACGTGCGCGGCATCGGCGAGATGCGCCACCTCATGGTCACCGACCGCTAAGTCCCACAGAAGATCTCGACGAGGAGCCGCAATGGCGCTGCACCGACTGTCCTCGGTCACGATCGGGGTACCCGACCCGACCGCGACGCACGACTACTACACCGAATTCGGGCTTTCCCCCACGGCCGACGGCTGGCTCGCGACCACCGACGGCGGAAATCAGCTGCGTGTGGTCCCCGCACCCTCCCGGCGGCTGATCGAACTCGTCGTCGGCGCGGACGATTCCGACGATCTCGACGCGGTGCAGGCGCGACTGACCGCGCTCGGCGTGCCGCTGGTACGCACCGCTGACACAGTCGCGGCGCACGAACCGATCGCGGGATTCCGCGCGGCCGTACGCATAGCCGACCGCATCCACCAGCCCGCCGTGCCCGCCACCGCCTACAACGGGCCGGGCCGCCTGGCACGGCAAGGTGCCCGGGCCCCAGGCGTTCTGCGTACCGGCTCAGTGCGGCCACGCAAGCTTGGACACGCCGTGGTGGGCACCGTCGACCTCGACGCCACGCGCCGATTCTTCACCGAGGGCCTTGGTTTCAAGCTCTCCGATGAGATCGCCGGTCACGGTGCGTTTCTGCGCTGCTCCACCGACCATCACAACGTCCTGGTCCTGCAAGCCCCGGTGAACTTCCTGCACCACACCTCCTGGCAGGTCGACGACGTCGACGAGGTCGGCCGCGGCGCGACCGCGATGCTGGAAGGCAATCCCGAACGCCATGTCTGGGGACTCGGACGCCATCACGCCGGTTCGAACTTCTTCTGGTATCTGAAGGATCCCGCCGGCAATTTCTCCGAGTACTACTCCGACATGGACTGCATCATCGACGACCAACTTTGGACGCCCGAAGCATTCGAAGGCGCTCAGGGCCTGTTCAACTGGGGTCCACCGCCCCCGCCCTCCTTTCTGCACCCCGAAGACCTCGCTGCGCTGATGACCGGCGCCCACCACGCCGGTTAGCAGGAGATTCGCTCATGTCGAACAAGATTCACGACGTCGCTATCGTCGGATTCGGCCCCGTCGGGCAACTCCTGGCCATTCTGCTCGGCCGCCGCGGACATGATGTGGTCGTGCTCGAACGCTGGCCGCAGCCCTACGACAAACCACGCGCGGTGCACTTCGATCACGAGATCGGTCGTATCTTCCAAGCAGCCGGGATATCCGACGAAGTCATGGCCATCACCGATCCGGTGCCCGACTTCTACGAATGGCGCAACCGTGAGGGCGACGCACTGGTGCGCATCGACTGGAGCGGGACCGGCGAAAGCGGCTGGCCGACAGCGAACTTCTTTTCGCAGCCCGAACTGGAGCGCGTCCTGGCCAAAGCCGCCGAGGCGCTGCCGACCGTCACGGTGCGTCGCGGGACCGAAGTCAGCGAAGTCTCCGAACACCCCGGTCATGTCGATCTCACCGCCTGCGACGGCACACGAATTGCGGCTCGCTGGGTGATCGGCGCGGACGGGGCGAACAGTCTCGTGCGCCGCCATATGCCGACCGCCACCACCGACCTCGGCTTCTTCTTCGACTGGCTGATCGTCGACACCGTCCCGCACGAGCAGCGTGACTGGTCTCCGATGAACTGGCAGCTGTGCGACCCGGCCCGGCCGACCACAATCGTGTCGGGCGGACCTGGCAGGCGCCGCTGGGAGTTCATGAGGCTCCCTGGCGAAACCGTCGCCGATCTCGACACCGTCGAGACGGCGTGGAAGTTGCTCGAGCCGTGGGGTCGGCATCCCGGCAACACGACACTCGAGCGACACACCGTCTACACCTTCCAGGCCCGCTGGGTCGACACCTGGCGCGCCGGCCGGCTCTTGCTGGCCGGCGACGCCGCCCACCTGATGCCCCCGTTCGCGGGTCAAGGCATGTGCTCCGGACTGCGTGACGCACTGAACCTGTCGTGGAAGCTGGATCTGGTCCTGCGGGGCACGGCTCATCCAGACCTGCTCGACACCTACAGCAGCGAGCGCAGCGCTCATGTGCGCCATGCGATCGACATGTCCATCGCACTGGGCGAGGTGATCTGCGTTCTCGATGAACAGGCGGCAGCGCAACGGGATCGGCGCATGATCGCGGGTGGGGCGGATCCGGCGCAGGTGTTACCCGCCGGGGCCCCACCGGTGCTCGGAGACGGTGTGCTGCAATGTCTTCCGGACGGCCGGAGGGCGGGGGCGGTTGGGCATCTCAGCCCGCAGTACCGGGTTCGCCACGGTGACACGACCGCCCCGCTCGACGATCTCACCGGCTTCGGGTTCACCGTCCTCATCGACGGTCTCGATCTGTCGGTGCTCAGTCCCGAGCACCGACTGTTCCTCGACGATATCGGTGCGACGTTGGTGCCACTGACGAGCGACCCGAGCGACACCGGATATACCGACATCGACCACGGCTACCTGCCACACATGCGGGAACACCGCCACGTCGCGGCGATCGTCAGGCCGGACTTCTACCTCTTCGGTACCGCCCACGACGCCACTGAGCTCGCCGATCTCATCGATCAACTGCGGGTTCAGCTCCGGATCGCACACTGACAACTCACCGGACCCCGACAGCAAGGAATTGCCGACGCCCGAAGCGTCGGCAATTTCGTTCTGCGCGACAGCCACTCGCTGACCGCGAGCGCTCCTGTTCAGTCGTCCCAATGCGCGAGCACCCGCTGCTGGATCTCGAGAGGATACGCCTGCGCGAACGAACTGTGCTCGATGGGCCCGTTCGGCAGTAGGGCGTCTCGAACGACGACCGAGCCGAGCAGGGTCGCGCGCTCTTCCGCGGTGTAGCAGGTGAGCATCGGATACACCAGTCCCTGTGATTCGTAGGTGCGGAGCAGCGGATGCATGCGGGTTCCTATCGCCCACAGCAGATCGGTGTCGTCGGAGGGATCGATGTCATCGTCGAAGAGGACGACCTGGGCGACGAACCGTCCCGAGCGCACAGTGTTCAGTACTTCGGCCACGCGCTGCGCCAGCTGACCGGAGTCAGTGCCGGGCAGAGTCGTTCGCCAGTCGCGCGGCACGATCACGATCGCCCAGTGCGCGGCCATGCGCAGCGGCATCCAGACCGTGGTGATGGGAAGGCCAGCTTTCCGCAGCGCGCCGAGGATTTCCGCCGAGTAGCCGACCCCGGTCACGGTGTGGTCTTCATCGACCGGGCGGCCCTCCGGCACGATCGGCCAGATCGGATCGTCGCGATGGGTGATCGCGGTGATCGTGAACCGAGGTTTGAGCTGTTCGGCGACCGGCGCACTCCAGTCCGCGTAGCCGGGAAACTCACCGAACGGGCCTTCCGGTTCCGTCCGCTCCGGGGCAACGAAGCCTTCGATCACCACTTCGGCGGTGGCCGGCACCTCGAGTTCGACGGTCTCACATTTGACGAGTTCGACTGGTTCACCGGTAAGGGCGCCAACCCACCCGGCCTCGTCGACAGGGGCGGAGAACGTGCCCAGTCGTCGCTGGGCAAGCGGAACGCCGGTGTCCCCGAGCGGGATTCCGCCGGAGAAGGGGATTGCCGGGTCGCCGCCCTGGACGATGGCGAAGGGCATCGGCCTGCCCAGTGCAGCCCACTGCTCGTAGATCAAACCGAGGTGCTGTGGGACCGCGACCTGCCCGGTGAAATGTCGGCCGTCGATCATCATCATGCGAGAGATGCCCCAGTTGGTCCAGCTCCCATCCGGAGTGCGGGTGATGACGATGCCCCAGGTGTTCAGGTATTTGCCTCCATCGTGCTGGTGCAACTTGGGGATGGGGAACTTGTCGAGGGTGGCCTCGTCGCCCAGCAGGATGTTCTGCTTACACGGCGCCGCATCCGACTCCACCAGCTTCGGTGCGACAGGCGGCCTTTCCGCGGTGGCGAGCACGTGTTCGACCAGTTCGGCTGCGGTAGCTTCCGCAGGCAGCCCCAGCGCCAGTGCAAGGCGAGCGAACGGCTTACCCGGGACCGAGGACAGCGCCGCGGACGCACCGAGCAGTCGGAATCCCGGAGCCACGCCTTCGATGCTCTCGAACAGAGGTGCCGGGGAATCGGTTTCGAGGCATCGACGGGTTATCGCGGCGGCCTCGAGATCGGCGCTGACTATGCGATTGATGCGTTTGACATCGCCGATCTTGTCCAGTGCGTCCAAGAACGACCGCAGGTCTGGAAAGCGCTTCATGTCGAGTTCCCTTTCGTTCAGACTTCGAGCACCGCGATCATGCGGGCGAGAAGCCGGGCCGTGCGGTCCCATTTCTCGCTCGCCGCCACGGCTTCGGTCGCCAGATAGCCAGGCGATCGCAACGGGGTGTGCAGGGTGTCGCGCTTGATCGAGTCGGGCACGAGGACGAATCCTCGACGGTCGTCCTCCTCGAAACGCTTGTGGACCCTCAACTTCAGATAGAGCGCGGTCTCCTCACCGACGACCATGAGGGTGGCCGTCTCCGTGCGCTCGATGTTGCCGATGGAGCCGCGGCTCGCCAGCACGGCGAAGACATGCTCACCGTCGGTGTCCAGTTCCGCCCGAGACAACAGGCACACATGCGGGAACCCGCCCGCGTCTATAGTGAGGAACGAGAACATCGGATTCCAGGCTCCGATGGCGGGCAGTCCGGCGATGGCCTGCTGCACCTCCTCG
This sequence comes from Nocardia amikacinitolerans NBRC 108937, assembly GCF_001612615.1. Lineage (GTDB taxonomy): Bacteria > Actinomycetota > Actinomycetes > Mycobacteriales > Mycobacteriaceae > Nocardia > Nocardia amikacinitolerans. The sequence continues at coordinate 68,602 of NZ_BDAU01000033.1, read as the reverse complement.
GGTATGCTCATGTCCACCGCTGGAACAGGTTGTGCTCTATGCCGAATTGATCCAGCACCTTTCCCGTGGTCTGCGCCAGCAGATCATCGATGGTGCGCGGCTTGTGGTAGAACGCCGGCACGGGTGGGAGCACCGTCGCCCCGGCGAGGGTAACCGTCTCCATGTTGCGGATATGGATCAGATTGAGTGGTGTCTCGCGGGTGACCAGCACCAGCCGTCGGCGTTCCTTCAAGCAGACGTCCGCGGCACGCGCGACGAGATCCGCGCTCACACCCGAGGCGATGGCCGCGAGGGTCTTCATCGAGCACGGCATGATCACCATTCCGCACGTCGTGAACGAGCCCGAAGAGATCGAAGCTCCGAGGTTGGAGGCATCGTGCACGACATCGGCCAGTGCCTCGAATTCACCTGCGGACATGCCCATTTCGAGCTTGATCGACAGCTCCGCACCCCGAGTCAGGACCAAGTGCGTTTCGACATCGTCTCTGGTGGCGAGAGTTTGCAGTAGCTTGTACGCCAACTGCGGTGCGCTGGAGCCTGATACACCCACGATTAAGCGTTTGGTATCCATGAGCCGCTCCTCGACACAGCCGCAGACTGCATTGTCCGTCCGGTGCTTCCGTGGCGACAATAGCGCTGTACACCCAGCCCACGCCTGGTCAAAACAACCAGAATCAGAGGGTGAACGAGGTCAGTCTGCATACCGAGAACAACCCCGCCGAAGAGATTCGGCGGGGTTGAAGCGAGCCCGTATGCAGCTACGAGACTCCCGATCAGTGTTGCATCAGAGTCCAGCGGACCCAGAGAAGAGCGCCCCAAGCAGCCCGTGCACCACGCCGCTTCCGGTCCACAAAGCACCGTTGAGAACAGCACTCCCCAAGTCGAGTACAGCGGATCCCATAGCAAACAACCCTTTCCGTTGGTGAATTCCCGTCGATACATCCCAAGTCATATCGACGAGTCCATTCTGCATCGATTTCTTCGCAATAACACTGACCAATGGCTGCAAATAACTTCAAAATTGACTGTGAACACCTACGCGTCTGAGTTCACTCGCAACCGTCGACGATTGCCATAACGCATCACAAGACTTGGAGTGATGTCGCGCCGTACGCGTCATCATCAGTTTCCACACCCGAATCCGATTCCTACCCCCGTGTATCGCCATCACGCACCCTCCCAGCGTGTTCGACCAGCTCTGAAATCATGCGCGACACCGTCGGCATCGGTAGGCCAGCTCGCTTGGACAGCTCCGACACGGTCGACGCCTGCGATTCCGGGCCGAACACCTTGTAGAGGCGAGACTTTCGCGAGAAGGCCGACGCCGTTGGAGTTCCTGGCCATGGTGTGCCCGGTCCGGTCCTTCCTGCTCTGCCACGGCATCTACTTCGAGCACCGAATTGCCACCGCCCTGGACTACGTCTCCGAACAGCTGCGATACCCAACGGCGCACGTCTGCTCACAGATGATTCACAGGGTCACCCGAGGTTCTACCATGTTGCGGCCTGGACGCTGAATGTGCCGGCCAGGGTCGTCGATGCGGGCGGCAGACCAGCGAGCAGAGCCCTCGAACCTGCCCGAAGGCCGCGCAGCCGCCGGGAGAGGCCGAACCGCCCAATTCCGCTTCCCGGCGGCTGCGCACCCCGTTCCAGACTCCTTGTCTCGATCCCGCGACCGATGCCGGCGCCAGGACACCGGGCGACCGAAGGGACACCGATGACGACAGCCGCGAAAGCGACCGCCCCAGACCCGCACATGCTGCGCCTCGGGGCTTCCCAGAAGGCGGCGGGTCGGTCGGTCGTGCTGCTCGACCGCACACCTGACTGGCAGCCGTGGCTGCGCTGGACGATCGCGTTCGGTGCGATGGTGATAGCGCTCGGGCTGGTCCGTTGGCATCGACCGGCCGTACGACCACAATGATCGCCATCGCCGCAGCACTCTTCGGTCTCGTGGGTGCAGGGGCGTACGCGGCCGAAAGCCGCGGCTCACAGCCACAGCGGCGCCGCCCTCCGGCCCCTCCAGTTGGGTCTTCAACGGCCCGGCCGCGGACGGAATGCCCTCCGGCGGGGAGCCCTCGGCGGCGATGTCTGACGGTGCCACTGGTACACCCGACCTTCCGTCGATGGGCGCCGACTCTGGTTTGTCGGACTTGTCGAAGAACACCGAACTGCGAGACCCATTGCAGCGCAGCAGCATTCGTTTGCCGACGGCCGCTGTCGGGCCATTCGCCGTCGCACCTCTCGCCTCGAGCTCAGACACGTCGGTGATGTCGATCGGCGGGTTCGGGTTGCACAGACAGCTCGCCGGCGGGCAGTTCCAGCAGCAGTCGCCAACGGCGAGATCGGATGGATACGACTCCCTCGCTCACAATATGATCGGGTCGCCGAACACAGCTCCGCTTGCATCCACATCCGGTGAATGGACTTCAGTCTTCGCGTAGGGGCGCACCAGCAACGGTCCCGCACAACCGGAAACCTGGATGTAGAAGTCTCGGTTCACCAATGATCCCCTCGAACCCCCGCGCAGGTCCTTCGAGCCGGAGCCGACATCGGCGATCTTGCCAGGCGTCAGCGAGATCTCTACGCCCACGCCGCCGCTCACCGATGGTTTGAGCTTCACATCGAGGCTTGGTGTCACCTCGTCGGGGTCGACATTTACGCCCACCTCCCCATTACCTTCCACCGTGCCCTCGGCATCGGCATTGGCCTTTGGCTCCGCCTCCATCACACAGGCCACCAGGTAGCCCGCTTTCAGCGTGCCCGCCGCCGAGTCCTCCACCCTGCCGTAGAAGGTGCTGTCCACCATCAGTTCCCGATTCGTAGGCATCCCGTTCAGAGCGGGCATTAGCCGCGTCACCGTGTCCCGCTGACCCACGCTGTATTCGGGACCGCCGTCGATGCGATAATTCCTCTCGTGCGGCTCGGCCGCCTCCGCGGACGGCAGCGGCGCTACCGTAACGGCACCCAGCGTGCACAGGGCGGCCGTTATCAGAACATGTTTGGAAGTCATCATCAAGCTCCACAGGGGTGCGCTCGCCGGGCAGAGCAGCCGACGCCGCTGGAACGCTGGAACGATCGAAAGCGGACGAACTCGTGTCGCAAGCATTCTGATCGCCTACTCTCTGGCGAACCTCTGGCGAAGCTGGTAACGCACATGCGGTTGCCCGCTCGGCCGACAACCGCATGGACGCGAATTCATCGTGCCGGGGAGTCCAGGCGGGTGCGCAGCCAGTCCCGAAGCGAGTCGGCGTATTGCTCGCGCTGCAACGCCAGCTCGATCGACGCACGCAGAAATCCCATCGGATTGCCGATGTCGTGGCGGCCGCCACGGTGCACCACCACGTGCACGGTGTGCCCTTGACTGATCAGCGCAGCGATGGCATCGGTGAGCTGCAGTTCTCCGCCTGCACCTGGCTCGATACGGCGCAGCGCGTCGAAGACCGCGCGGTCGAGCAGATAGCGACCCGCAGCGGCCAGGGTGGAGGGCGCGTCCGCCGCGTCCGGTTTCTCGACCATTCCCCTGACGCGCAACACATCAGGGTCCATATCAGTGACCGGGGCGACATCGAACACACCGTAGGCGCTTACTGCCTCGCGCGGCACGTCGATCGCGCACAGCACGCTGCCGCCATAGCGCCGACGCACCCCAGCCATTGTCTCCAGAACCCCGCGAGGCAACACCAGATCATCCGGCAACAGAACCGCGATCGCCGACTCGTCGGCAGCCAAAGCCGATTCGGCTTGCAGGACGGCGTGTCCCAGACCCAGCGGGCGTTCTTGCATGACGGTGTCGACGTCGAGCAGCTTGGGCGCGTTGCGCACCTTTTCCAGCAGGTCGAACTTGCCGCGCCGAGCGAGCAGGTCTTCGAGGTCCCGATCCTCTTCGAAATGCGCGGCGACACTGTGTTTTCCGGGAGCAGTCACCAGCACCATCCGATCTGCACCCGCCTGCGCGGCCTCTTCGGCGACCAGCTCGATACCGGGCGTATCCACCACCGGGAGTAACTCTTTCGGCACTGTCTTGGTCAACGGCAGGAACCGGGTACCCAGCCCGGCTGCCGGGACCACCGCCGTACGGAACTGCCGCTGTATGTTGGATGAGGTCATCTCCATGCAAATGTCCTTCCGGATGGGCGCTCCCTGAGCGCGTTGCGATCTACACAAGTGACGCTAGGAAGGCAACCTGTGGTGACCTTTTGAATCACCTCGGGATCGGACGTGAACCACACAGCGGGCACTAGGAAATATCAGGAACTCGCCAGCCTCGACAGTGGTATACGCAGAGATTACGCTGGTCGACTGTCGGTTGTCGTGACAGCGGCCACTGCAAGTTCCCCGCGGACGGCCATTTCGGATCGAAATAGCCCAGTGATCGGCCACTGCAGAGTCAGCCTGATCGGGCCGATACGGTGATTGCCTGCCAGCTCCCGAGCCGAACAGGCCAGCCGGCCTGGTGCAAGCCAGTGCGGAGGCTTGGGCGCGGCTGAAGTCTTGCGCTTCCAGCGTTGATGGCTCGCCGAAATTAGCTGGGGCACAATGGTACTCTCGCGATGTCGTTGAGTCGGCCGGTCAGAGGCTCGAGCGGTAGAGCCGTTCATACGGGAACGGCGATCCCGCTACGGCTGGGCTTCATTCGGCGGTCCCGAAGAGGGAGACGCTATGGACCAAGGCAATGACCTTGGCAGTCCCCATTGATGCGGACTGCGACCTGACGACCGCAGACCTCGGCCGACTGGCGCAGCGGGTTCAAAGTTGCACCGGCCTGACCGGCGAACGACTTGTTCACGGCATGTGCCGTTTCCGCGGTCCCGAAGAATCGTCGATTGTGCCCCACGTTTTCTCTGACCTCCGATGTGGACCGCGAGGATGATTTAGGGGACGATCAGTTGTAAGACAGGCACACAAAACGACGTCGACATCGGTAGCCGGCTGCCCGAGTGTGTCGAGGTTTCCGGACACGCGAATACACCACGTGAGGTCCGCGATGGCGGTGGCCGAATCGGTCGCCGTCATGACTTTTTACTCGTTAGCGACCTCCGCCGAATTCGGCTCATCCGGTGCGCAACTGATCAACAGTTGCGCGGTATGCGCGATGTGATCCCGCAGCAACTCCTGCGCGCACCCGGCGTCACGAGCGACCGCCGCCTCCAGCAGCGCGCGATGCTCTCCGGGCACGTCGCGGTCGGGCTCGTTGCCGAACGACACCGACCACTGCAGATACAGTTCGGCCTCCTGACGCAGGGCCAGCGCGGTATCCAGCAGCCGCCGGTTGCGGCACCCGGCCAGCAGGGCCTGGTGAAAGGACCGGTGCGCCGCCGACCACTCGTCGGTCGGGTGGTTCGGGTCGGCCGGGTCGCGGTAGGTCGTCCGTTCCAGAAGATGATGAGCCGCAATGGCGTCTGCCTCCCAGCGCACGTCACCTTCGAGCACGGACAGCTTCAACACGAGCGACTCGATCTCAACCCGCGCTTGCGTCAAGTCGGCGAGATCCTCATGCGACAACGGGCGCACCAGATAGCCCTGGTGCGCCTTCGCCGTGACCAGCCCTTCGGCTGCCAGTTTGGTCAATGCCTCGCGGGTCGCGCCCACGCTGACCTTGTACCGCTCCGACAGCTCCGGAAACTTCAGCCGCGCCCCGGGAACCAGACGCCCGCCGAGGATATCGGCGCGCATCGCCTGGTAGATGCCGTCGGTGCGGGTCGTACCGCCACTCTTCACCATGCACCCACGGTAGCACTATACGAAAACTCATTGCATTTGCGAAAATTGTCCATTACTTTCGAAACTTTACCCGAGACGCATACCCGACTCGTCAGGTATCGCGTCCGCTCGGGCCCTGATCGCCCAGCCACCGAGCTGATCATGAGCAGCAGATCCGCGAGTCCTAGGAACGCGGAGATAGTCGGACTCAACTACTCCGATGTCATGGCATCAGATGTCGAATACCGAACCGCGCCGAACGGACGTCAGCGCGAGATCGCGACTGCCGCCCCTGCCGTTACTGCGCATACCCAAGGGCCAGGCAGGGCTCGAAGCATCGCCTCAGCCGAGGCGGGCGGCGATCTCCCGCTCTCCAGACAACAGATCCGCTGTCAGCTCCGAGAGCCGTTCGGCGGGAAGGCGATACGCGGGACCCGAGATGGTCAGCGCCCCACGCGCGACGCCACGGCTGTCGCGGATCGCCACGCTCAGGGCATTGAGATCGGACTCGGACTCCGACAGATTGAGCGCGATCCCGCGCTGCCGGACCTCCTCCAATTCGACTTCCAGGGCGCGGCGAGTCTTCAGCGCACGGTCGGTTCCGCCGGTGAGCTTGGCCTTGGGAAAACGCTGAAGGATTTCCGCCGGGTCCAGCGCGGCGAGCAGCACCTTGCCCGCCGATGTCGAGTGAGCCGGAAGCCGCTGCCCAATGCGCAGACCTGCGCGGATGACATGGCTGCCTTCGACACCGTCCAGAAACAGCGTGTAGGCGCCCTCCAAAGCACACAGATGAACAGTTTCTCCCGTCCGCTCAGCCAGACGCTCGAGAGTCGGCCGTGCTTCCGCCTTCAAATCCGCAGCGCCGATCACGGCGATCCCCAACTCCACCAGGGCCGGCCCTGGTCCGAACTCCTTGGACACGACGTCCTGCCGAAGCATGTCACGAGCCTGCAGCGTCGTGAGCATGCGATACGCCGTGGAGCGGGCCACCCCCAGTTCGTCGGCGACCCGCGCCGCACGCAGCGACCGCCGATGCCTGAGCATCAACAGAATCCGCACGGCGTTGTCCACCGACTCGATCGGGTAGTTCGCGGGTGTTGCCACGGCGCTTCCTCACTCCCGGGCCGCGCGATCGCAACCCATTGCCGGATGTTCTGCTAGCCAGAACAGGCTACCCCGGCGGGTCGGAAATCCAGGTCTGCAGAGCAGATGTCTCACCACCTTCCAGAACATTCCGGCCCGCGTCGATATGGCGCGCGATCCTATTGTCGGAGCGAAGCTTTTCGTAAGGGCAGGGCGAGGCGCCTCGCGCTTCGAGGGCGACAGCCCCCGCGCTCGTGGAATCGCACGCCCATGCTCGGCGCCATCGCCGCGTCGGAGCTCGCGCCGAGGCTCAGCCGGTGCAACACGCGCGAAGATTCCGGCGTCCATGCTGATAGCTTTCGCCTCATCACTCGTCGACGGGTTGCCCTCCACGACGACCACGTCGACCTCGGCCGCGGCACCACGCGAGACGACGCCTGGGTCTGCCCTTGGTGAAGAGAGCGAACCTCAGTCAACTTTCGAAAGTTGCTTGAAATGTTCTGTCCATAGGTTTATGTTCTGTGGTGCAGAACACCGTATCGCATCACACTGAATCACACTTCTCCTTCGCCGCTCGGCCGGACCTCCCTGCCGCGCCCTTCGGTGTTCAGCTCTACATGGCGAACACGACGACGTGTTCCCTATCCAGAGAGGCATTTCGATCATGGACACCGATCGGGAACCCAGACTCGACACTTCGCCCGACCCGAGCCATCGGCCGCTATCGCGGCCGTGGGTGCTGCCACTGGGCGTGGCGATCATGCTCATCGAAGGATGGGATCTCGGCACGCTCGGCACCGTCGGCCCGAAACTGCTCGACTACCAGCCGTGGGCGACCACATCCGGCACCATCGGGGTGCTCGGTAGCATTCTCGCGGCCGGTATGCCGCTCGGCGCGTTCCTCGCAGGACGCGCCGCAGACACGTGGGGCAGACGCAAGCCGGTGGTTGCAGGCCTGACCTGGGCGGCACTGAGCATGTTGATCAGTGCTTGCGCACCCACCCTGGCGATCTTCGCTCTTGGACTTGGGCTGACCGGGGTCGCCATCGGCGCCCTCACCGCACTCACCGTCACGTTCGTAGCCGATACCGCCCCGTCGCATCGCGCGGCCCTCTATGTCGGAACCGCGCAATGCGGCGTCGCCCTCGGCGGCATCATCGTTCCCTTCGTCGGCAGGCTGGTACTCCCCTCATGGCCGTTCCAGTCGCTCTACCTGGTCGGCGCACTGGCATTGGTCCTGATTCCGTTCTGCTGGAAGGTGTTGGACGACAGTACGATCCGGCACGAGCCAAGCGCGGGCCCCACCGCAAGCCCGCTCCGGGCGCTGCGGACAACCAGGTGGCGGCGGACCACCGCGTTGTTCTCCGGCACCAGCTTCTTCGTCCTCATGCTCGTGTCCGCGGTCGCCGTGTGGCTGCCGACGCTGCTGGTGCAGCGTGGCTTCGACCTGCGCTCGGCACTCGAGTTCACGATCGCCTTCAATGGCGGAGCCATCGTGGGAACGTTGGCCGCGACCGTGATCGCCGACCGGGGTCGCACCAAGGCCGCGACCGTCGCATGCCTGCTGTGTGCGTGTATCGCGTTGCTGGCCTTGAGCGTAGCGGGCGTACCGTGGCTGATCCTCGCCTTGTCGGCACTGGCGGGAGTGGGCTCATTCGGCACCCAGAACCTGCTCAACGGCTACATCGCCGGTTCATATCCGACGCAACTGCGTGGCAGCGCACTCGGCGTCACCATCGGGATCGGGCGGATCGGCGCGATCGTGGGTCCCGGATTCGTCGCCGCCGTCACCGGTGCGGCCACCGCATCGGGCGCTGGTTTCTACGCCCTTGTCGTACCAGCAGTCGCAGGTGTCGCCGTCCTAGCGTTCCTGCCCGCCTTGGTCGCGCCCGAAACCGCGATCGCGCCGATCGCGACACGCGCGTGACGGAGACCCGCAACCGGCCACTTGGCCCCCGAAATGCCGCCACAACCGTGACAGTGTGTGTTTGGGGCAGCTGAATCACGCCGCATGGCTTCACCGCCCAATTCACCTGCTGCTTCTCTCGCCACGCCCGCAACGCGACGAGCCGGTGGAGGCGGGCTGGAGTTCGCGACTCACAGTATCAGTCTGGTTTATACCCCGATATTGATTATCGATTTCCTATATGCGGATCCGGTGCCAAGACTGGAACCCGGAAAAGCGATCCGATGAAAGGGATCTACGTATGACCCATACGCCCGAACCAGCCAGCCTCGTGCTCACCAACGCGTTGTTGATCGACGGCACCGGCGGTCCCGCGATCGACAACGCCACCATCGTGATCGCCGATGGCCGGATCGTGTCCGCTGGGCCAGAGTCCACACCACCGACCGGTGCGGAAATCCTCGACCTGCGGGGGCTAACGGTGCTCCCCGGGCTGATCGATGCCCACGTACATCTCGGGGGCCTTGGCCTCGGCGCCACTCCGCCGTTCGGCGGACGTACCGCGACCGATGACTACGCCGATGCGCGAGCGTCAGCCTTGCGCTTCGGCGTCACCACCCAGCGCAGCCTCGGCGATTTTCTGCACGATGCGCTGTGGCTGCGAGACGAGACCGCCCGCGGCGCCCTCATCGGGCCGAGGATTCTCACCAGCGGACCAAGCTTTCAGGTCGAAGGCGGTCACCCCAACGGCACGGTCTGGGGCGGAGACCGATGCGCGGCTACCGAAGCCGCCCGCATGCCCACCACACCCGAACAGGCCACCCGATCGGTCGACGAACTCGCCACCGCAGGCGTCGATCTAATCAAGATCATCATCTCCAACAACGCGTTCTTCGGCCGCCCGCCGGATCCTGAGTTGAAGATGCCCTGGCATATCACAGAGGCGGTGATCGAGGCAGCACATCGGCACGGCCTGCGGGTGGCCGCCCACGTCGAGAATCTCTACGACTGCCGACAGGCGGTCTTGCGCGGCGTGGATGATATCGAGCACCTGCTCATGCGCGCCCACGAGCCGCAAGACGCGGACGCTTTCGACGAACTCTTCGAGCTGATGGTCCAGCAGGGCACCTACCTGGTGCCCACCCTGGCGGCGCATCAGCACTCGTCCACACCTGAAACCGACGCTCGGACACTGGAATACGGCAATCGGTTGATCGGCCGGGCCTTCGAGCTCGGCGTGACGCTCGGCGTCGGCTCCGACGCGCACTCCGCTGGCCTGCACGGGTGGAAACTCCTGCACGAGCTCGTGATGCTGGTACACGGCCAACGCATCCCCGCCCTGGCCGCGCTGTCCGCTGCCACGAAGACCAATGCCGAGTTGCTCGGCATCGGCGAGCGACTGGGCACGGTGGAGCCGGGCAAGATCGCCGATCTGCTCGTTGTCGACGGCAACCCACTCACCGACATCACTACCATCCAGGCCACTCACTACGTCATCCAAGACGGCGCCGTAGTCATCGACCACTCGCGGACGAACTAGCAAAAGGGAGCACACACGCAATGTCGACCGATATCGAGCAGGAACCTCGATTCACGACGGCCGCACAAACATTCGACGGCGAACAGATAGAAGTCGTCTACCGGTCCGCGCGCCGACCCGCGACACCCGGTGAGGGCAGCGACGACGCCTTGATCAAGAACGGCTATCTCGGCTACTGCCCGCCGCTGCACACCCGCACCTACGAGGCCGCGCCCGGCATCATCTGCGAGCAGGATCAGCCCGTGGTGCTGCGGGACGGCACCACGATCTACACCGATGTCTACCGTCCAGACACCACCACTCCGGTGCCGGTGATCATCGCCTGGAGCTACTTCGGCAAGCGCCCCGGTGACGGATTCGACCACTGGGACGTGCAAGGCGTGCCGGCGACCACGATCTCGCTGATGGCCAAGTTCGAGTCCGCCGATCCCGGCTACTGGTGCCATCACGGTTACGCGGTCGCCAACGTGGACCCCCGCGGTGTGGGCCATTCCGAGGGCGATATCTGTTTCCACGGCTCACAGGACGCCCGAGATGGCTACGACGTCGTGGAATGGCTGGCAGCACGGCCCTGGTGCAACGGCAAGATCGGCATGGCCGGAAACTCCGGCCCTGCGGTCTCGCAGTGGGCCATCGCCGCACAGCAACCGCCGCATCTGGCCGCCATCGCACCTTGGGAGGGCACCTACGACCAGTTCTCCGAGGCTCTCTACGAGGGCGGCATACCGGGACTGGCCTTCCACGGTGCGCTGGTCGGCATCCTCACCGGACCCAACCGTGTCGAGGACATCGGGGCCATGGCGCGCAAATATCCCTTCCTGAACAACTATTGGCGCGACAAGGTCGCCGACCCGGCCAAGATCACCATCCCCTGCTACATCACCGCCGGATGGAGCCACTTTCACCTGCACGGCGCCATCCACGGCTACCGCTTTGCGGCGAGCAACTCCAAATGGCTCCGCGCACACCGGGATTTCGAATGGCCCGACATGTACTCACCGCACAACCTCGAAGACCTCAAACGCTTCTTCGACCGCTACCTCAAGGACATCCACAACGGCTGGGAACTCACCCCCAAGGTGCGACTCGAGGTCATGGACGCCTACGACTGCGACTATCAGGTCAACCGCCCAGAAAACGAATTCCCGCTCGCGCGCACACTATACGAAAAGCTCTACCTCGACGCCACAGATCATTCCCTCGCACCCGACCCGGTCCAGGCGGAGTCCAGTACCTCCTATGACGCAGCCAAGGGTGTAGTCACCTTCGACATGACTTTTCCGGAGGACACCGAAATCACCGGCTACATGAAGCTGCGCCTGTACGTCGAGGCAGACGGCAACGACGATCTCGACCTGTTCGTCAACATCCAGAAGCTGAGCAGCACCGGTGAATGGCTGCCTACCAGCGTCGTCGGGCAACCACACCCCGGCGCTTGGGGCAAATTGCGGGTCTCACGTCGAGAGCTGGACGCGGACAGGTCGACCGACTTCGAGCCGGTCCTAGCGCACCGCCGCGAACAGAAGCTCGCCCCCGGCGAGATCGTGCCCGTGGACATCGCCATCTGGCCCACCAGCCGTATATGGCACGCCGGCCAAGGCATCAGAGTCCAGATCGCCGGTCATTACATCCGAGAGAACTGGTTCGAACCACTCGTGTGGGAGACCGACAACTCCGGTCGGCACATTCTGCACACAGGTGGCCGCTACCAGTCCTACCTGCAAATTCCGGTCATCCCACCCAAATATGCGGATGCCGGATACACCTACCGCTGAGGAGAATCATGTCGAAGACCGATCTGTCGAAGATCGATGTGCACTGCCACTACATCCCCGACTTCTACCGCGACGCCCTGATCGCCAACGGCCACTCCCGTCCCGATGGTATCTGGGGCATCCCGGAGTGGAGCGAGGAGGGCGCACTGGCGGCCATGGACAAGATCGGTGTCGCCAAGGCCTACTTGTCGATCTCCTCCCCGGGCGTGCATTTCGGGAATGACACCGCGGCCCGCGACCTGGCCCGTCAAGTGAACGAGGAAGGCGCCCGCCTGGCTCGGACACACCGGGACCGCTTCGGGTTCTTCGCCTCCACTCCTTTGCCCGACATCGAAGGGACACTGGCCGAAATCGCCTACGCCTTCGATGTCCTCGGCGCTTCGGGAGTCGTGTTCGAAACCAACCTCGACGGCATGTACCTCGGCAACGAACACCTCGAACCCGTCTACGCCGAACTCGACCGCCGCAACGCTGTGCTGTTCCTGCACCCGACGAGCCCCGCCGCGCCGTGCACAGGACACGCCCCGGAACTGCCCTACCCCCGCCCGATGCTCGAGTTCTTCTTCGACACCACCCGCACTGTCACTGATCTCGTGCTGAGCGGCGTGCTCGAAAGGTACCCGCACATCAAGGTCATCGTCCCCCACGCGGGAGCCGCGCTACCGATCCTGGCCTCCCGTGTCGACGTCATCGGAGCGCGGATGGCAGGCAAGGAAGGGCAGGATCCGATGCGAAACGCCTTGCGTCAACTGCACTTCGACCTCGCAGGCATGCCCATGCCGGAGCTCTTGCCCGCACTGCTGAGCGTTGCCGACCCCAGCCACCTGCACTACGGCAGTGACCTCCCCTTCACGCCGCTACCCGAGGTCGAGGCGTGGGCGGAGCGTCTGGGGTCGGCCTCGGTCCCCGGTGACGGCGATATACGAAAGTTGCTGCTAGCCAATTCGGAAGCCCTTCTGTCACGCAATCGTTGAGGAATCCGGCATCATCGGTGCGCGACCGCCGTCGAGGCGGTCGTGCTCACGTGAACTAGCCTTGGAGCAGGGTTCAGTTGCTCACCGAGATGCATCTGGGTAATTCCTGCCGCCAATGTGGCATGCCGTCAAGGCATGGTGAACAAGGCCCTCCGTTTCTCCAGACCCATCTGCGAAACCACTTCCGGCATCGCCGGTGATCTGAAGACGGCACCGAAGACTGGCGAGGCGGCGGCAACGCGGCTCCTACGAGGCCGAGGCAGTACGGGCACAACTCTTTTTTCCGGCAGATCCCGGGCTCAATTCGCAGCAATCTCACAGGCTGGCGCGAGGTCCGCACGAGCCACCGACACCACGATCACGAACATGACCGTGGCCTCCCCCATGTCTCCCCGCTTAGCCGCACGTGGCCTGCCTTGGCCGTGGGCCGATCGGCTACTCTTCGCCACCGATCCCGAAAATCGCTGGGAACGCCCTAGTTTGATCGCACTGCTGACGGCGACTGCGGCGGTATATCTCTGGGCACTGGGATCTCAGGGCTGGGGCAACGAATACTACGCGGCCGCAGCGCAGGCCGGTTCAAGGAATTGGACTGCCTTGCTCTTCGGTTCGGTCGATCCCGGCAATGTCATCAGCGTCGACAAACCACCCGCCTCGCTGTGGGCGATGGGCCTGTCGGCGCGGCTGTTCGGGTTCAACACCTGGTCGCTCTTGCTGCCGCAGGCGCTGATGGGCATCGGCTCGGTCTGGCTGCTGTATGCGACCGTCCGCCGCACCAGCCGCCCCGGTGCGGGCCTGCTCGCGGGAACCTTCCTGGCGGTGACTCCGGTGGCGGCGTTGATGTTTCGCTACGACAACCCTGACGCACTGCTGGTGCTGCTGCTCGTCGTCGCGGCGTACTGCACGGTCCGCGCCATCGAGACGGCGAGCACGGCGTGGCTGGCGCTGGCCGGAACCGCCATCGGGTTCGCCTTTCTCACCAAGATGCTGCAGGCTCTACTCGTCTTGCCGGGATTGGCGCTGGCATTCCTGATCGCCGCGCCGGTCGGTCTGTGGGCCCGCATTCGTAAACTGCTCGTCGCCGGTCTGGCACTGGTGATCTCCGGCGGCTGGCTGGTCCTGCTCGTCGAACTCTGGCCAGCCGACTCCCGACCCTATGTCGGCGGGTCGACCAACAACAGCCTGTGGCAGCTGACCGTGGGGTACAACGGCTTCGGTCGGCTACTCGGCTCGCGCCAGGGGACGCCGTTCGCCGGCGGCTCCGGTGGCGGCATGGACATCCCCAGCGGTATCGATATCCCCAGCGGTATGGACCTGCCCGGCGGTATGGATTCTGCCGAATTCGAACTGCCCCCGAACGGCGCCAACAAGGGCATCACGCGGCTGTTCACCGATGCTGCCGCGACCGAAATCAGCTGGCTGCTGCCCGCCGCCCTCATCGGGCTCGTTGCCGTTCTGTGGTACATCCGCCGTCACCCGCGCACCGACCCCCAGCGCACCGCACTGATCGTGTGGGGCGGGTGGCTGCTGGTGACCGGCTTGGTTTTCAGCTACATGAGCGGAATCTTCCACGAGTACTACACGGTCGCCCTCGCTCCCGCGATCGCCGCGGTCTTGGCGATCGCGCTGGGTGAATTGTGGAATCGCAGAACCCAATTGGCCGCACGCGGAACGCTCGTCGTGATGGCGGTGGTCACCTATGGTTGGAGCTTCTATCTGCTCAACCGGACTCCGCACTGGCTGCCCTGGCTGCGTATCGCACTGGTGGTGGGCGCAGTCGCCATCGCCGTGGCCGTCCCGGTCATAAGGCACACCCGTCGACCGACCATCGCAATAGTCTCCGCCGCAGTGCTACTCGGTGTTCTGGGCCCGGCGGCGTACACTCTGGAAACCATCACCATCACGCACAGTGGCGGCATGGTGGCCTCCGGCCCCAAGCCCGGCGATACCCGCCATGGGGTCGATCTCACCGCCAATCCCGAACTCGCCGCACTGCTCCAACGCGCGGGGACGCGCTGGTCGGCAGCCGCTACCGGCGCCAGCAGCGCCGCACAGATGGAGCTGAGTTCCGGCACGTCGGTCATCGGAATAGGCGGCTTCGCCCGCCAGGACCCAGCCCCCACCATGGAGCAGTTCCAGCGCTACGTGGCCGACGCTGAGGTGCGGTACTTCGTTGACACCGATTCCGGAGGCGGCGTGCCCGGCATGGGCAGCGGCTCCACCGTATCCGAACAGATCACCGCGTGGGTCAAGGCCAACTTCACACCGACCACTGTCGGCAATGCCAGGGTCTACGACCTTCAGCAACGCCACTGAGAGCACCGCGGGCGTCCACTCCAAAGATCACAGCAAGGTCCCAGCTCCGGCCGAGCCGGGCGTGAGCTGGGACTTCGATGCTGGGACATATGAGAGTGACCGTGATCATCACTCGCGCAGGGGAAAAGATCCGCGATCCGCGCCCCACGCCGGTGCTGGACATCGTTATCCCGGTGTACAACGAGGAGCGCGATCTCGCCGACTGCGTCGACCGGCTGCGCACCCACCTGCACAACGGTTTTCCCTTCTCGATCCGAATCACCCTCGCCGACAACGCGAACACCGATGGCACGCTACGGATCGCGCGGGCCCTCGCCGAGGACTGCGACCACGTGCGTGTGGTCCACCTCGACCGCAAGGGCCGTGGCCGAGCGCGCAAGGTGGTGTAGGAAACCTCCGATGCCGAGGTTGTCGCCTACATGGACGTTGAACTGTCCACCGATCTCAATGGTCGACTGCCGATGGTCGCCCCGCTGGTATCAGGGCATTCCGATCTGGCCATCGGTATTAGACCGAGTTCCGATTCCCGGGTCGTGCGCGGGCCGAAGCGCGCATTCATCTCCCGCGGTGACAATCTCATCCTCAGGACATCCCTGCGCGCCCGGTTCTCCGCTGCGCAGTGCGGATTGAAGGCAATTCGCACGGACGTCGCCCGCCGACTGCTGCCCTCGTCGAAGATGGCGAGTGGTTCTTCGACACCGAATTGCTCGTGATCGCCCACCCGTGCCTTCACGGCTCGATCGTCGGGACGACAACCACGCCTCAGGTCGTCGCAAGCTGGGTGTTGCCTGTGAACGGCCGCAACGCCGCCTCCGCCGACTCCCACCGAGCTCACAGCCGGACCTGATCTTGGGACGAGCACCCACGGCGAGACTGGGTCGGGTGACCGCGACGACCACACCGCTCCAGACGACCATGACGACGGACAATGCGCTCGCGAATCGTTTCCGGTGGGAGTCCGCCGCGGTGGTGGCTCTGCTGGTCGGGACCGCCGCCGCGTATCTGTGCAACCTCAGCGCCAACGGCTGGGCCAACGCCTTCTATTCCGCTGCCGCCCAGGCAGGTTCGCAATCGTGGGCGGCCTTCTTCTTCGGGTCCTCGGACGCGGCCGGTTTCATCACCGTGGACAAACCACCGGCGTCGCTGTGGCCGATGGAGCTCTCCGTACGGCTCTTCGGCCTCCACTCCTGGAGTATCCAGGCACCGCAGGTATTGTTCGGAGTCGCCTCCGTCGCCCTGCTCCGGGCGGCCGTCCGGCGAGTTTTCGGTGCGGCGGCGGGACTGCTGGCCGGGCTGATACTTGCCCTGACCCCGGTCGCGGCCCTCATGTTCCGGTACAACAATCCCGACGCCCTGCTGGTGTTCCTCATGGTCGCCGCCGCATGGGCGCTGCTGCGCGCCGTCGACGACGGCCGCACCCGCTGGCTGATTCTG
Source organism: Nocardia amikacinitolerans NBRC 108937 (assembly GCF_001612615.1). Taxonomy (GTDB): domain Bacteria; phylum Actinomycetota; class Actinomycetes; order Mycobacteriales; family Mycobacteriaceae; genus Nocardia; species Nocardia amikacinitolerans. The sequence goes on along the minus strand of NZ_BDAU01000033.1, from coordinate 51,875 downwards.
GCCGGGGCCTGCATTGGATTCGGCTTCCTCGCCAAGCAACTCCAAGTCCTCTTGGTCGTCCCCGCGCTCGCTGGCACCTATCTGATGGCGGGCCCACCACGAGTGGGTACTCGCATTGTGCAGCTGCTGGCGGCGGCCGCCGCCATGGTGGTGGCCGCGGGGTGGTGGCTGCTTGCGGTCGAGCTGTGGCCGACGTCGTCACGTCCGTGGATCGGTGGCTCCCAGCACAATTCGATCCTCGAGCTGACCCTCGGCTACAACGGTCTGGGCCGATTGACCGGTGATGAACCCGGCAGCAACTGGGGTGCCGCGCCGGGACCTGGCGGCGCGGCGTTCGGGTCGGGTCCCGGGATCACCCGCATGCTCGACAGCGTCCAGGGCGGGCAGATCGGATGGTTGATTCCCGCCGCGCTCCTTCTGCTGGTTGCGGCGTCCCTGTTGCGCGGCAGGGCGGTCCGTACCGACGCTCCGCGCGCATCACTGCTGCTGTGGGGCGGCTGGCTGCTGGTCACCGGCCTCGTCTTCAGCTATATGGCGGGCATATTCCACCAGTACTATACGGTCGCCCTCGCCCCGGCTATCGCCGCGCTCGGCGGTGCGGGAAGTGTCATGCTGTGGCGGCGACGCGACCAGTTCACCGTGCGCCTCGCACTGGCATCGACAGTTGCGATCACCGCAGTCACCGCATGGATTCTGTTGTCGCGCAGTCCCGAATTCGTCCCGTGGTTGCGATGGGTCGTGCTTGCCGTCGGAGCTGTCGCCGCATTCGCGATGCTGATCCGCGTGCACGGCAGACCCGCTGCCGTAGTGGCCTCGGCGGCTGCCTTGGCGGCCTTGGCGGGACCGACCGCCTACACCATCGACACCATCGCCACACCGCACTCCAATGCCGTCCCGGTTGCCGGGCCGAACGCCGGGGCCTCCGACTTCGCGAAGCTCTGGACGAGCCCGGCCGGCGGGATGATGGTGGTCAGCACTCCCAGTGATCGCCTGGTCACGCTGCTCGAGCAGTATGGCGGCAATTTCACGTGGGCCGCGGCCGCCGTCACGTCCAACAGCGCTGCTGGCTTCCAGCTCACCACTGGACTGCCAATCATGGCCATCGGCGGCTTCAACGGCACCGATCCTGCGCCGACGCTCGCCCAGTTCCAGACAACCGTGGCCAGCGGCAAGGTTCACTACTTCATCGACCACCAGGACGGGTTCCGCAGCAGCACATCCGATTCCGAAGCCCATCGGATCACGCGATGGGTCAGGAACACATTCGCCGCCCAAGAGGTCGATGGAGTCACGGTCTACGACCTCACCGCCGCGCGGCAGTGATCGTCATCAGGTAGCGCTGCTTCCGCGTCCCCAAGCGCCGCGGGTGATTTGGAAATGGCCCTCCTCGCGTCACAAGCTGGGGAGGAGGTGATCTTCGAAACCGATCTGCCGTTCATCCTGCAGATTTTGCCGCCGAATCTATTGGCGCAGTCGCCACTACAGACTCAACGACTACCGCTACGATCGTTGGACGACCGTGCCTGGATCGACGACCGCCGCCAGTGGCAGTGGTTCCCACCGTCTCGTCAGCGACACAAGCGTTTCCGCTCGCACGTAGCCCCGGCGCTTATCTCACAGCGACTTCTCAACTCTACACGAGGCCGACCGAAGGTTCGGGTTCGATCGTTGTCGGCGTCGGCGTCGGCGTCGGCACACCGCAGACCGCTCGCCGCTAACGAACGAGAGGACACATGTCTCATATTTCCCGACGGTCGCTCATTATCGGATCACTGCTGGCTGCCACCGGAATGGTCACCGGATGCGGGAAGCAAGCCGGCCGCGACGCGACTCCCGCTTCCCCCGCCGCCACGCAGAGATCCGACTTGCCAGTTGATACCGCCACGCAGAGGTTCGAATTACCAGCTGATTTCGTGCCGGAGGGCATCGCGAGCGGACCAGGAAATACGCTGTATGTCAGCTCCTTCGGTGGCGGAATCTATCGAATCGATTCGAGCACCGGCAACGGCGAGTTGATCACAGACGGATGGGGTACCGAATCGACCGGCATGAAGGTCGATGAATCAGGTCGGCTGTTCGTCTGTCACGGTCTCGGGGGCGATGCACGCGTCCTCGACACCCGCACGAATGCGGTACTGGCGCATTACGTGTTCGGGCAGCCGCAGACCATTCTCGTCAATGACACGGTGCTGCTACGAGATTCCGCCTGGTTCACCGACTCCCGCCTCCCGGTGCTGTACAGGCTTCCGCTGTCGGGCGATTCGCTCCCGCCCCCGGAAGCTGTCATGACCCTCCCCATCACCGGTGACCTCGTGTACACCGAGGGCCAGAACGCCAACGGTCTGTGCTCGACACCCGACGGTGGGGCACTACTTGTCGTACAGACAAGCACTGAGAAGCTATTCCGGGTCGATCCCGCTACCGGCCTCAGTGTTCAGGTCGATCTCGGTGGGATTTCACTCCCCTGGGCCGACGGCCTCTATCTCGAGGGCTCCACGTTGTATGTGGTCTTGTCCCAGAAGAATCAGGTGGCGGTCTTCCGAATGACCCAGGACGGCCGCTCGGGGAGGCTGGTGAATACCATCTCCGACGCCAGCCTCGATGCTCCGACCACTCTCGCTGCCGATCGAGACCGGCTGTATCTGGCCAATACCCAGATGAATCTGACTACCTTCCAGCAATCCGCGCCTGGTTCCCGGTGCTGGGTCAGCGCAATCCGCAAAGCCTGAATCTGCCGCAGGATGCGGTGCCATTGCTGGGCGACGGCGGCGCGCCTCACCGCAATAACGCCGTATCCGCCGACGCATAACGGTCGTGGTGCCCCTGCCGGATGATCTGCAGGGATAACAGGGCCACCACTTTCACGGTCGCCGTGGTGATTCGCGGCGCCGACCATGTCTTCAATGGAGGTTAGTTTTACTCGTGGGCGGGAGTCCGACGCGCTGGCTGCGCATTCCGCACAGTCGATGGAGTGCCAGCCATCGCGGGTCTTGAGGTTCGGCTGGCGTTGGGACAGCACGGACATGAAATCGTCTCGGGTTAAGTCACGTTCGGGAAGCCTGCCGGAGAGGAAGTCTGCGAGAAGGGTAGATACCGTTTCCTCGGCGCAGATCTTGTTGGTGCCGCACGCCTAAGTCCGCATCACCTTCGAGCTTGCCTTCGGCACCAGTCTTGAGCTTCTGTTCCACATCCACTATGCAGGCCAGCGGATAGCCGGGCCTTCAGCACCCCTATTCCGGAACCACCCGACTCGACCGTAAACGGGTAGTATCAAGCAGAACCTCCGGATCCGTCGGCACGCCATTGACGACCGCGATCGGATGCGCCGCCAGATCACGAATGCCCACAGTAAAGCTCCGGCCCGTCAGGGATACTGCAAGGCTTCTCAAGTTGCGTTTCCGCATCCGCGCTCGGGCTGCCGGTCATCGTGAACACTGCCTTGGGGCCGTTCGCAGGGACCGCTCTGTTGTTCGCCTCGGTGGAACTTGGGGAAGTCATCGCTTCCGACAAACCGCCGGCCTCACCGTGGGTTTGGATTGTCGACGCGAGTTCTCGGATCACCCTGCCCGTCCTACTGCTGCAGGCAGCAGACCGATACGTACCATCATTTTCGCACTGCCGAGCGGAAAGCGTTCAGCCTCTAGCCCTGGCATCGGCCTGCCAACGGATAATCACAGCCAGCTCCCAGCTGTGATCGAGCCCGGCGCGAGCTTGAGCTTCCAGGCTGGATCCATGACAGAAAGCGTGCTCGCCAGTCCCACAGCCGAACCAGCCCCGGACCCGCGGTCCACGCCCGTGCTGGACGTCGTCATTCCGGTATACAACGAAGAGCGCGATCTCGCCGATTGCATCCGCCGACTGCGCACATACCTTCGCAACGGTTTCCCGTTCTCGGCGCGCGTCACCATCGCCGACAACGCCAGCACCGACTCCACTCTGCTCATCGCACGACGGCTCGCCGACGAATTCGACGATGTCCGCGTGGCGCACCTCGAGCGAAAAGGCCGCGGTCGAGCGCTCAAGACAGTCTGGGAAGACTCCGATGCCCAGATCGTCGCGTACATGGACGTCGACTTGTCCACCGACCTCAACGGGTTGCTACCCCTGGTCGCTCCGCTGGTATCTGGGCATTCCGATCTGGCCATCGGCACCCGGCTGAGCCCCACCTCTCGCGTCGTGCGCGGCGCAAAGCGCGAATTCATCTCGCGCAGTTACAATCTCATCCTCAAAGCTGCATTCCGTGCCCGCTTCTCCGACGCTCAGTGCGGGTTCAAGGCCATGCGCACCGACGTTGCCCGCAAGATACTGCCCCTCATCAAGGACGGTGAATGGTTCTTCGACACCGAGCTGCTCGTCATCGCCGAACGGGCCGGCCTGCGCATCCACGAGGTGCCGGTGGACTGGATCGACGATCCGGACTCCCGGGTCGACATCATCGACACCGCACGCAAGGACCTACTCGGAGTCTGGCGGCTGGTTCGTGCCCTGACCACCGGCGAGCTGCCGATCAACGACCTGCGGACCGCGATCGGCCGTGAACCGCTCATCGAGGGCGTACCGCACGGGATGGTCGGGCAGTCCGTGCGTTTCGGCATCGTCGGTGTCCTCAGCACCCTCGCCTATCTGCTGCTGTATGTCATCCTGCAACCGCTCGCCGGGGCTCAGATCGCCAACTTACTTGCTCTGCTGATCACCGCGGTCGGAAACACCGCGGCCAACCGCGCATTCACCTTCGGCGTCCGCGGCGCCTCCGGCGCGGTTACCCACCACGTCCAGGGCTTGCTCATCTTCGGCATCGGGCTGCTGCTGACCAGTGGATCACTATTCGCCCTGCACCATTGGGTACCTACGGTTTCTATCACGGTGGAACTGTTCGTGCTGGTGATGGCCAACCTGCTCGCCACACTCACACGCTTTGTCGGGCTGCGCTGGGTATTCCGACCAACCACCGAGACCGTCGGATAGCCAGGCAAGACGACATGTCCGCGAGGCCGCGCCATGAACGCGGAGCTAGCGCCGTGACGACGGTCGGGACCCTCAACCCTTCACGACGCACGACCATGGCACCGTTGGCCGGCATACCGAGACCAGACGCGAGGAGAGACAGTAAGAGCAAGAGTCCGAAGCCCAGCATTTCGGCCGCGTTGCGATGCAGTTCGATGAGCGACCAAACCGCCCACAACGACTAGAGTACCGCCATGGCGAGCAACATGAATCATATTGCGGCATCACGAGTTTCACACGTGACCCGGATACCTTCAGACCACGCCGAGTCGATCGCGACAGTCCGTTCACGCAGTGCAGGCATCGCGGTCCTCTCGGGCAACAACAGGCGCGGGGACGAACACGAGATCCGCGTCTACCGCACGCTCACGCGGGACTGCGCTTCTCCGTGACTGCTGCGTCGCCGGCCGGAGCGGATGACTTATCACTGCCGCACGCTGCGGTCAGCACCACGGCACCGCCGAGGATCGTCCCAATACACAGTCGAGTTACTACGGCACTTGGTGACACTATATTGTTCTTTCTGTCTCAGGGCGGCGGAACGGGATGTCCAGCCGGGATGAACGTTAAGGTGCGCGATATCGAAATGTTCTCGCTCACAACGTGTTCCGAGACCGATCGCAGCTAACGGTCAGCTTCCCCCTGGAACGTTGCGGTGACCTTCCGCGCTGATCGAGATGTGATCGGTTGCGACCGATTGTCGGCACACATGAACCCACCAATGGCCATGACGGGAGCACCTCAGTTCAACGCCAGACAAGTGCGGTGCTTGCACTGACGGCCGCCACGGACCACCGATTGCCGGTCGGTCCGGGCAAGGTCTTCCCTCCGGCATCGAAGGCCCCTTCGTCAGCGAAGCACTGATTCGCCGGGCCGGCACCCCCATCCCGACGATCTGCTGATCGCCACGAAAGCGGGCTTGTCCCGGCTGGCCCCGGCCAGTGGCGAACACACGGCCGCCCCGAAAAATCTTCGTCAGGCGAGCCGAACTCAGCCTGCGCCATCTCGGCGGCCTGCCGATCTGCTTCCAGCACCCCCCGGATGCCGTGCCCAGGTATGCGGGGGCGGCAGCGGAGATCAGGAAGGCTTGCCCCGTCGCGCACGGTGCCGTCGCGGCAGCCATGAGCGGCGGCATCAGCCAGACCGCGATCGAGGACCTGCACTACATCCGTGCCGCCAGCATCACGACGGGCACAGTCTCGAGCCCGAGCAGGACGGAGCCGACGGTGAGGACATGCCCGTCGAGGACCCGCCCGAGTTCGACGCCCTTGTTCGCGAATTTCGCCGCAAGCGCTTCGCCCGACGACAAGTTCGACAGCGATTCGAAGTGCTCCACTTGCGTCGCGTTCTCACGAATGGCCAGTACACCGCCGAGGAGCTCGACCACCACCTCCACAACCTCGAGCGCCGCTCGCGGATGGAATTCCAACGCACCACCCTGCGCCTGATCACGCAGCGCTTCCCAAGGGTTCGTCACACCGGTCTCGCTCACTCGAACCTCCGGATCCAAGCGGTGTACGACCGGCCGCTCGCAGCTGCCACGCACTGTGCAGTTCGGTGACGATCTTCATACCGCCGCAGCGTGTGAACCAGGGCTCTGCCAATCCCTCTGCAGCCAGAACCTATCCGCGACAGAATCACTCAACCGGGAGTGATCTGCCTCTAGCTGTCCGGAGGTTGAACCGCCTCTGGTTTGGGGCCGGTAGCAGTGCTTCGACTGGTCGCCGAGAGCCGCCCTGAACAGACGTAGGTGCAGCACCGGCCACCCGAAGGTGATCGACACCCCGCCTATCCGAAAAGCTGCGCAGCTTTGCGTAGCGATGCCGCCCAGCTCCGCCGACATCGCGGCGGCGAGTACACGCTCGCCGTCAACGTTGGGTAGTCCGACGATGCCGTCATGAGGTTTCCCAGTTCTCCACGAGGACACCTCTCGATACGCACGATGCGCTCATCGAAGTCTGTGGGTCGACGCGTTCGCTGGACCCCACGAACGCCCCGGCCGTGGCCTGCGTCATCTCAGCCGACAACCGATATCCAGGTCCAAATCAACAGCGGCACAATGGACATCAAATATGCGATGCCGGCAATTCGTCCGACTTTGTCCACTGCTTGTCCCACAGTGGAATCGGCCGTCTTGTCGTCCAAGATGGGGATCATGGCTCCGGCGTCACCACCATCGGCCAGAGTCAGCGCGCTGGTGATCAGCAGAACGTCGGCCAGCACCATCAGTGGCCATGCCGCCTGGGGCGCAAGGAAACCGGCAACCACCAAGGGGCTCAACACTATCACCGGCAACAGCCCCAAGGTGCCGATGACAGCGATGATCGAGTACCAGCCGGTCGAACGCCACCGCACCAGCACGGCCAGTACGACGACGCCGATCTGAATCAAGCTCATGCTCATTTCGGTCTCCTCACTCCATATTCAGTTGCTGGTCAGGAATGGTGAGTTGGTCGAACCGCACGAATATCGGCGGCGAGGCATGGCCGGGCCAGAACGCGCAGCGTCACGGTCGGACCGGGCGAGTCGTCGAGAATGGTCACGCGGTCGTCAGCAGCTGCCCAATGCCACCGACGAGATCCACGACATCCAGGTGCACTGTCCGCCACGACGTCGATCGCGCTGGACGCCAGGACCGGATCGCAGTGCGCGGGCGCGAACGTCGCTCAAGCTGGGCGATACCACAAACCGACACCTTGTGATCCGGGGTTCCCCATATCTCAGCGAACTCATCGGCCACGGCATTCGACACTCCAGATCCCTCGGTCGCTTCATGCTGCCGTTCGACTCGCGTCTCCCGCATCACCTCGACCGGTACCTGGCCGGTGTGGCCTCGGGCGGATGCCTACAACCCGCCGAGTGCGATACGTGCCTGATCGACTTCGGCTCGCAACGGATCTTCAGAGGGGTCATCGGGCTCGGGCGGCGCGGGCTCGACCGTGTAATCCTCCACTTCGGACGAAACAGTGTCGAGCAGTCTTTCGAACCGCTCGTGAACTCGTTCACCGTTGCCTGTAGACATCAGGCGCGCGTCCAGCCACTCTCGCACGAAATCCGCACGGGTCATCTCACCGTCGGCGTAGGTCTCCATCAGCATGATTTGTCGCGCGATCCCGCTGTCGTCGGGTACTTCAGAAGGCTTCTTCCACAGCATTGTCTGATCCCCCTCGTTTGCTTGGGTTCCCCAGTACCACTGGGTTGTCGGGTCCGGTGGACGATGGTGATGCCCAGTTCTCGGATACGGCCGCCGCCAGCGAGATTCTGGGTGACAGCTCGGTCGGTGTCAACCCGGCGCTGGATTGCTGGGTGTGCACGGACACGTGGGGAGCGTGCACCGGAGACGGCCAGCACCCACATCCGAGCTCCGCCTCGACGAACCGACGGTACTCGAACTCCGCAATCTGATCGAGCAGATGCGAGAGCAGGCGCTGGCGGATTCTTGAACTCGTCGCAACGATGCCGATTCGAAAGGTTAACTGGCCGTTTGGAATACCTCATGCCGTGTGCGCCGACCCAAGTGGATGGTTCAGCCGGTACTGGACTGCGGCCAGGTCTGCGACAGTGTCGCGCACATTCTCCGCGCTGCGTTCGCGCTGGAGACCCACCAGTAGCAGAGTAGCGGCTCGTGCGGTCGACGAGCGTGCCCGATCGCGGAGCGGTTCGCGATTCCAGATCAGATCGCCGTCCCAGTCGCCGATGCGGATTCGCTGTTCGACCACGAAGGGCCGGTGATCGATGTGATTCCCCCGTAGCAGAGGAAGGTGCCCCATGCCGACCCCGAGCCAGCCAAGCATTCGACACTCAGTCGAGTAGATTTGTCATCTGAGCCAGCTGCCTTCTTGTCTCATCCCATTCCGCCGAGACTAGTGCGGGTCCGACTCCGTGTGCCGCACGGCCCTCGCGCCCTCAGCGGGCAGATGCGTGTGCCCCCTGCTGGGCGCCCTCGGTGGACCGGTGGTGCAACACCCCAGTCGTAGGGCTGCTGCCGACGACCTGCGGGTCGCTGCCCACCGACGGGACATGTCGCTGGCAAATCCGGTCGCACACGCCGACGACGGTGAGCGCCAAACCGCACGGACGGCTGAGAATGCGGCTGTCGACGGATGTCCGGCCTGTTACCTAAGATGGTCGCGCAACCGACCGGCACGGGCACGCGGGCGCCACCGCCCAGAAGGCACACTTGCCGCTCCACGCCAGCGACGTGATTCCGATGGCCCTACTTCCTCGTTGGCCGTGCGCCGGATCTCCCGATGACGGCCCGGGCCGGGGGCGTGCACGGTCGGGTCGATAGTGCGGGGGTCGGCGGTCTCGGCCAGATGACCGGCATGGTCTTGCGGGCAGCCCCCTAGAGGATCATGTTCGTCACGACCGGGGCCTGCACATGGGAAACGGTGAGCCCGCCATCATGTCGCACATGGCCGTTGTGACGACCGGCAGCTGCGAGGCGGCCGAACCCGGATCTATGCCGGGCAGGCCGGGGCCGCCATCTGCGTATCATCAGCAACTGAGGAGCAGGGAGACCTGCTCGACCCCAAGAAAGGTGATTGCCGTGACCGCGCCGAATGCAGCGCCGGTGGACCGCGCCGCCGCAGTCCGCCATGCCCTGCGAAGACTGGTGGCACGCAATGGGTTTCACGGCACGTCGATGAACGCAGTTGCCAAAGAGGCCGGGGTGGCGACGGGCACCGCGTACACGCACTACTCATCCAAGGACGAGCTCGTGCTCGCCTCCTACCAGGAGACGAAAGCTGAGCTCTCAGCGGCGGCCACCGCAGGTCTCCCCCGCACCGCGTCCGGGGCGAAGGACTTCCATCGGTTGTGGGCGCAGAGCTATCGCCACCTCGAGGCAAATCCCGAGCACGCGCAGTTTCTGCTGCAGGTCGACAACTCGCCCTACCGCGACGCCGCGCACCAGGCCACAGTCGCGGCAGGGGATCCGCTGCTGGATCTGGTTGCCTCACCGGCAATTGCGAGCCAACTGCTCCCGCTACCGCTTGAAGTCCTCTACGAACTCGGACTCGGAGTGACCGTCCGGCTGACCGCGGCGGGAATCCGGCTGACTGCCGAACAGCTCGACGATGCGGCCGCAGCCTGCTGGCGCGCCATCCGTCGCCCGGTCGACTAGCCCAGGCCCAGCCGACCCAACAGCAAATCCAGCATACGTGCTACTGTCGATGAGGCTGAATGAACGTTCATTCGTCGCCTGACTTGCGCTGCCACAGTGGGCCCTCCGCGGCAGACATTGATGTTTCCTCGAACCGAGAGCGCAGATATGCCAACTGACCTCCCAGCTCCCACCACTCCCCCCACCCAAACAACCCCAGGTAGGCCCACGCTGTTGCCGATTTCCAGGCGGACCTTCGTCGCAGTTTCAGCCGCGGCGGGCGGTGCAGCCGTCGCTACCGGACTGACTGCGGGCAGATCTTCTGGTGAGCCCGGTCCGACGGAGTCCGACAGCACGGTGTCCGTCACCATCAATGGCACACAGCAGCGACTCACCGTCGACAACCGCACGTCACTGCTCGACCTACTCCGAGAAGAGCTGGGTTTGACCGGCACCAAGAAGGGTTGTGACGCAGGCGCTTGCGGCGCGTGCACTGTTCTGGTCGACGACCGGAGAGTCAACTCGTGCCTCACCTTGGCAGCACGTCTCGACGGGACATCGGTGACAACGATCGAGGGCCTGGCGACCGATGCAGACCTGCATCCTCTGCAGCAAGCGTTCATCGAACACGACGCCTTCCAGTGCGGTTACTGCACTCCAGGGCAGATCATGTCCGGCATCGGTTGCATAGCGGAAGCGCACACCGGATCTCGCGAAGAGATCAGCGAGTGGATGAGCGGCAACATCTGCCGGTGCGGGTGCTATCCCCGAATCGTCGACGCGCTCGAACAAACCGCCTCGGCCCTGAGGTGATTCGATGCGATCGTTCACATTGTCCACCGTCGCCGACATCCCCACCGCCCTTGACGCCGGGCGTCGTGGCGGCCGCTTCATCGCCGGCGGAACAACGCTCGTCGATCTGATGCGTCACCAGGTCGAGCAGCCCGACGCACTTGTTGACATCACTCGCTTGCCACTGCGCGAGATCGGGGTCAACACTGACGGCTCTCTTCGCATCGGAGCTCTGGCCACCATGGCGGACACGGCCCGGCATCCGGACGTGCGGGATCGATTTCCCGTGGTGGCACAGGCCCTGGAGCTGAGCGCCTCCGCACAGCTGCGCAACATGGCGACCATCGGCGGAAATACCCTGCAACGGACCCGCTGCATGTACTTCCGCGACCCGACAGCCGACTGCAACAAGCGCGAGCCCGGATCAGGGTGCGCGGCAGTAGGGGGCATCAACCGAGGCCATGCCATTCTCGGCACCTCCGACCACTGTGTCGCTACCCACGCCTCCGATGTCGCCGTAGCGTTCGCTGCGCTGGACGCCACCGTTCGACTGCACGGCCCTGATGGCGAACGCTCTGTCGGATTCACGGAATTCCTTTTGCGGCCAGGCGATTCGCCGCACCGTGAACACGATCTACGTCCGGGCGAGCTGATCACGGCGGTCGAGATTCCCGCGTATCCGACGGATCTTCGGTCCGGATATCTCAAGGTACGAGATCGGCAATCCTACGAGTTCGCCTTGACCTCTGTAGCGGTGGCCTTGCACATCCCGGACGGGACGATCCGCGCCGCGAAGGTCGCTGCGGGAGGTGTGGGCACGGTGCCGTGGCGACTGTCCGGCGTAGAGCAGCAGCTCGTGGGCCGCCAGCCGGGCGCGGCGCTGTGGGCCGACGCCGCCGCCCGCGCCACCGACGGCGCACGCCCGTTGTCCCACAACGGTTTCAAGGTCCAGTTGCTGATCCGATCGGTCGAGCGTCAACTCCGGGCCGTGGGAGGTGGAGAGTGAGCATCCAGCCACAGCGAGCAGTAGGAAAGCCCGTGAACCGCGCGGATGGGCTGTTGAAGGTGACTGGGAAGGCCACCTACGCGGCGGAACATGCCATCGAGGGAATCGCGCACGCAGTCGTGATCGGCGCGACGGTCGGCCGCGGTCGGATCGCAGGCATCGACACAGCACAAGCTCTCTCCGAGCCGGGCGTCTTGACGGTGATCAGCCACCTCAACGCGCCCACACTCCCCTATTCGGGGTTTGGTTCGCTGCTCAATCCAAATGGCAAGCGGCTGCGCGTCTTCCAGGACGACTCGATCGTCTTCCACGGGCAGCCGGTCGCGGTTCTGGTCGCGGAGACTCCCGAAGCAGCCAGGTACGCCGCACATCTGGTCAAAGTCAGCTATGACGAGCAGACACCGACCACCGATCTCAACGCCGGCAGCCCGGACGAACCCACAGCCTATAGCCGCGGTGAAGCCGACCGAGCCTTCCGGGACTCGGATGTCCAGCTCGATGCCACCTACCGGACAGCGCGCAACCATCACAATCCGATGGAACCGCACGCCACCATCGCGCGCTGGGACGGAGACCGCGTAACAGTATGGGACAAAACCCAATTCGTGGTCGGTGTCCAGATGGAACTGGCCGGAGCGTTCGGCATCGGCATGGAAGCCGTGCGGGTCATCACACCGTTCGTCGGCGGCGCGTTCGGTAGTGGGCTGCGGACATGGCCGCACGTCGTGATCGCCGCGCTGGCCGCGCGGGTTACACGCCGGCCCACGAAATTGGTGCTGACTCGACAGCAGCTCTATTACGGCACCGGCTACCGGCCTGCCTACGAATACCGCCTGCGGCTCGGCGCTCGGCGCGACGGCACCGTGTCCGCCGCGGTACACGAGATCAAGGCGGAAACCGCGACCTATGAGCAATACACAGAGAACATCCTCAACCCCGGGCAGATGCTGTACGCCACACCTCATGTCCGCCAGGCGTATTCGACCGTGCCGTTGCATGTGAACGCGGCGACGTGGATGCGCGGTCCCGGATACTCCTCTGCCGCCTTCGCGATCGAGTCCGCGATGGACGAGCTCGCGCACGAGCTGGCCATCGACCCCATCGAGCTGCGCTACCGGAACGAACCCTCCGAGGACCCGTCGAACGGCCGCCGGTTCTCCACACGCCAGTTGCGCGAATGCGTGGAGGTCGGAGCCCGCGAATTCGGTTGGGATCAGCGCAATCCTGAGCCTGGTGCGACCCGCGACGGGAATTGGCTGATCGGCATAGGAATGGCGGCAGGCGCGTATGAGACCTTGACGATGCCCGCGCAGTGCAGCGTCCGGCTCAACGCCGACGGAACTGCCGTAGTGGCGTCGTCCACGAGTGAAATTGGTCCTGGCAGTTACACGTCCATGGCGCAGGTCGCGGCCGACAGGCTCGGCCTGCCTGTCGACCAGGTGCGATTCCAATTGGGCGACTCGCTCATGCCGGTGGCACCGCCGGTGAGCGGATCCCAGACCATGGCCAGCGTGGGATCCGCCGTGCACGATGGCTGCGACAAGCTTCGATTGCAGGCGATCGCGCTCGCCGTGACCGACGTGAACTCGCCCCTCTTCGCGGTAGACCCCACGACGATCACAGTGTCCGACGGTCGCCTGCAAGTACACAACGACCCCGGCCGCGGCGAGTCGTACCAGGACCTGCTCGCTCGACAAGGCCGCTCGACCCTCGATGCGACAGGGATCTTCGTCCCGGACATGGTGACTCCGCTGTCCAAGTCCGCGTACTGCGCGACCTTCGCCGAGGTCGCGGTCGACGCCGCCTTAGGCATCGTGCGCGTCCGGCGGATGCTCGGAGTCTATGACGCCGGCAGAATCATCAATCCGAAACTTGCCGACAGTCAGGCACTCGGAGGCATGACCAACGGCATCGGCGCCGCGCTGCTGGAGCACACCGTCACCGATCACCGTGACGGTCGTATCGTGAACGCCAATCTGGCCGATTACCTCGTCCCGGTCAATGCCGACGTGCCCGATCTACGCACGGTGTTCCTGGACGGTGAGGACCTGGCCGCCGATCCGATCGGTGCGAAGGGTCTCGGCGAGGTGGTTGTCGTCGGTGTCGCACCCGCAATCGCCAATGCGGTCTTCAACGCTACGGGTCGTCGTATCCGCGAGCTGCCGATCACCGTCGAGCAGCTGCTTTGAGCACCGCGGGCAGCAGCTGCATGGGAGAACGCTAATGATGAATATTGCTGGCGCACTTGCCGATTGGTGGCGACAGGGCAGCCCCTTCGCCCTTGCCACCGTGGTGGGCGTGAGCGGTAGTGCCCCATTGCCCCCGGGCACATCGCTCGCCGTCGCCGCGGACGGAACGGTGGTGGGCAGCATTTCCGGGGGGTGCGTCGAAGCCGCCGTGTACGAGACATGCCGCGATGTACTCGAACGCCACGATACGGTGGTCCGAACCCGGTTCGGATACTCCGATGCCGATGCCTTCGCGGTGGGATTGACCTGCGGCGGTGAGCTCGACGTCGTCGTACAGCGGGTCGATCCCGCGACCACACCGCAGCTCGCGACGGCGCTGGCCGACATCGCGTGCGAACGATCCTTCGCTGTGGCCCAGGTGGTGGACGGCCCCGCCGAACTACGGGGACTATTGATCCACGTGCCGTCGGGAGAATCGCTCAGCGGGACGCTGGGCGATCCGGAGATCGACCGGGCGGTGGTCGCAGCAGCCCGTACACAGCTCGAAGTCGGCGCCGCCGAATGCGTTGAACTCGGCCACAACTCATCGTGGCGATTGGCGGTCTTCATCCACGTCCGGACACAGCGTCCGCGAATGCTCATCTTCGGTGCGATCGATTTCGCCGCGGCCCTCAGCACCGTCGGCAGCTTTCTCGGGTACCGCGTCACCGTGTGCGACGCGCGCGCCACCTTCGCGACGCCGGAAAGGTTTCCAGACGCGGAGGTGGTGGTCGACTGGCCGCACCGCTACCTGAGCACCGTGGATACCGACGAGAGAACCGCCATCTGCGTTCTCACGCACGACCCGAAGTTCGATGTCCCCTTGCTGCGGCTCGCGCTCGGCCGGAGGGTGGGCTACGTCGGCGCAATGGGTTCGCGTCGCAGCCACCAGCACCGCTTGGATCTGCTGCGCGACGCGGGTGTTCCCCTTGGTCAGCTGGACCGACTGCATTCGCCGATCGGTTTGGACCTCGGTGCCCGAACCCCTGCGGAGACCGCGGTCTCGATCGTCGCCGAAGTGATCGCTCACACCAATGACCGTTCAGGGCACCGTCTTTCGCACACATCCGGTCCGATCCACAACGATCCCCTACGCGAGGAACAAGGCGACCAAGGTGGTTCCGACAGCCAGGACCCAGACTGTGAATACCGCCTGCAGTGCCCGTGGCGCGTGACGGAGTTCCATGAACTCGTACCCGATGAGAAGAACTTTCACAAAGGCGATACCGAGCGCAACAGCAGTGCCCGATCGGCTGCCTATGCCGGAGACCAGGTGGTGTGACCCCAGGTCGACCGACAGGACGGTGGCGAGCACCAACACCGCCCACACGAGGAAGAGTCTGAATGTGCTTGTGCGCGTGATCATGCGGGAACCAGGTAGACGAGGGGGAAGATAATGATCCAGAGCAGGTCGACCATGTGCCAGTAGGTGCTGCCCGCCTCGATGAGCAACCGATCGCGCCGGTGTGGCGCATCGCGGCCCATCGCTCTCCGCACCAGCAGGAGCGCGCCGGTGCCGAGGACCAGGTGCAGCAGGTGCAGGCCGGTCAAGCCAAAATAGTAGGTGTAGAACGGGTTGTCGGCCGGATGAGGATGCTCGCCGAGCACCTCGCTCCATTCGAAGACCTTCAAGACGACGAAGACCAGTCCACAACCGATAGCGCCGAGGAGAAGAGCGGTGGCCGCCGCGGCGCGGTGGGCACGGTGCGCCTGTGCGGCCGATGCGACGAGTACCGAGCTCGTCAGCAGCACAATGGTGTTGGCCGTGCCGAAGGCGATATTCAGTTCTGTTCCACCACTGGCGAATTCGGCGGGATGATCCCGCCGCGCGAGGAGGAAGGCCCCGAACAGCAGGGCGAAGATCGTCATGTCCCCGAGGATGAATACCCACAGGCCTTCTTCGCCGGGGACGCGACGCGGGGCATTCGGATCGTCGGTCGGCGTATGCGTTCGCGTGGGGCTGTCCGTCACGGAGCAGCCTGTTCGTTCTCGACGGTCTTGACCGCGCGCAGCATGTAGAGCGCGACAAGACTGATCCATACGCCGAAGGTCGCCATTGCCACGTACAGCGACAGCAGCCCCTGCCAGGAGAACGGTCCGGTCTGCAGCGAGGGCATGAAGAATTCGGACAGATAGGTGAAGGCGAAGAAGAACGACAGGTAGCCGAGCCAGCGCGGGACCAGCGGTGCGCGGCGGCCGTCGTCGATCAGGCAGGCGGCGCCGAAGGCGACGAACTGCACGATGGTCGCCATGATGGTGATGTCGAATATCATCCAGCCGGTGTCGTTGAGCAGCTGGATGTCCTCCGGCGAACGGGAGTCGGCGCGGAAGCTGGCCAGCAGCCAGAAGGTCGCGCACAGCATGGTGATGATGGCGGTCAGGACACCGCCGAGGAGTTGTATCCGGTGCAGGAAGCCGCCGTCCGGCTCGATGTGTTTCATCAGCTGAGCGACACCGAGGCTGAAGATCGCGTACAGCATGTAGACGGCCAGAACGACCTCCATGCCCGCGCGAACGCCGATCTCGTGGTCGCGGAAGAACTCCGCGGTGTGCTCGGCCGTCCAGTTCTCGCGCGGTGGTGGAACGAACCGTGCGAGCACGATTCCACCCAGGACAACGCCGAAGACGTAGACGTATGCACTCCAGGCGGACAGCCGCCACAGCCGTAAATCACTGCGCCAGAATGTTTCCCGACCTGCGCTCGGTACCGTGCTCGCGGCTGCCATATCTACTCCTTCGTCGGCGCTGACGAGGTAATCGTCAGGTCGGGGTGTTGTCGCGGGGAAGTGCGGGTTGCCCAGCGATGCCGTCGATGTGTGGTCGGTTTGCCTATTCGAGGGTCGAGCCGATGCGGGTGAACACCGATCGCGCGTTGCCCGACAGCACGGCGGTGACGACCTCCGACGGCCAGCCGAGTCCGATCAGCGATTCGACATTGCGCCGTATACTCGGAACGCCGGGCCAATCGGTCCCGAAGATCATCTTTCGGGCCAGCCGATTCATATCCTGGCGGGCGTAGTACTCGGGCAGCAGCTTCGGCGGCAGGCCCGAAAGGTCGAGCCACACATTGGCTTTGGTCAGCGCCATGAATGCGGCGACGTCGTACCACCAGCCTCGGCCGCCGTGGGCGATGACGATGTTCAGATCCCGGAAGTAGTCGGCGACATCGAGCAGGAGTTCGGGATTGCCGCAGCTGGTTCGCGCACCGGGAAAGCTCGAGACACCCGAGTGGACGATGATCGGGATACCGTGGTCGGCGCAGTGGACGTACACAGGATAGAGCTCCCGGTCACCGGGGTCGAACCGGCCGTGCACAGGGTGCAGTTTCAAGGTCACCGCACCGAGATCGAGCTGCCGGCGCAATTCCGTGACGGGAGGAAAGTGGATGTGCGGGTTGATGTTCGCGACCAGACTGAACCGCCGGGGGTTGCCCGCACGTATCGCCAGCAGATCTTCGATGCGCTGCGCACCGGTCACCGCGGGGCTGTATTCACAGAAGAGCAGGCCGTGGTCGACGCCCTGCTCCGCCAGCAGGGCGTCGAGTGCGCCCGGGTCGACGCGATCGCTGTCGTACACGCCCCGCCAGTCCTGATCGCGAGAGTATTCGTCGGCCCAGTCGAGCCATGCGCGTGGCAGTGAGCTCAACCGTGCCGTATGCATATGGGCATCGATGACCTCGTATCCGTCGATCACGGGCGGCCCTCTCAGAGTGTGAAACCGCCGCCGCATACCAGGGTTTGGCCGCTCACATAGTCGGATTCGGGAATGCACAGCAGGTACACGGCATTGGCGGCGTCCTCGGGTGTGCCGCCTCGGCCGAGCGGGATGGACCGTTCCATCTCGGCGAGCAGATCGGGATTGACGCCGACGCGGATCTCGCGGCCGGACACGTCGATGGTGCTGTCCCCGCCGGTGGGCGCCTCCGTCAGCCGGGTCTTGATCAGACCGAACGCGACCGCGTTGACGGTCACGTTGTAGCGGCCCCATTCCCTGGCGAGAGTCTTTGTCACTCCGAGAATTCCGGCTTTCGCCGCAGCGTAGTTGACCTGCCCGGCGTTGCCGCCCAGCCCCGCGATCGACGACACGTTCACCACCTTGCGGCAGGGCACCGCCGCGCCCGCGGATCTCGCCTGCTTCACCGCCGCCGAGATGACCGGCTGAGCCGCACGCAGGATCCGGAAGGGGGCGGTGAGGTGGACGTCGAGGATGGCGTCCCACTGTTCGTCGGTCACCTTCTGGATCACACCGTCCCAGGTGTATCCGGCGTTGTTGACAATGATGTCGAGCGCACCGAAGCTGTCGACGGCCGCGCCGACGAACGCATCCGCGAAGCCTGGAGCGGTGACACTGCCGGGAACCGCGACGGCCCGGCCGCCCAGGGCTTCGATGGCGGCGACTGTTTCCTTGGCGGGTTCCGCGTCGAGGTCGTTCACAACGACGCTCGCGCCCGCGCGCGCCAGCTTGAGTGCGATCTCGCGCCCGATCCCCCGGCCCGCACCGGAGACGATAGCGGATTTTTCTGTGAGAGTTGACATTCGAGGGTCCTTGTCAGCATAGGGTGGCTTCGCCGGTGACCGTGGTGGTGCCGTCGGCGAGGGTGACCGCGAATTCGACGGTGGCGACACCGTCGGCGATGCGCGTGACGCGACCGGTGCACGTCGGCTCGGCTCCGACGGGAGTAATGGTGACGAATCGTGCCGTGAAGGTTCGGATGCGTTCCTGTGCAACCCAATTCGTTAACAGCCGACCGATATAGGCCATGGAGAGCATCCCGTGCGCGAAGACGTCGTCCAGTCCGGCGGCGTGGGCAGCGTCGAGATCGATGTGGATGGGGTTGTGATCACCGGACGCACCGGCGAACAGCGCGAGGGTGGCGCGGCTGATCGACGGCAGTCGCAGCCGCGGGAGTTGCTCTCCCATAACGCGATCGGAGATTCCGGCCGGGGGCAGGTCGGCGGTCATCGTGCGGCCTCCGGGTGCCGGATCACCAGGGTGGAGACAAGATCGGCGACCGGTGTTCCGTCCTTGCGGGTCACCGCCGTCTGTTTGACGATGAACTCGAGGGCTCCGCTCTTCTTCGAGTACACGTCCACGATGCGGGGCCGGGCGATGAGCGTTTCGCCCGCCTTGGCGGTCGTGTGGTAGATGAACTGCTGGCTGCCGTGCAAGACCAGCGAGAGGTCCACGCCGAGCGCTGTCAACCACGCGAATGGGTCGGTTTGTTCGAGTTCGAGCGCGAAGAGAAAGGTCGGCGGCACCGCGATATCGGCCGCGTCGAGGCCGTCGGGCAGGCACTCACCAATGGCTTTGGCGAAGAATCGGACCCGTCCGGGGTCTATGGTCATGGTCAGTGGCGGCAATTCGGTGCCGATCACATCGGCGCTGACAGGCATGAGCGGGGCACTCCCTCCGAGCGGAAATCTGCTGTGCGAGTGGCGATCCGGCTGATCATTGCCGGACGACCACGCACGCGGGACACGGGTCGGTGTACAACAGACGCACGTCCTGGTCCCGGCCGCCGCGCACCGCGCGCTGGTTGATGTAGCCCTTGTCGGTGATCTCGCGAGCATCGACGGAGGGCGGCTCGGTCAGGATTGCGAGGCGTTCGACCCGTTGCGAGGTGCCGCCGCCTTCGTCGGCCAGCCGTTGCAATGCGGCGGACAGCTCCTGGCGCAGCGCCGGGTCGGGGACGGCGTCGGCGGCGAGCCGCCCGCGGTGATCGGGATGCAGCCACACGAGAGCGCTCACGTATTCGGCATTTTCGCCGCAGATCACGGCGTCGTTCAGCAGTCCTCGCGCGGCGGAGAGCAAGCGCAGCCGCAAGGTCCCGACCGTGACAAAGGTGCCGGTGGCCAGCTTGAAATCCTCGGCGATGCGCCCGCGGAATATCAAGCCCGCCAATGGGTCTTCGGGATCGGCCAAGGTGACCGCATCACCGGTGCGGAAGAACCCTTGCTCGTCGAAGGCGCTCGCGGCGAGGTCGGGCCGCCGGTGGTAGCCCGGGGTGAGGTTCGGGCCGCGCAGCCGTGCTTCGGTGGTGTTCCCGGTCGGGACCAGCGCCAGTTCCACACCGGGCACCGGCAAGCCGATGCAGGCGCTGCGATCGGTGGCGAAATGCACCGAAGTCGCGACCGGGCAGGATTCGGTGGATCCCCAGGAGGAGGTGAGCTGCATGGTCGACCCGTGGGCTCGGGCCAACGCGCCCAGTCTTTCCCACAGTTGCTGCGGCAATCCAGCGCCCGCGAAGAACGCGAAGCGTAATCGGGCCAGAATGGCGCGCGCGGTGTCGGGTTCGCGCTCCAGTATCGGCAGCAGCGCGGCGTACCCGGCGGGCACGTTGAAGTACAGATTGGGCCGAGCCGAGCGCAGGTTGGTGACGGTCCGTTCGATCAGTCCCGGCCCGATGCCACCGTCGTCGATCCACAAGGATCCGCCGTTGGTGAGTACCAGGTTGAGGTTGTGACTGCCGCCGAAGGTGTGGCTCCAGGGAAGCCAATCCAGCAGCACCGGTGGCTCAGCCGTCAGGAAGGGCCAGATCTGCCGCAGCTGTTGCTGGTTGGCCGACATCATGCCGTGCGTCGTGATCACGCCTTTGGGCGTTCCGGTCGAGCCGGAAGTGAACAGGATCTTGGCTACGTCGTCGGAGCGAAGTGCTGCGCATCGGCGATCGATGTGGACGGTGGGTGCGGCGGCGAGCTCGTCCAGCGTGAGGGTTCCGGGCATCCGCCGATCTAGACCGACCACGGTGCGCCGGTCCGCGATTGCTGCTGTCGCCGCCTCGAATTCCGGTCCACCGGTGAGGATTACGCCGGGGTCGACCAGGTCGGCCATCGCTCGCAACTGGTGATGATCGCCGCTGTGTAAGGAGTAGGCGACGCTGGTGGGGACGACGGGCACACCGAGGGTCATCGCGGCAAGCGTGATGACCAGATTGGCTGTGCTGTTTCCGGCCAGGATCATCAGTGGGCGCTCCGTGAGCCCACGGTCGAGCAGCCCCTGGGCGATGCGATCGACCCAGGTTCGGGCCTCACCCCACGACAAGGTTCTCCATTCCCCTCCGGCCTTCTCCGCGATCAGCAAGCGGTCCGGATGTCGCGTCGATCCGGCACGAAAGTCGTGCACAACGCTGACGGAGTGCGGTTCGAGAGCTTCTGTGGACCACAGCCGGACGCGCCCGTCCGGTTCTCGCGCCACGGCGATCCGCGGCTGGCTGAACGTCGGATGCAGCGTTGTGCTCATCGGTCTGTCACTTCCAGCACGAGGGCGGCGCCTGTGTCTCCCGCCGCGCAACCGGTGAACAAGCCCACTCCCCCGCCCCGCAGCCGCAACGTTTCGATCAGCTCGGTGATCGACCGTAACCCCGTGGGGCCCTGGGGATGTCCGAAGATCAAGCTGCATCCGAAGGCGTTCATATCGGTCGGATCGACCCCGGTTTCCCGGCAGAAGTACACGTCGTTCACCGCGAAGGGGTTGTGCGTGGTGATCGCGTGCAGGTCGGTGAACTTCAGTCCGGCGGCGTCGAGTGCGCCTCGGGCGGCGGGGACCGGCGCTTCGGGCATGCGGGCTTTCCGCACCCGGGCGACAGCGCTGCTCAGAATTCTGACGATCCCCGCCTGGGATCGCCGTCGGGCTTCCTCGCGGCTGGTGACGACAGCGCCCGCGCACCCGTCCGATGGATGGGTCTGTGCGGCGAAGGTGTGGATCCCGTCGGAAGCCGCGGGCGGCAGGGCGCCGATCACTGTGCGTTCCTTGGCGCGTACGCCCTCGTCGGCGTCGAGGAGGACGCTTTCCCTGCGCCCCTTGATCTCCACCGGCACCTGATAGCGGCGCTGGAATGCGCGATCGTCGGCCAGGGCGGCCTTGTACTGTTCCCACCGCAACGCGGTCAGGTCATCGAGTTCGTCACGGGTGATACCGTTCTCGGCCGCGACCGCTTCAGCGGTGGCGAGCATCGCCTGACCGGCCCAGGGATCGCGGGCGAACGCGTCGAGCACCCAGTGGGTGATCACCGGAGCACCGCCCTGCCCACGGCTGGATGGATAAATCAGCGCCGGCCCATTGGAGGTGCGGTCGGCCACCACCACGAGCTGCCGGGTCGCGCCCGCCGCTACCGCGCCCGCCGCCGCATGCAACGCGGCAACGCTCGTCGCGCACGCCTGGCTCACCATCGGCCCGGTCAGACCCGTCGCACCGAGCCGAGCGGCAAGTGTGGGCGCACCGTAGAACAGATTTGGCTGCGGCACAGTCGTGCCCAACACGATGCCGTCGAACCAGGCGGGGTCCAAGTCTCGCTCGGCCAACGCCCGCCCGGTCACCGCGACGGCCAGATCCAGACTGGACACTTCCGCCAGCGAACCTTGCCATTTGGCGAAAGGAGAGGACCAGGCGTCGCCGAGCGGAATCGCTACATCTTCGTATTTCATGGGTACTCCAGTGAGCCGCCGGGCCGGTATCAGGTTCGAGCGAATACGTGGATGGCGCAGGCAGCATGGTCGTAACCGGTAATGCCGCCGCCGGTGCAATGGGTCAATCCGACTTCGGGGTCGCGGGTTCCGTCGGTCCGCGGCAGGCGCAGCCATTCGACGACCTCCACCACTTGGGCGAGTCCGGTCGCGCCGATAGGGTGCCCGCGTGAGAGCAGTCCGCCGCCGGGGTTGACCGGACAGGCGCCGCCGCGCGAGGTGTATCCGGAAGCCAGCAAGGCCGGTGCTTCCCCGAAACCACAGAGACCCAGCGCTTCGTAATACAGCAACTCGGCGATGCTGAAGGCATCGTGCACTTCCACAACATCCAGATCGTCGGGCCGGATCCCCGCCTCGCGGTAGGCAGCTGTCGCGACGCGGGTGGTGAGCGATTCGCGGGCCATGTCGTGCGATCCGGTGGTGCCGGAACTGAGTTGGCTGGCAAGGACCGAGACGGTCGGTGTCTGCGGGCCGCGATAGCGCGACACGACCACCGCCGCCGCGCCATCGGAGGAACCGCAGCATTGCAGCAGGGTGAGCGGATCAGCCACCGGCCGGGAGTCCAAGACCTCCGCCACGGTCGTCTCCGCCCGGAAACGAGCGCGCGGGTTCTTGGCACCGTTGCCGCGGTTCTTGACGGCCACCGCCGCGAGATCCGCGGTGGTGGCACCGGTTTCGGCGAGATACGCCTGCGCCCGCATGGCGTAGTGGGCGGGCATCGTGACACCTTGAATGACATCCAAGTCGTCTGGATTGAGACGAAGCGTTCCGCCGGGAAAGACGGACAGGCGCTCCACCCCGATCACGAGCACGGTGTCGTATTGCCGATTTCGCACGGCCTGAACCGCGAGGTTCAGCGCCACAGCGGAACTCGAGCAGGCAGCTTCCAGGTTGTAGCACGGGCGCCCGGTCAGGCCGAGCGCGGCGGCGATCCGGTGGGCCGGAAGCATCCCGCCGTAGACGTTGCCGCAGTACACGGCATCGATCACGGTCGGGCGCGCCCCTGCCTCAGCCAGGGCATCCAGCGCTGCGGCAGCGCCCATCGATTCGATGGTTCGCTCGCCGCGCTCGAACGGGGTCATACCGACCCCGATAATGTGGGCTGTCGAGCTCATGAGGACTCCAGCGAATTCGTGACCGGTCGAAACATCCAGCCCGCCAGTGCGTGCTCGCCCTCGCGGATGCTGCCGGGGATCGCTTCCATCGGCATGCCGGCGGTCAGAGGAGCCTCACCGCAGATGCGTCCGCAGATCCGCACTCCGCCGTCGTAGTCGATGAGTCCGACCGCATACGGTGCGGCGATTCCGTCACCGGGGGTGTGCACGACCGTGAACGAATGCAGCACACCGTTTTTCGGCAGCGATTCGATACGCAAATGGTCGCGTTCCCAGCACGCCGGACAGGACGGCGCCGGCGGGAAAATCAGGTGTTTGCAGTGTCCGCACCGCGTGGCGAGCAGGCGGACCCGGTCGGGTCCGTCCTGCTGCCACGCGTCGGGACGCAACAGCGTCGTATCAGTCACCGGAAAGCGCTCCACGAGCCCCGGTCAATTGCGCGTACTCGGCTTCCAGCGCGCGCAGCGTGGCCGGATCGACATTGCCGATGTAGGCATCCTGGTCCGCCGGACCGGTCACCCACTTGGCGAGGTAGGCGTCCAGGCCGCTGCGGTCGCCCTTGCGGACACCCGCGGTCGCGCGCACGTACTCCTCGATGTGCGCGGCATCTTCGGCGTAGTAGCCGTGCGACGCGTAGGGGTGTGAACCGTAGGGCGCCACCACCACCGCGTCGGCGTAGGGCACCGAGGTCATGATCGGATTCGATCGGATGTCCTCGTTGTCGACCAGCCGCTCGGTGGTCAGCGCTACCCGGTCCGCCGCGCGGGCCATCAGGCGATCGCCGAAGCGTGCACCAGGATGCCGTCCATTCCCGTACTTGTCGGCCTCACCGACGTGCAGGAAGGTCCAGTCCACCGGAATCGCCGGGACGGCGATGTACTGCTTGCCGTCACCGAGCGGATTGTCGAACACCACCAGGTCGTCGTTCAGTTCGGGAATGCTGCTCCCGATACCGCCACGCCAGGCCATGAACTCCTGCCCCATTGCGCGGGCCTGCAGCCCCGCGTAGAGGATGTACTCGGAGTTCTCCCACAGTTCGATCTGCCCCGACTCGACCGCGGCCCGGAAACAGCTGCCGACCGCCGAGTACAGCTCGGCACCGCAGTACGGTGCGATCAGCTTGCGCACCACGCCGGCGCCGATCAGCAGGTCGATCTCCAAACCCGCTGTGGCCGAACCGATGATGGTCAGATCCTTCTTGCCCTGCCGAACCAGTTCGCGCACCAGCGGCATGGGGTGATTGGCGGTGACGAATCCGCCGATGGCGACGGTGTCACCGTCGTGGACACGGGACACCACGTCCGCGGCGGAGGCGACGACCTCCCGACGCGCCGGTGGGCCGTCGGGCAGGTCGATGGGCCCGGTCTGCAGCAGTTGAGCTCCTCTGGTCATCGCTGCAACACTCCTTTGCGGTCGATCTCGTTGCGCAGCACCGACAATTCGGCCGGGCTGGGGGGTTCATGGATGGTGAAGTGCGGGGATTTCACGATCTCCCAGCCGGTGTGCTGGGCGATCTCCTCCTCGGTGTGGCCGGGGAAGACGCCGACGAGCGCCGCGGTCTGGTCCGGTCCGGTGAAGTCGAAGACGCCGAGCGGGGTGACGATGAACTGCGGTCCGTTGCCCGACAAGTCCTTCTCGCGGTATGTCTTCGGTCCCGGCATGGAGACGAAGTCGACCTGCTCGACGCACCGTTGGCGGTCGTGGGCGGTCATGAACACGAACGCGTCGCGCACCGAGGTGACGTCGTTGATGCCGACGCTGCCGGGTCCGCGGAAGCGGTAGCCGTTCTTGTCGCCGACGCCGATGAGGTTGACGTTGCCGTGCTTGTCGACCTGGATGCCGCCGACGAAGAACTTGTCGGCGAAGAAGTACTTGTTGGTGCTGCGCCAGTTGTCGATGTTCTCGTAGTAGTCGCGGCCGCCGGGTGCGCCGTAGTGGTTGAAGGTGTCGTGGTGCTCGAAGTACGCCTCCGCCCAGTTCATGATGCGGAAGTCCACCGAGGTGCGCGGCAGCTCGTCGATTTCGCGGTCGGCCACGTTACACAGGAACGCGCCGCCGCCGAGCTGCAGCTTCAGATTGGGTGCGTGCGTCTTCTGCGCCAGCATCGTCGCGGCGAAGGAGATCTCGGTGTGGGCGCCCGAGCAGATGCGGTCGGTGTCGCGGATCTGGCGGGCCAGGAAGACCGCCATCATCTCCTTCCAGCTCACGGGCGGACTGCCGTCCGCTTCGGTGATCGGCTGCGCTGTCGTCGCGGTCACTGCGTTGTCTCCTTACAGGTGAGGGGCTTTCGGCCGGATGGCACGAAGTTCGGGAAGGTCATCGGGTGCTGACCCAGACGTTCTTCTCCTGGGTGAAGGCGTCCATGATCGAGAAGCCCATCTCGCGGCCGTGGCCGCTGCGCTTGTAGCCGCCATACGGGGAGGCCGAATGCACATTGCCCCAGGAGTTGATCCAGACGTTGCCGGCCTGCAGGCGTCCGGCGACCCGGTGGGCGCGGCCCACGTCCCGGGTCTGCACGACCGCGGCGAGGCCGTAGTCGACAGCATTGGCCAGTTCGACGGCCTCGTCTTCGGATCCGAAGCTCATCACCGACAGCACCGGGCCGAAGACCTCGTCTTGGGCCAGTTCGCTGTTGTTGTCGACGTGGTCGAAAACCGTTGGTTCGAAGAACAGTTCGCTCAGGCCGTCGATCTTGCGGGTGCCGCCGCCGGTGAGGAGTTTGGCGCCACTGTTGCGGGCGCGGTCCACGTAGCCCTGGACGCGGGCGAGGTGCTCGTGGTCGATCAGCGGGCCGAGGGTGGTGGACGGGTCCATCGGGTCGCCGATCACCGTCTGTGACTCGATCAGTCCGAGTAGCGCGTCGACGACTTGGCCGTGGATGGACTCGTGCACCAGCAGCCGGGACCCGGCGGTGCAGACCTCGCCCATATTGCTGAAGATCGCCGAGTAGGCCAGTTGCGCAGCGGCTTTGGGTTCTACGTCGTCGAAGACGATGTTCGGGCTCTTGCCGCCGAGCTCGAGGGTGACGGGGATGACGCGTTCGGCTGCGGCGCGCTGGATGGCGCGACCGGTTTCCACCGATCCGGTGAAGGCGATGAACGAGACGTCCGGGTGTGCGCAGAGCGCCGTGCCGGTCGTCTTGCCGTAGCCGGGGACGGCGTTGACCACGCCCGGCGGAATTCCGGCTTCCTGACACAACCGCACCAGCGCCATGGGGGACAGCGGTGCCCGTTCGGCAGGCTTGAGCACGACTGTGTTGCCCGCCATGATCGCCGGTGCGATCTTCCAGATCGCTTGTAGCAGCGGGTAATTCCAGGGAATTACGCCGGCGACGATGCCGAAGGGTTCGCGCACGGTGTAGTTGACGAACCGTCCGGGCACCGGCACTGTGCGGCCTTCGGTCTTGCCCGCCATCCCGGCGAAGTATTCGATCGCCTCAGGAGCGGTGCGAAGATCGACCTTGCGGCTGATCGTGTATGGCTTGCCCATGTCCCGGGTTTCGATGGTGGCGAGTTCGTCGGCGTGCGCGGTGACCGCCTTGGCCAGGGCATGGAGGTATCCGGCCCGCCGGAACTGGGTGGTCGCCGCCCAGCTCGGTGCGGCTTCCTTCGCGGCGGCCACCGCGGCGTCCACGTCGGCGGCGGTGGCCGAGGCGATACTGCCGATCACCTCGCCAGTGGCGGGGCCGGTGACCTCGATGGTGCCGCCGTCGGAGGCGGCGCGCTCCTGGCCTCCGATGATGAGGCCGTAGTCGTATGCCATGAGAATCGTTACTTCCCTTCGTTTCTCGATCGGATGGAGACCGTCAGGGCAGGGTCTGTATGGTGGCCATCTGCCGGGTGGTCATTTCGCGTAGCGGGGTGGTGAAGCAGTCGTTGACGCTGCGCATGAACTTGCGCAGGGCCGGGTCGGCCGCCATCGCCGCACCGAAGTCGGCAAAACTGCCGTCGTAGTCGATCAATTCGACGTAGTCGGTGCCGACCAAGTACTTCTCGATGCCGCGCAGACCGGGGATGACCGGGACGACGCGCTCGAAGTCGTCACGGTATTCCTCGTTCAGCCGCTGGAGGCGGTCGAGCTGGTGTTCCTTGACCTGCAGGTGGAAGACGTATTTGGGCATCAGCGGTCCTTTCGGCTCATGAAGTGGAAGTAGACGACGACGATTCGGGGGAATAGCGCTTGCGCAGAACGCCGCGCTGCAGCTTGCCCAGAGAGTTGCGGGGAATCTCGTCGACCACGACGAATCGGCGCGGGACCTTGTATGCCGCCAGGCGCTCTCGACAGAAGCTCTCGAGCGACTCCACGTCGACCGCCGCGTTCGCGGGAACAACGGCAGCCCAGGGTTTTTCACCCTTCACCGAGTCCTCGATACCGAAGACGGCACAGGACTCCACGCCGGGATGCTCCTGGAGCACATCCTCGACCTCGGCGGGATAGACGTTGTATCCGCCGCTCACGATCAGGTCGTTGCGCCGGTCGACGATGTAGAGGTAGCCGTCGGCGTCGAAGCGCGCCAAGTCGCCAGTGTGGAACCAGCCGCCGCGCAGTGCCTGGGCCGTGGCAGAGGGGCGCCGCCAGTAGCCGGTCATGATCTGCGGGCCGCGGGCGACGAGCTCGCCCACCTCGCCGGCCGGGACCGGATTGTCGTCCGAGTCCACGATCCGCAGTTCGGTGCGAGGGTAGACGATCCCGCACGAGAGGTCGGGGGTCTCCCCATACCGCAGCGACGCGGCCAGGTTCCCACCCGCTTCGGTAATGCCGTAGCAGTTCAGAACGGGTGCGCCGAATCGCGCTCGGAAACCTTCCCGGATCGCCGTCGGCAGCGGGGCTCCCGCGCTGAACGCGACCTGAAGCGCATCAGTCGGGCCGAGTCGAACGTTGTCGTCCGGCAGCCGCGTAAGCATGGCGTAGTTGGCCGGAACACCCGCACACGCGGTCGCTCGAGTTTCCGCGAGCAGGTCGACGAAACCCGATGGATCGAAGCTAGGTTGCACGACCATCGTGGCTCCGGCCACCAACAGTCCGCCCATCACGATGTTTCCGGCGAACAAGTGCACCAATGGCAACGCGTGCACAAGGATGTCGCCAGTGCGCAGCTGCAGCGCGTTCGCCGAAAGAACCGCTTGCGCGGACAGCGAATCATGGGAATGCACTACACCTTTCGGCCTGCCGGTCGTACCCGAGCTGTAGGGCAGGCAGGCGGCGGCATCCCCGGGGGGATATGGCACATCCCGTTCACCGCCGGTGAGCAGATCCGCCAGCGTCAGACCGGACGCCGAGATATCCGCGTCAGCGACGATCAGACGCAGTTCTGTTCTCTCCGAGAGGATTTCGCCGAGCTTCCCGGCGAGATTCGCAGTGGTCACGAGCACCTGGGCACCGCTGTCGTCGAGCAGAAACTCCACTTCACGCGGTGAGAGCGCGGCATTGATCGGGTTCGCGACCATGCCCGCACGCATCGCTCCGTACCAGCAGGTGACGTACTCGACCGAGTTCGGAAGGTACAGGCTGACCCTGTCCCCCGGCTCCAATCCGAGTTCGAGCAATGCCGCCGCGAACAGCCGCACCTGCTGGGCCAGTTCGCCAAAAGTCTGTGATCGGTTCCCGATCCGGCATGCGATGACCGAGGGATTCTCCTCGGCCCGCTGATCGAGTTCCCGCATGAGCGTCGTCACGACCGCCTCCTCGTCGACGCGGTTTAGTATGAACTCAGCATATTGTGATTCCACACTATGTCAAGACCTCAGGTGTACCAGACCCTCACCGCCGCCGGAACGAACCAAGGAGACCGACATGATCACGAATGGCGCTCATTCACAGGACCATTCACAACCGGCAGCGACGTTGTCCGACTTGGAACTCGCGCTTCTGGGACTGCTCAGCATTCGGCCGATGACCGGCTACGAGATCGGAACGCACTACGCCCGGGCACTCTCACCATGGTGGGAGACGCCGCGCACGCAGGTCTACCCGAAGCTTCGGGAGCTCGAACGCCGCGGCTTCGTGCAAAAGGAGACAGTCATCCAGGACGGGCGGCCCAACAAGCAGGTCTATTCGATCGCGCCCACCGGCTCCAACGCGCTCCTGCTCCGGCTCGGCGCTCCCATCCCCGGCACGGACATGCGGCACCACATGATGATGCGATTGTTCCTGGGAAATCTCCTTCCGCCACAGTCGGTGCGAAAACTCCTCGCGGACTATCGAAGTCGCATGCTCGACAGAGCCCGGCACCTCCGGGAGGCGAGGCAGAAGTTCACACCCTCGCTCGACGGGCCGCATCGCAGCAGCGTGTTCTTCGAACTGCTGAGCCTGGATCATCTGATCGCGCTGACCGAGTTGGAAGTCACTGGAACGACCAGGGTGCTCGAGGCGCTCGCCCAAGCTCCGCTCCGTACCAGGTACAAGTCGGCCAGCTCCGAAAGCCCGCTCCTGGATGCTCTGCGACGGCGCGACGACACCGGTCAACGGCCGCTGAAACGTGTGCAGACGGCCCCGGGCGAGCTGGAAGAATGACAGCGACTTCCGCCACGGACGTTCAACCCCGGTTCCGCCGCCATCGCAGCCGGCTGCTCGGCGGCTTCTCCGGCCTGCCCGACGGCCGCCTGGCGATCTACACCGAAACGCATCACGCGCTGCTGGACGGCGTCTCCGCCATCCAGCTGATGTAGCGAACGCCAGGCGATGATCCGACCCCGCCCGCATGGGGATCATGTGCGGCGCGTCCGGCCACGATCAGGCGAAAAGGGCCCCTCTGCGCGCGGGATCGACAGGCCGACGGAGCGTCCTCGGGGGGCCATCAAGTCGCCCCGGACGCGCTCCACTGGGCAGCATGCACATCGTTGCCACCACTGATGTGCATTCAGGCCATGTGCTCGAGGCCCCGCCATGGCTAGCGTCACAGTCCATGTCCAGTGTTCGTGACACCGTCGTCGCAATCACCGGCGCTGCCAATGGAATCGGCGCCGCTACCGCGCGACTACTCGTCGCCAAGGGCGCGAAGGTTGTGCTCATCGACATCGACACCGCGGCGCTCTACGCCCTGGCCGACGAACTCGGGGCCGAGGTCGCGTTGGCCGTGGCCGGGGATGTCACCCTTCTCGATGCGATGCAACAGGCCGTCGACCTCGCGGTAGAGCGTTTCGGCGGTATCGATTTCGTGATCGCCAACGCGGGAATCGCGAGCTACGGCTCAGTCCTGCATACCGACCCGGATGCCTTCGCCAGGGTGCTCGACATCAACCTGCTCGGCGTGTTCCATACGGTGCGGGCAGCGTTGCCCGCGGTGATCGAACGCCGCGGCTACATCCTCGTGGTGTCATCGATCGGCGCGTTCGCAGCCATGCCCGGACTCGCGGCCTACAACGCGAGCAAGGCCGGCGCCGAGCACTTCGTCAACTGCCTTCGGCTCGAAGTGGAGCAATTCGGGGTCGGCGTCGGCTCAGCGCACATGTCGTGGATCGATACACCTATGGTTCGCGACGCCAAGGCCGACCTTTCCACGTTTCGGCAGATATTGGAGATGCTTCCGGGCCCTATGCGGAACACGCTGTCGGCCGAGGAGTGCGCGACTGCATTCGTGAGGGGCATGGAACAGCGGAAACGTCATGTCTACGTGCCGAGTTGGGTGGCCTGGGTAGGCCGCTTGCGATCCCTTGTCAATTCGGACATCACGGCCATGGCGCTTCGCCGCCATATCCCAGGCTTGCTGACTCGCATGGACGACGAAGTGTCTCACCTCGGGCGCGCCACCAGCCTCCGCATTGTCAACCCAACCAAACGGTGAACTAACGGCTTCGGTGGGATACACCTCACCCGATAAGGCCGCCGCGCCGAGCGAATCATCGGATCACGTCTCGGATTTCGCCCCCCGAGAGTTCGGACGCAGGCCCGGAACCCTGCGGGCCTACTGCGGCTGGCCGACTGGATCTCATCGCCCATCGTGGCAGGAGTCACCCGTTCCACGACCGGCGGGGTCGTGTTTCTCATAGCCCACATGCTCGGTCATCACCGCCTCGACAGCGACTTCGAGCACGTTCTTGGTGAGTTGTTTCAGCAACCCGCCCGGGCCGAGCAACTCCACTCCCCTGCTGTTTGGCCTGGGCCAGCAGCTGCTCGGCCAGTCAGACCAAGGTCAGATCCGCCGTCTTTCAGACAGTCCTGATTTCGCGGCTGCGACCATGTCTTGGATGGCGGTGAACTTCACTCGCGGCCGCCTGGCGGGTATGCCGGAGTCACGTTCGGCGGCGTCGATGAAACGCCACCCTTCACGGTCGATCAGATCTGGTTGGCGCTGGGATAGGAGGTCAGCGAAATCGTCTCGGTTGCGGGGAGGTTCGGCGAGGGCGCCGGCGAGGAAGTCGCTGAGGAGGGTGGCTGCGGTTTCGCGTGCACAGATCTTGTTCGTGCCGATGACGCCTTGGGGACCTCGTTTGATCCAGCCGGTGACATAGGTGCGCGGGTGGGATCGCTCAGGCTGGAGGACGCGGCCGCGGTCGTTGGGGACGATGCCTCGGGTGACGTCGAAGGGGAGATCGGGGATGGGGCGGCCGCGGTAGCCGATGGAACGCAGGATCAGCCTGGTGGGGATGGAGTCGAACTCGTTGGTGGGGTGTGCGGTGGGGATGCCATTGGTGTCGATCAGTTCGTTTCGCACGACGCGGAGGGCGGTTGCGTGGTCGGAGCCAATGACTTCTACCGGAGATGTGAGGTAGCGGAGGGTGATTCGCTTGTTTCCCGAGGTTGGTGGGCGGCGGGCGTACTCCTCGGCCAGTTGGATTTTCAGGCGGAGCCAGTGTTCCGCTTGCGGGTCTTCGGAAGCCGCGTGGGCGGCTCGCTTGTAGGCCAGATCTCGGTGGTCGACGAGGACGTCGACACCGTGGAGGTGGCGCAGAGCCATGAATTCCGGTGTGGTGTAGGCCGCTTCTGCGACGCCACGGCGGCCCAAGAGGATGACTTCTCTGACCGCGCTGTCCCGCAGTGCCTTCAAGGCGTGGTCTGCGATATCCGTGCGCGCCAGTTCGTTCGGGTCGACGGTGAGGATGCGGGCAATGTCCAAGGCGACGTTGCCGTTGCCGACGATGACGGCGCGCTCACACGAGAGGTCGAAGGTGTGGTCGGCATGATCGGGATGGCCGTTGTACCAGCCGACGAAATGGGTCGCGGGGTAACTACCTGGGAGGTCCTCGCCCGGGATTGCCAGGCGGCGATCCGAGGAGGCTCCGGTCGCGTAGATGACGGCGTGGTAGTGCTGCAAGAGCTCATCGTGGCTGACATGCCTGCCCACTTCGACATTCAGGTGGTATCGGAAGGCGTCGGTGTCGAGGTTGTTCTCGAACAGGTCAGCGATCCTCTTGGTTTCCTGGTGGTCGGGCGCCACCCCCGCTCGGATCAAACCGCCCGGAGTCGGCAGTTGTTCGAGCATGTCGATCTCGGTGCGCCCGCTCGCCAGCAGGGCCTCGGCGGCGTAACTCGCCGAGGGGCCCGAGCCTACGATCACCACCCGCAGCGGTGGGTGTTCCACCACTCGAATCGCCGCGGCGGCTCGCTGGTCGGCGGCTGGCCGTGGCCGCAACGGATGCTGCTGGAAGAAGGCGGAATTGACTTCCCTGAAGCGCGCCAGCGAAGTCACCAACTCGTCCTCGGAGTGAATCGCGTCGACCGGACAGGCATCGGCGCACGCCCCGCAGTTGATGCAGACATCCGGGTCGATGTAGAGCATTTCCGCGTTGGCGAACTCACGCTGGTCGGGTGTCGGGCGGATACAGTCGACGGGGCATTCGGCGATACAGCTGGTGTCGTTCACACACCGTTGGGTGATGACGTAGGCCATGAAATCTCCTGATCAGAAAGCGCAGTCGTCCAGCGCCATCACGTCGTTGTCGATCGACGCGAGAACTGCGCGGGTGGCGGACAGTTCGGGCAGCACGTTTTTGCAGAAGTACGAGGCGACAGCGATCTTGCCTTCGTAGAAGTGCTTGTCCTCCACGGTCGAGTGCTTCGCTGACGCGGTGAGGGCGACGTGGGCCTGTTCGAGCAGACGCCAGCCGACGAGGAGGTCGCCGATCGCGAACAACAATCGGACGGCTCCCAGACCGACTTTGTAGACCTCGGTCGGCTCATCCTGCGCGGCCACCACGTATCGGGTGAGCGATTCGACCATGGCGCGCACATCATCGAGAGCGGTTGCCAGCAGGGCGAGTTCGGCCGTCAGTCGCCCGTCACGATCGCGCTTCTCGATCAGCGCGGTGATGAGTCCGAATACATGGCCCAATGCCTTGCCGCGATCCCGAATGATCTTGCGGAAGAAGAGGTCTTGGGACTGGATTGCTGTCGTGCCCTCGTAGAGGGTGTCGATCATGGTGTCGCGGATGTACTGCTCGAGCGGGTAGTCCTGTAGGAATCCGGATCCTCCGAAGGTCTGCAGACTGAGCTTGAGGGTGTCGTAGGCCCGTTCGGAGCCGAATCCCTTGACCACGGGGAGCAACAGATCGTTTACCCGCGCCGCCATGTCAGGGTCGGCGTTCGACACCATTTCGGACAGCTGGGGCACCGAATCCTGATGAGCCGCGGTGAACATGTACAGCGATCGCAGACCCTCCGCGTAGGCCTTCTGGAGCAGCAGCGAGCGCCGAACCTCGGGATGGCGGATCACGGTGACCCGCGGTGCCGACTTGTCTGCCTGCCGGGTGAGATCCGCACCCTGGATTCGCTGTTTGGCGTAGTCGAGCGCATTCAGATACCCGGTCGAAAGCGTGCCGGCGGATTTGGTGCCCACGAGCATTCGCGCGTTCTCGATGACGCGGAACATTTGGGCGATGCCGTCATGAATCCCGCCGACCAGCCAGCCCACGGCAGGTATATCGGTGCCGCCGAAAGTCACTTCGCAGGTCGGTGAGGACTTGATGCCCATCTTGTGCTCGACACCTGTGACGAACACGCCGTTGCGAGCGCCCAATTCTAGGGTCTGTGGATCGAAAAGGTACTTCGGCACATAGAACAGGCTCAGACCCTTGGTACCCTGGCTCGCACCTTCTGGCCGGGCCAGGACCAGATGGAAGATGTTTTCCGCCATATCGCCGACGTCACCACCGGAGATGAACCGTTTGACACCCTGGATATGCCAGATCCCGTCGGGCTGCGCGATGGCCTTCGTGCGGCCTGCGCCGACGTCAGAACCGGCATCGGGTTCGGTGAGCACCATCGTCCCCGCCCAGCCGCGTTCGAGACCCGCTGCAGCCCAGTGTCTTTGCTGCGGAGTGCCTACTTCGAACAGCACCTGCGACATCTGCGGGCCCAAGTCGAAGAAACTCGCGGCGGAGTTGGCAACGTGCAGCATCTCACGCACAGCCCAGACCATCGGCATGGGAGCCGGCACACCTCCCATTTCTTCCGGGAGACCCAAGCGAGACCACCCGGATTCTTTGAGCGCTAGCACCGACTTGCGCAGACCCTCCGGAAGCACCACCTCGTGCTTCGCCGAGTCGAAGACCACCGGTTCACGGTCGGCCGACGCGTAGGATTCCGCGATCGGCCCCTCCGCCAACCGGGCGACTTCGTCAAGAATGTGGCGGACGGTCGCGGAATCCAGGTCACCGTACAACCCGTTGTCGAGAAGATCGCCGACACCGAGGACTTCGAACAGGTTGAATTCGATATCGCGAATATTGCTCTTGTAGTGGCTCACTGCTGATTCTTTCGGATAGTAATAGGCGGTTATTGAATTGTGAGTGCCGGATCGCGGACCGGCGGGCCGATCACCTGTGCCATCTCGAGAGCCAAGGCAATCTGCAGAGTGCGTTGTTCCAGCCCGTGCGGCAGCAGCGCGCGTGCCCGGTCGAGGCGATTGATGATCGTGTTGCGGTGCGCATAAAGCGCTTTCGCGGTCTGGGTGGTGCTCAGGCCCTCGCGCAGATAGATCCGCAAGGTTTCGCGCAGGTCCCGGTCCGCGGTCACCAGAGGACCCAGGGTGCGGCTGACGAATTCGATGGCGCGGTCCATGTCGGCGGTCGCCAATGCAACCACTTCGATCTCGTCGTAGGTCGCGATGCGAGTTTCGGGTGGAAAACTGCGCATGATCCGCTGGGTGACAAGGGCATCGAGATGGCTGCGCCGGAACCCCGCGAGCCCGGACCCCGGCGTACCGATCGCCATTCGAGTCCAGTGCTCGACCGCCAGTACTTCGCGGATCTCGCCGACCTGCAATTCGGTGGCCATCGAAATCCACACCCACATGGTCGTCGGGCCGGTGAGAATGGTCAGCGGCCGCGTCGCTCCGGTGGCCTGTACCAACGCCGTCACCGCGCGCTCCAACTGTCCCGGATCTCGGGAATTCCCCTCGCTCCAGACGATTGCGGCGAGGTGGTGCCGGTCCAGCTCGTAGCGCAGGCGCTGGCTCGCGCGGCGGACGCCGATCGGGGCGCCCTCGAGGATCAGCCCGACGGCCTCCATCCGTGCCGCGTGATCGACATCGGCGAATTGGCCGCGCTCGTCGTCGACCATCGCGTGCAGTGCGGCATGCGTGTCGTCGATGTAGGCGAAGATCGACCGCACCACTGCGTCCAGAAGCTCCTGCAGTTCGTCCGGATCGCGGGTCACCTCGAACGCCTTCACCGTCCACAGCTGGACCGCGGCATTCTGGGCGGCGTGGAAGCTGGCGAAGATCGCGCTATCGAAGCCGTGCCGCACGACGTCGCGTGCCAGATCGACGTTCTCCGGTCCTAGATTCGCGGTGACTGGCATGCCAGGCGCCTTGATATTCGCCGTCGCCCAGTGCGCGAAGTTTGCCCGCACGGCCGCGCGCAGGGCCTCCATCAAGCGCGGTTGCGTCGACAACCAGGTATTCGACGAGGCGAAGACAGCCGTATCCAGGGCCTCGTAGGCGGTCTTCGGTTTGTCCAGCATCGAGCCGGCACCGACTCGGATGAGCTCGGCGACGCGGTCGGAAGGCGGATCCCAGTATCTGGCCACGGGATCAGGCTTTGCCCTCGAGGTGGTAGGTGATCACGAGGTGGGTGCTCCGTTCAGGGATGGGCGACGGGACAACGCAGCGCATCCGAGCGCTGCGCGCTGGTTGGGGTTCGCAATTCGATCGAATGCGGCCGATCGTGCAGCACCACCACCGCGCCTCTGGCCGGGCTGGAGGTGATGGCACGCCGCTGGCCACGTTCGAACCCCGCGCCGACCTGGCGGACTTCGCAGTGAAGCAGAATCTTCCGAAGGACGAGCCTCATCTCGAGCATGGCCAGATTGGAGCCGATGCAGCGGCGACGGCCGCCGCCGAAGGGAATCCAGGAGTAGGGAACCGGACGCGAACCCAGGAACCGTTCCGGCCGAAAGACTTCCGGATCCGGATAGACGTCCGGGTCGTGATGAATCAGATGCCCGTGCGCCTGCAGCGTCACTCCCGAGGGGTACTCGACTCCGCCGATGACGATCGGGCGGGCGACCACCCGCGGCTCTGGATGTGGGGTGGCCATGTCCGAGCGGAGGACCTCTTGGATTGTGGCCTGAAGATAGTCGTGGCCACCGTCCTCCCCTTCGGTCAGCTCCTCGTACAGCCGCCGTTGTACCGCCGGGTTTCTAGCGAGAAGCAATAAGGCCCAGCCGATCTGGGATGCGGTCGTCTCGTGACCGGCCACCACCATGGTCAGCAGTTCGTCTCGGATCTCGATATCGTTCATCGGCGCCCCGTCGTCGTGGTGGGCGTCGAGCAGCACACTGAGCAAGTCCACACCGTCGGAGTCGTCCGCGCCGGTTACGCGGGCTTCCCGTCGCTCGGCTATCAGCGCGTAGATCTCGTGATCTATGCGCTGGAGTGTGTCGTTGAACGACGACCAGGCCCGCCGAATCACCGGCATGGTTCGGGTAGCGGGCAGGGCGAACAGAGGGCTCTCGGCGAACGTGATTGCCGATCGAATCAGCTCAGAAATTCGATTCAACCGCGTACCCTCGGGCAGGCCGAAGGTGGCCCGCATAATGATCTCCAGTGTCAGAGCTTGCAGATCGTGATGGATCGGGAACTGCTCGTCTCGAGGCATCCGCGCCAAGTAGCGATCGGTCACCGACTCCATCAGCGGAGCCAGTCGTTCGATCTTCGCGCCGTGAAAGGCCGGTGCCATGAGACGCCGATGCTCGAGGTGACCGTCCCCGTCCAGTGTGATGATCGAACTGTCTCCCAACGCCGTCCGCAGCACCGAACCACCGGCACCGGGCAGAACGACATCCGGTGCCGCCTTCATCAATTCCTTGACCTCGCCTGGACTACTGAGAAACACCATCGGAGGCTGGGTCAGCAGGTCCAGCGTGAAGCGCACCCCATAACGTTTGCGGCACGACTCGAGGAAAGGATTCGGCCAGATCAGCCACCACATGGTCTGCAGGGACGACGGCATTTTGGGACCGCGTGGCAGCGCCGGATTTTTCCTCGGCAGCGGCATCGACATCCATTCGGCAACGCCGAAGGCGCGGTCGCTCAGTGTCTTCCAGTCGACATTCATTGTCCACTCCTCACATCTCCACGGTGGCCCGCGGAACCAGCCTGTCGGAAGTGCCCGGTGCCTAGTCGTGGCCGACATGAATGGGCGATGTGCACATGTCGACTGTCTCGAACGCCACCACTGGCGGCAGAATGCACTCGTGACCAATGGAGGCGAACCACGCGAGACGTTGCCGCAGCTATCCGACCTGGAGGTCGCGCTGCTGGGGTTGTTGAGCGTGCGGCCGATGACGGGCTACGAGATCGGCAAGCACTACGCCAGGGCACTGTCGCCCTGGTGGGAAACGCCGCGCACACAGATATATCCGAAACTGCGTGAACTCGAGCGGCGCGGGCTGATCGCAAAGGAGACCGTCGTCCAGGACGGCAAACCGAACAAGCAGGTGTATTCGATCGCCGTGGCGGGCACCTCGACTCTCACCGAACATCTGTCGGAGCCGATCCGCGGCGCCGACATGAAGCATCACATGATGATGCGGCTGTTTCTCGGTGACCTGCTGCCTGGTGAGACCATGCGTCGACTGCTCGAGGACTATCGAGCTCATATGGCCGAGCGTGCCGAGTCACTGCGTGAAGCTCGCGCGAAGTTCTCCGCTTCGCTCTCCGGACCGCATCAGCGCAGCGTGTTCTTCGAGCTGCTCAGCCTCGACCATTTGATCGCCATCGCCGATCTGGAGGTCTCGGGGACCGAGAAGGTGCTCGAAGCCATCGAGCACGCACCCCGGGCAGACAGCAGGCCAGGCGATGTCGCCAGCCCGCTTCTCGACGCCGTCCGCGACAGGTCCGACTAGCGACCCTGCCCAGCACGCGAACGTCGCAGGATTGCACCCACCCGCCACTGCGCGAGAAGACCTAGTCGCACAGCGATACGCAGCAGGTGAACGACCACGACGGGTGGTTTGCGCTCCCCCACCGCTACCAGGACGTGGTCGGGGACAAGCGACAGCAACAGCGCTCGTCCCAGCGGATGCAGCGCGCGCGGCAACCACCGGTTGTTGAACTGGTCGATCAGGGCTTCCGCGCAACGGTGCGCCTCGGGCGTGGGACGGAAGTACGCGGGATTGTGCTCGTACTCGGTGTTGAACCGCTGCAAGCCCGCCCAGGTATCGGGCATATCGTGGACGTGCAGCTGCTCGCCGATCGCGCGCCAGTGCGCCGCCTGCGCGGCCTTCTCCTCCTCGGTGAACACATCCAGGCCGACGG
Organism: Nocardia amikacinitolerans NBRC 108937; assembly: GCF_001612615.1. Classification (GTDB taxonomy): domain Bacteria; phylum Actinomycetota; class Actinomycetes; order Mycobacteriales; family Mycobacteriaceae; genus Nocardia; species Nocardia amikacinitolerans. Next base: position 12,467 of record NZ_BDAU01000033.1, on the reverse strand, counting down.
TCTGGAAAATCTCGTCGAACAGGATGGTGAACAGGGCGACACCGTGCACGAAGGCCGCATTGGACATCGTGTAGCTCTTTTTGTAGTGCTCGTGCATCGCCGCGACCTTCGCGACGGACTCACGGGTCTGCGCACCAGTGGCTCCGTAGGTCATCCAGTTTTGGAAGTAGTCGGCCGTCGCGTCGGCTCGACGGTCGCCCTGTTTGTGGATCTTCCCGCTGCCGGCTCGGTCGACCGCCTCGGCATCCTCGACGCCGCCGCAGGTTCGGATGAACCCGACAGCGTAGATGAGGTTCTCCGCGAGGCGCGCGCCGATCGGAAAGTTCAACCGCTGCTGGATATCGCGCATGATCGGCGCGTAATCGGGCTCGGCCGCATCGCCGCCTGCCGGGATGTCGGGACTGTGAGCGGTGGTAGCTGTGCTTCGTTGCACGGTCTTCTCCTTCGATCTTCCACTGCCGAATTGCTCAGCCTCCGAGAACTCGGCTGTCGTCGTCGGCTGGACGGGGAATGATGAGGCAGGTCGTGGTGGCCTGGGCCAGTATCCGGCCGCGGCCGTCACGCAATTCGGCGCGCGCGGCACAGGTCCGGCGCCCGCGATGCACCACGGTCCCGATGCAGCGGACCACACCCATATCCGTGGTAACGGGGCGGAAGAACCGGATCTGCAGATCCGTTGTGGTCGGCATGAATCCGGCTGGCAGCGTACTCAACGCGCTCATCGCCATGGCGCTGTCGGCAATCGTGCAGATCATGCCGCCGTGCACGTTTCCGTTCAGGTTGTACTGCCATTCTCGGGGCACGAATTCCAGCACGACCTCACCGTCGTCCACCGCGACGAGGTCGACTCCGGCCGTGTGGTTCATCGGGGCCGCGGTACCTGAATTCCGTGTCGCACGCAGGAATTCGATACCCGACAGATGCACTGCCTGCTTCGACACCGCCTCGGGATCCGTCCAGCTGTAGGTGCGCACCCGTTCGGTGTCGAGCAGCACCGCGTCGGCCTCTGCAGCCGAGGTAGCCGGGTCGCTGGGAAGACAGGTCATCGCGGGGACCCTTTCTCTGCTCGGACGGCGATCAACGGAAGTTGTAGGTCACGCCGGTCAGCTGCTCGGACAGCTCCCACAGTCGTCGCGCGACATCGCTGTCCAACGCGGGCTTGTCCGGCTGTACGACATGCGGGTGGCCGCGGTACTCGTTGAATCCGTCCGGGCCGATGAACTGCCCGCCCTGAACCTCTGGGGCGGTGGCGGCGTACTCCTCGTTCCACGCGCCGTGGGCCGCCGGCTGCGCCATCAGCCTGTTGCCGATCGAGCCGAAGAAGAACTTGAGGAAACCGGTCGGACCACTGGTCTGCAGGTTGGTGGCCGAATAGCCGGGATGGGCGATCACGCTGCGGATCGGTGAGCCCACAGCACGCAGACGCCGATCCAGTTCGAGACCGAACAACACATTCGCCAGCTTGGACTGCGAGTAGTACTTGCGGGGATCGTAGCCGCGCTCACCGGTCAGATCGTCGAAAAGGATTGCACCGCCTCGATGTTCGACCGAGCTGACGGCCACAATCCGGGTATCGCCACCGGAATGCGCGGACTGGGACAGCCGATCCAGTAGCAATCCGGTCAGCGCGAAATGCCCGAGATGGTTGGTGGCGAACTGCAATTCGAAGCCCTGCTTCGTCAGCGTGCGTGGCGGCCACATGACACCGGCGTTGTTGATGATCGCGTCGAGCGGCTGGCCGACCTGGTTGATGTCGGCGGCGAATTCACGCACCGAATCGAGGTCGGCGAGGTCCAGTAGCTTCAACTCGACATCGGCCTTGGGCACCTGGGCGTGCAGCCGGTCGATGGCCGATGCGCCCTTGGCATTGTCGCGGGCGGTCAGAATGACATGGGCACCGTGGCGTGCCAGCTCTTTCGCGGTCTCGAAGCCGAGCCCACTGTTCGCTCCGGTCACGATGATCGTGCGACCCGTCTGATCGGGGATTTGCGCACTCGTCCACTTGCTCATGGTCAACTCCTTCGAGTCTCGCGGTGGCGAATGCGAGGCATTCACCACTCCTGATTGCGGATACTCGGCGCAGAGAACATTCCGGACGTGATTGCGCGCGAGGTGTTGTCACCACTATCGGCTCCACCGAGCTGCGACCGAAAGGACATTCCGCCTAGTGATAGGCGCAGGACTGTGCATTCTGCCCAATGGCCGAAGAGCGTCGCTGCGCACCCATTGTGCGCCTGCCGTACGGCCGTGGGCGCACTAACCTGGCCGTCGCGCGCAATCTAGTTGTCGATGGAAATGTCAAGGTAATGAAAGTGTCCGCGCACGGCCTGAGAGGGCCATGGGCACAACTTCTACGCCTACGGTCCGAGTGATCGCGAGGGGAGCACGACCATCTGGCGGCCATTCGAGCTCGGCGTGACGCTGTTCGCCACGGCCGAGGTCTATGGCCAGGGCACAGGACCCACCGAGCAGTTGCTGGGCGAGGCAGTACGTGGGTTTCGTGACCAGGTCGTCCTGGCCGCGAAGTTCGGGTTCACCCTCACCGGAACCCGTTCGATCCGGATGTGCTGATCGAGGCCTCGGGGCAGGTCAGCGGGGAGCCAGCGACAGTGTGGGCGATGCGCACAGCGGCCCGAATCACTGGGCTTGGCGTAGTGCGGCGTGCTCCGATCGAGGCCGGATCGCACACGTCAACCGCGCCGTGCACACCCTGCGACCGGCATCGTCACTGATCACGACCTCATAAGAGGCGGCGCTCCGGCCGCCGTGCACCTGCGTCGCCACCGCGGTGATATACCCGCCCACGGCCGAAAGATGGTGGCTGGCGTTGAGTTCGGTGCCGAGTGCGATCCGATTCGGTCCCGCGTGCAACGCCGCGGCAATGGAACCGACAGTCTCGGCCAGAACACAGGACGCACCTCCGTGGAGCAGTCGATAGGGCTGCGTATTCCCCTCGACAGGCATCCGCGCCACCGCTCGCAGCGGCTCCGCTTCCAGAACCTCGATGCCCATCGTCTCCGAGAGCGCACCGGCGTCTTCCGCACCGATCCGCTGCCACAAACCGGCGACGGAATCGACTATCACCGAGCTCGTCACGATGCCTCCCAGCGTGGGTCATTGCGCGCCAGGCGATTTCGCTTGTCGCTATACACAAATTTCACGTTAGCCGAGGAGAAACTCCCAATTGATGTTCACCATGCACATGATTTTCGTCAACTCTGTTCATTTCGACCACATCTGCAGCGCCACCAGGGTTCATTCATGGAGCAGTCGGCTTCCGACTGTGCGTTCTGCACTCTTTCTGGCGGCAGTTGTGATCATTGCGAGCACGCCACCCACCGTCCTGCGGCTAGCGTCGCAGATGGCAGCAGGGAGGCACCCCCGAGGGGCGGTATCGAACTCGAACCCGACCATGCCGGGTGTCCACGAAGCCGTAGCAGACGACACCGGCCGTGGCGCCGTGCGACCGGCCCACTGACAATCGCCACCTCGGCCCCGCGCCTCAGCAACGTCCGTGTGGTGGCCAGTCCGATCCTTCGCGTACCGCCCGGTGACCACGGCGACCGTGCCGCGCGGATCGTATCGGCTCATTCCTGTTCCCCGTACTGTCGTAACCACCCCGGGCCCGATACGTCGTGCGCCGGGGCACAAGGAAGTGCCGCCCACCCACGTGTACGCCTCGTGGATGGGCGATCTGCACAACCAAATTCCCCTGTAGCTCAGTTCATTCCATACCGATCAGAATGGATATCCCTGGGCCTTCGCCCGGCTGGTGACCCAGCGCCACTGGGTGAATTCGTCCCAACTCGTCGGAGCCCCGAACCGAGAACCGTTGCCCGAGGCACCGATTCCGCCGAACGGCGAGAAGTTGTCGACATTGACTGTCTGATCGTTGACGTGCACGACGCCGGTGCGCAATCGCTGCGCCAGCGCGTGCCCGCGCTCGGGCGATCCGGTTTGGACGGCAGCGACCAGACCGTATTCGGTGTCGTTGGCCGCTGCGATCGCCTCGTCCTCGTCGCCTACGACGATCACCGGCGCGACCGGGCCGAAAATCTCCTCCCGGAATGCGGGCATCGCCGCGGTGACGCCGGCCAGCACGGTGGGCTGGAAGAACAGTCCGTCGCGGGTCCCGCCCGCGCGCAGCGCCGCGCCCGCGGCGATGGTTTGGGTCACGATCCGTTCGGCGTTCGCCGCCTGGCGCTCGTTGATCAGCGGGCCCAGTGCGACGTCGGACTTGTTCGGGTCGCCCACGGTCAAAGCCGCTGCCCGCTTGGCGATTCGGTCGATGTACTCGTCGGCGACCGATTCGAGCACGATGTGCCGTCCCGCGGCCATGCAGATCTGTCCCTGGTGCGCGAAGGCCCCCCACGCCCCGGCCGAACTCGCCACGTCGAGATCGGCGTCGTCCAAGATGATCAGGGCATTGTTGCCGCCCAGCTCCAGCGACAGCCGCTTCAGGGTGCGTCCCGCCGACGCTCCGACCATCCGGCCGACCTCCGAGGAACCCGTGAACGACACCATGGCGACGCGCGGGTTCTCGCACAGTGCTTGACCTGGCTCGGCATCACCGGCCATGACCTGCAGTACGCCGTCGGGCAGCCCGGCACGCTCGAACAACTCTGCCAGAGCGACGCCACCGACGACCGCGGTCTGCTCATCGGGCTTGAGCACCACGGCATTTCCGAGCGCCAGTGCCGGCGCCACCGCCCGCAGGGCCAAGTAGAGCGGGAAGTTCCACGGCGTGATCACTCCGACCACACCGAGCGGGACCCGGTAGGCGATGCTGTGCCGCCCCTCCGAGGCGCTGGGCAACACCTGCCCGGACGGCTGGGTGGGCAGCGCCGCCGCTTCCCAGAGTTCGGCCAGCGAAAGCTCGACCTCGAATCCGGCTTTCAACTGCGTGGATCCGGTTTCCCGGACCAACCATCGCACGATCTCGTCGCGGTTCTCATCGAGCAGCATTGCCGCTTTGCGGAATACGGCCGCGCGCTCCGGCCCGACCACGGCCGCCCACCCAGGCTGCGCCGCCGCCGCGCGTTCGGCCGCCCGGTCGATATCGGACGCGTTCGCCAGCCCAACTCCGGCCAGGACTTCGCCGGTCGCGGGTTCGGTCACCTTCAAAACGCCGCCAGCGGAATCGATCCAACCGTTGCTGTAGATCTTGTTGTGCCAGTGGTCTCCGCCCAGTAATCCGGCCATCACCATCACTCCTTCACATCCCGGTCGCACGTGGGGTTCCACGCCGGTGGTGTCATGGTGGGCGCGTGGTGACAGGCCGCCTTGCCGACAGCCGACAGGTCACTTGTCGTCCGACGACATATCCGTTCAGTCCTTTTCGCCGGAAATTCCCCGGTCGATCTCGGGAGGCTTGCACAATACGAACGACCGGATGACGCCGTGAGGTTGCTCGTGTTGCCGAACAATGGACTGTCCCCTAGCGAACCGTGGCACCAAGCGCTCGCCGCGGAGTTCAACGGTTTGCGCGCGCAGTCGTTCAGAGACCAGTCGGTGCAGGGCACACTGCGGACGGCACATTTCGGGGAGGTCGACGCCTACGACGTCATGGGCACCGCGCAGGTGCTGCTCAGATCACCCGCGGCCGCCCGTGAGCAGCCGACGGAGTCCTTGAAGGTGTGTCTGCTGACGCGTGGCCACGGTGTCGTCGAACAGCACGGACGCGAGGTGGCCCTCGCCGCCGGGCAGCTCGCGCTCTACGACCTGAGCCAACCGTATCGGCTCACATTCCAACGAGGTTGGCGCGGCACGGTGCTCGCCTTCCCTCGATCGGCACTGCAGCTTGCGCCTCACGATATCGATGCCGCCATGCGCCATGCACACACCGCGATCACAGGACCGGGCCCGGTGCTCACCGATCTGGTCGCCGACTACACCGCGGACGAGCTCACAGCTCCCCCACCGACCCATTTCCTCGGCTCCGCCGCAGTCAACCTGGTGACGTCGATCGTGTGGGCATCCCTCACCGACGATCGCGCCTCCCCCACCGACATTCTGCGCCGACAGGCGGAACACTTTATCCGCGTGCATATTTCGGACCCGAGCGTCACCGCGGACACCGTCGCAGCCGCACATCACGTCTCCCCCCGTACCCTGCAACGTGCATTCGCCGCCGCTGGCGAGACCGTCTCCGAATTCATCAGAAACGAACGCCTCTGTGGTGCTCGGCGGGATCTGTTGGCTCCTGGTTCACGCCACGTCAGCATCGCCGCGATCGCCGCGCGATGGTGCTTCTTCGATGCGCCCCACTTCAGTCGCGCGTTTCGTGCCGCCTTTGGTGTTGCGCCGTCGGAGTTGCGGACACGCCCTGGTCCAGCGCAGCCATAGCGTCACGGCGCGGTTCCATCAAGTGGAAGGTGCACTGAATCGCACACCCAGCGTAGGCAATTCGCACTTCATCGGCGATTGGCCGTGCGGCAGTCTCGAGGTCAGCGAATTTGGAAAGTCCGCGTCGACACAGGTCTGATCCCCTGTACGACGCCTCGCTCCGCTTGGCTCGTGTCGGTCAACGTAGATCGGCACGAGCCCGGCCGGCGGGCAGAGCGCAGACGCCGTTTGCTGATGCGCCGTGCGGTCTGCCGAGATCTATGCCGACAGCCGGGGCGCAGCCCCGGCGGCACCGCTGCTGCGCAACCGTCGCGGCCGACCGATCTCCCGCGGCCGCTACGACCAACTCTGGCAACGCATCGCACGCCACGTCCCCGAGGTCGCGATCCAAGGCATCACCACCCACTGGCTACGCCACACCACCTTGACCTGGGTCGAACGCAACTTCGGCCACGCCGTCGCCCGCGCCTACGCAGGACACACCGACGCCAACGGCGAGGGCAGCACCATCCTCTACACCCGAGCCGGAATCGAGGAGGTCGCACGAGCCTTGGCCGCGCTCACCGCAGAACCCACCCGCTGGCACCCGACCGGTAACCGAAACACAGCCCCCGCTGATCCGGACCAACATCGGAGCGTGATGCGACTCGTGTCGAAACGGACTACCCGTGCGCACCTGCCGGTTAGTGTCGGGTCGGCCCGGAGCTGTGGCGGCATTTTCGGGTCCACGGGGAAGCGGCCCGTCCTCCGCCTCGACCTGTGGAGGACGGGTCCCGTACTCCCCATCACCGTTCGTGTCAGGACGCGGCCTTCTCGTAAGCGGCGACGACGTTCGCCGGTACCCTGCCGCGCGTGGGCACGCTGTACCCGTTGGCCCGCGCCCACTCGCGGACCACACCAGGCTGCGGCGCGGCCTTCCCAACCGACTCGATGTTCTTGCTGCGCCGACCCGCTCTACCGACACGGCGGCCACGAACCACCCAAAGCGCGAACACATCCCGCAACCTAGCCGCGTTCTCCCGCGACAGGTCGATCTCGTAACCGACACCATCCACCGCAAACAACACCGTCTCCGCCGCCTGCGAACGACCGTCGAAATCATCGACAACCGTCACCACAACCTTGCGCGCCACGCCGACACCCCGCTCCCAACTCGATGAAGCACCGACCGCCCCATAACGGCCGATGACCAGAACCCGATCAGCAGGCCCAAACCCACTCCCGAATAACGGCCATCGCCAGCAACCCCGCTTTAGCGCCGTCGACGACGACCAGGAGCCGATCCGACCGCAGCGGGTGGGATCTGTGCGTCCACCGCATGAACCGACCTACTCGGTATCGGTGGGCGCCCGCGCACTGCGCAAGTCGCGCCGCTGGTACGAGCAGCAACTCAGGGCAGGGCGACTCCCCGGACACAAAACAGGCAGATCGTGGTTCCTCACCGCCAACGACATCGCCGCCGCATTGGAGGCGACCAGTCGCCCCACGAAGCTTAACAAGAGGCCTGCGTCGAACACCACCGGCCCCTCTCGCCCCACGCGTCGTCGCCGCCCAGCCCGCCGTCGACGCCCCATCCCGCCCCAACACGACCGACGATGAGGCGTCCGTGTTCGTCACTTGTAGCCTGCAATCGACTCGCAGTATCCAACTGCGCTTTCGCTGCGGCGTCAGACCAGCGAGGCCGCCCTTCCAACTACATGGCCCGCTGCACCACAGCTGCCCGTCGGCCGGCGACTGCTGGAGTCAATATCTGGTGACCGACATGTCCATGCAGCACACCAACTCGTGTCGCAACTCCATCCGTCCCGCCGCCGCCTATTTGCTCTCCGTCCGGGATGCCCGCCAGCTTCGTTAGTTCGGTGATCCGGGTGTAGTCCTCGGGGTTGTTCGTCGAGACGGCGAATCGGGGCGCAATCCCTCGCTCGTATGCTTCCTGAGGGGCGATCCGCCGCGGTCGGTATTGGTGCATGCGGGATTCTGGCGGTCGTCACCGACAAGTGATGTCGCACAACGAGACCTGGATCTCAAGGCCCCACAGCGAGTCTGATCTGTGCGAACTACGGCGCCGACCGCACAATCACCGAACGACATTGCGTACGCGGTGCTCGTGTTCGGCGCCGCGCCGCTGGCCGCGCCGTTGGTCGATGATTGGTCGCGCTCAGCCGAGCTGCGTACGCTCGGTGACATGATGGGGGGAATTCGCCGATCCCGGGATTCCGGTGCAGGCGCGCGTGCGGTAGTGCGGTGGATCGGCTTCTGTGCCGAGTGCGGTGCTCGATCACCATGCCGATTCGGCTGCACGGCTCGAGCGGATCAGGCCAATCGTTGAGTCACGGGGATGGACCTGGCTCGAGCAGGCCGCGACGGATTCCGGCACCGCAGAAGCGGTGTACGCGCGCACGATCCGGGTGGCAAGTCACCGCGGCTGATACAGGAGGCCATCGAGCGACAGGCACGCCGAGCGCACGTTCTGCTCGTCAACAACGCATCCAATGCCCAGATCACCACAGTGCGGCTCACATGGCCCCGCCTCCATCTCGACCAGACACCACTGGAGGTCGGCGTGAAGGTCACCCGCCGAGCACCCGATCCGGCCGGTTGAGCGTACAGCCGCGATCTACGGTCACGGCGCGCTTTCGAGCGCAGCCACACACGACTCATTGGACGTCGGCCACGCGAGGCGACGGTTCGCCGCCCTTGACCGACGCCGCTCAGCGTGTCGGACTTTCCGCGGTGTGTCCTGTAGGGAGCGGCGAGTCGAGGTTTGCGGGAGGTGCCGACCGATCGGCAAGGAGCGCTTTGACTCGTGTGGTCGGCGCTCCTGTCGCCTGGGCGATGTCCCCCAGTGTGGTCGAGCGCAGTGCCAGGGCGGTCACCGCCGCCCGCAGGGCCGTCGTGTAGGTGTCCTGGACGGCCCGCAGATTCTCCAGCTCCGGTGTCACCGCGATGACGGTGACCTGTGCGGTCACGCCGATGTGGGCGAGCCCGTCGGAGATGCTGTCCCCCACCGCCTTCAACGTCCGCCCGTACCCGTAGACCCCGTGCTCGGGAACGCGCGCCACCCAGGCCCCGTCGCGCCGGTAGGCCCGGCACTCGATGCGTTCGCTCATGTCGCATTCTTCATGTCGGCGATTACCTCTTGGGCGACCATGTCCGGAATCGGGGAGGGCAAGACCACCTTCCGTCCCCCGATCCGGTACAGCGTATGCGTATCACTGCTGCTGACCTCGGTGACGGTAAGCCCCCGCTGACGAGCCACGACGCGGATACGCAACAGCGAGCCGCCCTCCTGCCGTCCCGCGCGCAGCGCCGCGGTGACTTCTTGGGCCTGTTTCCACTCCTGCAGGCTGACCACCGGCTCGTGCACGATTTCCGGCGACCACACCCACTCCGAAACCGGATTCTGCCGGGAAAACCCGGGACGGCCGGTGCGGCTTGCCCGCCGGTTGTACACCTGGTGGCCGGTGAGTTTCGGGTTCGCGGCCAGGCCCTCTACCAGGTTGTGCGTCCATCGGCCTTCGATCGGGTACCGGTCCGGGTCGGCGGCCAGAACGGTGATGATCTCCGCCGACTTCAGGTGCTCCTCGCGTCGCAGGCGGCACAGCTCGCGGGCTGCGTCGAATCGGCACGAGTCGGGATGGGGAACGAGTTTGCGCTTCGGCCGCGTCGCGCCGAACCGTCCCCCCGCAGGCGTGGGCGCGGTCTCATCGATCACAGTGGTGTAGGGGTAGGGCGGGCGTCCGTGGTTCCAGCCGTTGATGGCATGCTGGATCTGCCCGCCCATCGACATTTCCATCAGCACGGTCCGGTAGATCTCCGCATCGACCTGGCTGTAGCGGCGGGTGCGCAGCCGCCCCGATTCGGTGCCACCGACTGGTTCATTGGCGTACACCACCTCCACCCCGACCTTCCCGAGCTCGTGCTCGACGGTGAGACTGGTCAGCATCGCGCGTGCCACACGGTCCGAGCGCTCGGCCAGCACATGGGTGACGCCCAGCTGCTCAGCACGGTCCACCAGATCCTGGAGTCCGCCGTCGCGAGGAAGCGGCACACCGAGCGCCTCATACATCTCCTGCGGTTCGAGGCTGCGTAACTCCGGCGGAAGCATCCCGGACTCGACATCCCAGTAATACCCGGCGAACTCCTCCCCCGCCTCCAGTCGCGCGGAGGCGGGGACCACCTGCCGCGGCAGCGAGGAGGACGGATTCTGATTGTCCTTGGTCGATACGCGCCCGACGAACACCGAGCAACGGGGACGCACATCCATCCTTCTGAAGTTCGGCAGGTCGGTGAGATCGATGGGCGGTCCAAACTGAAAGGTCATAGGCCTTCCTGATCTGCTGGCTGACACAAGATCTTCCGCAGTACATATATGTATCACAGTGGTGGCGCTTGAACGGATTCGAGGAGGACCCGGAATCATGTGGGCTGACGAGAATGGCGACATGCGGCGGAAGGGCAGCGTGCGCGGCGACAAGGCTCCGCAGACCTACACCAAGGGTGAGTGGCCACACGACGCCGTGCCTCAGCCGGATGCTCCGTTGCCCGTGCACTACAGCCTCGCTCTGGCCCGCACGCTCGACGACCTGTGCGCTAGGCGGGGCCTTTCCCATCGAGCCCTGTCGCTGGCGGCCGGGATCGCGCCGAACGCGGTCGGCCGGATCGTGCGCGGCGAGCTCTACCCTGATCTGGCAACCCTTGCTCGACTGGAGGCAGCCGCCGACGAGCCGATCTATCCCCACCGGGCGTATCTCATCCTTCGTCGGCCGAGCGAGTAGCGTGCCGCGCGAAGCTGAGATCATCGGGCAGCGCGCCCGTGGTGAAAGTCTGCCACCACTCGGTTGATGAGGCCGGATTCCATCCACCGGAGCCAGGCGGGTTCACCGCGGAACCGGCGAGTGGCTAGCCGTACTGCGCGGATGCCATTGCGAGGGTGGGCTGCTCGGCGCCGAGCCGACCATCCGACCGCGGCCAAGACAATGCGGCCAGACCCAAAAGCGGGATCCGGTCTGAGCCGGACTGATCGCGCGCAGCCTTCATCTCCGGATCAACGAAGAATTCGATGACGCACTGTCCGCACGGCTCGGCGGCCCGCGTCTCGGAATGGGTGGCGCTAACGCTGAAGTTCAGGTTTGATGGACCCGGGACAGACAGGCACGACGGACAGAAAGTGAACGTCCCGTGCCTCCAGTCCCACGGCCCGAACCGCATGCAGCCCCACGCGACCATCGGCCGCCACCAGCCCATTCGAACAGGTCCAGCACCGAACACAACACCGAGACACCCCCGACCACGAAGCAGCCGGGACAGACAGCGGCTGACCAACTTGCTGGCAACGACGACCAGCGCGGTCCCCGTCATCCAGAGCCGCTCGTCGAGTTCGACGGCCTGCTCCATCACCGGACAAGAAGAGCTAAGACGCTCGACACCATCCCATTTCAATTCCCTGAAGCACTGCCGCGGCCTCCGATAAGCGATTTCTTCTACACCACAACAACTCTGGACAAACGCGGCCGTCTCGCCAACAAATCACTATTCCGCGTGATGCCGTGGACTCCCAGTGACTGCCTCTCGATCACTATCGAGATACAAATTCCGGTAATTCGACGATCGCGATCGGGACCGTTCTCGATCCATGCCAACGGCTTCCTTTACCTGCCCGCCGCGATCCGACGCGGCTGTGCGCTTACCGCCGGCGAACGAGTCCTGCTTACGGCAGCGCCCACACAAGACGTTATCGCTGTGTATCCACCATCAGCGGTCGTCGAGGCGCTGTGGGGCTACGGACACCAAATCTGGGAGCACAGGCCGTGACCACCGAGGAGGACATCAGCACCGCGCTACACCTGCTGGCGCGTCTCGGGTTGACCGTCGAAGACCTGCAAACCAGCCCACATGCCGCAGCTCCGGTGCCGACATTCCAGATCTACATCCACATCGTTTCGGGAAGGGCCAACGACAGCACCCTACGCAACTACGGAACATACTGGCGATATCTCGAAAAGCACTGGGGCGAAAGACGTATCGATGAGCCGAACCCGGCTGAGATAGAGGCACTAATCGAAAGGTATCGGAAGCAGGCAACTATTCGCGCCAACACACGAGATGGACGAGGTGTGAAT
>NZ_BDAU01000032.1 GCF_001612615.1 Nocardia amikacinitolerans NBRC 108937 | reverse complement strand
AGGTTATCGGATCGGTTCGGCCAGCTGGGTGCTGTTGTTCGCTGCCGAGGCAGCGCCCGATGGATCATCGGACTGGTTCGGCGAATTGGGTGCCGTCGCTCGCTGCGCGGGTCGCGCCCGATGGATCGCCGGACGGTTCGGCCAATTGGGTGCCGTCGCTCGCGGCCGAGGCCGTGCCGGACGGATCATCGGACTGGTTCGGCCAATTGGGTGCCGTCGCTCGCCGCGCCGACCGTGCCGGACAGATCACCGGAGCGGTTCGGCCAACTGGGTGCCCTCGCTGGCCGCACGGGCCGCGCCCGACGAGTCACCGGACCGGTTCGACCAGCGAACTGTCGCCCGCCGCGGCGATAACCGCGCCGTCCTCGATGATCAACCAGCGCCCGCACACGCAGCGCAGATACCGGATGGCGCCGTGCGCGGACACGACGGTGGGGGAGGGCCAAGCGCAGGAAGGGCATGTGGCGGACATGGTTTCAGCCTGATGTAATGGCTTTGTGCATTTCAACCCTTACGGCGGCACCGCGGCGGAGCTGGCCGCTCGGCTGGTGAACGCCGACCCGGAAATGGACCTGCTCGAGGTGCTCGACGCGGCGGGATACAAGCCGCTGGGTTCGCTCGACGCGACGCAGACCGCGGAATTGCGCCGCTGGATCGCGCGGCTCGCCGAGGTCTTCGACGCGCCCTCGGTGCCGCAACTCAACGCGCTGCTGGCCGAAACGACCAGTCGCCCTTACATTTCCACGCACGACGGTCGCCCGCCGCACCTGCACTTCGCGCACGAGGACGCGCCGACCGACGAGCGGGTGAAGGCCTATACGGCGGCCGGGCTCGCGGCGCTGTTCTGTGAAGACCCCGATCGCATCGGTCGCTGCGCGCGGCCGGGCTGCACGGTGGTCTTCGTCGACACCTCCCGCAACGGGCGGCGTCGCTTCTGCTCGACACGCTGCTCGAACCGGGTGCACGTGGCCGACCACCGGATGCGGCGCTCGGCGTGAACCCGCCGACTCAGTTGGTGGCGAGCGGTCCGTGCAGCCGGAAGTGCGGGTGCTCCTCGGCGCGGGTCCAGCGCCCGTAGGTCGCCTGGCCCGTGTCGTCGTCGCGCTGGATCGGGCTGACCCAGGTGCGGCGCGGAATCTGGCCGCCGCTGCGCGGGCCGTGCGCGACCAACGGGACCTGCCTGGCCACCAGGTAGTAGTCCTCGTCGGAACCCGTCTCTGGCAGGTATTCGCACAACTGCTCGGCCGCGTCGCCGAGATCGGCGCCCGCCACGACGCCGTGGCGGGGACTCGGTCCGTCGGCCTCGACGACGACCGCCGAGACGGCCCACATGCGGTTGCCCCGCAGACGCCCGCCGGGGCCGTCGGGGTCGGTAATGGTGCGCTGACGCGGTTCGGTGGTGTCTGCCGCCTCGGCCGCGTACGCGTTCTCGATCATCCTGCACCTCCGGTGGGGACGCGGGTCGGCCGGACCGGTGAGCTGTGATCGATCATCTTGCCTCCCTACGTAATCAGAAGAGAACAGCCGGTCATAGGTCGGGACATCTTGTGTCCGAGGTCAATTCGGCAATTACGAGGAGAACTGACCTGCAAAACAGTGTATAGCCCCGACCCGGCCGCCGTGGCCTAACCGTCGGGTCTACGTGGTGAAACACGTTCGCCAGCATCATGATTCAACCGCTATGGGCCCGCAGGGTGTTACACCTGGTCAGGAAGTATCAGCACACGCAAACCCCGGGCAATCACTGCGCGTGATCGAACGTGTTCGGTTGGCTGCGCGATCGTGCGCGATCAGGCGGTGCCGTTGAGTCGCCCGGCCACCTCGGGCAGCCGATCGATCATCGCGATGGTGAAATCGGCGAGCAGATCGATCAGGCCGTCCCGATCGATGTCGAGCCCGCCGTCCAGCCAGACGAGCACCAGTTCGGCGGCGCCGCCGGTGATGAGCTGGGAAGTCGCGGCGACCGCCGTTTCCTGTCCCGCGGGCAGATCGAGGACGATGCGGGTCTGCTCGATGATGGTGGCGGCGACCGTGCGCATGCCCGCGAACCGGGCGCGCATCAGCGCCTCGTTGCCGTAGGCCTGGGCGAAGACGATCTTCGCCCGGCGCGGGTCGTCGGTGAGCTCGGTGATGAGGGCGGCCACCGCGGCCCGGATGCGCCGCGCGGGCGGGCCTTCGGTCTCGGCGATGGCCACGCGCGCGCGATCGAGCGCGGAACGCTGCACCTCCAGCAGCAGATCGGAGGCAAGTGCGTCGAGATCGGGAAACGCCTCGTAGAAGAACCTGGGACCGACCTTGGCCTGTTCGCAGACCCCGCGCACGGTGAGCGCCGCGAGGCCCTGCGTGCCGACGATGTCCAGCGCGGCGTCGAGCAGCCGCCTGCGCCGATCCTCGCGACGCTCGGCGCTGGACACCCCGCGGTAAGTGCCGGTGAATGCGCGAGTCACCCGGCCAGCTTGGCACAGCACAAGTTGGGAAACAAACGTTTACGGAAACGCACGTTTCCGATATCGTCGATCCATCGCAGCGTCGCGAAGGGATGGGCCATGAGTCTTCTCGTGCCACAAAGAGTCAGTGCGGTGTCCGACGGGGCCAGGCAGCTGCGGACCCGGCTGTCCTGGCGGGTCCAGCGCGTCGGCGTCCGTTTCGTCCGCCGTTATCCGACCAGGGTGCGTCCACTGGCCGAGCCGCCTGCGGGCAGCGGATTGCGCCCGACCCTTGGTGATTTCGGGCCGCCGGGCATCGGATACACCCTGCACACCCTGGCCGATCCGATCGAGTTCGCGCGCAAGCGTTTCGAACGATTCGGCCCGGTGCAGTGGATGGGCGTGCTCGGCAGGCCGGTGGTCACCGTCGGGAGTCCGGAGGCCTTCGAGGTCGTCATGCTTGACCGGGACAAGGTCTTCTCCGCGCAGCGCGGCTGGGAATGGCTCATCGGCCCGTTCTTCCGCGGCGGCCTGCTGCTGCGCGATTTCGACGAGCATCTGTTCCATCGCCGGATCATGCAGCAGGCGTTCACCCGGCCGCGCCTGGTCGGCTACCTCGAGCTGACCACGCCGCTGCTGCGCGACGGCATCCGGAAGTGGCGTCCGGCCAACGATTTTCCCGTCTACAGCGCCATCAAGAAGCTCCTGCTGCAACAGGCCACCGAGGTGTTCGCGGGCGCCGCGCTCGGACCCGAGGCAACCAAGCTCGAGCACGCCTTCGAGGACGCGGTGCACGGCGGCACGGCGCTGGTCCGCGCCAATCTGCCCGGCGGGGTGTGGGCGCGCGGGCTGCGCGGGCGCCGGGTGCTCGAGGAGTACTTCCGTCGCGAGCTGCCCGTCAAACGCGCGGGGGAGGGCAACGACCTGTTCAGCGTGCTGTGCCGGGCCAGCACGGTGGAGGGGCACACCTTCACCGACGACGAGGTCGTCCAGCACATGATCTTCGTGATGATGGCCGCCCACGACACCAGCACGATCGCCTCCGCGATGCTGGTGCACGAGCTCGGCAGGCATCCGGAGTGGCAGGAGCGGCTGCGCGCGGAATCCCGTGCGCTCGGCAAGGATTCGCTCGACTACGACGATCTGGACCGGCTGCCCGCGCTGGACATGGCGTTCAAGGAGGCGCTGCGGATGTACGCCCCGGTCGCCCAGCAGGCCCGCGAAACCCTGCGCGACACCGATATTCTCGGCCACTTCGTGCCGCGGGGAACGCTGATCATGTGCGGCCCGTACACGATGATGCGCACCGACGAATTCTGGCGGGACGCAGCCGCTTTCGACCCGGAGCGATTCGCGCCGGAGCGCCGCGAGGACAAGGCGCACCGCTTCGCCTGGACGCCCTTCGGCGGTGGAGCGCACAAGTGCATCGGGCTCTACTTCGGCGGGATGACGGTCAAGGCCGTGCTGCACCAGATGCTGCTCCACTACCGCTGGACCGTGCCCGCGAACTACGAGGTGCCGCTGGTGGCCGGGACCGGTCCGACGCCCGCCGACGGCCTGCCCATCCGGCTCGAACGGATCCGGCCGTGAGGCTCGCGGCCGACCGCGGTAGGTGCGAAGGGCACGGCATGTGCGAGGCGCTGGCGCCCGCGCTGTTCCGTGTCGGCGCGGACGGCGTCGTCGAGCCGCTGGTCGAGTCGGTATCGCCGCCGGACGTCGAGGTGGTGGCGCTCGCCGTCGACAGCTGTCCCGTCCAGGCGCTCAGCTGGGCGGCGGACTGATTCTCGTCGGCTATTATCTGGCTATACTCGCGAGGCTCTCCCTCTTACGTCCTCGCGAGGAGACTCATGAACGAGTGGGATGGTGCGCACTCCTCGGGTGCGGGACGCGAGATCACGCGCCGCACCGTCCTCGGCTGGGCGACGGCGGCCGCCATCGGCCTCGCCGCGTGCGACCGGTCGACGGACGAGGAACCCGCCGTCCTGAGCGAAGCGGGCATTATCGCGAACGACGCCTACATCTTCGGCTACCCGCTGGTGCTGATGCATGCGATGCGGGATACCGCGCTGGCGAGCACACCGGTCAACCGTTTCCAGCATGCCGCGGCGTTGGCGACGCCGGATCGGCGCGGCGCGGTGGGGTACAACCTGGACACGCTGTATTCCACGGCGTGGCTGGATCTTTCGGGCGGCCCGATCGTGCTCCAGGTCCCGGCGGTCGACCCCGGCCGCTACTGGTTGATGCAGATCATGGACGCATGGACCAACACCGTGCACAACCCGAGCAGCGTGCGCCCGCAGGTGCGGCCCGGCGTGACCACTCCGCCATTCACCTACGTGATCATCGGTCCGAACTGGTCCGGCGCCCTGCCCGAGGAGCTGACACCACTGCCGATGCCGACCCCCACCGTCTCGGTACTCGGTCGCATCGAGGTCGAAGGCGCCGCCGACATATCGCGCGTGCACGACATCCAGCGGGGGATACGGCTGGCTCCGCTCGGTGACTGGGTCGCCCGCCGTGTTGCCCCGGCCGAACCGGTCACGCCCTCCGAACCGCCGCAGCCGCCGGTCGAGCAAGTCGCCGACATGGACGCCAGGGACTTCTTCGACCGGCTCTGCGCACTCATGGACACCGATCGGCCCGCACCGGCCGACGAACCCGCGATGGCGCGGTTCGCCGAGATCGGGATCGCGCCGGGCGGCCGGGTCCGCGGCATATCCGACGCGGAACTGACGACCGCGGCGACCGATGCCAAGCGCACCATCGACGTCTATGTCGATCCGGAGACCCGGATGTTCAACGATTGGTCCTTCGATCCACAAGCGGGCGTATACGGCACCGACTATCTACACCGCGCGTCCGTCGCGCGAAAAGGCGTCGGCACCAACCTACCTCAGGACGCGATCTACCCCACCTACTTCGGGACCGCGGACGACAACGGCACCCCCGCCCGGTACCGCCTGCGCTTCGCCGCCGGGCAGACCCCGCCCGTCGACGCGTTCTGGTCGCTCACCGCGTACGACGCCGATGGCTACCTGGTGCGCAATCCCGCGGGCATCCACGCGGTGGGCCATCAGGTCCCGGTCGTGCCGGGCCCGGACGGCGCGATCGAGCTGGCGATCCAGCACGACGACCCCGGATCCGCGGTGCCGCAGGGCAATTGGCTGCCCATCCCGTCGGAGGGCCCGTTCTCGCTCACCATGCGGCTGTACGCGCCGCGCCCCGAGGCGATCGACGGCCGCTGGCAGCCGCCGCCGGTCACCCTCTCGCAGTGAAGCGCGCGGGCGTGCCGCGCGGGCTGCGTAGTCTTGTCGAGACACGTCCGCCGAGCCGCGACCGGAGCGCCCTGTGACCGAACCAAGCCCCTTCCCGGTCCGCGCGAGCGAGCGAAGCGCGCTCGACCGCGTCACCGAACTCGCCGCGGAATTCCGTGCTGCCGCAGCCGATTACGACGAACGCGCCGAGATCGCAATCGAACACCTGATCGCGTTGCGCGACGCCGAGGTCGATCGCGCGGTACTGCCGGAGCACGTCGGCGGCACGGGCCTGAGCTACCAGGTGTTCGGACAGCTGGTACGCACGCTGGCGAAGGCCGACCCGTCCACCGCCACCATCTGGACCATGCACGCGGGCGCGGGCGTCGCGCTGGCGGAGATCACCGCGGATACGCTCGGCCCCTTCTTCGCCGAGGAGTTCTTGGCGGGCAAGCGATTCGCGAACGCGCTCTCCGAACCCGCCAGCGGCAACCGCTTCCTCCAGCCGCAGCAGGAGGCGCTGCCCGCGCCGGGCGGCTGGGAGTTGACCGGCGCCAAGAGGTTCGTCTCCGGCGCCGAGATCGCCGACTATCTCTTCGTCAACGCCCTCGTCGACGGCGTGCCGACCTTCTTCGGCGTGGTGCCGGACGCGACCGTGTCGATCATCCCGATCTGGGACACGCTCGGGTTGCGCGCCACCCGCAGCCAGCTGCTGTCGTTCGAGCGTACCGTGCTGCGCGCCGAGTATCGCGGAAGACGGCCCGACGCAGGCGATTTCGCGGTGATTCCCGCCGGGCTGCCCGCCCTCTCGCTCGGCATCGCCGACGCGGCGCTGGACGCCTTGGTCGAGCACGCGGCGTCGCGGGTGATCCTCGGCGCCCCGCTGTCGCACCAGCAGTGGGTGCAGCACGAGGTCGCCGACGCGCAGACCAGACTGGCCGCCGCGCACGCGCTGTACGAGCGCGCACTGTGGCAGGCGGACAACGGGATTCCGGCGTTCCTGCCTACGCTCGGGCGAGCGAAATACCTCGCCAACAAGGTCGCCGTCGACGTCGCGCAGCTCGGCGTGCGCGTCGGCGGCGCGTCCGGATATCTCAAGACCTCGCCCATCCAGCGGCACCTGCGCGACGCCGAAGCCGGTCAGCTCATGGCGTATTCGACCGAGGTGCTCGCCGGTGTGATCGGCAAGGAAGTCCTCGGCGTCGTGGACGAGCAGTGATCCGGTTGCCCGTCACGGGGTGACGATGGCGAAGCCGGGATCCGGCTTGTCGAACAGTCCGGGCAGCTGCGCCAGCGCTGCGGCGTTGCCCTCGATCGTTATGTCGCCGTTGCGCACCGCCTCGCGCAGGTCGCCGCCCGCGAGGAACGCCCGCGACAGCGCGGCGCGGGTGAGGACGATCGTGGCGTCCGGCGCGGGAAGTCCGTCGTCGGGGCGGCGGTCGTAGTGCACGAGCACGCCGTTGCGCAGTTCGGCGCGGTGCGTGCGATCGGCCTCGTCGCGGAAGCGCCAGTCGGTGACCAGCCGGACGCCCCACGCTTTCGGTCCGTCGACGCGCAGCGACATGGCGTCGAACGCCTGCTCCACGCTGATCGCGGTCAGCAGATCCGTCGAATTCGCTTGAATCGGTGTGCCGAACGAGCCGTTGCGCAGTTCGTGCGCGCCGCTGAGGTAGAAGTTGCGCCAGGTGGCGTTCTCCGCGCCGTAGGCCAGTTGTTCGAAGGCGCTGGCCTGCAAGTGTTTTGCCGTCGTATCGGTCGGATCGGCGAAGACGACGTAGTTCACCATCTGTGCCACCCACCGATAGTCGCCCGCGTCGTAGGCGCGCTGCGCCTTCTTCAGCACCTCCTTCGCGCCGCCCATCGCCTCGACGTGACGCTTGGCGGACTCGACCGGCGGATGTTCCCACAGGTGCGCGGGATTGCCGTCGAACCAGCCCATGTAGCGCTGGTAGATGGCTTTCACATTGTGGCTGACCGAACCGTAATAGCCCTGCGTCGACCAGGTTTTCGTCAGCTCGGGCGGCAACTGGATCAGCTCGGCGATCTCGGCGCCGACATAACCCTTGTTGAGCAGCCGCAGCGTCTGGTCGTTGAGGTAGCCGTACAGATCCCGTTGCGCGGAAAGGAATTCCACGATCCGCTCGGTGCCCCAGACCGGCCAGTGATGGGAGGAGAACACCACGTCGCTGGCGCGGCCGTAGCGGTTGATCGAATCGGTGAGGTACTTCGACCACACGTGCGGGTCACGGACCAACGCGCCGCGCAGGGTCAGGATGTTGTGCATGGTGTGGGTGGCGTTCTCGGCCATGCACAGCACCCTGCGGTCGGGGAAGTAGAAGTTCATCTCCGACGGCGCCTCGGTGCCCGGCGTCAGCTGGAACACCATACGGACGCCGTCGATCGTCTCCTCTTGATCCGTGCGGACGATGTCGACGGTCGGCTCGATCAGGGTGACGGTGCCGAGCGAGGTGGTCTGGCCGAGGCCCGCCCCGATCTGCCCCTTCGGACCGCGCGGCAGAGCGGCGCCGTACATGTACGCCGCGCGGCGCGCCATCGCTGTCCCGGCGTAGATGTTCTCGGCGACAGCGTGTTCCAGGAAGCCGACGGGCGCGAGCACCGGGCAGCGGCCCTCGGCGACGTCTTGGTGGGTGGTCACGCCGAGCGCGCCGCCGAAGTGGTCGACGTGGGAATGGCTGTAGATCAGACCGGTGACCGGACGGTGCCCGCGGTGCGCGCGGTAGAGCGCCAGTCCGGCGGCCGCGGTTTCGGCGGAGATCAGCGGGTCGATCACGACCACGCCCGTGTCGCCTTCGACCAGCGTCATGTTCGACAGGTCGAGGCCGCGGATCTGATAGAAGCCGGGCGCGATCTCGTACAGCCCCTGCTTCACGGTGAGCTGGGAATGCCGCCACAGGCTCGGATGCGCCGACTGCGGGCAGGGTTCGCGTAGGAATCCGTAGGAGTCGTTGTCCCACACCACCTTTCCCTGGTCGTCGGTGATCGTGCCCGGTTCGAGCGCCGCGACGAAGCCGCGGTCGGCGTCGGCGAAGTCGGCGGTGTCGGAGAAGGGCAGGGTCTCGGCGGCCCGCTGGTTGGCGGCACGGATGTGATCGCTCGGGTCGGTCGGCGTGGCCGAGGGGCGCACCTGGTCGTCGTCGGCGCAGCCGCCGAGTCCGACGCCGACGCCCGCGGCCGCCAGTGCCGCCGCGCCGACGCCGAAGACGCCGCGACGGGACACCCGCGGGCCCGAAGTCTCGCCGTTCTCCCGCTCGACCATGCGCGCTCCTCGCTTGTCGTGGGCGTTCGCCCCGTAGTTGCCGACCCTCGGCGGTTTCGGTCGACCCTACGCACTATTGCAGCGATACTGCAATAGTGAATCTGTGCCGGGACGACGGGCCGGTCGTCGCTCGTCCGCGCGATCTGTGATCGGATGCGGTCATGGCTGAGGGCACGACCGGCGCGCGACGGCGCCGCAATCCGGAACAGACCCGGGGCGCGATCATCGACGCCCTGCTTGGCGCCGTGAAGGAGGGCATCTTCGCGCCGACCGCCAAGGACATCGCGCAGCGTGCGGGCGCCTCGGAGCGCAGCATCTTCGTGCACTTTCCCGCGATCGACGATCTGCGGATCGCCGCCGTCGACCGGCAGTCCGAGCAGGTCGAGGCGCTGATCAGGACCATCGACCCCGCGCTGCCGCTGGCGGAGCGCATCGATCTGGTTGTCGAGCAGAGCGCCGACATCTTCGCGCTCCAGCGCAACCCCCGCGTGCTCGGCCTGCTGGAATCGCACAGTCTGCCCGCCTTGGACGCGCGAATGCGGCTGACCGACAGGCGGATTCGCGCCGCGCTCGCGCGCGCTTTCGACGCCGAACTGACCCGCGACGGAGAACGCGACGAGCAGCTGCTCGACACGATCGACGCCACCGTCGGCTGGCCCTTCCGGCACCACCTGGTGGAACGGCGCGGACTGTCCCGCGCCGCCGCCTCCGCCGCCGTCCGGCGTGCCCTGGTCGCGCTGCTGGTCGCGGACCATTCCGGTCGGTCCGATTTCGGGTAGTCGACTACGCGCGCGATCGGGTCCGCGGTGGGCAGAATCGGCGGGCAAACAGGCCGAGTTCAAGGGGGGTGCCAGATGTCCGACGAGCGCAAGGCGTTGTCGCCCGCGCCGCACAACGAGCCGCCGCTGCGCGGCTTCCACGCGCCACCGCGATCCCAGCCCTGCCGGATGCGCCCGCGCGGAGACGCGACTGCCGGCGCGGGAGTTCAGCGCGCCGTCCGGGAGTCGCACGCCGCGACGGAACAGGACGAGCTGATCACCTCGGCGCGCAAGTTCGCGGAGCGTTCGCTGCGCCTCACCCTGGAGGTGCTGGACCAGCGCAGGCCGCTCGGCCAACTGGCCTCCGTCGCGGAGCCCGCCGTGGTGTCGGCGATCCGCACCTTGATCGCGGGCGACCTGACACCGGGCCGCGGTCTCGGCGTCGCTGTCCTGGCGCGCGTCGCGGTGACACCGGTGGACCCCCGCAGCGCGGAAGTCTTCGCCGGCTACGACCGCGGCGCCCGACGTTTCGCCCTGGCGGGCCGCATCGTGCACACCCGCACCTCGGGCTGGCGCTGGACCGCATTGCGCATCCGATGAGCGCGGGCGACATCAACCGGCGAAATTCCGATGGGGCAGTTCGACCCGCGGTCGCCGCGCTCGAGCATGCCGTCGATCGTGACCGCACATGTGCGCGCAGTAATGATGCGTCTATTGCGCCGAGGTTGATATCAATTGGAAGCCATAGCTACGCATCAGAATGGAGGTGGCGTTGATGCGCACGACGATAGATCTCACAGACGACTGGGAGGAAGCCGCGCGAGTTCTCGGTACCCGCGGCAAGTCGGAAACGGTGAACCGAGCCCTTGCTCACGTTCTCGCGGAGCGCCGCCGTGCGCAAGCCGTGGAAACCTTCCGAACCGTGAACCTCGACCTCGATCCGGAGACCATGCGGGGAGCGTGGGAGTGACCGACGCCCCGGTCTACCTCGCAGACAAGAGCGCGCACGCTCAGCGCTACAACTCCCAGGACGCCGCGCGACGCTTGGACCGCGAGATCACCGCGGGGCGGCTCGCGGTGTGTGAGATGGCGGCGCTGGAGTTGCTGTATTCGGCCCGCAGCGGCTCTGACTATCTACGCCTCGACACCGCGCTTCAGGCACTGCCTTGGGTCGCGACGGACGGCGCGGCGATGAGGCGGGCACTCGATGTCCAGGGGCAACTGGCCAAACGGGGACCGCACCGGCGGCCGTTGCCGGACCTCATCATTGCGGCTACCGCCGAGCTGGCCGAACTCACCGTGCTGCACTACGACCACGATTTCGATCTGATCGCGGAAATCACCGGCCAGCCGACCGAGTGGATCGTGCCCCGTGGCACCGCGGGCTGATTTCAGGTCGATCACCTGTGCTCGCGGGGGTATGACATCCGGCCCGCACGTCTTGTAGAGCATCCTGTCCGGCCGAGTCGAGTAGTCGACTACGCAGGTGATCGCGGCCGAGGTGGTGCGCTGTATCTCGTTGCGGTGCTGGGTGGTCAGCGAGGGCCGTTGGTGTTCAGGAACAGGACGGGGCCGGTGCCGAAACTTCCCTGGGCGTTGTGGGAGAGCAGGGCGGCCAGTGCCTTCGCGGTGTACACCGGCTCCAAGGCGAGGCCCTCGCTGTCGCCCGCGAGGTCTGCCGCCTCGGTGGCGGCGGGAATGGGGTGGCCGTAGCCGGGGCCGAGCCAGTTCCGGGTGATCTCGAGGTCGTCGGAGGTGAGTGCGGGTGCTTCGAAGACCGCGCCGCGTTTGCGCAGCAGGGCGATCGTGCGGTCCGCCAACCGCAGCAGCGTCGGTGCGTCGAGGCGAAGGGTGTCGTTGACGACGACGCCGAACACCCGGGTGCGCAGTCCGGCGAGCCGCAGTCCGAGCACCAGCCCGGCCGCCGTCCCGCCGGAGCCGATCGCGGTGACGACATGCGAGGGTTCGGGCAGAACACCCGCGCGGACCTGGGCGGCGATCTCCAATCCAGCCTCGACGTAACCGAGTACGCCGAGCGGCGCGGAACCGCCGGCGGGCAGGTAGAAGGGGGCCGCGCCTGGCCGCCAGTGCTTGGCGTAGAGCAGGGGAGCGGTGAGAACGGTGCGCGATTTGGTGCGCGTCCGATGGATCTCCGCGCCGGAGGCCTCGAGCCGGGCCAGTTGCGCGCGCACGTGCTCGTCGAGCGGTTGGTCGATCAGCGCGAGCACCGTGTGCAGTCCGAGCTCACGCCCGTACAGCGTGGCGGCAAGGCCCCAGTTTGTACCGACGCCGCCCACCGTCAGCAAGGTGCGTCGCCCGGTGCGAACCGCCTCGGGCAGCAACCATTCCAGCTTGCGCACCTTGTTGCCGCCCCAGCCGCCGTCGCCGTAGCCGCTCTCGTCCTTCAGCCACACCGGAGCGACGCCGGCGGGGAGCTCGTGCAGCGGTCGCACCGGTGTCGGTGCCGTGCCGAGCTGCCGGAAGGGAAGTTCGTCCGCGACTGCGGGAAGGCGGGCGTGCAGCAGCGGCAAGGCTGGTCGGTCGTCCAGTTCCATGGCGCTCCAGCATAGGACGCGGTGGCCGTCGGCGAGGTCGCATCCGCCGCGCGTCCGCTGTTCGACACTCACATCGCCTAAATCGATCAGCGGCAGACCTAGTCAACTACCTTTGACCTGGTGCGACGCTGCGCGAATGCGGTCGAGCTGATCACGGCGTTCATCGCCGCCGTGGTCGGCGGACTGGCGCTCACCACGCCGATCTCGCTGGCGTGGGCCCGCGGGACGGCGACGGTGGAGATGCAGCTGCTCGCCGACAACCTGCCGAGGGCGACCGCGATCGGCTTCGTCGTCGCGGTGATCGCCGCGGTCTTCACATGCACCGCCGATTCGGCCGTGGTGGCGTGGCTGGTGGCTCTATTCGGCACGGTCGTGCTGCTGATCAACCACACCATAAGCCGCAGCTTCTCCGCGCTCGCCCCGCTGACTACGCTCAACGACATCGATTCGCTGGCGGGCGGGATGCTGCTCGGCGGGCTGATGACGGCGGCGGGGCGGCACATGGTGTTCGCGGGCGCGGCCACCCTTGGCGCGCTCACCAGCATCGTGATCGGCGACCTGAGTGTGCCGGGCATCGGGCATCCGATCGCGCCGGAGTTGCCCGCCGGCTTCGTGACGGACTCGCCGCCACTCTGGCTGCTCTGGCCGACCGTCGCGCTGGTGCTGGCGTGCGCGCTGCTGAACCGGCATCGACGCCGGGAATCGGTGATCGCGGTCGAGCTGCCACTGCGGCCGATCGTCGCCGCGTTGCTGACCCTGCTCATCACGCTCGGTAGTTCGGAGTGGCTGGTCCACCGCGGCGCGACGCTGCTGGAGGTGCTGCTCGTCGCCGCTGTCACGGTGGTCACGGTGCTGGGCGCTGCGCTGCTGCTACCCGGACGCGACGGGGTGATCGTCGTGCTCAGCGCGGCCATCGCGGCGTCCGGAGGTGCGATCGTGGTCACCGCGCTTTCCGGTTGGACAGTGCCGCTGCTGCTCGGCAGCACGGTGGGCGGCATGCTGCTCGGGATGGCCCGTCCGATGCCGATGGCCGGGCTTGCGGCGACCGCGGCGCTGAGTGCGTTCGCCGCGGCGACCGCACGGCCGGAAGGCCCGACGCCGGCGGCGACCATGGCGGGCTGTCTGGCGCTGGCGCTGATCACCGGATATTGCTTCGGTACGGCGCAGCCGATCGAGAGTCCGAGCAAGGTGCTCGCTCTCTCGCTGCTGTACGTGCCCGGCGTCGTCGTCGCGCTCCGTGGTCTCATCTTCGGCGGCGAACTGGACATCCCGCGCCGCTACGCCGATCCCGACCGATGGCTTTCCGCGGTGCCCGGCCTCACGGCGATCTTGATAGCCGGTGGCTGCGCGCTCGTCGTGTTGCTGTTGCAGAGGGTGCGGCCCGAGGAGTCCGAGACCGAGTCCGCCGACAGCACCCGCCCCACCCTTCGCTAACGTCGCGGGCATGCGGCTTCACGTGGGATGTGCGATGTGGACGCACGCGGCATGGCAGGAGCGGCAGCTGGGACCCGCGGAACGGTTGCGCTGGTACGCCGAGCGCTGCACCGCGGTCGAGGGCAACACCACGTTCTACGCGACCCCCGCGCGCCACACCGTCGAATCATGGGCCGAGCAGACCGCGCCCGATTTCCGTTTCGTGCTGAAGCTGCCCAAGCCGATCACCCACGAGCGCAGGCTCACCGGCGCGGACCGGGAACTGCGCGCGTTCCTCGGCGCGATGGAGCCGCTCGGACCGCGCCTGCACACGCTGTGGGTGCAGTTGCCCGGCTCGTTCGGTCCGACCGATCTCGGCGCGCTCGCGGCGTTCCTGCGCGGGCTGCCCGGGGGATACCGGTGCGGGGTCGAGGTCAGGCACCCGGCCTTCTTCGAGGACCGGCGCGCGGGGCAGGCGCTGGAGCGGGTGCTCGCCAGGGTCGGCGCCGAGTGGATAACCTTCGACACCACAGTCCTTTTCGACGGGGTCGCGGCGGGCCCCGCGGAGCAGGAGGCGCGGTCGAAGAAGCCGCGCGTGCCGCGGCGCACCGACGCGCTCACCGAATACCCGATCGTGCGGTACCACGGGCGGGACGACGTCGAGCGCACCGTCGCCGGGTGGCGTCCCTGGCTCGACACGGTGACAGCCTGGCTGCGCGAGGGGCGCTCGCCGACGGTATTCCTGCACACCCCCGACAACGCGGGCGCGCTGGACTTGGCCCGGCGTTTCCACGACGAGGTCCGCGCCCGGCTCCCGGAACTCGACCCGTTGCCCGAACCGGTGGGGGACGAGCCGATGACGCTGTTCTGATTCAGCGAAGCCCCAGCACCGTCGACGCGAAATCCACGAACAGCGGGGCCAATTCGGGCACCTTCGCCGGTCCGTGCGAGACCATCGTGCGGCGGGTCCGCTCGCCGATCGCCTCCGGAATCAGTGCGATCAGGTCGTCCGCCAGCTCGGGCAGGGACGGGTCGGCCGCGCGGGCTTGGTGGTAGAAGACGCGGTAGAGCTCGGCGAAACGGTCCACGGCGAGGTCGCGGTAGGCCACGGCCGCTTGGTCCACCTTGAACGACTCCACCAGCACGACGCACGCGAAATCCGGTTCGGTGACGATCATTTCGCAATAGGTGTGCACGATCGAGCGAATCTTGGCGAGGGCGTCGGCATCCTGCGGGAGCTGGGCGAGTTCCTCGGCGATGCGGGAGGCGACGATGTCGATGCCGGTGTGCACGGCCTCGACGAAGCACTCCTCCTTGTTGGCGAAGTGTTCGTAGAACGTGCTGCGCGACACCCGGGCCCTGCCGACGATATCGGAGAGTGTGGTCGCGGAATACCCTTTGGCCCGTACGCTTTCCACCATCGCGGTGATGATCCTGCCGCGTTGCGAGGTGAGGACCGCTTCGCGGGTCGCGCGGTGCCGTTCGGCGAAACCGCTTCTCGGTAACACCGTCGGACGTATGGTCGCCTGCTCTCGGCGCATGTGTGCCTCTCTGTCGGAACGATCGAGATCGGACACGGCCCCGCCGATCGTGTCGTCTCGGGTCCCACCCGGGCGACATTATGCCGTGTGGTCTTCTGCCGCTCTGCGCCATTCATCCGTCATCTTCGGCGCAAATGTGCAATCTTGTTATTGCGCAATGGCATTGATACGGAGGGTGCGGCGGAGTCATGGCGTCGAACGCGTTCGATCTCGGCAGCCGCACTGTCGCGCGTCGCGGTGCGCTGCGCCGTGGCAGGGGCAGGGAAGCGGCGACGACGCCGCTGTGGCCGGGCATGATCCCGCCGCAGCAGGTCGGCCAGCCGCTCCGGAGGCAGCAGGGCAAGCGTTCGCCGCGGCGCGGGCGACCGCGAAACCGGCGGCGCCCCTGGCTCGTCGGCGGCGCGACCGTCGGCGCGTCGCTCGCCGCGGTGGCGGTGGTGCTTGTGTACGCCGCGGAGGTGACCGAACCGCGCCAGTCCGCCACGGTCGCCGACCCGGTGCTCGGCGGCGGACCCGGCTGTGAGCCGACCCGATCCGACCAGTTGGTGCGCGGCAACGGCACCGGCTCGCTGGCCAGCGGACCCGACGCGATCCTCGCCTTCCAGCACGCCTACTACGTGACCAAGTCCGGTGTCGCGGCGCGCGCGGCGACCACGCCCGACGCGGCGGTGTCGCGCATCGACGTCATCGACGCGGGCATCGCCTCGGTTCCCGTGGGAACCAGCCACTGCGTACTGGTGCTGCCGCTGCCGGACGGCCGCTTCGACGTGGTGATCACCGAGACCCGCCCCGACGCGGCGGTGCGCACCTATCGCCAGTTCGTCACCGTGACCCCGCGCGACGGGGACGTCCTGATCAGCAAGATCGCCCCGCCGGACCGGTAACCCGTTTCTCCGCCGTTTCGGGTTTCGGCGCGCCCGAGTCCTGATACATTCCTGTATCGAATACGCCGGTGTATCGAACCGGGGCGAGAGGAGTCGACGATGGCGCCGTCCACCGCGGGGGCGCGCCCTGCCACCCGCAGACGGGCCGCGACCCGCAAACGCCTGCTCACCGCCGCCTACGAGGTCTTCGCCGAGGACGGGTTCGGCAGGGCAACGGTCGAGCGGGTCTGCGAGCGCGCGGGATTCACCCGCGGCGCCTTCTACTCGAACTTCACCTCGCTCGACGAGCTTTTCCTCGCTATGTGGGAGGAACGCTCGGCCGCGATGCTCGCCGATGTCCGCACCGCCCTCGACGACATCTCCGTCGAGGGCATCGCCGACCTCCGCGACGCGGTGGACCGGCTGCTGCGCGCGGTCCCGCTGGACGAGGCGTGGTACCGGATCACCGCCGAGTTCACCAGCCACGCCCTGCGCACGCCGACGTTGCGCCGGGTGATGGCCGCCCGCGAGGAGGCGATCGTCGCGGCGCTGATGCCGACCGTGGTGACCGCGCTCGGCCGGGTCGGGCGCGGCGTCCCCGACCCGGAGGCGCTCGGCCAGGCCATGGTGGCCGTGCACGACGGCACCGCGGTGCAGGTGCTGATGGAACCGCGCAGCCGCACCGCCCTGCGGCGGCGCACCGACCTCTTCTGTCACGTCGTGCTGGCCTACAGCACGCCAATCGAAGGATGAACATGACCAACTGCAGTCCCGAATTCGCGCGCGAGGCCGATGTGATCGTGGTCGGCGCGGGCCTCGCCGGCCTGGTCGCCGCCCACGAGCTGGTCAAGGCGGGTCGCAAGGTGCACCTGCTCGACCAGGAGAACCGCAACAACCTCGGCGGGCAGGCGTTCTGGTCGCTCGGCGGGCTGTTCTTCGTGGACAGCCCGGAGCAGCGGCGCCTCGGCATCAAGGACTCCTACGAACTGGCACTGCAGGATTGGCTCGGCTCGGCGGGATTCGATCGCGACGACGAGGACCTCTGGGCGCGTCAGTGGGCCGAAGCGTATGTGCGCTTCGCGGCCACCGAGAAGCGGGACTACCTGCGCGCCTTGGGTTTGCGGGTGACTCCGCTGGTCGGCTGGGCCGAGCGCGGCGGCGCGGCCGCCGACGGCCACGGCAATTCGGTGCCGCGCTTCCACCTCACCTGGGGCACCGGTCCCGAGGTCGTGCGGGTCTTCCAGGAGCCGGTGCTCGAGGGCGAGCGGCGCGGGCTGGTCGGCTTCAGTTTCCGGCACCGGGTGGACGAGCTGATCGTCGAGGACGGCGCGGTGGTCGGCGTGCGCGGCACTGTCCTGGAGGACACCGATCTGGAGCGCGGCAAAGCGTCGTCGCGGATAGCCGTGGGGGAGTTCGAGTTTCGGGCCGAGGCGGTCGTGGTGACCTCCGGCGGCATCGGTCACAACCACGAGATGATCCGGCGCAACTGGCCCACCGAGCGGCTCGGGCCATGCCCGGAGACGCTCATCTCCGGTGTTCCCGCGCACGTCGACGGTCGCATGCTGGCCATCTCGGAGAGCGCGGGCGGCGCGATCGTGAACCGGGATCGCATGTGGCACTACACCGAGGGCATCCACAACTGGGACCCGATCTGGCCCGACCACGCCATCCGCATCATTCCGGGGCCGTCCTCGCTGTGGTTCGACGCCAACGGAAAGCGTTTGCCCGCACCGTGTTTCCCCGGTTTCGACACCAACACCACGATGAAAGCGATCCTGGCGAGCGGCTACGACTACTCCTGGTTCGTGCTGACCCAGTCGATCATCGAGAAGGAGTTCGCGCTGTCGGGTTCCGAGCAGAACCCCGACATCACCGGTAAGGACCTCAAACTCACCCTGAAGAGTCGGGTGGCCAAGGGCGCGCCAGGCCCGGTGGAGGCGTTCAAACAGCACGGCGTCGATTTCGTCGTCGCCGACACGCTGCGCGAGCTGGTCGACGGCATGAACAAGATCGCGCGCGGACCCCAGCTCGACCACGACGACCTGGAGCGGCAGATCGTCGCCCGTGACCGGGAGATCGACAACAAGTACAGCAAGGACGCGCAGCTGATGGCGATCACCAACGCGCGCCAGTACTTCGGGGACAAGGCGGGCCGGGTCGCCAAGCCGCACCGCATCCTCGACCCCGAAGCGGGTCCGCTGATCGCGGTCCGGCTGAACATCCTCACCCGAAAGACCCTCGGCGGCTTGCAGACCAACCTCGACTCGCAGGTGATGCGACCCGACGGCACCCCGCTGCCCGGCCTGTACGCCGCAGGCGAGGTCGCCGGGTTCGGCGGCGGCGGTGTGCACGGCTACAACGCGCTGGAAGGCACCTTCCTCGGCGGCTGCATCTTCTCGGGTCGCGCCGCGGGTCGCGCACTCGCGAAGAAGCTCGCCTGACGTTCGGCGAGGTTCCGGTCGCCGGTGCGGGTCAGCGCACCGGCTCGATCGGTAGCCGCCGTGCCGAGGTCGCGGTCGGAAGATCCGGTGCCGCGGTATCGGTCGCACGGCCCGGTGCCGCGGTATCGGTCGCAATGCCCGGCGCCGCGGTATCGGTCGAAAAGCCCGGTGCCGTCTCGGCGGTCGAACGACACAGCGCCGCAGGCGCGTTCGGTGGGACGATCGGACGACGCGGCGGGATCGGATCGAGCCGCCGGTACGGTGCGCCGAGCGCAGGCCGCGGATCGGCCTCACCTTTGTTGGGCCACAACGAAACCGCGCGTTCGGCCTGCGCGGTGATGGTCAGCGACGGGTTGACCCCGAGGTTCGCCGAGATCGTCGAACCGTCGATGACGTGCAGGCCGGGATGACCGTAGAGCCGGTGGTACGGATCGACGACGCCGGTCTCGGCCGAGTCGCCGATCACGCAGCCGCCGATGAAGTGCCCGGTCATCGGGATGTTCAGGACGCCGGAGGTGGTGCCGATGGGGAAGCCGTCGATCTTGTCCGCCACCCCGCGCGCCACCTCGTGCCCGGCGGGCACCCAGCTCGGATTCGGCTGGCCCGCACCCTGTTTCGTGGTCATCGTGCGGCGCCCGAACCAACCGCGCTTGGTGTAGGTGGTGATGGAGTTGTCCACCGACTGCATTACGAGCAGGCCGATCGTCTGCTCGGACCAGTGCCGCGGGTTGTGCGCTCGCAGCACGTCGCGACGGCCGCGCCACAGCGCGCGCAGCCACAGCCCGAACCGCGGGGTGTCGCCGCTGACCATCACCGTCGCCATGATGGCGAGTGCGTTGCTGCCTTTGCCGTAGCGCACCGGTTCGACGTGAGTGTCCGCGTCGGGGTGGATGGAGGAGGTGATGGCGACGCCCTTGGTGAAATCGGCGTCGGCGCGGCGGCTGCGGGCGCCGAGCAGTTCCTCGGAGTTGGTGCGCGAGAGCTGCCCGAGCATGTCGGAGATCGCGGGCAGCGAGCCGGTGTCGCGCAGCCGGTGCAGCAGGCGCTGGGTGCCGAGCGCGGCGGCGGAGAAGACCACGTGCTGGGCGGTGAACTCGCGGCGCCGCTTGCGCGCGGTGCGGCCGGTGCGCTGCGTGGTGATCGTGAAGCCGCCGCCCTCGCGCGGTCGCACGTCGGTCACCGTGGTCAGCGGATGCACTGTGGCACCGAACTTTTCGGCCAGATACAGGTAGTTCTTGACCAGGGTGTTCTTCGCGTTGTGGCGGCAGCCGGTCATGCACTCGCCGCAGTGCGTGCAGGCCCGCCGGTCCGGACCGACGCCGCCGAAGAACGGGTCCGGCACGTCCTGTCCCGGCCGGACGCCGGGGCCGCCGAAGAAGACGCCGACCGGCGTCCTGCGGTAGGAGTCGGCGACGCCCAGATCCTCGGCGACCTCGCGCAGCACCCGGTCGGACTGGGTCGTCGCGGGGTTGGTCGTCACGCCGAGCATCCGCTTTGCCTGGTCGTAGTGCGGCGCGAGTTCCGCGCGCCAATCGGTGATGTGACCCCACTGCCGGTCGGTGAAGAACCGTTCCGGGGGTTCGTAGAGGGTGTTCGCGTAGACGAGCGAGCCGCCGCCGACGCCAGCGCCCGCCATCACGAAAGTGTCCTTCAGCAGCGCCAGGCGCTGGATGCCGTAGCAGCCGAGGCGCGGTGCCCACAGGTATTTCCGCAGCCGCCAAGAGGTTTCGGCGAACTCCTCGTCGGTGAAGCGGCGACCCGCTTCCAGCACGCCGACCCGGTACCCCTTCTCGGTCAGCCGCAGCGCCGTCACGCTGCCGCCGAACCCCGAGCCGACGACCACCACGTCGTAGTCGAATGTCATGGACCTACGCCTTCCGCTCCCGCCGATGTCGTGGAACAACGCTAGGAGCGGGCGACCCCATGACAGGACAGACCTGCGGCCAAGAAATCGACATTTCCGGCCACTGGGTGGTCCGCGCAGGTCAGCCGGGCAGCGCGTGGAGCGGTCGGCTTCTCGGCCGGTCAGGGTTGTCGTCGAGCCAAGTGGTTGTGGCGGCCGCGACCGCACCCGAGTGGTTCCGCGCTAAATCCGGCGCAGGGCCACTTCGGCGAGCTCGGTCCAGTCGGCGAGCACTTGTTTGCGGCGGGCGCGGTCGCGACCGACCATCTCGTCGAGGGTCGCGCCGCGCACCAGGTTGATGGTGAGCCAGAAGGCGGAGTCGAGGCGGGCGCGGGGGATTTCCCGGCCGATGAGTTCGGCACAGCGGTCGAGCAGTTCGACGGTGAGATCGTGCTGCACGCGCAGCATCTCGCGGCGCAGCTCGCGGTCGTTGGCGATGCCGACGTAGAGCTCGACGCAGGCGCGGCCGAGTTTGCCCGCGAAGGTGGCGGTGACCAGCTCGACGAGCACGGCTCCCGCGGCGGAGTTCGCGGGCAGCGTGCGCAGCTTGCGGTGCAGCGCCTGGCGCTGGCGCTCGGTGAGATGCCCGATGGTCTGGGCGAACAGCTCATGGCGGGTGTGGAAGTGGTGCAGCTGGGCGCCGCGGGTGACGCCGGCGCGCGCGGTGATGTCGGCGATGGAGGCGCCGCCGTAGCCCACCTCGGCGAGGCTGTCGATCGCCGCGTCAAGCAGCTGCGCGCGGGTCCGCAGACTCTTCTCCTGGTGCTTGTTCGGCGGCAGATCGGAAACCATTCGTGCAGTATAACGGCCGGAAAGTACATGCTGCCTTGCATGCAATTGGATGTTGGCCATAATGTGTTGGCAAGCCGACCACCCCCGCCGCGGAGATGATGAGATGCCTGTCGACCGACTGCTGCCCACCGAGGAAGCGCGCGATCTGATCGAGCTCACCAGGGAGATCGCCGACAAGGTGCTCGAGCCGAACGCGGCGGAGTTCGAGAAGCAGGAGAAGTACCCGGAGGAGGCGTTCCGCGCGCTCGGCGCGGCCGGGCTGCTCAGCCTGCCGTACCCCGAGGAGTTCGGCGGCGGTGGTCAGCCCTACGAGGTGTACCTGCAGGTGCTGGAGGAGCTGGCCGCGCGGTGGGCCGCGGTCGCGGTGGCGGTCAGCGTGCACAGCCTCTCCTGCCACCCGCTCTTCGTCTTCGGCACGCCCGAACAGCAGCGGCGATGGCTGCCGGAGATGTTGTCCGGCACCATGATCGGCGCGTACAGCCTCTCCGAGGCGCACGCCGGTTCCGACGCGGCGGCGCTGCGCTGCAAGGCCACCGCGGCCGAGGGCGGGTACCGGATCGACGGCACGAAATCCTGGATCACCAACGGCGGGCGGGCGGACTACTACACCCTGTTCGCGCGCACCGGCGAAGGATCGCGCGGCGTCTCCTGCTTCCTGGTTCCCGCCGACACCGAGGGCCTGAGCTTCGGCAAACCCGAGGAGAAGATGGGCCTGCGGGCGGTGCCCACCACCACCGCTGCCTACGACGGCGCGTTCCTGCCCGCCGAGCGGCTCATCGGCGCCGAAGGCCAAGGTCTGTCGATCGCGTTCAGCGCCTTGGATTCCGGACGTCTCGGCATCGCCGCCGTGGCGACCGGCCTCGCGCAGCGCGCCTTGGACGACGCGGTGGCCTACGCCAAGGAACGCGAGGCGTTCGGCCGCCGCATCATCGACCACCAGGGTCTCGGCTTCGTCCTCGCCGACATGGCCGCCGCCGTGGACTCCGCCCGCGCCACCTACCTCGACGCCGCCCGCCGCCGCGACGCCGGCCTGCCCTACTCGCGGCAGGCCAGCGTCGCGAAGCTGGTCGCCACCGACGCCGCCATGAAGGTCACCACCGACGCGGTGCAGGTCTTCGGCGGCTACGGCTACACCCAGGACTTCCCGGTCGAGCGCTACATGCGCGAGGCCAAGATCACCCAGATCTTCGAGGGCACCAACCAGATTCAGCGCCTGGTCATCGCCAGGGATCTGGCCGGAGCCTGAGCCGAGCCGGATACCGAGGGCGCCAACCCAACTCGGCGTCGCCTCAGAGACTGCCACCGCCGCCGATCAGCCAGGGGTTGAAGGTGCACGCCAGTTCCGTCGGGACGGTCGGGTCGAGTGCGCGCAGCGCGATCGAGGTGGAGCGGGGCGAGTACATCATGGTCAGGTGGTCGGAGACGTCCTGCTCGCAACCCGCCTGGAGGGTGATGTTGTCGACCGTCGCGTCCGGGCCTGGGCGCAGGAAGGTCCAGTCGTAGGGGTTGGTGACCTCGTCGTAGCGCGAGCCGACCGCGGTGTAGGCCACGCCGGGGACGGTGTCGCCGTTGGCGTTCAGCGTCGCGTAGAACGCGGAGCCGACGGCCTGCTGAATGTTGGAGAGCCCGACGATGGGCTCGTAGAAGCCCAGGATGTTGACGCCGAGGTTGTTGATCGCGCGGCCAAGCGCGGCGATGCCCATCAGCGAGGTGCCGTGGTGGGTGGCGCCGAAGGTGATCAGCTTGTCGACCTTGCCCTCGCCGCCGTCGAACTTCAGGTACCGGTTGGCGACCGTGCCGCCCTGCGAGTGCCCGATGATGTCGACCTTCTCCGAACCGGTCGCCGCGCGCACCTGCTCGACGAATTCGGCGAGCTGGCGCGAGGACTCCTCCATCGGGCCGACGCCGAAACGGCCGGGCAGGACGGTGCCGATGCCGCCGCCCTCCATCAGCCCGGAGCGGCCGTAGTTGAAGCCGAAGACGCAGTAGCCCGCCTTGGCCAGTCGCGGCGACATGTAGGCGAAGGTGTCGTAGGCGTTGAGCCAGGTGCCGTGCAGCAGCACCACCGGGCGAGGATGCGCGGCGCTCGGCTTGCAGTCCCACCGGTTGGCGCCGGGCGGCGCGGCGTCGGGATTTGTGAGGCCGTAGGCGAACGCGGCGAGCGCCGCGGACATCTCCGGGCCCTCCCCGACGGCTGCCGAAGCGGTGCTCTTGGCCCAACCGGAACCGCCGCTGCCGGTGTCCACGATCGCCTTCGGCTGCCGTCCGTCGGCCGCTGGCAGCAGCCCGGCGGTGATCGCGTCGGCCAGCGCCTGGGCGGCGGCGGACTCGGCACTCCCCTCCACGGCCGGGTCGGCGAACGTCACCCCCGCGGCCGATCCCTGCGCCAGCGCCAAGCCCGCGATCAGCGCGGCGCAGGCGAGCGCGCGTATGCCTCGTTGCTTCGTTGCAAACATTTCCGTACTTCCCATCCGCTACGTTGCGCCCCCCGAAATCGATATGGCGCAGAACACAATTGGGTATCAGCTGTGACGCGCGCCATCTCGCGGTGGCGGTACTGAAAATTCAATACCGAATGGTCCAGGTCGTCACTGCACGGCTGGACGAAGAAAATCCGGAGCCCGTTGTCGTCGGTGACAAAGTTCTTGGCGGTCGCGACCGACGCGTTGTCGTCAACCCTGTCGTCGGCAACAATCGGCCCATGGCTGTCGCTTCACCCCCGGTGACCGGGGACCTCCCACTGGTGGCCCGTTTGCTGACCAGGTGGCCTCAGATCTCCGAGCGGATGCTCGCCGCCGGTCTCGGCGCCACACCGCCCGCCGCCGAGCTGCCCGCGGGTCATTTCACCGCCGAGGTACTGCCCACCATCTACGCCTGCGGGCGCGCCGTGCTCCAGGCCATCGGGGAGGAGCGCGCGTTCAGCAGGGCCGAGGTCGCCGCGTTCGTGGTGCCGGTCGCCGAGCGGCACGCCGAGGACCGTTTTCCGCTGGCGATCCTGATCGAGGCCATCCACGGCTCCGCGCAGTCGGTGCTCGCCGAGGCCGCCGCGCTCGCCAGGATCGACGAGAAGGACGAACTGATCGTCGTCGTCTCGCGGCTGCTCGACCTGCTCATGAACATCAACATCACCGTCGTGGAGACCTACACCGAGGTCGAGCAGTCCATCTACAACGCCGAACGCGAGGCGCGCCGCGAACTGTGCGCCGCCCTGCTGCGCGGCCAACCCGCCGACGAGCTCGCCGCCCGTGCGGACACGCCGCTGACCGACCGCTACACCGTTCTCGCCATCCATCTGCGCCCGGACGACCAGTACAACTCGGTCGCCGACCTGCTCGCCCGCCGCCGCATTCGCATCCTGCACCGCACGCTGGACGCGCTCAGCAACGGCACCGCGCTGGTCACCTTCGACGGCGGAACCGGAATCGCGTTGCTGCCCAACCACTCCGAGTCCATCGCCCCCGATGCCGCGCGCCATCGGGGCCTCGCCACGGAACTCGCCGAGCAGTTCGGCACCCCGGTGTATCTGGCCGAGTCCCGCGGCGTGCCGCGTGCGGATCTCCCCGGCTCCGCGGAACAGGCGGCCGAGGTGGCGACCCTCGCCCGGTTGCTCAACCGCCCGACCGGCCGCTACCACCTCGACGACCTGCTGCTCGAGTACCAGCTCACCAGGCCGGGCCCGGCGCGCGACCGGCTCGCCCAGCGCATCGCCCCGCTGCTGAACAACCCGCACCTGCTCGAGGCGCTGGAGGCGCACCTGGAGTACGGCTCGGACCGCAAGGCCGCCGCCGCGCGCCTGCACGTGCACCCGAACACGTTCAGTTATCGGCTGCGCCGCATCGCCGAGCTGACCGGCATCGATCCCGCCGACCCCACCAACTCGCGGATGCTCGCCGCGGCGCTCACCATCCACCGGCTCTACCC
Source organism: Nocardia amikacinitolerans NBRC 108937 (assembly GCF_001612615.1). GTDB lineage: Bacteria > Actinomycetota > Actinomycetes > Mycobacteriales > Mycobacteriaceae > Nocardia > Nocardia amikacinitolerans. The sequence goes on along the minus strand of NZ_BDAU01000032.1, from coordinate 139,648 downwards.
GGCGAACGACACCGCCTGACCGGTCACCGCCTTCCTCTCTGCCGTGCGCGGTTATTGGGTTGACTGCGTCCAGCCGCGTGGGCGTACCTCCGCCTTCGCTGCGGCCATACGCGGCTATCGACGGACTCCGTCCGGCAGCGCCTGCCGGGCGTACCTCCGCCCGTGCGCGGTTATTGGTTGACTGCGTCCAGCTGTATCGGGTGCGCCTTCTGGTGGTACATCGCGGTGTCGGCGTCGTGCAGGATCTCGGTCGCGGTGCGCGGATCGCCGGGCACGATCAGCGTGACGCCGATCGAGGCCCGGACCGCGAGCCGATGTCCTTGGGCGACAATAGGTTCCGCCACCGAGGCGGCGAGCCGCTGGATGACCGCCTCCGGGCCGAGCTCGTGCCCGCCGAGCAGGACGAGGAACTCGTCGCCGCCGAGCCTGCCGACAAGATCGCCGCGGCGTACCGCGCGCAGCAGCCGCTGGGCAACGATTTGCAGCACGACGTCGCCGGCCACGTGCCCGTGCGAGTCGTTGATGGCCTTGAACCCGTCGAGGTCGACGAACAGCACCGCCGATAGCGGACCGCCCGCGGGATGGGCGAGGGCGGTCTCGAGATCGGACAGGATGGTGGGCCGGTTCAGCAGCCCGGTCAGCCCGTCGTGCGTGGCCTGGTACTGCAATTCGCGCTGGCTTGCCCTGGTGGCGGTGATGTCGGTGAACGAGCTGACCACCGGCGATCTCCGGTCGGTCGGCTCGAGCAGGCGGCAGTTGCCCGCCAGCCAGCGGCGGTGATGGTCGGTGCCGTCCACGCCGAAGACGAAGCGGGTGACCGGCTCGCCGGTCGCCATGGTGCGCGCGACCGGATGACGGGTGGGCGGCAGCGGAACGCCGTCGCTGTCGACCATGCGCAACGGCAGCGCGTCGAACCTGGCGCCGACGAGTTGTACACCGCGACAACCGAATATGCGCACTGCGGCCGGGTTGATCGACTCGATCATGCCCTGCCTGCTTATCACGACGACGCCCTCTTCCAGTTGCGAGACGATCGCGGTGAAGTGCTGTTCGGCCCGGCGCTGGGCCTGCTCGGCCGCGTGCTGGGCGCTCAGATCGTGCAGCACCACCTGGTAGGCGCGCCTGCCCTGCCAGATGGTGAGCACCGAGACGGTCTGCACCGGGATGCGAGCCCCGTCGGCGCGCAGCAAGGTGAGGACCGCCCGCTTCGAGGCGTCGCCGGTACTGGGCGAACCCTCTATTCGGGCCAGCGTCGAGGCGACCGAATCGGGTGCGACGAAGTCGCTGACCGGGCGCCCGACGATCTCGTCCGCGGACCTGGCCGCCAGTAGGCGAACCCCGGCCGGATTGAGATAGACGACGACGCCGCCTTCGTGTACGCAAATGGCATCGGGGGAGTGTTCGACCAGCGATCGGTACCGCTCGGCCACCTGCTCCGGATCGCCCACCATGGTCTTGTTCTCGTCCATGCGAATCCCCGTTCGACGAACGACGCGCGGTCGGTGTCCACATTGCTTGGAACCCGCCGGATCCGGCGATCGCCCACCCTGCCGATCCGAACGGGGTTTGGTGCTGCCATCCACTAGCCGAGAGCGAGATTATGAGACTCGTTGGAATCGAAGGTCAAGGATACCGCCTGCGGTTACTGAACAGCAATCGCCGCGCCCGGGTAGGGACGCGCGACCTTCGGCCTCGATGCCGAGCCAACGCGGCCCACCGGTAAGCTCGCCGGGTCGCAGCATCCCCTTGATCTATCAGTACGACAGCGCAGATCGCTTGTGGCGCATGGCTCGGTCGCTCGCGGCCGCCGGATGCGCTTTGTTCCGAACGCAAGATCGCAACCGTTGGACGATCAGAACCAGGGCATCTACATGACCAATACGACCACCCAGGCTCCGGCGCCGAAGCCGGACCTGGCGGCCGAGGCGGGCGCGCAACTGTCGCATCGGCAGATTCTCACCATCCTCTCCGGCCTGCTGCTCGGCATCTTCCTCGCCGCGCTCGACCAGAACATCGTCAGCGTCGCGATCGTGCCGATCGCGAACAGCCTGCACGGATTCGACGAACAGGCTTGGGCGACAACGGCTTATCTGATCACCGCGACCATCACCACGCCGCTCTACGGCAAGCTCGCCGACATCTACGGCCGTAAACCGTGGTACCTCATCGCCATCGGACTGTTCGTGGCCGGCTCGGTGGCGTGCACGTTCGCCACCTCGATGTACGAGCTCGCCGCGTTCCGCGCGTTCCAAGGACTCGGCGCCGGCGGCCTGATGTCACTGGCGTTCACCATCCTCGGCGATATCGTCCCCGCGCGCGAAAGGGTCCGGTACCAAGGCTATTTCATGGTGGTGTTCGGTTCCTCCACCGTGCTCGGGCCGGTGCTCGGCGGGCTGTTCTCCGGCTACGACGAGCTCGCGGGCTTGGCGGGCTGGCGTTGGGTGTTCCTGGTGAACGTGCCCATCGGCCTGCTCGCGTTCGTGGTGGTCGCCAAGGTGCTCGATGTGCCGCATCAGCGCCAGCCGCACCGCATCGACTGGTTCGGCGCGCTGACGCTCACCATTTGCGTTGTGCCGCTGCTGATCGTCGCCGAACAGGGCAGGGAATGGGGCTGGACCTCGGACCGGGCGCTGATCTGCTACGGCGTCGGCGCGGCCGGCTTGGTGCTGTTCGTGTTCGTGGAGTTCCTGATGAAGGACGCGGCGCTGATCCCGCTGCGATTGTTCCGTAACTCCACCTTCAGCGTGTCCATCGTCGGCGGCTTCATCGTCGGCATCGCGATGTTCGGCGCGATCGTGCTCGTGCCGCTGTATTTCCAAGTGGTGCGCGGATATTCGCCGACGAAGGCGGGCCTGCTGATGCTGCCGCTGGTGGTCGGCATCATGATCGGCGCGCAGATCGCCGGAATCGTCACCAAGCTCACCGGCAGGTACAAGATCCTGCCGGTGGCAGGCTGCTTCCTGATCGCGCTCGGCGCGGCGTTGCACGGCGGGGTGCACTACGACAGCCCGCTGTGGGAGCCGCTGTTGTACGGCGGGGTGATCGGCTGCGGCCTCGGCGCGTGCATGCAGACGCTGATCATCGCCGCGCAGAACGCGGGACCGCGCACCGACATGGGCGTCTCGACCGCGGCCGCCACCTTCTTCCGTCAGATGGGCGGCACGCTCGGTGTCGCGATCTTCCTGACCATCCTGTTCAATCTGCTGCCCGGCCGGATCGTCGACGCCTTCGGCGGGCAGCTGCCGGAGGGCTTCGACACCGCCCGGCTCGGCGAGTTGCAAAGCGACACCGGTGAACTCGCCGCCATGCCCGCGGACCTGCGCGCGCCGATCCTGATCGGCTTCACCGACGCGATGGCTGGCGTGTTCTACGTCGCGGCGGCGGTCGCGGTGCTCGCGGGCGTTGTGCTGATGCTCATGAAAGAGATTCCACTGCAAGACGATCCGATCGTGCCCGAGCCGGGGCCGGACGGTGCGGACAACTCGAAGAGCTGGGCGGAGTCGCAGGTATGGGCGGGCGCGGCGGAGGTCTTCTCCGAACCGGAACCGGTGCTCGCCGCCGCGGCGGAATCCCGTTCGCTGTTCGGCCGCATCCAGCACGAGGACGGGCATCCGGTGCCCGACGCCGCGCTGACGCTGATCGACAAGAGCGGGCGTCAGGTCGCGCGGGCGGTGGGCGACGCCAACGGCGGTTACTCCATCGATGTGCCGGACGCGAGCACCTACGTGCTGATCGCGGCCGCGGCCGGGCACCAGCCGACCGCGGTCAGCGTCGTCGCGGGCTCGTGGCCCCAGGAACTCGACGTGAAGCTGATGGGGTCGGGCACCGTGTCCGGAACGGTCAGATCGTCGGGCAGCGGCAAACCGCTCGGCGGCGCCACCGTGACCCTGACCGATCGACAGGGCGAGGTCGTCGGCGCGACGGTCACCGCGGACGACGGCGCCTACGTCTGTCACGGGGTCGTCTCCGGCACCTACACGATGGTCGCGCTCGCCGAGCACATGCGCCCGCACGCGACCACGCTCACCGTGCCGGACAGCGGGCTGCTACGCCACGACATCGACATGGAACCGAACGCCGTGCTCGCCGGATCGGCGCTGGCCGACGGCCGCGTTGTGCCGGATGTGCAGATCATGCTGCTGGACATGGCGGGCGATCTGACGGCCACCGCGCGCACTGACGCCGACGGCCGGTACGTCGTCCCCGATCTGCCGGAGGGGCAGTACACAGTTGTCGCGCGCGGATATCCGCCGGTGACCAGCCGAGTGACGGTGTCGGGCGGCGAGGCCGTGCACGACGTGCGGCTCGGCTACGGCCGCGACGGCGAGAACTGAGCGCGACCGGTCAGTTCGCGGGCGCCGCCTGCTCGCCGCTGCGGCTCACCTCGTAGCCGAGCAGGCGTTCGGCCTCCTCGATACCGCCCTGGAGGTCGCCGACCGCGTTCATCTTCGACAGGTCGAGGCCGATGGTGACCAGGGTGAGCGCGATCTCCGAGGACAGGCCGGTGATGATCACGCTGGCGCCCATCAGGCCGGAGGCGTCGACGGTCTGGACCAGGTGGTTGGCGACGGTGGAGTCGATCGTCGGCACACCGGTGATGTCGATGACGACGACCTTGGCGCGGTTGTTCCTGATCGCGCGCAGCAGCTGTTCGGTCAGCTGGCGGGCGCGTTGGCCGTCCAGCACGCCGATGATCGGCAGGATCAGCAGCTGCTCGCGCACCTGGAGCACCGGGGTGGACAGCTCCCGGATGGCTTCCTGCTGCTGGCGGATGATGCGCTCACGTTCCTCGACGAACGAGATCGCCACCGTGCTCGCGATGCGGTTGGCCGCGGGCTCGTAGGCGTCCAGCACTCGGTTCAGCAGGTCGAAATCGGACTGGTACTTCTCGAACAGCGAGCGCGCCAGCACATCTCGCAGCAGCAGCACGATGCCGAGGACCTCGTCGGTCTCGACTCCGCGCGGGATGATGCGCTCGGACAAATCGCGCGCGTAATCCTGTAGCGCCTCGACCGAACCGGTCTCCAGCACCGCCACGTAGTTGTCGTAGACCGAGGTGACCTCGGAGAACATCTCCTCGGCGGTCATCGCGGTCAGCAGCTGAGCCTCGGTGATCAGTCGCGCCCATTCCTCGCGCAGCGCCGTCCGATTCTGCCTGAGGTGCCGGACCAGCTCCGAGAGCAAGCCCGCGCCGCCGCCGTTCGCGCCGAGTTCGGTCACGACGGCGTCGAACACATCGGACACGTGGTCCTCCAACGATTCCGCAGCCGAGCGCCTTTCACGGCGCCTGCCGAATCGTATACCTCACCTGTGCGGTGCGCCGCGTTTCGTCGGCGACGCACGATTCCCGTCCCCGCCGTGTCGAATTCGCGCGGCGGCCGGCGCCATGAGGTGATGCCGGTGGGTGCGCCGACCCGCTCGGGCAGATTCGAGGCGACTCGCTGGACCGATGTCGGAAAGCCTAGTGCCGCACGGTGTCCGGGCGTCCTGCCCGCGCCGCGGTGAACGCCTGCACGACGGTGACGGCGGTGAGGGCGAGCAGCGCGGGGACCCAGCTCCGGGTGTGGTCGCGCAGGATGCCGAGCAGGACCGGGCCGAGGGCGGCGAGAACGAAGCCGACGGTTTGAGCCATGGCCGCGAGGGCGGTGGCCGCGGCCGCGTCGGCGGCGCGTTCGCTCTGGAATACCATTGCCGAGGCGAGGCAGGCCCCTGACCCGATGCCGAGCAGTCCGATCGCCAGCGGGGCCGCACCGGGCGCGAGGGCCAGCAGCAGGAACCCCGTGGCCTCGACCGCGCTGGCCGCCACCGCGAGGCGCCGCTTGGCCGCGACCGTGCGTGCCAGCCACGGCATCGCGTTGATGGCGGCCAGACCGAGGATCTGGACGGTGAACAGCGCGAATCCGGCTGCCCACGGTGCTGTCCCGTTGTCGTGCAGCACGCTCGGCAGCCACGCGAGGGTGGTGTAGAACCCCAGCGCCTGCAATCCCATGAAGACGCTGACCTGCCAGGCCAGCGTGGAGTTCCACGGCATCGGTACGCGGGGCGCGGGCCGCGGCGGCTTCGGCATGGACTCCGTGGTCGACCACGCCCGTAGTGCGACGACGACCAGCAGCGCCGCGGCGGCGAGCGCGGAACGCCATCCACCGGGCAAGTTTTCGGCCAGCGGCACCGCGATCCCCGACGACACGGCGGCCGCCGCGGTCATCGCCGCCACGTAGCCCGCGGTGACCGTCATGATCCGCGCGGCGGGGACGGCGCCGCGGACGATCGCGGGCAGCAGCACGTTGGCGTACCCGATCGCCGCCGCGATGACCACCGTCCCGGCGAACAGACCCGTCGAGCCGGGCATCGAGCGCAGCACGATCCCCAGCAGCAGCGCGGCCAAGGCGAGCCGCACGAGCTGTTCGGCCCCGCGATGCACGGTGTGCAGCACCATCGCGGGCACCGCCGCGAAAACCAGCAGCGGCAGCGCGGTGAGCAGTCCCGCCGTCGCGGCGGACAGCCCGGTGTCGTGGGCGATGGCCGGTACCAGCGGTCCGACGCAGGTCAACGGCGCCCGCAGGGTCGCACCGGCCAGGACGATCCCGGTGACCGGCCGGACCGCACCACTCATCTAGCGGCGGTACGGGAAGGTCATGCGACGAAGCAACCCGTCGCGTAAGACCAACGCGTGGAACAGGACCGCGCAGATATGTGCGGTCAGCGCGAACACCAAGAGGTAGGCCAGCGCACTGTGCGCGGTGCGCAACACCGCGTACAGCTCGGCGTCGGCGGGGGCGATCGCGGGAACACGCAGGCCGCCGAGCACGCGGATCGGGACGCCGGACGCCGACACCAGCGCCCACCCGATGATCGGCTGGAGCAGAAACAGCGCGTACATCAGGATCTCGGAGCCGGTCGCGACGAGCCGCTCCGGCCGGGACATGGTGTCGATCTGCGGTGGCGGCCTGCGCCGCAGGCGGTAGGCGATGCGGATCACGGCCAGCGCAAGGATCGCCAAGCCGATGGTCTTGTGCCAGCTCAGCAACCGGCCGTAGTTGCCGAGATAGCCGACCATCGCCGCGCCGATGCCGACCATCGCCAGGATCAGAACGGCCATGAGCCAGTGCAGAATACGGGCGGTAATACCGAAACGGGTTGTGTCGGTGGTGAGTTCGCCGAGCGTCATTGTCGTCAGACCTCCCGCACCAGCACCGCGCCGGTGGGTTTCGATTCGCCGGCGCGGCGACGGTAGGACTCGCTGTAGGCCGCGGATCGCGCCTGGAGCAGCGGATCGTCGGAGGGCTCGATTCCGTTGGGCAGCACCAGCGGGTCGAAGTTGACGTCCTGGACGTTGTCGGCCGATTCGGTGTCGATGCGGTCCAGCACGACCGTGCCGACGTGCACGGCGCGGCGGTCGCTCGGCCACATCCGGGTGGCGTCGTCGGTGGGATCGCCGGGCTCGCCGACGACAACGACGAGCCGCCAGCGCAGCGGCCTCGCCTTCAGATCGGCGACGAGGCCGTCGAACAGGGCGCTGTCACCGCCGCCGGGTCCGGTCGCCGGAGGCGGGCTGTCCGGTTCGAGCCGCCAGCGTACGGGGACGGTGCTGCCCTCGCCGTCGGTGAACCGAAAAGCGTTGAGTCCGAAGAAGGCCGAGGCCGCGAAGGTCGGCGCTGGCGCGCCTTGCTCGATGACGCCCAGCGCGGCAGCGGTTTTCGGGTGGCTCTCCAGGTACCGCTTCATCGTGGCGGCGTCGGGCTTGCCGGTGGCCGGGTCGGGGGCGAACGCCAGGGTGCGGTCGTAGAAGTGTTGCGGGGTGGCGTCCAGGAAGACCGGGATGTTGATCATCGCCATCCGCCACTCCTCGCCCCCCGGCAGAAACAGCCGCAGCCCGAGTCCGCGCGGAGCGGTCGGCGCGTCGGGCATGTGCGGGTTGCCGCCCGCGAGGGAGAACCGTCCGGAAAGGCGGTATCGACCGGCCCGGAACACCGAAGCCTTCGACAGCTCGACACCGCTGCCGTTGCTCTCGAAGTATCCGGCGACGGCCACCCCTTTGGCATGGTTGCGGCGGCAGCCTGGGAAGGAGCCGCCCGCGGTGTCCTGTAGTCGGTCCACCAGGGCGCGCGCGGTCAGGCGCCACGGACCGATGCGGTTCTCGGTGAACAGGAACCCGCCGATGCCCGCGGCTCCGAGCGCGGCGACGGCCGCGCCGCCGAGCAGGGTGCGGCGATTCAGCGGGAAGGAATTCGGCTGTGCGTCGGTCATCGTCCGTCCTTCTTCGTGCGCCGGTGTGGCGGGTTCGGGTGCGCGGCGCGGGTCACGGCGGACCCATCGCCTGGAGCCGGTCGATCAGCACCGGATCGATGTCGGGCTTCTCGGCAAGCAGCATGTCGATGGGCGGCGCGGGCGAGGAGGCGATGCGGATGTCGACGACGTACGGTTCGCCGTTGTCGAGGGACTCGAGCCCGCGCTCCAGCGCCGCGCGCAGTTCGCCGGTCTTGGCCACCACCTCGCCCTGGATGTCGAACGAGGCGGCGATCTCCGCGAAGTCCTGTGCCGGGCGACCCAACCGCAGGTACCAGGCGTCGTTGGACGGTTGCCAACCGTAGATTTGCCCGATCGCGGACAGCCCGGTCATGAGGGTCTTGTATTCGTGGTTGTTCATCACCAGATACAGCACAGGAAGCCCGAACTTGCTGACGGTCCACCAGGAATTGGTGTGGAACAGCGCGGAACCGTCGCCGACGATCGTCACGACGTAGCGCCGGTCGCCGAGGGCGAGCGAGATGCCGATCGACGCGGGCAGCGAGAACCCGAGCGAGCCGCCGGAGGTGCAGAAGTAGGCGTCGGGGGCGTCGTAGGCGATCGCCTTCTGGATCGCGGCCGAGATCGCGAAGTCCTCGTTGATCACCGTCAGCGGTTTGTCGAGGCCCTTCTGTACTTCGGCAAGCACCATCGGCACGGCGTGGTCGGGGATCGGCTCCTTCTCTCGCGCCGTTGCCGCGGCGGCGATGAACTCCTCGGTGCGGCGGGAGTCGAGTTCGACGACCCGCCGATTGCGTTGTGCCACGGCGGCTTCGTCGTAGTCGCAGTGGCCGGTGATGGCGTCGATGATCAGCGGCAGGGTGCGCTTGATGTCGCCGAGCACAGCGACCTCGGCGTAGGCGTTCTTGCCGATCTCCCACGGGTCGTTGTGCAAGGTCACCTGGGTGAGGGAGGCCGGGATGATCGGACCCTTCTCCCAGCGGAACACCAGGATCTGCGCCTGGGAATTCACCCCGATCTGGAAGATGGTGTCGAAGTCGGCCAGCTGCATGTGCACACCGTCCTGGGTGGGCACCAGTTCGCCCTGCCAGTGCGGCAGGTCGTTCGGGTAGTTCATCCTGCTGGCTTGGTTCTCGGAGTAGACCGCGGCGCCGAGTACCCGCGACAGCCGCTCGATCTCCGGCCACGCATCGGCCTCGCCGACGCCGTCGCCGACCAGCACCACCGGGTTCTTCGCCCGCGCGAGCTGCTCGGCGGCCGCCGCGATTCCGGTCGGATCGCCCGCCACCGCGTGCGCGACGCGCGTCACCCGGCCACGCTGCTGCATGGCGGGCGCCTCGATCAGGAAGTTCCACGGCAGCGAAACGAACACCGGCCGGAACGGCGGGACCAGGAGTTCCTTGAACGCGCGCTGCAAGACGAGCGGCATCTCGTCGACGCTGCGGATCTCGTACGCCCACTTGGTGTATTGCTCGGCCGTGTGGACGAGATCCGAGGCCAGGATCGGTTCCTGGACGAGCAGTTCGCTGTGCTGCTGTCCGCAGAACACGATGAGCGGGATGTTCGATCGGTAGGCGTTGAACAGGTTGCCGATGATGTTGGCCGTGCCGGGTGTGATGTGCACGATCGCGGCGCCGGGGCGTCCCGACATGCGTGCGTAACCCATCGCGGCGCCGAGGGCGATGTTCTCGTGCAGACACGGGACGTACTCGACACCGTTCTCGGGGATGGTCGTTCCGTCGAGCAGCGGGATTTCGTGGGTGCCTGGCACGCCGAACGCGTACTCGATGCCCACCTCGCGCAGGTAGTCGAAGATGATGTCGCGGCCGAGCCGGGGTGTTGTCGCTGAACTCATGGTCCTTTTGTTTCTGATGGGTCGGTAACTCAGTGACCGGTCCAGTTGGGCGGTCGCTTCTCGATGAACGCGCGCGGTCCCTCCCGCGCGTCGGCGGAGTTCGCGCGCAACGTTTCCCAGTGGTAGGTGGCGGTGAAGGCGTCCGGTAGCGGCGTTGTCGACGCCGCAGCTTCCTTGATGGCGCGCACCGACAGCGGCGCGCAGGCGAGGATGTCGGCCACCCAGCTTTCGGTACTGGCGTCCAGGTCGTCGACGGGAACGACCTCGTTGACCAGCCCGAGTTCGGCGGCGCGGGCGGCGCTCATTCGCCGCCCGGTCAGCAGATGACCGAGCGCGATCCGGTAGGGCGCTTGACGCGGCAGCCGGAACACGCCACCCGCGCCGGGGACAAGGCCGAGTCTGGCCTCGGTGAGCCCGAATTCGGCGTTGTCGGCGGCGATCACGATGTCGCAGGCGAGGGCCAGTTCGAAGCCGCCGCCGAGCGCGTACCCGGCGACTTTGGCGACGAGCGGCTTGGCGAACCCGAATCGCTCGGTGATCCGGGGATATCCGGGTTTGCCCGCGCTGCCGAACGACGACCGCCCTTCGCCACGGCTGTCGCGCTCGGCCAGTTCCTTCAGATCCTGCCCGACCGAGAACGCGCGCCCGCCGCGGCCGCCGAGGACGGCCACCCAGATGTCGTCGTCGCGTTCGATGTCGTCCCACACCAGGGCCAGCTCCGCGTGCATTCGCAGATTCATCGCGTTGAGGACTTCGGGTCGGTCGAGTTCCACGGTGGCGACGTGCCCCTGTTTGCGATAGACCACGGTGGACAGGTCTCCGAGCGTCACCGCCGCGCCCCGACTTCGGTCTTCGCCGAGGCACCGAACCGGGCCACCTTCGCCAGCACGTCCTGGCCGTAGAGCCGCAGCGCTTGGTGCAACGCGAACTCGGACATGTATCGGCGGAACGCGGCCTGCGGTTCCTCGGCGGTCACGATCATGTGCTTGTTCGCGATCACCGCGTCGGCGTCGAGTCGCTCGGCGGCCCGGGCGATTTCGGCGTCGAGGTGTTCGGGTTCGACGACGCTGTCGAAGACGTAACGCGCGTCGGGTTCGGTGGCGCGAATCTTCCTGCCCCACAGAATCACCTCGCGCGACACCCGCGAGGTCGCCGCGCACCCGAGCCGCAGGTTGCCCGCGCCGGGCACGATCCCTTCCTGCGCGGCGGGCAGGCTGAACCAGCTGTCGGCGGCGGCGATCACGCGGTCGAAGACGAGCAGCAGTTGCGCGCCGCCGCCGATCGCGAACGTGTCCACCGCGGCGATCCACGGTTTCGTGCGCGGTGTGGGCGGCCAGCTGTCGCCGTCGTCGGACAGGCCGCGCAAGATCTTCGCGATGTATCCGGTTTCGCGTCCGAGCAGGAACTCGAGGTAGGAGATCTTGCCCGCGTGCAGCTCCGCGAGATTGATGCCCGCGCTGAACACTCGCTTGCCCAGGTAGCGAGGATGGGTCATCTCGCCGCCGCGCACGACGCCGACCTTCGATCTCGGGTCGAGCAGCACCAGGTCGACCGCGGTTTCCATATCGGCGACGTGCTGGTTGTCCTCGGCGTTGAGGCAGTGGACGTTGGTGATCGTGAGTGTCGCGGTGCGCCCGGAACGGGTCAACGTCACCGCGGACAACGTGACCCGGCCGGTCGCCTCGTATTCCGGCAGCAGCGCAATAGCGGCAGGCGTCGGTCGGCGCATGGCGTCGAGCAGGTGCTCGCCCGCGACCGGGTCGGCGAAGACCGCGTGGAAGAAGATCCCTTGATCGATCTCCCACCCTTCCTTGTGTGCCTGGACGACCGCGGCGTCGGCGGCGAGTTGGGCCTGCTGCGGCAGCAGGCCGGGGAACCGGGTGGTCGCCGCGGCCGCGAGATCGGTCAGCCGCGGCGAGTCGCGCAGATCGTCGGTCACGCACCGGTACACCGTCGAGACGTGGCGGCGCAGGAACGTCCGGCGCAGCGCGCGCACCGTCCGATGGGCTCGTGCCGCCCGCGCGGCCAGGTCGGCGTCTCGCTCCGCGACAGGACCGAGCTGTCGCAGAGTCCGGTCGCATTCGGCGGCGGCGTCCCGCAGCACGGCGCTGTCGTGGGCCAGGTCTCCGGTGAACGGCGACAGCGATGTGGTCATGACGCCGCCCGGAGACGCCGCAGCGATCGGTCGGAGGCCGCGAGGTGCGCGCCGAGCGCGTCCTCGAATCGCATGGTTGTCGCATCGAGCAGCAGTCGGCGGCGGATCGCGATTTCCGCCCCGGCGGCCGACTCGAACAACCTGAGACCCGCTTGCACCGTTCTGGTCGCGGTGCCCGCGTCGTCGTCGATCACCGCGTCGACGAGACCCTGCGCGTGCGCTTCGGCGGCCGACAGCGTGCGGCCCTGCACGGCGAGTGTCCGCGCCGGTCCGGCGCCGTACTGGGCGACCAGGCGATACAGCGCCATGGACGGCCAGACGCTCGAACCGGTGGCGGCGAACTCGAAAGTGCTTCCGGCCCGGAGAATGCGGTAGTCGGCGACGAGCAGTAGTTCCGCGGCGGGTCCGTAGGCGTTCCCGTCGACCACCGCGATGATCGGCGCGGGCACCTGTTCGAGCCGGCGCAGCGCGGCTTCCCACTTGCCGACGACGCCGATATCCACCGGGCCGGGCCACGAGAATTCCTGGCCCGCACGGGTTCCGGTGATGTAGAGGACAACGGAGTGCGGCTTGTCCGCAGGCGCGTCCTCCGCGCGCACCGCGATCGCGGATACCGCGGCGAGCAGTTCCTCGGTCAGCGGTTGGTCGGCGGGAATCACCGCGGGCAGGACGTGCGTAGCGGTTTCGTGACTGGTCATTGATACCCCCTGGAGTCGAATCGACTTGGACTGCTTCAGAACTGGAGAAGCGCGGACTCGATCTGTGAACCGGGGCCCATGGTCATGAGCACGCCGTGGTCACCGCGCCGAACCTTGCCCTCCTCGAGCAGTCGTTGATAGGAGAACAGGAACGAGCCGCTGGAGAGATTGCCGAAATCGCGCATGACACTGGCGGTGTGCCGCAAGTCGTGCGAGGTCAGGCCGAGGTTGATCTTCACCGCGTCGATGACCTTCTTGCCGCCGGAGTGCACCGTCCAGTGCGCGATGTCCTTGCGCCGCAATCCGGTACCGCGCAACAGCTTGTCGATCACGATCTCGGCGTGCGCGCCGACTTCGTAGGGCACCTCTTTGTCCAGGTAGAAACTGAACTTCCCGGCGTCCTCGTCCCAGTCGTAGCGCATCGCGCCGACCGCGTGCCGAATCATGTAGCTGCTTGTCGTCACCAGCGCGGGGGCAGGAGCCGAGCCGGGGGCGGTCGCGCCGGTATCGCCGCCCGCGCGGACCGCCAGCGCGGCGGCGCCGTCGCCGAAGAGGCTGTTGACGACCGCCGTACGCATCGTGCCGTCGAACACGTACGCCGCCGAACACGCCTCCGAGCAGACGAGCAGCGCCAGCTCATCCGGATGCGTTGCCGCCCAATTGGATACGGCGGCGAGACCGTTCAGTCCCGCGTTGCATCCCATGCCGACCACGTCGAGCCGGGCCGTGTCCGGGTCCAGCCCCAGCTCGTTGATCAGCAACGCGCTGAGTCCGGGCGTCAGGAAGCCGGTGGTGGTGACGGCGACCAGATAGCGCACGTCGCGGATGTCTCGGCCGATGCGGCGAAGGCAGGCGCGAACCGCGGCCGCGCCGGTCCGTACCCCTTGCGTCCGGTGCTTGGCCAGCAGTTCACCCTGGGTCTCGATGCGGAACGCGCCTTCGTGATCACGGGGTGGCAAGGTGAGGTAGCGCGTTTCGATGCCGCCGTTGAGGAAGACGCCGCGGATCTTCGCGTCGGTGATTTTCAGCAGGTCGAGGAGTTCGCGTTGGCTGTAACGGTTGGGCGGATTGGCGGTGGCCACACCGAGCAGCCGAGGGAGCGCGGCCGGTGTCGACCGTGGTTCGGGTCGTAGCTCGTCGTCGGGTCTTTCGATTTCGATTGTCGAGGCGGTCATGCTCTGGTTCCTTTGATTATTCGTCAACCCTGTTCCGCGATCCGGCCGACTGTTCGGACGCGAGTGAACGCGCGCGTTTACATTCGACCTGCCGCTCGGGGCGGCATCGGCCGGATTTGTCCGTGAGCACCTGATGAAGCAGTTATGCAGTGGTTCGAATTTCGATCACGAGTTGTCGAATACCCCCGTAGTTCGGCAATCGATACACGTACGTAGATCCCCGAGGTAGCGAATTCGTTACGACACCAGTCGGTCCGACGTCGCTTCCCGCACCGATTTCGAACGGTACACCAGCGCGATGTACTGCGACAACCCTAAAAACAGGGGCTCGAACCGCGGAACTGCTCTTCTGTAAGTCGAAAAATGTTGCGGTGCAGCATCTTTCGTTGATGGCGTCGCCGCGCCGAGATGGTACGTACACGTATGAGTCTGGCGGGAATCGGTCGGAAAGTTATTGGACGAACGACTAGAACGGCGATGTCGGCGGTTCGGATCGTGGTCTAATCGGCGGATGGATTCACTGACCTCGCGGCTGGTGCCCCACGTGTTCCCGGACACACCTGGACATCTGATCCGTTTGCTCTACCAACGCCACAACGCGCTCTGGCACGCCACGGTCGGGGATTCGATCACGCCAACGCAATTCGCCATTCTCAACGTCGTCTACGCGGAGGGGCCGCTGACCCAGCACGAGGTGTCCGTACGAATCAGCACGGACACTTCCACAATGGCGCAATCCGCCGGAGTCCTCGAACGGAAGAACCTGATCAAACGGTCCGTCAACCCGGCCGACAAACGCGAACGCCGGATCGCCCTCACCCGCACCGGTCGCCGCGAGTACGCCCAGCTCCTACCGAAAGCCGATGAAGTGCAACGACTCCTGTTCTCCGTCTTGACCCCCGATGGACACGACGGCGCCCTCGCCGTCCTTCGCACGCTCGCCGGAATCGGCGCCGACGGTGCGAGCGTCGACTGTCTCTAGACCGTAGAACGTCAGGCGCGGGCGGCGGCCAGCTCCACGACGGTGATGTCGGAGGGCGCGCCGACCCGCACGGGCGGACCCCATGCGCCAGCGCCGCGCGTCACGTAGAGCTGCGTGTCGCCATGGCGTTCGAGTCCGGCGACGGTCGGATTCGCCAGCGCCGCAAGGAGATTCCCCGGCCACAGCTGGCCACCGTGGGTGTGCCCGGACAGCTGGAGATCGACGCCGTGCGCCACCGCGTCGTGGATCTGGATGGGCTGGTGCGCCAGCAGCACCGCCGTGCGGGCGGGGTCGCGGTCGCCGAGCGCCTTGTCGAAATCCGGTCCCTGCCCGATGCGCTCGCCCTGCACGTCGTTGACGCCCGCGAGGTCGAAGCCGGGCAGCTCGGTCCGATCGTTGGCAAGCAGGCGCAGTCCGAGATCCCGCACGTGGTCGATCCATTCCTCCGCGCCGGAGAAGTACTCGTGGTTGCCGGTGACGAAGAACGCGCCGTGCCTGGCCCGCAGCCGAGCCAGCGGCTCCACGGCCGGGCGCAGGTCCTCGACGCTGCCGTCCACCAGATCGCCGACCACCGCGATGAGATCGGGCTGGGTGTCGTTGATCGTGCGGACGACGCGCTCGGCGAAACCCCTGCCGAGGATCGGGCCGAGGTGCACGTCGCTGACCACGGCGATCCGAAATCCGTCGGCCGAGCGGGGGAGTTTGGCCAGCGGGATCGTCAGCCGCTTGACCTGCGGTCCGTTCAGCACGCCGTAGGCGCCGACGCCGACGGTGGTCGCCGCGGTGAGCGCGGCGGTTCCGGCTATCGCGCGGGAGACGAAGATGCGTCGGGAGATCGGTTCGGGTTCTCGGGCTGGTTCAGCCGAAGTGCTTGCCGCCGAGCTTTTTTCGCTTCCCGGAGCCGCGGCGCCGGTTGGTGCGTCCAGTTGGCCGCCGGGACCGAACGGAGTGCTCGGTGCGGCGCCGGATCCCGGTCCCTGCCGCACCGGTGCGCCCGCGCACTCCGGTACCTTCTCCGTCGCGGCGCCCGGAGCTTCGGCGGGCTCTTCTCCCTGCTCGGTCGAAGTGGCTGCGGCTTTTCCGCCGCTCAAGGGTGCAGCCGCCGTGTGGTCGCGCCGTACGGCGCCGGTTGTCGTGGTGAGCCCTTCGCCGAGTCCGGTCGAAGGTTCCGGTACATCGGCCGATTCGGATTTCCTCGTCGAAGCGCCTGCGCCTCTTGCGGATTCGCGCGCGAACAAGCGCAGCAGCACCGGCCGCAGCACCTCGCCCGCCAGCAGCGCGAGCAAGAGGTACACGAACAGCGCGCCCCAGAAATAGCCCGGCCACGCGATGGCCTGCACCAGCGGAAACGGCAGTCCGGCCGATTCGGCGAAGAACGCGGCGAGCAGCAGTAGCGGAGCCGCCACCAGCGCCGCGGTCCCGATCCGTCGCGCAGGCGACCCCGGCACGGTCGTGTCTCGCACCAGTCGCCGCCACAGATACCAGTGCAGCCCGGCGAAGACCGCGAGCACCACGACGCCGATCAGCACCACCACAACGACCACCGCGCAGCCCTCTCGACACAACCGAACGGAGTTCGCCGACAGCCGCGCGTGGCCGTGGCGGAGGCGGGATACGCCCACTCCCGAACCGACCGTTCCGACCTTACGCGGGAGCGCTCGTCGGAGCAGGCGACGATGTCACCCCACCTCGGTAGCCTCGAAGTATGTGCCGAAACATCACAGCCCTGCGCGGGTTGGAGCCCGCTGCGACACCGGAGGAGATCCAGGCGGCGGCGCTGCAATACGTGCGCAAGGTCGCCGGCATCTCCAGCGTCTCCGCGGCGACGCGTCCGGTTGTGGAGGCCGCGGTGGCCGACATCGCCGCGGTGACGACCCGCCTGCTCGCCGAGCTGCCGGACCGCAAGGTGCCGCCGAAGTCGGTGCCGCCGCTGCGCCGCCCCGAGGTGCAAGCCAGGATCGCGGCGCGGGGCTGAGCCGCCCGCCGGAAATTCGGATGCGCCGCCGGACGCGTCCGGTTACCGTCGCGCCCATGCGAATCGTCATCGGCAAAAAGATCCGCGATGTGGACATCGGTTAAGCCCGAGAGCTGATCGGACGCCATTCGGCGGTCCTGATCGACCTCGGTACCGGCGACGGACGCGCGGTGCTCACCGCGGCCGCCGCCGACCCGCGCCGGTTGGTCATCGGCGTCGACGCCAACGCGGCGGGCATGATCGAAGCCTCCCGCAAGGCCGCGCGCGGCAAGCTCACGAACGCGCTGTTCGTGGCGGCCGCCGCCGAGCGCCTGCCCGTGGAACTGGACGGCGTCGCCGACGCGGTCACCGTGTACTTCCCGTGGGGTTCGCTGCTGCGCGGCGTGGTGACCGCGGACCCGGTCGTCGCGGCGGGCCTCGCCGGGTTGCTGAAGCCCGGCGCGGCCCTGTCGATCCTCGTATCGGTCACCGAGCACGACCGCGGTTCCGGGCTGCCGCCGATCGGCGAGAACGAGCTACGTGCTCTCGCCGAGCCTTACGCGGCCCACGGCCTCACGATCGACGAGGTGACGCCAGCGACGGCTTCGGACATAGCCGCCACCGGTTCCTCGTGGGGCAAACGCCTCGGCGCGGGATCTCAGCGCAATGCCTGGCGGATCGCGGCGCGTCTTTCGGACGCGCCGCGGCCGCTGGAAACCACTTCCGAGCAGCGGGCGATCACAGGGACCGGGCGATGATCTCCTTCATGATCTCGTTGGTGCCCGCGTAGATCATCTGCACCCGGTTGTCGACCCACATGCGCGAGATCGGGTACTCGGTCATGTACCCGTAGCCGCCGTGCAGCTGGAGGCACTCGCTGGCGACCGACATGGCCTTGTCGGTGGTCCACCACTTCGCCATCGCCACGGTCGGGATGTCGAGTTCGCCCGCGATGTGCTTGGCGATGCAGTCGTCGGTGAAGACGCGCGCGATCTTCGCCTCGGTGGCGACCTCGGCCAGCTTGAACTTCGTGTTCTGGAAGCCGAAGACCGGGCGGCCGAACGCCTCGCGCTCCTTGGTGTAGCGCAGCGTGTGCTCCAGCGCGGTCTCCATGCCCGCCACCGAGCCGACCGCGATGATCAGGCGCTCCTGCGGCAGCTGCTGCATGAGCTGGATGAAGCCTTGGCCCTCCTGCGTACCGAGCAGGTTGCTCACCGGGATACGCACGTCCTCGAAGAACAGTTCGGAGGTGTCCTGGCCCTTCTGACCGATCTTGTCCAGCACCCGGCCGCGCCGGAAGCCGGGGCGGTCCGCCTCGACGAGCACCAGGCTGATGCCCGCGGCGCCCTGGGAGGTGTCGGTCTTGACCACGACGATGATCAGGTCGGCCTGTGCGCCGTTGGTGATGAAGGTCTTGGAGCCGTTGACGACGTACTCGTCGGCGTCGCGGACCGCCTTGGTCTTGATGCTTTGCAGATCCGAGCCGGTGCCGGGCTCCGTCATCGCGATCGCGCCTACGACCTCGCCGCTGGCCATCTTCGGCAGCCAGTGCTGCTTCTGCTCCTCGGTTCCGTAGGCGAGCAGGTAGTGCGCGACGATGCCGTTGTGCAGGCTCTGGCCCCACGCGGTGTCGACCACCCTGGCCTGCTCCTCGATCAGCACGGCCTCGTGCGCGAAGGTGCCGCCGCCACCGCCGTACTCCTCCGGGATGGACAGGCAGAGCAGCCCGAGTTCGCCTGCCTTGTTCCACAGGTCGCGGTCGACGTGGTGCTGGGCGATGTACTTGTCGACGTTGGGCGCGACTTCCTTCTCGAAGAAGGCGCGCGCGAGTTCGCGCAGCGCGTCCAGGTCGTCGTTCATCCAACACGACCGGTAGGCGGCCATCGAGACTCCTTAGGCTCGGCGTATTACTGGCGATACTTGTGACCAGTGTTTACGGGTACAGTGTGTACCATCGGTTGCGCTGGGACAAGACGGAATCTCGAGCTGGACGCAGCGCAGGCGGAGAGTCGATACAGCGCCTCGTGGAGGTCGGATACGGTGAGCCGCGTGGGACGACAGCGCTGGACCGATACCGCCGAAACCCGCCGCTCGGGTGCGCGCGGGCCGGGCGGTGACGAACGCCGTCGTGCGCTCGTCGCGGCCGCCGTCGCGGCGATCGAAGAGCACGGGCCAGAGGCTTCGATCGGGCAGATCGCCGACCGCGCCGGCCTGGTGCGCACGCACGTCTACCGGCACATCGCGGGCAAGGAAGAACTCGATCGCGCCGTCGCGCGGCACGCGCACGCCGAGCTCACCGCGCGCATCCGCGCCACCTTCGACGTCGACGGGACGCCGATCGATGTCATCCGCGCGCCCATCGCCGAACACGTCGCTTGGGCGGGGGAGCATCCGAATCTGTACCGGTTCCTCGTGGAGCGCAACTATCGCAGCGGCAACGACGAACCGCGCATCGGCGGCAGCGCCTTCGCCTCCGAGATCTTCGCCGCCGCAACGCGATACATACCGCGCTTCGGTTCGGACCGGGCCGCGGCGGAGCGGCTCATCATCGCGCTGCTCGGGTTGATCGACGCGTCCGTGCGCTGGTGGCTGACGCACCGGGAGAGCACAAGGGAGACGCTGGTCGACCAGCTGACCGCCGAGGCGTGGCTGTTGATCGACCATCGCTTGCGCGCCCTCGGCATCGCGCTCGATCCCGAGGCGCGACTGCGGGACCTGCTCATCGCGGGTGCGGACTACCGCGGCGAGGCGAGCTGACCGGCCGTCGATCAGCTCCGCTGCGCGGCATCGCTCATCAACGCCTCGGCGAACGCCGCGAACTCCGCGCGGAAATCCAGGTACGCCGCGCGCAATTCGCGGCCCGGCCAGCGGCGGGGCAGTAGTTCGGCGGGCAGCATCGGGTCGTTGAGGATGTGCCGCACCGTCGCGGCGGCGATCTCGAAACGGTCGCCGATGGCGTCCGCCGCCGCCATGGCGGACAAGAGCAGTCGCGCGTTCTCGGCCCAGGCGTCCGGCTGGAAGAGTCGTTCGGCGAGTTCGCGGTCCGGTTCGCCGGGGTGGCCGGTGAAGATCGTCAGGCGGCGCGCCGCGGCGGCGGGGAACTCGGTGCCGAGGTTGTCCGGCCTGGTCCAGACGCCCTCGCGGAGTTCGCCGAACTTCTTGGCGCGCAACACTTCCCGGAACGCGGCCCGGTCGGTCGAGTCGTCGGCGCCGACCGTCACGATGGCGAGCCGCCAAGCGCCGTCCCATTCGCCCGTCGGCGGATGCATGGCCTCGTCCTGCCGGTTCTGCCGCTCGATCAGCCGCGGCGCGAGGCGGTAGGCGCTGTCCCTGCGCTCCAGATCGCCACCCGCGACCATCCTGGTCAGCGCCGCGCGCACCGCCGATTCCTGGAGTCCGAGCCCGGTCGACACCCGCACGATCCAGCTGACCGGCGCCTCGGCCGGATGCGCGCCGAGCAGCGCGCTCAGGATCGCCGACCGCGCGGTCAGCTTCCGTACCGGCGCACCACGCGAATCCATGCCCCGATGCTAGCCACAACCCGCTCACCGTTCCCGCCCGCCGCACGCAGGGTATTGCAATTGTCCGGCGCGTGACGCAGGCTTGTAATAGACCCGGGAGGACGGACAGCTATGCCCACACACGAGGTGACGAATCAGGTTCCACCGTTGGTGGATTTCGACGCGGCGGAGCAGCCGGTGATCCTGGAGGCCTTGCGCAGGACGGGGGCCGAATCGGCCATCGACGACGTGCGCGCGGTCGGCAAGGTCGCGGGCAGCGCCGAGGCCCAGACACTCGGCGACCTGGCCGAGGCGCGCCCGCCGGTGCTGCGGACCCACGACCGCTACGGGCACCGGATCGACGAGGTCGAGTACGACCCGAGCTACCACCGGTTGATGGAGTACGCGGTCGGCTTCGGCCTGCACGCCGCGCCGTGGGCGGACAGCGGCCCGAGCCCGCATCTGGTGCGCGCCGCGAAGATGAGCGTGTGGAGTCAGGTCGACGCAGGCCACGGCTGCCCGATCTCGATGACCTACGCCGTGGTGCCCGCGCTGCGCGCCAACCCGGAGCTCGCTGCGCAGTACGAGCCGCTGCTCGTCGCCAAGGAATACGACCCCGGTCTGCGCGTGCCGTCGACCAAGCGCGGGCTGATCGCGGGCATGTCGATGACCGAGAAGCAGGGCGGTTCGGACGTCCGCGCGAACACGACGGCCGCGGTGCCGAACGCGGACGGCACCTACCGCATCACCGGGCACAAGTGGTTCACCTCGGCGCCGATGTCGGACTTCTTCCTCGTCCTCGCGCAGGCGCCGGGCGGACTGTCGTGCTTCTTCGTCCCGCGCGTGCTGCCCGACGGCACCCGCAACACCTTCAACCTGCAACGCCTGAAGGACAAGCTCGGCAACCACTCCAACGCGAGCAGCGAGGTCGAGTACGACGACACCGTCGGCTGGTTGGTCGGCGCGGAAGGCCGCGGCGTCCCGACGATCATCGAGATGGTGAACCTGACCCGGCTCGACTGCGCGCTCGGGTCGGCCTCCGGGATGCGGGCGGGCGTCGCCATGGCCGTGCACCACGCCACCCACCGCCGCGCCTTCGGCGCCCACCTGATCGACCAGCCGCTGATGCGCAATGTGCTCGCCGACCTTGCGCTGGAGGCCGAAGGTGCGACCACGGTCGCGCTGTGGCTCGCCGAGGTGACCGATCGAGCCGTCGCCGGTGACGAGACCGCCGACCGACTGCGCAGGATCGCGCTGGCGGTCAGCAAGTACTACGTCTGCAAGCGTGGACCGATCCACGCGGCCGAAGCCCTGGAATGCCTTGGCGGCAACGGGTACGTCGAGGAATCGCGGATGCCGAGGCTGTACCGGGAGGCGCCGCTGATGTCGGTGTGGGAGGGCTCGGGCAACGTCGCCGCGCTCGACACGCTGCGCGCCCTGGCCAAACAGCCCGAAACCCTCGGCGTCTTCTTCGACGAGGTGGAGCAGGCGCGCGGCGCGGACGCCAGGCTCGACGCCGCGATCGCCGCGTTGCGTGATCAGTTCACCGACTTCGACACGATCCAGTACCGCGCCCGCCGTGTGGTCGGCGAGATGGCGCAGGTACTGCAAGGCTCGCTGCTGGTGCGTTACGGACATCCCGCGGTCGCCGACGGCTACACCGCGAGCAGGCTCGGCCGCGATCGCGGCGACGTCTTCGGAACTCTGCCGCACGGCGTCGACACCGGGTCCATCATCGAACGCGTGACGCCCAAGCTCTGATTCCATCCGATCGAAAGGGACTCTCCCGTTGCCCGACTACACCGATCACGCGGGTACCCGCCCCGCCGCCTGGTACGAAGGCCTGACCGAAGGCAAGGACTCGCTGTTCGCCGACCGGGAACAGGCGCCCTCCGACATCCGGTACCGGACGCTGACCTATGAGGTCACCGATCGGGTCGCCCGCATCACCTTCGACCGCCCCGACCACGGCAACGCGATCACCGCGGACACCCCGATCGAACTCGCCGCGGCGGTCGAGCGGGCCGACCTGGACCCGCGCGTGCACGTGATCCTGGTGTCCGGCCGCGGCAAGGGGTTCTGCGGCGGCTACGACCTGTCGATCTTCGCGGAGAACGGCTTCGCACCGGACGGCGGCGCGGCGCCGGTGGACGGCACGGTCCTCGATCCCACCGTGCAGGCGCGCAACCACAATCCATGGGGCACCTGGGATCCGATGGTCGACTATCAGATGATGAGCCGCTTCAACCGCGGCTTTTCCAGCCTGCTGCACGCCAACAAGCCGACCGTGGCCAAACTGCACGGCTTCGCTGTCGCGGGCGGCACCGACATCGCGCTGTTCGCCGATCAGATCATCTGCGCCGACGACACCAAGATCGGCTACCCGCCCACCCGCGTCTGGGGCATTCCGGCGGCGGGCATGTGGGCGCACCGGCTCGGCGATCAGCTCGCCAAGCGGCTGCTGTTCACCGGCGACTGCATCAGCGGCAAGCAGGCCGCCGAATGGGGCCTCGCCGTCGAATCCTGCCCGGCCGACGAGCTCGACGAACGCACCGAGGCACTCGTCGCCCGCATCGCCCGCATGCCGATCAACCAGCTGATCATGGCCAAGCTCGCGCTCAACAGCGCGCTGCTCGCTCAGGGTGTGGCGAACTCCGGAATGGTCAGCACCGTGTTCGACGGCATCTCCCGGCACACCCGCGAGGGCTACGCCTTCCAGTTGCGCGCGGCTACCGTCGGCTTCCGCGAGGCGGTGCGCGAACGCGACGAACCCTACGGCGACTGGAAGCGGGCGCAGTTCCGGGAGGACGCCGAGGGCTGACCCCTCAGTCCGGCAGTTGCCGCATCTCCAGCAGGGTGAGGCCGAGGTTGTCGATCATGGCGAGCACGGCGCGCATGGCGGTCGGATCGGGCACGGCGCCGAACAGCGAGGTGGTGCCGGTGCGCGACGGTGCGACGTCGAGGTCAGGAAAGGCGGCCAGGGCGCGGTCGGACAGTTCGCCGTCGATGATGAACTGGTACCTGGTCGGGACCGCCATGGCTCTCCTTCCTGTGACTGCGCGATGGTCGAGTCTCGCGCGCCGAGCGCGCGGCTCGCCTCACACGCCGCGGATGAGATTTCCGGAATTCGACGGGGTCCTCAGAGCACGCCGCTGCGCCGTGCGAAATCGAGCGCGGCGACCCGGGAATTCGCACCGAATTTCGCGTAGATCGAACGCAGATGCGTTTTGACGGTATTGATGGACACCCCGAGATCACCGGCGATCTGCTGCGCGGTACGGCCGGACGGAAGTTGTTTGAGGACGGTCATTTCGGCGTCCGTCAGGGCCGGGTGGGTCGAGCGCCTTGCGGTATTGCGATTCTGTCGGACGATATCGCCGAACGCGTCGAGCCGACCCAATCGGCCCGCGTAGACATCGAGCAGTTCGATAGCGTTCGGGACGTCGAGAAATGGACGAACCAGGTGGTCGGCTGCGGCGTTCCGCAACGCGTTCTCCAGGCCGGTCCGCGCCTTCGCGCGGTTGCCGATCGCGTGCTGCGCGGACGAGTACAGCAACCAGCCGGTGACCAGGGTGGAGGGACGCGCGTCGTCCGCACCGTCGAGTTCGAGCAGCGGCTCGACGAGCGCCAGCGCGGCCTGACTGTGCCCGGCGGCCTCGGCGACCGCAGCCCGCGCCACGGTGACGTCGGGTAGGTCGCCGAGCAGCCGCTGTCCCCGTTCGGCGAGCAGCTGGGCGGCCAACGGCTCGGACACGCTCAGCAGCGCCCACACCGCGTGCGGAATCACGGTGGCCGTCGCGGCGGGGACGGTGTTCTTGTCGAGCAGCAGCTGCGTGGCTCGGCGCAGATCGTCGACGGCCGCGCGCCGGTCCGCGGCCTGCTCGACGGCGAGCAGCTGCCCGATCACGTACCCGTGCCAGCCCGCGAGCGGGCTCTCGGATCCGTCCTGCACCGCGTGATGGGTCAGGGCCGCCGCGACATGGCTCGGATCGGGTTCCTCGCCGCGCAGGTAGGCGGCCAGTCCGGCGGCCGTCATCGCCTGCGCGGCGTCCGGTGTGTCGAGCAGGCCGTGCTCGGCGGCGAGGGCAAGCGCCCGCCCGGCTCGATCGCGCATCGCGGCGGTGGCCTCACGCCCGCAGGCGATGAAGGTCAGGCGGGTCAGCGCGCGCAGCGCGAGCCGCGGGTGGCCCGTGTGCAGCGCCAGGGCGAGCCCGCGGGACAGCGCCTCCTCACCTCGGCCGAGTCGTCCGCCGACCACCAGCGCGGTGGCCGACTGAATCGCCAGGTAGCAGTCGATGTCGGGGTTGCCGGTCGGCGGCACGGCGGTGACGGCGAGGTCACCCGAGACGGTTCCGGTCGCGGCCGCCGCGTCCACCGTCGTGGCCACGGTGAGCGCGTCGATCCAGTGCGCGGGTACGAGCGAAGGGCGGCCCGCGCGCGAATTGGCGACGTCGAGGTAGGCCTGTGCGTCGGCGGCGGTGCCGTGGAACAGCGCGTCCAGCACGCGGAGCAGCCAGACGAAGGGATCGTCCAGCAGGCTCGGCCGCGCGCGCTGAAGCTCGCCGAACAGCGCCGCGCCGTCTCCGTCGAGGACCATCGTCGTCCCGTGTTCGACGAGCAGGTCGCGCAGGTGCCGCGGGTCGCCGACGACGAGCAGGTGGGTCAGCGCCTGGCGCGGCAGCCCGGCGTGGCGCAGCGCGTTCGCGGTTCGTAGGTGCAGTTCGGCGCGGGCATGCGCGCCGAGCCGGTTCACCTCGGCGAGGAAGTACGCCCGCAGCATCGGGTGGTAGCTGAACCAGACGTCGCCGCCCCGCGCGATCGAGCTGACCGGGAAGTTCATCCGGTCCAGCTGGTAGAGCGTGTGCGTGGCGCCGCCGCCGATCAGCTCGTCGGCCATCCGCTCGGTGAACGAGGCGGGAACGCTTGTGTAGGTGAGGAACAGCCGCAGGGACGCGGGCAGGGCGCCGATCAGCTCGCCGACCAGGAAGTCGGAGACGGCGCGCGGCGGCCGGGCAAGGACACCGAGCGCCGCGGCGCGGTCGGCGTTGGCGGCCAGGTACATCGCGGTGATGCGGACCAGCGCCGCCCACCCGTGGGTCAGGTCGAGGACCGTGGCGAGTTCGGCGTCGTCCAGTTCGCAGTGGTGTTCGCGGCACAGCGCCGCGACTTCCGTGCTCGTCATCGCGAGGTCGGCGGCGCCCCACCTTGTCGATCGTTCGGTCAGCCCGAGCAGGTGCCAGTGCAGCGGCGGGTCGAAGCGGCCGGCGACCACCGTGGTGACCGTCGCGGGCGCGTGCAGCAGGAAGTGTTCCAGCCCGGCGAGTGCGATCGGTTCGGCGACCAGGTGGGCGTCATCGATGACGATCACCGTCGGCGTTCCACGCGTGGTCAGCGCCTCGACGAGGTGAGCGGCGTCGGAGCCGGGGGCGTCGACGGTTAGGCGCTGCGGCGGGTTCGGCAGACCGAGTTGATCGCGCAGTGCCTGCCACAGCGACAGCCCGGGCTCGGGATGCTCGGACACCGAGACCCAGCCGAGCGCGGGTCGTCGCGAGGTCCGCGCCCGCAGTCTGCCGGCCCAGTCGGCGAGCAAAACCGTCTTGCCGCTTCCGGCGGGCGAGCAAACCAACAGCACTCGGTGCTCGTCGCTGTCGACGATGGCGTCGAGTCGCTCGATCAGCATCGTCCTGGCAATCGGCGCCGACGAGAACGACGGAATTTCCGCGGGAATTCCGCCGCCGTCGGGAAAGGTCGAACGTAGATCGGGGCCCTGCGAGATGGTCACCGTGCCTCCTGGACCGACTGCCGACATAGTGCGCGCTTGGCTCAGGAATCTCTGATCGTTCGGGTGTCATCGTAAATGCGCGCAGGCCCGAAATACCGAGGATGCTTCGGATATTCGAGCGCGGCGATCGAGCGTGCGCTGGCGTGTCACCGCTGGAATGTGATCTTTGTCACCGATCGCGTGCGACGCTTGGCTGGGTTCCCAACGGAAGAGGAGACACGATGGAAATCCTCGATCTCGGTTCCGCTGTGCTCGACGCGCTCGACACGGTGACCGGAATCATCGCGGATCTCATCGCCATTGCCACCGGCTCGGCGTAGCACGAGTTCCCAGAACGTGGGGAGGGGCGCGCCCCTCCCCACGTCCACGTCACTCCTTCGCGCGGAAAGCGTTGGTGCGGTGGGAGTACATGCTCAACAGGCCGAGCACCTGCCCGTCGGAGACGAGCGGGTGACAGTACAGCGACCGTATACCGAGTTCGCGCAGGTGGGCGCAGTAGTCGCGCCAGCGCGATGTCGCGGCGAGGTCGGCGATCAAAATCCTGCTGCGCCGCCGGATCACATCCATGCCCGGCGAATCGGGAAATTCGAGGAGGGCCTGCTCCACTGTCGCGGCCTGCTGATCGGAGCAGCCGACGACTTCGAGGCCGTCGAGTCCCCAGGCCGTGATGCCGACCAAGGGGTGATTGGGCAGCAGGCGCGCTATGTTCGCGGCGGCCTGCGCGGGTATCGCCGAGGACTTGTTCGGGAAAAGGGTGACTGAACCGGGGAAATTCGTCGTGATGGGTCGGGTATCGAGCATTCGGACACCTCACTCCACGGCGCGCACCGGCGGCAGGGCCCGATGGGCCGACCTGCTGGTGTCTCCGGACGCGCCGACTTGCTGACCACCTGTGCCGCTGCCGCGTCGGCAGCGTCGCATCGCCCGTCCCCCGAACGGGCGCCTGCCACCGGTGTCGGACCGGTGGCGGCGTGAACGGTTGCGCGCCTGGGTTTCTCGGAACCGCCCAGGATTTCCGGAGAGAACCGTTCACCTTCACGCGGGTCACATGCCGCTGAGCAGCGATGTGACGGCCACCACATTAACACCGGGTGGTCGGTTCGGGTCCAGATTTTTCACGTTCGATTCTGGACGGCCGGTTCACGCGCGGACTGTGCGGCGAGGACCAACCGGGGAATCGCGTCTGTCTCAGTCGAATGGCGGCAAAGCGGCTTGTATGCCGTCTAGATGTGGCCGATCTGGCCGACTTGGGTGGCGCCGATGAGGAACTACCATTAGTGTCTGGGACACACTCCTACGGTGGTGTAGGAAACGAGTTCTACGCCAAGTAGGTCACGGGGAGTCGCGCCGCAGGCCTTGGGCTTTCCCGTGTGCTCCAACGAAGGGGACGCAGTCACATGAGTTTGCCGACAAGGATCGACTACGGCGATTTCGCCGGGGCGCGGATCGAAACGACCGACCGCAGGCGGGTGCTCGAGTACGGGCTCGGCTACTGGCGCGATCATCCGCAACGATCCGTCGAGACCGCGGGCAGGCAGCTGATCATGACGTGGCGGGCGACCGGCGAGCTGATCACGTCGATCGCCCGTCGCCGGTTTCCGCTGCAAGAGTTCGTCAAACAGTGCGCGTTCATGGCGAATGTCGCCGCGACGCCGACGCTGCTCGTCGCCGTTCCGATCGCGGTGGTCGTGTCGATCCAGGTCGGTTCCCTCGTCAGTCAGGTCGGCGCGACGACGTTCATCGGCGCGGTGAACGGGCTCGGCATCATCCGGCAGGGCGCCCCGCTGGTGACTTGCCTGATGATCGCGGGCGCGGTCGGCTCCTCGATCTGCGCCGATCTCGGCTCGCGCACGATCCGCGAGGAGATCGACGCGATGGTGGTGATGGGCGTCGATCCGGTGCGGCGCCTGGTCGCGCCCCGCCTGCTCGCCGCCGTCCTCGTCAGTGCTTTGCTGTGCGGATTGGTGGTGTTCGTCGGCTTCGCGACCGGGTACGCGTTCAATGTCTACATACAGTCTGGGACACCTGGCTCGTACATCAGCACCTTCGCGTCCTTCGCGGTCGCGGCCGACCTCGTGATCGCCATGGTGAAGGCGATGATCTTCGGCGCGCTCGCGGCGATCATCGCCTGCGACACCGGCCTCAACACCAAGGGCGGGCCCGCGGGGGTGGCCAACGCGGTGAACTCGGCGGTGGTGAACTCGGCCATCGTCCTGTTCGCGGCCAACATCGTCCTCACCCAGATCTACAACACCTTGTTCCCCACGAGGGTGATCTGAGATGGCGAACTATGTACCGCCCCTGGTCCGGCCGCTGTGGCGGATACGCGGCGCGCTCGGCGTCCCTGGCGGGCTCGTCGTGCGCCTCGGCCACCAAGGGCTCGTGTTCGGTCAGGCGTTGGCGGCCATCCCGTTCGTGCTCCGGCACTACCGCAAGGAGTTGCTGCGACTGATCACCGACGTCACGTGGGGCAACGGCGCGCTGGTCGTCGGCGGCGGCACGGTCGGCGTTGTGCTGATCCTGTGCGGATTCGGCGGCATCACGGTCGGCATGGAATCGCACACCGCCCTCGACCTGCTCACCATGAGCCCGCTGACCGGCGCGGTCTCCGGATTCGCCACAACGAGGGAGCTGGCGCCGCTGCTCGCCACCCTTGCCTTCGCCGCGCAGGCAGGCTGCCGGTTCACCGCGCAGCTCGGCTCGATGCGGATATCGGAGGAGATAGACGCGCTGGAGTCGATCGCGATCCGCCCGCTGCCCTACCTCGTCACCACCCGGATGCTCGCGGCGATCGTGGCCATCCTGCCGCTCTACAGCATCGGGCTCGCCACCGCCTACCTCACGACCAAGGTGGCCGTCTTCTTCCTCGGCGGCACCACGATCGGCACCTACGACCACTACTTCCACCAGTTCCTGAATCCCGTCGACATCGCCTACTCGGCGCTGAAAGTCGCTGTCTTCGTGCTGCTTTCGACGTTCGTGCAGTGCTACTACGGCTTCGTCGCCGCGGGCGGGCCGGAGGGCGTCGGCGTCGCGGCGGGCCGGGCCATCAAGGTGTCCATCATCGTGGTCGTCTTCGCGAATCTGCTGTTGACCATGGCGATCTGGGGCATCGACCCCGGCATTCGGATCTCCGGATAGGGGCGGGGCGATGATGATCGATCAGAGTGGGCGCGGGATGCGTCCGGCCTGGCTCGGCGTGCTCGGCGTGGCTTTCGCGGCCGCGATCAGCTCGGTGGTGTATCTGCTCGGCCTGCGCTACACGGGCGCGTTCGACGACGACGTCGCGGTCACCGCCGTGATGACCAGCACGGGTGACGGCCTGCCGGAACTCGCCGACGTGAAGTTCCGCGGCATGCTCGTCGGCAGCGTCGCCGACGTCGGCATCGCCGCGAAAGGCGAGCGTCAAAACGTCCGCATCGACCTGAAAAGCGATGTGGCCATGTCGATTCCGGAGACGGTAACCGCACGCGTGGTACCCGCCAACATCTTCGGCGTCACCGCGATCGAACTGGTCGACAACGGCGCCGCCCCGCGCGGCCTGCGGGAGGGCGCCACGATCCGCCAGGACACCAGCGCGGCGACCACCCAGTTGCAGACGACGCTGACCACCCTGCGCACAGTCTTGGACAGCATCCAACCGGAGAAGCTCGGGCGCGTGCTCGGCACCCTGGCCGACGCACTCGACCCCGCCGCGCGAGCGCCCGGCTCGACCATCGAACGCCTCGACGCGTGGACCACCCGCGTTCGCGCGACTCCCGGAATCGGCGAATTGCTCGGCGATCTCGGCGCGGCCGCCGCAGCGGTCGACGCGTCCGCGCCCGAACTCGTCGAGGTGCTCGAGGAGTCGATCACCGCGGCGCGCACCATCACCGAACGCCGTGCCGGTGTCATCGAACTGCTGACCTCCGCGGGCGGTGCGGTCGACGCGACCAACCGGCTGTTCGCCGCGAACCCGGACGCCGGAAAGGAATTGGTGATCGGCCTGGACGAGACGTTCGGCGCACTGGCTGCCGATCCGGACGCCATCGCGGTCACCGCGGCGAATCTCGATGACGCGCTCGGCCGTTTGGCCACGGTGTTCAACTGGGGGCCGAGCAAGCAGATGGCCTGGGTCATCGATGTGTCCTTCACGCCGTTCGAGCAGTACACCGCGCGGGATTGCCCGCACTACGGGACGCTGCCAGGGCCGCGCTGCGGCACCGGCTCCGTACCGGATGTACCGGTGCCGCAGGAGTTTCCGCCGAATCTGCTGCCGCGACGCGTCGAAGGGGCTGGACCGGCGCTGCCCGAGCTGCCGAATCCGCCTGAGCTTCCCGCGATTCCGCAGGCGCCGATGCCCGGGCTGCCCCAGATGCCCGCGCTGCCGCAGATGCCGTGGCTGCCGTCGATCCCCGGGTTCCCGCAGATGCCCGGGTTGCCGCAGATGCCCGGGGCGCCGCAAGTCCCGCCGATTCCCGGGTCCCGCATTGTGCCCGGCGGTTCGCAGGAGAACCACCCCGCGGTCTCCGTCGGCCCCCTCCGGGGTGTCGCGGCCATCGCCGCACTGACCGGCGGAACCCCGAGCGCCGCGCAATGGCTGCTGCTCGGTCCGGTGCTCGCCGACGGCGCGATCACCGTCAGCGCCGACCCGACAGCCGAAAGGGGACGGTGACATGCTCAGCACCCGAAACGCGGTCATCAGCCTCGCCCTGTTCGTCGCACTGGCCGTGGTGGCCAGTTACACGATCTGGTCGACGCTGCAACGGTCGGTGCCCGGCGACACGCACCGCTACACCGCGACCTTCGGCGACGTCCTCGGACTGCGCGTCGGCGACGACGTCCGGGTCGCTGGCGTCCGCGTCGGCCGCGTCGACGAGATCGAGCTGGACGCGAATCACGAAGCGCGCGTGACCATCCGGGTCCGTTCGCGCCAGCGGCTGACCACCACCACCGAGGCGCTGATCCGCTATCAGAACCTGATCGGGCAGCGCTATGTCGCGCTGGCGCCCGGCGACGGCGATGGAGTTCCGCTCGCACCGGGCGGTGCGATTCCGTTGGAGCGCACCGAGTCGTCCTTCGACGTCTCCACCTTGCTGGCGGGGTTCGAGCCGTTGTTCAGCGTGCTGCAACCGGAGGAGATCAACTCGCTGTCGGAGACGCTGGTGCAGGCGCTGCAGGGCGACGGCGTCTCGCTCAGCGCGCTGATCACCCAGGCCGCCGGTCTGGCGAATTCGTTCCAGCAGCGCGACGAGATCCTCGGGGCGGTGATCACGAACCTCAGCGGCGTGGTCGCCGGACTCGCCAACCGCAGCGGGGAGCTGGAGACCCTCATCACCCAGGCCAGGGCGCTGGTCGCCGGCCTGTACGAGCAGGGCGAGGTGCTGAAGGGCGCCTTCGACCAGATCGCCGCGTCGACCGACCGGCTCGCCGCCCTCGTCGCGGAGATCCAACCGGGCATGGCGCGGGCCCAGCAGTACGCCACAACGGGTGTGTCGCTGCTGCTGTCCAACGGCGCCCGGCTCGACCAAGCCGCCGTCGAATTGCCCTATGTGCTGGCCGGATTGGCACGCATCAGCGGCAACGGCGCCTACATCAGTTCCTACCTGTGCGGCCTGGACGTGTCGCTGTGGGGTGTGCTCTTTCCCCGCGGCGTGCTCACCCAGGTCGGCGGCAACGCGCACTCGGAGGTGTGCCGATGAGCAAGAGATTTCCGCGACTGTTCGGGCCGGTCGACCGGCTGCTCGTCCGATTCGGTCTACCGACGCTGCCGGAGATGTGGTCGGCGGTGCCGAGCTATCGGCAGAACCGGCAGTGGTGGCTCGGCGTCGCCGCCGGGGTGGCGGTGGTCGCATTGCTCGTCTGCTCCGGCCTGCTGACCAGGGTCGGGATCGGAGAGAAGACCGTACACGCGGAGTTCGCGCAGGCGGCCGGTCTGCGGACAGGCAACAGCGTCGACGTCTCGGGTGTCGCGGTCGGTACCGTGCGGTCGGCGCGGCTCGCCGGCGATCGAATTCTGGTGTCTCTCTCGATCGATGACGACATCGAGCTCGGCCCGGACGCGAGCGCGGCCATCGAGATGTCCACGATCCTCGGCAAGATGCACGTCGAGCTGAATCCCGGCACCGGTTCCGGACTGCCCGGCAATCGAATTCCGCTGGCGCGCACGTCGGTTCCGTACAACCTGGCGAAGGTTGTCGACGATCCGAAGTACAAGCACTCTTTCGAGCACATCGAACGCCTCGACCCAGCGAACCTGCGCGAATCGTTGGAGGCGGTGAACCGGCAGATGGGCGACTCGCCGCAGCTCACCGCGCAGGCACTGGACGCGGTGGGCGTGCTGGCCAAGGTGGTCAGCGACCGCCGCGCGGAGGTGGATTCGCTGCTGAAGAACATCGACGGCGTCTCCCGGCTGGTGGCGGACAACCAGAACAGTGTCCTGCTGCTGCTCACCCGCGGGCAGGCCATCGGTGACGCCGTCGCCCGCAGGCAGCAGCTCGTGCGGCAACTGCTGGACGATATCGCCGCCGCGTCGAAGGCATTGCAGGACATGGGAATCGAGAATGGCGGTCGGCTCGGACCGCTGATTCAGAGCTTGAACACGATGTCGGAGGGATTGGAGAAGAACCGGGAGAACCTCGATCGCCTCTACCAGGTGATGCCGGTCGCACTTCGCCAGTTCAACAACTCCTTCGGCAACGGCCCGTACGGGGAGGTGTACATGCCGTGGGTCTTTCCCGACAACTGGCTGTGTCTGGTGCACGTCGTCGAGGGGTGTCGGTGATGATGTCGCGCGGAATCCTGCGATTCGCGATCCTGCTGTCGACTCTCGCGCTGACCGGATGCGCCACGCTGCCAGGGGATCTCACCGCCCTGCCCGACCGCCTGTTCGGGCGTGAGTTGCGCATCACCGCCGATTTCGAGAACGTCGCGGGACTCTATGTCGGCAACGAGGTCTCGGTGCTCGGGCTCCCGGTCGGCACGGTGGACGCCATCGACCCCAAGGGCGAATACGTCCAGGTCGCCATGACCATCGACGGCGACGTCCCGGTGCCCGCCGACGCCATGGCCGCCCTCGTCTCGCCGCAGTTGATCACCAACCGCCATGTCGAGCTGACCCCCGCCTACCGAGGTGAAGGCCCCAGACTCGCCGACGGCGCGCATATTCCGCTGGCGCGCACCAGAACTCCCGTCGAGCTCGATCGGATACTGAAGAACTTCGAACAACTCGGCGAGGCGCTGAAAGGCAGCGACACCGAAGGGCCGATGGCAAGCCGGGTGCTGTTCCCGCTGCTCGACGGCAACGGCGACAGGATCAGGGAAACCCTCGACGCGCTCTCGACGGCCTTCGAGGTCACCCTGGCCACCAAGGACCAGATCTCCAGCACGATCACCGAGCTGACCGAGCTCACCACGGTGATCGCCGAGAACGACCAGACCGTCCGTGATTTCAGCGCCCGGCTGACGGAGCTGATCGCGCTGCTCGGCGACCAGGCGCCCGGTTTGCACGCGGTGCTCACCCAGGTCAACGACTTCGTGGCCAATACGAGCGCGGTCGTCGCGGAGAACCGGCTGCCGCTGACCTCGGCCCTCCAGCGGCTGACCGCCATCACCGCGCAGATGCGCGACAACGCACGCGGGCTCACCGAGGTGGTCGACATCGCGCCGCTGCTGTTCGAGAACTTCGCCAACACGATGAGCCACGAGAACCGAGCCATGCGACTGCACCTGCTGACGGACAAATCGTTGCTGGACAACGAGACGCTGTCGCTGTTCTGCGAACGCGTCCAGCTGCGCTCCGACGGCTGCCGCACCGGCAAGCTCGCCGACTTCGGACCCGATCTCGGACTCACACTCGCGCTGCTGGGGTTGACGCGATGACGAACAAGTTCACCCCGGCAATCGCGGGAGCCGTTGCGGCACTGTCGATCTCGGGCTGCGCGGTGACCGTGGACAACGTTCCCCTGCCCAAGCCGGGCGTCGCGGGACCGAGCTACCGGCTGCACGCGGTCTTCGACAACGCGCTCAACCTCCCCGAGCGGGCCAGGGTCAAGATCGGCGGCACCGACATCGGCGTGGTCAGCGGGATCGACACCGTCGGGTGGCGCGCCGACGTCGAGCTGGAGATCCGCGCTGATATCGCCCTGCCCGAAGGCAGCCGCGCCGAACTGCGGCAATCCACGCCGCTCGGCGACATCTTCGTCGCTGTCACGCTCCCGCAGGCCCGGTCGGAGGCCAGGATGCTCGGCGACGGCGACCGCATCGACCGGGAGCACACCTCCGCGGGCGCGTCGGTGGAAGAACTGATGACCTCGATGTCGATGCTGCTCAACGGCGGCGGCCTGAACCAAGCCGCCCGCATCACCAGCGAGATGAACTCGATGGTCGAGGGCCGAGGTCCGCAGCTCGCGCACTTGCTGACCGAATTGACCTCGGCCCTCTCCGCGCTGAACGCCCGCACCGATCAGATCGACAGCCTGCTCGGTGGTTTGGCCGCGCTGAGCGCCACGCTCGAACAGCGCAAGGCCGAACTCGGCGCGGCGGCAGAGACTTTCCCGGATCTCATCGGCGTGCTGGCCGAAAACAACCGCGGCATCACCGAACTCGCCACCAAGGTGTCGGTGACCATGGCCGCCCTCGGCGACTTCACCGCCACCACCGGCCCGCAGTTCGTTTCGCTGTTCGACAGCGTGCAGCGCCTGATGGACGGATTCACCAGAATGGGCGACCATCTCGCGGGCACGCTCGACGGGCTGCACACGCTGTATCCCGCGCTGATGGCCACCACCGAGGGAAGCACACTGGCCGTCGCGGCGACGATCTCCTATCTCAGCGTCGGCGCGCTCACCGATCCGCGGGGCAGCAAGCTGCCGGACGGCAGCGACCTGACCGCGTTCGTCGGCAGCCTGGCCGAGGTGATCGCGCGCGTCATCGGACGGCTGCAAGGAGGTCACCGATGAGCGCCCCGCGACCGCCGCGTTCCGAAACACTGCTCGATCTGGCCGGTCTCGGACTCGACCTCGGCGCATCGATCCTCGTCGGCGTCGCGGAATGGGCGCGCCGCCGAGCGCAGGCGCTCGCCACACTCGGGATGATCGGACTGCTGCTGGTGGGCGGCGGCTACCTCGCGCTCGACGTGGTCCGCTACCACCCGTTGCGCGAAACCTATCGCGTGCGAGTCCAATTGGCGGAGACCGGCGGACTTCTGCCGAACAGCGACGTCACCTTCCGCGGCGTGCGGGTCGGTACGGTCCGCGCGGTCGAGCTGTCACCGCACGGCGTCGAGGCGATCGCCGAGATCGACGCGGGCGTCCGGGTGCCCGCCGGTGGCGAGGTGGCCGTGCAGCGGCTGTCCGCGGCGGGGGAGCAGTACCTCGATTTCCGTCCCGACAGCAACGGCGAGCCCTACCTCGAGGACGGTGCGCTGATCGGGGCGGACCGGGTCAGCACGCCGGTCACCATCAATTCCTTCCTGACCAACACCAGCGCGCTGATCGCGGGACTCAATCCGCAGCGCCTCAACGTGATCATCGACGAGCTGGACAGGGCGCTCGCCGACGGACCGGATCGGCTGCGCACGGTGATCAGCGGGATCAGCCAGGCCATGGCGGGCCTGACCGCACAGCTGCCGCAGACCGAGCGGCTCATCGCGAACCTCTCCGTCATCGCCGAGACCACCTCGCACGCGCAGCCGGATCTGACCACGCTGGTCCGCGGCTCCGGCGTGCTGTTCGGGCAGCTCAGCGCCGCCGATCAGGAGGTGCGACGGCTGCTCGAGCTCGGTCCGGGCCAGCTGGCCACCCTCGGCGGCGTCATCGCCGAGACCGGCGACCCGATCACCGACCTGGTCACCAATTTCGTCGCCATCACCAGGGCCGCGCGGCTGCGCACGCCTGCCATGACCGCGCTGTTCCCCGCGCTGCGAGCCGGTTCGGCGGCCATGGGTGTTCCCGCGCACGACAACGCTTTTCATACGCTGATGGACATCTGGCCGCGGCCGACCTGCGAGTACGAAACCATCCCGGTCTCACCGGCGCAGGTCGGCGACGGAAGGGTGCGGCTCTACAACTACTGCGTCACCGGCAATCCCGCGCTCCAGGTTCGCGGGTCGGCGAACGCGCCGCGGCCGGATCTTGCCGACAACGGGTCTGGTCCGCCGCCGGGAGCAACCGGGGACGAACTGTCGGTTCCGTTGCCCGCCAAATGAGCTCGCCGAAACGAAAGGTATCGCCCATGCACGACGAAGAACCCGTCCCGACCGACCCGTCGCGTCCCGTTCGGCGCCGCTACGCGATAGCGGCGGCGATCGGCGCCGTACCCGCCACCCTCGCCGCCGTCTATTTCGCCGTACAGCACGAACGCGCGGAGAACAGCGAGGAAGCGAGGACCGCCGCGCAGCGCGCCGCATGCGCCTACGGCCCGACGATGGCCACCTACGACGCCGAGCATCTCGACACCTACTTCGCGGCGGTGCTCGACGGCGCGACCGGCGACTGGAAGCGGGAGTTCGACTCCACCAGCAAGGATTTGCGCGAGGTACTGGTGCAAGGCCGGGTCGTCTCCAAAGCCGACAGCGTGCAGTGCGCCATCGAGAAGTCCGACGAGGACACCGCCGAGGCCGTGCTCGTGATCGGCCAGACCATCACCAGCGCGGGCACCGGCAACCAGCCGAGGCCCGGCCAGCTCGCGATCACCCTGTCGCTGCGGAAGGTCGGCGACGACTGGCTCGTCGACAAGGTCAGCTCGCCCCTGCTGCCGCCGTCCTGACGCCCGACACACGAATCGACACACTCATGGAGAAGCGTTCCCTCATGGTCCGACTCATCATCACGGCGGCCGTCGGTCTCGCCGTACTCGCCGCGGTGGCCGCCGCCGTCACCGCGATCATCTTGCGACGTCGCTGCCGACGGTTGCTCGCCGACGAACTCGCGCCGTTGTCCGGGCGCGCGGTCGACGAAATGGCCGAGCGGAAGCCCACTTTCACCATGACCACCACGGCGCGTTTCGCCGCGTCGCCGGACCGGATCTGGGGTGGGCTGGAGGAGGGCGCGTTCTCCTGGATGCCGTTCATCCCCGGCGTGCGCTACCCGCACGCCGAGCGCGGGATCGGCACCGTGCGCAAACTGGACACCGTCTTCTTCGCCGCCGACGAGCAAGTGCTGCACCATGATCCGGGCCGCAGGCTGACCGTCGTCGGCATCCGCACCTCGATTCCGCTCTTCGTGCAGAGCTACGTCGCGGACTTCCGGCTCGAGCAGTCCGGCGGCGGCACCGAGGTGATCTGGACCGTTGGCGGTCGCCCCGCGCTCTTCGCTTTCGTCCCGCTCAGCTGGACGGCGCCGTTGATCCGGCCGTTCGCGCGGGTCGTTCTCCAGCGTCTGGCCACCCGGATCTGATTTCGAAACCGGCACCGCCACAGGGGAAGACATGGCTACCACGCACGAACGACACACCGCAGACCACTTCGCGCGGCCGCTGGCCCGACTCGGTGCGCCCGCGCGCCGCCGCTGGCGTCGCCTACGCGCCGACCTGCTCGACAAACTGAAGCTCGTACTGCTCGGCGGCGTGCTGCTCGGTTTCGCCGCGGTGGCCGTGCTCAGCGCGGGGTACCTGTTCCTCGGCTTCGGCGTCGAAGCCCTCGGCCAGTGGATGCCGAGGTGGCTCGCGATGCTTGTCTGCGCGCTGGTGCTGCTGCTGACCAGTGTCGTCGCAGGCGGGCTCGGGATGTTCGCCCTGTCCCGGTCGCGCAGGACACGTCGGTGACGACCGCGGAGCCGGGACCTGCGCCGCTGACCACGATGACGCCGGTATCACATCCGAAACCTGCTGTGCCGCAAGGAGTAACGAAGTATTCTGCTGGTCAGGTCCCGCGCGGCCGACCGCAACGGCGCGTTTTGTATCCGGTGACCAACTTTCGGTCGTTCTTTCTCTCGATTGCCCAGTGACAGCGCCCGCTCCGCCGCCCGATACTCGCAGCATCGGTTGATGGCTACTGCACGGCAACGTTGCTGGCGGAACGGAGTGGACATGTCGCTCGCACACCCCTGTCCGGACAACGACCTGCTCGGCCACGGCGGTGACGCCGGAGTCGTCGCCCGCTTCACCGACCGGGCCCTGCGCCGCTTCGCCCAGACCGTCGAGGGGCTGCCCGAGACAACGATGGAAGAGATCCTCGCGGTCGTCGACCTGTTCCGTATCGCCGAAGGTGTGCACGTCGGCGTGCG
Source organism: Nocardia amikacinitolerans NBRC 108937 (assembly GCF_001612615.1). Classification (GTDB taxonomy): domain Bacteria; phylum Actinomycetota; class Actinomycetes; order Mycobacteriales; family Mycobacteriaceae; genus Nocardia; species Nocardia amikacinitolerans. The sequence goes on along the minus strand of NZ_BDAU01000032.1, from coordinate 101,097 downwards.
GGACGTCTGAGGTCCGGCTACGTCGTCGGGTGGCGCGCGCCATCGGCGGGCGCGTGCGGGCGTGCGCCATCCCGGGAAACGTCCACGGGCGGGCCGTCGCCGATCGCGGTCGCGACGAGCCGTTCTCCGTTGGCCGGGTCGAGTTCGGCGGGCACGCCGAGGACAGGGGAGAGGTCGATGCTCTGCCCCGGCCCGAGCACTCGGTAGCCGCGGTCTGTGCAGAAGCGGTCGACATCGGTATCGGCGGTGCAGGATCCGTACATCAACCGGACCCGACCGGCGGCCGCGCGATCCGCGGCATACCGCAGCAGGCTCGCGCCGACGCCGGTGCCGCGGAACTCCGGCTCCACCGCGAGCACGCCTACCTTCATCAGGCCGACGAGCGCGCGCGCCTGCGCGGCGGTGCCCCACGGCTGGAGGCGGTGCACCACAAAGGCTTCGGGCCCGGCGTAGAGGCCGCCGATGACGACGCGATCGCGCTGGGCCACCAGGACCAGGCTGCGCGCGGCGACCGCACCGGCCAGCCCGCCCTTGCCCGCGGCCGCCGAGATCGCGCGGGTGCCCGACGGTGTCACGGCGGAGGCGAGCAGACCGCGCCGCTGCGCCTGCGCGAGTTCCTGGCCGTAGTCGCTGAGCGGAGTGTCGCCGATGCCCGCCAGTGCGCACCACCGCGGGTAGTTGGTCTCGATCTCCGCTGCCGACGCGTAGGCGATCGTCACTCGCCCCGGTGAACCCATGTGCACAACCCCTTCCAGCTCAGTGGGACCGGCCGTCGGCGCCGCGAGCACCCAGTCGTCGCCGAGCGCGTCGCACTATGCGCGCTCGGCCGCGGTGCGTACCGCGTCGGGTCGTGGCGCCGACCTGGCGTCACTGAGTGTACAGTTGTGCACCCACTATCGCGTCGAGCGGGTCAGCTCACCAGCCCTCGGCGGGTCAGTAGCGGTTCGATCTCCGGTGCGCGGCCGCGGAAGGATTCGAAGGCCGCGAGCGGGTCCACCGAACCGCCTCGGGACAGCAGTTCGCGCCGGAAGATCTCGCCCTTCTCGCGGATGGGTGCGGCGCCGTCCTCGAACCACTGCACGGTGTCCGCGTCCAGCACTTCGCTCCAGATGTAGGAGTAGTAGCCCGCCGCGTAGCCGCCGGAGAAGATGTGGGCGAAGTAGCCGGTCCGGTATCGGGGCGGAATCGCCTCCATCGCGACCCCCGCTTTCTCGAGCGCCTGCCGCTCGAACGCCTCGGCGTCGACATCCGCGAGCGCGTCCGGACCGGGCACGCGGTGCCACGCCCAGTCCAGCAGCGCCGCGGCCAGGTACTCGACGGTGCGGAAACCTTCGCCGAAGCGGGCGGCCTCGGCCATCCGCTCGACCAGCTCGGCGGGCATCGGCTCGCCGGTCTCGACGTGCTTGGCGTAGTTGGCCAGCACCTCCGGCCGGTCCATCCACATCTCGTTGACCTGCGAGGGGAATTCGACGAAGTCGCGCGGCACCTCGGTCCCCGCGAAGAACGGGAACCGCACATCCGAGAACAAGCCGTGCAGCGCGTGCCCGAACTCGTGGAAGAGCGTGCGGACGTTGTCCCAGGTGAGCAGGGCGGGCTCGCCCGCGGGCGGCTTGGCGATATTGAGATTGTTGACCACCACCGGCCGCGTCCCCAGCAGCCGCGACTGGCTGACCAATTCGTTCATCCACGCGCCGCCGCGCTTGGACGGCCTGGCGAAGAAGTCGCCGAGGAACAGTCCCAGCGCGCTGCCGTCGGCGTCGAACACCTCGAAGACGCGGACCTCCGGGTGGTAGCCCACCAGATCCGCGCGCTCGGCGAAGCTGATCCCGTAGACCTGCTCCGCGGCGAAGAACACGCCGTCTTTCAGCACCCGTTCGAGCTCGAAGTAGGGGCGCAGCGCCTCGGTATCCAGCGAAAAGCGTTCCGCCTTCAGCTTTTCCGACCAGAACTGCCAATCCCACGCGCACAGTTCGGCGTCGCTGTCGTCGGCGCGCATGGCCGTCGCGAGCTCCGCGGCCTCCCGTTCGGCGTTGGCGACGGCGGGCGGGACCAGTCGACCCAGCATCTCTTCCACCGCCCCAGCGGTTTTCGCGGTCTGATCTTCCACCGCGTAGGCCGCGTGGTCCTGGTAGCCGAGCAGCGTCGCTCGCTCGGCCCGCAGCGCGGCGATCCGGACGGCGAGGTCGGCGTTGCGGCCGTCCGCCCCGAATCCGCGCCCGAGCGAGGCCGCCAGCATCTTGCGCCGCACCTCGCGGTCGGCCAGCTCGGCGAGAACGGGTTGATTCGAGACGTTCTGGAGGCGCAGCGCCCACGCCCCTTCCCGGCCGAGCGAACGGGCGTTCTCGGCCGCGGCCGTGACCGCGGCCGACCCGAGCCCGGCCAGCTCCTTCTCGCTCTCAACGACCAGCGCCGCGGCATTGGTCGCGGCGAGCAGGTTCTGCCCGAACTCGGTTGCCGCCGTGGCCAATTCCGCATTGAGCTCGCGTAACCTCGCCTGCCCCTCGGCATCCAGTCGAGCGCCCGCCCGGACGAACCGAATGTGGTACTGCTCCAACAGCCGCGCTTCCTCGGCGTCCAGCCCGAGCTGCTCCCGCTCCCGGAACAACGTGTCGATCCTGGCGAACAGCTTCGGATCCAGATACACCGCGTCCCGGTGCGCCGCGAGCAGCGGCGAGACCTCCGCCTCGATCGCCTCGATCCGCTCGTTCGAATCCGACCCGACGATATTGAAGAATACATTCGCCACCCGCGTCAGCAGCGCCCCCGAACGTTCCAGCGCCACAACGGTATCCTCGAACGTCGGCTTCCCCGCCCCACCCGTGATCACCCCGATCTCGGCCAACTGCTCCGCCATCCCCCGCTCGAACGCGGGCAGATAATGCTCGTCGCGAATCTCCGCGAACGGCGGCAGCTCGTAGGGCAGCGCACTGCGCTCGAAGAACGGGTTGCTCGTCATGCGAGAACTCTATGCCCGCCCCCACACCCCCGACACCGTTTGCGGTGTCGCTGGCGCAGGCGGCGAGTCGCGGGGCCGTCCAAAGCTATACGAGGTCGACTCGGAATGTGATGCGTGTAACAAACACTCGCTCGTGGCCGAATAGCACTGCGTCGCCGCCGGATTGCGGCGCCGATGCAATGGGGGTCGGTATCCGAATCGGCTGAACCCGATTGTCTGTGACCGATGTTTCGAATCGAGGAAGGGCTGTCACCTGTGACTTCTCCGATGCTGTCGAAGGGCCAGAACGTGCCACTGCCGGACGATGTCGATCGCATAGATGTCGTCATCGGATGGACCGAATCGGAGATCGAAGTCGATGCGTCCGCGCTATTGCTCGGGGCCGATCGAAGGGTTGGTTCCGATGCCGATTTCATCTTCTACAACCAGCCGGAGTCGACGGACGGCTCGGTCCGGTTCCTCGGTACCAGTGCGACCGAGGAGGGAGCGCAGGCTCGGATCGCGATAGACCTGTCGGCCGCGCCCGACAACGTCCACACGATCGCGCTCGCGGGCAGCGTTGGCACCGGGACGTTCGGGGATCTCGGCAAACTCGCTCTCCGGGTGGTCGACGCGGCGGGGTTGTCGCTGGCGGAATACGTCACCGCCGACGCCACGAGGGAGTCGGCCTTCGTCTTCGGTGAGATCTACCGCCGCGGCGGCGAGTGGAAGGTCCGTGCTGTCGGGCAGGGGTGGGAGTCGGGACTGGCGGGTCTGGCGAAGGACTTCGGCGTCGACGTCGACGACGCCGAACCCGAGACAGACGATGCGAAATCGGATGCCCCACAGGCGAGTGAGCCGGCGCCGGTCGAACCGGTTGCCGTCGACACGTCCAGTGGGCAGCCGCGGCAGGCGCCGGCCGCCACTGCGCGGGACGCCGGAAAGCGGCGAGGCGTCAGAACGACCAAGCGGGCGTTGAAGAAGGCGAAGCCTCTCGAATTCAAGCTCGCGGAGCTGGACACGTGGCAACCGGCTCGACTGTTCTCGGTGGTCGGCGTCGGTGCGGGAGAGGAACAGGAGCGCCGTGCCACATCAGCGCTGATCGGCACGATGCAGGCCGTCCGGCCGTTCGCACGTGCGGTGTGCGCCAGGATGGGCGCCCCGGTCGGCGCCTTCGAGGGTTACGTCGAAGTGCAATACGAGCGCGGTGATTCGAAGGTGATACCGGACGCCGTCCTGAAAGTGTCCCGGGGCAGCCGAGTCTGGACCGGGCTGCTCGAGGTCAAGACCGGAAACGGCAAGCTCAAGCGCGATCAGCTGGAGAGCTATCTCGATGTGGCGCGCAAGAAGAAGTACGACGCGGTGGTCAGTTTGTCGAACGATGTTCCCGCCAGCCCGGGAGAACTCCCCGTGGAAGTCGACCGCCGAAAGCTGGCCAAAGTCGCCTTGCGGCACCTGTCGTGGGCGGAAGTGGCACATGAAGCACGAATGTTGCTCTCGCACGGCGGCATCGACGACGAACTGCAGGCGTGGCTGCTCAGCGAGTTCCTGCGTTATCTCGACCATCCGCGCTCCGGGGCGACCGAGTTCGTCGATATGGGTCGGCATTGGGTGGCGGTTCGAGACTCGGTGACAGCCGGTACTTTGCGCGCTGGCGATCAGAAGGCATTGACTGTCGCGGACACCTGGGTGTCGTTGTCGCGGCACCTCGCCCTGCGATTGACCGCCGAACTCGGCGTTACGGTCAAGCACGTCTTGCCTCGGCGTCACCGCACCGATCCAACTGCGCGCAATGCCGCGGTCGCGGAACGGCTCGCAGCGGACGGCACGTTCGAAGCCGTCTTGCGTATCCCCGATACCGCAGGGGATCTGGTCGTGATCGCCGACGTGCGCACGAACAGGGTTCGGTGCCGCACGGTCCTCGACGCACCGAACGAGGGATCGTCCGGTCGTCGAATGACGTGGTTGCTCAGGCAACTCGCGGAGGCGCCAGGGGACGTCCAAGTCGAGGCCGTCTTCTCCGAGCGTGGTAACGAAGCGTGCGAGCACCTCGCGACGGTGCGCGCGAATCCGAAAGTGCTGACCGATGGTCGTTCGGGTGCCATCGTCTCGTTCTCGTTGGAGCAGAGTTTCCCGATGGGCAACCGGCGAGCCGGCACCGCGGCCAGTTTCATCACCAGCGTCACCTCGGCGACCGATGCGTTCTACGGATCGGTGGTGCAGCCATTGCGCGGATGGGTGCCCGCCGCACCCAAACAGCCGGAGCAGGTGCAGTCGGAGGCCGCAGAGTGACGGCTTTCCGCGGAACGCCACCGCCGGGGTGCGCGGCCGCGGCGGCTATCGTGGAGGAGTGGGCATCATCGGCGAGCTGTTCGGCAACAAGCTGACCGACGAGGGCAGCGAGGACAGCGACGGACAGGTGCACCAGCCGCGCGTCGACGTGGATCTGGACGCGGGAGTCATCCGCCTGTCCGCCCCGGCCAGGGCGGGGGAGATCGACGCCGCGGAGTGAACCGCAGGGGCACATCGCCGAGCCCTGCCCGATGGGCTCGTGCCGCGGTAGTGCGCCGCGCGGTCCGCGGCTCGCTTCATGTGGTGCTCAGGCCTCAATCGAATGCGGTGGTCCACAGGGCACTGATGGGTACACAGGACAAGCCGTCGCCGAACGGAAGTTGTTGGTCGCCGCAGTAGAGAACGAAGCCGGCGTGGAAACGTTCGCCCAAGCGGCGCTGCAAGATTCGCAAGTTTCGGAAATCGTCGGTCCGAATCGTCTCGGCCGCCTTCACTTCGATGGCGACGATCCGCCCGGCATTGTCCTCGAGAATGGCGTCGACCTCGTGACCGTCTCGGTCGCGGTAGTGATGTAGCCGCGCCATGGTCTGGCTCCAGGTGAGCTGACGAGTGAGCTCACCGAGCACGAAGGTTTCGATGAGGCCGCCGGTCGTCGCGTCGTTGGTGACGCCGGCAAGCAAATGAGCGGCCAGTCCGGAGTCGTTGAAGACGAGTTTCGGCGTGGCGATCGCTCGTGCGGTCGCGTTGGCCGACCACGCGGGGATCATGCGAACCAGGTATACGACCTCCAGCAGGCCGACGTATTCGCGCACTGTCGTGATCGGAATGCCGAGATCCGAGGCCAGGCGACTGTAGTTCAGCAATCCGCCACTCTGAGCGGCCAGAGTGGCGATCAGGCGCCGCATGTCCGAGCGCCGCTGGATGTCGGCCACCTGATGGATGTCTCGACTCATGATGTCGTCGAGGTAGGACTTGAAGAACTGTGCGCGTCGGCGCGGTGCTGCGCGGCGCAATGCCTCGGGGTAGCCACCGCGGCACGCGAGTTCTATGTAGTCCTTCCGGCGTATGTCGGAAGACTTGGTTCGTAGGCGGCTGCCTTCGGCGAACGCCGCGTCGACGAAGCCGTCCGCAGCGCCGGATATCTCGCCCTGTGACAGCGGGAAGAGCTCGACTGTTTCGGAGCGTCCGGGTAGGGCGTCCGGAAGTTCGCTGAGGCCGAGGAGCCGAGCCGAGCCGGTCAACAGGAACCGGCCGGGACGAGGGTCTCGATCGACCGCGTTCTTGATTGCCAACCACAGTTCCGGCACCCGCTGAACTTCATCGATCAGCATCGTGCCCGGAGCATCGAGAAAGGCGACCGGATCGGCCGCGGCCGAGGCGCGAGTCCTTGGGTCGTCCAGGTACCGCTTGACGGCGTCCGGCCGGTCGACCAAGCAGCGCTCGGCGAGCGTGCTCTTGCCGGTTTGACGTGCACCGTTGATGATCACCACCCGGGTGTCCGCGAGCGCTTCCGCGACCAGGTCCCCGGCTCGTCTCGGCAGGTAATCGACTGCTTGGCGCATTCTGCAATCATACCTGTGGCCGTCGATCTGCCGACGCTTCCGCCGTCGATCTGCCGAGGGCTCAGCCGTCGATCTGCCGACAGTACCGCCGTCGATCTGCCGAGGGGTTGGCCGTCGATCTGCCGAGGGGTTGGCCGTCGATCTGCCGACAGTTCTGCTGTCGACCTGCCGCAGAATTAGCCGTCAGTCTGCCGACGGGTGCGCCGTCGATCTGCCGACGAACTTGCCGTCAGTCTGCCGATACTCGTGCCGTCGATCTGCCGACGTTGCGCTGGATCGACGGCGGCCGCCGTGCGCGATCGCGATCTGCCGCCGGTCGGCGGCGGGCCGCCACGTGCGGGCGAGCGGCGATCGCGCGGCCGTGCCGGTCGGGGAGATGTCCTCCGCCAACGGACCTCAGCTGGTTTCGGCGAGGGCGGGGCGGGGTTGGCTGCGGGTCAGGAGCCAGCCGACGGCGGTGGCGAGGGGGAACATGAGGACGCCGTAAACCGCTGCGGGAACGGCCATTTCGGTGCTGTCCAGGACGCTGATGGCGATGGTGATCGCGATGGTGCTGTTGTGGATGCCCACCTCCATCGAACAGGCGATGGCTTGGCGGTCGGAGACGCCGAGCCAGCGGGGGAGGAAGTAGCCCGCGGTCAGGCTGACGAGGCAGAACAGTGTGGTGACCGCGCCGACGTCGAGGGCGTAGTCGACCAGGTTGTCGCGCTCGGCGACCATGGTGCCGATGACGACCAGCGTCAGCGTCAGCGCCGAGCCGATGCGCACCGGCCGGTCCATCCGGTCGGCGAACGCGCTGGACAGCCGCCGCACCACCATCCCGATCGCGACCGGAACCAGCACGATCGCGAACACCTGCACGACCTTGCCGAACTGCAGGCCGACCGTGCCCGCGCCCTCGTCGGGATCGAAGTAGTCGATGGCGAAGTTGGTCACCAGCGGCACCGTGACCACCGCGATGATCGAATTGACCGCGGTGAGAGACACGTTCAGCGCGACATCGCCGCGGAACAGGTGGCTGAACAGGTTCGCGGTCGTCCCGCCCGGCGAGGACGCGAGCAGCATCATGCCGACCGCGAGGATCGGCGGCAGATCGAACAGCAGCACAAGTCCGAAGGCGACGATCGGCAACACCACCAGCTGGCAGGCGAGCGCGATCGCCACGGTCTTCGGGTTCCGGGCGATGCGGGTGAAGTCCGCGATCGTCAGCGACAACCCGAGGCCGAACATGATCACGGCCAAAGCCACTGGCAGACCGACGGATACGAGCGGAGAGTCCATATTCTTCCTCAGCATTCGCGGGCCGAAGCCCATATCTGAGACCAATTCGTCTCAGAATGAATGGAGGGTAGCGGTGTGTGACCTACGTCGCAACCAATTCGGCCGCGTCGACCTGCGCCACGCCGGTCGACAGACCTGGAAAGGTTGGCCACCGAAACTCGGGGCCGTGCGGACTTCCCTCCCCAGTGGTCACCGATCTTGCACAATCGGTATATGGCCAAGCCCTGCCTGCTCTTGCAGTTGCGGCCCGAGCGTGCCGCGGCGGACGACGAGTATCGCGCGATCCTGCGCGCCGGCGAGCTCCAAGCCGACGATGTGGTGCGGGTGAAGATGGACGAGGAGTTCCCGCACATCGACCTCGACGACTATTCGGCGGTGATCGTCGGTGGGGGCCCGAGCAACGTCAGTAGTCCGGAGGACCAGAAGTATCCCTATCAGCGGCGCTTCGAGCCCCGCCTGAAGAAGCTGATGATCGAGATCGTCGGCCGCGATTTCCCGTACCTGGGCGCCTGCTACGGCCTGGGCATTCTCGCGGACGTGCTCGGTGGGAAGGTCGGCGGCGACCGGTACGGCGAGACCGCGGGCGCGCAGACCGTCGAACTGGCCGATCACGCGGACGAAGACCCGCTCCTGCACGACCTGCCGCGGTCGTTCCGCGCCTTCGTCGGCCACAAGGAGGCCTGTCAGGAGGTGCCGCCCGGCGCGACCCTGCTCGCGGGGTCGGCCGGCTGCCCGGTGCAGATGATCCGCACCGGCAGGCACGTGTACGCGACCCAGTTCCACCCCGAACTGGACGGCAACGGCCTCGCGATCCGCATCGAGGCCTATCGCCACGCGGGGTACTTCGCGCCCGAGGAGGCGGACTATCTCACCGAGTTGGGCCACCGCGAATCGATCACGGTCCCGCCGGAGATTCTGCGCCGATTCGTCACCCGATACCGCGTCGACGAGTAAGTGATCCGGCCCTCGCCCGGCGGATGATCCGGCCCGAGACCGTCCCGGTACGCGCCGAAGCAATCGCCAGGCGATCTTGGTACAACGCACGCAAGGTGTCTCGAACGAGTCCAATCGCCATCGCGTCGCGCCGCGATGTGGTATCGGCGGGCCCGCCGGTGCGGAACCGGCTAAGGCCAGCTGTCTGGGTCACAGGGTGGCCTGGCTAAGATCTGGCAATCGCTCGGGTGCGCCCCTGCCTGGGCGAATGTGGCTGACATCTCATCACGGCCCGACCTGTGGTCTGATAGGGGCCGAAATTGCCGAAATTGCCCCCTGTAAATCGATTCCTTCTCGCTTGCTTTGTTAGACACTGGCCCGCCGCAGCGGGTCGTCCGACCGGGTTCGTGGGTCTCGACGAAATCTGCGGGCTGGACGCGAGAGGGATGTAGTACTCGGATGGATGGAGTTCGTCGTGCTGTTCGGGGTCGAATTCGTCGCAGGTCGGGTAGCCCGCTCTTCGTTCAGCTGCTGACCGCCGCGGTCGAGTCCGCGGCCGACTCGATCGCCATCAGCTATGACCCGACCGGCCAGCCCGGCGATCGGCGCGAACTCACCTACACCGAGCTGGACGAAGCCTCCTCGCGACTGGCTCGCGAACTGATCGAGCGCGGCGTCGGCCCCGGCGACGTCGTCGCCATCGGCTTCACCCGTTCGATCGAATCCGTGCTGGCCGTTTGGGCCGTCGCCAAGACCGGAGCGGCCTACGTGCCGGTCGACCCAACCCTGCCCGCGGACCGCATCGCCTACCTCGTCGCCGACTCAGGAGCGGCGCTCGGCCTCACCGACTCGACGCGCCGCGGGCGCCTCGGCACCGGCGTCGAATGGCTCGAGCTCGACGACCCCGCGCACCGGGAGCGGATCGCGGCCCGGCCCGCGCACCCGATCTCGTATGTCGACCGGGTCCGCGCGCTGACCGAACAGCATCCCGCCTACGTCATCTACACCTCCGGCTCGACCGGTCGGCCGAAGGGCGTCGCCGTGACGCACGCGGGTCTGGCGAGCCTGGTCACCGCCGCGCGGGAACGCTACGAGGTCGACGGCGGCGCGCGGGTGCTGCACGTGTGTTCCCCGAACTTCGACGTGTCGGTGCTCGAGCTGCTGCTCGCCTTCGGCTCCGGCGCGACGCTGGTGGTGTCGCCGCCGACCGTGTTCGGCGGCCCGGAGCTGGCCGACCTGCTTCGCCGGGAACGCGTCACGCACCTGCTGATCACGCCTGCCGCGTTGGAGTCGGTGGATCCGGCCGGGCTGGACGACCTGCGGGTCGTCGTCGTCGCGGGTGACGCGTTCGGTCCCGCGTTGGTCGAGCGGTGGGCCGACGCGCGACGCTCCTTCTACAACGGTTACGGCCCCACCGAGGCGACCATCCTCGCGACCGGCAGCACCGCGCTGGCACCGGGACAACCGATCACCATCGGCGCCGCACTGCCCGGCATCGGCGCGGTGGTGCTGGACGCGAGGATGCGTCCGGTGCCCGCCGAAGTGACCGGCGAGCTCTACCTGTCCGGTCCGGCGCTGGCCCAGGGCTACCTCGGGCGGCCCGGGCTCACGGCGGAACGGTTCGTGGCCAATCCCTTCGGCGCCACGCCGGGGTCGCGGATGTATCGCACCGGTGACCTGGTGCGCCGCACCGCCGACGGAGACATCGAGTACTTGGGCCGCACCGACTTCCAGGTGAAGATCCGCGGCTTCCGCATCGAACTCGGCGAGATCGACGCCGCGCTCACCGCACATCCCGATATCGAATACGCCGCGACCCTCGGCAAGGTCGCACCCTCCGGCGCGACCGTCCTGGTCTCCTATGTCCTTCCGCGCGAGGGTATTTCGCTCGATTTCGGTGAGCTGTCGCGCTTCGCCGGAACCTCGCTGCCGGGCCACATGGTGCCGTCCGTGTTCGTCGCGCTCGACGCGATTCCGTTGACCCCCAACGGAAAACTCGACCGCCAAGCCTTGCCCGAGCCGGTGTTCGAGGCGGCCGTCTCGCGCGCGCCGGAGGGTCCGGTGGAATCCCGGATCGCCGAGTTGTTCGCGCAGGTGCTCGGTGTGCGGCGGGTCGGCGCGGAGGATTCGTTCTTCGCCATTGGCGGAGACAGCATCCTGTCGATCCAGCTGGTGTCGCGGGCCAGGGCGGTTGGTATCTCGTTCACGCCCCAGGATGTGTTCGAGCACCGCACCGTCGCGGGGTTGGCGCGGGTCGCGGTGATCGGCGGGGAGTCCGCGCCCGTACTCGCGGAGCTACCGGGCGGCGGCGTCGGTGAGATGCCGCTGACGCCGGTGCTCGCCGCCTACTTGTCCGGCGGCAAGCCCTTCGGCCGACTCACTCAGCACATGGTGCTCGAGCTGCCCGAACAGATCGATCGGTCGGCCCTGGTGACCACGCTCGCGGCGGTGCTGGATCACCACGACATGCTGCGCGCCCGAATCCGATCCGTCGACGGGCAGTGGCGACTGCACACCCTGCCGCCCGGCTCGCTGGATGTGGACGCACTGCTGACTCGCGTCGACGTCGCCGCGGGCCTGGACATCGACGCAATGCGTGAAACAGCAAGCGCCGCGTTCGATTCCGCGCTGGACACGCTGGACCCGACGGCGGGACGGATGATCGCCTTCGTCTGGCTGACCCGCCCGGACGGCCGCGACGCCCTGATCGTCGCCGCGCATCACTACGTCATCGATGGCGTGTCCTGGCGAATCCTGATCCCGGACTTGGTGACCGCTTGGGCGCAGCACGCCGCAGGGCAGCGGATCGCCCTGCCCGGCGTCGGCACGTCGTTCCGGCGGTGGGCGCACGGTCTGGTCGACGCCGCCGCGGACCGCATGGGCGAATTGCCTTACTGGCGGCGAACTCTCGCCATCGCCGATCCGCCGTTGGGCGCGCGACCGCTCGATCCGGTCATCGACACGGCCGACAAGGTCCGGCGCTTCACCGTCGCGGCGCCCGCCGAGGTCACCCGTGCGGTGCTGACCGAGTTGCCGAAGTTGTACCGGGCCGGAACCAACGACGGACTGCTCGCGGCGTTGGCAGTGGCGACTCGTGCATGGCGGGCGAACAGGGGTGTCGATGCCGCGGCGACCAGGGTGCGGCTCGAAGGGCACGGCCGCGAGGAAACCACCGTCGCAGGCGCCGATCTGACTCGCACCGTCGGCTGGTTCACCACCATGTACCCGGTCGCGCTCGATCTGTCCGGCATCGACGCCGAGGCGGCTTGGCGCGGTGGCGAGGCGACCGCGGCGCTGCTCAAAGCGGTGAAGGAGCAACTGCTCGCGGTGCCGGACAAGGGCATCGGCTTCGGCATGCTGCGGCACCTGAACCCGGACACCGCTGCGGAATTGGGCGGCGCGCTCGGCCAGATCGGCTTCAACTACCTCGGACGGATCTCCGCGGGCGATATGCCGGAGGGGCTGACCGACCGGAGCTGGCTGCCGACCGCCGACTGGGGCGATCCGGAGGCCGCGCCCGATCCGGACATGCCGGCGCCCGCCGTGGTTGACATCAACGCGCTCGTCACCGACACCGACTCCGGCGCTCAACTGTCCGCGTCCTTCGCGTACGCGTCGGAGATCCTCGACGAGGCGGCCGTCCGGGAGCTGGCCGAATACTGGGTCGCCGCCCTGACCGTGCTCGCAAGGCACGTGCAGGACCCGTCCGCCGGTGGCCTGACTCCGGCGGACGTCCCGCTGGTGCGGGTCACCCAAGCGGAACTCGACACCTGGCGGCGGGAGCGGCCGGGTCTGGTCGACGTGCTGCCGCTCTCGCCGCTTCAGCTCGGATTGCTGTTCCTGACCCAACTTTCGCCCGGCGCGGACCCCTACCTGTTGCAGCTGGCGGTGGAACTGTCCGGCGACATCGATCTCGATCGGCTCCGCGGGGCGGCGCAGGCGATGTTGGATCGGCACGCGATCCTGCGCTCGGCGTTCGGCTCATCGGCCGAGGGCACACCGGTTCAGTTCGTGAGCGAGGGCCTCGCCGTGCCGAGGCGGGTCGTGGACACACCCGACGCCGACGTGGCGACGCTGTTCGCCGCCGAACAGCGTCTCGGATTCGATCCGGCCACACCGCCGCTGTTGCGATTCACGGTGTACCGCACGGATTCCGGGCGCACGCACCTGGTGCTGACCGCGCACCACATCCTGTTGGACGGCTGGTCGATGCCGTTGCTGATGAAGGATCTGCTGATCTTCTATGCGACAGACGGCGATTCGACGCCGCTGCCGCGGATTCGGCCGTATCGCGACTATCTCGCGTGGCTGGCGCGTTACGACCGGGACACCACGCTCAGCACATGGCGCGACGCGCTGGCCGGTACGACACCGACCATGCTCGCCGCGTCCCTCGCGCCGCCGGTGCACCCCGTCGACAGCTACGGCGACTGCGCCGCGGACCTGTCGCAGGACGAGACGGTGGCATTGGCGGCGTTCGCCGCGGCGGCGGAGGTCACCGTGAATACGGTGGTGCAGGCGGCGTGGGGACTGGTGCTCGCGGCCTGCGTCGGGCGTACGGACGTGGTCTTCGGCGCGGTGGTGTCCGGTCGGCCGCCGCAGCTCGACGGAGTCGACGAGATGGTGGGCCTTTTCGCGAACACGGTCCCGGTTCGGGTCCGGTTCGACGCCGATATCTCGGTGCGGCAGCTGCTGAAACAGCTTCAGTCCGAACAGGCTTCGCTGCTCGAAGGCCATCACGTCGGACTTGCCGACATTCAGCGCGCCGCCGGAGCGGGCGAGTTGTTCGACTCGATCCTGGCTTACGAGTCGTATCCCGTCGACGCCGACGGCTTGCGCGCGGCCTACGGGACGATCGACGGACTGGAAATCGTCGACCTGCAAGGGGTCAACTTCACCCACTACCCCGTGGCGATCCAGGTCGAGTTGGGCGCCGAACTGCGACTACAGGTGCAGCACCGCAACGACGCCGTCACCCCCGCCGCCGCGCGGGCGCTCGCTGACCGGTTGCGTTCGCTGCTCGGCGAATTCGTCGCGGCGCCGGAGCGCACGCTGGCGGAGACGATGGAGTCGCTGGACGAGCGCGACGATCTGATCGCGCAGACGCGGTACTGGCGCACCGCGCTCGCCGGGCTGCCCGACGAGCTGAATCTGCCTACTGATCGCCCGCGGCTCGCGGCGCAGGCGGCCGCGCAGGACCGGATCGACTTCGAGATCGATGCCGAGCTGCACCACCGGTTGCGGCAGGTCGCGGATGCGGAGGAGACGACGGTATTCACCGTCGTCCACGCGGCTTTCGCGGTATTGCTGGCCCGACTATCGGGGACCGACGACATCGCGATCGGTACGCCCTGCGTCGACGGATCGGCGAACACGCTGGTATTGCGCACCCGCGTCCCGGGCGGCATGTCCTTCGCGGAGCTGCTAGCGCAAACGAAAGACGTCGACCTACAGGCGTTCCGGCACGCGGACCTACCATTCGACGGCTTGGTGGCACTGCTCGGCCCGGAGCGGTCGGACGCGCGCCATCCGCTGGTGCAAACGATGTTGTCGGCGGGAGACCGTCCTCTCGATCCCGAAAAAGGCCCGGCGGGAACACTTCTCGAATCTACTGCCGATGTTTCCGCGGCGAAACCAGACCTTTCCCTGCATATCAGCGAGCGCGCCGCTGGCATCGCCGCAGACTTCACCTTCTCCCGCGCACTCTTCGATCCGCAGACCATCCGCGTCTTCGCCGAACGCTTCCTCCGGCTACTGGCCGCCGCAATGCACCGGCCGGAGACGTCCGTCGGTGACCTCCCGCTGCTCGATGCCGACGAACACGCCCTGCTGACCCACGTCGCCACCGAGGACGCCATCGGCACCGCCCTGCTGCCGGATCTGCTGACCCGCGGAGTCGCCCTCGGCCGCGACCGCGTCGCGGTCCGCTACCGTGGCCGGTCGATCACCTACGGCGAATTCGATGAGCGCACTTCGCGATTGGCGCGTGCGCTGATCCGGCGCGGCGTCGGCCCGGAGTGTCTCGTCGCCGTCGCCCTCCCGCGCTCCGCCGACATGGTGCTCGCGGCCCTCGCGATCGCCAAAGCCGGTGGTGCGCACGTGCCGATCGATCCCGGCTACCCCGTGGAGCGGGTGCGGCACATGGTGTCCGACTCGGGCGCGATGCTCGGCGTCACCGTCGCGGAATACGCCGATCGGTTGCCCGGCGGCGTGGACTGGCTGATTCTCGACGATCCCGCGACGGAAGAAATCTGCCGCGCGCAGTCGGCGGACCCGGTGACGGACGCGGATCGCCTTGCGCCACTGCGTATGCGGCATCCCGCGTACGTCATCTACACGTCGGGTTCGACGGGTGTGCCGAAGGGCGTCACCGTGACCCACAGCGGCCTCGGCGCTTTGCTCGGCGATTCGGTGCGCCGCTACCGGCTGGCGCCACACCACCGGTTCCTGCACCTCTGCTCGCCCTGCTTCGACCCCTCGGTGCTGGAGTGGGGGAGCGCGTTCTCCGTCGGCGCGACGCTGGTCATCGTGCCGTCGACCGTGGTCGGCGGATCGGAACTCGCCGATCTGCTGCGCACCGAGGCGGTCACGCACGCGATCTTCACCCCGGCGCTGCTCGGCACCGTCGACCCGGCAGGGCTGGACGCGCTGGAGATGCTGTGTGTCGGCGGCGATGTGACGACCACGGAACTGCTGGCGAAGTGGCAACCGGGCCGCCGCTACCTCAACGCCTACGGTCCGACCGAGGCGACCATCGCCGCGTCGTACGCGGAACTGGTTGCGGGGCAGCGCATCACGGTCGGTACGCCGGTGGACGGTGTGTCCGCGCTGGTCTTGGACGCGCGGCTGAACCCGGTGCCGCCCGGTGTCGCGGGTGAGCTGTATCTGGCGGGCGGCGGCCTGGCTCGCGGCTATCGGAACCGCGCCGGGCTCACCGCCGAGCGTTTCGTCACCAATCCGTGGGGCGCTCCCGGCGCGCGGATGTACCGCACCGGTGACGTAGTGCGCTGGCACGTCGCGTCGCCCTCGGCGCGCTGGGAGCTCGAGTACGTGGGGCGCGCCGACACCCAGGTCAAGGTGCGCGGTTTCCGCATCGAACTCGGCGAGGTCGACGCGGTCCTCGGCGGGCACGACGACGTCGAGTTCGCGGTCACCGTCGGACGGAAGCTGGCATCGGGATCGACGGCGCTCGTGTCGTATGTGCTCGCGGCGCCGGGCCGCACGGTGGACACGGTACGGCTCACCGAGCACGCGGCGACGATTCTTCCGGCGCACATGGTGCCGTCGGCGATCGTCGTGCTGGACGAATTCCCGTTGACCACCAACGGCAAGCTGGATCGAAAGGCGCTGCCGGAACCCGTTTTCGAGACGACGCCGACCCGTGCGCCGTCGAGTCCCGTCGAAGCGCGGCTTGCCGAACTGTTCGCCCAGGTGCTCGGTGTGGCGACGGTCGGGGTGAACGATTCCTTCTTCGCGATCGGCGGCGACAGCATCATGTCGATCCAGCTGGTGTCGCGGGCCAAGGCGGCCGGGATCGTGTTCACCGCGCGCGATGTCTTCGAACACCGGACCGTCGCGGGGCTGGCGCGCGTCGCGTCCGTCTGCGGCGACGCGGCCCCAATGGTGTTGGCGGAGTTGCCCGGTGGCGGCGTCGGCGAGATTCCGCCGACGCCGGTGCTCGCCGAATTCCTTGCCAACGGCTCCTGCGACCGGTTCGCCCAGACCGCGGTGCTCGCGCTGCCCGAGGGCATCGATCGCGCCGGACTCGTCGCGACCATCGCGGCGGTGCTCGACCACCACGATGTGCTGCGTTCCCGGGTATGGCAGGACGGTGGCCGGTGGCGGTTCGAAGCGCTGCCGAGCGATGCGGTCGATGCCGACGCACTGCTGACCGAGGTCGACGTGCCCGTTGTCGACGATGCCCAGTTGACCCGAATCGGCAGCGCCGCAATGTCTTCGGCGATGGGTGCGCTGGATCCGGCGGCCGCCAGGATGATCGCCTTCACCTGGTTGCGCAGGACCGACGGGCGCGACGTGCTCGCCGTCGCCGCGCACCACTACGTCATCGACGGGGTGTCGTGGCGCATCTTGATTCCCGACCTGGCGGTGGCCTGGGCGCAGCGCGCGGCGGGTCAGGAGATCGCGCTGCCCGCGGTCGGCACCTCGTTCCGGCGTTGGGCGCACGGACTTTCCGAGGCCGCCACCCGCGCGGAGCGAGCCGCCGAGGTCGGTCACTGGCAGCGGGTGCTGGCCACGCCGGATCCGTTGCTCGGCGCGCGCGCCGTCGATTGCGCACTCGACACCGAGCCGACCATGCGGTCGATCACGGTTCGGGTGCCGGTCGAGGTCACCGAGGCGCTGCTGACCACGCTGCCCGCGCTGTATCGCGGCGGCGTCAACGACGGCCTGCTCGCCTCGCTGGCGCTGGCCGTGCGCGCGTGGCGTGCTCGGCGCGGTGTCGAATCCCCGACGACCCGCATCCGCCTCGAGGGCCACGGACGCGAGGAAACCGTCGTTCCCGGAGCGGATCTCACCCGTACCCTCGGCTGGTTCACCAGCGTGTACCCCGTCGCGATCGACCTGTCGGACATCGACACCGCGCACGCGCTCACCGACGGCGCGGTCCTCGCCGACGTGCTGAAGTCGGTCAAGGAGCAACTGCTCGCGGTGCCGGACAAGGGCATCGGCTTCGGCATGCTCCGCCATCTCAACCCGGACACCGCCGGACTGCTCACCGGCGACATGGGCCAGATCGGCTTCAACTATCTCGGCCGCGCTTCGGCGGGCGGCCAGATCGACCAGACCGACGGAAGCTGGTTGCCGACAGCCGATCTCGGTGAGATCGACATCGAGCACGATCCGGCCCTGCCGGTCGGCGCGGTGATCGACATCAACGCGATCGTGGCCGACACCGCGACCGGCCCGCGCATGGAGGCGAGCTTCCGCTACGCGAGCGGCATCCTCGACGAGGCGGCGGTGCGGGAACTGGCCGACGAGTGGACGGCCGCGCTCGCCGCCGTCGCCGACCACGTCCGGCACCCGGCGGCGGGTGGCCTGACGCCCTCGGATGTGCCGCTGGTGCGGGTCTCGCAAGCTGAGCTGGACCGCTGGCGGCGGGACTACCCTGGGCTGTCGGACGTCCTGCCGCTCTCGCCGCTACAGTCCTCGCTCCTGGTGCTCATCGAACTGCTGGCCGGGTCGGTCGACGCCTACATCATCCAGTTGGCCGCCGAGCTGACCGGCGAACTGGACACGAACCGCTTGCGCGGGGCAGCGCAGACCATCCTGGATCGGCACGCGAACCTGCGCTCCGCCTTCGTCACCGCGGCCGACGGGACGCCGGTGCAGCTGGTGGTGGACGACCTCGACATGCCGTGGCGCATCGTCGAGGGCATCGCCGACGCCGACCTGCCCGGCCTGCTGGCCGCCGAGCAGCGCACCGAATTCGATCCGGCGGTGGCTCCGCTGCTGCGATTCACGTTGTACCGCACCGATTCCGGCCGCAACCACCTCGTGCTCACCGGTCATCACATCCTGCTCGACGGCTGGTCGATGCCGCTGTTGATGAAGGAGTTGCTCGTCCTGTACGCGACCGGTGGCGACGCGTCGCCGCTGCCGCCGGTCCGGCCCTATCGCGACTACCTGCGGTGGCTTTCGCAGCAGGACCGGGGCGTCGCGGAGCACGCCTGGTCGGAGGTGCTGGCGGACGTCACCCCGACCATGCTCGCGCCGGAGCTCACCTGGCCCGCGCCGACCGGCGACGGATTCGGCCTCCGCGAATTCGAGCTGTCGACCGAGGAGACCGCCGCGCTGACCGCGTTCGCGGCCGCGGCCGAGGTCACCGCCAACACGGTGCTCCAGGCGGCGTGGGGTCTGGTGATCGCGGCGGGCACCGGACGCGACGACGTCGTCTTCGGCGCGACCATCTCCGGGCGGCCGCCGCAGCTCGACGGCATCGGCGAGATGATCGGCCTGTTCGTTGACGCGATCCCGGTGCGCATCCGTTTCGATCGCGGCACGACGATGCGGGCGTTGGTCGAAGGCGTACAGGCCGAGCAGGTCTCGCTGTTGGACTACCACCACTTCGGGCTCGGCGCCATTCAGCGCGTCGCCGGGCAGGGCGAGCTGTTCGACACGATGCTGGTCTTCGAGTCGTACCCGGTCGACGTCGACGGCCTGCGGCAGGCGAGCGGCGCGCTCGACGGATTGCGCGTCGACGGCCTGAGCGGGGGCGATTACACGCACTACCCGATCACCGTGCTGGTCTTCCTCGGCAGCCGAACGCTGGTGCAGGTGAAGTACCGGCGTGACTTGGTCGCCGACGCGACGGCAGGGGCAGTCGCCGATCGGCTTCAGCGCGCGCTCGGCGAGCTCGTCGCGACGCCGGACCGGACCGCGGCCGAGACCGTGTTGCTGCTCGACGTCGAATCGGACGACTCGATCACCCGATCCCGCTACTGGCGTACGGCTTTGGCGGGGCTTCCCGAGCTGGAGCTGCCGGGTGAGCAGCCCGCTGCGGCGTCGAACGACCGTGGGGGAGTCGAGTTCTCGGTTTCCGAAGAAGCGCAGCGTGGACTGCGTCGTCTCGCGCACGCGGCCGGCGTGACCTGGTCGTCCGTGGTGCGCACGGCCTTGGCGGTTGTGCTCGCGCGTCTTTCGGGCGCCGACGACATCGCGATCGGATCACCCGTGCCGGGTGGTTCGCGCACCGAGGTGGTGTTGCGTACCCGGGTGGATCGGTGTGCGCGGTTCGCCGACATCCTTCCGGACGCCCACCGCGTCGAGCTGGAAGGATTCGCGCACGCCGGTATTCCGCTCGACGAGCTGGTCGACCTGCTGGGGCCTTCGGCTGGGCATCCGCTGTTCCAGGTCGCGTTGTCCTTCGAAGGACAGCCGGAAGCGGTCGGCGACCTTGCCATCTCGCTCACCGAGGACGGACGCGGCGAACTGTCTTTCGCCCGTGCTCGTTTCGGTGACCGTGACGCGGAAATGTTCGCCGAGCGGTTCGTTCGCGTCCTGACCTCCGTCGCAGCACGGCCCGACACGGTCGTCGGTGACCTGCCGCTGCTGGCCACGGACGAGTACCAGCAACTGATCCGGATGGGCGGCGGCGACCCCGTCGCCGTCGGCACACTCCCCGACTTGCTGGTTCGCGGTGTGCGTTTCGGCCGGGACCGGATCGCCGTGCGCGACGCGGGGCGCGCCTACACCTACGGTGAACTCGACGACCAGTCCTCGCGACTGGCGCGCGTCCTGATCGAGCGCGGTGTCGCGCCCGAAACCGTGGTGGCGCTGGCGATGCGACGCTCCTACCAGCTGGTCGTCGCGGTGTGGGCGGTCGCCAAGGCCGGTGGCGCTTACCTGCCGGTCGATCCGACCTATCCGGTGGACCGGGTGCGGTACATGATCGCCGATTCCGGTGCTGCGCTGGGTATTACCGTCGCAGCGCAGACGGCGTGCCTGTCCGATGCGGTGGATTGGCTCGTCCTCGACGACCCCGCCGTACTCACCCGATGCGAAGCTCAGGACGCGGCGCCCCTGTCCGATGCGGACCGGATTGCGCCCCTGCGGCTTTCGCATCCCGCGTATGTGATCTACACGTCGGGGTCGACGGGTCTGCCCAAGGGCGTCGCGGTGACCCACGCCGGTCTCGGCGGACTGGTCGGCCACACGGTCGACATGCTGCGGCTCGCGCCGGAACATCGGATGCTGCACGTGTGTTCGCCCAGCTTCGACCAATCGGTGGAGGAGCTGTCCAGCGCTTTCCACAGCGGGGCGACACTGGTGATCGCGCCGCCGGACATCGTCGGCGGCGTGGAGTTGCACGAACTGCTGCGCGCGGAGCGGGTGACGCACACGATCATCACGCCCGCGCTGCTCGGCACGGTCGATCCGTCCGGCCTGGACGACCTGGCGGTGGTCTCCGCCGGTGGCGAGGCCACCACGCCCGACCTGCTTGCCAAGTGGCAGCCGGGACGCCGATTCATCAACGGCTACGGCCCGACCGAGGCCACGATCGGCGCCACCTATACGACTCTCCTTGCGGGACAGCGGGTGACGATCGGTCGTCCGGTGCCCGGCGTGTGGGCGGCGGTGCTCGACGAGCGGCTGCATCCGGTGCCGGTGGGCGTCACCGGTGAGCTGTACCTCGCGGGCCCGGCGCTGGCGCGCGGCTATCACGGCCGCGCCGGTGTCACGGCGGAACGTTTCGTCGCGAACCCCTGGATGCCCGGGGACCGGATGTACCGGACCGGCGACCTCGTCCGGTGGGTGCCGGACGCCGAATCCAACGGCTGGGAGCTGGAATGCCTGGGCCGCACGGACTTCCAGGTGAAGATCCGCGGCTTCCGCATCGAGCTCGGGGAGATCGACGCGGTGCTCGCCGGGCACCCCGAGGTCGACTACGCGGTGACCGTCGGCCGCGAGAACTCCCACGGTGTCGTCGCTTTGGTGTCGTACGTGACCGGTCGCATCGATCCCGACCGACTGACGTCGTGGGCCGCACGGGCACTGCCGGCGCACATGATGCCCGCGGCGATCGTCGTGCTCGACGCGATCCCGCTGACCGCGGGCGGCAAGCTCGATCGAAACGCCCTTCCGGAACTGGAGTTCGCGGCGCGCACCTACCGGGAGCCGTCTACGGTCTCGGAACGGATCGTCGCCGAGGTCTTCGCCGAGGTGCTCGGCAGCGAGCGGATCGGCGCCGACGACCACTTCTTCGAACTCGGCGGTAACTCGCTGCTGGCCACCCGAGTGACGGCGCGCCTCGGCGCGGCGGTAAATGCCAGGGTTCCGGTGCGACTGCTGTTCGCCGCGCCCACCGTCGCGGGTTGCGCGCGCGAGCTCGCGAAGCTCACCGAGGGCGGCCGTCCAGCCTTGGTGGCCGGGCCACGGCCGGAACGCATTCCGCTCTCGCCCGCACAGCAGCGGATGTGGTTCCTCAACCGGTTCGACACCGGGTCCGCCGCCTACAACATCCCGGTCGCGATCCGCCTGACCGGCGAGCTCGACGTCGACGCGATGCGGTGGGCGTTCACCGACCTCGTCGGGCGGCACGAGATCCTGCGCACGGTGTATCCGCAGCTCGAGGACGGTCCGGTGCAGGTCGTCCTGCCCATCGGTCATCCGGACGCGCCTGAGCTGCGCGTACGGGACGTGGTCGACCTCGAAGCCGCTGTGGCGGAGGTTCTTTCGACGGGGTTCGACGTCACCGCGGAGGTGCCGGTCCGTGCCGCTTTGCTCCGTTCCGGCCGAGAATTCGTGCTCGCCATGGTCGTCCACCACATCGCAGGCGACGGATTCTCGGGTGGTCCGCTGACCCGCGACCTCGCGGCGGCGTACGTGGCCCGCGCGATCGGCCGAGCTCCGGCGTGGACGCCGCTGCCCGTGCAGTACGCGGACTACGCGCTGTGGCAGCGAGCGCTGCTCGGTAGCGAGGACCAGCCCGGGTCGATGGCGGCCGAGCAGATCGCCTACTGGCGGGAGGCGCTCGCCGGTCTCCCGGATCAGCTGGAATTGCCAAGGGACCGGCCGCGGCCCGCGGTGCAGTCGTTCGCGGGCGGGACGGTGCCGCTGCGCATCGAGCCGGCCACCCACGCGGCGCTGGCCGAGCTGGCCCGTGCGAACAACGCGACCCTGTTCATGGTCGTGCACACCGCGCTGGCGGTGCTGCTCGCCCGGCTGTCGGGCTCCGACGACATCGCGATCGGCACGCCCGTGGCCGGTCGCGGCGAGGCGGCGCTCGACGATCTGATCGGCATGTTCGTCAACACCTTGGTGTTCCGCACGAGGGTCGATCCGGACTCGTCCTTCACGGAACTGCTCGCGCGACAGCGCGATACCGATCTCCAGGCGTTCGCCCACGCCGACGTCCCGTTCGAGCGACTGGTCGAGGTGCTGAATCCGGCGCGGTCGACGGCGCGGCACCCGCTGTTCCAGGTGGGTCTGTCGTTCCAGAATCTGGCCGACGCACGCATCGAACTGCCGCGCTTGACGGTCGCCGCGTGGGAAACGGATCGGCAACTCTCGCAGTTCGATCTGCACGTCATCGTGGCCGACAGCTACGACGCGGACGGCGCGCCCGCCGGTATCGGCGGCGTCTTCACCTACGCCGCAGACCTTTTCGACGAGTCGACGGTGCGCGGTTTCGTGGACCGGTTCGTCCGGGTGCTCGACGCGGTGGCCGCCGACGCGGCGGTGCCGGTGGGTGCGATCGATCTGCTCGCGCCGGAAGAGAACGCTCGGATTCTGACGACGTGGAACGACACCGCGCACCGGGTGGATACGAGAGCCACGCTGGTGTCGCTGCTCGAATCGACCGTCGCCGCCAGGCCGGAGTCCGTGGCGCTGGTCGCCGCCGACGGCGGGCGTGCGAGCTATGCGGAGTTGGATGCGCGAGTCAATCGCCTTGCGCGCTACCTGATTTCGCTGGGCGTCGGGCCGGAGTCGCGGGTGGCGTTGGCCCTTCGGCGGTCGGTGGATCTGGTCGTCGCGATGTACGCGGTGAGCAAGGCGGGCGGTGCGTACGTGCCGGTGGATCCGGATCAGCCCGCGCAGCGGTCCGAGTACATTCTCGAGACGGCGGCGCCGGTCTGCGTGCTTACCGACGCCGATGCGGGTTTCACGACCTCCGCCGCGCCGGTGGTGCGCCTTGATCGGCTGGACCTCTCGGCGGTGGACTCTTCGGCGCTCACCGACCTGGATCGCCGCGCGCCGTTGCGCGCCGAGCACACGGCGTACGTGATCTTCACGTCGGGTTCCACGGGTCGCCCGAAGGGCGTCGCGGTGACGCACGGCGCGATCGTGAACCAGTTGCTCTGGATGACAGCGGAATTCGACCTGCGCGCCGATGACGTCGTGCTGTTGAAGACGGCGGCCACGTTCGACGTGTCGGTGTGGGAGTTCTGGTGGCCCGCGCTGTGCGGCGGCCGATTGGTGATCGCCGCACCGGGCGGTCATCGCGACCCCGCGTACCTGACCGAACTCATGGCGCGCGAGGGCGTGACGACCCTGTACATGGTGCCGTCCATGTTGGACGCCCTGCTCACGGGTCGTCGCCTGCCGGATTCGCTGCGCCGGGTGCTCGCCATCGGCGAGACGCTGTCCGGCGCGTTGGCGCGGCGGTTCGCCGAGGCCGCGCCGCATACGGCGCTGTTCAATGTGTACGGCCCGACCGAGGCTGCCGTGTCGATCACCAGTCATCCGGTGCGAGCGGCCGACGAGGTGGCGGTGCCGATCGGCGTTCCGGTCTGGAACAGCCAGGTGTACGTCCTGGATTCGCGCCTGCGTCCGGTGCCTGTCGGTGTCCCCGGCGAGCTGTATCTGGCAGGTGTGCAGCTGGCGCGAGGCTACTTCGGCAGGCTGGATCTCACCGCGGAACGATTCGTGGCGAACCCCTTCGGAGATGGCACGCGGATGTATCGCACGGGCGACCTCGTAGCGTGGAACAAGGCGGGGGAGTTGGAGTGCCTGGGCCGCACCGACTTCCAGGTGAAGATCCGCGGGTTCCGCATCGAGCTCGGCGAGATCGACGCCGTGCTCACCGCGCACCCGGAGGTGGATTTCGCCGTCACGATCGGCAGGGAAAACGCGGCCGGGGCAACTCATCTGGTGTCGTACGTGATGGGCAGGCCCGGCTTGAACTCCGGTTCCTTGATCGAGTGGGCAGCGCGAACGTTGCCCTCGCACATGGTGCCCGCGGCGATCGTGGTGCTCGACGACGTCCCGCTCACCTCGGCAGGAAAACTCGACCGCGCGGCGCTGCCCGAACCGGAACTTGCCGCCTGCGCCTACCGCGCTCCGTCGACGGCGCTGGAGACGACCGTCTGCGAGGTGTTCGCGGAAGTCCTGTGCCTCGATCGAACCGGCATGGACGACAACTTCTTCGAGCTCGGCGGCAACTCGCTGATCGCGACCAAGTTGTCGGCGCGGCTGAGCGAGGCGGTGGCCGAGGTCATTCCGGTGGTGTGGGTGTTCACCGCGCCCACCCCGGCGGGCATCGTCGCCCAGCTCCGCGCGGGCGGCTCCGAAAGCGCGGGCACGGAAGCCGCTTTCGACGTGCTGCTGCCGCTGCGCACCTCCGGCGCCGCCGAGCCGCTGTTCTGCGTCCACCCGATCGGTGGTATCGCGTGGTCGTTCGCCGGGCTCACCGCGCACCTCGACACGGACCGGCCTCTCTACGGCCTCCAGTCGCCCGCCTTGAGTTCGGTTGAACCGCTTTCGGATTCGATCGAGGACTGGGCGCGGCTCTACGTCAAGCACGTTCGCTCCGTGCAACCGGAGGGGCCGTACCGCCTGCTCGGCTGGTCGCTCGGCGGTGTGCTCGCGCACGCCATGGCGGTTCAGCTCCAGGACGAGGGCGAAGAGGTGGCGTTGCTGGGCATGATGGATAGCCATCTGCGTTCCGGCGTCGATTCCCACGCCGCCGTCTCGGTGCCGGAACTGCTCGGTGGACTGCTGGGCGATCGAGTCGCGGATTTCGGCTTGGACGAGACCGTGGAGTTGCCGGAGCTGGCCCGGAAATTGAGCACGCTGCCGGAACCGTTCGCATCCTTCGGCGCCGAGCGAATCGAACGAGTAGTGGACGCGGCGGTCGCTTCGGCCGACCTCGACGCGGCCTATCGCCCACGCGCGTTCGACGGCCCGTTGGTGTATTTCACGGCCGCCCAGGATGATCCGACGGGTTCCGCCGGTGCGTCTACCTGGTCGGCCGCGGTCACCGGCCCCGTACACAACCACCCGGTGGACACCACGCACTGGCGAATGACCACCGACTCGGCTCTCCGCCACATCGCGGAGGTCCTCCGCACCTGGTTGTAAGGCCTCGGCGGGATCGGCGTGGGTGACCACCCGACCCCGCCGCCCCCGGCTATCGCCCGGCCTTCAGCGCGGCCCCGCGCGCCTTCAGCTCCTCGGCCATCTGCTTGCCGAGCGCCCGCGCCTCCGCCCGCACCTGCCGGAGCTCCTCCTTGGTCGGCCGAACGAACCCGTTCGCCTCCTCGATCCGCACCCCGGCCCGCGCCTGCGCCGCCTCGGCCGCCTCCATCCGCCGATCTGCCTTCACCCGCGCGGCCTCCATGTGATCCGCGACCAGACCCGAGATCGTGTTCTGCGACATTGTCCTTCTCCTTCTGTTGGCCCCGGACCTCGTGTCCGGCTGACAAGAAAGACAATGACCCCCTCCGCTGACAGCCCACCGACAACCGGCTGACAGCGTCACAGCCGGGCAGTTCTACCCACCGGTCGTCGCGGGGAACTCTCTGCGGTAGCAGGCAATCGCCCGGCTCAGTGCTTGCTCGCGGCGCGGGCGATGGTGCGGAAGACGCGTTGCCGCAGACCTCGCCGTGCTCGGGCGAGCAAGGGGGTTTCCGGGGGCGGGGTCGCGCCGCCGAAGCGGGGGAAGAGTGCTGCCGCGTTGGTGCGTTCGATGCCGCGGCGGGCGGTTTCGTCGAGGTGGGGGTATTCGGCGAGGCCTGCGTTGAAGTAGTGCACGGCGGGTTCCGGGGCGAAGGGCCAGTCGCTGCCGTAGAGCACATGGCCGGGTTCGGCGAAGGCGAGCAGGCTCGGGAGGGCGGAGGCGCTGGCGGAGAGGGCGGTGTCGAAGTAGAAGCCGGCGAAGTCGTCGAGGACGTCCACCGGGCTGGCGCCGGTCTGGTCGAAGATGCTCAGCGACATGCGGTGGGCGGCGTAGGGCACGAAGCCGCCGGCATGGCTGAGGATGAAGCGGATGTTGGGGTAGCGGCGGCGGATTCCGTTGCGCACCAGGAGATATGCCGCGCGTGTCGTGTCGAGCAGGAAGTCCGTGGCGAAGGGTGGTACGCCGGGGGCGGGGTCGGCGGGCAGGTCCGCCGGATGCACGAGGACAACCGCCGAGCGGTCGTCGAGGACGCGGAACAGGTCGTCTTGGCCTTCGTCGCCGAGGTAGGCGCCGCGGGAATTGCCGAGCAGAACGCAACCATCGGCCCGGAGGTCGTCCAGGGCTCGCCTCGCTTCGGCGGCGGCCGCCGCCACATCGGGCATCGGCACCGTGGCGAAGAACCCGAAGCGATCGGGGTGATCGGCGCTGAGCTTCGCGGCGTAGTCGTTGACCGCGCGAGCCAGGTTCGCGGCTTCGGCGGGATCCGTCAGGAACGCCGTACCGGGAGTCGACACCGAAAGGATTGCGGACCCGATGCCCGCCGACGACATCAACCGCAACGCCGCGTCGGGTGTCCATTCGGGCAGCTCGCGGCCACCCGGTGCGTCGATTCCGTGTGCCCGCAGCGCCTCGCGGTAGACGGGCGGGATCAGGTGCTGATGCACGTCGATGCGGTCGCTCGCCATGGTTCCTCCTGCGGTTGGCCGCGGTTGTGCAGGTCACACGCCTACTTTTGTTGACGATATCATCAATAACCGCGATTTCTCTAGGGTAGTGACGAAATATTCAGATATCTCCGAGGTGGGCCTCGTCCGTCCCTGCTGGCAAACCCCCAGCTGGGGCGGCTGAATTCCCGAAACCCGACACAACCGCGCCGTCCGGGTCTTCAATGAAGAGGTGTGCAGGTGGATGGCATACTCCGGCGATCCGATCCTCATCGAGGACCTGCTGTTCCGACCTGTCCACTCCCTGATCGACCAGAGCCTGCACTCGCGCATGGGCGCGACCACCACGAACGGCGACGGTTTCGGCATCGGGTGGTACGGCGAGGGCCCCACGCCCGCGGTCTTCAAATGCATCGAACCCGCGTGGAACGAGCGCAATCTCCAGGAACTCTCCCGGCAGATTCGTACGCCGCTGCTGTTCGCGCATGTGCGCGCGTCGACGGGCACCCCGGTGCAGCGCAGCAACTGCCACCCGTTCCGGTACGGCAACTGGCTGTGGATGCACAACGGCGCACTGCGAGGATTCTCCGAGGTCAAGCGCGACCTCGCGATGGCTGTCGACCCCGGCCTCTACCGCGACATCGAAGGCTCCACGGACTCCGAGACCCTCTTCTTCCTTGCGCTGACCTTCGGTCTCACCGAGGACCCGTTCGCCGCGGTCGCGCGTGCGGTCGGATTCGTCGAGGACGTCGGCGCCCGCCACGGCGTCGAGAACCCGGTGCAGATGACGGTCGCGACGACGGACGGCACCTCCCTGTGGGTCTTCCGCTACTCGAGCGAGGGCCGGACGCGGTCGCTGTTCTTCTCGACCGCCATGGAGAAGGTTCGCGCCCTCCATCCGGAGGTGGAAGTACTGCACCGGTTGGGCGACGAGACGCGGTTCGTGGTCTCCGAACCGCTGCGCGACCTCGAAGGCGCGTGGAACGAGGTCCCCGAGTCGTACGCCGGTGTCATCCGGCCCGGCGAAGACGAGATCCGACCGTTCCAACCGGTGCGCTGATCGCGCCGTCGAACCGCGAGACCACGTCGCTCACCGGACCGTCTCCTCGGCATGGGTGGCTCCGATCCAATGCAGCAGCTCGTGGATCGTGTCGTCGGCCAGGCGGTAGCGGACGATGCGCCCGTCCTTGGTGCTGGTCACCCAGCCCTGCTGGCGAAGCAGCCGAAGAGCTTGGGAGACAGCGGTTCCGGACTTACCGACCGCTGCGGCGAGATCGCTGACGCTGATATCGGGCGCGTGGTGCAGGCATACCAGGAGCCGAAGTCGATGGGCATCGGAAAGCAGATCGAAACGACCGGCCCACTGATCGATGCCGACGATATCCAGTCCCGATGCCGCGCGGCTCGCGTGATCGGGATCCAGCGGAAGACTGACTGCCACGTCTCCACTCTGCCGGTCGCGCGTGCGTAGGGCCAGTCTCCGCGCCCATGACTTCACATGTGTTCACATGCGCAGATATCCAGCGTATCGTCTTGGGGGGTGAGCGATTACACAGTGGCCATGCATATGAGCGACGGCATCATCGACGCTCCGACGTCCTTGGTCTTCGTCCTGATCGCCGTCGCCGGAACAGGTTTCGCCGCGTGGCGGGCGCGTGCCGAGCTGGATGAACGTGCCGTTCCCATGGCGGGTCTGGTGGCCGCGTTCATCTTCGCGGTGCAGATGGTGAACTTTCCGATCCTGCCCGGCGTGAGCGGACATCTGCTCGGCGGGGCGCTCGCCGCGATCCTGGTCGGACCATATGTCGGCGCACTGTGTGTCGCGATCGTGCTCGTCGTCCAGGCGCTGCTTTTCGCCGATGGCGGACTGAGCGCGTTGGGCGCCAACGTCACCAATATGGCGCTGATCGGCGTCGCGGCGGGGTACTCGGTCGCACGCCTGATACCGCCGGTGCTGGCCAAGCGAGCGGGCTCCGGAATCGCTGTCACCGCCTTCGTCGCGGCATTTGTCGGAACATTCGCCGCCGCAATGGGTTTCGTCGTCGAGTATGCGATCGGTGGTGCGGCGGGGTCGACCGTCGGCGCCGTCGCGGGATACATGTCGATCACCCACGCGATGATCGGTGTCGGAGAGGGAATCATCACCGCGATCACCGTTGTCGCCGTGGTGAAGGCGCGACCCGATCTCGTCTACCTGTTGCGCGTCACCGGTCGACGCCGAACCGACACGGCTCCGCCGCGCGCGAGACTCTCGACGACCGGTTTCCTGTGGGCGTTCGCGGCGGTCGCGGTGCTCGTCGCGGGCGCGCTGTCCTACCTGGCCAGTTCGCAACCGGACGGGCTCGATGCCACAACCCAACGCGGATGCACGGTGGTCGAAGTGGACGGCGCCGAAGAACTGCACGGCGAATGCATCGCTCAGAGCGCCGAAGAACATCGGCTCGCGAACTCCCCGCTGGCCGACTACGCGATCGACGGTAACGACGAATTGAGCGGTATCGCAGGCATTCTCGGCGTCGCCGCCGCGTTCGCCGCGCTGTTCGCTCTGCTTCGAACGGTCCGGGCGGGACGGAAGGATCGGACGCCTTCCGGGGAGGACAAAGCCGCCGTCGCCGGGCCGGAGTCGGCCAGAGGTGAGTGATCACTGGCTGTACCTTCCGGGAAATTCGCCCGCCCATCGCGCGCCGGTCGAAGTGAAGATCGTCTGCGCGGTGATCGCGATCTTCGCTGTCGTCGCGACGCCGCGAGAACTGTTCTGGCCGTTCGGTTGCTACGCACTCGGTCTGGTCGCGCTGTGGTGGTGGATCGGTATCCCGCTGGGGTGGATCGCGCCGCGCCTGCTGATCGAAGCGCCCTTCGTGGTGTTGGCGATACTGTTGCCGTTTGCCGCGGGCGAACCGAGGACGGTCTTCGCCGGGCTGTCGCTGTCGACGACCGGTCTGTACGCCGCGTGGGGAATCGTCGCCAAAGGCACCCTTGGCGTGGGTATCTCGCTGACCTTGGCCGCGACGACGAGCGTCGGCCAGTTGCCCGCCGGGCTGGCCAGGCTGCGTGTGCCCGGTGTGATCGTCATGATCGTGGTGCTCATGCTTCGGTATGTGGATGTGCTCGTGGACGAGGCGGCGCGAATGCGCACGGCCCGAATCTCGCGCGGCGACGACCCGCGCACACTGCGCCAGGCCGGTGCGACGGCCCGAGGCGCCGGCCAGTTGTTCCTGCGGTCCTACGAACGGGGCGAACGCGTACATCTGGCGATGTTGTCGCGCGGATTCGACGGAACGACAACCTATTTCGGTCTCCAGTCGGCAACCCGAGCGCAGTGGCTCTTCGGCTTGCTGCCTGCGGCCACCGCGATCTGCGTCTGCCTGAGCGCGTGGGCGGTCCGGTGACCGAGCCGACGACACCCGCGGTGCGCCTGGTCGACCTGACCTTCGCCTATCCCGACGGAACCGGCGCCCTGCACGGCGTGAATCTCGACATCGCCACCGGGGAACGGGTGGCCGTCCTCGGCCCCAACGGCGCGGGAAAATCCACGCTGATGCTGCACCTGAACGGTGTCCTCACCGCCGCGTCGGGGGAGGTCCACATCGGCGGAACCCGTCTGGACCGCGACACTGTTCGCAGCATCCGCCAACGCGTCGGCGTCGTCTTCCAGGACCCCAACGACCAGCTGTTCATGCCGACCGTCGAACAGGACGTCGCCTTCGGTCCGGCGAATTTCGGCGTCCGGGGCGAACGTCTCGCCGCGGACGTGCGCGACGCGCTCGCGGCGGTCGGCATGACGGACCGGGCCGATCGCTCCCCGACGCACCTCTCGGTCGGCGAACGCCGCCGCGCCGCCTTGGCCACCGTCCTCGCGTGCAGGCCGGAGGTGCTCGTGCTCGACGAGCCCGCCGCCAACCTCGACCCGGTCGCCCGCCGCGAACTCGCCGACATCCTCCTGACCTTGCCCACAACGATCCT
This sequence comes from Nocardia amikacinitolerans NBRC 108937, assembly GCF_001612615.1. GTDB lineage: Bacteria > Actinomycetota > Actinomycetes > Mycobacteriales > Mycobacteriaceae > Nocardia > Nocardia amikacinitolerans. The sequence continues at coordinate 69,831 of NZ_BDAU01000032.1, read as the reverse complement.
CATGGTGACCCACGACCTGCCCTACGCAGAGCGCGTCTGCGAACGCGCGGTGATCCTCGACGCGGGCCACATCGTCGCGAACGGTCCGATCGACGAAATCCTCGAAGATTCAGCGCTTCTCGCCAAGCACCGCCTGAGCTGAGGTAGGTTACGCGACGCCGAAGCCTCCTCGACCCGAGCGCTTCCCTGGGCTGACGTGCTCTTCCCTTCTTCCGGGGAGACGGCATTGCCGCGTCGCGGGCGTTGCGGTCAGCCCACCTCGGGTTCGTCCGCGAGGTAAGGGGGCGCCGGATCGTAGTGGATCTCCCGGCGCACGGCTCGCGCGTGCGCTCGACCGTGCAGTCGGCCGACCAGCCAGAGCGCGCTGTCGATGCCGGCCGAAACGCCCTGACTGGTGAGGACATTGCCGTCCACGACATATCGTGCGTCCCGGACGACGGTGACGTCGCCGCGCGCTTCGAGCGCGTCCTCGTACTTCCAGTGCGTGGCGACGCGGCGGCCACGCGCCGGGCCCGCGGCGTGCAGCAGAAATGCTCCGGTGCAGACGCTTACCACCCAGGCGGCTTCGGCCGCCGTTCTGGCGATCCACTGGGTGACCACCGCGTTGTGCGGCTGCGTCTTCCGTGCGCCGCGTCCGCCCGGCACCAGCAGTACATCCAGCGGCGGGTGGTCGTCCAGCGTGTGGTCCGGCAGCACACGAAGCCCTTTGCTGAATCGGACCGGTTCGGGCCGTTCTGCGATCAGGACGGCGCGATCGGCGTCGTCGCGCAGGATCGCCGAGGTGGTGAAAACCTCCCAGGGTCCGGCGAAGTCGAGTTCCTCGGCATGGTCGAAGACGAGGATTCCGTATGTGGTCATGAGTCGCCTCTCAGGGATCACAGCGAGAAGTACGGGTCGTCGAGCACGTACCGCCAGGACCCGTCACGGCCGCGCCGGGCGATCTCGGTGGAACTGGAAATCACCGGCTCGCCGTCGGGTCGCACGCCCGACACGATGGCATCGTTCGAGATCAGCGCCAGCTCGCCCACTACGTGCACCCGGCGCGTCCGCAGCTCGATCCGCGCACCGGAGCCGATCATGCCGCCGAGCGCGTTCCGGATCGCCGCGGTACCGGATCGCCGGTCGCCCGGGCTCGGGAAGAGCAGGGCCGCGGGTTCGTACAGCGACATCAAGCCGTCGAGGTCACCGGCGTTGAAGTAGCGCTCGAACCGCGGCGCTAGTTCGGCGGGCGCGGCGGCCCCGACACTGCCGGAATCGACCTGCACCGGCCGGTCGTTCCAGCCCGCGCCATCCACGATGTCGAACCAGGTGATCGGTCCGTGCGTCGGGTAGTACAACTGGCAGACCTGGCCCGGGAACGTGAACGGGCTGCCCTTGGCCGTGTTGTCGCGCACCTGCCGCGCCAGTATCTCGCCGAACGAGTACCCGAGGTCGTAACGGGGCCACACGGCATGCACTCGATCGGCGAACCCTTCGGGCAGAAGTTCTCGGTCCCGGCCGACGATGTCGACTCCAGTGCCGCGCTGCACCAGGGCTTCCACGGGCCCGAAACGATGGGCGATGCCGTCGACGGTGTGCAGCGCGACAGCGTTCCACACGGTTCGAACCCGCGCGTCGTCGACACCTTTGCTTCTGAGGAAGTCCGCGGCGGCGTCGGCGCCGTCGACCTCGAAACGCTGGTCGCCGTTGGCGTGCTCGGTCGCGCCGAGATCGTGCAGAAGGCAGCCGAGGTAGAGCAGTTCGCCGTCGTAGTCCACACCTTCGCGCAATCCCTCAGCGGTCGCCACCTCCCGGGCGTACAGATAGCTGCGCACACAGTGGTTGTAGACGAGCTGCGGTGAGACCGCGGCGACCAACGCGTCCGCGGCGACGGCGAGTTCCGAAGTGGGAAAATTGAATTGGGCTTTGTCGGCTTGCTGAACGGTCATCGTGTTTCCCTTCCGATTGTGCCCACTCAGTGTGTGCTCAGAAGTAACCGTCGCCCAGTGGCCAGATAGCCATGTAGTGCTCAAATCTGGCCACGGTTCTCATGGGTCAGCGGCTAGGCCGTTCGTTCGACGGGCCGCGTGGAACGGCCGACATGGTGAAAGCTGTTGCGGTAGGCCTGCGGAGATGTTCGTGTCAGCCGGGCGAAGTGATACCGGAAGGTCGCGGCGGCGCCGAAGCCCGCCTCTTCGGCGATGCGGTCGATGGACAGGTCGGTGGTCTCGAGCAGCTGTTGCGCGCGGTGCACACGGGCGCGCAACAGCCACTGAAGGGGAGTGGTCCCGATCTCGGCGCGGAACCGGCGGTTGAGGCTGCGCACACTGATGGTTCCGTGCGCGGCGATGTCGTCGAGGGTGAGTGGACGGTGCAGGTTGACCTGCATCCAATCCAGGACCGGCTGCAGGGAGCTGTCCGGGCTGTCCGGGTCGCTGTGCGCGATGAATTGCGCTTGCCCGCCGTCCCTTTGCGGCGGCATCACGATCTGCCGCGCGGTGTCGGCCGCCACCTTGGCGCCGAGATCCCGGCGAACCATGTGCAGGCACAGATCGAGCCCCGCCGCCGCCCCGGCCGAGGTGAGCACCGCGCCATTGTCGATGAACAGCACCGAGGCGTCGACGTCGACGAGCGGATGACGGCGCGCCAGCTCGGCGGCGTGTTCCCAATGGGTGGTCGCGCGCTGCCCGTCGAGCAGCCCGGTCGCGGCGAGGGCGAACGCGCCGACGCAGACGGAAGCCAACCGCGCTCCGCGCGCGGCCGCGTCCAGCAGTGCGTCACGAACGACAGCGGTCGGCTCACAACGGAATTCGGCCTGACCCGGCACGACGACGGTATCGGCGTCGGCCAGACTGTCGAGACCCCACTCCGTCACAAGCCGCACCGCACCGTGTTCGGGAGCGGCGGCCGCGGTTCCGCCGATCGTCACGATCCGGATGTCGTAGTGCTGTTCCCCGCTCACCGTATTCGCGGCGCCGAACACCATGCCAGGAAGCATCACTTCGAAACCGAGCACGCTGTCCGGAGCCAGAACCGCCACGATCGCCATGGCCAGAATTTAATCGATGATCAGATTCGGCCTGGCGGCACTGTCGGCACGCGATCGGCCGAATCAGACCGCGAGCACGAGCTTTCCGTTGTTCGCGCCGGTGAACAGCATGTTCAACGTCTCGCCGAAGCGCGCGACCCCGCCCTCGACGACGTGCTCGCGGCTCTTCAGCTTGCCCTCGGCCAGCCATTGCGCGATCTGCTGGACGGCCTCGCCGTAGCGGTCGGCGTAGTCGAACACGACGAAGCCGGTCATGGACGCGCGGTAGACCAGCAGAGACATGTAGCGCGACGGGCCGGGCGCGAGTGTCTCGTCGTTGTACGCCGAGATCGCGCCGCACAGCACCACGCGCGCTCCGCGGCAGAGGTTGGCGAGTGCGGCATCGAGGATCTCGCCACCGACATTGTCGAAGTAGATGTCGATGCCCTTGGGCGCCACTTCCCGCAACCGGTTCAACACCGATTCGTTGCGGTAGTCGATGGCCGCGTCGAACCCGAGCTCCTCGGTGAGCATCCTGCACTTCTCCGGCCCACCGGCGATGCCGATGACGTGCGCGCCTTTGGCTTTCGCGATCTGGCCCACGACACTGCCGACGGCGCCCGCCGCCGCGGAAACCACCACCGTCTCCCCGGCCTGCAACTTCCCGACCTCCAACAGGCCGAAATACGCCGTCATCCCGGGCATTCCGAGTGCGCCGAGCCAGGTGGGTCCTGGCGCTACGGACAGGTCGACGCGCTGGACACCCCTGCCGTCGCTGACCGCGTACTCGGTCACCCCGAATATGCCGCTCACGGTGTCTCCGACCGCGAAGTCCGGGTGGGTGGATTCCACGACGGTCGCGATATCGAGCGAGCGCATGATCTCACCGATGCCGACCGGCGGAACATACGAGCGCACGTCGTTGAGCCACCCGCGCATGGCCGGGTCGAGGGAGATGAAGTCGACCTTGACCAGCAGCTGCCCGTCGGCGAGGGCCGGGGTCTCCTCGGTCGTCACGTTCCAGGTGTCGTCGGTGGTCAGCCCGGTCGGGCGCTGCGCGAGACGGACCTGCTGTGTCTTCGGCATGCGTGTTCTCTTTCTGTTCCGTGATGACGTCGAAACCGGCGGTTCGGCACTCGACCGATGTCGGCGCGCCCCGGCGTGCTCGATCCAGGCGGCGATTCTTCCGGAGGGTAATTGAAATCGGCGTCAGGTTCAATCAGTGGCGACCCGATCCGGCTCGTCGACCGTCGACAGGGTCTGGAATCCCCGCCCGAGACCACCCGCGACATCGACCGGACGTATAAATGCGACATGACTATTCCTGGCACCGACGTCGACGACCATGACGCGCCACCGTCCATGGCGCGCTCGTCGCTGCTGCGGGAGTTGCCGACGACCCAGCGCGGTCTGCGGACCCGCGGGGCGCTGGTCGCGGCGGCGCGGAAGGTGTTCGAGCGAAACGGGTACCTGGACACGCGGCTGGTAGACATCACCAAGGCGGCCAAGTGCTCGTCGGGAACCTTCTACACCTACTTCGCGAGCAAGGAAGAGATCTTCGCGGCCGTGCTGGAAGTGGCCCAGGAGGACATGATGCATCCGGGTATGCCCCGGGTGGCCGAGGACGCCGATCCGGCGCGGATCATCGCGGCGAGCAACCGCGCCTACTTCCTGGCCTACGAGCGCAACGCGAAGCTGATGGGCCTGCTCGAACAGGTCGCCAATATCGACCCCGAGTTCGCCCGGCTGCGGCGCAACCGCGCGGAGGCGTTCGTCGTACGCAACGCGCGCAGCATCGAGAACCTCCAGGAGCGGGGGCTCGCCGATGCGGACCTCGATCCGATGCTGGCCTCGCGCGCGTTGTCCAGCATGGTCAGCCGACTGGCCTTCCACCATTTCGTCGCCGGTGCGGACGAGGTCGATCGGGCGCCGCTCGACGAGGTGATCGACACCGCGACGCGGCTGTGGGTCAACGCTCTGCGCATTCCTTCGGGGGAGTAACCGCCTTCCTGGCGTGACGCGGGGTTCGTAGCGCGCGAAACGCGACTGCCATTCGCCCGGTTCGGGGAGCTTTCGGCCGCACTATTTGAACTTGACGCCGACTTCAGATATACACTTTCGTGGGGAATGGATCGCAGCTCGTCACCCCGCAGTCGGCTCGGCCGTGCCGAGGTATCGCCCGGACATCGCACCGCCGACACCCGTCCTACCGTCAGGAGCCAGGATGTCCCTGTTCGACATGTCCGAACGTGCCTCGAAATATCAGGCGGACCTGCTCGAGTTCATGGATTCGCACGTCTACCCCGCCGAAGCCGTCTACGAGCGGCAGATGCGCGAATCCGGTGATCCGCATTTCCATCCGCCGATCATGGAGGAGCTCAAGGCCGAGGCCCGGCGCCGTGGACTGTGGAATCTCTTCCATCCCCATCCGGAATGGGGGCCGGGACTGACCAACCTGGAATACGCGCCGTTGGCCGAGATCATGGGTCGCAGCCACATCGCGTCGGAGGCGTGCAACTGCAACGCGCCCGACACCGGCAACATGGAGGTCCTGACCCTCTTCGGCACGGACGAGCACAAGCAGAAGTACTTGAAGCCGCTGCTCGACGGCACGATGGCGTCCGCGTTCGCGATGACCGAACCGCGCGTGGCCAGCTCGGACGCGACCAATGTCGAGCTGTCGATGGTCCGCGACGGCGGCGACTACATCCTGAACGGCCGCAAGTGGTTCGCCTCCAACGCGTTGCACAAGAACTGCAAGGTGCTGATCGTGATGGGCAAGACCGATCCGGCCGCGGCGCCGCATCGCCAGCAGTCGATGATGGTCGTGCCGATCGACGCGCCAGGCGTCACGGTCATGCGCAACCTGCCCGTCTTCGGCTATCAGGACCGCGAGGGCCACGCCGAGATCGATTTCGCCGACGTCAGGGTGCCCGCCAAGGATGTGCTCAAAGGCGAGGGCGAGGGTTTCGCCATCAGCCAGGCGCGCCTCGGACCCGGCCGTATCCACCACTGCATGCGTTCGATCGGCATGGCCGAGCGCGCGCTGGAACTGCTGTGCAAGCGCGCCCGCTCGCGCAGCACTTTCGGCAAGCCGATCAGCGAGAACGCCAACATCCAGGACTGGATCGCCGAATCGCGGATCGAGATCGAGATGATCCGGCTGCTCACCTTGAAGGCCGCCTATTTGATGGACACGGTCGGCAACAAGGAGGCGCGCACCGAGATCGCCGCGATCAAGGTCGCGGCCCCGCAGATCGCGCTGAAGGTGGTGGACCGCGCGATCCAGGTGCACGGTGCCGCGGGCGTCACCGACGACTTCCCGCTCGCCATGGCCTGGGCGCATCTGCGCACCCTGCGGCTGGCCGACGGCCCGGACGAGGTGCACAAGCGGGCGATCGCCCGGCAGGAGCTTGGCAAGTACCGCACCGTCGAGACCGCCACGAGCAATGGAGTGAAGGCCTGATGACCACCATCGATCTGAGCGGACGTACCGCCATCGTCACCGGCGCCTCGCGCGGTATCGGACTCGCCGCCGCGCAGGCCATCGCCGCGGCGGGCGGCAATGTCGTGCTCACCTCCCGCTCGCAGGACTCCGCGGACGCCGCTGCCGCGCAGGTGGACGGCAACGCGCTCGGTGTCGCCGCGCACGCCGTCGACGAGGACGCGGCGCGCCGCTGCATCGACCTGACGCTGGAGAAGTTCGGCAGCGTCGACATTCTCGTCAACAACGCGGGCACCAATCCCGCCTACGGCCCGGTGATCGGCCAGGATCACGCCCGGTTCAGCAAGACCTTCGACGTGAACCTGTGGGCCCCGATCCTGTGGACCTCGCTGGCCACCGGCGCGTGGATGGGCGAGCACGGCGGCAGCGTGATCAATACCGCCTCCATCGGCGGACTCGGTTTCGAGGCGAACCTCGGCCTCTACAACGCGAGCAAGGCCGCGCTGATCCACCTGACCAAGCAGATGGCGCTGGAACTTTCGCCGAAGATCCGGGTCAACTCGGTCGCGCCCGGCGTGGTGCGCACCCGCCTGGCCGCGGCGCTGTGGCAGGAGCACGAGAACCTGCTGAACGAGCAGACGCCGCTGAACCGGATCGGCGAGCCGGAGGACATCGCCTCTGCGATCGTCTTCCTCGCCTCCGACGCCGCTAGCTGGATGACCGGCGAGACGATGGTCATCGACGGCGGCCAGCGACTCGGCGACGCCACGATGTTCCGCGGGGGCTCGGCCGATGCCTGAGGTTTCCGACACCGTGGCGATCGATCCGGCGGCGGTGGCCGGTTGGCTCGATTCCCTGGGCATCGAGGTCGACGGGCCGCTGCGCTTCAGCAGGATCGGTCTCGGCCAATCCAATCTGACCTACCTGGTCACCGACGCCGTCGACCGGCGCTGGGTGCTGCGCCGACCGCCGTTGGGTCACCTGCTCGCGTCGGCGCACGATGTGATGCGGGAGGCGCGGATCATCGCGGCGTTGGAAGACACCGCGGTGCCGGCGCCGCGCATCCTCGGGGTCGCCAACGATCCGGCCATCTCTGACGTGCCGCTGGTCTTGATGGAGTACGTCGACGGTCAGGTCGTCGACACGATGGAGATCGCGCGGTCGCTGACGCCGCAGCGGCGCCGCGAAATCGCGCTGTCGTTGGTTCGCACTTTGGCGAAGATCCACGCCGTCGACATCGACGCGGTCGGTCTCGCGGACCTGGCCAGCCACAAGCCGTATGCCCAGCGCCAGCTCAAACGCTGGGCCGGGCAGTGGGAGCGGTCCAAGACCAGGGAGCTGCCCGAACTCGACGACCTGACCCGCAGGCTGGTCGCGGCGATGCCGGAACAGCGCGAGATCACGCTGGTGCACGGCGACTTCCATCTGCGCAACGTCATCGCCGATCGCGAATCCGGTGAGCTCGTCGCTGCTTTGGACTGGGAGCTGTCCACGCTGGGCGAACCGCTGGCCGATATGGGCAGCCTGCTCGCCTACTGGGCCGAACCGGGGGAGGACACCGGCGGTGATTTCCCCGCCTCGGCACTGCCCGGCTTCCCGACCCGCGCCGAACTCGCCGAGGTGTACCTGTCCGAAACCGGGCGCGACCCGGCGGCCTTGCGGTACTGGCACGTGCTCGGACTGTGGAAGCTGGCCGTGATCGCCGAGGGCGTCATGCGCCGGGCGATCGACGAACCGCAGAACAAGGCGGCCGCGGGCACGCCGACCGTCGAGCTCATCGACGCGATCGTGCACAAAGCGATCGAGATCGCGGACGCCGCGGGTATTTGACCGATCCGGCGCAGCGCGCCGCGAGCTCGGACCGCGCCGAGCTCAGCGATCCGCCGATGGCGGCGGATCAGGTACCACCACGAGGAGTTGACGTGAAAGCTTGGCGAGTACACGAACTCGGCCAGCCGCGCGATGTGCTGCGGTTCGAAGAGATCGCGGACCCGGAGCCCGGATCGGGGCAGTTGCTGGTGCGGGTGCTCGCCGCACCGGCGAACTTCCCGGACGTGCTGCTGTGCCGCGGCGAGTATCAGATCAAGCCGCCGCTGCCGTTCACGCCCGGCGTCGAACTGTGCGGTGAGGTCGTCGCGATTGGTGCGGGGGTCACGCGGTTCGCGGTCGGGGACCGGGTGATCGGCACCCCGAACCTGCCAGGAGGGGCGTTCGCCGAACTGGCGATCGTCGACGAGGGCAACGCGTTTCCCGCGCCGGGCGCGCTCGTCGACGCCGAGGCGTCGGCATTGAGCATCGGCTACCAGACCGGCTGGTTCGCGCTGCACCGGCGGACCAGCCTGCGGCCGGGGGAGACCCTGCTGGTGCACGCCGCCGCGGGCGGTGTCGGCAGTTGCGCCGTCCAGCTCGGCAAGGCGGCGGGAGCGACGGTGATCGGCGTCGTCGGCGGCGCGGAGAAGGCCGAGTACTGCCGGTCTCTCGGCGCGGATCTGGTGATCGACCGGCACACCGAGGACTTCCTTCCGGTCGTCCAAGAGTTCACCGGCGGTCGCGGCGTCGACGTCGTCTACGATCCGGTCGGTGGTGACGCCTACGCCAAATCCACCAAATGCATTGCCTTCGAAGGTCGCATCCTGGTGATCGGCTTCGCGGGCGGCACGATTCCCCAGCCCGCGCTCAATCACGCGCTGATCAAGAATTATTCGATCATCGGGCTGCACTGGGGCCTGTACAAGCGGTACGACACCCAGGCCATCGCGGACTGCCACGACGAGCTCACCCGGCTCGCGGCAACCCGGGCGATCAAGCCGCTGATCAGCGAACGGCTCGCCCTCACCGAGGTAGCCGAGGGCCTCGGCCGCCTCGGCGACGGCAGCACCGTCGGACGAATCGTGTTCCAGCCATGACCGCGTCGTCGATCGACCCGCGCGACGCGGTGCTCGTGGATTTCGGCGGCGTCATGACCACGAGCGTGCTCGACGCGTTCCGCGAATTCGGGGCTTCGCTGGGATTTCCCGACCTGCCGATCACCTTGCTGAGCACGGACGAGATCGCGCGAAAGCTGCTGGCGGACCACGAATCCGGTCGCATCGATGCCGAGGCCTTCGACAGCGGTTTCTGCGAACGATTGCGTGCGCACGGCGCCGACGTCGACCCGGCGGGGCTGAGCGCCAGGATGCAGAGCGGGCTGGCCAGGGACGACGCGACAATCGAGCTGATCCAACGGGTGCGGGCCGCCGGGGTTCCGGTCGCGCTGGTGTCGAACGCTTTCGGGCGTGACTGCTACGCCGGATTCGATCTGACCGCGCTCGCCGATGTCGTCGTCATCTCCTCGGAGGTGGGCGTACGCAAACCGTCGCGGCGGATCTACCAGATCGCCTGCGACGGTCTCGGCGTCCAGCCGGATCGGGCGGTCATGATCGACGATCTGCGCCAAAACCTGGACGGCGCGGCGCGACTCGGCATCGCCGGGGTACTGCACACCTCGGCCGAGGACACCGGTCGTCAACTGGCCGAGCGATTCCGCATCGGGTGAACCGCCGCCCGGCTTGCGGCTGAACCCATCGCGCGGTGCGCGGCGTTCGCCGATCCAGACGGCGACGCCGCGCACTGTCAGTAGCCGTGCCGGTCTGCTGTGCGCCGCGGCACAGGCCGGTAGCTCCACATCCCCGCCCGAAGGTCGCCAATGAGCCGGTACGAAAACGACATGCTGGAATTCGCCGCCGAATGGGCGCCCTTCGGCGGCAACGACGACGAAGCTTTCCTGCGGTTCGGCCTCTGCCCGAGGGAATTCCACATTCGCCTGATGCGCCTGCTCGGTTCGCCCGCCGCCCGCGCGCTCGACAATTCGACCGTCGCGAGACTTCGCGACCAGTGCGTCGATCGATTGACCCGCACGTCGCCGGGGCGACTGATTCGAATCGCGGGCCGAGAGCCCCGCACTTCGTAGTGGCGTAGCCGGAGACTCGCTGGGCTACAACCGGATACAGGGTGGCGCCGCTCGTCATCCGCCGGACGCGGTCGGCGTGGCGCTATATCGTGCCGTGCATGGGTGATCTCGTCGGGCGGGCGCGTGAGTCGGAGTTGCTCGCCACCCTTCTCGACCAGGCGGTCTCAGCTGGCCGCCGAGGCGCTGGCCCGGCTACCCACCGAGGACAGTCCGCTACGGGTGCGGCTACTTGCCCTGCGGGCGGGCGAGGCGGGGATCACCGGCGGCGGCGACTGCGATCGGATCTCGGCCGAGGCGCTCGCGATGGCGCGCAGGATCGGCGATGGCGCGGTGCTGCGTTCGGCGCTGCGGGCCAGGCAGATGGCCAGGTCCGGTCCGGACGGGGTGCGCGAACGGCTCGATCTGGCCGACCAGATGCTCGTCCTCGGCGCGGCCGAACACGATGACGACACCCTGCTCTGGGGCCGACTGTGGCGCTTCGACGCGCTGACGATGCTCGGCAGACTGGACGAGGCCGAAGCGGAACTCGCGCCGATGCGGCAGCTGACGCAACGGCTGCGCAGACCCCTCGCCCGCTGGCACTACCTGCGCCGCACGGCGGCAACGGCGCTGTCTCGGGGCCGGTTCGACGAGGCGATCGCCGACACCCGTGAAGGGTTGCGCCTGATCGGGGGACGTTCGCACGAATCGCTCGTCGGCCCTTCGGTTTTCGTGTTGATAGTCATCGACGGGCTCACCGACCGAGGCCTCGTCGACGCCGAGCAATTCGAGGAGAACGACCGCAGCGCACCGGGATTCCTCGTGCCGTCGCACGGCGTCCACTGGGCGCAGCGCGGTGACCTCGAGCGTGCTCGCCTGCTGTTTCGCACCGCCCCCGACATCGAGACGGTGCCGCCGCCGACGCTGCTGACCGCAATGGCGACCAGGATCGAACTCGCGGCGATGTTCGATGCCGCCGACGTCGCCGCGGACCTGGCCGCCCGGCTGCGCCCGTACGCCGACCTGTTCGTCACCGCCGGAGCCTCGACCCTCGTGAACTTCGGCTCGGCTCGCACGTATCTCGGCATCGCGCTGGGTGCCTGTGGGCGCCTCGACGACGCCGTCGACGAGCTGCGAAAAGGCGTCGCCGCCAACGACCTTGCCGGTACCGCCCCGTATACGGAGCTGGCCAGATACGAGCTGGCCCGCATCCTGGCCCGCCGCCGTCGGCCCGGCGATACCGACGAGGCCGCGGCGCTGTGCGCGAGTGTCGGCGCGGCCGCCGCGCGATTGGGTATGGCGCCGCTGGCCCGCCGCGCCGACCAGCTGGCAGGCACCCTGCGCGGTGATCGCCCGAGCGGACTGACGCGTCGCGAGGCCGAGGTCGCGGCGCATGTGGCCGAAGGTCTCACCAATCGGCAGATCGCTTCGCTCCTTGGCATTTCCGAGCGCACGGCCGAAAGTCACGTGCAGCACATCCTCGCCAAGCTCGGCTCGACCAACCGCACCCAGATCGCCGCCTGGGTCGCGGAGCAGCGCTGAAATTCCGTACCGCTGCTCCGTGGCAGTACGGATTTCCCGTTCGGGTGATTCGGACACGATTGATCGCGGCGAAGCTATCCCGCCTCGCCGGGACCGAATCACGAGGGGACAACGATGAATTCAGCATCCATACCGCGCCGCATGGCGGCCGCCGCGTTGGCCGCGCTGGCCTGCACCGCGATCGGCACCACGGTCTCGGCCGCTCCGGCATCCGCTGGCTACGGCTATGCCTGTCCTGGCGGATTGTTCTGCGGCTGGGACGGTCCCGACGGCACCGGCAGCATGATCGTGCAGGTCGATTCGAACTGCGTGCTGCACGACATCGGCAACGGCGGCGTCGGCGACCGCCTGACGTCGTACTGGAACCGCACCGGCAAAACCGTGGGTGTGTACAACTGGACCGGCGTGCGCTGGCAGCTGCTCGCCTCCGTCCCGAACAACGGTCGGGGGAACATGCCGCGCGGTGCCGACAACGCGGCCGACGCGGTGCGCGTCTGCGCCTGAGCCGCCCAGTAGATGCCCCGGGATTCCTCGGCGCTCGGTCCCGGGGCATCGCAGGCCACGGCTGATTCCGGCTCACCCGCGCGTCGGCTGCTGTGTCGTTGCCCGCCTCGGGAACGGCGTGACAGACTGAGCCGACTCCGCTTGCCCATTCGCAGGGGAGGACCATCGCGTGCGAGCTGCTTACATCGAACGACTCGGACCGCCGGAATCGATCGTCTACGGCGAGCTGCCGCCGCCGGTGGCCGGACCCGACGACGTCGTGGTCAGAGTTTCGGCCACGGCGGTGAATCACGTCGACACCTTCGTGCGCTCCGGGCGATACCCGACCGCGATGGAGTTCCCGTTCGTGATCGGCCGCGACCTGGTCGGAACTGTCGTCGAATCGCGTTCACCGGAATTCTCGCCCGGCGATCGGGTCTGGTGTAACAGCCTCGGGCACGAGGGGCGGCAGGGAGCGGCCTCCGAACTCGCCGCCGTTCCCGTCGACCGCCTCTACCATCTGCCTGACGGCGCGTCTCCCACGCAGACGGTGGCGGTCGTCCATCCGGCGGCCGCCGCCTACCTCGCCGCATTCACCCACGGGAATCTCCGGCCCGGTGAGACGGCGCTGATCGCGGGCGCGGCAGGCAACCTCGGTAGCGCACTCGTCGCCCTGATCACCCGCGCCGGAGGCACGGTCATCGCGACCGCGCACCCCGACGACCACGACTACTGCCGACGCCTGGGCGCCGCGCACACCATCGACTATCGCGAGGCGAACGTCGTCGACAAGGTGCGCGACATCGTGACCAGCGGCGTCGACCTCTTCATCGATACCTCCGGCCGGAACGACATGGTGGCCGCCGTGGAGATGCTCGCGATCGGAGGCCGGATCGTCATCGTCGCGGGCACGGGTTCCCGATCCGAACTGCCGACGGGAGCGCTGTATCTGAAGGACGGTTCGATCCGCGGCTTCGTCATCTCCCGCGCGACCAGCGCACAACTGCGCGACGCCGCGACGGCGATCAATCGCCACCTGCTCGACGGAGCGCTGCGACCGCGGTCGATCGACCTGCTTCCACTGTCGGCCGCCGCCGAGGCGCATCGCCGAATCGAGACCGAGCGACTGCACGGCACCCGCCTGGTCCTGGAGATCTGAGGCGTAAGGGTGACGCCAGGACATAAGGGCAAGTTATGAGGTTGTCGGTACCGGACCTCTAGCCGCGCACGTGATCGGGCACCAAGATCGGGGACATCCGCTGGTCGCGGGGTGCGGAACGGCAGAGGAGAACATTGTGACGTTCGTGGTCGGCGCTGCCTGCGTCGATGTCCTGGACAGGGCCTGCGTCGAGGAGTGCCCGATCGACTGCATCTTCATCGGTGATCGGATGGCGTACATCCAGCCCGACGAGTGCATCGACTGCGGGGCATGCGAACCGGTCTGCCCGGTCGAGGCGATCTACTTCGAGGACGACATTCCCTCGGGCCAGGAGCAGTTCGTCATCGAGAACGCCCGCTTCTTCGCCGAGCCGCTGCCCGGACGGCAAGCCCCACTCGGGCAGCCGGGTGCCGCGGCGGGTATCGGCGCGCTGGGAGTCGACACCGTTTTCGTGCGGGAATACCAGCCGTGATTCTTGTTCCGACCTTGCCTCCTGTTCGGCGCGTGATTTCGTGCCCTGCTAGGAATGGGTGTTGATTTCGGATAGGAGACATGACTGTGAAGTTGATCGGTGTGATCGGTGGCGGCACGATGGGTGCGGGCATCGCCGAGGTGTGTGCGAAGGCCGGGAGCGAGGTCCTGGTGCTCGAGACGACGGTGGAGTTCGCCGAGGCGGCGCAGCAGCGGATCGCGTCGTCGGTCTCGCGTGGCGTGACGAAGGGCAAGATCACCCAGGAGGACGCCGACGCGGTGCTGGCGCGGGTGCGCGTCACCCTCGATATCGAGGAGTTCGCCGATCGTGACCTGGTCATCGAGGCGGCCCCGGAGATCGAGTCGCTGAAGTACGAGATCTTCGGCAAGCTCGACAAGATCGTGAAGCCGGCAGGCATCCTCGCGACCAACACCTCGTCGATCCCGGTCATCAAGGTCGCGGGCGCGACCCAGCGTCCCGAGCAGGTCGTCGGCGTGCACTTCTTCAACCCGGTGCCGGTGATGCCGCTGGTCGAGATCATCTCCACCCTGGTCACCTCCCCGGAGACGGCCGCCGCTGTCACCGACTACGCGAAGAACACCCTGGGCAAGACCACCGTCCAGGCCGGTGACCGCTCCGGCTTCATCGTCAACGCGCTGCTGATCCCGTACCTGTGCCAGGCCGTCCGGATGCTCGAGTCGGGCTACGCCTCCGCCGAGGACATCGACGCGGCGATGAAGGGCGGCTGCGGTTACCCGATGGGTCCGCTCACCCTGCTCGACACCGTCGGCCTCGACATCGCACTGGCGGCAGCCGAGTCGCTGTACGCCGAATTCGCCGAACCGCACTACGCGCCGCCCGCGCTGCTGCGTCGGATGGTCGACGCGGGTCGCCTCGGCCGCAAGACCGGTCGCGGCTTCTACAGCTACAACTGAGGTCGCGCGGGCTGATCGCCCGCTGCCGGGACACCACCGCGCCACCCGACGATATTCATCGAGGTGAGCGGTGGTGTCCGTGCCCTTGCACGCCTGGTCAGGCCGCCGCGCGTCGGCGGACGGTGCGTTCGAGGATCCCGAGTGTTGCCTCCGCGCCGATCTACGGAAATCGTTGTTGCCCTGGGCAGGTCGCAGGCCTGCCCGGATCAGGACACCGACCGATCGGTCGGCATCGGTTCGGTGGGACGTCGTGGCGAGGGGAGCGGCATCGGGAGTTCCCCCCGTCGGGCAGCCCGCAGCCACCGCTGTCCGGAGTCGATGGCACGCCGGGTCTTGCGCACGGTGGGTACCTGTGTGAGCAGGTGTAGCTGATATCGCCACGGCATCTGCGGCCCGTGCCGAGCCGCCATCGCGTAGGCGAACTGCACGGCGCTGCGGTCGAGATACCGGTCGGCGTGTTCGAACCAGATCATGCTGTTGCGGGCGGCGGCCTGTATCGGGCGCATCGCAGCGCGCCGCTGCGCGTCGTAATTCTCCAGCGCGTCGGCGATCTCGGCATGCTGGTACAGGTTCTGGGCGAGTACGACGGCGTCGACGATTGCCAACCGGGTGCCCGAACCGATGGTGAAGTGCGTCGTGTGCGCCGCATCGCCGACCAGCACCACGTTGTCGTGATACCAGGACTTGTTGGTCACCTCGGGAAAACGGCTCCACCTTGCGAACTCGCCCCGTGTCTTGCTGATCAACGAGTGACCGTCGAGAGGGCGCGCGAAGATGTTCTCCAGGACGCGCAAGCACTCCAGGTTGTCCATGGAATCGAAGCCGAGTCCGCGCCAAGTCTGCGGTTGGCACTCGACGATGCAGGTGCTGATCTTGTCGGCGACCGACGGGTAGGCGTGGAACCAGATCCACCCGGCCGAGGTGTGTTCGAAGGCGAAGGTGAATCGGGTGAAGACCTCGTCCGTACCGAGCCAGATGTATCGGTTCTCGCCGAGTGCGACGGACGTGCCGAAATGATGATCACCCAGCTGCCGTATCCGGCTGTTCGCGCCATCGGAAGCGACGACGAGATCGGCGTGGTCGAAGCCGGACAGATCGTGGACCTCTCGCCCGTGCTGGACATCTACCCCCAAGTCACTCGCCCGCCGGGTAAGTACGTCGAGCAACGCCGCGCGTCCCATGCTGAACCCGTAGCCACCGAAATGTGCGGTCTCTTCGTCGCGTACATGGATTGCTTGTTCACGCCATACGACCGAGCCCGCGCGCACCGCCTGCGCGCTGTCGGGATCGTTCCCATAGAGAAGGTCGAGCAGGTCGTCCCAATACACGACGCCCCAGCCATAGGTGGACCCGGCGGGATCGCGGTCGATCACCGTGATGTCATGGGCCGGGTCGCGCCGCTTCATCGAAATAGCGAAGTACAACCCGGCAGGCCCGCCGCCGACACACACGATTTTCATTTCCAGCCACCAGCTTCAGCGCGGTTGGTCGAACCTGGCCTCACGCAATCGGTTCTCGATGCAACCGAGCCCGGCACGCTGTGCGTGTCCGGGCTCGATCACCGGGACTAGAAGCTGCCCCAACCACCCCAGCCACCCCAACCGAAGGGGTTCCACCAATTCCCCCAGCCGGGACCACCCCAACCCCAGCCGCCGTGGCCCCAACCCCAGCCACCGCCGTGACCCCATCCCCAGCCACCGCCGTGACCCCAACCCCAACCGCCGCCACCCCATCCCCAGCCACCGCCCCAGCCGGGGCTGTTGACGAGTTGGGTTTCGGACGTGGGATTTGTCGCGTGCGCACTAGGCGCTTGAGCCGCCGCTGTGGCGACCGGAATCGCAGCAATTGCCGCTATGCCGGCGGCTGCCGCCAACCGGGCGAACTTCGTGTGTGATTTCTTTCTCTCGCTCATGACAGGTCTCCGGAATGCTGTCCCGACCTGCTCGAAGTCTACGCGGTTTCCCCGTACCCCAGTAGTCGTCGCGTTCAACTATTTATAATGCCCGCCACCTTCCGCACCGCCGCCCGATTCGCGGACACCTGCGTGCTTCGTGGGGAGGGAGACGGTGCTGACGGGTGCGAGAGGCCCCAGGACCCGACCGACCTTTCCCGGCCGACAAACCGTCATCCGACCTGTCGGCGCCGTTCTGGCCGAGTGGGCACAATGAGTGAATCGGATCCGACGGTGCACCTGGCATTGGGTGAATTCGCTGACCGGCTGAGCGACCCGGCCCGGCGACGACCTCGAACGCGCAGACAGCCACGGACCCGAGATGAGAAGAGAATGGCACAGCGATTTCGGGTCGTTGTCAGCAAGAGCGCCGGCAATTGCGCGGCGACTCGACGCGCTCGGTGCCGAACTGTTCGGCGCGGACAAAGATGCTGAGCCGACGATCAGCATCCATTGCGCCCAGCAGCATTACCCTGCGGGAAACCGGGTGAAGCGCAACGGTGACAGGGGCGCATGTCACGATGCCGATTCGATCAGCAGATGCTCCAAACGGGCCGTATCGTCGGAGTCCTGATCGACACTGATCACTGCGACGAACTCGCGATCACCGGCACGTCGCTGCAAGGGACTCCAGGAGTTGGCGAGATACCAGCTTGCCCCGGTGGTACCGCGCGGGCCCAAGCCCGCGCAGAATATCCAGTATCGGTCGGGGTGCATGTCCGGGTTCGGTCGCACCCGCGCGATAACGCCGATGCTGTGGTCTCCACTCGAGCCATATCGGCTACCGTCGGTCAACTCCAACTGCTCTGAACCGGAATCGCCTTCGGTACCGCTGCCTTTGAGAGTGAAAAGCGGACGATCGACGCTGTCGAGGTACATACGTGTGCAGTCGTTGCACGTCAGTCCAAAGCTGATATAGGGCAGGTCATTGTGCGCGACGACGTCCCGGTCGCTCCGGATATCAGTCGACAGATCTGGGTGGCGCTGGAGCACGGAAAACACGTACAGCAGTCCGCGAACTTCCTTCTCCGGTAAGGCAGCCAGCACTTCCGAGCGATGATCAGCCGCGACGGCGCGGACCTTCCTGTATGCGCACGGGTGTGCGTTATCGGCCGCACCGAATACTGGCGCGGGCCGCAGCGGTAGCTCGAATGTCGGGTACACGAGAGTAACCCCGTTGGTGATCATCTCAGCCCCGAGAAATGCTTCGAGCTCGATGTCGGTTCCGGGAGAATCCAACTCGTGCCCGCCACCGGCATCTGCCATCTGAAACAATCTCTCGATCGTCCAGCCAGGGAACATCCTGACCAGTACCCGGCAATGGTAGTCGCGTGGAAGCCCGACCATCCTGCCCGAAAGCCACTGATAGAACTGTGTCTTCGCCGGCCCGTAACCAGGAGGGATCGGAGGATCGAGTTGCGCGGCGCACCTATCGTACGCGGCCAGGAAATCCGAATGGCTCTTGAGATGCTGCTCCGCCAGCAACATCTTCAGAACGGTAGCCAATGGAACCCCCTTACCCCTGAAACCTCCGCCCTGGTGGCGGCGACTCGATTTACAACCGCGGCTCGCATGATCGGCAACGCCGTCCGGTGACCGCCTCGACCGCTCGGATACCGGTGCAGCAGAGGCGGTTACCGTTCTCAACCGCAGTGGCCACGGTGAGCTGCGCCGTTCCCCTCCCTGCTGGGGCGACCGCAAAGCTGCGTGTCCGGGTCCGATGTACAGCGAGGTAGCCGCAATGCTGTTGTCGGTCTCTCCGAGGGGCGGCAACGACCTGTACCGTACCGGCAGGCGTGATCGCCGTGACCTGCGCTATCCGAGTCGATGGTGGAGGTGGTCGCGCCAGTACCGGATCGCTCGATCCAGGAACGGCGAAGCCGGTACCCATCACGGAACGTTCGCGTCTCCCGACGTGTTCCTCGAGGTCGGAGAGCGGGAGGTGATGGTAGGCATGACGGCTCCTTTGCCGCGACGATGATTCCCCGACTGCAACCGGATGGTTTCTTCCAGTAAGCCCTCTACGTTGTTGCAGAGCAATGAATCTTCGATCCGTTTTCGTCCGTTTTCACTGCTGGACCTTGCCTCCCGTCGATGTAACCGACCGACTGCTGCAGATCTTTGACGGTAGAGCCACCACCAGGGTGATTCGGTACCGGCGGTGGCGCGGACGGACCTGCACGGTGATCGCATCGGAACGTCGCGACGAGTCATCACGTCGGTGGCGAAACCCGTTGTGGCGCATGCCTCGAGGGTACCCACGCGGCGTTGTATCCCAACGGCTGCGGCGGTGCTCGTGATCACGGCGATCGGCTCGGTCCGGTAGGTGTTGCCGACCCGACGGGGAGTCTCCGGATCTTCGACATGCGGCGGGAATCCGATAGCGAACGAAAACGAACCGCTCGGGCGGGTCCATCGCCAGTTTCGAGGACTCTAATGGAAGTTGCGGGCCGCCACAGCAACTCGGGCGAACGGCCCAGTTGCACTACAGGAATTTCGCAGCAACAAAGGAGGCAAGCATCGTGCCTACCATCACCTCGATCTCCCCGACGTCGGGACCCACGACGGGGGGAACCAGCGTCACGATCACCGGTACGGGGTTCGCTGGCCCGACTACCGTGCGATTCGGTACTACCGCAACGACTTTCACCCTGGATTCGTCGACCCAGATCACGGCGATCGCCCCTGCCGGCTCGGTCGGTACCGTTCAGGTCACCGTTACCACCTCGGCGGGCACCAGCAATGGTGTGCCCTATACCTATCTCGCGGTTCCCGCGTTGAGCAGCATCAACCCCGGTCAGGGGTCGACTGCGGGCGGAACGACGGTCACGCTCACCGGGTCGGGGCTGACGGGGGCCACGGCGGTGAATTTCGGTGGCGCACCGGCGGCCTCGTTCACGGTCGATTCCGACACGCAGATCACCGCTGTTTCCCCGGCGGGCACCGGGTTCGTGTCCGTTACCGTCACCGGACCGGGCGGTACCAGCAACCCGATTACCTACATCTATGTCGTTGTTCCGACGATCACCTCTATCTCCCCGACCACCGGACCCACCGCGGGCGGGAACAACGTGACGATCACCGGCACCGGATTCACCGGCCCGTTGACCGTCCGGTTCGGCACGACCGCAACGACATTCACCGTGAACTCCGCTACCCAGATCACCGCCATCGCCCCGGCCCATGCGGCCGGGACAGTGCCGGTGACCGTTACCGGCTCGGGTGGAACCAGCAACAGCGTCACCTACACGTACGCCGCGGTTCCTACCCTGACCGGGGCGGTACCGAACACCGGCCCGGTCGCCGGTGGGACGACGGTCGTCCTCACCGGGACGGGCCTTACAGGTGCGACTTCGGTGAGTTTCGGTGGCACACCGGCGACCTCGTTCACGGTCGACTCCGCCACCCAGATCACCGCCGTCGCCCCGGCGCGGGCGGCGGGGACGGTGCAGATCACTGCCACGACAGCGGGCGGCACCAGTAACGGTATCGCCTTCACCTACGTCTGACGGTGAATGCGGCGGGGCCGCCGGTGGGCCATTGCCTGCCGGCGGCTCCGTTGCTCCCCGCGCATGCGGGGATGAGCCCCGGCCTTCGGCCAGCTCGTCGGCGTCCAGGCGGTGCTGCCGCGCATGCGGGGGATGGGCCGCCGGATGGGATCACCCAGTCAGACGCGGAGCCGGTGCTCCCCGCAAACGCGGGGATGAGCCCCTGGTCAACTACTTGTCCTGGCTGGCCGTGCTGCGCTCTCGCGCACGCGGGAATGGGCTCCGGGAACGGGGCAAGGCGCTGTCGTCGAGGGCGAGCTCTTCGCGCGCATGGGTCACCGGAATCGTTGGAATCCACGAACTTCGCTCGTGCTCCCCGGCTGTGCGGGGATCGTCTGAATCTGTGCGCGAGAGGGGACTTGAACCCCTACGTCCGTGGACACCAGAACCTAAATCTGGCGCGTCTGCCAATTTCGCCACTCGCGCTTGATGGTACGACCGTCCAAACTCTACCGGGCTTGACCGTGATCGCGAAGCAACTGTGGCGAGTGTCGTACTGGCCGGTAACACGACCAGGGACTATAACGATTCGGTAACGGCCAACATGAGGGGCACTCATGTTTCATACGTGTTGGTAACCGGGTGGACCAGCGCGTTCAAACATGAGGACGGGTCATGTTTTTCGTCATTCTGGTACGGACGTACGCAAATACTCGGCGGTAAGGGGTCGGCGGCGGGCCAAACGTGAGGATTTCCTCATGATTTTGTGCCATCCTCGCCCGTATCAGGCCTAGAGGTCGAGGACGACCCGCGCACCTATAGGAAGCGGCGTGTCGACAACGGGCATGTCGCCAGGAGAAGGAAGTCGAAGCGTCTTGACGATCAACGAGAGCACCGAGACCGGAACCGGAGCGAGCGCGAAGGTGGTCAGGACTGCCGGGCAGGCAGCCGGCGTGCGATCGCCGCTGCTGGATCGTTTGCTGAACGGGACGCCGTACGCGCTGGCCTTCGGTGGGCAGGGTGCGCAATGGCTCGGCGAACTGGAGGAGATCGGGCGCGACAGCGCGCTGGAGCCGGAGCTGACCGCGTTGGTCAACGAGGCGGCCGCGCTGCTGGAACCCGTTGCGGCACAACTACTCGTGGTCCGTCCGGTCGGGTTCGACCCGATCGCGTGGATGCTCGAGGACGAGCTGGTCGACACCGAGCAGGGTGAGACCTCCGCGGCGCCTTCGGAGCAGGTGCTGCGGTCCGCGGCCGTGTCGATGCCGGGCGTGCTGCTGACCCAGCTGGCGGCGCTTCGCGCGTTGAAGTTGCAGGGTCTCGATTTCGCCGAGCACGCGCCGGTCGCCGTCGTCGGGCACTCGCAGGGCAAGCTGGCCGCCGCGGCGGTGCGGTCGGGCGGCGCGCGCGATGCGGAGCTGCTGGCGATCGCGCAGTTGATCGGCGCCGCGGGCAACCTGGTTGCGCGCAGGCGCGGGCTGATGCCGGTGGGCGATCGTTCGCCGATGGTCGCGGTGTCGAACGTGGACCCCGAGCAGTTGGCCGCGGTGGTCGCCGAGGTTGCCGAGGGCGTGAATCCCGATGTGGCAGCGGTGGTCTCGATCCGCAATGGGCGGCGCAGGGCGGTGCTGTCCGGCACCCCGACGCAGTTGGAGCGGGTGCGGCAGCGCTGCGCGCAGATCTCCGACGAGCAGACCCGCGAACGCGACGCGAAGGTGCGCGGCGGTGCGGTGTTCGCCCCGGTCTTCGAGGACGTGTCTGTCGACGTCGCCTTCCATCACCCGGCCCTGGCCGAGACGGTGGAAATGGTGGCGGGCTGGGCCACCCAGTGCGGGCTGGACGCGGAGCTGGCCGGTTCGCTCGCCAAGTCCATCCTGGTCGACCCGGTGGACTGGGTGCAGTCCGTGGACGACCTGATCGACGCGGGCGCGCAGTGGATTCTGGATCTCGGTCCCGGTGATCTGCTCAGCCGCCTCACCGGCGGCACGTTGAAGGGCAGTGGCGTCGGCATCGTCGCCGCCGCGACCCGTCCCGGCCAGCGCAGCCTGCTGACCCCCGGCGCGGCCCCTGAGCAGGCGCGGCCGTGGTCGGACTACGCGCCGCGGCCGGTGCGGCTGCCGAACGGCCGGATCGTGGTCGAGACCGCGTTCACCAAGCTGACCGGTCGCTCGCCGATCCTGCTCGCGGGCATGACGCCGACCACCGTGGACGCCAAGATCGTCGCGGCCGCGGCGAACGCTGGCCACTGGGCCGAGTTGGCCGGCGGCGGCCAGGTGACCGAGCAGATCTTCGCCGGCCGGGTCGCCGAGCTGAAGACGCTGCTGCAGCCCGGTCGCGCGGTGCAGTTCAACTCGCTGTTCCTCGATCCTTACCTGTGGAAGCTGCAGCTGGGCGGCAAGCGCCTCGTGCAGCGGGCCAGGAGCGCGGGCGCTCCGTTCGACGGCGTGATCGTCACCGCGGGCATTCCGGAGCTGGACGAGGCCGTCGCGCTCATTCAGGAGCTCACCGAGGTCGGCATCTCGCACGTCGCGTTCAAGCCGGGCACCGTCGCGCAGATCCGCGCCGTGCTGCGGATCGCCGACGAGGTGCCGGATTACCCGGTGATCATGCACATCGAGGGCGGCAAGGCGGGCGGCCACCACTCCTGGGAAGACCTGGACGACCTGCTGCTGGAGACCTACGCCGAACTGCGCAACCGCCCCAACGTGGTGGTCTGCGTCGGCGGCGGCATCGGAACCCCCGAGCGCGCGACGGAATACCTCACCGGCTCGTGGTCGCAGGCGCACGGCTACCCGGTGATGCCGCTGGACGGCGTGCTGGTCGGCACCGCGGCGATGGCGACGCTGGAGGCCACCACCGCACCCGAGGTCAAGCAGCTGCTCGTCGACACCCCCGGCACCCCCGACTGGGTCGGCGCGGGTACCGCGTCCGGCGGAATGGCCTCGGGCCGTAGCCAATTGGGTGCCGACATCCACGAGATCGACAACGCCGCCTCGCGCACCGGCCGCCTGCTCGACGAGGTCGCGGGCGACGCCGACGCGGTCGCCGCCCGGCGCGCGGAGATCATCGAGGCGCTGAACGGCACGGCAAAGCCGTACTTCGGCGATCTCGGCACCATGACCTACCTGGAATGGCTGGAACGCTACGTCGAGCTGGCCGTCGGCCTTGACCGCCGCAAGGACTTCGACTGCGGCAGCGACCTCGGCGACGCCATCCTCGACGCGACCCGTTCGGTGTGGCTCGACATCACCTGGCGCGACCGCTTCGCGGAGATGGTGCGCCGCACCGAGTCCCGGCTGCACCCGGCCGACCGAGGCGAGATCCCGACGCTGTTCGCCGACGACGAGGCGTTCGAGCGCCCGGTCGACGCCCTGTGCACGCTGAAGAAGCAGTACCCGGCCGCCGAGCAGACCCTGCTGCACCCCGCCGACGTTCCGTTCTTCATCGCGCTGTGCAAGACGCCTGGCAAGCCGGTCAACTTCGTGCCGGTCGTCGACGCCGACGTGCGGCGCTGGTGGCGCTCGGATTCCCTGTGGCAGGCGCACGATCCGCGCTACTCGGCCGACCAGGTGTGCGTCATCCCCGGCACCGTGTCCGTCGCGGGCATCACCCAGGTGGACGAGCCGGTCGGCGAGCTGCTCGACCGCTTCGAGCAGGACACCGCCTACTCGCTGGTGCGCGCGGGCGTGGTGCCGACCCCGATCGACGCACGCCGCGCCGCGGGCGTGACGAGCGGCCCGATCGACGCGGTGCTGGCCGCGCCGGATGTGCAGTGGGCGGGCCGCACCACCGTGAACCCGGTGCACCAACTCGGCGACCACCACGAATGGACGGTGGACGGCAAGGGCGCCGTGCACCCGCGCACCGGAGCCACCCTGGTCGAGACCACCGGTCCGGAGGCCGACCACTCCTACGTCGAGCTGACCGTTCCGCTGCTGCGCAGCGACGCGGTGCGCATCCGGATCACCGTGCCGACCTCCATCTACAACGGCGGCGCACCGGTCGTCACCGAGGACGACGCCGAGGCCGCCATGGCGGCGCTGCTCGCGGTCGCTGCGGGACAGTCGCTGCCGGAGGTCAAGGGCTCGGTGGCGCACGTCAATTTGGCCTGGACCCCGGATCTGATCGCCGACCACGCCGGTGTCACCGGCTCGGGTCTGCCCGCCTCGCTCAGCACGCTTGGCCGTACCGCGCCCGACGTGCTGGTCGGCGCCTGCTGGCCCGCCGTGTTCGCGGTGCTCGGCGCCACCCGCACCGGCGACGCGCGCTCGGTCATCGAGGGCATGCTCGACCTGGTGCACCTCGACCACCAGATCGAGCTGCTGCGCGAATTGCCGAGCACCACAAGCATTCTCGTGGTGCGAGCGGAGTCGAAGTCGGTGCTCGACACCGACATGGGCCGCGTCGTCGAGGTGGAGGTCACCGTCGGCGAGATGCGCGACCAAGGCCTCGACGTGGTGCCGCTGGCCCGGCTCAGCGAGCGTTTCGCCATCCGCGGCCGCAACGGCTCGGGCGAACTGGCCGACCCGCCGCGGGCCGCGGGCACCGCCGCGTCGGCCACCGACACCCCGCGCCGCCGTCGCCGCGACGTCACCCTCGTCGCGCCGCGCGCCATGCACGCTTTCGCCGCGGTGTCCGGCGACCACAACCCGATCCACACCAGCGACAACGCCGCCAAGCTCGCCGGGCTGGGCAGCCCGATCGTGCACGGCATGTGGCTTTCGGCCGCCGCGCAGCACGCGGTGTCCGCCGTGGATCCCGAAAGCTCGGTTCCCGCACGGACTCTCACCGCATGGACCACGCGCTTCCTCGGCATGGTGCGTCCCGGCGCGGAGATCGACGTGCGGGTCGAGCGGATCGCCGTCGACGCGGGCAGCGAGATCGTCGAGGTCTCCTGCCGCACGGGCGGCGATCTCGTGATGACCGCGACCGGCCGCACGAAGGCGCCGAAGACCGTGTACGCCTTCCCGGGGCAGGGCATCCAGCGCAAGGGGATGGGTCTGGACGCCCGGTCGCGGTCCAAAGCGGCCAAGGAGATCTGGGAGCGCGCCGACAAGCACACCCGCGAGGCGCTCGGCTTCTCGATCCTGGCCGTGGTGCGCGACAACCCGACCTACCTCAAGGCGCGCGGCGTCGAACACCGGCACCCGGACGGCGTGCTGCACCTGACGCAGTTCACCCAGGTCGCCATGGCGACTCTCGGTGTCGCCCAGGTCGCGGAGCTGCGCGAGGCGGGCGCGTTCGTCGAGGGCGCCATGCTCGCGGGTCACTCGGTCGGTGAGTACAACGCGCTCGCCGCGGTCGCCGGGGTGCTGCCGCTCGAGGCGGTGCTCGAGGTGGTGTTCCAGCGCGGTTCGGCGATGCACGAGCTGGTGCCGCGGGATGCCCAGGGCCGCAGCGACTATCGGATGGCCGCTATTCGTCCCTCGCAGATCGGCCTGCCCGACGAGGACGTGATCGGCTTCGTCCAGGGTGTGTCCGAGCAGACCGGCGAATTCCTCGAGGTCGTCAACCTGAACCTGCGCGGCTCGCAGTACGCCATCGCGGGCACGGTGGCGGGTCTGGAGGCGCTCGAGGACGAGATCGACCGTCGCCGTGCCGAATTCGGCGGCAAGCGGGCGTTCATCCTGGTGCCGGGCATCGACGTGCCGTTCCACTCCACCGTGCTGCGCAAGGGCGTTCCGGAGTTCCGGCAGAAGCTCGAGCAGCTGCTGCCCGCGGACCTGCGGCCGGACGTGCTGGTCGGCCGCTACATCCCGAACCTGGTGCCGAGGCTGTTCTCGCTGGAGCGCGATTTCGTCCAGGAGATCGCGGACCTGGTGCCCTCGGAACCGCTCGCCGCGGTGCTCACCGATTTCGACAGCTGGGCGGCCCGGCCTGCCGATCTGTGCCGCGTGGTGCTGATCGAACTGCTCGCCTGGCAGTTCGCCAGCCCGGTGCGCTGGATCGAGACCCAGGATCTGCTGTTCACCGACGCCGAGAACGGCGGGCTCGGTGTCGAGCGATTCATCGAGATCGGTCTCGGCGCGACGCCGACCGTGGCGAACCTGGCCAGCCAGACCCTCAAGCTGCCGAGCTTCGGCACCGCCACCGTCGAGGTGCTCAACATCGAGCGCGAGGCCGCGGTCGTCTACGCGACCGACACCGACCCCGCCCCGGTCGACGAGCCCGACGAGACCCCGGCCGAGACCGCCGCCCCGGCCGCCGCCCCGGCCGCCGCCGCGCCCGCCGCGGTGGCCGCCCCGGCCCCGGCCCCGGTCGCGAGCTCGGGCGGTCCCCGTCCCGACGACATCCTGTTCACGGCTGCCGACGCCACCCGGGTGCTCATCGCGCTGTGGACGAAGCTGCGGCTGGACCAGATCGGCCCGGTGGACACCATCGAGGGTCTCTGCGACGGCGTCTCCTCGCGGCGCAACCAGCTGCTCGTCGACCTCGGCTCCGAGCTCTCGCTCGGCGCCATCGACGGCGCGGCCGACGCCGACATGGGCGCGCTGTCGGCCACCGTCGAGCGGCTGGCGCGCACCTACAAGCCGTTCGGCTCGGTGCTGTCCGACTCGATCAACGACCACCTGCGCAAGGTGTTCGGCCCGTCCGGCAAGCGGCCCGCCGCGATCGCCGAGCGCGTCAAGAAGGTGTGGGAGCTCGGCGACGGCTGGGCCAGCCACGTCACCGCCGAGGTCTCGCTCGGCACCCGCGAAGGCGCCAGCGTGCGCGGCGGTGATCTCGGCGGACTGGTCTCTGGCGCGCTGAACGACGCGGCCTCGGTCGACGCCGCCATCGACGCGGCCGTGCAGGCCGTCGCCGCCCGGCGCGGTGTCGCGGTGTCGCTGCCAACGGCGGGGGGTGGCGGCGGCGCCACGGTCGACGCGGCGGCGCTCGGCGAGTTCACCGAACAGATCACCGGCCGCGACGGCGTGCTCGCCTCGGCGGCGCGGGTCATCCTCGAGCAGCTCGGTCTGACCGATCGAGTGTCGGCGCCGGAGGCCACCGAAGACACGCTGGTCGACCTGGTCTCGGCCGAATTGGGTTCGGACTGGCCGCGTTTGGTCGCGCCCGCGTTCGATGGACGCAAGGCGGTGCTGATCGACGACCGCTGGGCGACCGCGCGCGAGGATCTGGCGCGGCTGTGGCTGCTCGACGACGCGGACACGGCCGACGGGTCGGTCATCGGGTTCCTCGGTGCCGGCGAAGCCGTTGCGGCGCAAGCCGAATGGTGGCGCGAGCAGGCCAAGCACGAGGCGCGCTCGGTGCTGGCGGGCCTGTACGGGCGCATCGCCGAGGCCGCGCGCAGCACGCAGGAGCCGGGCCTGTGGTCCGACGACATCGCGGTGATCACCGGCGCGAGCAAGGGTTCCATCGCCGCGGCGGTGACCGGACGCCTGCTCGGCGGCGGCGCGACCGTCATCGTCACCACGTCGAGCCTGAACGACGACCGTCTCGGCTTCTACAAGAAGCTCTACCGCGAGAACGCAAGGCACGGCGCCGCCCTGTGGGTCGTGCCCGCGAACATGGCCTCCTACCAGGACATCGACGCGCTGATCGACTGGGTCGGCAGCGAACAGGTCGACAACGCGGGCGGCGCGAAGGTCAAGATCAAGGACGCCATGACGCCGACCATGCTGCTGCCGTTCGCGGCGCCGCGGGTGGCGGGCGATCTGGCCGACGCGGGCGCGCGCGCCGAAATGGAGATGCGCGTGCTGCTCTGGTCGGTGGAGCGGTTGATCGGCGGGCTGTCCAAGCTCGGCGCCGATCACGACGTCGACGCGAAACTGCATGTGGTGCTGCCCGGTTCGCCGAACCGCGGCATGTTCGGCGGCGACGGCGCCTACGGCGAGTCCAAGGCGGCGCTCGACGCGGTGGTCGCCAAGTGGCGGGCCGAGAAGTCCTGGTCGACGCGGGTCACCTTGGTGCACGCGCTGATCGGCTGGGTGCGCGGCACCGGTCTGATGGGCCACAACGACCCGATGGTGGAGGCCGTCGAGAAGGCGGGCGTGCAGACCTGGTCCACCACCGAGATGGCCGACGAGCTGCTCAAGTGGTGCACCTCGCGGGCCCGCCAGGTGACGGTCACCGGTCCGCAGCAGATCGACCTGACCGGCGGACTGGCAAGGGCCAAGCTGGATCTGCCCGCGCTGGCCAAGGAAGCGGCCGAGCGGGAGGCGGCGGAGACCGCGGAAACCGCTGCGGCCGCGACCATTCCGGCTTTGCCCGCCCCGCCGACCATGACCTCGGCGCTGCCGGTGCCGGAGTGGGGCGAGGTCACCGCCGATCTGGCCGACATGGTGGTCATCGTCGGCGCGGCCGAGCTCGGCCCGTACGGCTCCTCGCGCACCCGCTTCGAGATGGAGGTCTCCGACGAGCTCTCCGCCGCGGGCGTGCTCGAACTCGCCTGGACCACCGGCATGGTGACGTGGGAGAACGATCCCAAGCCGGGCTGGTACGACGCCGAATCCGGCGACTACGTCCCGGAATCCGAAGTCGCCGAGCGCTACCACGACGCCGTGGTCGCCCGTTGCGGTATCCGCCGCTACGAGGACGACGGCGCCATGCTCGACAACACCGCGCCGCTGATGACCTCGGTGTTCCTCGACCAGGATCTGTCGTTCACGGTCGGCAGCGAGGCCGAGGCCCGCGCCTTCCACGCGGCCGATCCGGAGCACACCGTCGTCACGGCGGTGCCGGACTCGAGTGACTGGACGGTGACTCGCAAGGCGGGCACCGAGATTCGGGTGCCGCGCAAGGCCAAGCTCTCGCGCACCGTCGGCGGCCAGATCCCGACCGGCTGGGATCCCACCATCTGGGGGATCTCCGCCGACATGGCCGCCTCGGTGGACCGGGTCGCGCTGTGGAACATCGTCTGCACGGTGGACGCGTTCCTCGGCTCCGGCTTCAGTCCCGCCGAGCTGATGAGCTGGGTGCACCCCTCGCTGGTCGCCAACACTCAGGGCACCGGCATGGGCGGCATGTCCTCGATGCGCTCGCTCTACGTCGACAACCTGCTCGGCGAGCCGCGACCGAACGACATCCTGCAGGAGGCGCTGCCGAACGTGGCCCTCGCGCACGTGGTGCAGTCCTACGTGGGCAGCTACGGCGCGATGGTGCACCCGGTGGCGGCCTGCGCCACGGCGGCGGTCTCCGTCGAGGAGGGCGTCGACAAGATCCGGCTCGGCAAGGCCGAACTCGTGGTCGCGGGCGGCTACGACGACCTCGGCATCGAGGGCATCGTCGGCTTCGGTGACATGTCGGCCACCGCGGACTCGGCGACCATGAGCGCCAAGGGCATCAGCGACCGGTACTTCTCCCGCGCCAACGACCGCCGCCGCGGCGGCTTCGTGGAATCGCAGGGCGGCGGCACCGTGCTGCTCGCCCGCGGTGACGTGGCGCTGGAAATGGGTCTTCCGGTGCTCGGCGTGGTGGCCTACGCGCAGTCCTTCGCCGACGGCGTGCACACCTCGATCCCGGCGCCCGGCCTCGGCGCGCTCGGCGCGGGTCGCGGCGGTCGCGAATCCCGGTTCGCCGCGGAGCTGCGCAAGCTCGGCGTCAGCCCGGACGAGATCGCGGTGGTGTCCAAGCACGACACCTCCACCGCGGCAAACGATCCCAACGAGTCCGAGCTGCACGAGCGGCTGGCCGCGGCGATCGGGCGTTCGGAAGGCGCGCCGCTGTTCGTGGTCTCGCAGAAGAGCCTGACCGGACACGCCAAGGGCGGCGCGGCCGCGTTCCAGCTGATCGGCCTGTGCCAGGTTCTGGAAACCGGTGTGGTGCCGCCGAACCGGAGCCTGGACTGCGTCGACGAGAAGATGCAGGCCTACCCGCATCTGGTGTGGCCGCGCGAGCCGCTGCGCTTCGGCGATCGGTTCCCGCTCAAGGCCGGTCTGGTGACCTCGCTCGGCTTCGGGCACGTCTCCGGCCTGCTCGCGGTGGTGCATCCGCAGGCGTTCCTGCAGGCCATCGAGCCCGCGCGGCGCGAGGAGTACCAGCGCCATGCCGAGCAGCGGCAGCTGGCCGGTCGGCAGCGGTTCGTCGAGGCCATGTGCGGCGGTGCGCCGCTGTACGAGCGGCCCGCGGACCGACGGCTCGGCGGAGAAGGCACGCCCGCCAAGCGGATTCGTCAGCTGGAGGCGGACATGCTGCTCTCGCCGCAGGCCCGCCTCGGTGCGGACGGCGCCTACCGCGCCGACGGATTCGGTTGCGGCACCGGCGCGGTCATCGTCGGGCAACTCGAGGGCGACGGCTCTTTGGATCGGTGACTTCGGCCACTACCCTTCACTCAGGCCGTCCGGCGCGGGCGGCCGGGACCCGGCGCTGAACGCCGGGTCCGGTGAACGGAGTGCGGTCGCGCGAGTGGCCGCACTCCACCGAGGGGTTAGGAGCTGCGACGCATTGACCATCCTGGGGATCGGCCTCGACCTGGTGACCATCTCCGAGTTCGCCGAACAGCTCGAGCGGTCCGGAACCACCATGCTCAGGGAGAGTTTCACCGCGGGCGAGCGGCGCTACTGCCAGAGCAAGGGCACCGATCCGGCGCGCAGTTTCGCGGCGCGCTGGGCCGCCAAGGAAGCGGTGCTCAAGGCGTGGGCGTCGTCGCGTTTCGCCCGCCGCCCGCAGATCGGCGACAACCCGTACCCGCTGATCGAAGTGGTCAACGACGCGTGGGGCAGACCGAGCATCAAACTGCACGGGCTCGCGGCCGAATTCCTGCCGCGCGCCAGGGTGCACCTGTCCTTGACCCACGACGGCGACACGGCGGCGGCGATGGTCGTGCTGGAGGATCCCGGCGAGCTCGCCGACCTGATCGAGGGGCGCGAAACGACCGCGTGAGCGCCCTCAGCGCTCGCTCGCGGTGCGGGATTCCTTCTCCGCGACAAGCAGATACGCGACCATCAGCCGCTTGAGTTCGGCGACGGCCTCGGCGTGCGACTGCTCGTCCTGGACCGAGAAATTGAGCATCGAGTACACCACGTGCACGAGGACCTCGGCCATCATGGTGCGCCTGACCCGCGGCGTGCGCGGGGTGAGCGGCCGCAGCATCTGCGAGACGACCTCGGCGAACTGCTTCTCGTGGATGGCGCCGGTGGCTCGGGTGGACGGCGTTGACTGCATGGCGAGCCAGACCTCGCGCCGGGACGGGTCGGTCATCCAGAGATTGGCCAGGTGGTCGACGAACTGGTTCATGTGCCGCAGCCAGTCCAGCGAGGGTACTTCGCCGTGGAAGTCGGCCAGTTCCTGGGAAACGGCAACGAGATCTTGGCGATTCAGTTCGCAGACGATGACGTACTTGTTCGCGAAGAATTGGTACAGCGTGCCGATCGGGACCTCGGCGCGCGCCGCGACCTCTTCACAGGTGAACGATTCGAAACCGACCTCGACGAGCAACTCGCGGGAGGCCTGGAGCAGCGCGTCGAACTTGCGTTTGCTGCGTTCCTGAGTCGGCCGCTTGCGCGGCATCAGCTCTTGCGGGTCGTCCTGCAGTTCCAACGCGGGGTCCAGGTGTCGCTTGGACGGCATCGCCCTGGCCTCCGTGTGTACTTCCACGTATCCAGGCTAGCGGTACCGACACGCACGCGACACGCGCACTTGGTCAGCGTGTTCAGGTCTGTCACATTTCACGACCCATCCGTGACGGTTGTGGCCGCGAACACTAACCAAGCGTGCGTGCATCCGCGGGCACGTTGCCAAGGGTGTTCGCCCACCTCGGCGCACCTTCGCCTTCGCTCCGGCGCGTGCGCGGGCTGAGGAAGGACTTCGTCCGCGTCGGTCGGCGGGTGATCCGGTCCGGACAGTCACTGGGAAGGCGTATCTGTGGTAGCTCGATCTGTGGTAACACTCGGCGTTTCCACCGAACGTGGCGCCGTGCACGCGGTAGCGCTCGCCGACACCGGCGAGAAGCTCGTGGAGCGTGTGCTGGTCCACCGGGTGGCGAAGACGCACGGCGACAGCAAGGCGGATGTGGCGGCGGCGGTCCAGGCCGCGATGGACTACGTCGCCGCGGAGGTCGGAGAGGGACGGGAGATCGCGGGCGCCGCGGTCGCGTACCGCGATGCCGCCGAGCGGCGGGCCATCGTGACCCGGCTCGCGTCCGGCCCGTGGCGCACCGCGTCGCTGCTCTCGACGAAATCCGCGCACCTGAGCGCGGCGGGCATGATGACCTGGCTCGGCGAGTTCGACGACCTGCTCGTCTGCGAGGTCGTTCCCGGACACCAGGCGTTCACGCTGGTCGACAAGGGGCGCAATCGGGTGCTCGCGGCGGTCTCGCAGACCGGTGGCACGAACGAGGCGTCGCTCGGCGCCGCGGTGACGGCCGCCTGGGACCAGTTCGAGGCGGCCGCCGTTCGTCCGGACGGTGTGGTGCTGATCGGCTCCGCGGCGGAGGAACCGGCGGTGCGCGAGGCCGTCGACCGCTTCGGCGCGCCCGTGCTGCCCTGCAAGATCGCGTCGTCGGCCGCGGCCGTCGGCGCCGCGCTGTTCGCCATGGCCGACGTGCCGGAACTGGTGGACACCGTCGAAGAGGAGCGCGGTAGCCGGAGCTCGGCGGGGTTGTTCGTGGCGGCCAGCGTGGTCGCGGCCGGTCTGGTCGTCGGCGGTGTCTTCACGCTCGGCGATTACTCCATCCGGTCGGTCGTCGCCGACGCGCGGAACACCGCGGACGCGCATGTGGTCCCCGGCACCGGGTCGTCCAGCGGGATGGCGGTCGGCTCGTCGGTGCAGCCGGAGATCATCGCGCGCGAAGACCGAGGCGCGGCATCGGTGCCTCGACAGTTGCCTCTGGTCACCGGCGACACGCCCGCTGTCGGGCCACAGACGGTGGTGCAGCGGTGGGGGAGCGGCCAGGAACGTCCGCTGACGCTGGAGGAGGCCGAGGCGCTGGGTGAGACCGACACCGCCGCCGCGTCGGTCGTTCCCGGCACCGGTATCCCGTCCACCACCCGGGTCGGCGCGCCCAACGACGCCATGCTGTTCCCGGGCGAAGCGCCCCCGCCCCCGGCCTTCACCCCGGAGTCCTACGAGTGGTGGGACAACCACCTGCGCTTGCTCGCGCAGTGGGCCTCGCAGCAGCTGGCACAGGCCTGAGACAAGCGATCGAAAGGCCCGGTGCCGCACAGGCGCCGGGCCTTTCGCCTTTCCGGCGGCGCGACCCCGCGTCCGGTTCGCGGTCGGCCTCGGATCAGTTGCGGGTGCGGCGGCGGAAGAGCGCGCCCGCCGCGACGTAACCGACCACCGCGATACCTGCGCACCACAGGACCGCGAGCAGGGCGCTGTCGCCGATGGGCGTCCCCATCAACAGGCCGCGCATCGTCTCGATCACGGGTGTCACCGGCTGATTCTCGGCGAACCGGTGCAACCAGCTCGGCATCGATTCGGTCGGCACGAACGCGCTGCTCACGTAGGGCAGGAACATGAAGAAGAAGGTGAAGCCGTTGGCCGCCTCCGGGTTTCGCGCGACAAGGCCGAGGGCGGCCGACAGCCAGGACAGCGCGAGCACATACATGGCGATCACCCCGAGCGCCGCGAGCCAGCGCAGCGGTTCGGCGGTCGGGCGGAAGCCGAGCGCGACCGCGACGACGATGACGAGCCCGGTCGTGATCAGGTTGCGAATCAGGCTCTCGGCCACGTGCCCGGTCAGCACCGCCGACCGCGCGATGGCCATGGTGCGGAAACGATCGATGATGCCCTCGGCCAGGTCGGTCGAGATGCTGACGGCGGTGGTCGAGGCGCCGAAACCGGCGCACAGCAGGATGATTCCCGGTACCACGTAGTCGATGTAGGCGCCGGGGCCGACGTCCATCGCGCCACCGAAGACGTAGACGAACATCAGCAGGATCATGACCGGCAGCGCGATCGTCATGATCATGGTGTCGGGACTGCGCAGCGTGTGCCGCAGGTTGCGGTCCAGCATGGTGCCGGAGTCCTGGACGGTGCGCAGCGCGCGCAGGGCCGGGGACAGTGTGGTCATGGTCGTTGTCTCGTTTCTCACGCGGCCGATTCGGTGCGGCCCTGGTGGCCGGTCAAGGCGAAGAAGACGTCGTCGAGGTCGGGGGTGTGCACGGTCAGCCGCTCGACGGCGATGTCCGAGTCCTCGAAGTGGTCGAGCAGACGCTTCACCTCGGCCGCTGTGCCGTCGGACGGGACCTGGAGGGTCAGCTCCTCCGGGTCCACCTGACTGCCCGCCGTGGGAACGGCGCGGGCGGCGGCCGCCAGTAGATGCCGGTCGGCGAACCGAAGCCGGATGTGGCCGCCGGGGGCGAGGCGCTTGAGCTCCTCGGGCGTGCCCTCGGCGACGATGCGCCCGCCGTCGAGCACGGCGATGCGGTCGGCGAGTTGGTCGGCCTCCTCCAGATACTGCGTGGTGAGGAAGATCGTCGCGCCGTCGTCGGCGAGTTCCTTGATGGCCGCCCACAAGTCGCGGCGGCTGCGCGGGTCGAGGCCGGTGGTCGGTTCGTCGAGGAAGACGATGCGTGGGCGGCCCATCAGGCTCATCGCGAGATCGAGGCGACGGCGCATGCCGCCGGAGTAGGTGTCGACCGGCCGAACGGCGGCCTCGGCGAGGTCGAAACGGTCGAGCAGGGCGGCGGTGCGGCGGCGCGTCTCTGCCTTGTCGAGGTGCAGCAGTTTGCCGGTGAGGCGGAGGTTCTCGGTCCCGGTCAGCACGCCGTCGACGGCCGCGTACTGACCGGTGACGCCGATCAGCCCGCGGACGACGTCCGGCTCGCCCGCCAGATCGTGCCCGAAGACGCGGGCCTCGCCGCGATCCGCTGTGCTCAGCGTGGCGAGGATGCGCACCAGGGTGGTCTTGCCAGCGCCATTCGGCCCGAGCAGCGAGAAGACCGTTCCCGCCGCGACATTCAGGTCGATGTCGGCGAGCACGGTGTGCGTGCCGAAGGACTTGCCGAGCCCGTGCACCGCGAGGGCCGGGGGTGGTTCGGGGGACATGGGATCTCCGATCCAGAAACTGTTTATCGAATAAACAGAGTTTATAGAGTAAACAGTTCATGGGCGCAAGAGGTGATCGGCGGAGCGAGGCTTACAGTCGAGGCGAGCGAAGGAGGCTGAAGGGCAGATGACGACGTCGGACGAGGCGGCGCTACCGAAGTCGGTGGAACTGTTGTGGCGGCTCGATCAGCCGGGCGGCCGCGGCCCCAAACGCGGGCTGACGCTGGACCAGATCCTGCAGGCCGCGATCGAGGTGGCGGACGCCGAGGGTTACGCGGCGCTGTCGATGAACCGGGTGGCCAAGCAGCTCGGCTTCACCGCGATGTCGCTCTATCGGTACGTCGACAGCAAGAACACCCTGGTCGAGCTGCTGCTGGATCGGGTGATCGGCGACCCGCCGAAGATTCCGCCGGGAACACCGTGGCGGACCGGGCTGGAGTACTGGGCGCGCAGCGAGTTCGAGGTGATCGGGCGGCATCCGTGGTGGCTGGACATCCCGCTCAAGGCGCCGCCGATGGGCCCGAACAACATGGCCTGGCTGGAGGCGGGACTCGCGACGCTCGTCGACACCCCGGTCCCGGAGCCGGTGCGGCTGCAACTGGTGATGAACCTGTCGCTCTACGTCATCGGCAGGCGCTGGGCGGCGAGCAATGTGGTCGGCGGGGCGGATGGCGAGCAGGACTTCACCGTCGCGCTGCGGCGCGTGCTCGATCCGCAGCGCTTTCCCGCGGTACTCTCCGCCCTCGCCCACAGTGCCTTCGAGCAGGACGACATCGACTGGGAGAAGGCCGATTTCGAGTTCGGCCTGGCGCGGATGCTGGACGGCTACGAGAGCCTCATCCGCTCCTTCGAGAGCTGACGCTCAGACCGACAGGTCGCGGCGCAGCTTGGCGACGTGGCCGGTGGCGCGCACGTTGTACTGCGCGACCTCGATCTTGCCCTGCTCGTCCACCAGGAAGGTGGAACGGATGACGCCGGTGACGGTCTTGCCGTACATCGTCTTCTCGCCGAAGGCGCCCCACGCGGTGAGCACCGCGCGGTCCGGGTCGGACAGCAGCGGGAAGGTCAGTCCTTCGGCGTCGCGGAACTTGGCCAGCTTGGCGGGCTTGTCCGGGGAGATGCCGAGGACGTCGATGCCCGCGTCGTTCAGTTCGGCCAGGTTGTCACGGAAATCGCAGGCCTGCTTGGTGCAGCCGGGGGTGCTCGCGGCGGGGTAGAAGTAGACGATCACCTTGCGGCCGCGGTAGTCGGCGAGCGAGACGTCCTTGCCGTCGGCGTCGGGCAGCGTGAACGCGGGGGCGGTATCGCCGGGGGAGAGTCGTTGGTTGGTCACGTCCTGCACGGTAACCGAACGCCCATCGGCCGGACGGATACACTCGTCCGCGAGCCCTGGTGACTCGCGAACGGCCGGTGGGAACGTGGTTCACGGCCCGGTTCGCGCCCGGCGGCACGCCCATCGACAGGAGGACATACGTGGCGAAGGACACCGAGCGGATCGAGCGGGAGATCGAGGCCGCCCGCACCCGGCTGGCGAGCACTCTGGACGAGATCGCCGTGCGCGCCGATCCGCAGCGGATCGCGGACGACACCAAGAGCATTGTCGTCGCCAAGCTGAACCAACCCAAGGTCAAGTACAGCCTGATCGGCGCGGGTGCGCTGGTCGTCGGCCTGGTGCTGGTGAAGCTCTTCCGCTGAGTTTCCCGGCAGACGAAAACACCCAGTGCGGCACGGCCACACCGGGTGTTTTCGTTTATCGGCGGTATCAGACCGTCGGGCAGGCGAATCCGTCGCCGTCGGGATCCAGGTGCGGGCCGAAGCCCGGCTCGCCGCGGAAGATCGGGGCGCGACCCGCCGCGCGGGCGTCGTCGCAGTTGGCGAAGGCGCCACCGGCCGAGCCGGTCTGGGACACGCCCGCCGAACCGGTCGCGGCGGAACCGGTGTCGATGGCGGAGGAGCCGGTTCCGGAGGAACCGGTCGGGGCGGCGGCCAGGGCGGCGGGCGCCGCGAGGATGGTCAGTCCAGCGACGGCGGCGCTGACGGTAAGCCGGCGAACGTTCATGTATTCCTCTGTGTGTGCTGCGGTGGATGGGCGCCTTGACGAGCGACGCCGCACCCACTGTTGCGAGGGGCCGCCCAGTTGTCAACCGCGCGTCACCCGAATTAGGGCCATTAGGGGCTATAGGGCGGCCCGGCTCAGCGGTTCGGCCTGGTGCCGGACAGGTGCTCTGCCGGGATGTTGCCCATCCGTCCCGACTGGAAGTCCTCTATCGCCTGAATGATCTCCGCGCGGCTGTTCATGACGAAGGGGCCGTATTGAACGACAGGTTCGCGGATCGGTTGCCCGCCGAGCAGCAGCACCTCGAGATCGCCGGGGTGATCGTGCTGCTTCGAATCCGCGTCGACCGAAATCGAATCGCCGGGGCCGAATACCGCGAGCTGGCCCGCCCCGATCGGCCTGCGCTCGGCGCCGACCGTCCCGCTGCCCGCGAGCACATAGGCCATCGCCGAGAAGTGCTGCGGCCATGGCGTTTCCAGACGGCCGCCGGGGCTGATCGAGGCGTGCGCGTAGGCGATCGGCGTGTAAGTCGATCCGGGACCGGTGAATCCGCCGACCTCGCCCGCGATCAGCCGCACGAGCGCGCCGCCGTCGTGCGAGCTGACCAGCGTCAGTTCGCTGCCGCGCAGATCCTGATAGCGCGGCGCGGCGAACTTCATGGCCCGCGGCAGATTCACCCACAGCTGCACGCCGTGGAACAGACCGCCCGCGACCACCAGTTCCTCGGGCGGCACCTCGTCGTGCAGGATGCCGGAGCCCGCGGTCATCCACTGCGTGTCGCCCTCGCTGATGACGCCGCCGCCACCGTTCGAGTCGTGATGCACCATGGTGCCGTCGAGCATGTAGGTGACGGTCTCGAAGCCGCGGTGCGGATGCCACGGCGCGCCCTTGGCCTCGTGCGGTTCGTAGGTCACCGGACCCATCTGGTCGAGCAGGATGAACGGGTCGGCGGAGCGCAGGTCGAGGCTGGGGAACGGCCGCGTCACCTCGAAGCCCGCGCCTTCGCGCTGCTTGTGCGCGGTGACGATCTGTCGGACGGGCCGTTCGCGCATGGTCTCGTCGGGGCGGGGCAGACGCGGCAGCACCAGGATGTTGTCGACGGTGATGGCGGGCATGGGAAGCACCTCCTGTGCGGGTGACCGGCCTCGGCCGGTTGGTGTCCATGTCAACCAAGCGAGGTTTAGGATCATTCCCGTGGCGCGATGGCTGAGCGACGACGAGCAGGAGACCTGGCAGGCCTACATCCGGCTGCGCCAGCGGATGGACGCGGCGATCATGGCCGGGCTGGCCCGCGACGGACTCTCCCTGGCGGACTACGAACTGCTCGTTCCGCTCTCCGCCGCGCCGCAGGGCCGCCTGCGGGCCAAGGAACTCGCCGCCGAGGTGTGCTGGGAGAAGAGCAGGTTGTCCAAGCACCTGGCCAGGATGGCGGCGCGCGGGTTGGTCGAGCGGCGGCCGTCGGAAGAGGACGCGCGCGGGATCGTCGTCGAGCTGACGGCGGCGGGCCGGACCGCGCTCGAGCACGCCGCGCCCAATCACGTGGATCTGGTCCGGCGGGTCTTCATCGATCCGATGACCGAGGCGGAGGCGCGGGCGCTGCGTTCGCTGTCGGACAAGGTC
Source organism: Nocardia amikacinitolerans NBRC 108937 (assembly GCF_001612615.1). GTDB lineage: Bacteria > Actinomycetota > Actinomycetes > Mycobacteriales > Mycobacteriaceae > Nocardia > Nocardia amikacinitolerans. The sequence goes on along the minus strand of NZ_BDAU01000032.1, from coordinate 30,814 downwards.
AGCGCCGGTGCGGAGAGCGTGACCGATCTCGCGGTGTGACCGCTACGACCACGGCGTGATCGGCGGCTTCACCCACAGCAGCTTCTCATCCACGTGCGCGCGAGCCGCCGCCGCATGGCCGGGGTTGCGCGCGGCCCACGCGTTCTTCTCGTCGAGCAGCCGGGCGACGACCAGCCAGGTCTCGTCGGTGCTCGGCGGATTCGTTTCGGCGGCGCGGGCCAGCTTGCGGCGAGTCGCGGCGGGCATGTCGCGCAGTTCGGCGCCGCTGATATCGCGGTCCCAGAGATAGACGGCCAAGCGGCGGGCCTTCTCGGCCCTTCGGCTGACCGACGCGTCGGAGTGCGCGTAATCGGCCACCGGGGCATCCTACGACGAACGCCCCGCACCCGGTCGTGGTGACCGGAGGCGGGGCGTTCGTCGTGCTGGAGACGGATCAGTACGCGCTGTTCACGTTGTCCATGCTGCCGTAGCGGTGCGCGGCGTAGTTGCAGGCCGCGACGATGTTGGCCACCGGATCCCAGACGTCGAACGGGGTGCCCGCCACGTGGTAGGCCGCGAAGGTCGGGTCGATGACCTGGAGCAGGCCCTTGGACGGGATGCCCGCGGCGGCGTTGGAGTCCCACAGGTTGATGGCCTGCGGGTTGCCGCTGGACTCGCGCATGATGTTGCGGTGGATGCCCTCGTAGGAGCCAGGAATGTTGTTGGCGGCCATGATATCGAGGGCCTGACGGATCCAGCCGTCCAGGTTGTTCTCGTACATCGGCGGGGCCGGAGCCGGAGCCGGGGCGGGCATCGGCGCGGGAACGGGCTCCGGCGCGGGTGCGGGCATCGGCGCCGGGACAGCGGCGGCCTCGGGAGCCGGGGCGGGCGCCACCTCGGCGACAGGCGCGGCTTCGGCGACGGGAGCGGGGGCGGCCGCGGGCTGCTGCTCGGCGACCACGGCGACGCGGGCCGGAACGCTGTCGTCGGCCACCGACACCGCCGACGAGGCGGCGACGGCCACGATGCCAGCCGCGGCCACGGCGAAGGTCAGGCCCTCGCGCAGGGTGGTGCGGCGCAGGGTGGAAAGGCGTCTGTCAGGCATTTCTGAATCGGTTCCTTGTTCGGGGACAGGGGGTCCGGCCGCACTCGGGCAGCGCGGATCCGGCGGCGGACGCTCGTGGCGCTCGCCGAGAAAAGTCGATGTGCTGTTGTGGATTTGGTTGTGGGGGACACTCCGGTCCCCGGAACGCGGCGGGGCGGGTACCGGGCATCTCTGGCCCGGGCCGCGGCGTCGCGCGGAACTCCACAACAGTGGAGCGATAGGCGTAAGGCGGGTGATCGGGATCCATTGCCGATCCGCACTCGCGACCACGCTGGACCTAGCTCAGGTCCGTCCGGTCGTTTTCCGAATGCGTGTAGACAACATCTCGGTCTAACCAAACCTCAGGTCTCTTTGCGACCTGATTGCAGAATGGTCACGGAAGGTGAACGGAAGGTGAACGAGACCTGAATGATAGATGCTGGCGATCTTGGAACGACCGAGGCCTCGTTACCGAAACGCGATCTACCAGGCTATTCGCGTTTAAACGCGTTGTGCGCTAGGTCACAAAATTGATACAGTGACCTGCGTCTAATCGACGTTTACAAGCCTCGATCGGCCCTGTTCGACGCCGTTCCGACCGCTCAGGTCACGGCGTCGTTACCATCGTAGAGGTGATCGCCGAGCGACGATTCGGACACGAAAAGACCGTGCCCTTGTCCAATCGTGACTGGAAGCTAGGCACGGTCTGTACTGTGCGCCATCAGGGACTCGAACCCCGAACCCGCTGATTAAGAGTCAGCTGCTCTGCCAATTGAGCTAATGGCGCCTGCTCCGTGTTCCGGTGCGGGACAAAGATTAACAGGCCGAGACCGAAGAAGTGAAATCGCCTGGTGAAGGGCCGTTTTGTTGGGTCGGCGACGGGTGTTAACACCGGGGGCTCTCGCGGGGATCTATCCGGTGGAACTCGGCCCGTTGCGCGCGTAGTTCGCGTTGGATCGGTCAGACCGGACTGGCAGAATGTTAGGACGCGGTCTCGACCGATCCCGCCGGCGCGGTGGGTTGAGCTTCTTTCGTCGGTTGGATCCGAAGCCATCGGCGCGTGTCTGGACGGCGCCGAGACTTGAAACGGGGTTGATTATGCGCATTGGTCGAGGTCGGCGGCGGTCGATACGAATACTCAGCGGACCTTTGGTATTGCTCGCAGTGATCGCATTGGGATCGTCGGCGTGCTCGCCCTCGTCCGGAAGTGCGGACGCGGCGGTCGCCATCGACCGGAACCCGATCACCGAACTGATCAAGCCGAAGCTGCTCGCTCCCGTCAAAGACGGCGACAAAGGCGTATCACCCGGTGTCCCTATGACTTTCAAGGTCGACGACGGCAGGTTCACCAATGTGACTTTGGTCAACCAGCAGGGCAAGCCGGTCGCGGGCAATCTCGCCGCCGACGGCCGGACCTGGGAGACCACCGAGGTACTCGGCTACGGCAAGACCTACCGGCTGACCGCCGACGCCATCGGCCTCGGCGGCGCCAACACCACCACGCTGAGCTTCACCACCAGCTCGCCGAACAACCAGACCAAGCCGTATCTGATCCCGGGGGAGGGTGAGGTCGTCGGCATCGGTCAGCCGGTGGCGATTCAATTCGACGAGAACATCCCGGACCGCAAGGCGGCCCAGGATGCGATCAAGATCACGACGAACCCGCCGGTGGAGGGCGCGTTCTACTGGGTGAACAACCGCGAGGTCCGTTGGCGGCCAGAGCATTTCTGGGCGCCGGGCACCCGGGTCGACATCCAGGTGAACGTCTACGGCAAGAACCTCGGCAACGGGCTGTACGGCCAGGACAACATCACCTCGCACTTCATCATCGGCGACGCTGTGATCTTCACCGCGGACGACGACACGCACCAGGTGACGGTCGAGCAGAACGGTCAGGTGATTCGCACCATGCCGACCTCGATGGGCAAGGACAGCACGCCCACCGACAACGGCATCTACATCGTCGCGGACAAGCACGAGAAGATCATCATGGACTCCTCGACCTACGGCGTCGCGGTGAACTCCGCGGACGGCTACCGCACGCCGGTCGACTTCGCGACCCGAATCTCCTACAGCGGCATCTTCTTCCACTCGGCCCCGTGGTCGGTGGCTCAGCAGGGTTACTCGAACGCCAGCCACGGCTGCCTGAACCTGAGTCCGGCGAACGCGCAGTGGGTGTTCAACTTCGCCAAGCGCGGTGACATCACGATCATCAAGAACACCGTGGGCGGCACGCTGTCCGGCACCGACGGCCTCGGTGACTGGAACATTCCGTGGTCGGAGTGGAAGGCGGGCAACGCGGACGTCGGATGACGGGCGAAAGTCCCTGAGCGGCAACGCAAAGGCCCCCGGCGAGTGCCGGGGGCCTTTGTCGTCGGTGGGCTCAGGGGATGTTCGGCCCTGGGGTGCCCGCGCAGGTGAGGTTGGCGTTGAACGCGCTGCCGACGGCGGCACAGAGCAACGGTCCGCCGAAAATGATCCTCTCCAGCTCGGGACCGGAGCCGGTGCCGGTCGAGCCGGTGGTGGTCGCGCCGCCCGAGGAGCCGGTGCTGTGCGCGGAGCCGCTGGTGATGCCCGCGGATCCGGTGTCGGCGGGCAGGTCGATCGGGGTCGCCTCGCGCGCCGCCGAGGCGGTGCCTCCGGACCCGCCGAGCAAGGTGGCGCCGACTAGGGCTGCGAGAACGGCGGAACGCTTCACGTAGTGCTTTCTTTCTCCCGGACCGGGCGATGCCACCGCGGCACACCCTGCTGCCGCAGTGTACGGCCGGGAGGGGAGATCCGGGACACATTTGGAAGCATCTGTGTTTCAGAACAAATTCCAGTGCTGGGGCGGTGCGCCGAGTGGCGATGTCGCCCCGAATCGGCGCGGTCTGAACGGCGTTGGGTGCGCGGGGCGAATCTGCCCCGGAAACGCGAAATGCGCGAGCCCATCGGACTCGCGCATTTCGCGTGGGGTGAGTGACGGGACTCGAACCCGCGACAGCCAGGATCACAACCTGGTGCTCTACCAACTGAACTACACTCACCATCGCCGGTAACTACCGGCGCGCTAGATACTAGCGTGCCACCCCCGCGATTCCCTAATCGGCTTCCAGCGCGCCGTTGCGCGGCACCGTACCCGCGGGCTTGGCCGTGCCGCTGAGCTCGGCGGCGATCGTGGCGATCTCCGTGCTGGAGGGCCCGGGCGGCGCGACGAACGCGGTCCGCCGGTAGTACTCGAGCTCGCGGATGGACTCTTTGATGTCGGCGAGGGCGCGGTGGGTCAGGCCCTTCTCCGGCTGGCCGAAGTAGATGCGCGGATACCAGCGGCGGCACAGCTCTTTGATGGAGCTCACATCGATCATCCGGTAGTGCAGGTGACTGTCCAGCGCGGGCATGTCGCGGGCGATGAAGCCGCGGTCGGTGGCGATCGAGTTACCCGCCAGCGGAACCGTTCCCGCGGTGGGGGCGTAGGCGCGGATGTAGTCGAGCACCTGCTGCTCGGCCTCGGCGAGGGTGACAGTGGAGCGACGCACCTCTTCGGTCAGACCGGAGCGCTCGTGCATGTCGGCGACCACCGGGGGCATCGCGGCCAGCGCCTCGTCATCGGCGTGGATGACGATGTCGACACCGTCACCGAGGATATTGAGGTCGCTGTCGGTCACGAGCGCGGCCACCTCGATCAGCTTGTCGCTGTCCAGGCGCAGGCCGGTCATCTCGCAATCCATCCACACCACAAGTTTGTCGGACACTCCGGCAACCTTACTGGCATCCTCCCTGGCGACCTCAGGGAACAAGCGCGTTCGCTCGCGCGCGCCGCCGGTGCGGGTTTGCGCCGCTACGGTGTGGGCCTCCGCACAGGGCTGTGTGCCGCCCGCGCCGAGTGCCGCGACCGGCTTCCGTGCGGGGGTGTCGGCTTGCGCACACGGCGGTGTCGGCGACGCGACCACGGGTATGCAGCGGCGGAACACCCTCGCCGGGGATACAGTTTCGGCATCGGCAAAGGCGTACCTCCGCCTTCGTTTCCAGGCGTACGTTCGCCTTCGCCATGCGGGCTGTCGGCGGACGACGCCCTGCTGGGCCCATGAGCGTTTTCGGTTCGACAGACGGAGGACGTGCGATGACCACTCCCGAGGAGAAGGCGGCCGCGGCGCGCAAGGCCGCCGACGAAGCGGCGCGAGTCGCGGCGGAAGCGGCGGCCGCCGCCGAAGCCGCCGAGCGCGAGTTGGCCGAGCATCGACCAGCGGGGGCCGCCGACGTGAGCTCCGCCGCACAGGAGATCGCCGCGGGCTACGCCTTCGACGGCGCGGCGCTGGAACTGGGCACCGTGGTCGTGGACGGCGCCGTGGATCCCACCGCGCGGGTACGGATTCCGATGCGCACGATGAACCGGCACGGCTTGGTCGCGGGCGCCACCGGCACCGGAAAGACCAAGACGCTGCAAGGCATCGCCGAACAACTCTCGCGGGCGGGCGTCCCGGTGGTACTCGCCGACATCAAGGGCGATCTGTCCGGGCTGAGCCGTCCTGGCGAGGCCGACGACAAGATCAGCGCCAGGGCGCGGGACACCGGCGCGCCGGACTGGGCGCCAAGCGGCTTCCCGACGGAGTTCGTGTCGCTGGGCACCGGCGGGATCGGTGTGCCGATCCGAGCCACCATCACCTCGTTCGGCCCGGTGCTGCTCAGCAAGGTCCTGGAACTCAACGAAACGCAGGAATCGACCCTCGGGCTGATCTTCCACTGGGCCGACCAGCAGGGCCTCGCGCTGCTCGATCTCAAAGACCTCCGCGCGGTCATCACCCACCTGACCAGCCCCGGAGGCAAGGCGGACCTGAAGGGCATCGGTGGTGTCTCGGCGCAGACCGCGGGCGTGATCCTGCGCGCGCTGGTCAACCTGGAGGCCGACGGCGGCGACACGTTCTTCGGCGAACCCGAGCTCGATCCGGCGGACCTGGTCCGGGTCTCGGACGGTCAGGGTGTGATCACGCTCTTCGAACTCGGCGCGCAGGCGGCGCGACCGGTGATGTTCTCCACCTTCCTGATGTGGGTGCTCGCCGATCTGTTCCAGACGCTGCCCGAGGTCGGCGATGTCGAGGAGCCCAAGCTGGTGTTCATCTTCGACGAGGCGCACCTGCTGTTCGACAACGCCTCTAAGGCGTTCATGGACCAGGTCGAGCAGACGGTCAAACTGATCCGCTCGAAGGGTGTCGGCGTGTTCTTCTGCACGCAGCTGCCAACCGACATCCCGAACCAGGTGCTCTCACAGCTCGGCGCGCGCGTCCAGCACGCGCTGCGGGCGTTCACCCCCGACGATCAGAAAGCGCTGTCCAAGACGGTCCGCACCTACCCGAAGACCTCGATCTACGACCTGGAGAAGGCGCTGACCTCGCTCGGCACCGGCGAGGCTGTGGTGACCGTTCTCTCCGAAACCGGTGCGCCGACGCCCGTGGCGTGGACCAGGATTCAGCCGCCGCGTTCGCTGATGGACACCATCGGCGAGGACGCCATCAAGTCCCAAGCGCTCTCCAGCGCGCTCGCCACCAAGTACGGCCAGACCATCGACCGCGAGTCCGCCTATGAGATGCTCACCGCGAAACTCGCCGCGGCAGAACCGGAACAACCGGAAGTCGCCCCGGTACCCGGCCGCTCCTCGCGCCAAGAGGAAGAATCCGCCGCCGAACGCATCATGAAGAACCCGGCGGTGAAGAGCTTCCTCCGCTCGGCGGCATCCGCGGCGGGCCGCGAGATCAGCCGCACCCTGTTCGGTACGCGCCGCCGCCGCTGAGCGGTCGCGGCGAGAAACGATGTGGGGCAGCATCTTCGCACCGTGCTGGGTCCGCTGGGACGGTCAGCGCAGTCTCCTCGACGAATATCGACGCGACGGGCTCGTACTCAGGCGAATTCGACGGCGACGCGGTAGATGCCCGTGTTGGGCGTCGCGTGTATGCGGGCGGTGTCGGTCGCGGTGCGCATCGCTGAGCTTCCGGCCGCCGCCTGCCATGCCTCCAGGCTGTCCCACTGGGCGACGTTCACGAGTTGGAAGCGAGCCTGCTCGGACAGCGCGCGGTGGAGACGTACCGCGCGAAAACCCGGTGCGGCCCGCATCATTCGGGCGCGTTCGCCCCAGCCCTCGGTGAACTCCGTGACTGTTTCGGGTGCGATCTCGAAGACGTTGACGAAGGTGACGCCGGGGCCGTCGAGGTCGCGTTCGGCGGCCGGTCCGTAGTCGAGGACTGTCCGGTAGGCGGCCGCGCCGGCTCGTGCTTCGGTCGGGATTCGGTCGTCGGCCGTGCGCCAGTCGGCGGTGGAGCGCGCGGCTTCGAGGAGTTCTGGGCTCCCCCAGCGCGCGAGGGTGATCAGTGGGAAGCGTGTGTCCGGTCGCACGGTTCGGTGCAGACGTCCGTCGCGGAATCCGGGGGACTGTCGCAGCTGCTCGGCGCGGGCCCGCCAGTTGTCGACGAGCCCGTCGATCGCGGATTCGGGCAGTTCGAACACGTCGATGTAGGTGACCTCGCTGTCGCTCATGCCCTCAGTCTTGCCCCGCAACGATGCTGTGCGTCAAGGGTTTTCGCGCCCGGTGTCGGCATGATCGCAAAACCTTCACTGTGCGCCGCAGCGCGGTTAGTATTCGTCGCTCGTCGCTCGTCGCTCGTCGCTCGTCGCTCGTCGCTCGTCGCTCGTCGCTCGTCGCTCGTCGCTCGTCGCTCGTCGCTCGTCGCTCGTCGCTCGTCGCCCGGTCGCGGCGTTCGTCGAATACCCATCCGAGGTCGCCGCGGCCGCCCTCAGACTCCCACTTCGCGCGCCATGAGATCGTCGATCGTCTCGCGGCGGACCAGGGTTCTGGCGCGGCCGTCGCGGACCGCCACGATCGGCGGGCGGCCGACGCTGTTGTAGGTGCTGGCCAGGCTGTAGTGGTAGGCGCCGGTGCACGGGACCGCGATGATCTCGCCGGGGCGCAGGTCGGCGGGCAGCCGGACGTCGACGGCGAGGACGTCGCCCGCCTCGCAGTGGCGGCCCGCGATGGTGGCGGTCATGTGCGGCCCGCACGGGTGGCGGTTGGCGAGCACCACTTCGTAGCGCGCGCCATACAGCGCGACCCGTGGGTTGTCGCTCATGCCGCCGTCGACGGTGACGTAGGTGTGCCCGCCCTCGATGTGCTTCACCGAGAGCACCCGGTACAGCGTCACGCCCGCGCGCGCCACGATCGCGCGGCCCGGCTCCACCGCGATGCGCGGCCGCGGGAAGTGGTGCCGGGCGCAGCCCGCGTCGAGGGCGTCCTCGAGGATCTCGGACAGCTCGGTCAGGTTCATCTCGGCGTCGCCGCCGCGGTACGCGACCGCGTGCCCGCCGCCAAGGTCGAGTTCGGTGAGGATGTGCCCGTGGTCCTGCCGGACCCGCGCCATTTCGCCGATCATCCTGCGGACCGCCTCGCCGTAGTGGTCGGGGTTGTGGATCTGCGAGCCGAGATGGCAGTGGAAGCCGACCAGCTCCAGGTTCGTCCTGCGCAGAATGCGCTCGACCGCCTCGGCGGCCAGGTCGCTGCCGAGCGGGAAGCCGAACTTCTGATCGACGACGCCGGTCTTGACCGCAGGATGGCCGTGCACGTCGATGCCGGGCGAGAGTCGCACCAGCACCCGTTGCCGCGTGGTGGCCAGGGCGGAGAGCAGCGTGATCTCGGTGAGCGAGTCGACCACGATCCGGCCGACACCGCAGCGCACCGCGGTGCGCAATTCGTCGCAGGATTTGCCGTTGCCGTGCAAGATGATTCGCTCCGGGTCCACACCGGCCGACAGGGCGATGGCGAGTTCACCCGCCGAGCACACGTCCACCGAGAGCCCCTCCTGGGAGACCCACTCGGCGACCGCGCGGATCATCAGCGCCTTGCCCGCGTAGATGATCTCCGCCTGGGGAAACGCCCGCCGGTAGGCGCGGCATCGCGACCGGACCTCCTGTTCGTCCAACACGTAGGTGGCCGTCCCGTACTCGTCGGCGATGTCGGCCAAGGCCACACCGCCGACCGTGATCCGGCCTTCGCTGTCGTAGTGCGTGTCCCGTGGCCACACCGCCGGATCGAGCCGCGAGGGCATCCCCGACCGCAGCGACGGGAAGATTTCGAGCAGCGTCACAGTGTTCTCCTGGGTGCGTCCCCGCTTTCTCCGAACTGCGGGGTCGATGCCAGGACTACGCCTCCCAGACCGCCCCGAACGCGTCCCTTACACCTCTTTGACGGCCGCCCCTCCGTTACTGACGCCCCACTGACACCCACCTGGGCGCGGCATTATCCCAGCTCACACCGGTTTGAACGGGACGACGGCTCGCGGAACAGGGTGGCTTGGAAACACCTCGCGGTTCCACCGGTCGATGCGTGATCGCTATGACAACATGATCAACATGGCGACCATCGAAGAGCGCGTCATCGCGCTGCTGAAGGCAAACCTGGCCGACGCGGACGGCATCAAGCCCGCCACCAACATCCTCGACATGGACAGCAGCGCCTACCGCCAGGAGCTGGCCATCCAGGCGATCGAGAACGAGTACGACATCGAGCTGCCGAGCGCGGGGATCGAGGCCTTCTCCACGGTCGGTGAACTGATCAAGTTCATCGCGGAAGCGAAGGGCTGATCAGCCGCCGAGCTTGCGATAGAAGGCACCCGCGATCGGCGCGGTGAGGGCGCGCGGGCCGTACTGGCCCGCGACGCTCATGCCCTTGCTGATCAGGCCGGGGACGACGCGCATCTTGTTGCGGGCGAGCGCGTCGATGGAGACCTTCGCGGTGTACTCCGAGGACACCCACATGAAGTCGGGCACCATGCGGTCGACGATCGACGCCTCGGCCGGGTCGGGCAGTTCGGTGCGCACCGGGCCGGGCGCCAGCAGGGTGACGTGTACGCCCGAATCCTTCAGCTCACCGCGCAGCGATTCGCAGAAGGTGTTGGCGAACGCCTTGCTCGCCGCGTAGGTGGCGTTGTTCGGGATCGGCATGTTGCCCGCGGCCGACCCGCTGATCAGGATGCCACCGGCGCCGCGCGCGATCATGCCGGGCAGCACCGCCAGGGTCAGATCGTGCACGGCGACGGCGTTGAGCTCCATCTGGGCGCGCTCGTACTCCAGGTCCAGCTGCGCGACCGGGCCGAACGTCGCGATGCCCGCGTTGTTGCACAGGATCGAGATGTTGCGCGCCGACAACTCCTCGACCAGCGGACCGCGTTGCGCGCGATCGGACAGGTCGACCGCGCGCACCTCGGCGGTGATGCCGTGCGCCAGGGTGAGCCGCTGCGCGAGCTCGTTCAGCAGGTCGCCGCGGCGGGCGACCAGGATCAGCGAATGACCGCGTCCGGCCAGTTCGGCGGCCAACGCGGTGCCGATGCCGGAGGAGGCTCCGGTGACGACGGCGCGGTTCTCGGAGGTGGGGGAGGGCAGGCTCACCTGAGCGATGCTAGCGAGCCACTCAGAGGCGGGCCGCCAGGCGGGTGCCCTGATCGATCGCGCGCTTGGCGTCGAGTTCGGCGGCGAGTTCGGCGCCGCCGATCAGGTGCGGGGTGATTCCCGCGGCGCGCAGCGGCTCGACCAGCTCGCGCACCGACTCCTGACCCGCGCAGATCACCACGTTGTCCACCGGAATCAGTTGCGGGCGTTCGCGTTTCTCCCCGAAGCTGATGTGCAGCCCGTTGTCGTCGATGCGTTCGTAGTTCACGCCGCCGATCTGCTCGACGCCCTTGGCCTTCAGCGCGGCGCGGTGCACCCAGCCGGAGGTCTTGCCGAGGTCCTTGCCGAACGACGACGACTTGCGTTGCAGCAGAACGACATCGCGGGCAGCGGGGGAGGGCTTGGGCGTGGTGAGCTGGCCGGGCGCCTGCTCGTCGTCCGCGTCGACGCCCCACTCCTCTTTCCACTCGTCCAGCTTGAGCGCGGGGTGCCCCTCGACGGTGAGGAATTCGCTGACGTCGTAACCGATGCCGCCCGCGCCGATCACGGCGACGCGCTTGCCCACCGGCTTCTCCTCGCGCACCAGTTCGGCGTAGGAGAGCACCATCGGGTGGTCGATGCCGGGAATGCTGGGAATTCGCGGCCGCACGCCGGTGGCGAGCACCACCTCGTCGTAGCGGCCCGCGACGAGCTCGTCGGCGGTGACCCGCTTGTTCAGGTGCAGGTGAACGCCGCGCACCTCGATCATCCTGCGGTAGTACCGGATCGATTCATCGAACTCCTCCTTGCCGGGAATCCGCCGGGCGATGTCGAACTGGCCGCCGATCTTGTCGTCGGCCTCGAAAAGGTCGACGCGGTGGCCGCGTTCGGCGAGATTCACCGCGGCGGAGAGCCCGGCCGGTCCCGCGCCGACCACGGCGATGCGCTTGCTGCGCCGCGTCGGCAGCAGCTTCAGCTCGGTCTCGTGTCCGGCGCGCGGGTTCAGCAGGCAGGACACCGTCTTGTGCTGGAACGCGTGGTCCAGGCAGGCCTGGTTGCATGCGATGCAGGTGTTGATCTCGTCGACGCGGTCCTGCGCGGCCTTGTTCACCCATTCCGGATCGGTGAGGAACGGGCGGGCCAGCGAAACCAGTTGCGCGTCACCGCGAGTCAGGATCTCCTCGGCGATCTCGGGCATGTTGATGCGGTTCGACGCGCAGACCGGAATGTTCACCTGCTTGGTGATCTTCGCGGTGAACTCGACGAACGCCGCCCGCGGCACCGAGGTGACGATGGTGGGCACCCGCGCCTCGTGCCAGCCGATGTCGGTGTTGATGATGGTGACGCCAGCGCGCTCCAATTCCTTGGCGAGCGTGACGATCTCGTCGAAGGTCTGACCCTTCTCCACCAGTTCGGCCATCGACAGCCGGAACACGATGATGAAGTCCGGCCCCACCGCGGCGCGGACCCGGCGCACGATCTCCAGCGGGAGCCTGCGCCGATTCTCGGCCGTGCCGCCCCACTTGTCGGTGCGCTTGTTGGTGCGCGGCGCGAGGAACTGGTTGATGAAATAGCCTTCACCGCCCATGATCTCGCAGCCGTCGTACCCGGCGAACTGGGCGAGCTTCGCGCAGCGCGCGTAGTCCGCGATGGTCTGCTCGATGCCGCGCGCGGAGAGGGCGCGTGGCCGGAAAGGGTTGATGGGGGCCTTGATCGAGGACGCCGAGACGCTGCCGGGCATGTAGGAGTAGCGGCCCGCGTGCAGGATCTGGATGGCGATCTTGCCGCCCTCGGCGTGCACCGCCTTGGTGATCGCGCGGTGGCGGTAGGCCTCGGTCTTGTTGGTCAGCTTGGCGCCGAAGGGCAACAGCCAGCCGGTGCGGTTGGGCGCGTAACCGCCGGTGATGATCAGCCCGACACCGCCGCGGGCCCGCTCGGCGAAGTAGGCGGCCAGCTTGTTGGTGTCCCAGGCTCGGTCCTCCAGGCCGGTGTGCATCGACCCCATGACCACGCGGTTGCGCAGGGTGGTGAAGCCGAGATCGAGCGGCTCGAAAAGGTGGGGGAAGGAACTCATGCCTGGCCTTTCTCCATCGGATCCAGGTGCGGGGCTGACGCGCCCGGACGCAGTGCTTGCAGTACTTCGTCGCACCATTCGATGAACCCGACCTCGACGCGGATGCCGCCGCGCAGGACCAGGTACTGGTGCAGTGCCGTGCCGGAGAGCTGATCCGGCGCGGCGAAGTCCTTCTTCTCGATCAGCCGGTAGACCTCGAGCCGCTGGGCGTGCTGGTCGCGGTGCCTTGCCACCTCCGCACACAGCGCGTCCAGGTCGCCGTAGGCCGCGCCGCGGATCTTGACGCCGAGTTCGCCGCGGGGGAGGTCGGTATCGGAGGGCTCGGCGATCCAGCGGGCCAGCTCGGCGCGGCCCGCCTCGTTCACCGAGTAGACCTTCTTGTCCGGCTTGCCCTCCTGGGTCACCGATTCACTGTCCAGCCAGCCGGATTCCTCCATGCGCTTGAGCACGCGGTAGATCTGCTGGTGCGTCGCGCTCCAGAAGTAGCCGATGGACTTGTCGAACCGGCGCGCCAGCTCGTAGCCCGAACCGGCGCGCTCGGTCAGCGATACCAGTAGTGCGTGCTCGAGGGCCATGTCGCCACGGTACTCGGTACAGTCGGTACTATGCAACTGGGTGCATAGCCCTTCGGTCGTCGCCCTCGTTTCTTTGGCGGACGTCGTGCGTCCGCACGGGTTACGCTGCGCCCATGACCGAGGTGGACGCGCGCGACACGATCGGGGAGGCCGCAGGCCGCGGGCAGATCGTGGCATGGGGGTTGTGGGATTGGGGTTCCTCGGCGTTCCACGCCGTGATCCTCACGTTCGTGTTCTCGGTGTATCTCACCGACAAGGTCGGCGACGATCTGCCCGGCGGGATCTCGGCGAGCGCCTGGCTCGGCTGGGCGCTCGGGATCGCCGGTCTCGTGGTCGCGCTGACCGCGCCGATCAGCGGCCAGTGGTTCGACGCGGCCGCGAAACGCAAACGCTCCCTTGGTGTTCTGACCGCACTGACCGTCCTTGCCATGGCCGGGATGTTCTTCGTGCACGACGACTACCGCGATCTGTGGCTCGGTCTGACGCTGCTCGCCTTCGGCTCCGCCGCCTTCGAACTGGCCAACGTGCCCTACAACGCCATGCTGCGCCAGGTCTCGACGCCGGAGACGGTCGGCCGCGTCTCCGGTTTCGGCTGGGCGATGGGCTATTTCGGCGGCATCTTCCTGCTGCTCATCTGCTACGTCGGCTTCATCGCGGGCGAGGGCGACAACCGGGGACTGTTCGACATCCCGACCGACGACGGGCTCAACATCCGACTGGTGACCGTCCTCGCCGCGATCTGGTTCGCCACGTTCGCGCTGCCCGTGCTGTTCGCGGTCCCGGAGCTGCCGCGAACCAGCGCCGATCCCGACGCGGCGAGCGCGGGGTTCTTCGGCTCCTACCGGGTGCTGTGGCGGGATCTGCGCGAGCTGTGGGAAGTCGACCGGCGCACCGTCTGGTTCCTGTTGGCCAGCGCGGTCTTTCGCGACGGGCTCGCGGGCGTCTTCACCTTCGGCGCGGTGCTCGCGGTGCGGGTCTACGGGATCGACGATTCCGATGTGCTGCTGTTCGGCGTCGCGGCGAACGTCGTCGCGGCGCTGGGGGCGATCGTCGCGGGCCGGTTCGACGACCGGGTGGGGCCGAAAGCGGTGATCGTGACTTCGCTGGCCGCCATGCTGGTCTGCGGACTCGCGCTGCTCGTGGTGTCGGGGCCGCTCATGTTCTGGATATTCGGTCTGCTGCTGACCATCTTCGTCGGACCAGCGCAAGCCTCGGCGCGGTCGTTCCTCGTCAGGTTGGCCCCGCCGGGGCGGGAAGGACAGCTGTTCGGCCTCTACACCACGACCGGCCGGGCCGTATCCTTCCTCGCCCCCTCGCTTTTCGGCCTGTTCGTCTGGATTTTCGACGCCGACCGCGCCGGGATGATCGGACTGGCCGTCGTCCTCGCCGCGGGGTTGGCGGTGTTGCTCCCGGTGCGCGCGCCCGACGCGGTGCGGGACCGCTGATAAGACGCGGCGCGGGTCAGTTGATCCGGCCCTCCATGCCGCTGTAGATCTCGGTGGCCTCCGCGAAACCGCCGCCGATCAGCTCCGCCAGCGCCAGCGCCTCGCCGCACTTGCGCAGCGACAGGCGCGTCCGGTCGTCGCCACCGCTCAGTGCGTCGGCGTGTTCGGCGACCCAGCCGCGCGCCGCGGTCGCGTCACCGGCGCCGACGAATCCGCCGACCGCGTAGTTGGCGGTGATGGTGTCCTCGGTGCGCCAAGCGATTTCGGGGAACTGGGACGGCAGGTCGCCGAGCAGCGGGCCGTTGCCGCCGAACCCGGCGGGCCAGCCGGTTCCGGCTTCCTCGGCCAGCGCGGTCGGCCAGACGACGCCGCGGTCCATCCAGCCCGGCAGCAGTCGCGCGGCGAATTCGACGAGACAGAACTGGAGGTTGTTGCGCAAAAGGTCGGCGGCGTCGTGCGTTTCGGGGCTGTGCGGGTCGTCGACGGTCGGCTGGCCGGAGCGCAGCGCGAGTGCGGCCTGGCGCAGCAGGCGGATCTTCCACGCGATGTCGACGGCCAGGTCGTCGGCGCCGGGCAGCGTACCGCTCATATCGGGTTCGGTCCGTGCGGCCAGTGCCGGATCGAACAGCTCGAGTTGCGCGCGGGCCAGCTCGTCCACCGTGCGGACGGTGCAATCCCGGTATCGCACAGCGATTTCCGCCACGTCCTCGGGCGTCTCGGCCGTGATCAGGTACGGCCGTCCCCACACGTAGAGCGAGGCGTCGAACTCGTCGTCGGCGACCTTCAGCGCGCCGAGCGCCCACGCCTTGGCCCGGAAGCGCACCCGAGCCTGCTCGACCGCGAAGGCGATCAGATCGTCGAGATCGGCGTCGCCGCCGAGCCCGGCCAGATACGGCAGGATCCGCTCCTCGACGAGCCGCATGTCCAAGGCGTGAAAGCTGGTGTCGTAACCCATGTTCGGCACAGTACGGGACGCGGCAGGACGAGATTCGCGGTCAGTCCACGTATCTCGAACGTTGGCCTATCGATCCTTGGGCGGCCACCAGTTGTCCATGCCGAGCGCGATCAGCCGGATCTGCTGCACCGTGCGGTCGACGATGCTCCGCTGGTCGCGCTCCTCGGCCGCGACATACGCGGCGATCCCGTCGGCGACGGTGCCGACCAGCAGGTCCGCGGCGATCTCCAGGTCGCGCGGGCTCCAGTCGTCCAGCGCGCGCACCCGGGACAGGTCGGCGACCAGCTCGCGCACGATCAGCTGGAGTTCCAGCGCGATGGCTTTGCGCAGCGCTGCCGAACCGCCGTGGCGTTCCCGGGTGAGGAAGCCGAACACCGCGCGCTTGCCCCCGACCTGATCGAAGACGAACCGCACCGTATCGGCGATGCTGGCCTCGGGATTGCGCCGGACCTCGCGCAGCGCCAGCCGGAGCGCGGTCACGCCTTGGTCGACGAGGGTCGCGCCGAGGTCGTCGAGCGAGGCGAAGTGGCGGTAGAAGGCCGTCGGAACGATCCCCGCCGAGCGCGCGATCTCACGCAGGCTCAGCGCGGCGAAACCGCGGTCGGCGGCCAGTTCCAGGGTGCCGTCGACCAGGGCCTGCCGCGTGCGCTCCTTGCGCTCGATTCGGGTTGCTGCCTGCTCGCTCATCACGGTGAGCATACATCCGTTCACCATTCGCTCATCCAAGAGGTGTAGTTCGGGTCACACGAATTGCCGGTTGACACTGGACCCTGCCTATCGGTCACACTGGATGAGTGTACAGGCGTGCACTGAAATCTGATCAAGTGACAGAGCGCACGCCACAGCCATGACCTACCGAAGAATCAGAGGTACGGAGAACCGAATGGTGGATCTCATCGACCTGGTGCAGACCCTGACCACGCCCCATCCGCTCGACCGGTACCTGGAACTCGTGCGTCCCACGCTGACCGTCCGGCAGATGCGCGCCGAGATAACCCACGTGCGCCGCTCGGTGCCCGGCTCGGTGACGCTCACTCTGCGCCCGACCCGGCAGTGGCGCGGCCACGCCGCGGGCCAGTACGTCCAGATCGGCGTGGTGATCGACGGCGTCCGGCACACCAGGTGCTACTCGCCGGTGAATCCGGAAGGGCGGCGCGACCGGCACATCCAGCTCACCGTCAAGGCACACCCCGGCGGTCTGGTGTCGCAGTACTTGCACGAGAACGCCGTGCCCGGCATGGTGGTCGACCTGAGCCCGGCGGCCGGTGTGTTCCGGTTGCCCGAGGTCCGTCCCGACCGGGTGCTGCTGATCAGCGGCGGCAGCGGCATCACGCCGGTGCTGTCGATGATGCGGACCCTCGCCGACGAGGGTTATCCCGGTGAGCTGACCTTCCTGCACTACGCCCGTTCGCCGGAGGCGGTACCGCACCGCGCCGAGCTGGAGGCGATCGCCGAGCGGAACCCGCGTTTCCGCATCGAGATGCGCTATCCGGAGCAGGGCGGCGGCCCGTTCGACTACGACGAGCTCGAGCGCGTCGCGCCCTGGTTCGCCGAGGCGCAGACCTACCTGTGCGGTCCGCCGCCGCTGATGGACGCGGTGCGCAAGGTGTACGAGGCCGAGGAACTGGCCGACCGGCTGCACTCCGAGGAGTTCACGCTCTCGACCGCACCCGTCGACGCGGACGAGGTGCACGGCTCGACGAGCTTCTCGGCCAGCGGGGTGCGCGCCGAGAACACCGGTACCAGCCTGCTGGAGCAGGCCGAGGCCGCGGGCCTGACGCCGGAGTACGGCTGCCGCATGGGTATCTGCTTCTCCTGCACCGCCGTTCGCCGCTCCGGCTGCACGCGCAACCTGCGCACCGGCGAGACCGACAGCGATCCCGACCAGCCCATCCAGCTCTGCGTCAGCGCCGCGGTGGGCGACGTCGACATCGAAATCTAGACAGACACAAGGGGACTGACAATGACCATTCTGACCGAGACCAAGGACGGACCGCTGGTCCTGACTCCCGACCAGGTCGAGGAGCTTGGCAAGGCGCTCGATGAACTGCGCGACCGCGTCGTCGCCGATCTCGGCGAGCGCGACCGCGAGTACATCTATTCGATCATCAAGGCGCAGCGCGGTTTCGAGATCGCCGGGCGCGGCCTGATGTACCTGGGCTTCCTGCCGCCGGTGTGGCTGGCGGCGGTCGCCGCGCTGAGCGTGTCGAAGATCCTGGACAACATGGAGATCGGCCACAACGTCATGCACGGCCAGTACGACTGGATGCGTGAGCCCGGCCTGAATTCCCGTGAGTTCGAGTGGGATACGGTCTGCCCGGCCGACCAGTGGAAGCACTCGCACAACTACATGCACCACACCTTCACCAACATCCACGGCATGGACCGCGACATCGGATACGGCATCCTGCGCATGGACGAGGGCCAGAAGTGGAACCCCTACTACCTGGGCAACCCGCTGTGGGCGTTCCTGCTGATGGTGTTCTTCGAGTGGGGTGTCATGCTGCACGACGCCGAGGCCGAGAACATCGTTCAGGGCAAGCGCAAGTGGTCGGACCTCAAGCCGCTGATCAAGGGTTGGTGGCGCAAGGCGGGCCGCCAGGCGCTCAAGGACTACGTCGTGTTCCCCGCGCTGACCGGTCCGCTGTTCGTCAGCACGCTGGCGGGCAATGCCGCGGCCAACCTGGTGCGCAACGTCTGGGCCTACTCGATCATCTTCTGCGGCCATTTCCCTTCCGGCGTACAGACGTTCACCGAAGAGGAGACCGCCGAGGAGACCCGCGGCGAGTGGTACGTCCGGCAGATGCTCGGCTCGGCGAATATCTCGGGCGGCAAG
Source organism: Nocardia amikacinitolerans NBRC 108937 (assembly GCF_001612615.1). Classification (GTDB taxonomy): domain Bacteria; phylum Actinomycetota; class Actinomycetes; order Mycobacteriales; family Mycobacteriaceae; genus Nocardia; species Nocardia amikacinitolerans. The sequence continues at coordinate 12,482 of NZ_BDAU01000032.1, read as the reverse complement.
CTGTTCCACATCATGAGCGGCAATCTGTCGCACCAGATCGAACACCACCTGTTCCCCGACATCCCGGCCAACCGCTATCCGGAGATCGCGCCGGAGGTGCGGGCGCTGTGCGAGAAGTACGGATTGCCGTACCACACCGGCCCGTTGAGCAAGCAGATCGGCGATGTGTGGGCGAAGATTTTCAAGCTGGCACTGCCGCCGCGCTTCACGAAGAACACGTCATCTCCCGGTGTTATCGTGATGCGTCAGCGGAAGGCGACCGAAGTGGGCGTGTGAATGATCGGGAAATTCGAAAGCAACAAGGATTTGATTCAAGAATTGACGGCCTCCGGTGCCAGGCACGTCGGAAATATTGCGACGATCATCACCGGAACCGTCCAGGAGGTCACTCGGGAGATCGGTGAGTGGATCACCGACGCGATCGAGATGAACGAGGCGGCCGCCGCGGCCCGCAAGGATGCCGCGGTGCAGCGGGAAGCGCCGCTGGACGAGGTCCCCGACGAGCCGGAGCCCGAGCCCGCGACCGGCTCCGCCTTCGTCGAGGCCGAGGTCGTCGAGTCCGACCTCGACGACCGCCGCTGATCACCACACCGGCAGCCTGCGCCGGTGCTCGGTGACGTCGGTGATCAGGTCCTGATAGCCGTCGGCCAGCTCGGCGAGCCGCGTCCACAGCAGGTGGGCTTCCCCGTCCACCCGCGGTGGCTGCGTCGCCGGGCCGGTCGCGCTCAAAGCCTGTTGTGCCGCAGTCCATTTCGCCGCCATTCGATCGATGACCGCGCCCAGTGTCTCGGTGTGCAGCGAGGCGCCGGTGCGGTGCGCGACGTTGGTCGCCACCCAGTCGTTTATCCGGCCGACCAGCTCGGCGCGGCGCTCGTCGATGTCGTCCACCAGCTGACTGCACGCCGCGACGCGACCGTTGGTGGCGCCCGGCGCGTGCGCCGCGGCCAGCGCCCGGTGCCTGCGCTCGTGGCATTCGACCAGCTCGCGGGCCGCGGCGAGGACTCGGTGCTTTCGGCGATTCGGGTCGTCGGCTTCGCGAAACGCGCGCAACAGCGCTGATCGCGGTGGCAGCTCGCCGGCTCCGATACGGCTCCCGGCGTATTCGGTAGGCATGGTGCACGCCCCTGCGGTAACGATCCGACATGGATACGCCAGGGCCGAGGGGGATTTCGGGGAGGGGCACCCCTCGGCTCCGGCGCAGCCCCGAGCCCGGACGCCCCCCACACAGTCCACCAGCACGGCAAAGAAACCGGGAAATCCGCGACGATGCGATGAGGAAGACGGCCCGAGAAAATCGGGACACTTTCAGGAAAGCGCGATAGTCGAATCGGCGCAACAAGATGGTGTGAAAAACATGCGCGAGTCGGAAATCGTTATCGTCCGTTACGGGGCGGTCACACGAAATCTACCTTTGCCCAAGGTGAACTGGGCGATCGGCGCACATCCAGTTACCATCGCGGCGCGGCGGCTGCGCGCCCCGGTTCGATGGACTAGCCTCGATGTTCGTGCCCGCCTATGTGTCATCGCCGGAGCTGACATTCGGCTTCATGTTCTCGCTGGAAGACCCCGAGCGAATAGCTGAAGTCGTGCGCAACCTCATCGTCCGCAAGACGGTGTCGGTGTTCCGGCTCGCACGCCTGTCCGATGACGACGGCCCGCCGGAGCGCTACGTGGTCAACTGGGGCGCCATCCCGCAGATCAACATCACCACCACCGCCCCCGACCCCGAGGAACTCCGGATCAACCGGATCATGCTGGTCAACGCGTTCCTCAGCGAGGAAGGCGAGGTCAGCTTGTACTCCGCGCAGGGACAGGCACCGAGCTAACGCCAACCGAATGTCACCACTGGTCGGCCCACCGCACCAAAGGTCACCCTCGGTCGGTTCACCGGTGCACGCAGGTCGGGTGAATGAAGGTCACGTCCAGTCGGTCTGGCGGGATGTTGGTGGCCTTCGGTCGGTGACCGCGCCGACCATTCTGGACGCGGCACCAGTGTTCCGCCGGAGGGTGTGCAGTCCGGCTGATGGCGAACGCGGCCGCATGCGTTGAGCGGGTATCGCTGTCCACAGCCCGGGCATCGGCCGCTCAGCCAGGCCGCGGCGCCGGAGTGGCCGGGGGCCGCAGGCGCATCTCCAGGGCAGGTGGCGAGCGCGGCCGAGCACACGGGGTGCACGCCCCGCAGGGCGGTGACCCCTGCGAAGCGCTCCCGAGGGATTACACCATCGCCGCCGTTGTGGGAGCCGGTGCGTCCAGGCGACCGGATCGGGCGAGGCCGTACAACCCGGCGGCGGAGGCGGCGCCGATGGCGATGAGTGCGGCCCAGGCCAGGGAGCTCAGTCCGGCGGAGCGGGCCGCGTCGAGGACCGTGCCGGTGCCGAGGTTGCCGAGCAGGATGCCGGTGCCGACGATCGTGTTGTAGAGGCCGTAGTGGGTGGCGACCAGGCGGTCGCCGCAGAGCGCGACCACGGTGTCCATTTCGAACGGGAAGACCGCGGCCGCACCGACACCCAGCATCGCGGCGGTGAGCAGCATCGCCCCGACCGCCGTCGGGACGCCGAGCGCGGTGCCGGGCACGAGCAGCAGTGGGACGAACGCCGCCGCCAGGATCGCCATACCGATGATCAGGCTGTGCGGGCGACCCCAGCGGGCGGCGAACCAGCGGGTGATGCGCAGCTGTCCGGCGATGGCGATCACGCCGGAGACGACGAAGACCGCCGTCATGAGCGCGGTGGCCGACCCTTCGCCGACGATGCGGGCGGCCTGCATCGGCAGCGCGAGATACACCTGGAACGAGAGCACATAGCAGCCGATCATCGCCGCCGAGAACAGCAGGAACGGTCGGTTGGCCAGCACCACGCGCCAATCCTCGAGCACCGACGCGGTTTTCGGCTCCGCGCGGTGCTGCGGCAGCGCGCGCAGCTGGGCGACGGTGAGCAGGGCGAACACCGCGGCCGCGCAAGTGGCGGTGGCCTGGAAATCGAACGCCATCAACGCGAGACCGAGGATCGGCCCGAACAGGATGCCCGCCTGATAGAAGATGTTGAACACCGCGAACGCCTCGACCCGTCGTTCGCCGGAGTCAACGGCGAGATACGCGCGCACCGCGGGATTGAACAGCGCGCCGGCGAATCCGGTTGCGGCCGAGGCGATCAGCAGCGCGGGCAGCGAGTCGGCGAACGCGAGCAGTGCGAAACCGCCGGTGCGCAGCAGACATCCGGCCACGATCAGCGGTTTGTAGCCGAGCCGGTCGGCCAGGGTGCCGCCGACCAGGAACATCCCCTGCTGGGAGAAGTTCCTGATGCCGAGCACCAACCCGATCGCCCACGCGGCGAGGCCGAGCGGGCCCGCCATGTAACCGGCCAGGTAGGGCATGAGCATGAAGAAGCCGGTGTTGATGGCGAACTGGTTCACCATCAGCACCCGGCTCGGTTTGCCGAAGCTGCGATAGGTCGCGTAGACGTCTTTCATCGCGCGACCCCCGGTGTGGCGCCCGGCCGTGCGGGTGCGGTCGGATCGTCGGTGGGCACGGCGGCCTCCTCGGGGTGGTCGGGCTTCGGGTCGAGTCGACGCGGTGCCGGATCGGGTTCGCGCGTCGAGACCGGGCGATGCTTCGTTCCACGCGCGTGCTGTGCCGCCTCGGGCTCGTGCCGCATCGCGTCCGGCTGGTGTGTCGACCGCGGCTCGTGCCGAGTCGCCTCGGGCTGGTGCGTCTGCGCGGAGTAGTGCGGTTTCGGGTCGAGCACGGTCGTGCAGCGGGTCCACGAGTCGACCACCGCAGCGTACGGATGCGCGATCGTCGCGGGTTCGGTCGGCGCGGCGCCGAGCAGTCCGTGCTCCCGGCAGTAGGCGTCGTTGTAGACGGTGTCGAAGTAGCGCAGCGGACCGTCCGGGAAGACGGCGGCGATGCGCGCGTCCGGCTCACCGGTGCGGGCCAGCCACCCCGCGACCAGCGCCACCGCGCCGACACTCCACCCGCCGCTTGCGTGATGGGTGGCGGCCAGCGTGCGGCAGGCCCACACCGCTTCGGCGGGCGCGACCCAGTGGATCTCGTCGAACGCCGAATAGTCGACGTTCTCGGGATGGATGCTCGAGCCGAGCCCGCGCATCAGCCGCGGTCCGGCGGGTTGGCCGAAAATGGTGGACGCGACGGTGTCCACGCCGACCAGGCGCAGGTGCGGGAAGTAGCGACGCAGTGCGCGGGCGATGCCGGAGGAGTGGCCGCCGGTGCCGACCGAGCACACCAGTACGTCGATCCGGCCGAGTTGCGCGACGAGTTCCATGGCGAGCGATTCGTAGGCGGCGCGGTTGTCGGGATTGCGGTACTGGTCGGGGCACCAGGCGCGCGGGTCGGCGGCCAAGAGTTCGGCGACGCGGTCGCGGCGGGCCTGTTGCCAGCCGCCGACGGGATGCGGTTCGGTGACCATCTCCACCCGGGCGCCGTAGGCGGCGAGCATGTGTCGCATGAGCGGTTCGAGGCCGGGATCGGTGACCAGGGTGACGGGGTGGCGGTGCACCATTCCGGCGAGGGCGAGGCCGAGACCGAGGGTGCCGCTGGTGGATTCGACGATCGGCGCGCCGGGCGCGAGTTCACCGCGGGCGGCGGCGCGCTCGACCATGTGCAGCGCGGGCCGGTCCTTCATGCCGCCCGGATTGGCGCCCTCCAGCTTGGCCCAGAATCCGCGGCCCGCGGGTGCGAGCGGTTCGGTGATCCAGAGGACCGGGGTGTTGCCGACCATGGTGGCCGGGCGCGGGCAGCGGTTGGCGGTGGTGAGCAGGCTTGCCGGGCTCGGCAGCGGTTCCGTTTCGAGCAGTGCTGAAGACATGGGGATGCCATCGATTCTGTGCGGTCGCTGTGGCAGCGAGGGTGCGAGTGCGGGAACGCACGAACACCGGCCGGGCCCCGGCAGGCCACGACCTGACGCTGACCGATCAGTTCCGATCGATACCGAATCGAATGAGCTGATCCCGGCCGCCACCGACCGGGACGGCGGCCACGGGCGGCGCGCGCGGCCCGAGGCCGACAGACGCGGCCAACGACAGCACAAGCAGCGAAGCGATGCCGACGAGCAGCAACTCCTGAAGCGACGGGCCGGAGCGTGGCAGGGTCGCGATCACCGCGTCGGGGGAGAGATGCCGCTCCGGTTCGGCGGCATGCTGATGCAGATCCGCCGCGGCCCACGGCACCACCTGCGATGGGACGCCGGGCCCTGACGATTCGATATGCGCGTGAATCGTCGCGGCGGGCGTGAACAGGTGACAATCCGGCAGCGCAAGGGCGAGCGCCCACGCGGCGAACGCGACGGCGACCACCGTCCGCATACCGGCCCCCCGTATCGCACCGAATGTCACGTCTGCCGATAGTACAAGCCCTGTGCTCCGGGCCGGTCAGGCGTGGGATCGGTGCGGAGGGGCGGCATCTGGATCGGCTCCGACGCCGCCGTCGACAGCCCAGTGCTCGAACACCGAGCAACCAGCGTGCGGCCCAGAGCACGGTCGCGGTCGCTCGTTCCGCGGGCGAACCCCGGCCGTCGGATCGCGTCGCGAGGCGGGCGGTCGGTGTGGCGGGCGCGATGCCGGGATCAGCTCCGGCCGTTGCCTCCCCGAACAATCGAGTGCGGGCGCCGAGTCTGTGTACGTCCGTAGTGCGGGCGTTCATTCGGCGCGCGGACCGGCCGTCGGATCGCGCGGGGGTTCAGCGTTCTCGACGCGCCGGTCGGATCAGCTTCAGTCCGTTGTCGGCGCGGAGAGCCCGCCGACAAACCGTCACGGACGGCTCTTCCGAGTCGGCATTCCCCACCAGTCGTGGCCCGCGTGCGACGGCGGTCCGATGCCTGTGTAGGTCTTGCGGGGTCGCCGGATCACAGCGCGATGTGGCCGGTCGGAGCGCGGTCCGGTTCGGTGCGGGGTCGAGCCGGCGCGGGCCGAGTTGGTGGAGCGCGCTATCGAATCAGCGGCCGGGTGCGGGGCGGACCAGGCAGGCGACGCCGTCCTCTTTGCCGTCGAGGCGGTCGAGTTGCACCGAGTAGCCGGGGTCCGTGCGGCGCAGGGGCGCTTTGCCCGCGGCCCAGGCGTCTTCACAGTTGCGGAAGGCGGCCGCGGCGGTCGTGGTCGCGGCGGCGACCGGTCCGGACGAGGAATGCCGCTTCTTCTTGCTCGAACCGCAGCCGGTCACCGAGACGGCAAGCACGGCGATCAGCAGTAGGCCGACGACCAGCACGACGGGGCGCACGTTACGCATATGGATTCCCCCCAAACACAACGGTTTTCGATCCAAACGCCAGCCAGTATCACGGCCGCGATCGCCTTTCGCAACATCGCGGTGCGGGCTGGACGGTCGTTTTTGTTGGCGTGTCGGTACCGCATCGTGGCCTTACCGACGGAGCGGTGCCGGACAATTATGAGATACCTCACAGGGGCGCTGTGAAATTCAAGCCCGGGTGGGCTGTGCGCAGCCCGGAAGGAGCGTCGATCATGGAAATGGAACTCGAGAAGCCGGCGGCCGCGGTGAATCCGGTTCGCGTCCGAGGGGATCTCGATCCCGGTCTGTCGCGATGGATGTGGCTGGTGAAGTGGATCCTGGCCATCCCGCACTACATCGTGCTGTTCTTCCTGCACATCGCGTACTTCGTGGTGTCGGTGATCGCGTTCTTCGCGATCCTGTTCACCGGTAGGTATCCGCGCGGCCTGTTCGACTTCAATGTCGGTGTGATGCGCTGGAATTGGCGGGTCAGTTTCTATGCGCTGACCGTGCTCGGCACCGACAAATATCCGCCGTTCCATTTGCGGCCGGACGCGGACTATCCGGCGGATCTGGAGGTCGACTATCCCGAAACCCTGCACCGCGGCCTTGTTTTGATCAAATGGTGGCTGCTCGCCATTCCGCACTATCTGATCATCGGCGCGCTGATGAGCGGCGCGATCGGCACCGCCATGCAGGACAACGGTTCCGACGCCTGGAATGTCGTGCTGGCCTGGCCGGTGATCTACCTGCTTCTCGCGGTGGCGCTGATCGCGCTGCTGTTCACCGCGGTCTACCCGAAGGGCATGTACGACTTCGTCGTCGGCATCAATCGCTGGGCCATCCGGGTGCAGGCCTACGCCTCGCTGATGCGTGACGAGTACCCGCCGTTCCGGCTCGACCAGGGGCCGCGCGAGCCGTAACCCCGCTCGAACCGACTACCGCGAATCCGCCCGCCGACCCGTCAGCGGGCGGATTCGTATATCCGGCGGACCACGTCTTCGATACCGGGCTCCTCGATGGACAGGTCACGCACCTCCGCGCGATCCGACACGGCGGCGAGCAGTTTTGCCGCGGTGATGGATTCGGCGTCGAAGGCAAGGCGCTGGCGCATACCGTCCGCCTCGCTGGTGAGCAGTTCGGCGCCGGGCGGCAGGTCGCGCAGATCCGGCGTCGGCTCGGCGAGGTCCACCACGAGCACCCGGCGCGCGCCCACCGTCGCGCCGAGTCCGGCCAGCGATCCGTCGTAGACCAGGCTGCCGTGATCTACGACGAGCACACGGTCGCAAAGCCTTTCGATATCGCCCATGTCGTGCGTGGTGAGCAGCAGCGTGGTGCCGCGGTCCACCCGCTCCGCGCGCAGGAACTCGCGCAACCGCTGCTTGGAAAGCACATCGAGACCGATGGTCGGTTCGTCGAGGATCACCAGCTCCGGGGAGTGCAGCAGCGCCGCGGCGACCTCGGCGCGCATCCGCTGACCCAGCGAGAGCTGGCGCACCGGAGTGTCCAGCGTCTCGGCCATTTCCAGCTGCTCGACCAGCTCGTAGGTGCGCTTGCGGGTGATGTCGGGTTCCAGCCGGTGGATGGCGGCCAGGATAGTGAACGATTCGCGCAGCGGCAGATCCCACCACAGCTGGGACCGCTGCCCGAACACCACCCCGATTCGGCCCGCCAGTTCCCTGCGCTGCCGGACCGGCTCGAGTCCGCAGGTGCGCACCCGCCCGGACGAGGGGACCAGGATGCCGGTGAGCATCTTGATGGTGGTGGACTTCCCCGCCCCGTTCGCCCCGATGTAGCCGACCGCCGCGCCGCGTTCGATGCGGAAGGTCATCCTGTCGACCGCGGTGAGGGTGTCACGCTGCCTGCGCCAGCGGCGGCCGTTCTTGCGATACAGCGTGAAATGTCTTGTCAGATTCTCGATGTCGATGATCGCGTCAGATAAGTCGCTGTCCGCCACGCTTATCCCCCACCTCCCTGGTAGTGCCTTGTCCCGAGCCGCCATAGACCGAGTGCCAGCAGCCATATCCACAGCGTCGCCAGCGGGGTGAACCAGACCAGCCAGGACGGCAGCAACGGCGGGCCCGGCAACCCGAGCAGGGCGATGGTGGGCAGGTACGCCGTGAACGCGACCGGGATGGCGAATCCGAACACCAGCTTCAGCGGCGGCGGGAATACCGAGGCGGGCTGCATAGCGGCGAACGACCCGCCGTAGGTGAAACTGTTGGTGAGCTCGGAGCCGTCGATCAGGAAGAACTGCAACCCGGCCGCGCAGACGAAGATCCCTCCGAACAGGAGAATACCGCACGAGAGGGTCATCGCCAGGAGTGCGAATGCGGCCGGTTCCCAATCGATGTCGTTCTGTAGCAACCCGATAACCAGCACCACGATGGCGACCGCGGCGCGGGCGAATCGGCGCAGCGAGACATCGCCGGTGACGAGTTGCAGCAGCAAGGGTTGGGGGCGTAGATGATAGGCGTCGAGGGTGCCCATCCTGATCAGGGTCGGCAGCGTATCCAGATGTCCGACAAGCACTTGGGCCAGCGCGAACGTGGTGTTGCTCAGTCCGAACAGCAGCAGCGCCCCGTGCATATCCAGCCCGCCGAGCACCCGCACGTTGTGGAAGATGACCCACACCTCGGCGAATTCGACGACGCCGATGAGGAACGCGCTGAACACCTCGCTGGCGAAGGACAACCGGTATGCCCGCTGGGCTCTGATGCGCGAGCGCAACACCGCGGCATACGGTGTGTACCAGTTGCCCGACGGCACGGAGACGAGCGGCTCAGCCACCCTGCACCTCCAGCCTGCGGCGGCCCGCGGCCAGCATGAGCCTGCCGATCGCGGCGATCGTGAGCACCCAGAACAGCTGTGCGCCAACGACCGTGACCGCTTCCATGCCGAGTATCCGGCCGGAGAGCACGTCGATCGGGGCTTGCAGAATCGACGGGAACGGGGTGGCGTACGCGAGCGTGCGCAGCCAGTCCGGGAACATGTGCACCGGCACGAACAGTCCGGCGAGGAAGGTGCCGCAGATCTGGTAGAGCACCCGGATGCCGCGGGTCTCCACCACCCAGAAGCCGATCAGGCCGATGGCGAACAGCATCAGGAACGACAGCGCGACGGCGAGCACCATCGAAATCACGCCGAGCACATACGGACCCGGCGTCGTGGGCATGGCGAGACCGACGGTGAGGAATCCGAACAGCACGCTCGGCAGGAACCGCGGCACCAACGTGCACGTCGCACGCCCCAGATCGGCGGCGAGATAACCCAGTTGGATATCGACGGGGCGCAGGAAGTCGATCGCGACGTCGCCGTTCTTGACGCGATCCACCAATTCCAGTGGCGGGCCCATGAATTGCATCGCGCCGAGCAGCCCTTGGGAGAGCCAGATGTAGGCGCCCATGGTGCCTTCGTCGTAGCCGCCGAAATCGCCCGCACCGCGCACGGCGGCGAGCATTACCGCCGCGCGTACCAAACCGAACACGCAGTTGGTGAACAGACCCGCCAACATCGCCAGTTTGTACTGCGACTGACGCCGGAACCCCGCCACCGCGAGCCGCCAATAGAGTGTCGCCTCGCGTCGCGCCCGGGTTGCTGCGGCCAGCCGTTCCTCCCCTCCCGCACTCCAGCGCACAAGGAGTCGACTTTACTGCCCGGTCGCGGACGCGCGGTAGCTTCCCGCGCGATTTTTGGAAAAGCGCTACGAAGCTGAGGCGCCAGTGTTAGAAACACAGACACTTCAGATCGTTGGAGTGCTCGCGCACGACAGGAAGGATCGTCGATGTCTGTCGCCGAGTCGACCGTTTTCGAGGCACTCGAATCGAATGTTCGCGGGTACTGCCGATCCTGGCCGACGGTGTTCGACACCGCCAGCGGCGCCTGGTTGCGCGACGAGCAAGGCCGCGAGTACCTGGATTTCTTCGCCGGTGCTGGTGCGCTGAACTACGGCCACAACAATCCGGTCCTCAAGCGCGCGCTGATCGACTATCTCGCGGGCGACGGGATCACCCACGGTCTGGACATGTCGACGGTGGCCAAGCGACGGCTGCTGGAAACCCTGCGCGACACCGTCCTCGCTCCGCGCGGACTGGACTACAAGGTGCAATTTCCCGGCCCGACCGGTGCGAATGCCGTCGAGGCAGCGCTCAAGCTCGCTCGCAAGGTCACCGGCAGACAAGCGGTGCTGAACTTCACCAACGCCTTCCACGGCATGTCGCTCGGCGCGCTGTCGGTGACCGGCAATGCCGCCAAGCGCGCGGGAGCTGGCGTGCCGCTGGTGCACGTCACGCCGATGCCCTACGACGGCTACCTCGGCGCGGACGACGAGCTGCACTGGATGCGCCGGGCGCTGGACGACCCCTCGTCGGGATTGGACAAGCCCGCCGCAGTCATCGTGGAGACCGTCCAGGGCGAAGGTGGTGTAAACGTCGCGCGGGCGCGGTGGCTGCGCGAACTGGCTGAGCTGTGCCGGGCGCGCGGCATCCTGCTGATCGTCGACGACGTGCAGATGGGCTGCGGGCGGACCGGTCCGTTCTTCTCCTTCGAGTTCGCGGGCATCACGCCCGACATCGTGACGCTGTCGAAATCGATCGGCGGCTACGGATTGCCCATGGCGCTGGTGCTTTTCCGGTCGGAGCTGGACCAGTGGACGCCCGGTGAGCACAACGGCACCTTCCGCGGCAACAACCCCGCCTTCGTCACGGCCGAGGTCGCGTTGCGCCACTACTGGTCCGACGATGCGCTCGAGCGCGCGACCCTCGCCAAGGGCGCGCGGATCGAGGCGGCGCTCGCTCGGCTCGCGGCCGAATTCCCCGGTGTCTCGACGCGTGGGCGGGGGTTGGTGCACGGGATCGTCTTCGAGGATCCGTCGCTGGCGGGGAAGGTTTGCCAGGTGGCGTTCGATCGGGGGTTGTTGGTGGAGACGTCGGGGTCGGTGGACGAGGTGGTGAAGTTGTTGCCGCCGTTGACGATCGGTGAGGACGAGTTGGAGCGGGGGTTGGAAGTAGTTGCCGGTGCGGTGGGGGCTGTTTGTGGGTGATGGGCTGCATTCGGCTTCGCCGTGGGCGGGGTCGGCTGGAGATGCCGAGTACGGCTGGTTGGGTCGAGTACGGCTGGTTGGGCCGGGTACGGCTGGTTGGGCCGGGTACGGCTGGTTGAGTCGGGTACGGCTGGTTGAGTCGGGTACGGCTGGTTGAGTCGGGTACGGCTGGTTGAGTCGGGTACGGCTGGTTGAGTCGGGTACGGCTGGTTGAGTCGGGTACGGCTGGCTGGGTCGGGTACGGCTGGCTGGGTCGGATACGGCTGGCTGGGTCGGATACGGCTGGCTGGGTCGGATACGGCCGGTGGGTCGGATACGGCCGGGCTGGGTTGGGTCGGGTACGGCTGCGTTGGGTTCCGGTTGAGTTGGGCGGCGTGGTGTGTCGGGTTTGGCGGGGCCAAATGGTTTCGCGGGGCCAAAATGGTTTGGCCTGGGGCGGGTTTGCCGCAAAGCGGGCTGGCTTGGGTCGGATGCGGCTGCGTTGGGTTCCGGTTGAGTTGGGTGACGTGGTGTGTCGGGTTTGGCGGGGCCAAATGGTTTCGCGGGGCCAAAATGGTTTGGCCTGGGGCGGGTTTGCCGCAAAGCGGGCTGGCTTGGGTCGGATGCGGCTGGGTCGGGTTTCGGTTGCGTTGGGTGACGTGGTGTGTCGGGTTTGGCGGGGCCAAATAGTTTGGGCTGTGGCGGGTTTGCCGGAGATCGGGCTGGTGTGGGTCGGAAGCGGCTGGGTCGGGTTTCGGTTGTGTTGGGTGACGTGGTGTGTCGGGTTTGGCGGGGCCAAATGGTTTGGGCTGTGGCGGGTTTGCCGGAGATCGGGCTGGTGTGGGTCGGAAGCGGCTGGGTCGGATTCCGGTTGTGTCGGGTGACGTGATGTCCACGGTCGGCTGCGTCCAAATGGTCTGGCCTACCCAGGTTTTCTCGAACAGTTCTGGGCGCGTCGTGTGCCGTACCCGGCTTACCTCCCGCTGTTGGGTGCGTTCTCTGGGCTTCCGGCGTGGTCGGCCAGCTCTGGTTGCGTCTAGAGAGCCCCAACTCGAAAAGAGTCCTCGGCCTGTCAACCCCCTAACCACCATTTGACTACCGTCGATAGAGAAATGGTTTCGACGGTAGTCAAATGGCGGCTAGTTGATCCTTGGGTTCAGGGGGTGGATGCAACACTCACCCTCAAGCCCCGTGGAGTGTTGCGATGGCCCTGCCGCCGTGAAT
>NZ_BDAU01000031.1 GCF_001612615.1 Nocardia amikacinitolerans NBRC 108937 | reverse complement strand
ATGCGGCGGAACACCCGCGCGCGCGTGACCTCCCGGATGCGCCGAGGTGCCGGAGGGCGGCGGACTCCCGGATTGCGCTGGGCCGCAGGACTGCGCGGAAGTCCCAACAGGGGTGGCGGCTTCGGGGTGCGCTGAGCCGCCGGTCTGCGGGTGCACAGGCGAAGCGCCTGTGTGCATCGGGTGAGACGCGTGCGCTGGGCTGCCACTGCGCGGCGGAACACCCGGGCGCGGCTGGTCGCCCGATCGCCCGGGTGTGGGGCGCGGCGGAACCCCGGTTTGCGCTGGTCCGCGGGACTGCACGGGAACTCCCTCGTGCGCCGGTGCGCCCGTGTGCGTCGGGCCGCCGGTATACGGCTGCGTACCCACCGGTGCGCCGGTGTGCGTCGGACCGCCGGTATGCGGCTGTGTGCCGACCGGTGCGCCGGAGTGCGTCGGGCCGCCCGGGTGCGGCACGCCCGCGTGCGGCGGACGTCCGTCGGGGACGTAGCCGGTGCGAGGCGGCACGCCCGGGTGGGTGGCGAAGCCGGTGTGGGGTGGGATGGGCCCGGTCATCGGGTGCGGCGCCGGCGAACCGGAGGCCAGGGCTCGGCGGGCGGCGGTGGCGAAATCGGTGCAGCTGGGGAATCGGTCGGCGGGGCGTTTGGCGAGGGCGCGGGCCATGACCGCGTCGAGGGCCGGCGGCAGACCCCGACGGGTGCGGGACAGCGGCGGCACCGGCGTGTACATGTGTCCGTTCATCACCGCGGCGGGGGTGCTGCCGGGGAAGGGCACGTTGCCGGTGAGCATCCAGAACAGCGTGCAGGCCAGCGAGTACTGGTCGGCGCGGTGGTCGAGCGGCTGTCCGCTGAGCTGCTCGGGCGCGGCGTAGGCGAGCGTGGCGGTGATGGTGCCCGCCGAGCTCAGCGTGGTGTCCGCGTTGCGCATGCCCGCGATGCCGAAGTCGGTGAGCAGCACCCGCTCCGGCTGCCCGATGGGCGCCTTGGCCAGCAGGATGTTGGCCGGTTTCACGTCGCGGTGCAGCACACCGTTGGCGTGCGCGAAGTCCAGCGCGGCGGCGGTCTCGGCGATGATCTGCACCGCCCGTCCGGCGGCGAGCACGTCGACGTCGGCGCTCGCGGCGTCGGAACCTGCCACGAACTGCATGGAGATCCACAGCTGCTCGTCCTCGGCGCCGCGGTCGTAGACGGTGACGATATTGGGATGGTCGAGCTGGGCGACCAGATCGGCCTCCCGCTCGAAGCGTCCCCTGATCTCGACATCACCGTAGAGTTCGCGATCGAGCAGCTTCAGCGCGGTCATCCGCGGCAACCGCGGATGCTGGGCCAGATACACCGTGCCCATGCCGCCCTGTCCGAGCACGCGCTTGATGACGTAACCGGCAAAGATCTCGCCAGTACGCAGCAAGGTGATTCACCCCCCTCATCGGGTCGAGCACGTGGATCCTACCGATGTATCTCGCGGAACCACGTGGGCGCAACAGTCCTTCGATTCTCGGCTATTCGCCGCCGTATCGCCGGTTTCCCGCGATGTCGGTGCCGCCCACTACGCTGAGCCCCATGCGGATTGGAGCACACGTCCGGCTCGACAGCGATCCGATCGGCTTCGGTGAGAAACTCGGCGCCGATGTCATCCAGATGTTCGTCGTCGACCCGCAGAGCTGGGACAAACCCGTCCCACACCCGAGGACCGAGGAAATCCTCGCCAGCCCGATCGATGTGGTGGTGCACTCCTCCTATCAGATCAACGTGGCGAGCCTGAACAACCGGCTGCGGATGCCCTCGCGCAACGCGGTCGCCCAGCAGGCCAAGGCCGCCGCGGAACTCGGGGCGTTCGGCCTGGTCGTGCACGGCGGCCACGTCCGCTCCGACGCCGAGGTGGAGACCGGAATCGACAACTGGCGCAAGCTGTTCGAACGCCAGCAGGACAAGGGCGGCTTCGCGGTGCCGATCCTCATCGAGAACACCGCGGGCGGCAACCACGCCATGGCCAGGCATTTCGACACCATCGCCCGGCTGTGGGACGCCGTCGGCGACTTCGGCGCGGGCTTCTGCCTCGACACCTGCCACGCCTGGGCGGGCGGCGAGGAACTGCTCGGCGTCGTCGACCGGATCAAGGCCATCACCGGCCGCATCGACCTGGTGCACCTGAACTCCTCGCGCGACGAGTTCAACTCCGGCGCCGACCGCCACGCCAACTTCGCCGACGGCACCATCGACCCGCAACTGCTCGCCGAGGTCTGCCGCAGCGCGGACGCGCCGGTCGTGCTGGAGACTCCCGCCGAGGGCGTCGTCGATGACCTCGCCTACCTCCGCGAGCACGTCGGCTGATTTAGCCGGGCGACTAGCTCGCCATGCTGAGCACGTCGGCTGCCATACCGTCGCGCGGTGGTGGCGCACAGGTTTCGCACGCCTCACACAGGCGCTGGCTATGTGAGGCGTACACGGGATGTGTGGCAGGCGAGCGGACGTGGCGCCGAACTCACGCCGCGGTGCGGGCGCGCCCGGCCCCCACGCGCCAGGCGGCGGTGCGCGCCGAAGCGCCTCGCACGTTGCGGGCACATCTGCTGATCCAGCGGCGGCGGCCGGCTCGCCATGCTGAGCACACCGGGTGCCATACCGTCGCGCGGGGTGGTGGCACACAGGTTTCGCACGCCTCACACAGGCACTGGCTATGTGAGGCGTACACGGGATGTGTGGCAGGCGAGCGGCGCGGCGCCGAACTCACACCGCGGCGGGGCGCGCCCGGGCCCCACGTGCCGCGGCGGGGGCCCCGCGCCGAAGGACCCCGCAGGTTGCGGGCACATCTGCTGGTCCAGCGGCGGCAGCTGGCTCGCCATGCTGAGCACACCAGCTGCCGTACCGTCGCGCGCGGTGGTGGCACATAGATTTCGCACGCCTCACACAGGCACTGGCTATGTGACGCGTACACGGGATGTGTGGCAGCCGAGCGGACGTGGCGCCGAACTCACGCCGCGGCGCGGGCGCGCCCGGCCCCCACGCGCCAGGCGGCGGTGCGCGCCGAAGCACCCCGCACGTTGCGGGCACATCTGCTGATCCAGCGGGGCGGCTGGCTCGCCATGCCGAGCACACCAGCTGCCGTACCGTCGCGCGGGGTAATCGCACACAGGTTTCACACGCCTCACATAGGCACTGGCTATGTGAGGTGTACACGGGATGTGTGGCAGGCGAGCAGACGTGGCGCGGGGGCGTCCGGGCCACGAACCGCGGCTGGGGCCCGCCGAAGCACCCCGCCGTTGCGATCACGTCAACGGAAACCCTGGTAGAGCCTCTTTGGAGGGCCGCTGCTGATCAAGCCGGGGGCAGCACAGCGCGCAGCGGTTCGACGAACCGTTCCGGCTGCTGGGCGAACCCGGTGTGATCGCCCGGGAACAGCGTCGGTTGCACACCGAGGGCCGCGGCCAGGGCGCGTGTGGTGCGATCGCAGAGCTGGCCCGTGGAGTCCTCGCCGATGCCTGCGACGATGGGGATGCCCGTTCGGCGAAGGGCGTCGGTATCGGGCCGGTAGTGGGTGGTCGCCCGCAGTTCGTGGGCGAACCACCGGCGTTCGTCGGCGAGAGCGCGCGGATCGCGCTCACCGCCGAACATCATCTCCAGCACGCCCTCGGGCAGGTGAATGTTGGCTTGCGCCATGAACTTTCCCCAGGCGCCGAGCACATCGCCGCGCAGGTAGGTGGCGATCATGTCCTCGGTGCCCGCGTGCAGGCTCTCGGCATCGTCGAGAAGTTCCACCAATGGCGGCTCGTGCGCGATCACCGTGCGCACCTGATCGGGCCGCGACTCAGCGAGCGCGAGCGCGGTGACCGCACCGCCGCTGGACCCGAACACCGCCGCGGGCCCGGCATCGAGGTGGGTCAGCAGTCCGGACAGATCGGCGGCGCGCAGTTCCGGAGTGGTGTCCTGTTCCCGATCGTCCAACACGCTGCGATTGCTGCCGCGCGGATCGCTGGTGAGCACCGTGTAGTCCGCGGCGAGCAGGTCTGCCAGCGGCGCGAAAGCGTCGGCATCCATGGGCGCGCCGATGAGCGCTACCAGCGGGCCATGCCCGCGCACCTCGTAATGCAGGGTCGCGTGGGCGACCCGGAGGGTGCGAGCGGAGGGGACTATCGAATTCCGGGTCATCGCGGTACTCCTACACCTTCGAGAGATAAGTTAACTGAACCGTACAGTAAAGTAAAACTGTACTCAAGTGTTAAGTTGTGACTAGAATGGCCTGGTGGCCCGAGACAGCAGCACCCCGGCACCAACCGGCAAACGCGCCGAGCGCAGTCGGCAAGCGATCCTGACCGCAGCCAGGGAGCTGTTCATTCGCTCCGGGTTCGATACCGGCATGGACGCCATCGCCGCCGCGGCGGGCGTGTCGAAAGTGACCGTCTACAACCACTTCCCGAGCAAGGAAGAGCTGTTCACCGAGGTCGTCGGCGAGGCCATGGACGAGGCGCGGGCGAGTCTGGCGGAGGTGCGCGCCGAACTCACCGACACCGTGGATCCGCGCGAGGCGCTCCTGCGCGCCGCCCGCAGCCTGATCGACTCCGCCACCGATCCCTCCCGATTGGCTCTGCGGAATCTGGTCACCGGCGAACTCCGCCGCTTCCCGGACCTCGGCCTGGCCTACCAGCAGCGCGGCCCCGCGCTGTCGGCCGCCGCGACCGCCGAACTGCTCGGCGATCAGCACGACCGAGGGCAACTGAACATCCCCGACATGGATGTCGCGGTCACCCAGTTCTTCGCGCTGACCATTTACCCGCACCTGATCGTCGGCTCCCTCGGCTCCAGCCTCCCGCCAGATTCGGCGGACCGCCTGCTGACTGAGGGCGTGAAGACCTTCCTCAGCCGCTTCGGCGGCTGAGCGCCGACCGACAGCCGCTGCCACGACCGGTCGGCAACTCGGCGATCAGCGCATCGGCCAGGCCGGTGCGCGGGACCCACCCCTTGCGATCACCCCGACGAAAACCCTGGTCACCTCCCTTTTCCGAGTGGTGTGCTCTACCACGCACAACCCGTTCGGATCAGCGAAGGTGACCACACATGACGATCGCACCCGCCCCCACAATCTCGGTGACCAAGCTCGGCGCCCGCATCGGCGCGCAGGTCGACAACGTCCGGCTCGGCGGCGACCTGGACGCGGCGTCGGTCGAGGTGATCCGTCGCGCCCTGCTCGAGCACAAGGTCGTCTTCTTCCGCGGCCAGGAGCAGCTCACCGAGGACGCGCAGTACGAGTTCGCGAGCCTGCTCGGCACGCCGACGACACCGCACCCGACCGTCACCTCGCACGGTGTGAAGAGCCTGGCCATCGACTCCGAGTACGGCAGAGCCAACAGCTGGCACACCGACGTCACGTTCGTCGATCGCATTCCGAAGGCCTCGATCCTGCGCGCGGTGACGCTGCCGACATACGACGGGTCCACCACCTGGGCTTCCACCGTTGCCGCCTACGAGTCGCTGCCCGAGCCGCTGAAGTTGCTTGCCGAGAACCTGCGCGCGGTGCATACCAACGTGTACGACTACGCGGCCGCGCACGGGAGCAAGGCCCGGCCGAACACCGCCGAGTACCGCGCCGAGTTCGAGTCGACCTACTTCGAGACCGAGCACCCGGTGGTGCGGGTGCACCCCGAGACCGGCGAGCGGGCGCTGCTGGTCGGGCACTTCGTGAAGAACTTCGTCGGCCTGTCCGGCGCCGAGTCCCAGGCGCTGTTCCGGCTGTTCCAAGATCGGGTGACCCGCCTGGAGAACACCGTCCGCTGGAACTGGCAGCTCGGTGACGTGGCGATCTGGGACAACCGTGCCACCCAGCACTACGCCGTCGACGACTACGACGACCAGCCCCGCAAGCTGACCCGCATCACGCTGGCCGGTGACGTCCCGGTCGGCGTGGACGGCGCACCGAGCACCGTCGTCGCGGGCAACGCCGAGCACTACTCGATCGTCGAAGAGGTCTCCCGCGCCGCCTGATTGGCGAAATGCGCCGAAGCCCGCCCCCGGTCCGCGATACGCGCGCACGGCGCGAGACCGAGGGCGGGCCGAGGTCGGGAGCCCGATTAGTCCACACTATTGGCCATGAGTATTCGGCCGTTGGACGGAGTTCGCGTCCTCGAGCTCGGCAATTACATCGCGGCGCCGACCGCCGGGCGCATACTCGGCGACTTCGGCGCCGAGGTCATCAAGGTGGAACGGCCGAAGGCCGGCGACGAGTTGCGCAACTGGCGGCTCTACGGCGGCGACACCTCGATGCTGTACCGCACCGTCAACCGGAACAAGAAGTCGATCACCCTGGATCTGCGCACCGACGAGGGCCGCGCGGTGGTGCTCGACCTGGTGAAGCACTGCCACGTGCTGCTGGAGAACTTCCGGCCGGGCATGCTGGAGAAATGGGGACTCGGGCCCGAGGCGCTGAACGAGGCCAACCCCGACCTGGTGATCACCAGGATCTCCGCCTACGGGCAGACCGGGCCGATGTCGTCGCGGCCCGGTTTCGCCGCGGTCGCCGAGGCCGTCGGCGGGCTGCGCGAACTGGTCGGCGACCCGGACCGTCCCCCGGTCCGGGTGGGCGTCTCCATCGGTGATTCCATCGCGGGCATCTACGCCGCCTTCGGCACCGTGATGGCGCTGTTCCAGCGCGAGCGCACCAACGGCGTGCCGCTGACCGAACGGGTGATCGACGTCGCGCTGAACGAGGCGATCCTCTCGGTGATGGAATCGCTGGTCCCCGACTACCTGGCCTACGGCATCAACCGGGAACGCGTCGGCGGGCGGATGGAAGGCATCGCGCCGAGCAACGCCTACCCCTGCCGGGACGGTTTCAGCATCATCATCGGCGGCAACGGCGACGCCATCTTCCAGCGCTACATGCGGGTGATCGGCAGGCCCGACCTGGCGACCGATCCGGAGCTCCAGGACAACGCGGGCCGCTGGCGCCACCGCGAGCGGCTGGACGCCTCGATCGGCGAATGGACGATCAAGTACACCAGGGACGAGGCGCTGAAGATCCTGGATGACGCGGGCATTCCGTGCGGCCCGATCTACACCGCCGCCGACATCGTCGCCGACGAACAGTACAAGGCCCGCAACATGATTCAGCCCTTCCCGGTGGACGTCGGCGAACCGGAGCCGAAGACGGTCGGTTTCCCCGGCATCGTGCCGGTCATCGGCGGCCAGTCGCTTCTCATCCGCAACGTCGGCCCCGACCTGGGCGAACACACCCGCGAGGTGCTCTCGGGCCTACTCGGCATGAGCGAAGCCGAGATCGCGGCCGCGGCGGGGTATGGCGAGGGCGAGGTGCTGGCATGAGCCGCAGGCGTGGTCGGCGCAGGCCGACGGGCCGCAAGTCGTGGGAGCTGCGGGCGCCGGGACACGTGCGGCCGACGGTGCACCCGAATCCGGCGGGCGCGAACCAGAAGCCGTGGGCGGGCGTGATGTGCGTGCCGCCGCAGGCGCGGGAGGACCGACGATGACCGACGACGTGGTGTTGCGCGATGTGACTCTGCGCGACGGCCTCCAGCTGACCGGCAAGACGCTGCCGGTGGAGCGGAAGGTCGAGATCGTGCGCGGCCTGCTCGCGCTCGGCGTGCCCGCGCTGGAGATCGGTTCCATGGCGCGGCCCGATCTGGTGCCGCCCATGGCCAACACCATGGACCTCGTCGCGGCACTGAGCCCGGAGGAGCTGGAGCGCTGCTGGGTCTGGGTGGCCACGCCGCGTCACGTCGCCAAGGCCGCGGCGGCGGGCGTGCGCAACTTCCAGTACTGCTTCTCGGTCTCCGACGCCCACAACCAGGCCAACATCGGCCGCCCCACCGAGGACAGCATGGCCGTGCTGCCGGAGGCGGTGCGCTTGGCCCACGAGGTCGGCGGCGCCATTCAGCTGTGCTTGGCGACCAGCTTCACCTGCCCGTTCGACGGCCCGGTGGATCCGGAGCGGGTGCTCGCGATCGCGAACGACCCGCGCACCGAGGGCACGGGCGACATCGTCCTCGCCGACACCCTCGGCCAAGCCCATCCGGCCCAGGTGGCCGCGCTGATCTCGGCGGTTCGCGAGCGAACTCCGCAGCGCCGCATCGTGTTCCACGGCCACGACACCTGGGGTATGGGCGTTGCCAACACGCTGGCCGCGGTCGGCGCGGGTGCGGGCATGGTCGACGGTTCGCTCGGCGGACTCGGCGGCTGCCCGTTCGCGCCCGGCGCGAGCGGCAACACCTCCAGCGAGGACATCCTGTTCGCCACCCGCCCGGACTGGTTCGCCCCCGCCACCTTGGCCGCGCTCGTCGAGCTGACCGAGAGCCTGCTCACCGAGCTCGGCGAACCGAACCGCTCCCGCACCGCCGAGGGGGCGCGTTCCAAAGCGGCGGCCTTCGAATGGGTCGTCGGCTACTCGAACACGTAGTTCGCGAATTCGTGGACGGCCTCGTAGCCGATCGCGCGGTAGATCTTGTTCGAGGTGGGATTCGCCAGATCGGCGAACAGGCAGACGTCGAGGCCGTTGCGGCGCAGGGTGTGTGAGACATGCGCGGTGAGCGCGGACGCGTAACCGCGGCCGCGCTCGGCGGGCGGTGTGTAGACCGGACCGATACGGGCCAAGCCGCCCACCGGAACCTGGTGCGCGACAAGGCTCACCGGACGCCCGCCGACCTCCCACAACCACCAGCGTCCCGCCGCGACGCGTCCTCGAACGACGCTCGGGCTCGGAAACGGCGGCGGCAGAGCGCTTTCGATGTGCATGGCCTCGGACCATTCGACGCACAGCGCGACATCGCGGCCCATCGCCCGGCGCGGCCCGCCCTCGACGGCCGCGGGGAAACGCAGCTCGCCGAGTCGGAAAAGCCTGGTGCGGAACAGCTCACGGCGCTCGGTCCCGCGCAGCGCGCACCAATGCTCGGCGAAAGCCTCCGCGTCGGCGACGATCCCTTCGACGCCGCTGTTGTCCGGAGCCGCGGCGGCGAACGCCTCGGCGACCGGACGCAGGCTCGGGGTGGGTAGCTCGCCGAGGTAGACCTCGCGGCCGCCGGCCCGCATGGCGACGCCGACGACCGCACCGTCCGCGGCGCGCACGGAGAGGAAGCGCGACCGCACGCCGGCCGCCTGCCGACGTTCGACGTGGTTGGCGACCCCCGTGGCGATCACGGTGTGCCGCAGCAGATCACGGCTCAGGAAGGACTCGGTCGCGGCACGGTAGGCGACCGCGTCTTCGGTGATCTCGATCCGCATTCGGCGTACGGGTCCGAATCAGTCCGCCCCGCTTCGGCTCCCGCTGTCGGCGCGGATCTTCAGCAGCACGAGCCCCGCGGTGCACGCCAGAATCAGTCCGGCGACGGTGATCTCGACGTGTAACCCCGCAATGCCGAGTACTGCCCCGACGACACCGCCGAGGAAGAACAGCCAGCCCAATGCCCGCGCCACGATCGTGGACACGGCGCCTGCGGGCGATTTCGACACTTCCTGCTTCGCAGGTTCTGCCGTTTCGGCGGTCGCGTCGGCCGCCGGTAGCGGAGAGGTCGAGTATGCTCCCATCATCTTCTCCTCGGTGACGCCGATCAGAGTGTTGCCCTCGCGCAGCTCGACCAGCGCGTCTCTCATCCTGGTATAGGCGTCTCACGCGTAACTTCGATCACATACGCTACGGCCCGTAGACGTCGTTGTGCCGCGACACGTGCCCGCGACACGCCGACGAGATCAATTCGATATCTGAATTATCAATGTTTAAAAGTGCCGCCGAGGCGCGCCGACACCGACCCGCCCGTCTGGCCCGGCCGGCACACCTGGATTATGGTGAGGCCACTCGAAACTGACGAGGAGTGTCCCGGATGGAGAGCAGCAGGGCCAAGATCGCGGGTCCGGCGATCGCAGCGGGGGCGGTCTCGGTCGGTCTGGTCCTCATCGGCTCCTGCGGGCTCGGCGGCGAGGACACCTACGTCCCGCCACCACCGCTCAAGGACGGCCCGGCCGCCGCGGCCGTGGTCCACGACGACGGTTCCAGCGCCACGGTGCCGCGCATCGTCATTCCGCCCTCGCCGACCTGGCAGATGGCGCCCGCCGGGCCGCCGCGCAGGCCCGCCGGATACAGCACGATGACCGTTCCGCCGGAAGAACAATCGCAGATCGACGGCACCTCATCCGAGCGAACCACGACGCCGCGCACCGCCGCACCCGAAACGCCAAGGGAGACCGAGGAACCGACGACCACGCGGCGAACACTGTCGGCCACGACACCGCCGCCGACCGAGGACGAGGAACCGACGACCCGCCGCCCGACCGCCACACCGCGGTCGAACTCCACCGGGGACGAAGACGAATAAGGCGGCGGCACGGAGCTTTCGCCCGCACCGCCGCCCCGATCCCAGCGGTCTTACAGCTCCGGCAGGTCGTAGTCGCCGACCCGGGCGCTGAGCACCTTCAGGTGGTCGAGATCGCCGCCGAGCGTCCGGCCGATTGCGGTGAGCCGCGCGACGTAGTGGCCGACCGGGTACTCCGCGGTGACACCGATGCCGCCGTGCATCTGGATGGCCTCCTGTCCGACGTGCCGTGCCGCGCGTCCGACCTGAAGGCGGGCGCGCGAGGCGACCACCGGATCGTTGTGGCCGTCGGCCAGCGACGCGGTGACGTACAGGCTCATGCTGCGGGCCAGTTCCAGCGAGACGTACATGTTCGCCGCGCGCTGGGTCAGCGTCTGGAACTTCGACAGCGTGACGCCGAACTGCTTGCGCGTCTTCAGGTATTCGGTGGTGAGCCGCAGCGACTCCTCCATCGCGCCGATGGATTCGGCGCACAGACCGGCGTGCGCGTGGCCCAGTGCGATCTGCACCGCCTCGGCCGCGTCGAGCGTGTCACCGAGCAGTTCGGCGCGGGCCTTGTCGAAGGTGATCTGCGCGCCGCGCTGGCCGTCGACGGTGCGGAAGGTCTTGCGGGACACTCCTTCGCCGTCGGCGGCGACCAGGAACAGCCCGACGCCGCCGCCCGGCAGCACCGCGCTGACCACCAGCTCGTCGGCGCAATCGCCGTGCGCCACCGGGTTCTTCACGCCGGTCAGCAGGTAGCCGTCGCCCTCGGCGGCGGCGCTGGTCGCGAGATCGGTGGACGGCCAGCGCACACCGGGCTCCGCGTGCGCGAAGGCGAGCAGCTTCTCGCCGGCAGCGACGTCGGGCAGGACCCGCTGCCGCTGTTCGGCGCTGCCGACCAGACCGATCAACGCACCCGGCAGCAGGACCGCGTCGAGCAGCGGCTCCGGCGCGAGGCGACGGCCGATCTCCTCCAGCACGACCATGGTCTCCACCGGACCCGCGCCGACGCCGCCGTCCTCCTCGGCGAAACCGAGGCCGAGCACGCCGAGTTCGGCGAGCTGGCGCCACACGTCGCGGCTCCAGCCCAGCTCGGTGTCGGTCACCTTCAGCCGGGACTCCGGGTCGTAGTTGCGGGCCAGCACGTCGCGCACGGTGTCGCGCAGCATGACCTGTTCATCGGTGAGTTCGAATTCCATGGCCAAGCCTCACAATCCGAGGATCGTGGAGGCGATGATGGTGCGCTGCACCTCGCTCGAACCTCCGTAGATGGTTGTCTTGCGGTAGTTGAGGTAGCTGGGGCCGCTGCGCTGCGCCCAGCCGGGGGAGGCGATCTCCTCCGCGTCGACCGGAAGCGCGTCCGGTCCCGCGATGTCGAGCAGCAACTCGGTGGCGGCCTGCTGTAGCTCGGAGCCGCGCATCTTGAGCACCGAGGAGGCCGGGTTCGGCTTGCCCTCCGTGGAATTCGAGACCACCCGCAGCTGGGTGAGCTCGAGCGCGAGCAGTTCGTTCTCCAGCTCGGCGACCCGCGCCGCGAACACCGGGTCCTCCAGCAGCGAGCCGGAGCCGGACTTGATCTGGCGCGCGTAGTCCTTGGCGACGCCGAGCTTGACCTTGGTGCGGCCGACGCCGGTGATGCCGGTGCGCTCGTTGCCGAGCAGGAACTTGGCGTAGGTCCAGCCCATGTTCTCCTCGCCGACCAGCTGATCGGCGGGCACCCGCACGTTCTCGAAGAAGACCTCGTTCACCTCGTAGCCGCCGTCGATCAGCTTGATCGGGCGGATGGTTACGCCGGGGCTCTTCACGTCGAACAGCAGGAAGGAGATGCCCGCCTGCTTCTTCGGCGCGTTCGGGTCGGTGCGGACCAGGCAGAAGATCCAGTCGGCGTACTGGGCCAGCGTGGTCCAGATCTTCTGACCGTTGACGATGTAGGAGTCGCCGTCGCGCACCGCGGTGGTGCGCAGCGAGGCCAGGTCCGAACCTGCGTCCGGCTCGGAGAAGCCCTGGCACCACCAGATGTCGAGGACCGCGGTCGCGGGGAGGAAGCGCTCCTTGATCTCCTGCGAGCCGAAGTGCGCGATGACCGGTCCGACCATCTGGGCGTTGAACGTCAGCGGCTCGGGCACCGAGGCCAGCTGCATCTCGTCCTGCCAGATGTGGCGCTGCATCGGCGTCCAGTCTTTGCCGCCCCACTCCACCGGCCAGTTCGGCACGGCGAGACCGTTGTCGTTGAGGATCTTGTGGGCCGTGACGATGTCTTCGCGGGAGAGCTCATGGCCGTACTTGACGCGCTCACGGATCTCCGCGGGGATCTGGGTGCGGTAGAACTGCCGCAGCTCGTCGCGGAAGGCCACCTCGTCGGGGGACAGGGATATTTTCATACGCAACTCCCGTTGTGTCTCGTACTTCCGAGTCAAACCTACCCCTCGGTGATCCGCCACTGTCGAGTGGATCACATTCGCCGTCCGGTACGCAGGAGACGTCGCCGACATCGGCCCACGGGGCCGCGCAACCCGTCGGCGACCGGGCAGATCTCGCTCGGCCCACTCGGCGGCGGTCAGGGTCGGCTGGTACGTTGCTGCCCAAGGTCGGGTTCGTATTCGAGGAGAACAAGGTGAACGGCAGAACCTTCGCGCGCGCGGCCGCGACTGTGACCTCCCTCGGCATCGGCGCGGTTCTGACCTTCGCCGGGCCCGCCGCCGCGGCGCCGGACGCGTCGGTCGACCAGGCCGTCGCCCACCTCACCGAGCGAGCCGGAACCGACCAGGCCGCACGCGCGGGCGTCGAGGCGCTCGGCAATTACACCAAGCTCGTCGACGTGGCCCAGCTGCGCGACATCGCGGGCAACTGGGCGCCGTTCGCCTACGCCGCGCCCACCTTCGGCTGCGGCACGCACGGCCCGATCACCACGATCATCGCGGCGGGCACCACCGAGGGCGTCAACCCGCACCAGGGCGCGACCCCGGAGCCGGGCACCCTGCGCTTCAGCGCCACCCCGTCGCACTCGGGCGCCCCGCTCACCTCCGGACTCGTCGTAGCGTGGGTCAACGTCAACAACGGACGCAGCGGCCTCGACCCGCTCGACGACGTCACCGAGTTCAACCTGCCGACGCTGTCCAAGACCGTGCACAGCGGACCCGGCACCGTCATCGCGTCGATGTGGGGCATCATCGGATATCCCGGCGCGCACTGCGTGATGACGCCGACGGTGGGGACTTTCGTGGTGCCCGACGCACCACCCGCTGCACCCGCGCCTGCACCCGCCGCGCCTGCTCCGGCGGTTCCCGCGCCCGTCGCGCCGAATCCGTAGCCCCAGAACGCTGTTCCGACGCGTTCAGCCAGGAGGTCGCCGCGAGCCGGAACGCCTGCGGCTGATCAGCCGCGCGCCGGTCCGTTGAGGCATCGACGCTCGGTCATCCGCTCGAGGGCGCGGCCTCGGTTCCGCCTCAGCTGCCTCCAACTCGGCTTCGGCGAGGTCCGTCTTGCTGGAGATGCCGACGGCGGACCGGCACCCGGCGGCTCCAGCAGCGCTGAAAGACCCTGTGGCGGAACAAGGTCCAGCTGGCAGCCGCCCGAGCGCACGGGTGGCCCACACCGCGGCGCCGCCTCGCGTCCCGTTGGTGAACGGCCCGCGAGGCGAGAGCCCAGCGGTCAGGTGAGCTTGGCGAAGAACGCGCGGATGTCGGCGACGTGCATGTCCGGCACCTCCATGGCCACGAAGTGGTTGCCGGTGTTGCCCTCTGGCCAGTGCGCGATGTCGTTGTCCTGTTCGGCGAGTCGCCGCATGAGCGCGGAGCCGCCGCCGTAGACGCCGGTCGGGACCAGCTTCTGCCCGGTGGGCCAGACGAAGCCGTCTTTGCCGAGTCCGTCGTACATCGGCCAGGACGAGGTGCCCGCGGTGGCGGTGAACCAGTACAGGCTGACGTTGGTGAGCAGGTGGTCGCAGTCGATCGCTTCCTCGAGGTGGTCGACCAGCGGCGTGAACTCCTTGAACTTCTGCGTCTGCCAGGCAAGTAGCCCGACCGGCGAATCGTTCCACGCGTGCGCGAAAGTCTGCGGCGCGGCGCGCAACAGCGTGTGATGGTCGACGCCGCCGGTCATCCACTGCTGCATCAGATCCCATTCCGCGCGTTCCTCGGCGGTCATGGTCGGCACGTCCGCCGCGGTCGGCATACCGATGCCGCCGTCGAGGTGCACGCCGACCACCCGATCCGGCGCGGCCAGCGCCATTTCCGGTGCGACATACGCGCCGAGGTCGCCGCCTTGGACGCCGTAGCGCCGGTAGCCGAGGCGGTCCATCAGCTCCACCCACATCCGCGCCACCCGGCCGGTGGTCATCTCGTCCGTCGGCGCCGCGGAGAACGCGAAGCCCGGCACCGAGGGCACCACGACGTGGAACGCCTGCGCGGGGTCGAGGCCGTGCGCCCTCGGGTCGGCCAGCGGACCGATGGTCTTGGTGAACTCGACGAACGAGTTCGGCCAGCCGTGTGTCAGCAGCAGCGGAAGCGCGTCCGGCTCCGGCGATTCGACGTGCACGAAATGCACGTCGAGACCCTCGATTTCGGTGATGAACTGCGGGAACTCGTTGAGCGCCTTCTCCTGCGCGCGCCAGTCGAAGCGGGTGCGCCAGTGCTCGGCGAGCTCGCGCAGGTAGTCGACCTGGACGCCGCGATCCGAGCCGGGCAACTGGGCCGACCAGCGGGTGCGGGCGAGCCGGTCGTTCAGGTCGTCGATCTCGGCCTGCGGGATGTCGATGCGGAAGGGGCGGATGGGGTTGGTCATGAGAACTACGCTAGAAGGCATATAGGACCATCTATGTCCTAGTTTTCTGGGATTCTGGAAATCGTGAACGACACCCCGGCTCGCCTGCTCCGGCTCCTCTCGCTGTTGCAGACCCCGCGCGAATTCTCCGGCAGCGAACTGGCCGAACGCCTCGGCGTCACCGACCGCACCGTGCGCCGCGACATCGACCGGCTGCGCGAACTCGGCTATCCGGTGCAGGCCACCATGGGCGCGACGGGCGGCTACCGATTGGTGGCGGGCACGGCCATGCCGCCGCTGCTCGTCGACGAGGACGAAGCGGTCGCCATCGCGGTCGGACTGCGGGCGGCGGCCGGGTCCGCGGTCGCGGGCATCGAGGAGGCGTCGGTGCGTGCGCTCGCGAAACTGGAGCAGGTCCTGCCCGCCAAGCTGCGCCGCCGCGTGCGCGTCCTCGGTGCGGCCACCGCGACGCCCGCCAACGACGGACCGACCGTCGACCCCGAAGTGTTGAGCACGCTGGCAGCGGCTGTAACCAACAGGGAGCGGGCCCGTTTCGGGTACTCAGGCAGTTCGCGTCGTCACGTGGAGCCGGTGGGTCTCATTCCGATCCGCCGCCGCTGGTACCTCCTCGGCCACGACCTCGATCGCGCGGACTGGCGGGTCTTCCGCGTCGATCGGATCGAACGTCCGCAACTCACCGGCGCTCGCTTCACCCCGCGTCCCCTACCCGCGGCCTCCCCCGCCGACTACGTCGCGGGCCGCCGAACCGATTGGGGAACACCGTCTTACCGCGTGCACGTCACCATCTCGGCACCACTCGAGCGCGTCGCGGGCCGCGTCGGTGACGACCCGGGCGACCTCATGCCCGTCGACGACAACACCTGCACGCTGGCCGCCACCCGCGACGACTCCCCGGAATGGCTGGCCCACCGGCTCCTCGCCCTCGGTGTTCCATTCCGCATCCACGAATCCCCCGAACTCGCCGAACAACTCCGCCACATCGCGTCCCGAATCACCTCCGCCACAACCCCATCCCCCAACCCCTGAAAACCGACTCCCACAGACCATTCACACGCCTCACACAGCCAGTGGCTATGTGAGGCGTACGAACGGTGTGTGCCAACACATCATTCGAGGGTGAGCCAGGGGCTAGGCGGGCGCGGAGGTCAGGTGGCTGTCGGCGATGGTCAGGACCCGGTCGGCCAGGCGCTCGATCACCTCGGGTTGGTGGCTGATGAGGACCATGGAAAGGCCGGTGGCGCGCAGGGAATCCAGGAGATCCAGGACGGCCGTTTGGGCGCGGCTGTCCAGCGAGGCGGTGATCTCGTCGCAGATGAGGACCGTGGGGTCGGCGGCGAGGGCGCGGGCGATGGCGACGCGCTGCTGTTGACCGCCGGAGAGTTGGGACGGTCGCCGGGACAGCAGACTCGGATCCAGGCGCAGTGATTCGAAGAGGCGCAGTGCCTCGTTGGCGGCGGACGCTTCATCGATACCGCGCAGCAGGCGGAGTGTGCGGCGGACCTGTCTGCCAACGGAATACGCGGGATTCAACGATGTCGCCGGGTTCTGGAAGACCAGCTGGATTGCTCGCCGCTCGTCGGTCGAGCGCCGATCCACGCCCGCTGGCAGGCGTCGGCCCGCCAGTTCGATTGCGCCCGAATCGGGTTCGCACAACCCCGCAAGTACCCGCGCCACCGTGGTCTTGCCCGCTCCGGAACGGCCGGTGAGCGCGAGGCACTCCCCCGCGCCCAACTCGAAGCCGACTCCGTCGAGGACGGGACGGCTGCGGCGGTGCCGGACCGTCAGCCCGTCGACGCGCAACACCGGGACCCGACCGACCCCTTCGAGTACCGAACGCCTGCGCCTGAGCGCCCCCGCCCCGCCCGGCAGCGTGCTCCGCTCGGACACAGGTCCTTCGACGGCCCCTGCCGCCAGAGGTCCGTCACGTGGACCGCGGTGTCCGTCGTGCACCGGAAGTCCGCTTCGGCGCTGCACCGGCAGCCCCTTGCCCCGCAGCGGGTTCGCGTCGACATCGATGATCTGCTTGTCCGGCAGCAGCGCCGGGATCGCGTCGCGGTCTGTCCCGAGGTTCGATCCGAGAGCAGGCAGCACCGGACCGGCACCGTGGTCGGGGCGGGCGAGATCCTGGGTTGCCGACGGGGCCGAGTGCAGGGGCTCGAAGCGGGTGAGGCGGCCGCCGTCGAACTCGGCGACGTCGTCGACGATCGACGCCAGAGCGGGGAGGCCGTGGGTGATGACGACGAAGGTCGTCGCGGTCTCGTGGCGGATCGCGTGCAAGGTGTCGAGAAGTTCGGTGCGGGTTCGGTGGTCGAGCCCGGTTGTGGGTTCGTCGAGGACGATCAGGGCCGGGTCGCCGAGCAGCGCCATAGCGAGGAGCACCCGTTGTTGCTGGCCGCCGGAGAGTTGGTGCGGGTATCGGCGTTGGAAGTGGCGGTCGGTGGGGAGGCCCACTCGGCGCAGGGCAGCGGCGATGTCTGGTTGGTTGGAACCAGCTCGGGCGCGGGCAATTTCGCGGATAGCGGTGCCGATGCGCAGGGCCGGGTTCAGACCCGAGGACGGGTCTTGCGGCACGTAGCCGACGGTGCGGCGGCCGGTCGCCGCGGGTGTCGCGATGACGCCCGTCGCGGACATGCCCTTCGGCAGCGCGCCGAGCACGGCCAGCGCGAAGGTCGTCTTGCCCGCGCCGGATGGGCCGACGACCGCGAGTCCGCGGCCTTGCTCCACCGCGAGCGTCACATCGTCGAGCACGGCACGACCGTGCGCGTCGCGGACACTGAGCCCCCGCACCGCGAGGCCGTCGCCGGGCGCCCGGATGGCCGCTTCGACCCGCCGCTCGTCCCCGCCGAGCAGTCGATCCACCAGCAGGTTCACCGAGACGACCAATGCCATCACCAATCCGGCGGGCGCGAGCACCGACCACGGCGCGACCGCGAAACCCGGTCGGTTCTCCGTGATCATCAACGCCCAATCCGCGGAGGGCGGACGCAGACCCAAGCCGAGGAACCCGCTCACCGCCACCATGGCGATGGCGCCCGAGACGCGAATTCCCGCGTCCGCCAAGACGACCGAGCGCAGATTCGGCAGTACCTCCACCACCGCGAGTCGCCACCACGGCTCGCCCCTGGCGCGCGCGGCCTCCACGTATCCCCGTGCGGCGAGGTCGAGCACGGCGGTGCGCACGATCCGCGCGATCCACGGGGCCGAGGCCGCCGCGGTGGTCACCACGATCGCCGCGGGACCCGGCCCCATCGCGGTCGCGATGACCGCGAGCAACAGGAACCACGGCACGACAACCACGGCGTCGACCGGGCGCATCACCCAGGGATCGGCGCCCCGCCGCAACCCGGCGAGCAGTCCGAGCGCCAACCCGATGACGTACGCGGTCACCAGGGCGACCGCCGCGATCGACACCAGCGGAACCCCGCCGTGCAGCAGCCGCGAGAGCACGTCGCGCCCAACCACATCGGTGCCGAACGGGTACCGCGCGGACGGGCCTTGGAACGGACGGCCCACCGGAGCCGTGGGCGAATGCGGGGCGAGCAACGGTCCGAGCGCCACCGTCGCGACGACCACCGCCAAACCGACGGCGGGCGGAATCGCCCGACGCGGCAGGCGAATCACGAACGCCCGCCGGCTATCACCTCCGTCGCGGCCGATCACGACCGCACCCCCAATATCACGACCGCACCCGCTTGACCGGTCACGACTGCCCGCCCAACACCACGTGCCGCGCCCGCGGGCTGACGGCGAGGGTGAGCAGATCGGCGATCAGATATACCACCAACCCGACGCCCGCCATCAGCATCGCGGCCGACTGGACGAACGGAAAATCGCGCGCCGAGATGGCGCGCAGCAATTCCTGGGACAATCCGGGATAGGCGAAAAGCGTTTCGACAACCGCGATTCCGCCGATCAGTCCGACGATAGATCCGGCGAGCGGATGGATCGACGCGGACACCGCGTTCGGGGCTACGTGCCTGGCAAGCAGCCGCCACGGGCCGACGCCGTTGAGCCGCGCCGTCTCGATGTACGGACTGGTCATCACGTCGGCGGTCTGCGCCCGGATCACCCGCACCGGATGCGGACTCGCGCCGATCAGCAGGCACAGCACCGGCAGGACGAGCACTTCCGGCCGCTGCCACGCGCTCACGCCGGTCGGCAGCAGCGAGACCGCGGGCAGCAGCCGAAACGTCAAAGCGACTGTGGCGACGAGGATCACGCCGGACACGAACGACGGCAGCGACTCCGCGACCAGGGTCACGGCACTGACGGCTCGGTCCAGCCGCGACCCCGCCCGCGCACCCGCCGCGAGACCGAGAC
This sequence comes from Nocardia amikacinitolerans NBRC 108937, assembly GCF_001612615.1. Taxonomy (GTDB): domain Bacteria; phylum Actinomycetota; class Actinomycetes; order Mycobacteriales; family Mycobacteriaceae; genus Nocardia; species Nocardia amikacinitolerans. The sequence goes on along the minus strand of NZ_BDAU01000031.1, from coordinate 155,028 downwards.
ACAGCGCGATCGGCACCAGCAGCGCCGTCGTCACCACGGCCAAGACCGCGCTGTTGCCGAGCCGATCAAGCAGGACCTCGCCGACCGGACGTCCCGAAACCAGCGAGGTTCCGAGGTCGCCGCGCACGAAATCGCCCGCCCAGTCCAGGAATCGAACCGGAGCCGGACGATCGAGGCCGAGTTCGGCGCGGACCGCGGCGAGCTGTTCCGGCGAGGGATCGCGGCCGCCGTCACGGCTCAGCGCGACGGCGGCCGCGTCCGAGTCGAGCGCCTCGAACAGTCCGAACACCACCAGCGCGACGACGAACAGCACCCCGATGCCGCCGCCGATCCGGCGCAGCAGATAACGGGTCACGACCGCCGCCTAGGACGCCAGCCAGGTCGTGGCGAAGTTCGCCCAATCGTCCGTGCCAGGCACGCCGTCGCGGACGCCGCGCACCCGTTTACGGGCGGCGTCCGGCCGCTTCGCGAAGCTGTGCAGGATGTAGCCGCCTTCGTTCCAGAGTTCTTCCTGGAGTTCGAAGTACAGCTGGCGACGTCGCTGCTCGTTCATCTCCGCACGGGCCGCGGCGAACTTGGCGTCCCACGCCGGACGACGCCAACCGGTGCCGTTGCTCGGCGAGGCACTGGTCATGGTCTGGCCGTAGAAATAGTCCAAACTGTAGTTCCACCAACCGATATGGGTCAGCGGCTGCTTGCCCGACACCCGGGAGAAGTAGGTGTCGGCGGGGACCGTCTCCAGCCGGATCGTGATACCGGCCGCCTTGGCGTGCTCGGCGAAAAGCGTTGCCGATTCGACCATCCCGGGGATCGCGTCTGCGGTCTGCAAGGTGACGGTCAGGTTCTCCTTGCCCGCCTCCTTCAGCAGCTGCCTGGCCCGCTCGGGGTCGTAGGTCCGCTGCGGCAGGCTGTCGTTGTAGAAAGGCGCGCCCTTGCCGTAGATGTCGTTGCCGACCTCGCCGTAGCCGTAGTACACCGAGTCGACCATGGCCTGCCGATCGACAGCCAACCGCATCGCCTGGCGGACCCGCACGTCGTCGAAAGGCGGTTCGTCGACGCGCATTTGGAAGGCGCCCATCAGTCCGGCCGGTGGGGTGACGACGTAGGCGTCCGGATCGCTGTCCAGCGAACGCGCCTGTAGGTACGACATCTCCTGCACCAGATCCACTTCGCCGGAGAGGAAGGCGTTCATCCGCGCCTCGGTCTCGGCGATCTGGATGATCTCGACCTCGTCCAGGTGTACCGGACCGTCCCAATATTTCTCGTTGCGCCGCAACACCGTTCGGTCGCCCGGCGACCACGAGTGCAGCGCGAACGGGCCGGTGCCGACCGGGAGAGTCCGTTCGTCGAACACCGTGCTGCCGTCCTTGACGACGTAGCAGTACCACCCCGCGAGCACCGAGCCGAAGTCCGCGATCGGCGTCTTCATCGCGACGACGACGCCGAGCTCACCGTCGGCCCTGGTGCGGCCCATGTCGACCACCGCGAGGTCGCCGGAGGACGGCTTGGCCGGGTCGAGCATGCGCTCGAAGCTCCACAGCACGTCCCGGGCGGTCAGCGGCGTGCCGTCGCTGAAGACCACGCCGGGGCGCAGGGTGATCCGCCATTCGCTGCCGTCCGCGTTGGGTTCCAGCGATTGCGCGAGCCGGTATCGCAGGGTCAGGTCGTTGTTGTAGGCGACCAGCTTGTCCCACACATTCTTGGAGACCGCGCCGCCCGCGGAACTGCCCGCCCGGTGCGGGTCGAGCACGTCGACGCTCGCGGCACGCCCGGCGATCGCGGAGCGCAACCGGCCGCCCGCGCGCGGCGGACCCTCCGGCGCTCCGGTCGATCCGTCGGTCCCGCAACCGGTGAGCACACCGATGCCGCCGAGCGCGACGAGGCCGGCAGCCCCTGCCCCGCGCAGCAATAACTCCCGGCGGCCCAGCGGCCGTCGAGATCCTGTGGAGTTGTCCATGCCATCCTCGTGGAGAGTCGTCCCGATACATCCGACGCGGGTGTCCTGGCTCCCGGATCGACGCGCACCACCGGCCTTCCAACCCGGGCAGGTCGTGGCCATGAATCGGCGGATTGCTCCTCGGTGACAGTTGCGGGACAGCCCCGGATTCGCACCGGTGTTCCCCGCGTCGACGTTGGACGATACCGGCAGGCGCAGACGTGTGGGGTCCCCAACCACCGCGGCTGACCGTCTCGACGGGAGAGAAATGGCGGCAATCTGGGCGTGTCGCACCGCCATTCGACTCCCGTCGAATCCATTTCTCTATCGAGGGGCGAGAAATGGTGGTCGAGCGGGATCACTGCGAGTCGAGGCGGGGTGGGTTAGGGGGCGAGCTGGATGCGTAGGACCGCGCCGCGTTCGGTGCCGGCGAGGAGTTCGCCGGGGCGGCACGGCACGGCGACGAGCGACGTCATCGGTTCGGCCGAGAGGATGCGGCAGGACTGGCCGTTCGGATCGATCCGGACGAGCTGGCCGGACAACGCGGTCACATAGACCGCGCCCGCATCGTCCACCAGCAAGTCGTCGGCGAAGTCGGGGACGCCGGGAAGCCCGGACGTGAGATCGGTGAGGACGGTGCGACGGTCCGGTTCGGTGACCGGGAAGCGCAGGACCCGTCCGAGCGGACCGCCGTTGGAGGTCAGGTACACCGTGCCGTCGTGCACGGCGATGCCGTTGGCGTTCAGCCTGGCCCGCTCGGTCCAGCCCGTGTCGACGACGCCGTCGCGGCCGATGCGGATCACGCCGGTCGCGGAGGCGACGTAGAGCGTGCCGTCGGCGTCGAAGGCCGCGCCGTTGGGCATGGTGAATCCGGACGCGAAGATCTCCGGACGCGGTGCGGCGGCGGCCGGGTCGAAACGGACGACGCCGCCGGGGCGCACGACGCTGGTCGGCGCGTCGCCGTAGACGACGTACATCAGCCCGTCCGGTCCGAGCCGGACCGCGCCGGGAAACTCCACCGGGACCGTGGCGGTCAGCCGTCCCGCGTCGTCGTAGCGCTGCACCTCGTTGCGGTACAGCCGGGAAACCCACAGGTTGCCCTGCCCGTCGTAGGCCAGGTTCTCCGACCAGTCCAGCACCGGGACGGCGGCGGGCAGTGCGGTCGCCGACGTCGCGGGCGCGCAAGCGGAGCCTGGTTCCGCGGTCGCGAGCGGCGCGGCGACTCCGGCACAGGCCAAGGCGACGGCGAGCGCGGGAACCGCGCGGCGCAGGAGCGCGGGCAACTCGACGACGGACACCTGGGACCTCCTGATCGGCACCGCGAACGCGCGCAGTGTAACCGCCTTTTCACCGGGATGGTGAAGTCCCCTGAAGTGCAGAAGGTTTGGCACTATCAGTGCATGCTCTACTTCGACGGCACGCGCGGCAGGTTGCACTATCGGCGCTGGACGGTCGACCACCCCGCGGCGGTGGCGATACTACTGCCCGGTATCGGCCAGCACAGCGGCCACTACCACCGGTTCGCCCGGTTCCTCCGGTCGATCGACATCGAGGTGTGGGGACTGGACACCGCGGGCCACGGCCTCAGCGAAGGCGACCCCGCGCATCCCGGCACCCTCGCCGAGCTGGTCGCGGACGCGACCCGACTGGTGGATCTGGCGCGTGTCGAACTGCCGGACGCGCCGTTGGTGTTGATGGGGCATTCGCTCGGTGCGGTCACCGTGCTCGGCATGCTCGGCGCCGCGGTACCGGACGCGAGCACGGCCACCGACCTCAATGCCGTCGAGGCGAACTTCCCGACCGTCCCGAGCATCGATCCTGGCACGCTGTCCGGTCTGGTGCTCTCGGCTGTGCCGCGCCGCGCACTCGGCAGCGGTCTGCCCGGCGCTCCCGGCACCCCGCTTCCGTCCGATCTTCCGATCCTGGCGGTGCACGGGACAGAGGACCGTCGCGCGCCGATCGATGCGATGCGGGTCTGGACTGCACGCCACGAATGGGTAGATTTACGCGAGTACGCCGACGCCGGGCACGATCTGCTGCACGAGCCGGTGCGCGCGCGGGTCGGCGTCGACATCGCGGACTGGATGCAGGGCGTCGTCGTGGGGTTGGCACGGCACGCGTGAACCGAGTACGGCCGCACGACGCGGCACGATGAGGAGACAAGGGGGACGGGGCGGTGCAACCACAGGACAGCGCGGTGCCGCAGGTCACGGCACTGAATCAAGCGGTCGACGAGGGCAGGCTCTGGATCGACGGCGTGCTGGTCGCCGACGGCGCGCACGAGCGGTGCGCACGACGCTACGAGCAGCTCGCCGACGAGGTCGAAGCGCAGATCGGAGTGCTGAGCGCGGCCGTATCGCTGCCCGGCTTCGGCGGTTTCGCTTCCGGTGACGCACTGCGGCGCGGTTTCGAGGACAAGGCCGAGGGCGCGATCGCGCGGCTGCGCGACTACGCCGACTCGGCGCGGGCGCTCGCCCAGACCTTCCGCGCCGCGGCGACGGCCTACACCGAGGCCGACACCGAACTCGCGGCCGCGGTGGCCAGGGTGGACGCGACGGGAGCCGCGCATGCGTGAGATTCCGTACCAGACCGAACGCGCGCCGCACACCCGCGTCGATCCGGCCTACGCGCCCAGCGTTGAGGTCTTCGACAACCTGACCCACCAGGAGATCCACGGCAAGGTGCAGCTGCTCGACCCGGCGGTGCTCAACGCCGGTCAGCAGGCTTGGCAGACCTCGGCGACCGGCCTGACCGAGTCGGTCGCGCAGGCGCACAACGAGATTCGCTCCACCATCGCCGACGGCTGGCGCGGTGGCGCGGCGCAGACCGCCGCCGACGCGGTGCGTGATTTCGAACAGCGCGGCCAGCAGCTCGCCGATGTGATGGCGGCGGTGGCGCAGCGGCTCGGCCAAGCGGGCGATGCCGCCGAGACGCTGCGGTCGGCGGTCGGTTCACCGTCCGGCGCCGAGCCGGATCTCGCTGCGGCACTGCTCGATCCGAATCAGGCGACCGGCAACATCGCCACCCAGAAGACCACCGAGCACGACCGCCAAGACGTCGTGCGGGCCATGGACACCATCTACGCCAACGCGTTTCTGCAAAGCGGTTCAGGGGTTCCGGCGTTCCCGGACGACGCGCCGATCGTCCCGACGGGCAGTACCCCGGGCGGCAGCACGCCGGGCACCGCGCTGGGCGCTCCGGTGAGTACCGTGGATGTCCCTGGAGCCCAACCTGTTTCGGCACTCACGTCGGTGCCGGTCGCGGAACCGGCGCGGGAGACCGAACCCGAACCGGAGCAGGCCACGGCCACCGACACGACACCCGCGACGGTGACCCCCGCGTCCGCCGGACCGCTCACCGCCCCGCCCGCCACCGACACGACGCCCGCCGCGGCCAAGCCCGTCACCGTCGCGACCGACACGCCCACCGCCGCCGCGGCAGCGACGCCGGATCGCGCACCGCGCCAAGGTCTTTCGGCGCCGGTGGTCGCGGCCTCCGCCGCGCTGCCCGGCGCGACCATGCCCGGCGGCGGCACGACGGCCGCCGAGGACGAGCGCAAGCGCGAGGAACGGCGCAGGGACGCCAACAGCGAGGCCGTCACCGGTATGGGCGCGGGTGCCGTCGGCGGGCTCATGGGCGGCGCGCTCGCCGCGGCCGACACCACCCGGCACGGTTCCAGCGTCGCGTCCAAGGCCGCGGCCGCCCGCGCCGAGGAAGAGGACGACGAGCTGCACTGGATCGACGACGAGCTGACCTTCCTCGAACCCGCGGACGAAACGGGCGAGCTGATCGGCGAACTCGATCCGACCACACCACCGGTCGTCGGCGAATGGACCGATCTGGAGTGAACTGGACGCTGACACCGGACCAGTTCGCCATGGCCTGGGAGCGCACCGACGGTGACCGTATCCCGTACCCGCTGGCCGTCCGGCTCTCGGCGCGCGACTCGGTGGAGCGGGCGGCCCAACTGCCCGCCCTGCACGCGTGGTGCGAGCGGACGCTGGACGCCGATCTGGAAGCCGCGCTGCGGTTGCTGACCCGGCCGACGGTGCGCATCGAGGTCTTCGGCGAGCACCGACCGACCAACCGCGCCGCCGCCCCGGACGGCGAACAACTCACGGACACCGCCGAATTCGCCATCGGTATGTCCGCGGGACCGTCGACGGCCGCCTACCCCGATTCCGCGGGCGACTCCGCCTCGGGACGCCATGGCGGTGCCGGGTCCGGTGGCTCCTCGGCCGAGTTCACCGGTACCTCCGGCGCCGAGTTCGGCAGTACCACCGAAGCCAGGTTCGGCGGCTCCATGGGCGCGGGGTTCGATGGCCGTTCCGGCACCGGGTCCTACCGTCCCTCCGACGCAGAGTTCGGTGGCCCTTTCGGCATCGGGTCGAATGGCCCCTCCCACACCGGTTCCGACCGCACCTCCGGCGCTGGGTTCGACCGCACCTCCGGCGCTGGGTTCGACCGCACCTCCGGCGCTGGGTTCGACCGCACTTACGGCGCACCGGCCACCGGCGCCGTGCGCCCCGTGCGCGTCCTCGGCGTCGCCTCGGGCAACGTCGCCGTCGTCGCCGCGCAACGCCCGGGGCCGACACCCGACCGCGGCGGTGACATCCGCCTGTTCGTCGGCAGCCCGAAAAGTTTGCCCGCCCGGGTGATCTCGATGCTTCCGGAGAATCCGCCCGGCACCGCCGCCCGGCTCAGTTCGCCGCTGTCGCGGGTCAAGGAGGACAGCCGCGACCTGGTGACCGTTCCGGTCTCGGGTCCGTCCGCGCCCGCGCGGATCCGCCGCCTGCTCGCCAGTCCGCGCGACGGCATCGGCCAGATCGTGGTGTCGGTGCGCCGCGACGAAGGGCTGAAGCCGTTCGGGGTGCTGTGCTGGATCGACGTCGCCGAGGACGGTCGTTACGCGGTCCGTACCGGCGCCGACGTGCACATTGCGCCGGTGAACGCGGAGACCTTCGCCGCCCATCTGCGCCCGATGCTGGCCGCCGCCGAGAAGACCACCGCGCGATCCGAGCGGTGGTAGCGGCATTGCGCTGGTAGACCTTTAGCCGTGCCACTCTACGAATTCGAAGGCAAGCGGCCGCAGGTCGATCCGACCGCGTTCGTCGCGCCGACCGCGACGCTGATCGGTGACGTGCGGGTCGAGGCGGGCGCCTCGATCTGGTACGGCGCGGTGCTGCGCGCCGACCTCGCCCCGATCACCATCCGGGAACGCGCCAACATCCAGGACAACGCCGTGCTGCACGTTCCGCCGGACGTGCCGATGGAGATCGGTCCCGGCGCGACCATCGCGCACAGCGTGGTCTTCCACGGCGCGTCCGTCGGCGCGGAGGCGATCGTCGGCAACGGCACCACGGTGCTCGACCTCGCCAAGATCGGCGCGGGCAGCATGATCGCGGCGCATTCGCTGGTGGCGCCGGGCACCGAGATCCCCGACGGGGTGCTCGCGGCCGGCTCCCCCGCGGAGGTGAAGCGCCCGATCGAGGGCACCCAGGCGCAGATGTGGGTGCAGTTGAACCCGGGGTTCTACGCCGAACTCGCGCAGCGGCACCGCAAGGGCATCAGCGAAATCGGCTGATCGGTTCCGCACCTCGGCTCAGTTCGAACAACGGCTCGGTCGACGACCCAGCCCAGCGCAAGGTCTCCGCTCGGTCCGACGACCCGGCCCAGTCCGAACAACCAGGCTCGGTTCGACGACTCGGACCAGCGCGAGGACTCCGCTCGGTCCGACCAGGCTCAGTTGTTCAGCAGATCGGTGACCTCGTGGTCGGCGAGCTGGTGGAAGTCCCGATAGGCGACGCCGACGCCGCCGAGGCTGCGCGGCACCAGCGGACACACCACCTCGTCGGCCTCGGCCTCCACCCGGCGGATCGCCTCGATGGATGACACCGGCACGCCGACGACGACGCGCGTCGGCTGGTGCAGGCGCGCGACCCGGCAGGCGACCACCACGGTCGCGCCGGTCGCCATCCCGTCGTCGACGATCACCACGGTGCGCCCGGCGATCGGCACCGGTTTCGCGTCGCCGCGCAGCACCTCCCTGCGCCGCTCCAGTTCCTCGCGCTCGGCCTCCTCGATGGCCGCGAGCCTGCGCTGGGTGACGCCGGTGTGCGCGAGCACGTCCGAGTTGAGCACCCGGACCCCGTCCTCGCCGATGGCGCCCATGGCCAGCTCCGGCTGCCACGGCACACCGAGCTTGCGCACCAGCAGGATGTCCAGATCGCCCCCGATGATCTCGCGCACCGCAGCGGCGACCGGGACACCGCCGCGGGGCAGACCGAGCACCAGCGGCTTCGACGCGCGCAGGTGTTCGAGCTGGGCACCCAGCGCGCGACCGGCGGCGGTCCGATCGGCGTAGATCATCGATTCGAACGCTACTCCGGTGCGCGCTCGGTGATCGCGAATCGGCGCAACGCCAGGCTCGGGTTGGCGGTCCGCACCGTCGCCAAATGCGCGAGGTCGATGTCCGCGGTGAGCACGCCGGGTTCGTCGCCGAGTTCGGCGAGCACGCTGCCGGTCGGATCGACGATCATCGACGCGCCCGCGCCGCGCGGCGCGCACTGGTCTGCGGCGAGCACGTACACCGTGTTCTCGATGGCCCTTGCCCGCAGCAGCGTCGTCCACTGGTCCACCTTGGCCGGGCCGGGGATCCACTGCGCGGGCAATACCAGCGCCTGTGCGCCCGCGGCGGCGATGCGCCGGAAGCCCTCGGGGAAGCGCAGATCGAAACAGGTTTGCACGCCGAAGCGCACGCCGTCGACCGCGAAGATCGGCGGCTCCTCGATCGCGCCTGGCTCGACCACGTTCGATTCCAGGTAGCCGAAGGCGTCGTAGAGGTGCACCTTCCGATAACGCGTGACGAGTTCGCCGTCGGGCCCGAACACCAGCAGGGTGTTACGGATGCGGTCCGCGCCGGGAGCCACCTGCTCGACCATGCCCGCCACCAGATTCACCGCGAATTCCCTGGCGATCGCGCCGAGCGCGGTGGCGAACGGGCCGGTCAGCGGCTCGGCCACGGCCACGACCCGTTCGTCGAGCCGGGTCACGGCAAACATCGAGTATTCGGGCGCGACCACCAACCGGGCGCCCCTGCTCGCGGCGGTCCCGACGTGCTCGCGCAGCGCGGCGAGGTTGGCCGCGGGGTCCTTTCCCGGGGCGAACTGGACGACCGCGACCTCCACGGAAGCAGCGGGCTGATCCTGATGTTCGGGCGCGTCGTTCAGTTGCATAGGTCTCACCGTATTGGCCCGGTGGCAGGGACGGCCACCGCCAGGCGGTAAACTGCTGGTCAATGAACACCAATGAGGTCGACAGCGTTCCTGGCGACAACGACAGGGACCCGGCTGGGAGCGAAGCGTCTTCCCCGGCTGCCGGCCCCTCCTTCGCCGACTTGGGTATCGATGACCGCATTCTGCGGGCCATCGCCGACGTGGGTTACGAATCGCCATCGCCGATCCAATCGGCGACCATTCCGCCGCTGCTGGAGGGCGCCGACGTGGTCGGCCTCGCCCAGACCGGCACCGGCAAAACCGCCGCATTCGCGATCCCGATCCTGATGGGCTTGAAGATCGAGGGCAAGCAGCCGCGCGCGCTCGTCCTCGCGCCGACCCGCGAGCTGGCCATCCAGGTCGCCGAGGCGTTCGGCCGCTACGCCGCGCACATGCCGGGCCTGCACGTGCTGCCGATCTACGGCGGTCAGAGCTACGGCGTGCAGCTGTCCGGTCTGCGCCGGGGCGCGCACGTCGTCGTCGGCACGCCGGGCCGTGTCATCGATCACCTGGAGAAGGGCACGCTCGACCTCTCCCAGCTCCAGTACCTGGTGCTGGACGAGGCCGACGAGATGCTCAAGATGGGCTTCCAGGAGGACGTCGAGCGGATTCTCGCCGAGACGCCAACCGACAAGCAGGTCGCGCTGTTCTCGGCCACCATGCCCTCGGCGATCCGCAAGATCTCCAAGCAGTACCTGCACGACCCGGTCGAGATCACGGTCAAGGCCAAGACCCAGACCAACACCAACATCACCCAGCGCTGGGTGCAGGTCTCGCACCAGCGCAAGCTGGACGCGCTGACCAGGGTCCTCGAGGTCGAGTCCTTCGAGGCGATGATCATCTTCGTGCGCACCAAGCAGGGCACCGAGGAGCTCGCCGAGAAGCTGCGCGCCCGCGGTTTCTCCGCCGCGGCGATCAACGGCGACATCGCGCAGAACCAGCGCGAGCGCACCATCGGCCAGCTCAAGTCCGGCGCGCTGGACATCCTGGTGGCCACCGACGTCGCCGCGCGCGGCCTGGACGTGGACCGCATCTCGCACGTGGTCAACTACGACATCCCGCACGACACCGAGTCCTACGTCCACCGCATCGGCCGCACCGGCCGCGCGGGCCGCAGCGGACAGGCGCTGCTGTTCGTCGCGCCGCGAGAACGTCATCTGCTCAAGGCGATCGAGCGCGCCACGCGCCACCCGCTCGAGGAGATGCAGCTGCCAAGCGTCGAGGACGTGAACGCGCAGCGCGTGGCGAAGTTCGGCGACGCGATCACCGAGAACCTGTCCTCGGCGAATCTGCCGCTGTTCCGCAAGCTGATCGAGGACTACGAGCGCGAGCACAACATCCCGCTCGTCGACATCGCCGCGGCTTTGGCGGTCGGCTCCTACGACGGCGACAACTTCTTCATGGAGCCGGAACCCGAGCCCGAGCGGCGCGAGCGCGTGCCGAGGGAACGGCCCGCCCGCCGGTTCGACGAGGAGCGCCCCGCGGCGTCGCACCACCGCGGCACCGGCGCGGAGCTGGCCACCTACCGGATCAGCGTCGGCAAGCGGCACCGCGTGGTGCCCGGCGCGATCGTCGGCGCCATCGCCAACGAGGGTGGTTTGCGGCGCAGCGACTTCGGGCATATCAGCATTCGGCCGGACCACAGTCTGGTCGAGCTGCCCGCGCAGCTGCCCGCCGAGACACTGGAAGCCTTGCGGCGCACCAGGATCAGCGGCGTGCTCATCCAGTTGCAGCTGGACCAGGGCCCGCCATCGCACCGCTCGTTCACCCGGGGTCCGCGTCGCGACCGCGACGCGGGCAAGCGCCCGGAGCGCCGCAAGCCACGCTCCTGAGCCGGGCGGGTACGCCGAGGTCACGCGGGGCTAGCTAAGGTGTTGCCGACCGGCGCGCACGCCAGCGCGCCCGGTGCGGGTGTCCCGGCGAAGACACAGGAGGGGCGCGTTTGTTCGTGTTCGGTGATCGTGTCGTATGCGCCGCCGCTGATCTCGTGCGCGCGGCGCGCTGTGAATTCGCGTTGCTGCGTGCCCTCGACACCGAACTGGGCGCGCTTCCGGACGACATCGAGGCCGCTGCCGCGCGCACTTTCGCGGCCGAGCCGCACCGCGTCGACGATTCCCGCGAGCGCAGGCTCGCCGACTTCCGCGACCGCTACGGCAGCGGCATGGTCGAGATCCGCCAGCCGCCACAGAATCCGGACGATCCAGCGGGGCGGGTCGCGGCGCTGCGGGACGCGCACGAGCAGACCCTTGCCGCGCTGCGCGAAGGCGTGGCGGTGGTGCACAACGCCACCTTCTTCGACGGCGGGTTCGCGTGCTCGTGCGAGTACCTCGTCCGCGCGAGTCATCGGGTGCGCTACACCGTGCACGGCGCCGCCGCGACACCGTGGGCCCTGGTGGGCACGGCGCTCGAATCGGCCGCCTGCGCCGTGGCTTTGGACGCGAGCGGTGGCCTCGCCGCACCCACGGCCCGGCTGCATCTAGGCGCGGACAGCGCCGACCATCCGCTCACCGATCTGGTTCCGGTCTATCTCGCACGACGGCGGCGCGTCGAACGGATCGTGGAGGACAAGCTCGGCGAGCTGCTGCCCGTCCAGTGGGGCGATCCGCGGTATCTGGCCTGCGGCCGCTGCCCCACCTGCACGGCCGAGCTGACCGCGGCGCGCGATCTGCTCCTCGTCGCGGGTATGTCCCCCGCCGCGCGCGCCAGGCTGCGCGAGGCAGGGGTGAGCACCATCGACCGGCTCGGCGGGCTGGACGGCGCGGTGCACGGACTGCCGCCGCGCACCGTGACCACGCTGCGCAGGCAGGCGGAAATCCAACGGCGCAGCGAGGATTCGGGTCGTCCCGCGCACACGCTCGTCGACGCGCTCGCGCTCGCCGGGCTGCCGCCCGCGACACCGGGCGATCTCTCGCTGACCGTCGACGCCGACGACCGGGGCCGCCTCGCGGCGATCGAGATCGGCGAGCCTGGCGCCGTGCACCTGTCCTTGCGCGCGCCGTTCGCCGACGAGGACGCGGCGTGGCGGGACGCGCTGAGCCGGGTGCTCGATCTGCTCGCGCACCGGCGACGGACGTTCCCGGACATGCGCGTCTACCACTACACCTCGGAGGTGCGTTCGGCGCTGCTGCGCTGGACCGGGGAGTCGGGCGTCGGCGAGGAGATCGCCGACGATTTGCTGCGCGACGGTGTGCTGGTCGACCTGTATCCGATCGTGCGCAACGCGCTGCTGGTCGGCGAGGACTCGTACGGGCTGGATCGGCTGCGGCGCCTGCTGCCCGATGCGGGCGCGCCGGAACCCGCCTGCGTCACGGTGCTTCGGCTACGCGACTGGCTGCTGGAACTGGCCGACGAGCACACCGATCCCATGGCGCGCGCCGACCGGTATCCGACGCCGGAACCGACACAGCTGGCGCCCATGTCCGGCCCGTCCTCGGTGGAGGCCGCGCTCGCGGAATACGCCGCGGCCCAGGGGAATCCGGACCATCCCGCGGCGCTGATGGCGGCGGCGCTCGGCTACCACCGGCGCGAACGTCAGCCGCTGTGGTACTCGCACGCCGACCGCCTCAGCCACCCCGTGCACGAATGGCCGGACGCGTCCGGCGTGCTGATCGCCGACTGGGGCACCGTGGACACCAAGTGGCACCACAGCCCCAATCGCCCGTCCATGCGCAGGTATCTGACGCTGACCGGCCGGATCGGCACCGGTCGCGACGGCGGCGGCGCGGCGGCGCTCGCGCCGGGCGCGACCGTGTACACCTACTACGACCACCCGGTAGCCGCGGGCATGCGCACCGCGGTCGGCAAGCGCGGCACCGCGACGGCGACGGTGCTCGGCTGCGCGGTGGACGCCGACTTCGACGACACGGTCCGGCTGGAGGAACTCCTACCGGACGGCTGCGAACCCTACGACGACCTACCCATCGCCATCGCGCCGGGACTTCCCGCCTGGGACGAGAACGCCGAGGCCGCCATGGAATCGGCCGCGCAGCGGCTGCTGGTGACGCTGCCGGAGATCCCCGACTGCGCGCTGTTCGACATCCTCGCCCGGCGCGCGCCGCGGCTGCGTGGGGACGCGTCGCTGCCCGAGGTGCACGGCGACCACGCCGCCGCCATCACCGCGGCCACCCGCGAATTGGACGAGTCCTACCTGGTGGTGCAGAGCCCGTCGGGGACCGGGAAGAACTCCACCGTCGCGCGGGTGCTGGAACGGCTCGTCGTCCGGAACAAGTGGCGTATCGGCGTTGTGGCGCAAGCGCATTCGACGGTGGAGAGCCTGCTGGACGCGATCGTCGCGGTCGGTGTGCTTCCGGAGTTGGTGGCGAAGAAGGACGCCGAGGCGGTGGCGCCGGAGTGGGCGGTGATCGACGGGGCCCGCTATCCGCGGTTCCTGGACAACGCCGTGAACGGGTGTGTCATCGGCGGGCTCTCCGCCGATTTCGCCGACGACGCCGTGGTTCCCGCGGACAGCCTGGACCTGCTTGTGATCGCGGACGCGGGCCGGTTCCCGTTGGCGGAGACCGCGACGGTGGCGGGCAGTGCGCGCAATCTGCTGCTGCTCGGCGATCCGCAGCCCACCGTCGCGCGCAGCGCGCATCCCGGGCCGGTGGGCGAATCGGTCCTCGGCTGGTTGCTCGCCGGCCGCCACACCGTCCCGCCCGAGCGCGGGTACCTGCTGGACCGCACCTGGCGGATGCATCCCCGTGTGTGCGAGCCGATCTCCCGGCTGTTCTACGACGGCAGGCTGCGCTCCAACGAAACCGTCACGCTGGCAAGGCAACTCGATGGCGCCGAGCCGGGGATCGGCACCGTCCTCGTCGATCACTACGGCGATGCCACCGAATCGGCGGCCGAGGCACGCGAGGTGGTGCGCCAGGTGCGCGCCCTGCTCGGCCTACCGTGGACGATGGGCGCGACCACGCGGCGGCTGCACCCGCACGACATCTTCGTCGTCGCACCGTACGGCGCGCAGGTCGGCCGGATCCGAACGATGCTGGCGCGCGCCAAGATCGAGGACGTGCTCGTCGGCACCGTCGACCGTTTCCGCGGCAGGGAGGCCGCGGTGGTGCTGCTGTCGATGACCACCTCGAGCCCGGCCGACGCCCCGCACGGCATGTCGTTCCTGTTGTCGCCCAACCTGGTTCGCGCGGCCGTGTCGCGGGCCATGTGGCGCGCGGTGATCATCCGCTCGCCGCTGCTCACCCAGTACCTGCCCGCCGCGCCGGACGACCTACCCGACCTGGCGCGGTTCCTGCAATTGAGCTGAAACGCGCTCGGGCTCAGCCGAAGTTCTTGCCTTCGCCGCGGTAGGTGGGCACGCTACGGCGACTGCCGTCCGCCTCGACGAGGTGCACCCGATCGAACCGCTCGCACAGTTCACCGGCCTTGGCGTGCCGGAACCACACCCGGTCGCCGATGCTCAGTTCGGACGCGGCCGACAGCGGCGTCTGCACCTCGCCGGCACCCTCGGTGCCGATCAGACGTAACCCGCTGGGCCACACCGGTTTCGGCACCCGGGACGCGCCGGTCGGACCGGAGGCGATGTAGCCGCCCGCGAACACCGTCGCGATGGACGGCGTCGGCTTGCGCAGCACCGGGGTCGCGAAGAACAGGGCGGGCCGCGGGGTGAAGGCGCGGTAGTGATCGAACAGCGTCGGCACGTAGAGCCCCGAACCCGCGGTCACCTCGGTGACATCCGGATCGGCGATGCTGACCTCGATGGAACCGGTGCCGCCGCTGTTGACGATCTCCAGCTTGCCGACCACCGAGCGCACCGCCTCGAGCACCCGCGCCCTGCGCTTGGCGATCTCGGCGGCCGAGGCCCGCTTGACCAGCCGCACCGCGACATTGCTGTCGGGCAGTCCGGCGATCTGCGCCTCGTAAGTCATCACGCCGACCACGTCGAAGCCGCGGTCGAGCGCGGCACTGGCCAGCGCGGCGGCTTGTTCGGGGGTGCGGATCGGTGAGCGGCGCACGCCTAGGTGCAGCGGTCCGATCCGTAGCGAGGCGTCCACGTCCAGGCAGACGCGTGGCCGTACCCGGTCGGTGCCGACGGCAGCGCGGATCAGGTCGAGCTGGTCGACGTCGTCGATCATGAGGGTGATCGCGCCGAGCAGGGTGTCGTCGGCGGCCAGTTCGGCGAGGGCAGCGCGGTCCACTGTCGGGTAGCCGAGCAGGATGTCGCGGGCGCCGAGACCGGCCAGCCAGAGCGCCTCGCGCAGGGAGTAGGACATGATGCCCGCGAAGCCGTCGGCGGCGGTCAGATCACCGCCGAGTACGGCTTCCAGTACGGCGCGGCAGCGCACGGATTTGCTGGCGACCCGGATCGGGACGCCGTTCGCGCGGCGGACCAGATCGGCGGCATTGGCGCGCAGCGCGGTCAGATCGAGCGCGGCCAGCGGCGGGTCGAGGTCGGCGGTGGCGGCGTGCAGTCCGGCGATCGGCGATATCTCGCTCACCCGGACAACTCAACCACCAAACTGGTCACACGTCCAGTATTGGTCGAGTCAGACTTCGGCGGCCCGGGTGGCCAACCCGCTCACCAGGTCGTCCGATACCACCAGGGTCGTCTCGTCGTTGCAGTCGGCCAGCCAGCGCAGCACGGCGCCCTGCAGGACCGACACCACGTAGGTGGCGATGTCGTCCACCGGTTCCAGCCACTGGGTCCCGGAGCGATCGGCGCAGAGGCGCAGGAAGTTGCCGACCTCGGCGTCCATCTCGCGGAACATGGCCGCGGCGATTGGATCGGGTTCGGGTTCGGGCCGGACCTCCCAGTGCTCGCGCAGCGTCTGCACGGTCGCCTCGTAGGCACGGATCTGTTTGGTCGGCGCCGCCTTGACCAGCGGCCAGTACGCGGTGACACCGGCGTGCAACAGCACCCGCAGTGCCCGCACTCCGGTGATATCGAGCGAGGCGGCCGCTTTCTCCACGGCCTCGCAGATCGTCGGCCGCAACCGACTCTCCACTGTTTCTCCACGTGCGCTCAACGACGACTCCCTCGGCGAAAGAACTCGCGCACCTCCGATGGCGCGACTCGCTGAACTTTGGCGAGCTGCCAGAAATCCCCAGGCTGCCCGGTCCAACGTTCATCAATGGTAGAGGGTTTTCGGGGTTTGAGAACGGGTTCAGCGGGTATTCCAGACTGAAAGAATGTTTTGTTACCCAAACGGAATGACTCTGCAACGCTGCAGTGTCCCCACCGATCGGCGTTCCTGGGCGACTTCCGGACCCTCGCGGCCGGAAGACACACAATGTTCCACCTTACGGTCCGCGGCGCCGCACCTGCCGTCACTGTGGCAAAGCGCACAATAGCGCCGTGGAACCGGTTCATCCGGGTGTTCGGCTTTCGATCCGGGAACGACACCGCCGCTCTACAGGCGGCCGATAGCCTGGATCGGTGACTCTCCCGCCTCCCGCCGATCAGTTCTTCCTCTCCGGCACGTTCAACTTCCGCGACACCGGCGGCCTGCGCACGGCCGACGGCGCCAAGGTGCGCCCGGGCGTGCTGCTTCGTTCGGCGCAGCTCAGCGGCCTCGACGCGGACGGCCACCGCACGCTGCGCGAACTCGGCGTCAGCGAGGTCTTCGACCTGCGCGGTGTGCGGGAGATCGACCACATGGGCCACGACAACCTGCCCGACGGCGTGCGGCGCAGCGTGACGCCTTTCGACTCGCGGATGGGCGAGGCCCCGCCGCACGAGTCGCGCACCGGCTCCGCGTTCGACCACATGCTCGAGGTCTACCGCGAGTTCCCCGCGCTGCCGGAGGCGAACTCGGCGATCGTCTCGATCGCGGAGTCCATCGTGCGCGGGGACGGCGCGGTACTGGTGCACTGCGCGGCGGGCAAGGACCGCACCGGCTGGGCGGTGGCGACGCTGCTGCGCGCGGTGGGCGTCGTCGAGGAGGACGTGCTCGCCGACTACTTGCTCAGCAACGAGGCCGTCGAGCCGCTGCGCGCGTTGATCGAGCCCACCCTGCCGCCGGGCGCGAGCTTCTCCGAAGACCTGCTCGGCGTGCGCGAGGAATACCTGGGCGAGTCGCTGGAATCGGTACGGCAACTGCACGGTGACTTCGACCGCTACCTCGACGTCGTCGGGCTGACGTCCGAGCTGCGCGCGCGGTTGCGCGACCGGATGCTGGAATAGTCCCCGGCCCGGTCGAACCAGCCCACGGCTCAGGCGATTTCGCGCCGGACGAGGCCGTGCGCGTCGATCGACACCTGGTCGCCGGTGTGGAACCAGCTGCCCGTGAACCGGTGCGCCGTGGTCTCCGGGTCGTTCCAGTACCGCCGGGTGACATTCGGTCCGCGACAGAGCAATTCGCCATGTCCGGCTCCGGCCTGCGGACCCCAGAGCGCCAATTCGGTACCGCCGAACGGGAATCCGAGGACTCGGCCCGCGTCGGCGGGAGTCTCGGTGTCGTCCACGGCGAGTCCGATGCCGCTCGTCTCGGTGGCGCCCCACACCGACCAGTGCCTGGCCGAGGGGAACGCGTCGCGCAGCGCGGCGGCCAGACCGCTCGCGGTCCGTTCGGCGCGATGCCCCGCGCTGCTGACCCGGCTGATGCCCTCGGTGGGCACGCCGTCGGCGCGTAGCGCGGCAAGCTCGGGAAGCAGGCCCGCGAAGATGCGCGGCGTGCCCGAGACCATGTCGATCCGTTCGGCCACAATGGCTTCGGCGAGGTCGCGGCCGTCCGGGGCGAGCACCACGGTGCCGCCGACGGCGAAGGTGGGCAGCAGCTGGTCGACGCATCCGCTGGCGTGCGCCAGCGGCGGAAGCACCAGATTGCGCACACCGTCGGTGGGCAGGTCCAGCGCGGCGACCACCGAGCGGACCGCCGAGAGCAGGTTCTCGTTGGTCAGTTCGACGCCCTTGCGGGTGCCGCTGGTGTAGCAGAGCAGGGCGAGATCGTTGAGCGCCGCGCCGTCATCGATGAACGCGGCGCCGTCGGGCAGCTCCACATCACCGCCGCGGGCGCCGCGACCGAATACGAAATCCGCCTTGCTGTCGGCGATCACCTGCTCGGCCACCTTCGCGGGAAGCCCGTCGTGCACCAGCACCGGCACCGCGCCGCTGAGCAGCGCCCCGAGGAACGCCTGCACCCAGCGCGCGCCCGCTGGCATGTGGATGGCGACCCGGTCGCCGTAGCCGACGCCGTGCTCCTGCAGGCCGCCCGCGATGCGCGAGGCCGAGTGCCACAGCTCCCGGTAGGTGAGCCGGGGCCCACCGAGCTCGACGACCGCCTCGCGCGCCGCGAAGGCGTGCACCTGTAGATCGAGCAGCTCGGTGAGCGCCGGGGTGAGGTTGCCGTAGCGCAGCACGCCGTCCGCGCCGCGGGCCAGCGGGTTTCCACACGCGGGCGAGTTCGTCAGGGGGTATTCGACCAAGAGCTGCGACATTTGTCCTCCGCGCGATGCCTTTAGCTGCCAGGCACCTGCGACTATATGACGCGGATCACAATCTCGCGGGAATAGTCGAATTACCGTGTCCCCGCCGTCACCGGCCGGTGTACGTCGCCTTGCCCGGTCCGACCTCGAGGAAGCTACGCACCGCGCCGCGCAGATCGTCGGTGGCGAAGAGTTCGCCGGACACCTCGGGGGTCACCGAATCGGCGTGCGCCACACCGCCGGAGCGCCAGGCCTCGACGATCCGCTTGGTCGCCGCGTGCGCCTTGGTCGGGCCCTGCGCCAGCCGGTGCGCGAGCTCCCGCGCCGCACCGTCCACGTCCTCGTGCACGCCGTTGACCACGCCCCACTCGGCCATGGTCGCCGCGTCGTAGAGATCGCCGGTCATCACGAATTCCCGCGCCCGACCCGACCCGGCGCGCTCGGCGAGCCGCTGCGGGCCGCCCATCGAGGGTGTCAGCCCGACCACCGTCTCCACCAGGCCGAACTTCGCCTTCGGCGCGGCCAGGATGATGTCGCAGGCCAGCGCGATCTCGAAGGCGGCGGTCAGGGTGAGGCCGTGCGCGGCGAACAGCACAGGACAAGGCAACGCTTCCAGCGGATGGATGATCCGCGCGAACAGCGAGCGCCACAGCTCGGCGCCCTGCTCGGTGGTCAGACCCTCGAAGACGTGCACGTCGACGCCGCCGGAGACCACCTTGCCCTCCGCGCGCAGCAACAGCGCGCGCGGCGGATTCGCGCTCAGGTCGGCGATGTCCTGCACCAGCGCGTCGAACATCGCCTGGTCGAAGAGGTTCAGCGGCGGATGGGCCAGCGTCAGGACGGCGACCTCCGCGCCGCCGTCGGTGCTTTCCCGTTCCAGCCGAGTGGGCTTCGTATCACTCATGCCTGCGCCTCGCTAGCGCTCGGCTCCGGCATGCGCGATGCACGCTGAAACATGATTCGCTCACTTCGTTCGCTCATTGGGTCAGCCTAAGTCCTGAATCTGCCAGACTGAGCAGGTGACCAAGGCGGCATCGGAAAGCGGTTCGTACGTCGAGCCTGGTGAGTTCAAGCGGGACACCAACTACATCACCACCCGCGTCACGGCCGACGGACGCGACGGTTATCCGGTGGAGCCGGGCCGGTATCGGCTGGTCGCGGCGCGCGCGTGCCCGTGGGCCAATCGCACGCTCATCGTGCGCAGGCTGCTCGGCCTGGAGGACGTGCTTTCGCTCGGCCTGTGCGGTCCCACTCACGACAAGCTGAGTTGGACCTTCGATCTCGATCCCGGCGGCGTGGACCCGGTGCTCGGTATCCCGCGGCTGCGCGACGCGTACCTGGCCCGGTTCCCCGACTACCCGCGCGGCATCACCGTCCCGGCGCTGGTCGACATTCCGACCGGTCAGGTGGTCACCAACGACTACGCCAGGATCACGCTGGACTTCTCCACCGAATGGACCAAGTTCCACCGGGAAGGCGCGCCCCAGCTGTACCCCGAGTCGCTGCGCGCCGAGATCGACGAGGTCAACGACGTCGTCTTCCGCGACGTGAACAACGGCGTCTACCGCTGCGGCTTCGCAGGCGCCCAGGACGCCTACGAGGCGGCCTACGACCGGCTCTTCGCGCGGCTGGACTGGCTCTCGGATCGCCTTGCCGAACAACGCTTCCTGGTCGGCGACACCATCACCGAGGCGGACGTGCGGCTGTTCACCACGCTGGTCCGCTTCGACGCCGTCTACCACGGACACTTCAAGTGCAACAGGCAGAAGCTGAGCGAGATGCCGGTGCTGTGGGCCTATGCCCGCGACCTGTACCAAACCCCCGGTTTCGGCGACACCATCGACTTCGCCCAGATCAAGACGCACTACTACGTGGTGCACACCGACATCAACCCGACGAAGGTGGTCCCGAAGGGGCCCGACCCGATCAATTGGCTGACCCCGCACGGCCGCGACGAGCTGGGCGGCAGGCCGTTCGGCGAGGGCACCCCGCCGCCACCGCCGCCGCTGTCGGAGCGGGTGCCCGCCCTGCGCGGCCCGGCCTAGGCCGGAGCCCGTCCCGGAACCCGCACGTGGCCGGAGCGAGGGCGGACGCCGAGGCCGTCGTTTCGGGTGGCGCGCCACGGGAACCCGGAACACGAGCCGGTTCGTTGTCGTGTTGGGCCGACGATGGTTCGGTGCCATAGAGTTCTGGCAGCGAAGGCTGAGACTTAAGGGGTGTTGCCGATGCGGCACAGCGGGTTCGAGAAGACCGTGGTCGCCTTGCTCGAGAACGGGTCGAAGCTGCAGGCGCCCGCGGTCGAGAAGTACATCGATCGGATCAGGCGCGCGCACCCCGACGAGACCCCGGCGCAGATCCTCGCCAGGATCGAGCGCCAGTACCTGCTCGCGGTGACCAGCAGCGGCACCGCGGCGGGCGCGACCGCGGCCATGCCAGGCGTCGGCACGGTCGCCTCGCTGGCCACCATCACCGCGGAGACGGCGTTCTTCCTGGAGGCCTCGGCGCTGTACACGCTGGCGATCGCCGCGGTGCACGGCGTCGCGCCGGAGGCCAAAGAGCAGCGCAGGGCACTGGTGCTGGCCGTGGTGCTCGGCGATTCCGGCATGGAGATCGTGGAGCGCTCGGTCGGGCGGTCGGCCAAGAACTGGGGCACCCTGCTCGCCAACCGCGTGCCCGGCCTGTCCGGCATGAACGACACGCTGATGAAGCGGTTCATCGTGCGGTTCCTCACCAAGCGGATGGCCCTGATGGCGGGCAAGGTGATCCCGATGGGCATCGGCGCGGTGATCGGCGGCGTCGGCAACAGGGCCCTCGGCAAGACCACGGTGCACAACGCGCAGAAGGCCTTCGGGCCCGCGCCGGCCTTCTGGCCGATCAACCGGCAGCTCGTCGTCGAGGCCGATCCGCTGCCCGCGCTCGACGCCACCCCGCCGCGCTTCCCCGCCGACCCGAAATGACCCAAGCCACAACGTCTTTGGTCGTTCGCGGCCTGAGCAAGCGGTACGAGCTCGGTTCGGCCGTCGAGAACGTCGGCTTCAGCGTTTCCGCAGGGAGCACCGCGGCGCTGGTCGGTCCGGCGGGCTCGGGCAAGACCACCATTCTGCGGATCCTGCTCGGTCTGCTCGAACCGTCCTCGGGTAGCGCGGAGATCACCGCGTCGCCGGTGGGCGGGATGCTCGCGCCGCGCGGACTGCATCCGCGGCGCGCCGCCCGCGACCACCTGCTGGTGTACGCGGCCGCGGCCGGAGTTCCGGACGCGCGGGTCGACGCGGTGCTCGAGGCGGTCGCTATGAAGGAGGCGGCGCGCGTCAAGGCGGGCGCGCTCTCGATCGGTCAGCAGACCAGGCTGGCGCTGGCCACCGCGTTGCTCACCGATCCGGCGGTGCTGATCCTGGACGAGCCCACCGAGGGACTCGATCCCGCCGAACGCGGCTGGCTGCACGACTTCCTGCGCAGGCACACCCGCCGCGGCGGCACGGTGCTGCTGTCCAGCGCGAGCCTCGCCTCCGTGGTGGCGATGGCCGATCAGCTGATCGTGGTGAGCGAGGGTTCGGTGGTCTACCAGGGCACGCCCGCGAAACTGCGCCGCAACCACCCCGACCGGCTGGTGGTCGCCGCGTCCACCCCGGTGGCGCTGGCCACGATGCTCGCCGCGCGCGGCTACACCGACGCGGTCATCCGCCCGGACGGGCGGCTCGCGGTGGCCGAGGCGAGCGAGGCCGAGATCGCCGACGCGGCCAAGGCCGCCGGTGTGCGGCTGGACAACGTCACACCCGATCCGATCCACCCCGACCGGGTCCTCGCCTCTCTGACGAAACCGAGCAAGACCGCGGCGCCGATGTTCCCGCCGCCCGCGGCGCACGCACCCCATCCGCAGCCGACGCCCTACGGGATTCCGCGATGATCACTCTGCCACCGGACCTGGTGCCGCCGGTCAACTCCGAGGTCCGCAAGGTCTACACGCTGCGCTGGTGCCTGGCGCTCGGGGTGACGCTGCCCGCCGTCGCGCTGGTCGCCGCGACGGTGACCGCGCTGATGGCCGGGCCCGCGGACCCGAAATCCGCGCTCGCCACCGGGGCCGCGACCATCGGGCTGTATCTCGCGTTGGCCGCGACGATCCTGGCCGCCGCCGTGTTCGGCGCCGCGGGGGCGGGCGGCGAGTTCCGCTATCGGAGCATGCCGGTGACCTCGCTGTTCACCGCGGACCGCGATCGGCTCGCGGCGGCCAAGCTGCTGGTCACCGGCGCGTCCACACTGGCGGTCACGGTGCTGGTCGAGGTCTGCGCGTTCGCCTGCCTGGTGGCGTTCGGCCGGGGCAAGTTCGAATTCGGCACCCGATTGCTCGCGGTCTTGGGCACCGGTCTGCTCGCCGCGGTCTGCTGGTCGCTGCTCGGCGCCGGACTCGGGCTGCTGCTGCGCCAATCCACCGGCGCGGTCGCGCTGATCCTCGGCTGGCTGCTCGTCGTCGAACCGCTGATCTGGTTGGTGGCCAACGGGATCGGGCTCGGTGGCGTGGTCACCCTGCTGCCGGGGTCGGCGACCGTCGCCACCGTGGCGGTCGGCTCCTTCCCCGACAGCGACATCCTGGCCCCGACCCCGGCCGCCTTCGTCGTCCTACTGCTGTGGACGATCGGCATCGCCGGCGCGGGCTGGTGGCAGCTGCGCAGCCGGGATATGTGAGACCCGGCCGTCACCCGAGGGCGCGACACCGCGCCCGCCGCGCAGCATCCGGAGAATCTCCCCGACGCCGTGCTCGATCTGGTGCAGTCGCGAATCCATCCCGTCGAACCGCGAATCCATTCCGTCCAGCCGCGCATCGATCCCGTCGAACCGGGAATCCATTCCGTCCAGCCGCGCATCGATCCCGTCGAACCGCGAATCCATTCCGTCGAACCGCGAATCCATTCCGTCGAACCGCGAATCCATTCCATCCAGCCGCGTATCGATCCCGTCGAGCCGGGTCTCGATCTTGCCGAATCGCTTGTCGACCTTGCGGAATCCGTGGTGCACCTGGCGTTGCAGTTCGCCGACCTGTTCGTAGACATCGTCGACGTCGTGCCGGAGCTGGTGAAAGCGTCGTGAGAAATCCCCCTGCGTTGTCATGGCGGCGAGATTAGATCCGCGCGCGAGGACACGCCAAGGCCGATCGGCAGACTCCGGGAACAAGCGGTGTGTCGCCGCGCGTCATTACCGTCGAGGGCGTACCTCCGCATTCGCTCCGGGCCATGCGCGGGCTATGGATGGACTGCGTCCAGCAGCGCCAACAAGGCGTACCTTCGCCTGCGCTGCGGCCACGCGCGGCATAGAGCGGACTGTGTTCGGCAGCGCCAATGCGCACCTCCGGGGCCGCGCGCAGAATTTCGGGGAGATGAGGAACGGACGGTGAACAGCGCAATTGACTGAGCAGAGCACGACGGGGCGGGGCTGGATACGGCGGCTGTGGGCCGAGAGCCGGTCGCATCCCGGCACCATCGCGGGCGTCGCGGCGGCGGTGCTGGCGGGTGCGCTGGTGGAGGTGGCCGCGCCGCTGCTGACCAAGCGCGCCGTCGACGCGGCCGGTGTCGGCGACACCGAGGTGATCGGCGTGATCGCCGCGCTGCTCGCCTTGCTCGCCGCCGGGCGGTTCGCCGCCGCGTTCGGCAGGCGGCTGCTCGCGGGCCGTCTCTCGCTCGACGTCCAGCACGGCCTGCGGGTGCGGTTGCTCGGTTCGCTGCAGCGACTGGACGGCGCTGGTCAGGACGCGCTGCGCACCGGTCAGGTGGTCTCCCGCTCGATCACGGACTTGCAGCTGGTGCAGGGTCTGCTGGCGATGGTGCCGCTCTCCGGTATGGCGCTGTTGCAATTCCTGCTCGCGGCCGGGGTGATGCTGTGGCTCTCGCCGCCGCTGGCGGTGGTCGCGCTGCTCGTCGTGCCCGGCATCGCCGCCGTGGTCTATCGAATGCGGCCGCGTCTGTTCGCGGCGACCTGGTCGGCGCAGCAGCGGGCCGCCGATCTGGCCCAGCACGTCGAGGAGACGGTCACCGGGGTGCGGGTGGTCAAGGGCTTCGGGCAGGAGGCCCGGATGGTCGACGTGCTGGAAGGGCACGCCCGCAGGCTCTTCGCCGAACGCATGCGTGCGGCCAGGGTGGACTCCCGCTTCGCGCCGGTGGTCGCGGCGATACCGCAGGCCGGGCTGGTCGGGGTGATCGCGTTCGGCGGCTGGCTGGCGCTGCGTGGCTCCATCGGGCTCGGCACCTTCCTCGCCTTCGCCGCCTACGTGGCGACCATGACATCGGCGACCCGCGCCATGTCGTCGGTGGTCATCCTCGCGCAGCTGACCCGCGCCGCCGCCGAGCGCGTCTTCCAGGTCATCGACTCCGCGCCGGTGATCGCCGATCCGCCGGTGCCCGCCGCGCTGCCGGAAGGCCCGCTCGGTGTCGAGATCGATTCGCTCACTTTCGGTTTCGATCCGGACCTGCCGATCCTGCGCGATCTCGACCTCACCGTGCGCCCCGGCGAGACGGTCGCGATCATCGGACCCGCAGGGTCGGGCAAGACGACGCTCTCGCTGCTGCTGCCGCGCTTCTACGCGCCCGACTCCGGGCGCATCCGGCTCTTCGGCAACGGACCCGACGCCGGGAAACCGGTCGACATCGCCGACGTGGCCGCCGCCGACCTGCGCGCCGCCGTCGGCGTGGTGTTCGACGATCCGTTCCTGTTCTCCGACACCATCGCCGCCAACATCGCCCTCGGCAGCCCGGACGCCACCGACGCGGAGATCAGGCAGGCCGCCAAGCTGGCCGCCGCCGACGACTTCATCGGCGAACTGCCCGATGGATACGACACCGTCGTCGGCGAGCGCGGGCTCACCCTCTCCGGCGGTCAGCGGCAGCGCATCGCGCTGGCCAGGGTGCTGCTGGCCCGTCCGCGCATCCTGGTGCTGGACGACGCCACCTCCGCGGTGGACGCGGTCACCGAGGCCGCCATCTTCGACACCTTGCCCGACCGCGGCGGCCGCACCACGATCATCCTGGCGCACCGCGAGTCGACGCTGGCCCACGCCGACCGGGTCGTCCGACTGCCCGCGCCCGCCCACCGGCCGGTGTCCGCGACGATCGAACCCGAGGAGCCGACGCGAACACCGCGCGCCACCGGCCGGGCGGGCGGCTTCGGCGCGGCGGCCGCGGACCTGGCCGAAACACCCGAGCTGCGCCGGACCATCGAGGAACTTCCGCCCGCCACCGAGGAACCGGGTCTCGACGACCGCGCGCTGCGCGAACCCGACCCCGGCTTCCGGCTGACGCGACTGATGCGCCCGGTGCGGTGGCTGGTGCTGACGGTGGTGAGCCTGCTCGCGCTGGACGCGCTCGTCGGCGTGGCCTTCCCCGCGCTGGTGCGCTATGCCATCGATTCGGGCGTCACCGCCGGACAGTCCGACGCGCTCCTGCGGGCCGCTGCGCTCGGCGTCGCGCTGCTCGCGGCGGGCTTCGCGGTCGGCGCGGCGACCATCGTGCTCACCGCGCGCACCGGCGAACGCGTCCTCTACGGCCTTCGCGTGCGCAGTTACGCGCATCTACAACGGCTCGGCCTTGACTACTACGAGCGGGAACTGTCGGGCCGGATCATGACCAGGATGACCACCGACGTGGACGCGCTGTCGAGCTTCCTGCAGACCGGCGTGGCGACCACCCTCATCGGCGCGCTCACCTTGCTCGGCATCGCGGTCGCGCTGCTGGTCATCGATCTCTCCCTCGCGGTGGTCGCGCTGCTCGCCCTGCCGCCGCTGGTCGTGGCCACGGTGGTCTTCCGGCGCTTCTCCTCGACGGCCTATACGGTCTCGCGGGAACGCGTGTCCACGGTGAACGCCGACTTCCAGGAGAACGTCACGGGCCTGCGCGCGGTGCAGGCCAACCGGCACGAACCCCGCGCGGCGCGGCGGTTCGCCGAATACTCGGAGCGCTACCGCAACTCCAGGATGCGGGCGCAGCGGGCGATCGCGCTGTACTTCGCCTTCGTCATCGCCTGGGCCGACCTTGCGCTGGCCGCGGTGGTTTTCGTCGGCGCGCGGGAGGTCGCCGTCGGCGCGACCAGCGCGGGCACGCTTGTCGCCTTCGTGCTGTATCTCGAGCTGCTGTTCGGTCCGATCATGCAGTTGTCCCAGGTCTTCGACGGCTACCAGCAGGCAAGGGTCGGGCTGCGCCGCATCGGCGAGCTGCTGCGCACGCCGTCCTCGATCGCCGCGGATCCGCCGGACGCCGTGGCGATCCCCGACGGGCTGCGCGGCGAGGTCGCGCTCGATCACGTGCGCTTCCGCTATCCGGGAACCGAGACTCCGGCACTGGACGATGTCGAGCTGCGCATTCCGGCCGGGTCGACGCTGGCGCTGGTCGGGCCGACGGGCGCGGGCAAGTCGACGATCGTCAAGCTGCTCGCCCGGCTCTACGACCTACCGCGCGCACCTCTCGACGCCGACTCGCCCGCCGACGGCGCGGACGCCGAGCCGAGCGACGCCGAGCCGGTCCGCGCGAAGTCCGGCGCGGGCGAGGTCTACACCGGAGCGATCGTCGTCGACGGTGTAGACCTCCGCGATTACCGCCTCGCCGACTACCGTTCCCGGCTCGGCATCGTCCCCCAAGAAGCTCACCTCTTCACCGGCGACGTCGCCAGCAACATTGCATTCGGACAACCATCCGCAACACCGGAACAGATCCGCGACGCGGCGGCAGCGGTCGGTGCGGCCGACATGATCGCCGCGCTACCCCTCGGACTGCGGCAACCGGTCGGCGAACGCGGCCGCGGATTGTCGGCAGGCCAACGTCAGTTGATCGCCCTCGCCCGTGCCGAACTGGTCCGTCCAGACCTGTTGCTGCTTGACGAGGCCACCGCGACGCTCGACCCGGAAACCGAGTCGTCGGTGCTGGTAGCGAGCAGATCGCTGGCCCGTGGCCGCACCACGGTCGTCGTCGCGCACCGGCTCGGCACGGCCGCGCGCGCCGATCGGATCGCGGTCGTCGAGCGGGGACGGATCACGGAATTCGGGACGCACGCCGACCTGGTCGCGGCGGGCGGAACCTATACCCTCCTCTGGGCGGCGGCCCGCGAAACGGGAGGAATATTCTCGGACCCGGACGAGTCTGCACAGAAGAGTTTGGGTCTGTCCGGTGGTGGGTAGCTTCGTCGATTTGCCGCTGGGCATATCCTCGACAGAGGGTCCATCGGCGCGCATCCGCTGATCCCCATGCCGGGCACGTCACAAACGTCGCAGCGCGAAGAACGAAATGAGGCGAACACCTGCTGTGAGCAGCTCAACTTCCCAGTTCGGACAGAACCAGTGGCTAGTCGACGAGATGTATCAGAAGTACAAACAGGATCCATCATCCGTCGATGAGAGTTGGCACGAGTTCCTCGCCGACTACACCCCCGAAGCGAGCGGCGACGCCACCAACTCGCAGCCCACTGCGCCGACTCAGACCCCTGCGCCGACTCAGACCACTGCGCCGACCCAGAACGCCGCGCCGACCCAGAACGCCGCGCCGACCCAGACTGCGCCGACTCGGACCGCCGCGCCGACCAAGAACTCCGCGCCCGCGCCGGCCGCGAAGCCCGCCCCGGCCGCCGCCAAGCCCGCTCCGGCTCCCGCGCCCGCCGCCAAGCCCGCGACCGCGGCGAAGGCCACCGCCGCGCGCGCACCCCAGACCACCCCGGCGCCGACCTCCAACGCCGCGCCGACCTCCGGCGGCCCCAAGCCGACCGAGGCCGCCGACGAGGCGAAGGTGCTACGCGGCGCCGCGGCCGCCGTCGCGAAGAACATGTCCGCGTCGCTGGCCATCCCGACCGCGACCTCGGTCCGCGCTATTCCGGCCAAGCTGATGATCGACAACCGTCTGGTCATCAACAACCACCTCGCCCGCACGCGCGGCGGCAAGATCTCCTTCACCCACCTGCTCGGCTACGCCATCGTGCAGGCGGTGAAGGCGTTCCCGAACATGAACCGGCACTACGCCGAGATCGACGGCAAGCCGAACGCGGTCACCCCCGCGCACACCAACCTCGGCCTAGCCATCGACCTTCCCGGCAAGGACGGCAACCGCTCGCTGGTCGTCGCGGCCATCAAGGGCACCGAGGAGATGACCTTCGGGCAGTTCCACACCGCCTACGAGGACGTCGTCCGACGCGCCCGCGACGGCAAGCTGACCGCCGAGGACTTCTCCGGCGTCACCATCTCGCTGACCAACCCGGGCACCATCGGCACCGTGCACTCGGTGCCCCGACTGATGAACGGTCAGGGCGCGATCATCGGCGCCGGCGCCATGGAGTACCCGGCCGAGTTCCAGGGCATGAGCGACGAGCGCGTCGCCGACCTGGGCGTCGGCAAGCTGATGACGCTGACCTCCACCTACGACCACCGCATCATCCAGGGCGCGGAGTCCGGCGACTTCCTGCGCACCATCCACCAGCTGCTGATCTCCGACGAGTTCTACGACGAGATCTTCCACGGCCTCGGCGTGCCGTACGAGCCGGTGCGCTGGCGCAAGGACGTCAAGGAGCGCGGCGTCGACAAGAGCTCGCGCGTGCTCGAGCTGATCGCCGCCTACCGCAACCGCGGCCACCTGATGGCCGACACCGACCCGCTGCGCCTGATCAAGGACAAGTTCCGCAGCCACCCGGACCTGGACGTCACCCAGCACGGCCTCACCCTGTGGGACCTGGACCGCGAGTTCAACGTCGCGGGCTTCCACGGCCAGGAGCGGATGAAGCTGCGCGACGTGCTCTCGGTGCTGCGCGACGCGTACTGCCGCCACATCGGCGTGGAGTACATGCACATCCTGGAAACCGACCAGTTGCAGTGGATCCAGGAGCGCGTCGAGCAGAAGCACGTCAAGCCGACCGTCGCGCAGCAGAAGTACATCCTGAACCGGCTGAACGCGGCCGAGGCCTTCGAGACCTTCCTGCAGACCAAGTACGTCGGTCAGAAGCGCTTCTCGCTGGAGGGCGCCGAGGCGGTCATCCCGATGATGGACGCGGTCATCGACCAGTGCGCCGAGCACTCGCTCGACGAGGTCGTCATCGGCATGCCGCACCGCGGCCGCCTCAACGTGCTGGCCAACATCGTCGGAAAGCCGTACTCGAAGATCTTCACCGAGTTCGAGGGCAACATGAACCCGGCGGCCACGCACGGCTCCGGCGACGTGAAGTACCACCTCGGTGCGCGCGGCACCTACCTGCAGATGTTCGGCGACAACGAGATCGAGGTCTCGCTGACCGCCAACCCCTCGCACCTGGAGGCGGTCGACCCCGTGCTCGAGGGTCTGGTCCGCGCCAAGCAGGACCTGCTCGACAAGGGCGACGGCCCCGAGGGCTTCTCCGTCATGCCGCTGATGCTGCACGGTGACGCCGCGTTCGCGGGCCAGGGCGTTGTCGCCGAGACGCTGAACCTCTCGGGTCTGCGCGGCTACCGGGTCGGCGGCACCATCCACATCGTGGTGAACAACCAGATCGGCTTCACCACCGCGCCGGAGAACAGCCGCTCCACCGAATACTCCACCGACATCGCCAAGTTCATCGGCGCGCCGATCTTCCACGTGAACGGCGACGACCCGGAGGCCTGCGACTGGGTGGCGCGTCTGGCGGTCGACTTCCGCCAGAAGTTCCGCAAGGACGTGGTCATCGACCTGATCTGCTACCGCCGGCGCGGCCACAACGAGGGCGACGACCCGTCGATGACCCAGCCGTACATGTACGACGTCATCGACACCAAGCGCTCGGTGCGCAAGAGCTACACCGAGAGCCTGATCGGCCGTGGCGACATCTCCATGAAAGAGGCCGAGGACGCGCTACGCGACTACCAGGGCCAACTGGAGCGCGTGTTCAACGAGGTCCGCGAACTGGAGAAGTTCCCGCCGGGTCCGAGCGAGTCGGTCGAGGACGACCAGAAGGTGCCCGCGACCGTGCAGACCGCGGTCGACAAGGCCGTGCTGCAGCGCATCGGCGACGCCTTCCTCAATGTGCCCGACGGCTTCAACGTGCACCCGCGCGTCAAGCCGGTGCTGGAGAAGCGCCGCGAGATGGCCTACGAGGGCAAGGTCGACTGGGCCTTCGCCGAGCTGATGGCCTTCGGCACGCTGATCGACGAGGGCCGCGCGGTGCGCCTGACCGGTCAGGACTCGCGCCGCGGCACCTTCACCCAGCGGCACGCGGTGATCATCGACCGCAAGACCGCCGACGAGTACACCCCGCTGCACAACATCGGCAGCGAGAACCCGGGTTGGTTCGCGGTGCACGACTCGGCGCTGAGCGAATTCGCCGCCGTCGGCTTCGAATACGGCTACTCGCTGGGCAACCCGAACGCGCTGGTGCTCTGGGAGGCGCAGTTCGGTGACTTCGTCAACGGCGCACAGTCCATCATCGACGAGTTCATCTCCTCCGGTGAGGCCAAGTGGGGCCAGCTCTCCGACGTCGTGCTGCTGCTGCCGCACGGCCACGAGGGTCAGGGTCCGGACCACACCTCCGGCCGCATCGAGCGCTTCCTGCAGCTGTGCGCCGAGGGCTCGATGACCGTCGCGGTGCCGTCCACCCCGGCGAACTACTTCCACCTGCTGCGCCGCCACGCGCACGACGGCATCCGTCGTCCGCTGATCGTCTTCACCCCGAAGTCGATGCTGCGCAACAAGGCCGTGGTGTCGGACCTCAAGGACTTCACCGAGTCCAAGTTCCACTCCGTGTTCGACGAGCCCACCTACGAGCAGGGCATCGGCGACCGCGGCAAGGTGAAGCGCGTGCTGATGACCAGCGGCAAGCTCTACTACGAGCTGGTCGCCGAGAAGACCAAGCAGAAGCGCGAGGACATCGCCATCGTGCGGATCGAGCAGCTCTACCCGCTGCCCAAGTTCCGCCTGAACGAAGCCCTCGAGGGGTACCCGAACGCGACCGACATCGCGTGGGTGCAGGAGGAACCGGCCAACCAGGGCGCCTGGCCCTTCTTCGGCCTCAACCTCCCCGAGCTGCTCCCCGAGCGCCTCGGCAAACTCCGCCGCATCTCCCGCCGCGCCATGTCGGCCCCGTCCTCGGGTTCGTCGAAGGTGCACGCCGTCGAGCAGGCGGAGATCGTCGCGGAGGCGTTCGCCCCCACCAGCTAATTTCTAGCTGTCCCGAGCGCCGGGCGCGAAACCACTGGCCCATCAGTCGGTTTCGCCCCGGCGTTCGCCGTTTCCGGGTCCGTAGTTGGTGTGCGTTGGCGGCCCGCGCTGCTGTGTCCCGAGCTGACACGTGCGCTCCCGGCCGACGCGCGGCGGCCGGGCAGAGTTCGGTAGTCGAATGGTGGTCGATGGGTAGGTGACGGTTGCGGCGGTGTGCACCGTCCGCGAGCGGAAACGGGCGTGGCGCGGGTGGATCTACCGGCGGGATGGCGCGGCGGACCATAGGGTGGGGACGTGGCGTGATGGGCGCGTCGCGCGACGGAAGGGATTGGTGGAGCGTGGTTCCCAATGCGGGTGGGGGTTCCCTGACTCTCGTGACGATGGGCGTCGGATGGGATCCGGCGGCCAAACGGCGGTGGCTGCCGGGAAAGGCGGCGGACATCGATCTCAACGCGGCGGCATTGCTGTTCGCGAACGACGCGATCCTCGACGTGGTGTACCACGAGCAGCTGATGTCGCAGGACGGGTCGGTCCGCCACCTCGGCGACAGCACGACCGGCGAGGGCGACGGCGACAACGAACTCATCACGGTCGACCTGACACGCATCACCCCGCAGGTCACCACGGTGATCTTCTTGGTGACCTGCTACACCGGCCAGACCTTCGAGCAGATCGAGAACGCCTTCTGCCGGGTGATCGATGGCATGACCGAGACCGAGATCGCCCGCTACGACCTGAGCAAGATCCACGCGCACACCGGCTTCCTCGCGGGCAAACTCGTTCGCACCCAACAGGGTTGGGAGTTCCGCTCGATCGACGAGGAGATTCAGGCCGAGCATCCGGTCGAGGCGGTGCCGCAACTCGCACCTTTCCTCGTCTGAAGTCGTTGCGAATCCTGGTCACGGGCGCCGGCGGCTATCTCGGCAGCGCGGTCGCAGAGCGCCTCCAGCGCGACGGGCACGAGGTCGTCGGGCTGGTGCGTCGCGAAAGCGACCGCCTCCCAGCCGAACTGCCGCTCCGGTTCGCCGATCTTCGTGCGCCGGAATCGCTTACCGCGGCCGTCCGCGATGTCGACGCCGTCTGCCACCTTGCCGGACTCACCCGCGCCAGGGAATCGGTCGCCGACCCGCTGCCGTACTTCCACGTCAACGTCGGCGGCACCGTGGCGCTGCTCGAGGCGATGGCACGTGCGGGCGTCGAGAACATGGTCTTCGCGTCGACCGTCGCGATCTACGCCACCGACAACCAGCCGATGACCGAGGACCTCCCCGACGCACCGCCCCACCCGTACGCCGCGAGCAAGCAAGCGGCCGAATCCGCCATCGCCGCCCAGGCCGCGACCGGCCGCCTCGCCGCGATCGTCCTGCGCATGTCCAACATCGTCGGCGGCGCCG
Source organism: Nocardia amikacinitolerans NBRC 108937 (assembly GCF_001612615.1). Lineage (GTDB taxonomy): Bacteria > Actinomycetota > Actinomycetes > Mycobacteriales > Mycobacteriaceae > Nocardia > Nocardia amikacinitolerans. The sequence continues at coordinate 121,928 of NZ_BDAU01000031.1, read as the reverse complement.
ACACCGACCCCACCCGCCTCCTCCCCCGCCTACGAGCCGTCGCGGCCGGGACCAGCCCCCGCCTCCCGGTCAACGGCGATGGCACCGCGACCCGCGACTACCTCCACATCGAGGACGCCGCCCGCGCGTTCACCGCCGCCCTCACCCACCTCCCCGCCCCTGGCGCCTGCCGCCGCTACAACATCGGCAGCGGAACCGGAACCAGCATCAACGACCTGATCGACCGCACCGCCCACCTCACCGGCCACCCCATCCCGGTCGACCACCACCCCGCCGCCCAGGAACCCCCAACTCTCATCTGCGACAACTCCCGCGCCGCAAGGGAACTCGACTGGCACCCGACCTGGGACATCGAATCGATCCTGCGCGAGGCGCTGACGCAACACAACCCGGCGACCACCTGAGCTCGCTCACTCGAACGGACGCGCCAAAAACGGCCCAGATCGTGATCAGCGCAGCCAGCGGAACCGAGTCCCTCACCCCTGTAGCGCGGCGGCCAGTTCGGGGCTCAACGCCAGGGCCAGGGTGAGGAGGGATTCCACCAGGAGTTCGACGAGTTCCTCGCGGCTGATGGGTTCGGTGCGCAACCAGGTGAGGGTGGTTTCCTCGACGAACGCGATCCATCCGCGCATGCCGAGCATCAGCCGGGGGTGGTCGGCGGGGTCGATGGGGGTCGGGGCCTCGGCGAGGATGATGCCGATGATGGCGTCGCGGGTCTGGTCGACCAGCGGGACCAGGTCGGGGCTGACGCTGGTCGGGCCGCGCAGCAGCGCGAGGTAGGACGTGCGGTTCTCGCTGACGTAGTCGACGTAGCGCTCGATCGAATCGCGCAGCATGTCGAAGATGCTCAGCGACCGGTCCGGCGCCACCCGCTCGAGCAGCTCGGCGTTGGCGTGCCGGACCACCTCGCGCTGGAAATCCTGCTTGGTCGGGAAGTAGTGGAACAGCAGACCCCGCGAGATCCCCGCCTGGGCCGCGATCTCGCTGACCGAGAGTTCCTCGATGGTGCGCTCGCCGAGCATCTTGGCACCCAGCGCGAGCAGCTGCTGACGGCGCTCGTCCGGGCTGAGCCGGGTCCGCTTGCCGTTCTCACCGGTGCTTTTGCTGTTCACGGGACTCATGTTACTGAACGAAACTCAATAGCTGTTGACTCGCGCTCAATAAGCTCGTAGTCTCGCTTACATGAGTCGCAAGGTTACAGACAAAGCTGTCGGCGACCGGCCCGTCCGCCACGTCAAGACGATCGTCATCGGCAGCGGTTTCGCCGGTCTGGGTCTCGCCATTCGGCTGAGCCAGCAGGGCCGCAACGATTACCTGGTCTTGGAGCGCGGCAGCGATGTGGGCGGCACCTGGCGGGACAACACCTACCCCGGCGCCGCGTGCGACGTCCCCTCGCACCTGTACTCGTATTCCTTTGCGCTCAACCCGAATTGGTCGCGCTCGTTCTCCCGGCAGGGCGAGATCCAGTCCTACATCCAGGGCGTCGCGAAGAAGTACAACGTGCTCGACAAGCACATCTTCGACTGCGACGTGACGGGCGCGCGCTGGAACAACGACACCGCGCGGTGGGAAATCACCTCGAGCAAGGGCGATTTCACTGCCGACACCGTCGTCTCCGCGGTCGGCGCGCTCTGCGAGCCGAACCTGCCCGACATCAAGGGCATCAACACCTTCGAGGGCGAGATCTTCCACTCGGCCCGCTGGAACCACGACGCCGACCTGACCGGCAAGCGGGTCGCGATCATCGGCACCGGCGCCTCGGCGATCCAGATCGTGCCCTCGATCGCACCGCAGGTCGCCTCGCTGGACGTCTACCAGCGGACCGCGCCGTGGCTGCTGCCCCGGATGGACCGGCCGTACCTGAAGGCCGAGCGACTGGCGTTCAAGTACGTGCCCGGCGTGCAGCGACTCTCTCGCGCGGCCATCTACGCCGCCCGCGAGACCCAGGTCGTCGGCCTCGCCAAGTTCCCCGCCCTGATGCAGGGCTTCCAGCTGCTCGCCAAGGCCAAGCTGCAGTACGAGGTGCGCGACCCCGAGCTGCGCAAGAAGGTCACGCCGGACTTCCGCATCGGCTGCAAGCGCATGCTCATCTCGAACGAGTACTACCCGGCGCTGAGCCGCGACAACGTGGACGTGGTCACCGACGGCATTCGCGAGATCCGCGCGGGCTCGATCGTCACCAAGGACGGCACCGAGCGCGAGATCGACGCGCTGATCGTGGCGACCGGCTTCCATGTCACCGACTCGCCGACCTACGAGACCATCACCGGCAAGGACGGCCGCACGCTGAGCGAGGTCTTCGACGAGATCGGCCAGCAGGGCTACAAGGGTTCGGCGATCGCCAACTTCCCCAACATGTTCTTCCTGCTCGGCCCGAACGTCGGCCTCGGCCACACGTCGATGGTGTACATGATCGAATCCCAGATCAACTACATCGCCGACGCGCTCGCCACCGTCGACCGCCTTGGTCTGCGCACCGTCGAGGTGCGCCGCGAGGTGCAGGACAGCTACAACAAGGACCTGCAGGCGAAGCTGAGCAAGACGGTGTGGAACACCGGCGGCTGCGCGAGCTGGTACCTGGACAAGCACGGCAACAATACGACGCTGTGGCCCGACTTCACCTTCCAATTCCGTAGGCTGACAAAGAAATTCGATGTCTCCGCCTACGCGACGACAACCGCGCCCGCCCGAACCGAAAGCAGTGTGAACCAGTGAGCAACGACGCTTACTTCCAGAACAAGGTCTGTGTCATCACCGGAGCAGGCTCCGGCATCGGCCGCGCGCTGGCCGAGAACCTGGCCAAGCGCGGCGCCAAGCTCGCGCTCTCCGACATCGACACCGAGGGCCTCGCCGAGACGGTGCGCCGCTGCGAACAGCTCGGCGCGAAGGTCAAGTCCGATCGGCTGAACGTGGCAGAGCGCGAGGCGGTGCTGCTCTACGCCGACGCCGTGAAGGCGCACTTCGGCGTGGTGCACCAGGTCTACAACAACGCGGGCATCGCCTTCCACGGCGAGGTCCTCCGCTCGGAGTTCAAGGACATCGAGCGGATCATGGACGTCGACTTCTGGGGGGTCGTCAACGGCACCAAGGCGTTCCTGCCGATGCTCATCGAGTCCGGCGACGGGCACGTGGTCAACGTGTCCAGCCTGTTCGGCCTGATCGCCGTGCCTGGCCAAAGCGCTTACAACTCGGCCAAATTCGCGGTGCGCGGCTTCACCGAGTCGCTGCGCCAGGAGATGCTGGTCGGCAAGCACCCGGTCAAGGTCACCTGCGTGCACCCGGGCGGCATCAAGACCGCGGTGGCCCGCAACGCCACCTACGCCGAAGGCATCGACGGCAAGTCCGCCGCGTCCATGTTCGACAAGAAGCTGGCCATCCACACCCCCGAGATGGCCGCGCAGACCATCACCGAGGGCGTCCGCAAGGGCCACGGCCGGGTGCTGATCGGCTGGGAGGCCAAGCTGCTCGACATGTTCGTGCGCGTCACGGCCTCGGGCTACCAGCGCATCGCCGCCGCGGTGAACCGGCCCTTCCTGCCCTGACGACCATGCGAGAGTTCGATATTCCGCTGCCCGTCGGCCGCGTGCTGCTGAAGCCGGTGTTCCGGTTGATGCTGAACGCTCGACTGCCGTTCACGGTGCAGCGCAAGCTGATGGATCTCGGTGCGCCGCTGCAATTGATGCCCTCCGGCGTCACGGTGCGCAAGACGCGGCTCGGCGCTCGTCCTGCCGAACTGCACATCGCGGACTCGACCAACCCGACCACCGCCGTGCTCTACCTGCACGGCGGTGGTTACGCGGTCGGCTCGATGGCCACCCATCGCGCACTGGCGGCGCGGCTGGCCCGCGACACCGGCAGCGCGGTGTACGTCCTCGACTACCGGATGGCGCCGGAACACCCGTTCCCGACGGGCCTGGAGGACGCGGTCGCCGCGTTCCTGGAACTGGTGTCGGAGAAGGGTTTTCGCCCCGACCGGATCGCCGTCGCGGGCGATTCGGCGGGCGGCGGCCTGAGCATGGCCACCGCCCAGCGGTTGATCGCCGAGCACGGGATGACACCGGCCGCGCTCGGGCTGATCGCACCGTGGACCGATCCCAACGAGATCCCCGATCGCGACGGCGACACGGTGATCAACAAGGCGTGGTCGCGCGCCTGCGCCGCCGCCTACCTCGGCGACGGCGACGTGAACGATCCCCGCTACGCGCCGCTGCGCGGGGTGCTGCACGGGCTGCCGCCGACCTACGTCCAGGTCGACGTCAGCGAGCTGCTGCACGCGCAGTGCGTCGCGCTGGTCGCGGCGCTGCGCGGCGCCGGCGTGCACGTGCGGTTCACCGAGAGCCGCGGGCTATGGCACGTCGCGCAACTGCAGGCCGGACTGTTCCGTCCCGCCGCCGTCGCGCTGCGCGAACTATCCGATTTCCTGCGCGATGCCGTCCAGCCGGTGTCGGCGAGCGACCTAGGATAAGACGACAAAAAGAGTCCTGGAAGTGTCGACCGATTACCGAGCAGCGAGATTTTCGGTAGTCGATGACACAGCCCGGCACAAGGTGTCGTAGATTACTGGCGAGTAAACCCACGTGGAAGGGCACTGATGCGAGAGTTCGAAGTCCCGGCTTCCTACACCATTCCGGATGACGCGAACAATTCCGACAACGTCTTCCGCCACGCCGAGCAGACGCCGAACGCGGTGCTGTTCAATGTGCCGAACGGCAGCGGCGGGTGGCGCGACGTCACGGCGGCGGAGTTCGCCACAACCGTCACCGGCGTGGCCAAGGGCATCATCGCCTCCGGCATCGAACTCGGCGACCGGGTCGCCATCATGGCCCCCACGCGGTACGAGTGGGCCGTGCTCGACTTCGCCATCTGGGCGGCGGGTGGCTGCACCGTCGCCATCTACGACAGCTCGGCCGCCGAGCAGGCCAAGTGGATCCTGCAGGACTCGGCGACCAAGCTGCTCGTCGTCGACAACGACAAGCACCGCGCCACCATCGACGAGATCGAGGCGGGCTCGCTGCCCGAGCTGCGGGAAACCCTGCAGATCGACAAGGGCGCCGTCGACGAGCTGATCGCCCGCGGCGCCGGGCTGGACGACCAGGCCGTGCACGACCGCCGCGCGCAGGTCGGCGCCGCCTCGCCCGCCACCCTGATCTACACCTCGGGCACCACGGGCCGCCCCAAGGGCGTCATGCTCACCCACGCGAACCTCTACGCGGAATCCAAGTCCGACCGGATCGCGCTGAAGAAGTACATCACCGAGGGCAAGAAGACCCTGATGTTCCTGCCGCTCGCGCACGTGTTCGCGCGCGCGGTGGCGCTGACGGCGTTCGACGCCAAGGTGATCGTCGCGCACACCTCCGACTGGTCCACCCTTGTCGACCAGTTCGGCAGCTACCGGCCGCACTTCATCCTCTCGGTGCCGCGCGTCTTCGAGAAGGTGTTCAACGCCTCCAAGCAGAAGGCGCACGACGGCGGCAAGGGCAAGATCTTCGACGCCGCCGCCGACACCGCCATCGCCTACAGCGAGGCGCTCGACAACGGCGGGCCTGGCCTGGTGCTCAAGCTCAAGCACACCGTCTTCGACAAGCTGGTCTACAGCAAGCTGCGGGCGGCGCTCGGCGGTCGGTGCGAGGCGGCCGTCTCCGGCGGCGGCCCGCTCGGCGCGCGCCTCGGCCACTTCTTCCGCGGCGTCGGCGTGACCATCTACGAGGGCTACGGCCTCACCGAGACCACGGCCGCCATCACCGTGAACACCCCCGAGCAGATCCGGGTCGGCTCCGTCGGCCGTCCGATCGAGGGCCACGCCGCCAAGATCGCCGAGGACGGCGAGCTGCTGCTGCGCGGCTCGGTGGTGTTCGGCGGCTACTGGGGCAACGCCGAGGCCACCGAGGACGCCTTCGAGGACGGCTGGTTCAAGACCGGCGACCTCGGCGCCATCGACGCCGACGGCTTCGTCACCATCACCGGCCGTAAGAAGGAAATCATCGTCACCGCGGGCGGCAAGAACGTCTCCCCCGCGCTGCTCGAGGACTCGCTGCGGGCGCACCCGCTGATCAGCCAGGTGATGGTGGTCGGCGACGGTCAGCCGTTCATCGGCGCGCTGATCACCCTCGACCCGGAGGCGCTGCCCGGCTGGAAGGAACGGCACGGCCTGCCCGCCGACACCCCGATCGAGAAGCTGATCGAGAACGCCGAGCTGGTCGCCGAGATCGACGCCGCGATCGCCGAGACCAACAAGAAGGTCTCGCACGCCGAGCAGATCAAGAAGACCCGCATCCTCGCGGTCGACTGGACCCAGGAGGGCGGCGAGCTCACCCCGAAGATGTCGCTCAAGCGCGCCGTCGTGATGAAGCAGTACGCCACCGAGGTGGAGAAGATCTACAGCTGATCGGCTGATCGCCGAAGGGCGCTGTTCGCGAGTTCGGCTCGCGGGCAGCGCCTTTCGCGTTGCGTGGGGGCCGGCTCGGCTCCCGCCCACCCCAAACGCCGCTGGTGCTCCCCCGACCGCTGCGGAAACCGCGTCCGCGTGGCGCGCTACTACCGCAAGCACAAGGAATAGACGGCCGAGCGCGGGCGGGGTGGGCGCAGTAGGCTCGCGGCATGGCCGTACTGCGGTGGCGGGTGGCTGCCGGGATACTGTCCGCCGGGCTGGCAATGGGTGTGGCGGAGCTGTTCGCGGCGTTCATTCGGTCCGAGAGCGCGCCGATGTATGTGCTCGGCTCGACCGTTGTCGACCGGACTCCCGATGGCCTGCGCGAATGGGCGATCAGCACGTTCGGCACCGCGGACAAGACGGTGCTGTTCGTTTGCATGGGGATTGTCGCGGTTCTCGTCGCGGGGCTCGCCGGCGCACTCGAACGCGTCGACCGGGCGACCGGCTCCACGCTGCTCGTCTTCTTCGGCTTGATCGCCGCCTTCCTCGCCGCCGAGCGGTACGGTTTTCTCGCCGCGCTACCGACCGTAATCGGCGTTGCCGCAGGCATTTACGCGCTCCGCGTGCTGACCGAGCAGATCGCGGATGCGTTCCAGGGCGCGACAACCGCACCATCTGCGCCGGACAAGGCACAATCCGGCCGCACCCCCGCTCCACCGCCGTCCCCGCAGGTTCACCAAGGCCCCGCCGAGTCCCTGGCCGCTCCGCCGGAAACCATTGGCGCGCAGCCACACTCGGACGGTGCTGCCATCGGTGGGACCGCAGGACCTGCTGCGCCCGCCGCCCACGCCGAGGCCATATCCCCTTCGGCGGATTCGCAGGCCGACGCGGATGCTGGAACCGGTCCTGCTGCGGCCGCGCGGACCGCGGTGGAACCGCAGCGGCGGGATCTGTTGCGGGGCCTGGCGATTACCGGGGGTCTGGCGGTGGCGGCCGGGGTGGGTGGCCGGTTGTTCGGAGTGCGGCGCGGAGACGTTTCCGGGGAGCGGGCGGCGGTGGTCTTGCCGCGGCCGACCGAGCCGGGGATCTCGTTGCTGCCCGACGCCGATCTGCGGGTGCCGGGGCTGACGCCCTACATCACCGCCAACGACGACTTCTATCGGATCGACACCGCGCTGTTCCTGCCGCAGGTGTCGATCGAGGACTGGTCGCTGCGCATCCACGGCATGGTGGACCGCGAAATCAGTATCGGCTGGGCGGATCTCGCAGAGCGGCCGGTCGTGGAGCGGCTGATCACGCTGGCCTGCGTGTCGAATCCGGTGAACGGCGACCTGATCGGCAACGCCCTGTGGCGCGGCTACCGCCTCGACGAATTGCTCGCCGAGGCCGGTCCGCATCCCGACGCCGACATGGTGCTCTCCCGCAGCAAGGACGGCTGGACGGCGGGCAGCCCGTTGGCCGTGCTCACCGACGGCCGCGACGCCCTGCTCGCGGTCGGCATGAACGGCGAACCGCTGCCGGTCTCGCACGGCTACCCGGCCCGGCTGGTGGTGCCCGGCCTCTACGGCTACGTCTCGGCCACCAAATGGGTGACCGAACTCGAGGTCACCCGATTCGACCGCGCCACCGCCTACTGGACCCGCCGCGGCTGGTCGGCCCACGGCCCGATCAAGACCGGCACCCGCATCGACACGCCGCGCGGGCGCGTCCGCAGACCACCAGGCCGCATCCCCGTCGCCGGCGTGGCCTGGGCCCAGCACCGCGGCATCACCGCCGTCGAGGTGCAGATCGACAACGGCGACTGGCGCCCCGCCCGCCTGTCCACCGAACAGTCCATCGACACCTGGCGCCAATGGGTCTACGACTGGGACGCCACTCCCGGCACCCACACCCTCCGCGCCCGCGCCACCGACGGCACCGGCGAAACTCAAACCGCCGACCGCCGCGACGTCATCCCCGACGGCGCCACCGGCCACCCCACCCTCACCCTCACCATCGGCTGACCCGAACCGGCGCCCCCATCCCGCATCGGACGCAATATTCTTCACTGAAATCAATTGTGTTCACTGAAAGCAATAGAGTTCGCAGGAGACCTGCGGATAGGGTCTGTCCAGGTAGTTGGCCTATCCCAAGGGGCGCACATGTCCGCGACGTCTGGATCGCGGACAACCGGGTCGACTCGATCGAGGTCTTCGTACTGGGCCATGCGCTGACGCAGTACCGGCCGCACCTCGTGCTGGAGCCGGGCGGGGCCGAGGTCATCGATATGCCGGTGCGTTTGAAGGTGGATTGGGAACGTCTTTCCGGGCTCGTCCGGTGACCGTCGCATCCCCACGCGGCGCGGCGATGCGACGGCCGGGCACAGGGTCAGGCCTTGACGGTGTCGACCTTGGCGGGTTCGTCGGTGGGGGTTGCGGCGCCGTGGCGGATGAAGAGGGCCGAGGCCAGGACGCCGATCAGCAGGATGGCGGCGGGGAGGAGGATGGATTCGCTTAGGGCGGAGCTGAATTCGCCGACGATCTGCGGGGGGATGGGGCCGTGGCCGACGCCTTCCGCGGTCGGCGCGCCGCCGGAGAGTCCGTTGGCGGACATGCGGGCCGCGATCAGGGCGCCGATGGCGGCGCTGCCGAGGACCGAACCGACCTGGCGGGTGGTGTTGTAGATGCCCGCACCCGCGCCGGCCTGCTGAACGGGCAGGTTGTGGGTGGCGGTGGCGGCCAGCGGCGCCCAGATGCAGGCGTTGGCGAAACCGGCCAGCGCCGACGCCACCAGGAACCACGCGAGGTTCGAGTCCGGCGTCATGATCACCGACCACCAGAAGATCGACACCGCGAACAGCGCGAAGCCGAGGGTCGGCACGATCCGCGGGTGCAGCCGGTCGGCGAACTTGCCGACGAACGGCGCGAAGACGCCGGTCACGATGGCCATGGGCGCGAAGACCAGCGCCGACCTGGTCGGCGACAACTCCCGCACCGCTTGCAGATAGAAGTAGGCGGGCACCATCACCGAGACCACCGTCGCGCCCATCGCGGCGATGGCCACGTTCGACAGCGCGAAGTTGCGGTCACGGAACAGGGCGAGCGGCACCAGCGGCTCGCCGGTGTTGCGCGCCTGGTTCACCACGAAGATCCCGAGCACCACCAGACCCGCGCCGATCGTCAGCCAGATGCGCGGCGACCAGTCGTAACTGTTGCCCTCCTGGATGCCGAACACCAGCAGGAACATGCCGACGCCGCTGAGCAACACGCCGGGAATATCGAACTTGTGCCGGCTCGTCGGCAGCGCGGGCACCAGCCACACCGCCAGCACGAAGGCCACGATGCCCACCGGCACGTTGACGATGAAGATCCACTCCCAGCTCAACCCGTCGACCAGCACCCCGCCCAGAATCGGGCCGACCAGGGTGGCCAGGCCGGCCACGCCGCCCCACAGACCCATGGCCGCGCCGCGCTTGTCCGGCGCGAAGGTGCGGGTGATCACCGCCATGGTCTGCGGCGTCATGAGCGCGGCGCCGAGACCCTGCGCGGCGCGCGCGGCGATCAGCATGCCGACCGTCTGCGACAGCCCGCACCACAGCGACGCGGCGGTGAACACCGCGAGCCCGATCAGGTAGATGTTCTTGGGACCGTAGCGATCACCGAGCCTGCCGGTCACCAGCAGCGGCACCGCGTAGGTCAGCAGGTAGGCGCTGGTCACCCAGATGACCTGGGAGATGTCGGCTTGCAGATCCCGCATGATCGCCGGATTGGCGACCGCGACGATGGTCATGTCCAGCAGGATCATGAAGAAGCCGACGACGAGCGCCAGCAGCGCGGGCCACGGGTTGCGTTCTGTGGACACGGTTTTCGTTCCTCTCCAGGAGGGTCGACGAGTCTGATCGTTCGGCGCCGTCACGACGTGGCCCCCGCCGAGCGCCGCGGCACGGGCGGTCGCTCCGGGGGATTGTCGGCCCAGGGGTGTTCGGATCCGGCCAGCCGCGCACCGGTGCGCGCGTCGAACTTCTCCCACTCCAGTGCGCCGCAAGCCAATTCGTCGAGGAAACCGGTCAGCCACGTGAGCTCCGCGGAGAGCGTGGCGCGCAGGTAGGGCAGCACGATCCAGTAGCGCCGCTCCACCTCGTGGGTGCGGGCCCAGTCGGCCATGGTGTCGAGATCGGCGAGATCGTTCCGCAGGTGCGCGACGCGTTCCCGTACCAGCGTGAGCACGTCGTCCTTGGGGAGGTTGTGCGCTTCGGCCAGCGCCACCGGGAACAGCGGATACTCCGGCGCGGGATACCGCAGGATCTCGGTGAGCCTGGCGCGCAACGCTTCCCGGCCCGACGTGGTGATCCGATAGGTGGTGCGCTCGGGCCGGTTGCCCGCCCGGTCGACGCACTCGGCGCGCACCAGTTCCTGATCGGCCAGCCGGGCGACGGTGTGATAGAGCGAGCCGGGCCGCAGCTTGACCAGCAGGTCCTCGCCCCGCCGGAGCAGCAGCTGATACATCTCGTACGGATGCATGGGCCGCTCCTCGAGCAGCGCGAGCACGGCGACCGCCAATGCGGTCAATGCCGGACGCACCTGGCCCATGTGATCACCTCCCGCTGGAATCCATCCCGCCGCGCCGCGGGAGACGAGCCGCCGAGCTGAACGCGAACGATAGTCGCGGGCTCCGACATACTCCACACCAAATACTCCACGTGGAATATACGGCCCGGAGCATTGGTGCGACAAGGGTGTGAACACCGGCGCACCTGTGATCGGCGACACCCGGCTTGCCGCGACTACCTACCCCTAACCCGTGATTCGGGGCAACGAGAAGCACACGGCAACCCGCGGCGAACCCCCGATCCCAGCCATGACCGGGGCGCGCCGAAACCACAAACAAGCGCCGGACAGCGGGTGGCACCACACTGACGCCCGACCACAGCGCGACGGGATCTACAAACCGTGCTGGTCCAACCAGGCCCGCGCGACCTCCCCCGCCGCGGCCCCGTCCCGCACGCGTCGAATCATCTCGACCAGCTCGTCCGTCGTGAGCTCCCCCGCCACATAGTTCAACTTCCGAACGCGCTGATCATCGAGCAGACCTTTGCGGAACACCGGCACCACGTTCTCGGCGCGCAGCGCGTAGTCGGCATCGGTCAACACCGTCAGCCCCTCGGTGACCGAAGCCGTCAGCGCGGACGGTCCGCCGACCACACCGGCTTGAACAGAACTGTCCAGCAACGCGTTTCGCAGATCCATCGCATCGTCGAACGGCGTCGCGCCCGCGAAGTCGCACCCCGCGACCTGCGGCACAGCGGGAACGCGCAACACATCCGGCGCGGGAGCCAGCCCGGCCCGCAGCTCCGCGCACCGCGGCGCGAGCTCGGCGACCGAATCCACGTCGTCGCGACGCGCGGCCTCCGCCGTGACGAGGACGCGCGGTCGCAGATCGGTCCCGTCGGCCGGATCCGAGACGACCAATCCCTCCGGCAGCGAACGATTCAGATCCTTGACCACATCGGACGGTGTGCGCGCCGCGGACCCGCTGTCGTAGTGGGCCAGCAGTTCGCCGGTGTGCTCGCCGACCAACGCGACCCGGCCCGCGTCCAGGGCGGCCAGATAGTCGGCCCGCTCACCGAGCTCCGGCAGCACGGCGACCGGCAGCCCGGTCCTGGCCAGCGCACCCGCGTAGATCTCCGCGAGCACCCGCGATTCCACCGCGTCTCCAGCACCCACGATGAAGGGCGGACCGGCTTCGTCGTTTCCGCAGGAAACGACCGCCGCCGCGGCCGCGACGACCAGCACCCGGGCAAGCATCCGCCTCGACGCGGCCAGAACCACCGGCGACACCAACTCTCCGAAGACGACTACAGCCGACAGAAACACCCAGTTGCGGGCAGTATGGACAACCAGAATGTACCGGTGCCCGTCCGGCCTCGGCCGCACGCACCGTCCGCATCTGCCGGAAGGACTCCCGTGAAGACCACGATCACCCCCCTTGCCGGGCGATCGGCGCTGCGGCTCGCGCTGCGCGCCTCCCAGCTTTTCGCCGCCGCCACGCTCCTCGCCGTCGGCATGATCCTGTCGGCATGCGGCGAGTCCGATCCGCTCGCCGCCGACGGCGACTGTGCGGGCGAGGGCCTGATCGTCGGCTCGGCGAACTTCCCGGAGTCCGAGACCGTCGCCCACGTGTACGCGGAGGTGCTGCGGGTCAACGGCTTCCAGGTGGACACTCGGCTCAATATCGGCAGCCGCGAGGCCTATATCCCGGCGCTGCGCCAGTGCGCGATCTCGGTGATCCCCGAGTACACCGGCAACCTGTTGCAGTACTTGGACAAGGACGCGACCGCGACCAGCGCCGCCGACGTCGAGGCCGCGCTGGCCGGCGCGCTCGGTGACCAGCTGGCCACCTCCGCACCGGCACCCGGCGAGGACTCCGACGCGGTGGTCGTCACCAAGGCCACCGCCGAACGCTGGAATCTGCGCACCATCGCCGATCTCGCGGCGCATTCGGCCGAGGTGAAGTTCGGCGCGCCCGCGGAATTCCAGGAACGGAAGGGCGGTCTGCCCGGCTTGAAGGAAAACTACGGACTCGACATCGCCGCGAACAATTTCGTCCCGATCGCCGACGGCGGCGGTCCGGCCACCGTGCGCGCGCTGCTGGAGGGTCAGGTCACCGCGGCCAATATCTTCACCACCTCCCCCGCGATCGCCGAGAACGATCTCGTGGTGCTCGAGGACCCGAAGCACAACTTCCCGGCGCAGAACGTGATTCCGCTGTTCAACTCCGCCAAGAAGTCCGACAAGGCGGTCGCCGCGCTCAACGCGGTCTCGGCCAAGCTCACCACCGAGGAGCTGATCGAACTGAACGAGGCCGTGTCGGGCAGCAGCAAGACCGAACCGGCGGCGGCCGCCAAGGCGTGGGTAGCGGCGCAGGGGTTGAACACACCGGTCGGGTGAGTACCGCGGGGGAAGGGAAGACAGCAGTGTCGGAAATCGTATTCCGCGGCGTCGGCAAGACCTATCCGGACGGCACGCACGCCGTCACCGACCTCGATCTGCACATCGAATCGGGCTCGTTCACCGTGTTCGTCGGACCGTCCGGCTGCGGGAAGACCACCTCGATGCGGATGATCAACCGGATGATCCAGCCCACCACGGGCACCATCACCGTTGGCGGACAAGATATCTCGGCATTGGATCCGGTTCGGCTCCGCCTCGGCATCGGCTATGTGATCCAGAGCGGCGGCCTGCTGCCGCACCGCACGGTGCTCGACAATGTCGCGACAGTGCCGGTGCTGCGCGGCGATTCGCGACGGGCGGCGCGCAAGGCCGCGCTCGAGGTCCTGGACCGGGTGGGCTTGGACCGCGGGCTCGCCCAGCGCTACCCCGCGCAGCTCTCCGGCGGTCAGCAGCAGCGGGTCGGGGTGGCGCGGGCGCTGGCCGCCGACCCGCCGATCCTGCTGATGGACGAGCCGTTCAGCGCCGTCGACCCGGTGGTGCGCGCCGAGTTGCAGAGCGAAATGCGGCGGCTGCAAGCGGAATTGCACAAGACCATCGTGTTCGTCACCCACGACATCGATGAGGCCATCACCCTCGGCGATCGGCTCGCGGTCTTCGGCCGCTCCGGCGTGCTCCAGCAGTACGATCCACCGCAGCGCGTACTCGCCGCGCCCGCAACGGATTTCGTCGCCGAGTTCGTCGGTCGCGATCGCGGCTATCGTGGTCTCTCCTTCCGCTCGGCCGATGACGTTCCGCTGCACGACATTCCGACCGCGACAGCGGGCGCGGTCGGCGCGCTGCGTCTGGAACGGGGCGACTGGGTGCTCGTGGTGGACGAGGCGGTCAAGCCGCTCGGCTGGGTCGACGCGGCCGCCGTCGAAGCACGGCGCGCTGGCACGCCGCTCGCGGAATGCATGTCGGCGGGCGGTTCGCTGTTCACCCCCACCGGCGACCTGCGACAGGCGCTGGACGCCGCGATCTCGTCGCCGTCCGGAATCGGTGTGGCCGTGGACGAATCGGGTCTCGTTCGTGGCGGCGTGCTGGCCGCCGACGTGATCGCCCAGCTCGCCGCCCAGCGCGAGGCGGAGGATCTCGAACGCGATCGGCTAGCCCGCGAACAGGGGCTCTCCGGCAACGACGGGACCGATTCGTGAGCCGCGCGGACCGCGTCACCGGTCGGGTCGACGGGCGGGAGACCGCGTGCGATATCTGATCGACAACTTCTCCGAGATTCTCGAGATCACCAAGACGCACCTGTATCTCGCCTTGCTGCCCTTGCTGTTCGGCCTGGTGATCGCCATCCCCGCGGGCGCGATGATCCGGCGGATCCCGTGGCTGCGGCGGATCACCGTGACGGCGGCGAGCCTGGCCTACACCGTGCCCTCGCTCGCGCTGTTCGTGATAATCCCTCCGCTGGTGGGCCTTTCGGCGATCGACCCGTGGAACGTCGTCATCGCCCTGACCATCTACTCGACCGCGCTCCTGATCATCGCGGTGCCGGTGGCGCTGGACTCGGTGCCCGCTGCCGTTGTCGACGCCGCCGACGCCGTCGGATTCGGACCCCTTCGGCGGACACTCACCGTCGACATGCCGTTGGCCATCCCGGTTTTCGTGTCGAACCTGCGCGTGGTGGTGGTCACCAATATCGCGATGGTCTCGGTCGGCGCGCTGATCGGCGTCGGCGGCCTCGGCAAACTGTTCACCCAGGGCTATCAACGCGACTACCCGGACGAGATCGTGGCGGGCATCATCGTGACGCTGGCGCTCGCGCTCGTCTTCGACCGGCTCGTCTACCTGCTCGGGCGCTGGGCGACGCCGTGGACCAGGGCCGACGGGCGAACGAGGCGAGGGGCGAGCGCGTGAACCTGTTCGTCGACGCCTGGCACTACTTCACCGACGGCGCCAACTGGGGCGGACCCACCGGCATCGAATTCCGCCTGGCGCAACATCTTTGGTACACGCTGCTGGCGGTCGCCGGATCCGCGCTGATCGCGGTGCCGCTCGGACTCGTCATCGGCCATCGGCGGCGCGGCGCCGCGGTGCTCGTCGGCTTCGCCAACGCGATGCGCGCGCTGCCGACCCTCGGTCTGCTCACCTTCTTGGTGCTGCTGCTCGGCCTCGGCCTGATTCCGCCGCTGCTCGCGCTGCTCACCGTCGGCATCCCGCCGCTGCTCGCCGGTGCGTACGCGGGCGTGGCCAATGTGCCCGCCGACGTGGTCGACGCGTCAAGGGCGATGGGTATGACCGAGCGGCAGATCCTGTTCCGGGTGGAAGTTCCCAACGCCATGCCGATCCTGGTGAACGGCCTGCGCGGCGCCACCTTGCAGGTGGTGGCCACCGCGACGATCGCGGCGTACGTGAACCTCGGCGGGCTCGGCCGCTACATCTTCGACGGGCTCGGCCTGCACCGCTACGACCGGGTGCTGGTTGGCGCGTTGCTGGTGGCCGCGCTGGCGATGCTGCTGGACGGACTGCTCGCACTCGTCGTCTGGGCGACGACCCCGGGAACCGGGCGCCTGCGCAGGACGCCGACTCCGGTCGAGGTGCGGCAAGTCGCGCGGTAACCACCGATCCGCCGTGTTCCTCGCGACCGGACGCGAGTCGTCGACGGTCCGCGCAGTCCGCGGCTATTGACCCGGAGTGTGATCTAGGTCACTATGACAGTGGCCGTAGGAGTCGTCAGCCGTGCACGCGCTCGACGCAACTGTGGCAAACCGTGTCGAGACCTGCGCAACCTCGAGTCCTACGGGAACCCAACCCGAGACAGGAGGATTGCCGTGAGCATGAACGCACCGATGAAGGCACGGGACATCATGCACGCCGAGGCGGAGTGCATCCCCGCGGACGAGACGCTCGACCGCGCCGCCCAGATGATGCGCAACATGGACGTGGGCGCCCTGCCGATCTGCGAGAACGACCGGCTGGTCGGCATGGTGACCGATCGCGACATCGTCGTGCGGTGCATCGCCGAGGGCCACGATCCCAGCCGCGTCCGCGCGGGCGATCTCGCCAAGGGCACCCCACGCTGGGTCGACGCCGATGCCGAGCTGCAGCAGGTGCTGGACATCATGGAGCAGAACCAGATCAAGCGGCTGCCGGTGATGGAGAACAAGCGCCTGATCGGCATGATCTCCGAAGCCGATCTGGCAAAGAACATCTCCGACAGCAAGCTGGCCGAATTCATCTCGGCCGTCTATGTGCCGCACTGACCGCCGCCCGCCGCGCACGCGCGCGGGAAGACGACGCCGCGTGCGCACAACGACCCCGCCCCGCACAAACGACGCAGGGCGCCTCGTTCGCCGTTGAACGGGGCGCCCTGTGCTTGCGTAATCAGTTGTTACGCAACGCCCTCCGCACGCGCGGCGGCGGCGACGGCCTCGGCGACGGCCGGGGCGACCCGCGGGTCGAGCGGGCTGGGGACGATCTTGTCGGGGCCGAGCTCGTCGGCGACCACGCTCAGGATGGCGTTGGCGGCGGCGATCTTCATGCCCTCGGTGATGCGACGGGCGCCCGCGTCCAGCGCGCCCTTGAACACGCCGGGGAAGGCGAGCACGTTGTTGATCTGGTTCGGGAAGTCGCTACGACCGGTCGCGACGATGGCGGCGTACTTGCGCGCCACGTCGGGGTGGATCTCCGGGTCCGGGTTGGACATGGCGAACACGATCGCCTCCGGCGCCATCGAGGCGATGAGCTCCTCGGCGATCAGGCCCGCCGAGAGACCGAGGAACACGTCCGCGCCCGCGAGCGCCTCGGCGGCGCCGCCGTTGAGTCCGCGCGGGTTGGTGCGCTGGGCCAGGTCGGACTTCACGTCGTTCAGGTCCGCGCGATCGCGGCTGACGATGCCCTTCGAGTCGAGCACGGTGACGTCGCGCACGCCGGCGGCGAGCAGGATGTTGGTGCACGCGACACCCGCCGCGCCCGCGCCCGACACCACGACCTTCAGACCGCTGATGTCACGTCCCTGCACACGCGCCGCGCCGTTCAGGGCGGCGAGCACCACGATCGCGGTGCCGTGCTGGTCGTCGTGCATGACGGGGCAGTCGAGCGCCTCGATGACGCGCTTCTCGATCTCGAAGCAGCGCGGCGCGGAGATGTCCTCCAGGTTGACCGCGCCGAAGCTGGGGCGCAGCCGGATCAGGGTCTCGACGATCTCGTCGACGTCCTTGGTGTCCAGCACGATCGGGATGGAGTCGAGTCCGGCGAACTTCTTGAACAGTGCGGCCTTGCCCTCCATCACCGGCAGCGACGCGCGCGGGCCGATGTCGCCGAGGCCGAGGACGGCGGTGCCGTCGCTGACCACGACCACCAGTCGGTCGGTCCAGGTGTATCGCTTGGCGAGCGTCTCGTCCTGAGCGATCGCGCGGCTGACCTGAGCGACGCCGGGGGTGTACGCGATGGAGAGGTCGCGCTGCGTCTCCAGCGGAGCAGAGAGCTCGACCGAGAGCTTGCCGCCGAGGTGTCCAGCGAAGATTTCGTCGTTGGTGATTTCGGACAAACTCGCGGTCGCATTCGGTGCGTCAGTCACAGGTGACACGATTTCACTCCTGCTCGGGTCGGGCTGAACCGGGGGACGGTTACCGCCGGGTATTTCGTAATAGGTGATTCGTACCGCTCATCGAGTGCGCTGACCGGGACGTTTCGAGTCGGAATTCGTGTGGCGAAGAACCGATGATCAGCTCGAGACGTGGCGCTGCACTGATCCGCAGAGCGGGGGCCGGACGGGTGGGTCCGGACGGAACATGCGGGGCGATCCTCGGGGCGCGACGGTACGTTGCGCGGCTCGGAACACCGTGATTCCCGAACCCGGCGGTGGCGTAGGAGGGGAATCCGCAACATTCTGCCAGCCGGTCCGATGACTTGCCAAACCGGTGTGTCGGATCCCGGTTGCGCGTCATATTCCGAGGGTAGGCGGCTGGAATTACCCCGAAGTTAGGGGAAACTCGCACCCGCGCACCGGGCGGCGGTGAGTTGTCACATCGCCAAGCGGTCGGGAGGTGTGAGGTCCGGACCCGGCGCGGGCTCCAGCCCGACCGGCACCCGACCGCGCACGACGGACGGCCCGCCCTCGAGGGACGCGGGCTCCGACGGTACCCGCCGCAATCGCTCGGCGCTCACCCAGACGCTGTCCAGCCCGCCCGACATCAGGCGGACCCGCCACTCGGCTCCCCCGTCGGGATGGTCGGTGCGCCGGTGCATGCCGCGGGTCTCGGTGCGCGCCAGCGCGCTGTGCTCGGTCCATCTGGCCACCGCGAGCAGGGCCGCGGCCTGCCTGGCGCGCACCCGATCCGCGCCGACGCCGCCGAGGGCGAACGCAGCGCCCGGCCAGATGCCGTCGAGTTCGGCGATGCTGTCGCGCAGGCTGCCCGCGCTGCGCCAATAGCTGCGGCGCAGCGGCAGGGTGTGCTCCTGGACCAGTCCGACGATCGCGCGCGGATCGATGCGCGCCCGCGCGGCGAGGCCCGCGCCGGACACCGGACGCACCGAGCCGATCGGGCCCCGCTTCCGAGCGAAACGGGCGGCGCCCGATCCCGCCCACACGCCGGACGCGATGGCCCACGCCCCGCTGTGACCGCCGGTTCCGCTCACCGCGCCGGTGATCACCTCGCGACTCACCGCGTCACCCGCGCCGTACAGCCCGGCCACCGTGGTCGCGCAGTCGGGGCCGGTGAGCGCGAGGCCGCCCGTTCCACCCACCGTGCCCTCGAGCACCGCGCGCAGCGGCACCCGCTGGAATCGGTCGACCGCGCCCTGCCTGGTGAGCCAATGGCGCACCGTCTCCGGCACCTCGTCGAGCGCGGCGAACACCCGCCTTCCGTCGGCGATCGCCGCGAACGCCGCGTGCCGACCGCCCGCGACGACGTCGCCGTTCTCGTCGTAGAGCGTCGCGAAACGCAGCGCGAGTCCCGACGCGAAACTCGGATGCATGGCCGGAGTCGGCGAATTCAGCGCTGGGCCAAGGGAATAGGCGCTGGAGAACTCCATGCCGGACAGCCGCGCGCCCGCCTCGGCGGCGAGCAGCAGTCCGTCGCCGGTGGCCACGTCGGTCCCAGCGCCACCGGAGAGAAACGCGCATCCGCCGGTGGCCACCACCACCGCGCCCGCGCGGACCGTCCAGGAACGGCAACCGTCGTTCTGCCGCACGCCCGCCGCACCCGCGATCACGCCGTCGCCGTCACGCAGCAGTTGCAAGGCGGGATGGTGATCGAGGATGCGCACCCCCGCCTCGATCACGGTGCGGCGCATCCGGCGCAGGTATCCCGCGCCGTCCATGCGGACTCGCGGCGAGCCGCCGCGCGGGTCGTCGGGGAATCGGTAGCCCCAGCCCACCAGCTGTTCGATCCGCCGGTGCGTCTCGTCGAAGACGCGGTCGATCCACTCCGGAGCGCCGAGATGGCCGCCGTCCGCATGCGATCGGCGCACCGCCTCGTCCCTGGCGGCGCCGGGCGGGATGTTCCACACCGTGGTGCTCCCGAACGCAGAAGGCCCGCTGCTTCCGCAACGGGCCTTGTCGACGAGCACCACCCTCGCCCCTCCGGCGGCAGCCGAGACGGCCGCCCAGGTTCCGGCGGGGCCGCCGCCGAGAACCAGCACATCCGTCTCGATCTCGCTCACAACAAAATGTTCGGCCACAATTCACCCGACCGCAACCAGTACCGGACTATCAGCCCCACCACTGTGTCCAAAGCAATACACCGGTGACCAAGAAAACGACCGCGGATCCGGAAAAGGCGAGAAAACCCCGATACCTATCCGAAAACGTCTGCGCCGCAAGCACTGTCGCGGACGCGATCAGGTGCCAGGTTACCGATTCCGTGCCCGGTCCGGGGAAACCGCGCCGCCCACCGATGAACGCGGCGCCGACCACGACCAGCGTCAGCAACACCGTGCCCGCGGCGACCACACCGCTGATCGCACGCAGATATCTCACGACTTGATCACGGGCACGCCCGTCGCCTTGCCCGCGAGCTCCTCGAATTGCGCAGGGTCGGTGGTGAATTCGCCGAGCCGGATGGTCTTGTTCGCGCCGTGGTAGTCCGACGAGCCGGTGGTGAGCAAGCCGAGTTCGTCGGCCAGGCCGGTGAGCACCGCGCGATCGGACGCGGAATGGTCGGGGTGGTCGACCTCCAGCCCGCCAAGCCCGAGGTTGGCGAGTTCGCGGATGTCATCGATGGCGAGCAGCCGCCCACGCTTGCGTGCCCTGGTGTGGGCGAGCACGCTGACCCCGCCCGCGCCCGCGATCATCTCGACGGCGCGGTGCAGCGGTGTGTCGGCCTTCTCCGCGTAGTACGGACCGCGCGGCGCGAGCAGTTCGGTGAAGGCGGCGTCCACGCTCGGCACCACGCCCGCTTCGACCAAGGCGCGCGCCAGGTGCGGCCGCCCGGCCGAGGGGCCCGCGGAGGCGAGCACCGCGTCCGGGTCGATGGGCAATCCGTCGGCGGCCATAAGCTCGGCCATCGCGCGCAGCCGGTCCACCCGCTCGGCGCGCAGCCGCTCGCGCTCCTCGGCGAAACCG
This sequence comes from Nocardia amikacinitolerans NBRC 108937, assembly GCF_001612615.1. GTDB lineage: Bacteria > Actinomycetota > Actinomycetes > Mycobacteriales > Mycobacteriaceae > Nocardia > Nocardia amikacinitolerans. The sequence goes on along the minus strand of NZ_BDAU01000031.1, from coordinate 101,077 downwards.
CGGTCGGCCGGATCGAAGAGGTAGGCGAGCAGATGCACCGGCACCGGCCAGCCGTCCTCGCCGAGCCCGACGCACGACATCTCCATTCCGCGCACCAGGGTCAGCCCCTTCGGTAGCGCGTCGACCGCCTCCGCCCATCCCGCCGTGGTGTCGTGATCGGTGATCGCGACCACGTCCAAACCGGAGGCTGCCGCGTTCCGCACCAGTTCGGCGGGGGTGTCCGTGCCGTCGGACGCGGTCGAATGGGTATGCAGGTCGATGCGCACGTCCTCCAGTCTTACAGTGCGCGGCCGCCGACCGGCACGGCAGCCGACGGCTTCGACCGGCCGCGGCCTCTACCATCGTCGTCGTGCCGTCCATACCGCCCATGCCGTCTTTCCGCGGGCAGGGCCGCGCGGCGATGCCGCGCCCGCGCATTCCGGTTCCCACCGCCCGCGCCGTCGTGGACTGCGCCGTCTACGTCGACGGGCACCGGCTGCCCGGCCGATTCACCCACACCGAGGCGCTTGCCGAGGTGCGTTCGCGCGGGACGGGCTTCGGGTGGATCGGGCTGCACGACCCGGACGAGACGCAGATGGCCGACATCGCCTCGACCTTCGACCTGCATCCGCTCGCCGTCGAGGACGCGGTCAAGGCCCACCAGCGGCCCAAGCTGGAACGCTACGACGACACCCTGTTCCTGGTGCTGCGCACGGTGTCCTACGTGCCGCACGAAATGCACCCCGCGCGACCACGTCACCATCGAGTCGATCTACCAGCTCGAGCGCGAGGTGGTCGAGCTGCGCCGCGCGGTCAACCCGCTCGCCGCGCCGCTGCAACTGCTGGCCCACAAACCGGATCTGCCGGTGCCCAAGGAGATTCGGCGCTATATGCGCGATGTCGCCGACCACCACGTCACGGTCGCCGAGCGGATATCCGATTTCGACGAGTCGCTCAGCGAACTGGTCAGCGCGGCCCTCGCCAAGATCAGCCTGCGCAGAACTCCGACATGCGGAAGATCTCGGCGTGGGTGGCCATCGCGCCTGGCTCTGACCTACAGCGTCGCCGCCCCGCGACCCGGGTCGCGCACGTCGATGCCCGCCTCGGCCCACGCGTCGCGCAGCGCCTGCGCGCCGCGCACCCGCACCCAGGCCGCCTCGGTGGCGGTCAGCGGTGTCACCGTCAGGTACCTGACCGGCTCGGCGGGTTCGGGCAGCGGAATCTGCGGAATCTCGCTGTCGCCGAGCAGCGCCGCGGTGAACGCCGCGCCCTGCCACAACGGCTCGCCCAGATCCAGCAGCGCATCGGCTTGCAGCACAACGCCTTCCACGGAGGGCGTGGCGACCAGGATGCCGAGCGCCTTGGGCAGCCCTGGCATGGCTGTGCCGGAGCGCAGGGTCAGCACCAGCTCCGCGCGCGGGCCGCGCACCGGATCGGCGTGCAGGTCACCGGGATCGCCCATCGGGTGTCGCGAGCCGCCCAGCGTCGCGTAGTGCACGACGTCGCCGTCGACGATCCGCAGGATCTCGATCGGCTCCAGCCCCAGGAACGTCACCGAGGCCGAATCCACGCCGCTCGCGGGCACCCCGTAGTGGTCGAGCACCCCGGTGCGGACCTTGTCCATCACATCCATGCGTTCAGATCGCCAACCGCGCGAGCATGTCCCGCGCCTGCTCGGCCGACTTCGGGTCGCACAGCACGTCGTAACGGCCCGCCACCAGCTGCATGGTCGAGGCGAAATCGCGCTGCCCCTTGGTGGCGGCATACGGAATCGAGGTCGAGATGACGCCGAAGATGATGCCGCCGACCAACCCGACCAGCAACGGACCGAACGCGCCGCTTGTGGTGAACAGACTCAGCAGCAGGCCGAGGAAGAGGCCGAGCCACGCGCCGGAGACCACGCCGCCGCCGATCACCTTGCCCCAGTTCAGGCGGTAGAGCACCCGTTCGACCTGCATCAGGTCGACGCCGACGATCGTCACGTCCTGCACCGGGAACTGGTTGTCGGCCAGATAGTCGACCGCGCGCTGCGCCTCGGCGTAGGTCGGATAGGAGCCCACCGGCCAGCCCGACGGCGGGGTCGGCAACCCCTGGCGGGCGCGGTTCGTGTTCCCCAAGGGATTCGTCATGACACCATTCTGCTATTCCGAGCGGCCGTTCGGTGGTGTGAAACGCGTGGTGCGCGTCATCCCGGCGGCGCGCCCCTTCTCGGCGATCACCTGCGCCATCTTGGCGCTCGCCTCGTCGATCATCTCGTCGCCGAGCATGACGGCGCCGCGCGCGCCACCCTCGGCGGAGGTGTGGAAGGCGTAGGCGTCCAGGATTTCCTCGGCCCGGTCGTAGTCGGCCTGGCGCGGGCTGAAGATCTCGTTGGCCGCGTCGATCTGGCCGGGGTGCAGCACCCATTTGCCGTCGAAGCCGAGCGCGGCGGTGCGTGCGGCGGCCCTGCGGAAACCGTCGACGTCGCGAATCTGCAAGTAGGGACCGTCGATCGCCTGGAGGCCGTGGGCGCGTGCGGCGAGCAGAATGGTCATCAGGATGTGGTGGTAGGCGTCGCCGGTGTCGTATCCCTCCGGCTGTTCGCCGACGACCAGCGTGCGCATGTTGATGCTGGCCATGAAGTCGGCCGGGCCGAAGACCAGCGCCTGCACGCGCGGGCTCGCGGTCGCGATCTCATCGATATTGCGCAGGCCCATCGCGTTTTCCAGTTGCGGCTCGATGCCGATCCGCCCGACCTCCAACCCGTTGGCCTTCTCCAGCTGGGTGAGCAGCAGATCGAGCGCCCGCACCTGGCCCGCGTCGGTGACCTTCGGCAGCAGGATCGCGTCGATCACCCGGCCCGCGCCCTCGACCACGGTGATCACGTCGGCGTAGGTCCACTCGGTCGTCCAGTCGTTGACCCGAACCACGCGCAGCTGCGCGCCCCAGCCCGGCTGATTCAGCGCGGCCACGATATTGGCGCGGGCGGCGGCCTTGGCGACCGGCGCCACCGCGTCCTCCAGATCGAGGAAGACTTCGTCGACCGGCAAGCCCTTGGCCTTCTCGATCATCTTGGGGTTGCTGCCCGGCACGGCGAGCACCGATCGGCGCGGCTTCATGGAGCCTCCTGTCTAGTCTGGCAAGCATGGCAGCTACCAGGGTGTACGTCGCCAGGCTTGCCGGCCTGGCGGTGCTGGGACCGGACGGGGAGTCTATCGGCAGGGTCCGCGACGCGGTCGTGGCGATCCGGTACGACCGTCAGGTACCGCGCGTGCACGGGCTGGTCGTCGAATTGCCGAGCAGGCGCCGGATTTTCGTGCCGATGTTGCGGGTGACCTCGATCGAACCCGGCAATGTCACGCTCAACACCGGCACCGTCAGCCTGCGTCGTTTCCAGCAGCGACCCGGTGAGATGCTGGCGCTGGCGCAGATCGTGGATTCCAAGGTGCGGGTGGACGATCCGACCCTGCCCGACCTCGCCGGCGTCGACGTCTTCGTTGTCGATCTCGGCATCGAACTGACCAGGACGAGGGATTGGCGGGTCTCCCGCGTCGCGGTGCGCGGGCACCGGCGAATCGGGCGGCGGCGCACGGTGCACGTCGTGGACTGGACGTTGGTGACCGGCTTGACCCCGTACGAGATCGGCAGGCCAGGCCAGGACGTCACCCAGTTGCTCGAACAGTTCGAGGGCTTACGGCCCGCCGACGTCGCGCACATGCTGCGCGAGCTGCCGGAGAAGCGCCGCATCGAGGTGGCCGAGGCGCTGGACGACGAGCGACTGGCCGACGTGGTGCAGGAGCTGCCCGACGACGATCAGGTCGACCTGCTCGGCCACCTCGAGGTGCGCCGCGCCGCCGACGTGCTCGAGGCGATGGACCCGGACGACGCGGCCGACCTGCTCGGCGAACTGCCGACGGGGGAACGCGAATCGCTGCTCGCGATGATGGATCCGGAGGAATCCGAGCCGGTGCGCAGGCTGCTCGCGCACTCCCCCGACACCGCGGGCGGTCTGATGACGACCAAGCCCGTGGTGCTGACGCCCTCGACCACGGTCGCGGAGGCGCTGGCCAGGGTGCGCAATCCGGACCTGACGCCCGCGCTCGCCTCGATGGTGTTCGTCGTCCGCCCGCCGACCGCCACGCCCACCGGGCCCTACCTCGGCTGCGTGCACATCCAGCAACTGTTGCGCGAACCGCCGGCGCACCTGGTCGGCGGCATCATCGATTCCGATCTGGCGCCGCTGCGCGCCGAGGTGCCGCTGTCGGCGGTGACCAGGTACTTCGCCACCTACAACCTGGTCTGCGGTCCGGTGGTGGACGACGAGAACCATCTGCTCGGCGCGGTCAGCGTCGACGACGTGCTCGATCATCTGCTGCCGGAGGACTGGCGCGAGGAAGAGCAGCACGAAGGAGTCACGGCGCATGAGTGAGAAGAATCCGGGGACCGGCGTCGGCAGGGTCGGCCCGAGCTCGGCGCGCCAGCGCCTGGAGACGCCGGTCGAGTCGCGCTTCCGATTCGATTGGGACGCCGAGGCATTGGCGCGCAGCTCCGAGCGGGTCGCCCGATTCCTCGGTACCGGACGCTATCTCGCGCTGCAGACGATCGTGGTGATCATCTGGATCATTCTCAACGTCTTCTTCGTCACGCTGCGCTGGGATCCGTACCCGTTCATCCTGTTGAATCTCGCGTTCTCCACGCAGGCCGCCTACGCGGCGCCGCTGATCCTGTTGGCGCAGAACCGTCAGGACAACCGCGACCGGGTGGCGCTGGAAGAGGACCGGATGCGCGCCGCACAGACCAAGGCGGACACCGAATTCCTCGCCCGCGAACTCGCAGCGCTCCGTATCGCGGTGGGCGATGTGGCGACTCGTGACTATCTGCGCCGCGAATTGGAGGAGATGCGTGAGGTTCTCGACCGCATCGAGGCCGCAGCGGTCGCGGAAGGCAACACGCCGCGTGAGGTCAAGTCCGGCAAGGCGAATCGCAAGAAAACCTCCGGTGGAAAGCAGTCCCACGTTCAGGTTTCGCCGCCTGTTGCTGATGATTGACCGGAAATGCTCAACAACATCCTGACCCCTGGGTAACCTGGACAACGTTGTCCTGAGCGGGCCGGTTCGAGATGTCCCGGACACCGCACCCATGACGTAGAGGATTGGTGTGGCCGAATGCGAGTTTCCGCTCCGATAACAATGTCGGCCCTGGTTGTCGCTGGTCTGGTCGCTTCCGGCTCGGCGGCACACAACACGACCGCGAGCACACCGCCGCAGGCCCCCGAGGCGCTGCTCGCCGCGTCCAGCGGTCGTGACGGCGCAGGCAACGGCACGGACACCGACCCGGCAGGCACCCTGTCTCGGACAGTAGGTCTACTACCGGTCCAGCCGGAGAGTCCCCGCAAACTTCGAGCTATGACTCCGTCCAAGGACGGACTGCCGTTTTTCGGTGGCACCGTCCCGCTGCACGAGGTCACGTTGCCAGCGGTCGGTGGGGCACTGGGCATTCCGGAGATCGTGCTCGCCGCGTACCGGAACGCGGAGCTGGCGATGCAGTCCTCGATGCCCGGATGCGGGTTGTCGTGGAACCTGCTCGCCGGGATCGGGCGGATCGAGTCCGGCCACGCGGGAAGCGGTCGCACCGACGCGGCGGGCACGACGGTGACCCCGATCTTCGGACCAGCGCTCGACGGCACCCTGCCGGGCAACGAGGTGATCAGGGCCGCGGACGGCGGATACGTGCGTGCGATCGGCCCCATGCAGTTCCTGCCTGGCACGTGGAGCCTGTACGCCGCCGACGGCAACGGTGACGGAGTCGCCGACCCGCACAACGTCTTCGACGCCTCGCTCGCCGCGGGCAAGTACCTGTGCTCGGGAGGGATGGACCTACGCGATCCCGCGCAAGAGCTACGTGCGGTGCTGCGCTACAACAACTCGATGTCCTACGCGGCCAACGTGTTGAGTTGGTCGACGGCCTACCGCACGGGCGGCAAGCCGAGTCAGGTCACCATCTCGCCGGAGCTGGTCCCACCCGGCTCGGTGCCGATCATCGCCTCGAATCCGGATATGAGCGCGGCCCAGTCGACATTGCCGACCACCACCTCGCCCGCGGACCAGCCGCCGTCGACGGCGCCCGCGGCGCCCGCGCCGACCCAGGTGATGATCACGATCCCCGGCCTGCCGCCGATCCCGTGCGGAATCTTCTGCCCGCCACCGCCGCCGCCCGCCAACCCGTGCGCGCAGGCCGCGGTCCCCGCGCCGATGCCGCGTCCCGGCGAGTCGGGACGGCCGTTCGGGCCGCGCCAGCAATTCGGCGCCGAGCCGGTCGATCCGAACGACCCAGCGCGCGCCGAGGACCCCGCTCTGACCGATGCCCGGGAACCGCAGCCGAATCCGGCGTGTGTGCCGCAATTGCAGGGCCTGCCTGCCGCGCCCGAGCAGGGCGCTCCAGCTCCCGCGCCCAACCCGGCGCAGCCGGCGCCACCCGCCCAGCCGAACGCCCCCGAACAGCCGAATCCCGAGCCGGAGGTCGCCACGACCCCCGAGCCGGTGCCCGCCGCGCCCGCCCCGACCGAACAGCCCGGCATCACACTGCCGTTCGGCATCGTGATCCCGTTGCCGCCCGCTCCGCCGCAAGGCTGAGACCAAACCTCGATTCAGATCACGAAGCAGTAACAAAAAGATCTCGAATGCGGTAGCCTCTCCTTCGTCCACGAAGGGCTCGTCAGCGAGCCTTTGTGTAACCGAGGAGGGTCACCACACCGTGGGGCGTCACCGCAAGCAATCGCCTGCCACCGTCAGGCGCGGCTCCGTAATCGCACTGACCGGATTGGTTCCCGCCGGATTCGTGGCCTGCGCCGCCGCATCCGATCTGGACTCCGATCAGGCCGCCGTTCAGCAGATCCCCGACGACCAGGACGCGCTGGCCGCCAAACCCGCCGACTCGGTCGAGTTCGTCGCACACGCCATGGCCGAGCAGCGTTCCGTCGCCCCGCCGATCGTGAAAACCGTTGCGCTGTCGGCCGATCGGGAAAAGGCCGACCTGCCAGCCGGAGCGCTCGGCGTGCCCGGCGTCGCGATCGCCGCCTACCAGAACGCCGAGCGCACGCTGGACGCGGAGAACCCGACGTGCAACATGCCGTGGAACCTGCTCGCTGGGATCGGGCGTGTCGAGTCCACCCACGCGTTCGGCGGCAAGGCCGACGTCGACGGCAATCCGCTCAGCCCGGTCTACGGCCCGGTGCTCGACGGCTCGCTCGCGGGCAACAACGTCATCCACGACAGCGACGACGGCGCGCTCGACGGACTCGGCGGCTACGACCGCGCGGTCGGCCCGATGCAGTTCCTGCCCGAGACCTGGAAGCGTTACGCCGCCGACGGCAACGGCGACGGCATCGCCGACCCGCAGAACCTGTACGACGCCGCGCTGACCGCTGGCAAGTACCTCTGCGACGGCGGCTTGAACATGAGCGACCTGGCCCAGCAGTCGCGCGCCATCCTGCGCTACAACAACTCGATGGCCTATGTCGCCAACGTCATGGCGTGGGCGAATTCGTACGGTACGGGGGTCGCACCGAAGCCCGCGCAGTTGCCGCGGATCTGACACGCCTAAAATTTCCGTATGCCAGTGGTAACGGAAACGGATGTGCGGGGCGCGCTCGCGAAGGTCGACGACCCGGAGATCCGCAAACCGATCACCGAACTGGGCATGGTGAAAAGCGTCGTCATCGACGCCGAAAGCAATGTCCATGTCGAGGTCTACCTCACGACGGCGGGCTGCCCGCTGCGCACGGAGATCACCCAGCGGGTCACCAAGGCGGTGGCCGACGTCCCCGGCGTCGGCGCCATCTCCGTCGACCTCGATGTGATGAACGACGAGCAGCGCACCGCCCTGCGCAAGCAGCTGCGCGGCGACTCCGCCGATCCGGTGATCCCGTTCGCCCAGCCGGGCTCGCTGACTCGCGTGTACGCGGTCGCGTCCGGCAAGGGCGGCGTCGGAAAGTCGTCGGTGACGGTCAACCTCGCGGCCGCCATGGCCGCGCGCGGCCTGTCCGTCGGCGTGCTCGACGCCGACATCTACGGACACTCGGTGCCACGCATGCTCGGCACCGACGCCCGCCCGACCCAGGTCGAGCGGATGATCATGCCGCCGGTCGCGCACGACGTGAAGGTCATCTCGATCGCCATGTTCACCCAGGGCAACACGCCCGTGGTGTGGCGCGGCCCGATGCTGCACCGTGCGCTGCAGCAGTTCCTCGCCGACGTGTTCTGGGGCGATCTGGACATCCTGCTGCTCGACCTGCCGCCCGGCACCGGCGACGTGGCCATCTCCATCGCCCAGCTGATCCCGAACGCGGAGATCCTGGTCGTCACCACCCCGCAGCTCGCGGCCGCCGAGGTGGCCGAGCGAGCGGGCTCGATCGCGTTGCAGACCCGGCAGCGGATCGCGGGCGTCGTGGAGAACATGTCGTGGCTCGACCTGCCCGACGGCAGCAGGATGGAGCTCTACGGTTCCGGCGGCGGTCAGCGGGTGGCCGACAGCCTCACCCGTGCGGTCGGCGCGAACGTCCCGCTGCTCGGTCAGATCCCGATCGAGCAGGAGCTGCGCGAGGCGGGCGACGAGGGCACGCCGATCGTGCTGCGCGATCCGGACAGCGCGTCGGCCAAGGCCCTGATCGAGGTCGCCGACAAGCTCGCCGTGCGCCGCCGCGGACTGGCGGGCATGTCGCTCGGCATCGACACCACGCGGCACCTGTAACCCCCTAGCGCGCCGCCTCGGCAACTGCTCGGTCGTGAACGAGCATGTCGGAGCGGCGGAATAAGCTCGTGTCATGCTCACGCTGCTGTTGTACGTGCTGATCGTCGGCCTGGTAGCCGCGGTGCTGTTCCTGCTCGCGAGTGCGGTCTTCGGACGCGGGGAGGAACTGGGCCCGCTGCCCGAGGGCACGACGGCCACCGTGTTGCCCGCCGAGGGCATCACCGGTGCGGACGTGCGCGCGCTGCGGTTCCAGCAGGTGGTGCGCGGCTACAAGGCGGGCGAGGTCGACTGGGCGTTGGCGAGGCTCGCCGCGCGCATCGATGAACTCCAGCTACAACTGGCCCACGCGCGCGGCGAGACACCGCAGCTGAGCAAAGCCGGTGCGGATACGGCGGTCTCGCGGTACGAGAGCGCCGCGCCGCACACCGACACCACGGCGTCGCGGTACGACAGTTCCGCAGCGCACCCCGACGACGCCGAGGCGACGTCGTGGCCCGCGCCGAGCACCCCCGAAAAGCCGTGAGCGCCCCGCTCGCCGCCGACGGCAGGGTCCGCTGCCCGTGGGCCGAGTCCTCTCAGCTCTACCGGGACTACCACGACTTCGAATGGGGCGAGCCGCTGCGCGGCCCCGACGCGATGTTCGAGCGGGTCTGCCTCGAGGCGTTCCAGTCGGGTCTGTCCTGGATCACGATCCTGCGCAAGCGCCCGGCCTTCCGTGCCGCGTTCGCCGACTTCACCATCGAGAAGGTCGCCGCGTTCGGCGACGCCGATGTGGCCCGCCTGCTCGCCGATCCCGGCATCGTCCGCAACCGCGCCAAGATCGAAGCCGCCATCGCCAACGCGCGGGCCGCTGACGCGCTCGACCGCGGCCTCGACGAGTTGATCTGGTCGTTCGCGCCGCCGCCACGGCCACGCCCGAAGGCCATCGCCGACGTTCCCGCGACGAGTCCCGAATCCATCGCTCTGGCAAAAGAATTGAAGCGGCGCGGGTTCCGTTTCGTCGGACCGACCACCGCCTACGCACTGATGCAAGCAACGGGAATGGTGGACGATCACCTGGCCGATTGCTGGGTCGGAAGTGACCCGCACAACACCGCCCGAGCGATCACATTTCGAACTCAGGTATCCGTCCACATCGGCGATAGGGAAGAATAGGACCGGTGTAGCTCGCCAAATGCCGGTGAGCTACCTGGTTGGTGACAACTGTAGTTCCAAGAAAGTGCGCAGAAAACCGCGCAGATCTGGAGGGAGCAGAGGATGGCGGCCATGAAGCCCCGCACCGGGGACGGTCCCCTCGAGGCAACCAAGGAAGGGCGTGGAATCGTTATGCGGGTTCCACTCGAGGGTGGCGGGCGTCTGGTCGTCGAACTCACGCCGGATGAGGCAGCGGCGCTCGGTGACGAATTGAAGAGTGTCACCAGCTAGTCCTTCGGCACTCGCTGAGGTGGCGGGTCTGCTGGCCTGCCCGGAATGCCGCCTCGGGCTCGAGGCGGTGGATCGGGCGCTGCGCTGCGACCGCGGCCACAATTTCGACATCGCCAAACAGGGCTACGTCAGCTTGCTGACCGGTGCGTCGACCAAGATGACCGGCGACACCGCGGCCATGCTGGACGCCCGCGCCGCTTTCCAGGGTGAAGGACATTTCGCGCCCATCGCCGACGCGGTCGCTACCGCCGTCGGCCCGGTCGACGACCGGTCCGCGAGCCTGCTGGAAATCGGCGCGGGCACCGGCTACTACCTGGCCGCGGCGCTCGACGCCGCACCGGACGCCCGCGGCGTCGCTATCGACGTGGCCAAACCCGCCGCGCGCCGCTGCGCACGCGCCCATCCTCGCGCCGCCGCGGTACTCGTCGACGCCTGGCGCGGTCTACCGGTCCGCGACGGCGTGCTCGCGGGAGTGCTCTCGGTGTTCGCGCCCCGCAATCCCGCCGAGGTGGCAAGGGTGCTCGGCGCGGACGGCCGCTTCGTCGTCGCCGCGCCGACCGCGCGTCATCTCGGCGAGTTGATCGATCCGCTCGGCATGGTGACCGTCGACCCCGACAAGGACCGCCGCATCACCGAGGCGATGTCCGGACTGTTCGAGCAGGTCGAGCGGGTCGCCGTGGAGTATTCGATGAAGCTCGACCGCGCGGCGGTGGCGCAGGTGGTCGGCATGGGTCCGTCCGCGCACCACGCCGAGCACGCGCGCGATCCGCGCCTCTCGGCGCTGCCGGATCTGATGGATGTCACCGCGTCGGTCACGGTGTCGACATATAGACCCCGCCGCTGACACCGTTCTGAATTGTGCGCATGTGCTCGCACGCATCGGCACCTGGCCGAGGACGTGCGGCGCATTCGAAACTCAGCCATGTGCTCGCACACATCGACCCGGCGCCGCCCACGGGAAGAGCATTCACGGTTCGGCCCCGCTCGCACGCATCGCCTTAGCGGATCGCGCCCGGGGATCCGCGGTTCGCGCACGTACTCGCACATATCGACCCCGGCTCGAACCCGAGCGGCGTTCAGGGTTTGCGGACTTGCTCGTATACCTCGACGGTCCGCTCCGCGATTCGCGACCAGTCGAATTCCGCGATCGCCCGCGCGCGTCCCGCCGCGCCGAACTCGGCCGCGAGGACCGGATCGCCCGCGACCTCGTTGACCGCCGCCGCGAGGCCGCGCTCGTACTCCTCGGCCGCGCCCGCGTCGTAGTGCACGAGCCTGCCGTTGCCGCCGTCGGCGACCACCTCGGGGATGCCGCCGACGTCGGAGGCGACCACGGCGGTCGCGCAGGCCATGGCCTCCAAATTCACGATGCCGAGCGGTTCGTACACCGACGGGCAGACGAACACGGTCGCCGCCGCCAGAATCTGCCGAATCTGCTCGGTGGGCAGCATTTCCCGCACCCAGTGCACGTTCCCGCGCCGCCGCCGCAACTCGGCGACCGCCGCGGCCGTCTCGTCCTCCAGCTCCCTGGTGTCGGGCGCGCCCGCGCACAGCACAAGCTGAATCTCCGGCTCGAACTCGCGCGCGGCGGCGAGCAGGTGACCGACGCCCTTCTGCCGCGTGATGCGGCCGACGAAGGCGACGATCGGGCGGTCGGTCCGCACGCCGAGCTCATCCAGGATCTGCCGCTCGCCCTCGACCGGCGGGCCGGGCCGCCACAGCGTCGCGTCGATGCCGTTGTGCACCACGTGGACCCGGCTCGGATCGATCGCCGGGTAGGCGTCGAGCACGTCGTGGCGCATGCCCTCGCTCACCGCGATGACGGCGTCGGCGTGCTCCATGGCGTTGCGCTCCGACCACGAGGAGATGCGGTAGCCGCCGCCGAGCTGCTCGGCCTTCCACGGCCGCCTCGGCTCGAGGGAGTGCGCGGTGAGGATGTGCGGGATGCCGTAGAGGGTGGCGGCCAGGTGCCCGGCCAGGCCGGTGTACCAGGTGTGCGAGTGCACCACGTCCACCTCGCCCGCCGCGTCGGCCATCCGCAGCTGCGCCGACATCATCTGCAGCGCGGCGTTGGCGGCGTAGAGCGACGGATCCGATTGGTGCACCACGGCATCGGTGCGCTCGGCGCCCATGCAATGCACGGTCACCTCGCAGAGCCGCCGCAATTCGGCGGTCAGTTGGGTCACGTGTACGCCCGCACCGCCGTACACCTCGGGTGGGTATTCGCGGGTCAACATCGCGACGCGCAACCGGTCCTGGAAGCCCCCCGGCTCGCCGGATCCCGTCGCCGAGCGCCCGCCGTCCGTGCCGAAACTCACCGATCCAAACTAGACGCTCGGCTCGGCAGGGGCCACCCGCGGCCTGCCGACACGGTAGTTTGGGCACTGTGAGGAGCCAGCCGCACGTACTCGGGATCGTGCTCGCCGGTGGCGAGGGCAAGCGCCTGTTTCCACTCACCGCCGACCGCGCCAAGCCGGCGGTTCCCTTCGGCGGCGCCTATCGCCTCATCGACTTCGTGCTCAGCAATCTGGTGAACGCGGGCTTCCTTCGCCTGTGCGTGCTCACCCAGTACAAGTCGCATTCGCTGGACCGGCACATCTCGCAGACCTGGCGGCTGTCGGGTTTCGCGGGCGAGTACATCACGCCGGTGCCCGCCCAGCAGCGCCTCGGCCCGCGCTGGTACACCGGCAGCGCCGACGCCATCATGCAGTCGCTGAACCTGATCTACGACGAGGACCCCGACTACATCGTGGTATTCGGCGCCGACCACGTGTACCGGATGGACCCGGAGCAGATGGTCTCCCACCACATCGATTCCGGCGCGGGCGTCACCGTTGCGGGCATCCGGGTGCCGCGCAGCGAGGCGAGCGCGTTCGGCTGCATCGATTCCGACGAGTCGGGCCGCATCACCCAGTTCCTGGAGAAGCCCGCCCATCCGCCTGGCACGCCGGACGACCCGAACGTGACCTTCGCGTCGATGGGCAACTACGTCTTCACGACCAAGGTGCTCGTCGACTCGATCCGCGCCGACGCGGACAACTCCGATTCCGACCACGACATGGGCGGCGACATCATCCCCGCGCTGGTCGCGTCGGGTCAGGCCGCGGTGTACGACTTCGCCGACAACGAGGTGCCCGGCGCGACCGAGCGCGACCGCGGCTACTGGCGCGACGTCGGGACCATCGACGCCTTCTACGACGCGCACATGGATCTGGTCTCGGTGCACCCGGTGTTCAACCTCTACAACAAGCACTGGCCGATCCGCGGCGCCGCCGAGAACCTGCCGCCCGCCAAGTTCGCCCAGGGCGGGCTTGCCCAGGAGTGCATCGTCGGCGCGGGCAGCATCCTGTCCGCCGCGACGGTGCGCAATTCCGTGCTGAGCTCGAATGTGATGGTCGACGACGGCGCCACCGTCGAGGGCAGCGTGCTGATGCCCGGCGTGCGCATCGGCAGGGGCGCGGTGGTGCGCCACGCCATTCTGGACAAGAACGTGGTGGTCGGCGAGGGCGAGATCATCGGCGTCGACCTGGAACGCGACCGCGATCGGTTCGCGGTGAGCAACGGCGGCGTAGTGACCGTCGGCAAGGGCGTTTGGGTGTAATGCCCGCTGTCGCCATGTGCGGGCTGTCGGCAGTGCGTGTCCGCTGAGCAAGGCCGCCCGGCGTGTGCGGGCTGTGGCAGGTGGCCCGCCGACTAAGGCGCGCTCGGCGGGGCGGTGCAAAACGGCTGGCAGGAACCCGGCGTGCGCGGAACCGTCGACCGCGAGCCCTCGCCGAAATCGGCGGTGCTGACCAGAATCGCGAGCATTATCGCCAGCACGAGCAGGACACCGAACACGACCGTCGCACCCGCCCAGTCTTGTGCGCGGTTCCTCGATCGGTCATCGTCGTCGTTCCAGAACATCGGCTCGTCCTCCGCACGGCCCCGGCCCACCCAAGCACACCACGGAACCCACGGTTACCGAAACCGCCAATAGTGTGCTGCCCTACCGGAATTGCGCGCCCGGCGTCAGGGCGCGGGCGGTGGCGGCGTTCCGGTGCAGAACGGTTCGCACGGCCCGGTGGTCGGCACCACCTTCGCCGGCCCGGTGTCGAAATCGGCATTGCTCACCACGAGCAGCACGAGCACGACGAGCAGAATCGCCGCGGCGAAAAAGCCCAACCCGGCGACCACCCAATTCAGTGAACCCTTTTCCTTGACCACATGTCCGACATGGCCGTAATGGACGATATCCTCCGCCCGTTCCCAAGTCACCGCACACCTCCGAATTCGCTTGCGGCGCCGGGGTTTTTACGGCACGATTCGCACGACTGTCGAACGGGGTCGCCCGCACCCCGGCTGGTCGTCGGTTACCCGGAGTCGGCGCGGCGAATCAGCGAATGTCAACCGTCCTACCGCCGAGGCGCTTTCCGATCCGGTCAGCGGCCGTATCGGACACGGCGACAATCCGAATGCGGAGGTACGCAAAACGCGCATGGCCGGAGCGAACGCGGAGGTACGCAAGATGCGCATGGCCGGAGCGACCGCAGAGGTACGCAAAACGCGCATGGCCGGAGCGAACGCGGGTACGCCTAACCCCGTGAGGCGCAGAGCAATCCGTCGCCGACGGGGATCAGCACGCAGGTGAGTTCGGGGTCCTCGGCGATGGCGCGGGTCGCGGCGCGCACCGCCTGGGTGGCGGGATCGCGTTGACTCGGGTCGGGGACGCGGCCGCCGAGCAGCGCGTTGTGCAGGATGATGGCGCCACCGTCGCGCAGTAGCCGCACCGCCTGCGCGACGTACTGCGGGTGCTCCAGTGGAGCGGCATCGATGAAGACCAGATCGTAGGCGCCGTCGGCGAGGCGGGGCAGCACGTCGAGCGCGCGCCCGTTGATCAGCCTTGTGCGGGCGGGCGGGATGTCGGCGGTGCGGAACGCCTCCTTGGCCGCGCGCTGATGCTCCGGCTCGGAATCGATCGTGGTCAGCGTGCCGTCCTCGCGCATGCCGTCGAGCAGCCACAGCCCGCTGATGCCCGCGCCGGTCCCGACCTCGACGACCGCGCGCGCACCGAGCAGCTGGGCGTACATGCTCAGCAGCGCACCGACCGACGGCGGCACCGGTGCCGCGCCCAGCTCGGTGGCCCGCTCGCGCGCGCTGACGAGGATCTCGTCCTCCACGACGGATTCTTCCACGTAGGAGAGATTTCGCTCCAGGTTCGATGCCACGCCTAAGAGGCTAATGCGGCGCGCGTTGTCTCGGCGTTCCGACAACACGCTTTCTCGGCGGATCGGTTTTCTCAGGAGTCCCTCAGGATCTCCATATCCCCGCCATATCGGGACAGGAAAGAGTAAGGGCACGCAAGACCAGCCGACCGCGATACGCGGGACGCGGGAACAACGACATACGGGTAGTCGGTTGTATTCCGTACGCGACGGTCCGAGATCCGGACCGAACGGGAGTCCCGAGTTTACGGTCCCGAGCAGGAGGTAGCCCCATCCACATGGTCAAAGGTTCGTTTGCGGCTCCGCATGGGCACTCCGAGTACGCCACCCTCCCCGACCACATCATGCCGTTCGAGGCCGACCAGGCCGAGGACTTCGATGTCGAACTGACCGGCACCGCCGCGTTCGACGCGACGGGCGATCGCTCGGTGATGCCGTCCTGGGACGAACTGGTCCGCGAACACGCCGACCGGGTCTACCGGCTGGCCTACCGTCTTTCCGGCGACGCGCAGGACGCCGAGGATCTCACCCAGGAGACCTTCATCCGCGTGTTCCGCTCGCTGTCGAACTATCAGCCCGGCACCTTCGAGGGCTGGCTGCACCGCATCACTACCAACCTGTTCCTTGACATGGTGCGTCGTCGTAACCGCATCCGCATGGAGGCGCTGCCCGAGGACTACGACCGGGTGCCCGCCGAGGGTCCCGGCCCCGAGCAGGCCTATCACGACGCGCGCCTGGATCCCGACCTGCAATCCGCGCTGGACGCGCTGGCGCCGGAGTTCCGCGCCGCCGTCGTGCTGTGTGACATCGAGGGTCTGTCGTACGAGGAGATCGGCGCTACGCTCGGCGTGAAGCTTGGCACCGTGCGCAGCCGGATCCACCGCGGCCGCCAGGCACTGCGCGAGCACCTTGCGCATAATGGATCTCAGCAGCGGTTGGCCGCTGACGCGAACATCGGGTGATTCGCCGGGCCCCGGCGATGCCCGGGCCAGAGGATGTCGTTGGAAGGGTGAGCACCGCATGAGTGGCGAGTCCAGCACGTCCGGTCGTCCCGCGCGGGGGGACCGACGAACGCCAGGCAGGTCACCGCGCTTCGCGCCCACCGAACATCTGGCCAGCGAGGCGATCGTCGCCTACGTCGACGGCGAGCTGCGCATGAACGCCTATCTGCGCGCCGCCCAGCATCTTTCGGTCTGCCCGGAGTGCGCCGCCGAGGTGGACGCCCAGCAGCAGGCGCGGATCGCGCTGCGCCAGTCCGGACCCATCTCGGTCCCCA
Organism: Nocardia amikacinitolerans NBRC 108937; assembly: GCF_001612615.1. Taxonomy (GTDB): domain Bacteria; phylum Actinomycetota; class Actinomycetes; order Mycobacteriales; family Mycobacteriaceae; genus Nocardia; species Nocardia amikacinitolerans. The sequence continues at coordinate 84,472 of NZ_BDAU01000031.1, read as the reverse complement.
CCGGGTTGCACGACAGCCTGACCCGTATTCCGCTCGCCGAGTTGCCAGGCGGCGCGTCGAACAATCCTGGCCGTCCGTCCGGGAACGCCCGCAACGAGGCAGTTTTCGGTTTTCTGCCGGATTCGTTCACCGCGACCCGGTGGACCACGTGGTGGCGCAAGTAGAGTTTGGCGCGTGACCACCGAATCGACGAACACCGGATCTGTGTCGGACTCGCGGCCCACCGCCAGTGACACCTCCGATTCGGCGGCCAACAGGGGGAACCTGAGGCCGTCGGACGCGCCCGTGCTCGGTCCGCGGCCGGTCGTCCGGCCCCATGTCGACACGCACACCGCCCGCGCCTTCCGGCGCCCTGCGGGCACGTCCGGTTCCTTCGCCGAATACACCCCGCCGCGCGCGGATTCCGGCGCGCCCGCGCTCGGCCCCGAGTTGCAGAACCGGCCGCCCGACGCGGTGCTGGCCGAGGCGTTCGGCAGGCCGGAGGGCTCCGACGAGCTGCTCCAGCGCGATCCCGACGCCGTCGAGCACGCTCCGGCGCCCGCAGGCCCCGCCGACCCCTGGCGTGATCCGACCGCGGGCGCCCGCCTCGGCGCGCCCGCCGTGCCGACGCCGGAGCCGGAGCCGCTGCCTCGGTCCCGCAAGCTGAGCGCGCGCGAGGTGCTGTTCGGGTCTCGGGTCGCGCCGAAGGCGCTGGCCCTGCTCGCCGCGATCGCGCTCGGCATCGGCGTGCTCGGCGGTCTGGTCGGCAGGCTCACCGCCGAGCAGACCACCAATCTGACCTCGCGCAAGGTCACCCTGGAGCAGAGCGACGACATCGAGCGTCCGCACGGTCAGATCGCCCAGGTCGCCAACGCGGTGCTGCCCTCGGTGGTCTCCATCCGGGTCACCGTCGGCGACAACGGCGCCACCGGCTCGGGCGTCGTCATCGACGGCGCGGGCTATGTGGTGACCAACAACCACGTCATCTCGATGGCCGCCCAGGACAAGAGCGACCGGGCCGCGATCCAGGTCACCTTTTCCGACGGCAGCCGGGTGCCCGCGAACATCGTCGGCCGCGATCCCAAGACCGATCTCGCCGTGCTCAAGGTCGACGTCAAGAACCTCACGGTCGCCAAGCTCGGCAAGTCCGAAGACGTTCAGGTCGGCGACGACGTGCTGGCCGTCGGTTCACCGCTCGGTCTGAGCAAGACCGTCACCTCCGGCATCGTCAGCGCGCTGCACCGGCCGGTGAAGCTGTCCGGCGAGGGCAGCGACACGAACGCCGTGATCGACGCCGTGCAGACCGACGCCGCGATCAACCCCGGCAACTCCGGCGGCGCGCTTGTGGACATGAGCGGCCAGGTCGTCGGCATCAACACCGCCATCCGCAGCGAGACGGGCGGCTCGGTCGGCCTCGGCTTCGCCATCCCGGTCGACACCATGACCGAGGTCGCGCAGAGCCTGATCCAGACCGGCAAGATGAACCACCCCGTGATCGGCATCTCGGCGCGCACCAAGACCGTCGCCAACGAGGTGATGAGCGGCGCCGCGGTGGCCGACGTCGCGCCGAACGGTCCCGCGGCGAAGGCGGGGATCGTCGAGGGCGACGTGATCGTGCGGGTCGGCGATCGGGAGGTCACCGGACCGGAGGAGCTGACCGTCGCGGTGCAGTCCCGCGAGATCGGTGAGACGGTGAACGTGCAGTTGATCCGCGATGGCAGGCAGGTGGACGTGCCTGTGACGTTGGAATCCGACTGAACCGCTGGTCCGATGCACAGGTAGCCTGGATTCGTGTTCAGCAACATCGGCTGGCCCGAGATGATGATTCTGCTCGTCGCCGCCCTCGTCATCCTCGGCCCGGAGCGTCTGCCCGGTGCCGTGCGCTGGACCATCGATTCCCTCCGCAAGGTCCGCGACTACGCCAGCGGAGCGACGGCGCAGCTCAAGGACGAACTCGGCCCTGATTTCGAGGATCTGCGCAAGCCGCTGGCCGACCTGAACGAGCTGCGCGGGATGACGCCGCGCTCGATGGTCACCAAGCACCTGCTGAACGGCGACGATTCGGTGCTGCGCAACCTGGAGAAGGCCGTGCCCACCAAGGACGATCTGTACGGCACGAGCAGTGGCATGCCGGACTATCCGATGCCCAAGCTGGAAAAACCGTTGGAGCGCAACGAACGTCCGCCGATCGACTCCGACGCCACCTGATCGGGCGTTTCGCCCGGCGAGTCCGCGCGAAACGCCGTGGCGCCGAAACAGACTGGGCTGTTTGGTAGTACCCGATGTCAACGAGACTAGACCCGCGAGGCTGTCGAGCTGTCTAGACTTCGCACATGTCGGCCGATGACGTGGCGCGAGTCTTCGCAATCGAGGACAAGGTCGAGAGACTCAAGGCGGCCACCGACGGGGTGGCGGCGGCGCAGCAGACGATCAACGAACTCACCAGGATCCGCAGGGCGGTCATCCGGGAACTTCACGCCGAGGGGTGGACCTTCGCCAGAATCGGTGCGGCGGCGGGTCTTTCCCGCGCCCGCATCCATCAGGTGAGTACCCAAGGCCCGGCTCCGGAAGGGCTGTTCTTCGGACACGGGACGCTCACCGTGCTCGTCCCGGAGGTGCGCGCGGGCCGGGTGCTCGGCGCGCCGGATCCCGGTGCGGCACAGCGGCTTGTCGAGCTGCTGCACGAGCTGGGGTTCGCCGCGTCGATCGAACGGTTCCTGCCGGGCAGGCCGGTGGACCTGAACCGGGACGGGCTGATCGTCGTCGGCGGACCCGAATTGTCCCCCAGCGTGCGACAACTCATCGCCGCCGATCCCCGGCTGCGCCGCGCGGTGGCAAGGGCGGGCGACGCGCGCCGCGGCATCGAGGACAGGGCCGCTCGGCGCGTGTACCGCCCTGGCGGTCCGGAACCACACGACATCGCGTATCTGGCCCGCCTGCCCCGGCCCGACGGCCGAGGAACGTGTTTGATCATCGACGGACTGCATCCGCCCGGATCGCTCGGCGCGGTACGGCTGCTCGCCACCCGCCTAGCCACCCTGCACGAGCGCGCTGCCAACCACCTGTTCTCGGTGCTCATCGCGGTGCGCTACGACCGAACCACCGGCGAGCCCGTCGACGTCGATCTGCTCACGCCCGTCTACCGGCACGACGCCGACCCCCGCCCCATCGGCGCCCGCCCGCGACGGTGATGCGGATCGATAGCTGAAGACCGCCGCTTTCCTTGTCGCGTGCCGGGTTTGCGCGGAATGCCCGGCTATTTCCGCAGTGTGTCGCATGTCACGCGACCCTGCGGGTAACAGATACCCACTCGATGTTTAGATAGCTAGTAGATAACTATTTGTTCGAGTAGGTGAGTGCCCCATGTCTTCCAAGGTCGAAAGCCGCGCGTCTCGGGGATCGATTGCGCGCGAGGCGAATACGGGCGCTCGTTTCGGGAGGACGCGATGAACACCATCGTGATCGTCGGTCTTGTCGTCTTCGCCGCCGTCACCGTCGGCGTGCTCGTCGCCGTGCTGCGCCGTCCGAATTCTTCGGGGCAGCTGACAGTCGCCGCGATCCAGGCCCGCCTAGCCGACGAGAAGGGCGGGAACTGCGTGGAAACGGCCGATTCGCGCACCGAGGAGGACCTGGCGGCAGCAGAGGCCACCAGCGGGCAGCCCCGCAGCGAGCCCACGCAGCCCTAGAACAGCGACCATCGGCCCCAAGCCGACTTCGCGAAGCGGCGCACGCTTCACAGGAGCTGCGGCCTCCGCGAAGCGTGCGGAAGGTCTGCGAAGACCTACGCCGCGGCTCGAGAGGGGCGCAGGGTGTTCATCGGGGGCCGGTCGGTCAGCGAGACCTCGGTGCTGTGCGCGGTGAACGCGTCTCCGATGAGGGGGAATTGGGTGAGGGCTGCGCCGGAGTCGGCGACTCCGCTGCGGCCGAGGACGGTGCCGAGGATTTGGCGGCTCATCACGCCGAGGTCGCCGAGGGGGCGGTTGCGGTGGGTGCGCACGCCCAGGTTGACCTGGCCGATGGCCGACATGCCGACGCGGTCGTAGGTGTCGAGCAGCAGGCCGATCTCGACGCCGTAGCCGGGTGCGAAGGGCACCGAGGTGAGCAGTTCGCGGGTGCCCGCGTATTCGCCGCTGAGCGGTTGCAGCACCGCGCAGAGCTCCGGGCGCAGTGCGGCGAGCAGCGGGCGCGCGACAAGTTCGGTGACGCGGCCGCCGCCGTGCGCGTCCACCGCGCCGCCCTGCCGCAGCGGGCGGCGGTAGTAGGCCTTGACCAGGTGCATGTCGTCGTTCAGCAGCAGCGGGCCGAGCAGCTTCGGCACGAAGGCCGGGTCGGGGTCGATGAGGTCGGAGTCGACGAACGCGATCAGGTCGCCGCCGGTGACCGCCAGCGAGCGCCACAGCACCTCGCCCTTGCCGGGCAGCGGCTCCAGTTCGGGCACCGCCTGCTCGCGGGTGATGACCTCGGCGCCCGCGGCGCGGGCTCGTTCGGCGGTGGCGTCGGTGGAGCCGGAGTCGAGCACGACCAGCTCGTCGACCAGCGTGCCGAGCAGCGGCCGGATGCTGGCCACCACCTCGGCGACCGTGCGCTCTTCGTTCAACGCGGGCAGCACCACCGACACGGTGCGCCCGCCCTTGGCGTCGACCAGCTCGTCGACCGTCCACTCGGGGGTGTCCCAGGTATTCGTGCTTGCCCAGGCGGACTCGCGGTGTTGGATTTTCATACCAGTCCTCGCAGGGTTCGTGCGGGGGGCCGGATGCCCTGGATCGCGGCGATCATGTCCACGACGCGCCGGGTTTCGGCGACCTCGTGGACGCGGAAGACTCGGGCGCCGACGGCGGCGGACCACGCTGTCGCCGCCAAGGTGCCCTCCAGCCGTTCGGAGAGACCGACACCAAGAGTCTCCCCGATGAAATCCTTGTTGCTCAGCGCCATCAAGACCGGCCATCCGGTATTTACGAGAACGTCTACTCCTCGCAACAGTTCGAGCCCGTGATAGGTGTTCTTGCCGAAATCATGGGTCGGATCGATCAGGATCGAATCCTTGCGCACCCCCGCGGCGAGCGCGTCCTCGGCGGCTCGGACCACGGTGTCGGTGACTTCGCTCACCACATCGGTGTAGCGGACCCGATGCGGGCGGGTACGCGGCACCGCGCCGCCGGTGTGACTGCACACGATGCCGACGCCGAGGTCGGCGGCCACCGCGACCAGATCCGGGTCGGCGCCCGCCCAGGTGTCGTTGATCAGGTCGGCGCCCTCGGCCACCGCCGCCCGCGCCACCTCCGATCGCCAGGTGTCGACGCTGATCAGCAGCTCGGGATAGGCGGCGCGGATCGCGGCGACGAACGGCACCACCCGGAGCGTCTCCTCGGCGGCGTCGACCACGGTGCCCGGCCCCGCCTTCACTCCCCCGATGTCGACGAGATCGGCGCCTTCGTCGACGGCGCGGGCGACCGCGTCCATCGCCGCCGCGTCGGTGAAGGTCGCTCCCCGGTCGTAGAACGAGTCGGGGGTGCGGTTCACGATCGCCATGACCAGCGCCCGATCCGTCGCCACCGGTTTGCCGCACAGCGTCGGAGGCGGTACGGCGGTCGGGCTGAACATGCCCTCGACTGTAGCGGCTCGGCTGTTCGGCACGCGGCCCGCGGCGCAGTCGTCGTACGCCGGGACGGCCTTCGGCGCGACGGCGAGCACATAGGGCGCGCTCGCGCGCTCCAGGCCAGCCCGGCGCCGTCGAATTCCGTGTCCGGACGCGGTGTGATCGCCGCCCCGCTCGCCGCGCCGTCGGGGCCGGGATGCCGACGCCGAGCAAAGCTCGTTCGAACCAGTCACGAGCGCGATGTGCCACCAGCCCGGGCGCCGAGTCGCCGGTGTCGAACCGCACATCACGCGGCTCGGCTCGAGTTCTGCGGCGTCTTCGCCGATGCGCCCGCTCGAAGGACCGACGGTTGCTCTTCGCCGGCAGCGGCCCGAACTCGGCGGTGCGTCCACCCCCGAACGCGTTCTCCTAGCTCGGACCCGGTTCCGGTTTCAGCGCCGCGAACGCGGCGGTCAGGTCGGTGGCCACGGTGATCCGCTCCATGGCGAAGCGGGAGACGAACTTTCGCTCGTAGAGTTCGTCGATCCACCGAAAGAGGCCGTCGTAGAAGCCGTTCGGATCGAGCACGACCACCGGCTTGGTGTGCTGGCCGAGATAGCCGCCGGTCCAGGTCTCGAAGAACTCCTCGAGCGTGCCGATTCCGCCGGGCAGCGTGAGGAAAGCGTCCGCGCGGTCCTCCATGACCTGTTTGCGCTGGCGCATGGTGTCGGTAACCACCAATTCGTCGGCGTCCACGTCCGCGACTTCCTTGTGCACCAGGTGTTTCGGGATCACGCCGATGGTGTTCGCGCCACCCGCCCGCGCCGCGGTGGCGACCGCGCCCATCATCGAGACGTGACCGCCGCCGGACACCAGTTGCCAACCCCGCCGGGCGATCTCGGTGCCGACCCGGGCGGCGAGCGCCAGCGCGCCGGAATCGGCGGTGCTCGCCGAGCAGTAGACGCAGACGGCGTAGGGGACGGTGACCTCGAGCGGAGTCTCGGTCACCACTTGTCCTCCGTGCCGAGTGTGTCGATGTCGGCGCGTTCGGCGGCCGCCCGCGTGATGATCTCGACGACCTCGTCCACGTGATCGGTGACGTGGATCAGGTCGAGATCGCTCGGCGAGATCTTGCCCGAGCCTTCGAGCGAGCCGCGCAGCCAATCCACCAGTCCCGCCCAGTATTTGGTGCCGAACAGGATGATCGGGAAGCGGGTGATCTTGCGGGTCTGCACCAGCGTGAGCGCTTCGAACAACTCGTCGAGGGTGCCGAAACCGCCAGGCAGGCAGATGAACGCCTCGGAATACTTCACGAACATCGTCTTGCGGACGAAGAAGTAGCGGAAGTTGATGCCGAGATCGACCCACTCGTTGAGGCTCTGCTCGAACGGCAACTCGATGCCGAGGCCGATCGAGTAGCCGCCCGCCTCGCACGCGCCGCGGTTGGCGGCCTCCATCGCGCCGGGGCCGCCGCCGGTGATCACCGCGAAGCCGGCCCTTGCGAGCGCGCCGCCGATGGCCATGCCCGCCTGGTACTCCGGGTGGTCGACGGGCGTACGCGCGGAACCGAAGACCGTGACCGCGCGCGGCACCTCGGCCAGCGCGCCGAAACCCTCGACGAACTCGGCCTGGATGCGCAGCACCCGCCAGGGGTCGGTGTGCACCCAGTCGCTGTCCCCGCGCTGATCGAGAAGGTTGCGGTCGGCGGTACCGGCGCCGGGTTTGCGATCGCGGCGGAACATTATCGGTCCGCGGAATTTCGCTGTCGACTTCGGCTTACTTGCGACCTCGTGATCGGCGGCGTCGGTGGACATGCGCTCCACGCTACCGCGCCGTTCGCGGCGCGGGCGGTGCGAGTCGGGGGCGCGACTCAGGCTTTGCCCGTGAGGTAGTTGCGCAGCATGGTGGCGACCGCGGTGATCTGGGCGGTCGGCAGATGCTCGTCGCGCTTGTGCGCGAGGTTGGGATCGCCGGGGCCGAAGTTGACCGCGGGGATGCCGCGGGCGGCGAAGCGGGACACGTCGGTCCAGCCGTACTTCGCCCGAACCCCGCCGCCGCCGTGGCCGTTCACCGAGGCGATCAGGTCGGCGGCCGCGGGCGCGGTGAGACCGGGGAGCGCGCCCGGCGCCGCGTCGACGAGATCGATCGTGGCGTCGATGCCGTCGAAGACCTCGCGCACGTGGTCGATGGCCTGGTCGATATCGCGGTCGGGCGCGAAGCGGAAGTTCAGTTCCATCTCGGCGGCGTCCGGGATGACGTTGCCCGCGACGCCCGCGGACATGCTGGTCGCCGAAAGGCCCTCGCGGTAGAGGCAGCCATCGATGTCGACCTGCCTCGGCTGGTAGGCGGCCAGCCGTTGCAGCACGGGGGCCAAGCGGTGAATCGCGTTGTCGCCCATCCACGAACGCGCCGAATGCGCGCGCACGCCCGTGGTCGCCAGCCGGGCGCGCAAGGTGCCCTGGCAACCCGCCTCCACCCAGCCGCCCGACGGCTCGCCCAGGATCGCCAGGTCGCCGTCGAGCCATTCGGGCAGGTCGCGCTCGACGTGGCCGAGGCCGTTGTGTTCGGCGGCGATCTCCTCGCCGTCGTAGAAGATCAGCGTCAGGTCGTGCACCGGCTCGGCGATCGTCGCGGCCAGATGCAGGAACACCGCGTCGCCGGACTTCATGTCGACGGTGCCGCAACCGTAGAGCAGCTCCTCGCCGTTCTCGTCCTTGTCGAACCGGCTCGGCACGTTGTCCGCGATCGGCACGGTGTCCAGGTGCCCGGCCAGGATCACCCGCGTCGGCAGACCCCGATGGGTCCTTGCCAGCACCACATTCCCGTGCCGCACGACCTCGAAGCCCTTCGTCTGCTCGCGCAACGCCCGCTCGACGACGTCGGTGATCGCCTTCTCGTCCATGGACACGCTCGGGATGTCGACGAGCGCGGCGGTGAGGGCGATGGGATCGGCAGACAGGTCGATGGTCACGCCCCTCAGCCTACGAGCGGGGTAGGAACGCCGGGCAGGCCCACCGGACTGTCCGGGTTCTGGATGTCGCGGCATCCCGGCCCGGAGGTGGCGCACCGTTGGCAGCGATCGGTCGGTAACCTTTCATGACGTGAGCATTCAGGGAGCAGCAGCAATCGGTATCGCCAACGTGACCGCGGACGGAACCGTCCTGGACACCTGGTACCCGAACCCGGAGCTCGGCGAGTTCGGCGACACCGGGACCAAGCGCCTGGACGAGGCGCCCGCCGAATACGCCGCGCTGCTCGGCTTCGACGAGGCGCGCGGTGTCGACGTGGTGGCGGTGCGCACCGTCATCGCCGACCTGTCCGCCGCCCCGGTCGACGCGCACGACGTCTACCTGCGCCTGCACCTGCTCTCGCACCGGCTGGTCAAGCCGCACGAGGTCAGCCTGGACGGTCAGTTCGGCCTGCTCAGCAATGTGGTGTGGACCAACCACGGCCCGGCCGCCGTCGAGGGCTTCGAGGCGACCCGCGCCAAGTTGCGCGCCCGCGGCCCGGTGACCGTCTACAGCATCGACAAGTTCCCGCGCATGGTCGACTACGTGGTGCCCTCCGGCGTGCGCATCGGCGACGCCGACCGAGTCCGCCTCGGCGCGCACCTGGCCTCCGGCACCACTGTGATGCACGAGGGCTTCGTCAACTTCAACGCGGGCACCCTTGGCGCCTCCATGGTCGAGGGCCGGATCTCCGCGGGCGTCGTGGTCGGCGACGGTTCCGACATCGGCGGCGGCGCGTCCACCATGGGCACCCTCTCGGGCGGCGGCACCACCGTCATCTCCATCGGTCAGCGCTCCCTGCTCGGCGCCAACTCGGGCCTCGGCATCCCGCTGGGCGACGACTGCGTGCTCGAGGCCGGTCTCTACCTGACCGCGGGCACCAAGGTCGCCACCCCCGACGGCACCATCGTGAAGGCCGCCCAGCTGAGCGGCCAGAACAACCTGCTGTTCCGCCGCAACTCCCAGACCGGCGCCGTCGAGGTCGTCCACCGCAAGGGAACCGGCATCGAACTCAACGCCGACCTCCACGCGAACTAGCCCGCCTCTCCGCGCCTCTCGCCGGTCGTCAGGTGCGGTGCGCTGTTCGAGCCGGGCCGGCGGTCGTGCGAGCGGGTCGCTCTTCGGGCGTACCCGACGAGTTACCCCTGGCGGCGCGAGATCAGTTGTCCCGTGCGGATCGATTCGCGCAGGGGTAGACCGTGCGGCCCATCGTCTCCGGAGAATCAGGCCGTGCGGGCGGCCTCGGGGAGGATGCCGAAGGCGATGATCCGCTCCGGGTGGATGCGGATCAGCTCTCCGGAGGCGCCCGACATGTAGGTGTCGACGTCGGTCAGCGCTTCGGCGGTGCCCCGGATCTCCAGGCAGCGCACGCGCCACGGCTGCACCGAGGCGATGTCGTCGACGACGAAAGCCACGCGGTCGTTGGTGGCCAGGTTGCGGAACTTTCGGGAGGAGCCCATGTTCCAGCCGGCGATGTCGATGGTGCCGAGTTCGGCGTTGTAGCGGAAGCCGACCGGGTTGTTCTGCGGCGCCCCGTCCGGCCGCACGGTGGCGAGACGGCCGAGCCGCTGGCTGCGCAGGTAGGCGATCTGGTCCGAGGTCAGCGTTGCGGTCATGTCAGCGACGGTAGAACCTCGAGCCAACTCGAGGTCAAGCCCGACCGCTCAGCCGAGCTGCTTCTTCGCCATGTCGTCGTCGACCATCGCCAGGCCTGCGGCTGTGTCGGCGGCGAAATCATCATCGAAGGGCGGCACATCGGAATTCTCCAAGGAGTGCCGCAAAGACCGACCGGTCTTCCTCGTCGGCGGTGCGATAGTCGCCACCGCCATGCCGTGTCGGACGATCGTGATCGTTTCGCCGCGCTCCGCACGATCCAAGACTGCCGAGAAGTTGCGGGCTGCTTCGGCCGCAGTCATCGTCGTCATGTAATCAGGATTCTCCGAATTCACCGACCGCGGCAACGATCGTTCACCCCAGCTGCTTCTTCTGCACCTTCCCCATGGCGTTGCGCGGCAGCGCCGTGACGACGCGCACCTCGCGCGGCCGCTTGTGTACCGAAAGCTGCTCGGCGACGTGATCGATCAGTTCCTTCTCGATCGACGCGTCCGCCTCGCCCCGCAACACGACGAAGGCGACCACCCGCTGCCCGAGATCGTCGTCGGGCAGGCCGACCACCGCCGCCTCGGCCACCGCAGGATGCCCGAGCAGCGCTGTTTCGACCTCGCCCGCGCCGATCCGGTAGCCGCCGGACTTGATCAGGTCGACGGATTCCCGGCCGACGATGCGGTGGAACCCGTCGCCGTCGATGGCGGCCACATCTCCTGTCTTGAACCACCCGTCCTCGGTCCAGCTCTCGGCCGTGGCATCGGGCCGGTTCAGGTAGCCGGCGAACAGCATCGGCCCGCGCACCTGCAACCCGCCGATGCTCTCGCCGTCGTACGGCACCGGCGCTCCGGTCTCGTCGCGCAGCCTCGTCTCCACCCCGCGCACCGGCGTGCCGACCCACCCAGGGCGACGTTCGCCGTCGGCGCGGGTGGACAGCGTGATCATGGTCTCGCTCATGCCGTAGCGCTCGATCGGCGCGTGACCGGTGAGCTCGCGCAGCCGCTCGAAGACCGGCACCGGCAGCGGCGCGCTTCCCGAGACGAGCAGCCGAGCGCCGGCCAATTTGCGTGCGGCATCGGGGTTTTCGACGACGCGCGACCACACGGTCGGCACCCCGAAGTACAGCGTGCCGTTCGCCTCGGCGTAGGCCTGCGGTGTCGGCTTGCCGGTGTGGATCAGCGGGCTGCCGACGCGCAGCGCGCCGAGCACGCCGAGGATGAGCCCGTGCACATGGAACAGCGGAAGACCGTGCACCAGAACGTCTTTCGCGGTCCAGTCCCAGGCTTCGGCGAGCGCGTCCAGTCCGGCGGCGATCGCGCCGCGAGTCAGCACGACACCCTTCGGCTCACCGGTCGTCCCGGACGTGTAGAGCACGAAAGCCGTTGTCGCCGGGTCGGGTTCGGGATAGGTGTGCCATGACCTGGCGTGCATACGAACCGGGACCACCGGCAGATCGGTGCCCTCGGGCGCGTCACCCAACCATGCCTGCGCGCCGGAATCGGCCAGGATGTGCGCGAGTTCGGCGGCGCCGGAATCCGGCGGTACCGGCACCACCGTGACGCCCGCGATCAGGCAACCGACCACCGCGAGGACGGTGCGCGCGGTCGGCCGAGCCAGCACCGCGACCCGATCGGCGCGCGCGACGCGCTCGGCCACCGACGTCGCCGCGCCGAGCAGATCGCTGCGCGAGAGCGTCACGCCGTCGATGGTGACCGCGTTCGGAATGTCCGCGCCCGCAGCGACCGCGGCCGGATTCAGGGAACGAAGCAGCAGGGAGGGACCGAACGACATTCGCCCAACCTACTGCGTGTGCGCCGCGGACCGTCAGCGCGTCACAGCTCGGCGTCGACGCGCTGTGACCGTTGACACACCGAAGAGACGGTGAGAAGGTCATAGAACATCCTTCTCAACGAGGAGAACGGGGGTCGATCGTGACCAGTCCCCTTCGCGCACCCGCGCTCACGAAGTCCGACGACGACTTCGACATCCGCGGCCACCTCGACGGCTCCGCCGCCTTCTTCGGCGCCGCCGCGAACGTCATCATGCAGCTCAGCGCCCGGCCCGTCGGCTACGGCGTGCTGGAGAGCACGGTCGACAGCGGCAAGATCACACTGCACCCGGTGAAGCGCACCCGCACCACGCTGACCTACCTCGCCGTGGCGATGCTCGGCACCGACGACGAACGCGCGGCCTACCGGGCGGCCGTCGATCGCTCGCACCAGACCGTCCGGTCCGGCCCGACCAGTCCGGTGAAGTACAACGCCTTCGATTCCCGATTGCAGCTATGGGTGGCGGCCTGCCTGTACTGGGGCGCACGCGATCTGCACGAGCGCATGCACGGACCGATGGACGACGCCACGGCGGACGCGTTCTACCGCAACGCCGCACGTCTCGGCACCACGTTGCAGATGCGCCCCGGCCAATGGCCTGCCGACCGCGCCGCCTTCGATCGGTATTGGGACGAGCACCTGGCGGCGACCGTCATCGATCCGCCCCTGCGCGAGTACTTCTGGGACCTGGTGAACCTGCGGATGTTCCCGCGCCCGGTTCAGCTCGCCTTCGGCGGCCCGCACCGCTGGGTCACCGCGGGCCTGCTGCCGGAGCATCTGCGCCACCAGATGGGCATGACCTGGACCGAGCGCGACGACCGACACCTCGCCAGGCTGCTCACCGCCATCGGCGCGGTGGAGGGCCGGATGCCCAAAGCCGTCAAGGCTTTCCCCGTCAACGCCTTCCTCTGGGACATGCGGCTGCGCCGCCGCCTCGGGCTTCCGCTCGTTTGACGGGCGCTTATATCAGTTAATACACAGCATCCCCAATACGCCACGCCGGAACCGAGCGCCCGCGTACGCTTTGCCTCCAGAATGAAGGCACGACATCGGAGGTCGAACGCCGGGAGGCAATCGTGATCCGTCGGATGATCGTCGCGTTCCTCGCCGCGGGAGTGGTGTACGCCCTGGGCGCCACAGCGTTGGGCGCACCGCCCGCAAACGCTCAGCCAAACGGAGAGGAAACACCGTCGCGCACCTCGATCGCCGTGCGATCGAGCGTCGGCGCGTCGTGGGGGACCGCGAACCAGCACGAGATTCGCGGCGCCCTTTCCCTGTCCAAGCTCTTCCTCGTCGACTACGCCCTGCGCCACGGCGACGGCTCCGCCATCGATCGCGAATGGGGCGAGCGCATGATCCGCTTCTCCGACGACGGAGCGGCAGGCGCCATGGAAGGCAAGTACCCACAGGCCATCGATGCCATCGCCGCCGAGTACGGCCTCACCAACACCCGGTCCGGCGCAGGCGACTGGAGCACCGCGACAACGACCAGCGCCGATGTCGCGGACTTCCTGCACGCCAAGCAACTCCAGGACCCCGGCTCGCCGATCTTCGGATGGATGGCCACGGCGGGCGACACGGCCGCCGACGGCACCGTGCAGGACTGGGGCACCGCGCGGATCCCCGGCGTGCTCGGCACCAAGTGGGGATGGTCGGATCTCGGTGCGCCCGAGGTGGCTTCGGCCTCCTACGGAACCGGGTTCACCGTTGCGGCGCTTACCTGGGGCACGTCCGCCGATCAGACCGCTGACGTGCTCGGCGCGCTGCCGAGCGTGGTGGCCGATGTGCTCGGCGTGCCCGTCTGGCTCGTTCCGCGCTGAGTCGGCGTGCGCCTGCCCTTCAGCGCACCCGGAACGAGACCACCACGTGGTCGCGGGCGAACTCGCGCAGGGCGGCGTCGTCGCCGAACGGGATGACGGTCTGCGGCGTCAACGCCAGCGACACCGCGGTGCGCGCGATCATCTCGGCCAGCGGTGCCGGATCGTACGCGGGAAGTTTGCCCTCCTGCTGGAGACGCGTGACGAACTCGGCGACGTAGTCGCGCCCGAGTTCGATGATCGGCGCGCCCTTCACGGTGAGGAACGGCAGCACCAGCTCGGGTTCGGTGGCGAGCAGCCGGTGCACCAGCTGGTTGCCGCGCAGGCCGTTCACGAACGCGACGAACAGCGCGACGATCTGATCCTCGGCGCTGGCGTCCCGGTCAACCTGCCGCTGGAGCACGCCGTCCACCTCGTCGATGAACTCGCGGGTCTGGCGTAGCGCGACGGCCTCGATCAGATCGGATTTGCTGGCGAAGCGCCGGTACAGCGTGGCCAGCGAGAGGCCGCACCGCCGGGCCACTTCCACCATGCTCGTGCGCTTGATGCCGAAATCCAGGAAGGCCACCAGCGCGGCGTCCAGCACCCGCGCCTGGTTGCGGTCTTCCGGCCCGGAGTTGCGCACCAGCGGCAGCAGTTTGGTGAAGCTCGCCATGTCTCCCACCCTATCGTCCGGCGAAACGATGACAACGTCAGCATCGCATACCTTCACCGGCTGCACCTGGAGCCCTGGCCGGGCAGTCCGCCCTCAGATCGCGCACGGCCGGAGCGGATGCGGCGACACACCCTTTGACAGCACCCGCCCTCAGATGAGAAGGTGACCGCCTTACCTTCTCATCGCTTCACCTCCGGTGAACGGAAAGACGAGGACGACGATGACCGCGCCCCTTCGTGCAACGACGCCCGCGCCGGTGCCAGGCAGCCGCTACGGCACCGCCGAGGACTTCGACATCGAGAAGTATTGGAGCGGCGTCGCCGCCTTCCTCGGCGGCACCGCGAACGTGATCATGCAGCTGAGCCTGACTCCGGTGGCCTATGGCGTGCTGGAGAGCAACGTGGACTCCGGCAAGGTGACCCTGCACCCGTTGAAGCGGCTGCGCACCACGCTCACCTATCTCGCCGTCGCCCTGATGGGCACCGAGGACGAGCGCGCCGCGTACCGCGAGGCGGTCAACACTTCGCACCGCAGCATCCGGTCCGGGGCGAACAGCCCGGTGAAGTACAACGCCTTCGATCCCAAGCTCCAGCTGTGGGTGGCCGCCTGCCTGTACTGGGGCATCGTTGACCTGGAGGAACGGCTGCACGGCCCGCTCGACCCGGCGAGCGCGGACGCGTTCTACCAGTACGCCGCCCGGCTCGGCACCTCACTGCAGATGCGCAGGGAGATGTGGCCCGCCGACCGCGCCGCGTTCGACGAGTACTGGACGACGAACCTGGCCACCAAGACCATCGACGCCCGCACCCGCGACTACTTCAACGGTCTCGTCGACCTGAAGATGGTCGCGCCGCCGCTGCGCGTGTTCGCACCGGTGCAGCGGTTCGTCGTCGCGGGCCTGCTTCCGCCGCACCTGCGCGCCGAGATGGGCATGCGGTGGACGCCGCGCCAGGATCGCGCGCTGACTCTGCTGCTGCGCGCGATCGGCACGGTGCACCGCCGACTTCCCCAGCGGCTCAGGCTCTTTCCGATGAACTACTACCTGTGGGATCTGCGCAGGCGGCGCAGGTTGGGCAAGCCGCTGGTCTGAGGCGCACCTTCGCTCCGGCCGTGGGCGAATCGAGGACGGTCTGGCAGCGCCGCCGGCGCGCGGGTCCGAGGACAACGCCCTCAGGCCGTGTCCGCACGACCCGCCGTCAACGCACGCAGGAAGAACCGCAGGTTGGCGGGCCGCTCGGCCAACCTGCGGGTCAGGTAGCCGTACCAGTCGTCGCCGTACGGGACGTACACCCGCACGGTATGCCCGGCCGCCGCCAGCCGCAGCTGCTCGGCGTCGCGCACGCCGTACAGCATCTGGTGCTCGAATGTCCCTGCGCTCCGGCCTGTTTCGGCGGCCATCCGCTCGGCGGCCAGCACGAGTTTCGGGTCGTGGGTGGCCACCATCGGGTAACCCGCACCGCGCATGAGGATCTCCAGGCAGCGCAGGTACGAATCGCTCACTTCGACGTTCCGCTGATAGGCCACCGCCGCAGGCTCGCGGTACGCGCCCTTGCACAGGCGGATTCGCGAACCAGGACCCGCGAATTCGGCGCAGTCGTCCCGGGTGCGGTGCAGGTAAGCCTGGAGAACCGCGCCGAGCCAAGGGAATTCCGGCCGCAACTCGCGCACGGTGGCCAGCGTGGCATCGGTGGTCGTGTGGTCTTCCGCGTCGACGGTGACCCACACGCCAGCCTCGGCGGCCTTGGTGCACACGGTGCGCAGGTTGTCGGTGGCGATGGCGGGACCGTCACCCGGCAGTGCCTGCCCGAGCGCGGACAGCTTGACCGACACCTCCGCGGGCACGACAGCCCCGTCGGACCCGATGGGCCGGTCGGCGGCGGCGAGCTCGTTGATCAGCGAAAGGTATTCCGCGACCGTCGCTTCGGCGCGCGACCGATCGGTGGTGTTCTCACCGAGATAGTCGACGCTGATCAGCCTGCCGCTGCCGAGCAGCGCACCCACCACCGGCGCCAGCTCCGCCCGTGACTCACCGGGCACGAACCGGCGCACGATATCGGCGGTGACCTTGGTCCCGGTGAGCACGCGCTTCAGCCGCGGCGAGGCGGCCGCCGCGAGAATGGCCGGGCGCAGCGGGTTCATCGGTCCTCGAGAATGTCACGCATCACGCCTCCCTCTTCCGGCCGACGTGTCGGCGCCGCCGGTCTCACGAGTCCATGTGCGGGTACCGGTGCTGTACCGGCGGCACGAATGTCTCCTTGATGGTGCGCGGCGCCGTCCAGCGCAGCAGATTCAGCGGTGAGCCAGCCTTGTCGTCGGTGCCGGAGGCGCGCGCGCCGCCGAACGGCTGCTGACCGACGACGGCGCCGGTGGGTTTGTCGTTGATGTAGAAGTTGCCCGCCGCGAAACGCAATGCGGCGCCGGCTTGTTCGGCGGCCTTGCGATCGTCGGCGAATATCGCGCCGGTCAGCGCGTAGGGCGCGGCCGACTCCACCTCGGCGAGAATCGCTGCGTACGAACCGGGTTCGGCGTCGTCGTAGACGTGCACCGAGAGGATCGGGCCGAAGTACTCGGTGGTGAACGACTCGTCGCGCGGGTCGTCGGAGAGCAGCACCGTGGGGCGGACGAACCAGCCTTCGCTGTCGTCGTAGGTGCCGCCGACCGGGATGGTGACGCCCGCGTCCCTTGCCCGTTCGATGGCCGCGACGTTCTTGTCGTAGGCGCGCCGATCGATCAGCGCCCCACCGAAATTCGAAAGGTCGGCCACGTCTCCGTAGCTCAGCTCTGCGGTCGCGGTGAGGAAGTCGTCACCGATGGCCCGCCACACCGAACGCGCGATGTAGGCGCGCGAGGCGGCCGAGCACTTCTGGCCCTGATACTCGTACGCGCCGCGAATCAGCGCGGTACGCAAGGCGTCCGGATCGGCCGACGGGTGCGCGACGATGAAGTCCTTGCCGCCCGTCTCCCCAACCAGCCGCGGATAGCCGTGGTAGCGGCCGATATTCGCGCCGACCTGCTGCCACAGCGACTGGAAGGTGCGGGTGGAACCGGTGAAGTGGATGCCAGCCAGGCGCGGGTCGGCCAGCGCCACCTCCGAGAGCCGGATCCCGTCGCCGGTGACCATGTTGATCACCCCGGGCGGCAGGCCCGCCGCCTCCAGCAGCCGCATGGTGTAGAAAGCCGCGAGCGTCTGCGTCGGCGAGGGCTTCCACACCACCGTGTTGCCCATCAGCGCGGGCGCGGTCGGCAGGTTGCCCGCGATGGCGGTGAAATTGAACGGCGTGATCGCGTAGACGAACCCCTCCAGCGGCCGATAGTCCATCCGGTTCCACACGCCAGGACTCGACTGCGGCTGCTGGGCCAGGATGTCGCGCGCGAACGCCACGTTGAACCGCCAGAAATCGACGAGCTCGCACGGCGCGTCGATCTCGGCCTGCGCGATCGACTTCGACTGGCCGAGCATCGTCGCGGCGGCCAGCTTCTCCCGCCACGGCCCGGCCAGCAGATCGGCCGCGCGCAGGAAGATCGCGGCGCGATCGTCGAACGGCATGGTGCGCCACCCGGGGGCGGCGGCGATGGCGGCCTCGATGGCGCCGTGTGCTTCGGAATGAGTGGTATCGGTGTATGTCCCCAGTACGTGTCGATGCCGATGCGGTGCGACGATCTCGTGCCGCTCGCCGATGCCCGGCCGGTGCTTGCCGCCGATGACCAGCGGGACGTCGACGGATTCGGCGGAGATCTCGGCCAGCTCGGCCACCAGCGACTCGCGCTCGCGGCTTCCCGGCGCGTACGTGTGCACCGGCTCGTTGCCTGGCATAGGGACAACCGTGACAGCGTCCATATCTCAGGCTAGCCCCAAATCCAGGTCCGAACGCCAGCCTCTTCACGCACCAGCGTGTCGGAGCGCGATCAGAACGGAGCCTGCGCCCACCACAGGTCGCGGACCTCCTCGTAGGTATGTCCGGGCCAGGCGACCTCCACGAGGATCGACGAAACCATCGGGGCCACCCAGCCGTGCGTGGCCAGCGCGAACGGCGCGGCGGGATCGGTCGGCCGGAACACCTGGAGCCCGCCCGGCCTGCTGAATTCGCGTTCACCCGTCAGCGTGGCGTGCGCCGACAGGTAGGCCTGGACATCGCGGAATCCCCCGTACTCGGTGTACCAGGCCGTGACACCGTCCGGATCGGTGCAGACGATCTGGCGCAGCGGCAGCGGATCCCCGGGCTGAGTCACCACCGTCGCGGCCGCGTGACAGCGCGCGCCGCGCCAGCCCGTCCCATCCGGGCTCGCCGGGATGAGCTCGGGAAACTTGACAGCGATGGAGTGGTGCGCGCCCCACGGCAGCGGCTGCGGCCGGTTCGGGCGGATGATCTTCCAGTAGACGCCGACGGCCGCGACCCCACCCAATCCGAGTACCAGTGCCGATACGAGCAGCAGCACGGAGAACGTCCGCCAACCGGAGGAGACCTGCCGTCCCGGTCGGCGCGGCGGCATTGTCGGATCGCTCGCCCAGCGGCGGGTGGTCGCGGGTTGGCGAGCGATGCCGGCGTCGGCAGGATGCGGAGCCCGAGGCGGCTGGATGACGGGCGCGGAACCGCTGCCCCACGGGGACGCAGCGCCGTGCGCGTCGGTTGGTGTGTTGGTGAAGTGCGCCGTGCGGGACGGCGCGGAACCATCCAGCAACGCATGGCTCGGCGCGAGCCGCGGGTGCGCCGAGTCGTCGACCGGACTCGCGAGCATCGGGGCAGCCGCGCGCCCGCCCAACGCCCGCGCCGCCACCTCGGCGAAATCACCACAGCCGGCGAAGCGGCGCGCCGGGTCCTTGTCCATCGCCCTGGCGATCACCTCGTCCACCGCGGGCGGCAGTCCCGGCACGAGCGCACTGGCTTTCGGCACCGGCTGAGTGAGGTGCGCCGCGATGATCGCGCCCGGGTTGGTCGCGGTGAACGGCGCTCGCCCAGTCAGCAAGGCGAACAGGGTGCAGCCGAGCGCGTACTGATCGGCGCGCTGGTCGACCGTCTCGTCCGAAAGCTGTTCCGGCGCAGCGTAAGCCAATGTGGCGAGCAGTTCGCCGGTCTTGGTCAGCTGATGGGTGTCCTCGCGCATCCGCGCGATGCCGAAATCGCTGAGCAGTACTCGGTCACCGCCGCCGTGCGCGGCACTCAACAGGATGTTGGCGGGTTTGACGTCGCGATGCAGCACGCCGCGGTCGTGCGCGTAATCCAGTGCGGCCGCGGTCTGGGCGACGATCCCCGCGGCCCGCGCCGGGTCCAGCGGCCTGCCGCGGAACGCCGACGCGTCGCCACCGTCCACGTACTGCATGGAAATCCACAGCACGCCGTCGTCGGCGCCGCGATCGAGCACCGACACGATGTTCGGATGATCCAGCCGCGCAACCACATCCGCTTCGCGTTCGAACCGCCGCCGCGCCTCCTCGTCGGCGTAGAGCTCGCGGTCGAGCAGTTTCAGCGCGATCAGGCGCGGCAGCCGGGGATGACCGGCCAGGTAGACGGTGCCCATCCCGCCGCGACCGAGCACACGCTCGATCCGGTATCCGGCGAACACCTCGCCGACGGCGAGCCCCACCCCCTGCATCGCAGCAACCTTTCGCCGAGCCGATCGAGCGCCTCGAGTGTACGAAGCGCGGCACGCTCAGGCGAACCGCCGGGTGCGCTGCACCGCCGCGGCGAGCGCATCGGAGCCGGTTCGACCGGGCGGAATCAGTTCGCGCGCAAGCGTTCCGCGGCGGCGGCGACGCGTTCGTCGGACGCGGTCAGTGCGATCCGTACGTGCTCACCGGCCGTCGGCCCGTAGAAGTCGCCGGGCGCGGCGAGGATGCCGCGCTCGGCCAGCCAGTCCAGGGTGGTCCGGCAGTTCTCACCGCGCGTGGACCACAGGTACAGCCCCGCCTCGGAGTGATCGATGCGGAAACCCGCGCTCTGCAACGCGTTTCGCAGCTGCTCGCGCCGGGCGCGGTAGCGTTCGCGCTGCTGGCCCTCGTGCGCGTCGTCGCCGAGCGCGGCCGTCATCGCGGCCTGGATCGGGTAGGGCACCATCATGCCCGAGTGCTTGCGCACCTCCAGAAGTTCGGCGACCAGTTCGGGATCTCCCGCCACGAAACCGGCGCGGTAGCTGGCCAGGTTCGAGGTCTTCGAGAGCGAGTGCACCGCGAGCAGACCGGTGTGGTCGCCGTCGCACACTTCGGGATCGAGGATCGAGAAGGGGCGGCTGTCCCAGGACAGGCCCAGGTAGCACTCGTCGGAAGCGACGATCGCGCCGCGCTCCCGCGCGAAGGCCACGACCTTGCGGAGGTGTTCGAGCCCGAGTACCCGCCCGGTCGGGTTGGACGGGGAATTGAGGTAGATCAGCGCGGGCGACTGCGGACCGAGCCGGGTGAGCCCGTCGGCCCGCAGCACCTGGGCGCCCGCGAGCAGCGCGCCGACCTCGTAGGTCGGGTAGGCGATCTCGGGAATGACCACAAGATCGCCGGAGCCGAGGCCGAGCAGCCGCGGCAGACCCGCGATCAGCTCCTTGGTGCCGATCACGGGTAGCACCGCCGCCGGATCGAGACCGGTGATTCCATACCGGCGCTTGAGCGCGTCGACCGCGGCGGCGCGCAGTTCGGGCGTGCCGTGCGTGGTCGGGTAGCCGGGCACCTCCGCGACCGAGTTCAACGCCGCCCTGATCAGCGGGGCGACGGGGTCCACCGGGGTGCCGACCGAAAGATCGACGATCCCGTCGGGATGCGCCGCGGCTCTCGCCTTCACCGACGCGATGGTGTCCCAGGGGAAATCGGGCAGCAGAGCGCTGACCCGGCCACGCGAACTCACTTACGCTCTCACTCGCCCATCGGGGGAAGTTCTTTGATGAACGGCGGGTCGTAGTCCACCTTGCCGACCTTGGTCGCGCCGCCCGGCGAACCCAGCTCGTCGAAGAAGTCGACGTTGGCGTTCACGTACCCGCTCCACTGGTCCGGCGTGTCGTCTTCGTAGAAGATCGCCTCCACCGGGCACACCGGCTCACATGCACCACAGTCCACGCACTCGTCCGGATGGATGTACAGCATGCGACCACCCTCGTAGATGCAGTCCACGGGGCATTCCTCGATGCATGCCTTGTCCTTCACGTCAACGCACGGTTCAGCGATGATGTACGGCACTGCCGCTCTCCTAGTCTGTCCTCACCTGCGGGGATGGTCCGCCACGCGAAACCCTATCCCGACCACCCCACGTTACTACTGGTCAGCCTGCCCTAACTTCACCGGCTCCGCCCCCGCTCGCGACCGGTATGCCGTTGCCCTCGTGCGCTCCGACGTACAGCAGCACGAGCTTAGTCCTCGAGCACGGCTTCCGGGGCCGCACGCCGATTCCGTCTACCCGAGCGACAACGAAAGGGCGTGCGGCTTGCGATCGACCCGCCCGTAGGTGGTCGTGCGTTCCCTGGCCGGGCGGCCGATGCCGGTGGCGATCTCGGTGAGCTCGGCGACCGTCTTCGCGGAGCCGTGCTGGGAGCCCGCCATCCGGGAGATGGTCTCCTCCATCAGCGTGCCGCCGAGGTCGTTCGCGCCGCCGTTGAGCATCATCCTGGTGCCCGCCGTGCCGAGCTTGACCCAGCTGGTCTGGATGTTGTCGATCCGGCCGTGCAGCATGATCCTGGCCAGCGCGTGCGCGGCGCGGTTGTCGCGGATCGTCGGACCCGGACGCGCCGCGCCCGCCAGGTAAAGCGGCGCGCTCTGGTGCACGAAGGGCAGCAGCACGAATTCGGTGAAACCGCCTGTCTCGTCCTGGATTCCGCGAATCACCCGCAGGTGGCCGACCCAGTGCTTCGGGTTGTCGACGTGCCCGTACATCATCGTCGAGCTGGAGCGCAGCCCGACCTGATGCGCCGTGGTGATCACCTCGATCCACGCGGAGGTGGGCAGCTTGCCCTTGGTGAGCACCCAGCGCACCTCGTCGTCCAGGATCTCGGCGGCGGTGCCGGGAATGGTGTCGAGACCGGCCTCCTTCAGCGCGACCAGCCAGTCGCGGATGCTCTGCCCGCCGCGCGAAGCCCCGTTGACGATCTCCATCGGGCTGAAAGCGTGCACGTGCATCGACGGCACCCGCCGCTTCACCGCGCGCACCAGATCGGCGTAGCCGGTGACCGGCAGATCCGGATCGATGCCGCCCTGCATGCAGACCTCGGTGGCGCCGTCGACGTGCGCCTCCCACGCCCGGTCGGCGACCTCGTCCGTGCTCAACGTGAACGCGTCGGCGTCACCCTTGCGCTGGGCGAACGCGCAGAACCGGCAGCCGGTGTAGCAGATGTTGGTGAAGTTGATGTTCCGGTTCACCACGTAGGTGACGTCGTCGCCTACGGTGTCGCGGCGCAGCTGGTCGGCCAGCTTCGTGACCGCCTCCAGATCGACGCCCTCGGCCGTGGCCAGCGCCAGGTAGTCGGCGTCGGAGAGCGCCGCGGGATCGCGTTCGGCGGCGCGCAGCGCGGCGAGCACGTCACCGTCGAGCCGCTCGGGGGCGGCCAGGTCGCGCGCCTGTTCGCGAACGGTGTCCCAGTCGCCGAAGGCGCCGACCACGTCCTGGCCGAGTGCGGAGTCGCTGCGGCTCTCGGTGTTGCGGCCCTCGGTGTCGATCGCGGTGTTCAGGTCGATCCGGCCCGCGGAGTCCCACGATTCGTCCGGCTCCTGCCACGGTAGACCGACCGGCATCGCGTCCGGATTCGCCAGTCCGGTCGCCGGATCGGTCAGCGCGGCCACGTGCGCGCCGATCCGCGGATCCACCCACGGATTGCCCGCCCGCACGTATTTCGGGTGCGCCGAAGTCCTTTCGACGAGCTGGTAGCCCGCCGCCTCGGTGATCTCGCGCAACGTGTCCAGATTCGGCCACGGCCGTTCGGGATTCACGTGATCCGGGGTCACCGGTGAGACGCCGCCCCAGTCGTCGATGCCCGCGTCGATCAGCGCGAGGCATTCCTCCAGCGACACCAGATTCGGCGGGGCCTGCACCGGCACGTCCGGGCCGAGCAGCAGGCGAGTCACCGCGATGGTCGCGCGGAACTCCTCCAGACCGGCGTCGGGCGCGTCGCGCATGGCGGTGTCGTCCTTGGCGCGGAAGTTCTGGATGATCACTTCCTGGATGTGCCCGAAAGCCTTGTGCTGCTTGCGAATCGCCATGATCGACTCGGCGCGCTCGGTCAGCGTCTCGCCGATGCCGACCAGGATGCCGGTGGTGTAGGGCACCGAGAGCCGACCGGCGTCGGTGATGGCGCGCAGCCGCACCGCGGGGTCCTTGTCGGGGCTGCCGTAGTGGCATTCGCCCTTCTCGGTGAACAGCCGCGTCGAGGTGGTCTCCAGCATCATGCCCATGGACTGCGCCACCGGCTTGAGCCGCGCGATCTCTTCCCAGCTCATGACGCCGGGGTTCAGGTGCGGCAGCAGACCTGTCTCCTCCAGCACCATGATCGAGACGGCGCGCAGGTAATCCAGCGTGGAGTCGTAGCCGCGCTCGTCCAGCCACTTGGCCGCTTCCGGCCAGCGCGCCTCGGGCCGGTCGCCGAGGGTGAACAGCGCCTCCTTACAGCCGAGCGCGGCGCCGCGGCGGGCGATGTCGAGCACCTCGTCGGGCTCCAGGAACATGCCCTTGCCTTCGGCCCGCAACTTGCCGGGCACGGTGACGAACGTGCAGTAGTGACACTTGTCCCGACACAAGCGGGTCAGCGGAATGAACACGTTGCGCGAGTAGGTGATGGTCTTCGACCTGCCCGCCGATTCCAGGCCGGCGTCGCGCACCCGCGCCGCGCTGCGACACAACTCGACCAGATCCTCGCCGCGCGCGTGCAGCAGCACCGCGGCCTCGTCCACGTTCAGTGTCACGCCGTCTCGGGCCCTGCGCAGCGCGCGGCGCATGGCCGACGGGCTGGGCGGGGCTGGCGGGACGCTCGGTGTCGCTAGCTCGGTCACGCCCTCGATCATGCGCTACCCATCCTGGACTGTCTCCCTCCAGTGCTTGTCTGTGAGCGTAGCCAGCTCACCGCGACGGCGAGTTCCGCGAGGCCCGTCGTGAGCGTTCACAACCTCAGCACGCCTCACCGTTATTCCACCGGCGTGGCGCGGGGCGGCGAATGTTCGTGCAACCATGACAACCATGTCGCAGCCGCGCACGATCATGGCCGACCCGGCCTGGCGTCCAAGCCCCAAGGCGAAACTGCTGTGGACGGTGCAGGCGGGGCTTTCGTGGGCGCTGCCGGTCCTCGCGCTGCTCGTGTGGGCCGCGGTGGACTCGACCCACCGCGGCTGGCAGTCGGCCGCCCTGGTGATCGGCCTGGTCTTCGCGGTGCTCAGCATCGCCGTCGTGCCGTGGTGGCGCTACGCCGTGCACCGGTGGGAGGTCACCGACGAGGCCGTGTACACCAGGGTCGGCTGGCTGACCCAGGAGAGCCGGGTCGCGCCGATCTCGCGGGTGCAGACGGTAGACACCGAACGCGGTCCGCTGGAGCGGCTGCTCGGCCTGGCGACGGTGACGGTCACCACCGCCTCGTCGGCGGGCGCGGTGCAGATCTCGGCGCTGGATCTGCCGGTCGCCGAACAGACCGTCACGCGGCTGACCGAGATCGCCGCGCGTCATCGCGGGGACGCGACGTGACCGAGCAGCCGCCCGTCGGCACCGGACCGCCGTGGGCGCGCTTGGACAAGCGAATGCTGTTGGTGCATCCGGTCACCGAGGTGGTCAAGTTCATCCCGGTGCTGATCGGTTCGGTCATCCTCGGCACCAGCAGTGGCAACCCCGCGTGGAGCATCGTTCCGCTGGTGCTGATCGTCGGGTTCGCGCTGACCCGCTGGTTCACCACGACCTATCGGATCGGCCCGACCCACGTCGAGTTGCGCACCGGATTGGTGCAGCGCAGGGAGCTTTCGGTGCCGCGAAGCCGGATCAGGTCCGTCGACATCGAATCCGATCTGCTGCACCGGGCGCTCGGACTTTCCGTGGTGGTCATCGGCACCGGGCAACAGGCCGACAGCGGAGAGAAGTTCAAGCTGGACTCGCTCGACGCGCGGGTGGTGCCCGCTTTGCGCACGGAATTGCTCGCGCACACCGCGCGACCCGCACCGGCCACTCCCGCCGTAGGTGTATCGGAAGACGAAGCGGCACAAGCTCTTCCGGCCGCGCGGGAGATCGGGCACTGGCGGCCGGAGTGGGTGCGGTACGCGCCGCTCTCGCTGACCGGGTTCGCCGTCATCGCGCCGATCGTGGGCGCGGCATTTCAGTACGGCTTGGGCGAGGTGGTGTTCGAATCCGATGCCGCGCAGGACCTCGGCGAAGGGACCGTCGCCGCCATCGTGCTCGTCGTGCTCGGCCTGTTCGCCGCGATCGTGCTCGTGGTCAGCCTGGCGGCCTGCACGCGGTACCTGACAACGTATTTCGGCCTCCGCGTCCTGCACAACGGCCGCACCCTACACCTGCGCCACGGCCTGTTCACCACCAGACAGATCACCCTCGACCTGGCCCGTTTCCGCGGCGCCACGGTGAACGAGCCACTGCTGCTTCGCCTTTCGGGCGCCGCCGAACTCGAGGCCATCATGGTCGGGGAGAATCCGCGCCAGAAGATCCTGCCCCAAGCCCCGCGGGCAGCGATAGAACGGACGTTGGGGGAACTGCTGGCGCCGCGTGCGACCGACGCGCCGACCGCCGCCGAAGCAGAACGAGAAGGACCTCCGCCGCAGTCACCGACCGCCCGCACACCGCTCGGCGCCGAGGGCAGATCGACACCCTCGTCCACCCCGGCTGCCCCGCGGCCGAGAACCGGCCTGGGCGCAACTCCCGATCTCACGCCACCGAGGACCGACGTACTCCGGGCCGATGTCGCACCGCCGTGCGACGCGGCCGCGAGTGAGCCCTTGGCGCAGATGTCCGCGCGGCTCACCCGCCACGGTCCCGCCGCGCGCCGTCGGCGCTACTTCCGGGCGCTCTCGCCCGTCGTCCTGCTCGCCCTCTTGGTGCTCGCCTTCGCCCTCGAAGGCCCCATCCAGCCACTGTGGTGGCTGCTGCCAGGCATCACCGCGATCATCGGCATCGCCCTTGCGGAAGACCGCTACCGAGGCCTCGGCCACACCGTCCTCCCCCGCACCGACACCTCCCCCGCCTGGCTCATCACCCGCGCCGGATGCCTCGACCGCGACCGCGACTGCCTCGAAGCGCCCGGCGTCATCGGCTGGACCGTCCGCCAATCCTTCTGGCAGCGCCGCGCCGGCCTGGCCACCGTCATCGCGGCCACCGCTGCGGGCAAGAAGCGATACCTCGTCATCGACGTCCCCCTCGACCAGGCTTGGCCCCTCATCGAATCCGTCACCCCCGGCGCCCTCGGCTCCCGCTGACCTCGGCGCTGCCACAAAAGCCGCATACGCCTCACACAGCCACCGCCTATGTGAACCGTGCGAAAGGTGTGTGGGAGCACCTCCGACACACCAGTTTCGGTGGGCTGCCGGTGTTGCTCGCGCTGCTGGCGAAGGATCGCCGGATGCCGTCGCTGTTCGCGCTGCGCTCCGAACGCCCGGTGTTCCGGTACGGCGTGACCGCGCTCGCCGTGGCGGCGGGCGCGATTCTGCTGGTGGTCGACGCCGAGACGCATCGGCTGCTTCCGCTGTACGCGATCGGCGTCTTCATCGGATTCACCCTGAGCCAGTGGGGACTCGTCCAGCACTGGAGGCGGCAGCGCGGTCCGGGATGGGCGCCGCGCGCCGCGCTCAACGGGTTCGGCGCGTGCCTCACCGCCGTCGCCGCCGTCGTGCTGCTCGGCGAGAAGTTCACCGAGGGCGCGTGGCTGCTGCTGGCGGTCAGCGAGGCGACCGCACGCGCCCTCGCCGCTGCCCTGCGCATGCGCGGCGAAATCGTCGCCGTCGCAGCGGAAATCGACCCGGCCGCCACGAAACGCCTCAGCGCCCGATGGAAGGAATGGGATCCGGGCGTCCCGCTCACCGTCCCGCCGTCCCCGCACCGCAGCCTGATCGCCACCCTCGTCGGCTACGTGCGCAAGCGATCCGCCACCGGGCGCGACGTCACCGTCCTCCTCGCCCACGTGGAAGCCCGCCACTGGTGGCACCGCCCCCTGCACAACCCCCGCGGCCCCGTCCTCGCCGCCGCCCTCCGCGCCCGCGCGGACGCCGTCATCGCGACCCTCCCGGTCCGCGTCGACTGACCGGTCCACCGCTCCACTTCGCAGTGGCCGCCACCGGGACACCACCTTGCCCTCGCAGAAACACTGCACGCCTCGCAAAGGATGCAGCCTCTGCGAGGCGTACGACGGGTCTGCGAAGTCAGTGCGGCGCCGGGCGGAGGTAGACGTAGACCAGCGGAGGGATCAGCCCGCAGAGGAGCAGGAGCAGGGTTGGCCAGTCGCTGAGGAGCATGAGGTCGCCGCCGGGGCCCGCGAAGGTGCACGCCAAGAAGCCGAAGGTCCAGACGATGACCGGAAGCAACGCCACCCGGGTGCTGTCGGTCAGGGTGCGCATGGCCGCGATGAACAAGACGTTCAGACCGGCCGCGAGCAGAGCCGTCACCGGTAGGGCGAACGTGCCCGACCCGGCGACCGCGGCCAGCGGGGCGGCAACCAGGGTGGTGTCCTCGGCGGGCGGCAGGTGCGAGGTGCCCAGGTACACCGGCAGATAGAGGACCTCGAAGGCGAGGGTGAACAACCCGCTCATGGTGAGCACGGCCATCAGCGCCAGCCGCAGGGGTTCGGCGATCGACCCTCGATCATCGGTACGTGGCGCGTCCGCGCGCTTGTCGAGCGCCGTCACGGCACCGGCGGGTAGCCGAGGAGGGTCAGCAGGTGGCTCTGCATGTCGACGAAGGCGTACAGCACCGACATGTACAGCTCGTGCTGATGCTCCGCGCCGGGGCGCAGGCTGTCCACGAAGGCCGAGATGGCGTTCTGGAGGTCCCAGTTGTACACGTCCAGGAGTCTATGCCCGCGGCCTCCACCCGGATCACGCACCGTCGACCGGGGTGTCCGCGACCACCGGGAACTTGCCCGTACCGCTGCGGCGCTCCGCGGCGACGGCGAGCACCCGTTGGCGCGCGGCGAGCCGGCCGACGATCGGCGCAGGGACGATCTCGATCGCGAACTCAGACGATCCCGGCGAACAGGTCGTGCTCGCGCCCGTCCGGCCCGACCGGCCCCCGCGTCCCACGGACCAGCACGTAGTGCTCCTCGGGCAACACCGGCTGGGCGATGTTGTTGGACAGCGCGAACTCCCGCCCGGAGGGCGCGACCGTCACCTGGGTCGCGTGCGCGCGCAACGCCGCACGCTTGGCGGTCAGCACGTCCGACACCTCGACGGTGGTGGTGACGGTGTGACTCGGCACGCTCGCCAACTCCCCCGCCCCCGGCAGCCGCCATCCGCGCGGCAGCGCGCCGGGCAGACCCTCGACGGTGCGGCGGGCCAGCGCCTCGGTGTGCAGCCGCAGCATGTCGGCGTCGGTCACCGTCCAATAGAACTTGGGCACGTCCCAGCCGCGCTCCGCCGCCGCGTGCACCGCGTCGGTCGCGACCTCGTGGGCCCTGATGTGATCGGGGTGGCCGTAGCCGCCGCGCGGGTCGTAGCCGATCACCACCCGCGGCCGCAGCTCGAGCAGGATCTCGACGAGCGCGTCCACCGCCTCCGAACCGGAACGCACGAACGCCCTGGGGTGCTCGGCCGACGGCGTGCCCGCCATGCCCGAATCCCGCCAGCGGCCGGCGCCGCCCAGGAAGCGCGGCGGCGCGGCATCCAAAGCGGCCAGCGCCCTTGTCAATTCGAGGACACGGTAGCCGCCGAGCTGATCGGCGTGATCCGCGGTCAGCTGCGCCCACTGCTCGCCGATCACCTCGCCCTCCTCGCCGAGGGTGCAGGTCACCACGGTGACCGGAACCCCGCGGCGGCGGTAGTGCGCGATGGTGCCGCCGGTGGTGATGGACTCGTCGTCCGGATGCGCGTGCACCAGCACGATGCCGCCAGGCCCGTCCGGCTTGGTCACGGGATCCTGCGCCACATCGAGGCGTCACCGAAGATGCCCACCTGGATGGCGCCGCTCAGCGACGCGCCGTCCACCCGGGGACCAGCGGCGGCGACCACGTTGTCCTGCACGATCGGCAGCACGGTGGCCAGTCCCCACAGCGCGGGCTCGGCGTCGGCGAGCACCTTGGGGACATCGATACCGCGCAGCGCGGCGTCGATCGCGGGTTGCAGCACGGGATCGCACACCCCGGACAGGTTGCTCGGCGCGCGTCGCGCCGCCTCGACCGCGGCCTGCGCCTCGCCGTCGTCGAGGCCGGGCGCCTGCGGCGGGCAGCTGTAGCGGGACGCCAGCACGGTGGCCGGATCGGCGCCGGCGACCTCCCAGCCGACGATCGCGTCCACGCCACCCTCGACGAGTTCCTTGCCGTACAGCTCGTCGGCCGCGAGGCTGCGGACGCTGGCGTCGATTCCGGCGCTGCGCAATTGGTCGGCGGCGGTATTGGCCACCGCGAGCGCGGTCGCGTCACCGGTCACCGCGCCGATCCGCACCGCGAGGGTCTTGCCGTTCTTCGCGATCGGGCGCGGCTGCGGCGCGGGCGAGGTGGGCGAGATCACCGGCGGCGGCTCGGGCGCGCGCGCGAAACCGGCCTCGGCGAGCAGCGCGAACGCCTCGTCCGCGGTGGGCCGCGGCGGTGCGGTCGGCGCGTAACCGGGATCCGATGGCGTCAGTATCTGCGCGCGCACCGGTTCGACCCATCCGCCGGTCTGCGCGCCGACGGTGGCGAGCAGCGCGGGGTCGAGCAGCGCGAGCAGCCCGCGCCGGACCCGAGGATCGGCGAGTTCGGTTGTGCGCCCGTTCAAGACGAATTGCAGTTCGCGCGACTGCAGCATGATCGCGGTGCGCACCGAGGGGATCGCGGCAAGCTGCGCCTGGGTCGCGACGCCACCGTGCACGAGCGCCATCTGCGCGTCACCGGTGCGCAGCGACTCGGCCAGCTGCGCGGGAGTTCCGCCGCGGCGCAACAGAATCTGATCCGGCGCGGCCGGGGTGCCCCAGTAGCGGTCGTTGCGTTCCAGCAGGATCTCGTCGCGGCCGGGGTCCACCGACTTGATCGCGAAGTTGCCGCCGGACACCGGAATTCCCTCCGCGAGCCCGTTGGCGAAACCACCCGGCTGATCCTTGATCAGATGCGAGGGAAGCAGATTCGCGAACAGCTCGCGCCATGCGGGGTACGGCTGGGTCAGCACCACGGTGACCGTCTTGCCGCCGCCGGAGGAGTTCACATCCGAGATCAACCGGTACGCGGCGGAATCCGCGACACCGGGCTGCGTCAGCATCTGCTGCCACAGGAAACGGAAGTCCTCGGCCGCGATGGGCGCTCCGTCCGACCAGTTGGCCTGGTTGCGCAGCGTGTAGGTGATGGTGAACGGCTCCTGGCTGGTGACCTCGGCCGAGGTCACCAGCGCGGTGTCCGGCACCCAGTCCGTCGCGCCGGGCACCGACGGACTCGGCACCGGACGGAACGGGCTCGGCAACACCATCGAGCTCACCGCCGAGGTGGCGGGCGACTGATCGGAACGCAGGTGCGGGTTGAACCCGATACCGATGTCGTCGATCGCCACCACGACGGTGTTCTTGCCCGGCTTGGCGGGCGTCGTCTTCGGGCTGTCCGTGCTCTCGATGGGCGGGGGCGGGTTCGCGGTGCATCCGGCGAGCACCATCGCGGAGGCCGCCAGCAGAACCATCAGTGCGCGCAGCATCGCGCGTCGTTTTGCCCCCGAGCTCACGTTCGGCACTCTACAGCGCGGCCCGGTCCCGCGCCTTCCGCCTGGACAGCTCGCGGGCCCGTTCGTTCTGGCCCAGGATGACCTTGCGCACCCGGACCACCTCGGGGGTGACCTCGACGCACTCGTCGGCGGCGCAGAACTCCATCGCGCCTTCCAGGTCGAGCTGCAACGGCTTGGCCAGGGTCTCGATCACGTCCGCGGTGGAGCTGCGCATATTGGTCAGCTTCTTCTCGCGGGTGACGTTGATGTCGAGATCCTCCGCACGCGGGTTGATGCCGACGACGTGGCCCTCGTAGGTGTCCGCACCCGGCTCGACGAAGAACTGGCCGCGGTCGGCGAGCTGGATCATCGCGAACGGGGTCACCGTGCCCGCGCGGTCGGAGACCAGCGAACCGGTGTGACGCGCCCGGATCTCGCCTGCCCACGGCGCGTAGCCGTGCGAGACGGCGTTGGCGATGCCGGTGCCGCGGGTCTCGGTGAGGAAGTCGGTACGGAAGCCGATCAGGCCGCGCGAGGGGACGATGAACTCCATCCGCACCCATCCCGCGGCGTGGTTGTTCATCTGGACCATCTTGCCCTTGCGGGCGGCGAGCAGCTGGGTGATCGCGCCGAGGTACTCCTCGGGGCAGTCGATGGTCAGCTCCTCGTACGGCTCGTGCACCTTGCCGTCGACCTGCTTGGTGACCACCTGCGGCTTGCCGACGGTCAGCTCGAAGCCCTCGCGGCGCATGGTCTCGACCAGGATGGCCAGCGCCAGCTCACCGCGGCCCTGCACCTCCCAGGCGTCCGGGCGGCCGATGTCGAGCACCCGCAGCGAGACGTTGCCGACCAGCTCCTGGTCCAGGCGCGACTTCACCATGCGGGCGGTCAGCTTGTGGCCCTGCACCCGGCCGACCAGCGGCGAGGTGTTGGTGCCGATGGTGACCGAGATCGCGGGCTCGTCGACGGTGATGCGGGGCAGCGCGACCGGGTTGTCGATGTCGGCGAGCGTGTCGCCGATCATGATCTCCGGGATGCCCGCGATGGCGACGATGTCGCCCGCGACGGCAACCTCACCGGGCTGACGCTCGACGCCGATGGTCTGGAGCAGCTCGGTGATCTTGACCTGCTTGACGCCGTCGGCGTGCATCCAGGCCACGTTCTGGCCCTTGCGCAGCTCGCCGTTGTGCACGCGCACCAGCGCGAGGCGGCCGAGGAAGGCCGAGGCGTCGAGGTTGGTGACGTGCGCTTGCAGCGGAGCCGCGGCATCACCCTTGGGGGCGGGGATGCACTCCATCAGCACGTCGAACAGCGCGTCCAGGTTCTCCGCGTCGGGCGCGCTGCCGTTCTCGGGGCGCTCCTTGGAGGCCTTGCCCTCGCGGCCGGAGGCGTAGAGCACCGGCAGGTCGAGTGCCAGCTCGGCGGCCTCGGCGGCGGCGTCGTCCAGGTCGGAGGCCAGATCGAGCAGCAGGTCGTGGCTCTCCTCGACGACCTCTTCGATGCGGGCGTCGGGGCGGTCTGTCTTGTTCACGACCAGGATCACCGGCAGCGACGCCGCCAGCGCCTTGCGCAGCACGAACCGGGTCTGCGGCAGCGGGCCCTCGGAGGCGTCCACCAGCAGCACCACGCCGTCCACCATGGACAGACCACGCTCGACCTCACCGCCGAAGTCGGCGTGGCCGGGGGTGTCGATGACGTTGATGACGGTGACCGAACCGTCCGGGTGGTGCCGGTGCACCGCGGTGTTCTTGGCGAGAATGGTGATGCCCTTCTCGCGTTCCAGGTCGCCGGAGTCCATCACCCGGTCGACCGGTTCGGCCCGCTCGGCGAAGGCGCCGGACTGGCGCAGCATGGCGTCGACCAGCGTCGTCTTGCCGTGGTCGACGTGGGCCACGATGGCGACGTTGCGAAAATCGCGTGCAGACGACACGCCTGAATCCTCCTGCTGTTGGTGTTGGTGCCGGCCGACCCCTGCAAACAGGTGGAGAAATGAAAACTCACCGGGCATCGCGGCCAGCTACACAGTACCGGCAACCGGGCGACCCCTCCGATTCAGGCGCTCGACTAAGGGTAAGCTAACCGTCGTGGGCAAGGTAAAAGCTAAGAAGGTTTCGAGTCTGAAACCGAAGAAGAAGTGCTGTCGTAAGAAG
Source organism: Nocardia amikacinitolerans NBRC 108937 (assembly GCF_001612615.1). Classification (GTDB taxonomy): domain Bacteria; phylum Actinomycetota; class Actinomycetes; order Mycobacteriales; family Mycobacteriaceae; genus Nocardia; species Nocardia amikacinitolerans. Next base: position 51,101 of record NZ_BDAU01000031.1, on the reverse strand, counting down.
ACGCGCTGCTTCAAATGCCCCGTTGTCATCATGCGGATGAAGAAGGCCGAGGCCGCGGGCCTGACCGGCAAGGATCTGAAGAAGGCGCTGAAACAGGCTCGCGCGGCCTGAGTTTCACCGATCTCCGTGCACCTCCGGCAAACGGGGGTACAACCGGCATATGAGCACTCCACTGCTATCCGAAGCCGAGATCGCCGACGCGCTGGCCGGACTGCCGAACTGGAGCCGGTCCGACAAGAGCATCACCCGCACCATCAAGGCCGCCTCGTTTCCCGCGGGCATCGATCTGGTGCGCCGGGTCGCCGACGCGGCCGAGGCCGCGAACCATCACCCCGACATCGATATCCGGTGGCGAAATGTGACCTTCACGCTGTCCACCCATTCCGCTGGCGGGCTGACCGCCCTGGATCTGGGCCTGGCCCGCGAGATCGATCTGCTCGCGTCGCAGTCCGAGTAGCCGTCAATCCCGCGAAGACGAAATGCTCGCACGCCAGCCGATCGGAGCGTGCCGAATCACCGCTGCCCGCGGGAGGCGTCCGAACTACGCCCGCGCCGATCCCTCCGCCACCCTCTCGTTCGCCTCGGTCACACCCGAACGCTCGCGCCGCGCGCCGGACCAGATGATCCACGCGAACAGGACGAGCACACCGAGCACGTCCACCGCACCCAACCAGGACAGCACACCCGGCCGGGAGATCTCCCAGATCGTCGGCTGGGCGAACGACAGCACCCACGGCACGCCGATCAGCATCGTCACCAGCCAATAACCCGCCAGGATTCGCGCGCCCGGCGACCGCCGCAGCGGACCGTAGACCAACCACAGCACGGTCGGCAGCAGCCAGACCCAATGGTGCGACCACGAGATCGGCGAGATCAGCAACCCGAACAGCTGCACCATCAGCAGCGTGCCCATCCGATCGTCCGGTTCCAGCGCTCGCCAGGCGAAGAAGGCCAGCACCGCGACCGCCAACACCGCCGCGATCCAGACCGGCCCGGACTCCACGTCGTGACCGAGGATGCGGCTCAGCGTCCCGCGCAGCGACTGATTCCACACCGAGCCGACCGGGCCGATCCGGTCCGCGTCACCGAGCAGCGTGCCGAAGTAGCGGGTCGCCTCGTGGTTGTTGATGAGATAGCTGATGCCGACCGTCGCGCCGAACACCACCGCGGACCACAGTGCGGTCCCCCAGCGCCGCCGCGCGACGAAGTAGAGGCCGGTGATCGCAGGCGTCAGCTTGATGCCCGCGATGATGCCGACCAACCCGCCCGAGATCCACCAGCGCGAACTGCGCACCGCGAGCATCGCGCCGAGCACGAGGAAGACGTTGACCTGTCCGTAGTCGATCGTGGTGCGGACGGGTTCGAGCCACACGCCGACCGTCGTCCACCCGATCGCCGCCGCGCGCCAACCGGGTTCGCGCAGCCGCCGCGCGCCGACGATCAATTCCAGCGCGATCCACACGACGCCGTACAGCGCCGCCACCGTTGCCAGCAGCCAGCCCACCGCGATCACCTTGAACGGCAGGAAATGCAACGGGAAGAAGACCAGCGCGGCGAACGGCGGATAGGTGAACGGCAGCGGGAAATCCGGCGTCTTCTCCGCATACGTGAAGTCGTAGAGCCGGTCGGTGAGCAGCGCCGCCGAACCGTCCACGTAGACGTGCAGGTCGACCAGGTTCATCCCGTTGGGCGACACCAACATCCACAGCAGCCTGGCCAGAACGGAAAGACCGAGCAGCAACACCGCCAGTCGCAGGTGGGCAGCGGCCGGACGCTGGTCCGACCGAGCGCTGTCTCGGTTCAAATCGCGGGCTTTCGGGTCGGGGGGCGGGCGCGAAACGCGACCGATGTCCGGTGTGTCGGCGACAAATGCCGAAGGCTGCGACTAGATTAACCGGAGCGCTGATCTTCCCCGTGCGGGCATGCAACAGGGATAACATTTGCATCACCTTTCACATGTGTAACAACCCGCCGGGTTACCTTCTGATAACACTGATCGTCCAGAGCACAACGTGATAACGACCACGGCTGTACAACTCGGTGGTCGTGTCCTTAGAGTGACCCCCGAAACAATGGGTTTTCACCCGTTGGCCCAGATGTACCCGAGGTAAGGACGGCTAGACCAGTGCTTCGCACCCGAGGATCGCGGATCGCATTGACCGCACTCGCCCTGGCGGCGAGCGCTTCGCTCGCCGCGCCGGTCGCAGTAGCGGCGCCGGCGCCCGCCCCCGCCGCGGTTCCGAACAGCGTTCCGATGGTGCCCGAGGGCGTCCCGGTGGACGCGATCGCCGCGCTCACCCCCGCCATCGTCGGCGCCATCGCAGGCCCGGCCGATATCGCCAACGGGCCGCAGTCCGCGATCCTCGATCAGGCGCGCATCCTGCTCAACACCCTGAATCTGCCGCCGCAGATCAAGTCGACCCTGGAACGGATCATCACGTTCCTCGACGGCAGCGGCGGCGGCGGTCCCGAGCTGCCGGAGGACGGTCCCGTCATCGCGCAGTTCCTCTACCCGACCATCGGCAAGGGCTGCATCAGCCCGACCGCCGACTCGGTCGGCACGGCCCTCGCGGTGCCCGGCCCGGCCACGCTGCCCCCGCCCGGACCGGAGGCGGGTCAGACCGGCTTCGTGTTCACCGCGCTCGGCACCAAGGCGCCGACCGCGCAGCAGAACCCGCCGATGACGGTGCAGTGGCTGAACCTCGACACCCGTCAGTCCGGCGTGCAGGCGCTGACCGACGAGGCGAAGATCAACCCGGAAGGTCCCGCGACCCTCTCCGCCATCGTGAACACCGGCCGCGGCCGGATCGTCGCGGTCGTCGGCGGCTCGCTCACCACCCAGGCGCCCGACGCGGCGCCGCGCACCTGCTCGTTCCTGCCGACGCTCGGTTTCTTCACCGTCGCTTGATGTTTCGAAGCCCGGCCGGTCGTTCGCGACCGCCGGGCTTCGGCGTGTCCGGCCGACACACCGCGGCAATCGCGGCGATCGTCCCCGGCCCGGTCCGCGTTGTGGTAGACCGAAGGCATGTCGACTGTCGAAGGAACGGTACGACCCCGCTCGATCAGGAGCAGGCGCTCGCGCCGGTCGATCCTGTCCATCCGGTCCGAAGGCTCGATCCTGTCCATCGGGTCGGCCTATTCGATCCTCTCCATCGGCAGCGTCGGTTCGGTGCTCTCGATCGGATCGGTCGGGTCGTTCGCGTCGGTGATCTCGTCCGGCTCCTTCGCCAGCCTCGGCTCGGCGCTGTCCGGACTGTCGCGCTGGTCGCTGCTGTCCTGGATGGGTGATCACGAGGCGCCGGAGACGCGGCCGAATCTGCGCGTGGTGCCCGACGACGAACCGGATCTGCGCGTCGCCCCGGTCTGCCACTGCCAGACCTGAGCGTACCTCCGCATTCGCTCCGGCCATGCGCGGGTTTCGACGGACTTCGTCCGGCGGTGCGCTTTCCGGGCCCCCTCACCACTGCCCGTATTCGGGCTTCAAGATGTTGTTGAGATCGATGCCGACGCCGTCGATGGCGCGCTTGTCGATCTCGAACTGATGCAGGTGCGCCGCCGGGTGCACATACCCCTTCGGGGTGCCCCAATTGTGCTGCCAGTACCAGGAACCCAGGCCCGCCGCTCGCGCGAGATCGATGGTCGGCGAGTTGGCGTAGACGCCGACGTTCTGCTTGCCTAGCACCGTTTCCCAGCCGAGAAGATACGGCGCGATCATGGTCGCGAAGTCGACCGGGGTCGGGTTGTCGTCGATCGAGGCGTAGATGGGTCTGCTTTCCGGACCACCCGCGGCCAGGTGCAGCTCCAGCCCGCGCTCGGCGTGCTTCTTGCCCGCCTCGAGTCCGCCGCGCCAGTCGGCGGTCGGCCCCTTGCCGAACTGGTAGCAGGACACGATCTTCAGTCCGGCCTCGGTGAGTGCCTCGGCCTCGCGCGCGAGCAGCGGCTTGCCCATCATCCATTCCGCGCCGGGTCGCCGATCCGAGACGTATCGAATGACGCCGACATGTCCGGCTTCGAGAATCGCGTCGGCCGAGGGCACGCCACCGGAATAGTCGATCAGGGTGCCGAGAGATCCGGTCGCGGAGGCCGAGGTGGCGGTGCCGGTGACACCCAGCGCGGCCGCCGCTGCGGTGTAGGCGAAAAGCTTGCGCCGGGACAGGTCGAAAGAACGCATCGCAGGACTCCTTCGCGCAACCCCCATTGGCTGGCAGCGTGCCCGGCGCACCTTCCCCAAGGCTCACACGCGCGCCGGGAGCCTCGAACGTGAACTCATTTCACCACATTTCACATTCGAACCGCTAGACCCATTCGACCCAGCTTTCCCACTTGTCACACGTGTTACGTGAGACCGTCGATTCGAGCCGCGACATCGATGGTGCGGCCGGAACTGTCGCCGAGTTGCTCGCGCACCACACCGGCCACCTGCGCGATGACCTGCTTCTTGATTCCGGCAACCGCCCCGAGAGTCGCCGCGCGCACGCCCTTCGCCTTGAAGTCCATCCGGATGTCCTCGGTCGCGGGCGGCGGCACGTCGATGACGATCAGCAACGGATCGGCCGCTCTCGCGATCAGCACCAGTGGAATCTCGACATCGGCGCGGTACTGGTTCTCCTTGAAGACCCGCACGGTGATGTCGAGGCCGACCGGCAGCGTCAGGTCGAACGAGACGAGATCGTCCGGCCCCTCGGCCCGATCGACAAGGCGCGGCTGCCGGATCGCGCCACGCACGGTGACGGTCGCGCGGTCCTTCGGCCCGGTCTTCAGCGGCCCGACCTCGATCGGCCGCCCCGCCATCTTCTCCACCACCTCGAAGACCCGATCCCGTGTCACGATGCGGGCGAAGAATCGGTGGCCGAACTCGCCGTAACCGATCCAGTCGAACTCCTCCTGCGCGCGATGCCGCGACGGCGTGCCCGCGACCATGGCCTCCACGTCGAAGACCCGCCCGCTCCTGGCCTGCGGTTCGGCCAGCATGCTGTTGACACGGTTGGCGACCTCGCGTTGCACCAGTCCGGCGATCGGGTCGAGCAGCCACTCCCAGGCCGAATCGACCGTCTGGGCGCGCAGCACGAAGCTCACGTCGCGGGTGGTGATGGGCGGAATGTCGATGACGATCAGCAGCGGGTCGGCGGTGCGGGCGTGCAGGGTGAGGTCGATTTCGACGACCGCCTCCAGCCGCAGCTTCCTACCGCCGAGCCGCACCTTGACCGCGAGGGTGAGCGGCACCGTCACCTGGAAGACGACGTGCGGATCGTGACGGAGAACCTTGGGGTCGCCGACCTTGCCCTCGGCGATGAATCCGGCGAGTCCGGGAGGACCGATGTTGAAGGGTCCGATGGCCATGCCGCGCCCCGCCATGGAGGAGACCGCGGCCACGATGCGTTGTTCGGTCACCGCGTGGGTGACGAAGCGTTCGCCGAAGTCGGCGTAGTCGATCCAGGACGGGTCGTTCGTCGTTTCTTCGGTCGGCTGCATCAGAGATTCCGAAACCCTCACCTTTCAACGGACTACCGACACGGTACGCGACGAAAGTTTCCGGAGATCAGAACGTTAGGGGAACCCTGTCCTGCTGATGAGGGGGTAGCAGGACAGGGTCCGCGGCGACAGCGCTGCCGGGCGCTGCCGACTCCATACTAAGGCTCGGGAAGGGACGCGCCGAGCACCGCGCTCGCCGAACGGGACGCCCTGAGCGGCAATGATTTTCAGAATCGCCCATATCCGACGACGTCGTTCACGTCGGCCACCCGGAATCGGTGGATGCGCACCTCGCCGAACTCGTTGCCGCCGATCGTTGTCACCTCGTCGTTCGCCGCCGTGAGCACGATGTTGGTGTGCTGGGTGAACTGACTCGCCGGGCCGTAGAGCAGCACGTCGCCGGTGCGCGGGCGGTAGCCGCTGCCGATGGGCGCGAACCGGTCCGTGCTCTCGTAGTACTCCTGGAGGGTGTAGACGCCGGGAATCCGCCACGATCCGGAGTTCGGATTCGACAGCGGACGCCCGGCCTCCCGCATCGCCCAGCTCACGAAGTCGGCGCACCAGGGCTCGATGACCCCCTCGGCATACTTCGGGCCCCCGCCCGGCTCGGCGTACTCGCGCTCCAACACCTCGACCAGCCGGATCTGCGCCGGATCGAGCGCGGAACGATCGATGGCCGGGAAGGCCGCTGGACTCTCGCCGACCACGGCGGGGCGATCCGAGCTGGTCCACCACCAGACCGTGCCCGCCGCGACGGCCGCGACGACGGCCAACCCAAGGGCCAGCAACAGCCCCAACCGGCCCCGGGTTCTCTCCGGTGCGGACATTCGCCCCCCACTCGCTCTCGACGACCATTCATCTTTAGGACGAACGGACGGGGCCTACGGTTCCCCGGATCGCGCCGCTCAGTCCTTCTCGCCCATCGGGATGCAGGCCGTCAGCGCGATGGCCACCACGGCGGCCGCCATGGCGATGAAGAAGGTGGTATGGAAACCCTCGCGGGAGGGCAGCAGGTGCGCGCCGAGCGACATCGTCATGTGCGCGAGCACCACGCTCATCACCGCGGAGGAGGTGGAGGTGCCGATCGAGCGCATCAGCGAGTTGAGCCCGTTGGCGGCGGCGGTCTCGGTGATCGGCACCGCGCCCATGATCAACGCGGGCATCGCGGCGTAGGCCAGACCCACACCGCCCGCGACGATCACGGCGGCGAGCATGATCTCCCAGACGTTGTTCATCAACAGCACCGCGCACAGGTAGCCGACACCGATCACGGCCGAACCGAGGATCAGGGTCACCTTGGGTCCGCGCGCCGCCGACAAACGCGCCGACACCGGCGAGAGCGCCATCATCACCAAACCGGTTGGGGCCAGGGCCAATCCGGCGCTCACCATGGAAAGCCCGAAGCCGTAGCCGGTCTCCTCCGGCGCCATCAGCAGCTGCGGGAAGGTCAGCGACATGCCGTACAGCGAGAAGCCGACCGCGATCGAGGCCAGGTTGGTGAACAGCACCCGCGGCCGCGCCGAGACACGCAGGTCGACCAGCGGCGCGGCCTGCCGGAGTTCGTAGCAGCCCCAGCCGAGGAAGACCACCACCGACACCGCGAACAGCGTCAGGATCGAGGCGCTGGACCAACCCCAGTCCGCGCCCTTGGTGATCGCGACGAGCAGCGCCAACAGCGCCACCGAAAGTCCAACCGCCCCACCGAAATCGAAGCGAGCCGGGGTACGCACCGGCGATTCCGGCACGAAGAGGAAGACCAGCACCAGGCACAGCACGCCGAGCGCCGCGGAGCTCCAGAACAGCATGTGCCAGTCCGCGTTCTGCGCGATCGCGGCGGCCACCGGCAGGCCGACCGCACCACCGACGCCGAGCGTCGCGCTCATGATCGCCATCGCCGAACCGACCCGCTCGATCGGCAGTTCGTCGCGCATGATGCTGATACCCAACGGGATCGCGCCGACGGCCGCGCCTTGCAGCGAGCGGCCGATGATCTCCGGCAGCAGCGACGAGAAGCTCGCGCAGACCACCGAACCGGCGATCATGGCGAGCAGATTCGCGAACAGCACGCGGCGTTTGCCGAACATGTCGCCGAGGCGGCCCGCGATCGGCGTGAACACCGCGCCGGCCAGCAGCGTCGAGGTGATCACCCAGGACGCGTTCGAGGCGGAGGTGCCGAGCAGCGTCGGCAGCGCGGGAATGATCGGGATGACCAGCGTCTGCATCAGCGAGACGACCACGCCGACCGCTCCGAGCGTGGCGATGAGCAGGCCGGGGGCCGGTCGGCGCCGGCTATCGGCCTCCGTGGCGGGCGAGGACGCGGCAATGGACATGGATGTGTACGGTACACATCGTGTGTATGCTGCACAATTTGTCATCGAAGTGATCCAGGCGACATAGTGAGTGCCATGCCAGACCGGGAACCCACCGACCCCGCGGCGCTGACGCGCCTCGCCTTCGAGCTCGCCCTGCTCTCCCGGCATTTCCCGGCCTCGGTGCTGCGCCGTCCTGGCTTTCAGCTGGACCGGTCGGCCTTTCTCATCCTGACCAGGTTGGAGATCGACAACCCGCTCACCCTTCGCGAACTCGCCGACGCCTTCCGCCTCGACATCTCCACCATCAACCGGCAGGTCGGCGCCATGCTCAAACACGATCTGGTGGAACGGGTTCCGGACCCCGAAGGCGGTATCGCACGCAAAATCCGGGCCAGCGCCAAAGGCATGGAACTGCTCGCCGCCGACCGCGCCCAGAGCCGCGACGGTATCGGCGCCGTGGTCGCCGAGTGGTCGGAGTCCGATATCCATCAGCTCAGCGCGCTGGTCGCGCGTTTCAACGAGTCCATCGAAAACCTCGAGCACAACCCGTGGCCGCGGCCGCCCGCGGCGCGCTGAGCCCGACTTCACCGAATCCGTTACGGCGCAGCAACAGCGCACTATGCTCCCGACGATGGGAGAACTTCGGCATTTCCGGCGGCACGGCCCGAGCTGGTTCGCCTGGGACAACTACCTGATCGGCGTCGTCGGCCTCGCCTTCGCCGTCGCTTTCGGCACGGCCGCCGCGATACTCGCCCAGGCCGGGCACTACCCGCCCGCCGTCGCGGTCGCCGCGTTCGCCGCGCTGTTCGCCGCGCCCGCCGCGGTGCAGGCGATCGGGGAGCTACTCGCGGGGCTGATGCTGGTCGGCATGCTGCTCGGCTCGATCGTGCTACTACCCGCGCTGCTGGTCAGCCCGACCGTGCGCCGCTGGGCGAAACGGCGCTGGGCGCGGGCTACGGCCTGATCAGCCGGCGCGGACAACGCTCAACGCGAGTCGCAGCCTGATCAACCAGCGCGCGAGCAACGTCAGGCACGACCCACAGGCCTGATCAGCCAGCGCGCGAACAACGCCAGGCACGACCCACACGCCTGATCAGCCGGCGCGGACAACGCCGGGCACGAGCACGGCCCTCCTGTTTATCCCGCGCGCGAATACACCCCCGGCGTGATGCCGTAGCAGCGACGGAACCAGCGGGTCAGGTGCGCTTGATCGGCGAAGCCCGCGGCCACGGCCGCCTCGGCGACGGGGTGGCCCGTCGCGATCAACCGTCGCGCCGCTCGCAGCCGCAGGATGCGCTGGTAATCGCTAGGCGCGAGACCGTAGTTCGCGCGGAAGGCGCGGTAGAGGGCGAAGCGGCTGGCGCCCGTCGCGGTGACGAGATCGTCCATCGACAGCGTCTCCAGATAGCGCTCGTCCAGGACCTCGCGCACCCGGCGCGCGATCGCACCGTTGCCGCCGCCGACCACCGTTCTGGTGCGGGGAGTCCGTGCTCCGCGCTGCACCAGCGCCGCCACCGAAGCGGAAAGCGCCTCGTCCCTTGCCAATTCGGTGGCGGGCGAGGTCAAGCTCGCGTACAGCCTGCCGAGCGCGCCCACGAGCAGCGGATCGTGCAGGACCGGTTCCGCGAACAGCGGAAGGCCCGCGGGGCGACCGGCCAGGTCGGACAGCAAGTCGGTGATCAGCTCGGTGCCGATGTGCACGATGCGATAGGTGAAGCCCGCCTCGGTGGCGCTGTGCCCGTTGTGCGGTTCGTCCGGGTTGAACGCCATCACCATGCCCGTCGCGCTGACCCAGGCGGCGCCGCGGCAGTCGAAACTCTGCGCGCCGAAGTCGGTGAGACCGAACGAGTAGGTCTCGTGCGCGTGCGGGTGGTAGACGTGTCGCTCGAAGTGGGCGCGCATCACCTCCACCGGCCGGTCCGGCATCCGCCGATATTCGACCCATTCGCTCACCGCCCCATTGTCCCCGCACCAGCGTTCAATACGCGGGGGCGGTCGGCGCCGAGTATCGAGGCGTGCGTATCCGTCTGCTGTTGATCCTGGTCATGGCCCTGTGGGGCAGCGCTTTCGCGTCGTCCAAGGCCGCCGTCGCCGAAGTCCCGCACGAGGTGGCGGGGTTCCTGCGGTTCCTCGGCGGCACCCTCGTGTTGCTCGCGGTCCTGCGCGCGCCTCGGCTGCCCGCCGCCGAAGTGCCGCGCGCCGCGGGCGTCGGCATGGTCGGCGTGTTCGGCTACAACGCGCTGTTCTTCCTCGGTCTCTCCTTGGCGCCCGCGGCCGACGGCAGTGTGATCGTGCCGATGGCCGCGCCGGTCTGCACCGTCATGGTGGGCATCCTGCTCGGGCGCGTGCGATTGTCCGTGGTGCAGTTGCTCGGATTGGTTCTCGCGGTAGTCGGCGGGGTCGTGTTCTTCCTCGGCATTCCGGATACCGGAAACACCCGATTGCTCGGCGACCTGGCGTTTCTCGGCGCCGCGGCCTGTTGGTCTGCCTACACGCTGCTCGGCGCGCCGCTGTTGAGCCGGTTACCAGCGGCCATGGTCACCCTCTACGCGACCGCCGCGGGCACCGTCGCCCTCGGACTGCTCGCGGTACCCGCTTTCGATGACGTGCGTTGGTCGGAGTTGGGCCCCGAATTCTGGCTCAACCAGGCGTATCTCGGCGCACTGCCGACGGCGCTCGCGTACGTGCTGTACTACCGCGCGGTCGGTCAGGTGGGGCCGACCACCGCCGCCTCCGCGATATTCCTCGTCCCGGCTTTCGGGTTGACGTGCGCGTGGGTGCTGCTCGGGGAATCCATCGCTCCGTTGCAGGGAATCGGGGCGGGATTGATGTTCGTCGGAGCGTGGTTGAATACGCGTCCTGCGGAGGATGATTCAATCTCGCCGACGCCGGGCGACGCCGAAGAAGGCGGTGCGACAGTTGATTCCGAGACCGCTTCGGCCAGCCCCACGGCCGATTCCGTTTCGCCGGAGCCCGATTCCCTGCGGGCGAGCTAGATTCGTCGCATGGACCGAACCGGCCCGGTGCAAGGTGGTGACCGCGTGGATCATCCTGTGCTCGTCCTCGTACACAGCCCACTCGTCGGGCCGATCACCTGGCGTCTCGTCGCCGCCGCACTGGAGAGGACGGGCAGGCCCGCCGTCGCACCGGACCTTCGCGCCGCCGCGACCGGACCGGGCCCGTACCACCGCGACATCGCCGATGCGGTAGCCCGCGATGTGCCCGAGCAGGGCGATCTGATCCTCGTCGGGCACAGCGGCGCCGGCCCGCTGCTGCCCGCGATCGCGGCCGTCCTGCCCGGCCGCATCCGTGGACTCGTCTACGCGGACGCCGAGCTGCCACATCCCGGAGCGCCCGAGTTGGACGTTCTGCCAAGGGAATTCGACGAGCAGCTGCGCGCGATGGTTCGCGACGGCCTGCTGCCGCCATGGCACGAATGGCTGCCTTCCGGAACCCTGCTCGAGATTCTCCCCGATCCGCGGGTGCGTGCGGAGTTCGTCGCCGAGGTCCCCCGGCTGCCCTACGCGTTCTTCACCGAAGCCGCGCCGGACGTCGTCTGGGCAGGGGCCGCAGCCTACGTCTTGATGAGCGAGACCTATCGCGACCATGCCGAAACCGCCCGGGCCGCCGGCCAACCCGTCATCGAGTGCTCCGGTCATCACTTGGCGGGACTGACCGCGCCGGACACCGTTGCCGACAAGCTGATCGTGGCCGCGGACGCGATCGCGATCGCGAGCGAGGTGCCGTAGCGGCAGATTCCTGAGAATCGCCGCACTCGAACAGTACTCGAAACCGGTCGGTTCGAAGGTCGGAGGTTTGGATGCGGCGGAACGAGGCATTTCCGCTTCGACAGACTCGTCGAAGGAGAAACCCGTGTCATCCGCAATGGTGGCCGTGGCGATCGTGGCGGTGCTCGTCGCGCTCACGGCCGTACTGCTCTTGTCCTGGCCCGCGCTGCGAACTCGCCGCTTGCGCAAACGATTCGGGCCCGAATACGACCGGGCCGTCGAGCAGCGGGACGGCCGCCGCGCCGCCGAACGCGAACTACGCGAACGCGAACTCCGCCACGCCGGGCTCGAGCTGCGCGACCTCTCCGAGGACCAGCGCAAGCAGTACACCGCTCGGTGGGCCGACGTGCAGGAACGCTTCGTAGACGATCCCGCCGCCGCGCTCTCCGAGGCCGATCGCCTGGTCACCAGCGTCATGTCCGATCGCGGCTACCCCGCCGAGAGCTACGACCAGCAACTGGCCGACCTCTCCGTCGAGCACGCCCCCGCCCTCGGCCACTACCGCAGCGCCCACGCCATCGCAACCCGCACCAACGGCGAGACCACCACCGAGGATATGCGCACGGCCATCGTGCACTATCGCGAACTCTTCCACGACCTCCTCAACGGCCGAACCCGCCAGACCAAGGACGCCCTCTCATGAACACCGATCGCACCGAAACCCGCCGCGCCACAACCGAACCCATCGTGCCGAGCGACCGAACACCTGGCGCTGATCTCGAATCACGCGGCGCCACAACCGAGCACAACCCCAACCTCGAAGCACGCGGCGCCAACGCTTCGCCGGACGACAACCTCGAGGCACGCAGCGCCAACTCCGCGCCGAGCAACAACATCGATGCGCCCGGCAACGCCGACTCGACGGCGGGTACGGACCGTGGGGCGCGCGACGCCACCGACTCCACGCCCGCCGACGGGCCCGTGCACACGTCGGGCGACAGTCCGACCAGCGTCCAGGTAGACCCGACCGCCACACGTGATGCTCGCACCACGCAGGCCGTGCACGGCGACGGCGCAGCCCGCGACAACACCACAGCTGCGATTCCGCACGGCGCCGAGGTGGCCGCGCCGACCAGCTCGCGGGACGAAACGCCCACTACCGCCACCGATTCACTCACCGAGACGAGCCCTTCGCCAGAGCCCGCCGAGGAAACCTCCGCCCCCGACAAGAGCGTCACCCAGTCGACCGCCCCCGCCGCCGAGACCACGAACGGGAAACCAACTGCACCGCACGACGAACCCATCTCACTCTTCACCGAAGCCGAAATCGAGCGCCTCCGCACCGAATGGCGCACCGTCCAAGGCTCTTTCATCGACAACCCCGGCGAAGCGGTGTCCCACGCCGACAACCTCGTCGCCAACACCATCGACCACCTCACCGCGGCCTACTCCGAACACCGCCGCGCCCTCACCACCCGCTGGTCCGAGGACCCCGACACCGAAGACCTCCGCAACACCCTCCGCGCCTACCGCACCTTCTTCAACCAACTCCTTACGTAGGCGTACGGGGTTTCGTCAGAGGTCTGCCGTCGTCTTCGCGGTCTCGAGGGCGTGGAGCGAAACATAGCGTTGCTTTTGGGTGAAAGCCGTTCCGCGCCCAGCACCGTTGTGCGGAAGGGCCATCTCCAGCGATCTGTGAGTCGGATCTCCGGGACGCGTCAGTAGGAAGATCTGGTACGCCCCCTCGACCCAACCGACAGTTCGCGAGTGGTCGATGACAGCCGCGATCTTCCGGTCGTTCGAATCCGCCGAACCACGCAGCCGGTCGGCCGAACTCGAAGTCCACTCGACATTGTCGCGTCGATGGCGGATTCGCGGGATTTCCTTTTGGATCTGCGAGTGCACATAGAAGGCCATGCGGTCGACCGGGCGAAAGAACCGGCTGAGTTTCGCGAGCCACCCTTCGGCATCCACGTCGATGTACCCGGCGACCTCGAGAACCCGCCGAATCTCGAAGGGGACGTCCACATTCAGCAGACAATCATGGTGCGCCAATCGGTTGCGGAACTTTCGCACACCCTCGATAGCCGACGAGACCTGCTTTCGTTGACCGGACGAGTTCGGAAACGCGCGGTGCAGGCAATCGCGCCACAGTTGCTCGTACTTCCTGCCGACGAGACCGGACCAGAAGCCAAAACTAAGCCCGGCGACGATCTGATCCCTGGACTCCTGGTTCATCGGCCGGAGCCGAGCCCGCACAGTTTCGACAGCCTCCGACAGGCTTTCCCCGCCGGGCGTCGGCATCAGAAACCACGGAATGCCGACGGAGGCTTCCCGATAGTGCTCGCGCAGCCGCCTGTCCAACGAGTTGCGGAGTAGCACTTCGAGGTGACCGACGATCTCGAACGAAGCCGCGGCGGTGCGGCTGGTCCACGCGTACAGGCGTAGTGCGGCCTCTTTGTCCTGGTCGGCCGCGTCCAGATACGGAAGCAGCCGTGGCTCGGAAAGCAGATCCCAGACGGGTGTCGCGCTGTAGTCGGTCGCCACCGCAGCATGGTAGCCTGTAGCGGAACGCCCCAGTGTCGCCTCTGAAGCAATTCACGCGCCTGGGGCTCTTCAATTCTTTCACCCACTCGAGGCCGAGAGCCTTTGCCGCCCAGCTGACTTCATACGGCGCTTCCTTGAAGTCAATGCACCGCGTCGCGCGACGCGGTGCAGTGCGCCTCACTCTTCGCGTTTCGACTTCGGGCGGGCGCGGAGGTGGGCGCGTTCGCCCTGTTTGCCGAAGAGGCTGAGGAATTCGACTGGTTCGGCGGCGGCGGCGCCGAACCAGTGGGGTATGTGGGTGTCGAATTCGGCCGCTTCGCCGGGGGCCAGTATCAGATCGTGCTCGCCGAGGATGACGCGGAGGCGTCCGTTCAGGACGTAGACCCATTCGTACCCTTCGTGGGTCTTGGGCTGAGGTTCGACGCGGGGGTCGGCGGGCGGCAGGACGACCTTGTACGCCTGGATGCCGCCCGCGCGACGGGTCAGCGGAACCATGGTCATGCCGTGGTGGGTGACCGGCCGCAGGTGGATGCGCGGATCGCCGGTGGGCGGCGCGTCGACGAGCTCGTCCAGCGTGACGCCGTGCGCCTTGGCGAGAGGCAGCAACAGTTCGAGGGTGGGCCGCCGCGCGCCGGACTCCAGCCGAGAGAGGGTGCTCACGGATATCCCGGTGGTCGCCGAAAGATCGGCCAGCGTGGTTTCACGCTCCCGCCGCAGGGCACGCAGTCGGGGACCGACCGCGTCGAGTGCTCGGTCCAGGTCGTCGTCCATGGCACCAGTTTGCCAGAGTGGCAAACAATGTTGCCGGTACGACGGTGCGGCTCGCATAGTCGTCGCAGGAGGTGGTCACGTGACCGATCAACTGAGAGACAGCTATGACGTGGTGGTACTCGGCGGCGGCGCCGCGGGCTTGAGCGGCGCGCTCATGCTCGGCCGATCGCGCCGCTCGGTGCTGGTGATCGACGCGGGCGCGCCGCGCAACGCACCGGCCGACGGCGTGCACGGCCTGCTCGCGCGAGAGGGCATGCCGCCCGCGGAGCTGCTGGAACGCGGCCGCGCGGAGGTCCGCCAGTTCGGCGTTCAGCTCGTCTCCGGCGAGGTGCGCGACGCGAGCCGTGACGGCGACGGGTTCGTGGTGACGACGGCCGACGACCGAACCGTCCGCGCCCGCAGATTGCTGGTCGCCACCGGCTTGGTCGATGAGCTGCCCGACATCCCCGGCCTGCGCGAACGCTGGGGGCGCGACGTGGTGCACTGCCCGTACTGCCACGGCTGGGAGGTGCGCGACCGGGCGATCGGCGTGCTCGCCACGGGTCCGATGTCGGTCCACCAGGCGCTGCTGTTCCGGCAGCTGAGCGCCGACGTGACGTTCTTCATCGGCACCACCGCACCGACACAGGACGAGACGGTGCAGCTGACCGCCCGCGGTGTCCGGCTGGTCGAGGGCGAAGTCGCGAGCCTGGTGATCGCCGACGACCGCATCACCGGCGTGCGGCTCACCGACGGCACGGTGATCGAACGCGAGGTCGTCGCGGTCGGGTCGCGCATGGTGGCCCGGGCCGAATTCCTCGCCACGCTCGGACTGCGCACCAGCGAGCACCCGATGGGCGAGTTAATCGCGGCAGACCCGACCGGACGCACCGACGTGCCCGGCGTGTGGGCGGCGGGCAACGTCACCGACCTGGCCGCCCAAGTCGGAACAGCGGCCGCCGCGGGTGCCACGGCGGGCGCACAGATCAACGCCGATCTGGTCGCCGAGGACACCCGACACGCGGTCGCGGCCTACCCGAGCGCAAACGGAGACCGCGCACGGCCGGAGCGAAGGCATCCGTTCTCGACCGACACCGAAGCGCGCCTGTGCGAGACGAGCTCCGGCGACAGCCGCCACGGCCTCTGAACGACGAAAGGATCACCGTGTCCGAACAACTCGACCACGCCTTTTGGGAGAACCGCTACCGCACGTCGACTCCGCACGTGGAGCCGAACCCACACCTGACGGTCGAGGCGGCGAAACTACCGCCGGGTCGCGCCCTTGACGCGGGCTGCGGCGAAGGCGCGGAAGCGGTTTGGCTCGCCGCGCACGGCTGGCGGGTGACGGCCGTCGACTTCGCCACAGCGGCTCTCGAGCGCGCCCGCGAGCGTGCCGACATCCGCGGGCCCGAGGTGGCCGATCGAATCGATTGGCTCGCAGCAGATCTGACCGAATGGATGCCGCCGGAGAACGGTTTCGACTTGGTCTGCTCCCACTACGCCCACCCCGTCATCGGAGCCGAAACATTGCTGCACCGACTGGCACCCGCGGTCGCACCCGGCGGCACGCTGCTCATCGTCGGACACCATCCGTCGGACGCGCATTCGGCGGCGCACGCCTCCGGAGTGCATGTCACGGCGGAAGACCTGGCGGCGGAGCTGGATCCCGTCCGCTGGGAAATCATGATGGCGGAGAACAGTTCTCGAACGGTGACGCACGGCAGTCACCAGATCGAGCTTCGCGATGCCGTGCTTGTGGCACGGAAGAATCGCTGACTCGGTCACTTTCGGGGCTAGCTGGTGCGCCCTGCGCGTGACCGGCTATGGCGGAACGACCTGGACGACATGCTTCGTCCACTTCCTCACGGTCGCCGCGGACGGGTCAGACCTCCAGGTCTTCTTCGATGCCCCGCAGGTGGTGCCTGGCGAGCGCGAGGTTGGCCCGGCCGCGGTCCAGTGCGAGGTAGAGGAAGAGGCCTTTGGATTTGCGGCCGGTCATCGGGCGAATGATGTGGTACTGGCCGGAGAGGGTGATGAGGATGTCCTCGATCTCCTCCTTGAGGCCGAGCTGCTCCATCGTCCGCAGCTTCGCGCGCACCACCTCGGTGTTGCCCGCGGCCGCGACCTGCAGGTCCAAATTCTTGGAGCTGCCGAGCATTCCGAGCGCCATGCCGCTGTTGTAGTCGACGACGGCGGCGCCGACCGCACCGTCGATCACCATCATGTCTTTGAGCGCCAGATCGAGATTCGTCATTTCATTCCTTTCGATGGGTGTGCACCGCCCGGTCCTTTCCGGGCTTGGTCGCCAGCGCCGCCAGATGATCGACGATCGCGCGGGCCACCGGACGCGACTCCAGGTGGAGCCGGCCGACGTTCACTTCGGGTCCGGCCAGTACGGTCAGCGAGGCCCAGCCCGCCGCGTAGATCACCACGTGCCCCTCGGTGCCGCGCACCACGACCTCGTGGAAGCCGCCGCCGTTCGCGGTGGCGCTCAGCCGGTAGGACAGCGCGAGATGCGAAGCCGACAGCGCTGCCATTCCGTCGGGTTCGATGTGCGCGGGCAGGTCGTGGGCGATCAGCAATCCGTCGCCGGACGCGACGAGCGCGCCGGTCGACTGCGGCACCCGATCCCGCAGCATCTTCAGTTCCGCAAGCACCGCCGCGTTCGGTTCCGGTCCGGACATCGCCACCTTGGTAAACCTTCCCATCCATTCGCCGAACAGTTTCTTTCGCGCGGTCACGCAAGCTCCTCCAACGCCGCCCGCAGGCGAACCAGCACATCGCGGTCCACGGGCTCCCACTGTTCCGCGGTCGGCAGCGGGGTCGACCGCACCCGGCGGCGTAGGGGTGGGGCGGTGGGATCGCTGATCAGCGGTGTCGGCGGCTCGTCTTCTCGCGCACCGCCGGACTCTCCGGTCGGCGCCTCGATATCGATGACGCGCCCTGCGCCCGACACCCCGGTGTGCGTGGACAATTCGGCGACGCCAGGTCCGGTCATCTTGGCGTGCTTGCCATTTCGCGTATCGACGCGGACGCCCTGTGGTCCGCTGTACGGCGCGAATCCCGCACCCCAGTGAGCCGTGTGCCTACCGGGATCGGCCACCGGGCTCGGCGGATTGATCAAGCCCGCCGCGGTCAATTCCCGCACCGCCTCCAGACAGCCGTACGTGGTGCGGCCGAGGTCGCGGGCGATACCGGTGATGCTGCGCTGGGTATCGGCCGCCGCGAGCACCTCGGCCTGGCCCGCCGTGAGCACCACGTGCCGTCGCCGGACGCGCCGCACCGGCACGACCGGAGCCCGGTCGACCAGCTCCGCGGGCCACGGCCCGGACTCCGGATCACCGCGCCGCGCGCATTCCTGCACCAGTGCGCGCGGCGTGATGTGGCAGACCGGGGCGAGCCAGTGCGGCGGAGCGGGCCGGAACTCGGGGACGGCGGACGACGCGAGCAGAAAGTACGCCGCGTCGAAAACCGAAAGCAGCGCGAGGGTTTCCAGGCGCGGCCGATTCAGCACCTGCCCCGGGTCGCCGGAACCCGCCCGCCGCCAGTCCTCCGCGGTCGCCACGCCCGCCTCCACCACGAGCCGGTCCAACCCGGTCGTCCTGCGGCAATCGGCGGAGGCGATCACGCCGCCGGTGAGATGAAACGCGCCATCGCCCGCGCGCAACACACCTGTACTCCCTTCCTTTTCCAGCCGCCGCAGCTCGACAGCGAGTTCAACGCCCATGACCGTCCTCGGCGAATTCCGCCAGAATCGCTCGCAGCTGAAATCGCGCCATGGCCAGATTCCCGGTGTCGTCGTCGCACATGACGTGCACGAAAAGCCGCCCGTCGAAATCGCCGTCCACCAGATTCAGCAGGTGAAATCCGCGGGTACCGCACACGATGATCTCGGTGAGATCATCACCGTCGCGTCCGGTTGCCAGCGCCGAACAGCCGAGCACGGCGCGAACCACATCCGTTGTGGCCGCGGCATCTTCGTGCTCGTCCACCAGGTCGTGCTCCCCGGCCGCGGCGATCGCCAGACCGCTCGCGCCGTCCACCATCGTCACGCTGCGCGCGCCAGGAATGTCCATGATGCGTTTCAGACAGCCCTCGATACCGATCACCGTGCCACCGCTTGTCTGTGAGGGATTTAGCGAGTCCCGACGCTACACACGCCCGGCGACCGATGTACAGCTATCGCCGGGAAATTTCTCAGCACACAACGCATTTCCCCCGGAAACGAGAAAAGAATACCCTCCGGTATTTGAAACCTACCGGTAGTTAAGGGACTTTGGTCATCTCACTTTGCGAAATTAGGTTGCCCACAATGCGGAAGGCTCGCGCTGCGAGATTCATTTCGGACCGGTAGGCTCTACACAGCTATCCCCGCGCGCTCGCACTCGCAAACCTCGTTGCGGCCCAGTGTCTTTGGCGCCCGCATTGCGCGAAGGACGCGGCCTCGCCGTGACGATGGCACAATTGCGCCCGCACGGACGAAGGTGGCGCGGACCGCGCAGGACGCGGCGCCGAACAGAAGTGCGAATGCGCCCTTCACGACCACGCCCGTCGAGTTTCCGCACGGTCGAATTCGGCGGATGCCGCGAAACGCACTCGACCGATAGCAATCTCACCAAGCACGCAGGTGCGCCGCTCCCCCGGCCCTCGGATATGGATCAACTCGAATCCATATCCGAGGGCCGCAACCGACGCTCCAGTGGCGTCGACGGTGTGGAGCGGGACCAATCACATTGCCTCGCAGTGCAATGCGCATCGCATGCTCGGCTGCGCGTTTCGACGCCGTCGAATGGGATGAGAACGCCGATGGCAGGCGGGGTTTCAGCCCGGGCGAAGATCCGTAACCGGCAAGCCGTGCTCGGCGCGCAGGCGCTCGGCGACGAGCGAGCGGTGACACGCCTCCGGATCGCGCTCGACGCACAACAGGGCGGTCGTCGAGTCGTTCGGGAGCTCCGCGACGAGCGCGCCGAGGTCGAACGGGTCGAGAATCTCACGGGTGTAGCGCTCGGTGTACTCGGGCGCGAGCGCGATGCGGTTGCGCTTGCCAACACCCTGGCGGTCGTCCTCGCGGTATTGGAGTTGCCGCAGCTCGGTCGTCGGCGCCAGCTCCTTCACGTGTCGGTAGCGGATGTTCGCCGCGGCGAGGGCGCTCTGCAGCCGCGCCGAGTTCGCCCAGGAGTACTCCGGGCCCCGAACACCGCGGCGCTGGCGGAGGTCGAGCAGCAACCCCACGCCCGCGCCGGTGAGTTTCGCGACGAAGGTTTCGGCGGTAAACCCGTAGACGCCGATCGTCACCATTCTGAGCACCGGAGATCACCCACCTGCCCTGCTATTCGTGCGGTTCCGCCGGATGCCCTGCCGAGGCGGCGACGTCGCCTCAGGCGACGGCGGTTCCCTCGAGCTCCACCATCAGGACGGGGATCGCCAGCCGGGTCACCCCGAGCATCGTGGTGGCCGGTGCCACCTCGGCGGCGCCCAGCCGCGACGCCAGCACACCGTAGTGCCGGAAAAGCAGATCGACGTCGGTGGTGTAGACATTGAGCCGGACGAGGTTCGCGAGGGACATGCCTGCCGCACCGAGAACGGCCTCCAGGTTGTCGAGGCTCAAAGCCAACTGCGCCGCCATGTCACCGGGATGTTGGGGCTCGCCATCGCCGCTCATCGCGGTCTGCCCGGCGCAGTACAGAGTCCGGGTGTGCCCCGAGACGATCTCACCCTGGTTGTACCCCATCTCCACCGACCACGCCCACGGGTTGATCGCCGTCCGCTGCACTGCCCCATCAGCTCCGGTCGCCTCGTCGAGAGTCCGTACGTCCATCGGCTCGGTAGCCATCTTCTTTGTCATGTCGGTCAGCCTCTCAGCAATACACGACATCTTGTGTCGTGTATTGCTGACATAATTTTTCGTATGCGCGCCGACCGCTTGGTCTCGCTGGTGCTGTTGCTGCGCCAGCGCGGTCGGCTGACCGCGAACGAGCTGGCCGACGAGCTGGAGGTGTCCACCCGCACCGTGCTGCGCGACATCGAGGCGCTGTCCGCGGCAGGCGTTCCGGTCTACGCCGAACGCGGTCGGCACGGCGGTTTCGCGTTGTTGCCCGGCTTCCAGACCGAGCTCACCGGACTGAACCACGACGAGGCGCTCGCCCTGCTGGTCGCCGGATCACGGCGCGGCGCACAGGCATTCGGCCTCGGCTCGGCGCTCGCTTCGGGCATGCGCAAGGTGGTCGACGCACTACCCGAAAGCTATCGGGCCACCGCGGCGGGTGCGGCCAAGCGATTGCTCATCGACCCCGAGACCGACCTCCTCGCGCGCCGACTGGTCGCCGAGGAGGCGCCCCACGCCGTCGTGACCGAGGTTCGGCGCGCGGTATTCGCCGGGCACAAGCTGCGCATCCACTACGCGGCCGTGAATCAACCGCCGAAGTGGCGGACCGTGGACCCGATCGGCCTGGTCACCGCACACGGCCTGGGCTACTTGCTTGCCACG
Source organism: Nocardia amikacinitolerans NBRC 108937 (assembly GCF_001612615.1). GTDB lineage: Bacteria > Actinomycetota > Actinomycetes > Mycobacteriales > Mycobacteriaceae > Nocardia > Nocardia amikacinitolerans. The sequence continues at coordinate 29,805 of NZ_BDAU01000031.1, read as the reverse complement.
AGATCCGGCGCGGACCGCACCTACCGGCTGTCGCGAATATTGGCCGCCGAGGAACTCCCCGAACCCGCAGAGCGACCGGACCGGGTCGACCTGGACCAGGCCTGGCAGGAGCGCAGCACGCGGTTTCGGACCGGCGGCGACCAAGTCACCGCGCTGGTACTGCTGGACCCGGCACGGCGGGCGGACCTGGTGGGCACCGCGCTGGCCGTGCTCGCCGAAGAAGCCGACGCGGACGGTCGGCTGCGACTGGAGGTGACCTTCCAAGATTCGAGGCACGCCGAATGGGCGCTGTGGCAGCTCGCCGCCGACGCGGAAGCCCTTGCCCCGCAGTGGTTGCGCACCTCCCTGCGCGACCGCGCGGCCGCCGTCGCCGCCCGCTACGAAGGCTCGGCCTGACAGCTGGTCGCCATCACCGCGCCGCTACCGATCCTCTTCGGCGCCGAGACGGTAGCCAACGATCCCGAAACCGGAGCGTGCCGCCGCGGCCCGAATTCGCCTGTCCGCCAATCAGCATCGGGATCGCGGTCGGCAAACCGCATGTAACGGTCTGCGGCGCAACGGCAGATACATCCTATGAAAGCTTCGCCTACACGATTGGAGACCTTGTGCGGATCTCGCCACGAGCAGTAGCGATGTGTCTGACCGCCCCTCTTCTGGCACTCACCGCGACAGCGGCGATCGCCGGAACCGCCTCCGCCGACTCGTCCGGCTGCCAGGGATCGATGAACGGCCCGTGGGGGTACAACGGCGTCTGCCAAGGCGGCGAGGGCACCTACCGACTCGAAATCGATTGCGTCGGATACAACTTCACCACCTTCCCGCCGATCCTCGGCCAATACACCACCCGCGCCGACTTGCCCGTCGGCCAGCCGGGCACGGTCGCCTGCTTCGGCCCGAACTGGTCCAGCGCCGGTTGGGCCTTGGGTTCGCGAATCTTCCGTCTCTGACCGCAGAGATCCGCGGCGAACATTCACCGACGCCGCACACTTCCGACGGCCGACGTCCGGGTGTAGCCGGACGTCGGACACGAATTCGCGCGATGCGATCCCGCGCTTCCCGGAGTTCCCCGGCAACCACGGCCGAGTTCGGATCCGACGCTGTCGCCGACTGTGCGGCGACAGTAGTCCAATCCCTCGAATCATCGGTGGCAGAACAGGTTCCGTAGAACCTTCTGAATCCCCTTCCCCGCTATCCGATGGGCGCGGTCGCCCAAAGGTGTCGGTCCCCTATGTCACTCTCGAGGCGGGAACCAGCAGCGGCCGAAGGAGAGCGAAATGGCCGAGACCGACGATCGTCCCGAGATCAGACTAGTGGCGCATTGCCGCCGCTGTCACGGCTGGCTGGTGTCGACGGAATCGGTCGCACAGGGCATCGGGCCGACATGCGCGATCCGTGAGCGGGCGGAGCAGCGCGCCGCCGCGGCCCGCGAGCTGACCCTCTTCGACATCGTGGCCTGAGGATCACACCGAGGAGGCGCATCCGGTGCAGGATGGCGCCCGCCTCGGGTGACGGGACAAGGCTTGCGCCGCTTGCCCGTTCGGCGTTCCGGCTACTCGGCGAGTGGGCCGATCTCAGCGCACGACGTCGTAGATCAGCTTGGTCACTCCGTTGGAGTAGGTCGCGGACTCCTTCAGACGCAGTTGCTGCTTGTCCCGGTCCGCCCTGCTGAACAGGCTCTTGCCTGCCCCGAGCAGCACCGGGAACACCAGCAGGTTGTACCGGTCGATCAGATCGGCATCCGACAGGCGCCGCGCCAGCTCGGCACTGCCGTGAATGAAGATGGCGCCACCATCGCTCTGCTTCAGCTCGGCGATGTCGTCGATCGACCGCAGGATCGTGATCGGACCCCAACCCTCGATGAGGTCGTCGTCTTTCAGACTGGTCGAGACCACGTACTTGGGAAGTTCCTTGTACGCGGCGTGATCCTCGGAATCGCGCCAGATCGGGGCGAACGCCTCGTAGCTGCGTCGGCCGAACATCAGGGCGGTCGTGTCGGCGAGCTCTTCGCCTTTGAGCGAGAACGCCTCGGGGACGAACTCCGTCTCCATCACCCAGCCACCGCTGCGGTGGCCCTCCACCTTGCCGCCCGGCGAGTCCACCACGCCGTCCAGCGACATGAAGCCCGTGTAGACCAATTCGCGTGTCACAGTTTTCCTCCTGAAATTCGAAGTGGAGCCAGTCGTCGGTCGCTGGCCTGAGTGCGAACAACGACTGCCGTCTTGGACAGAACCGACACCCGTCGCGGCACCTCGATACCACGCGATCCGGCTCTTGCGCAGCGCATTACGTCTGCGGCTTCCGCGCCTCGTGTGGCAACACCGGCCCGTTGGCCTCGCCGTGCACCTCGTAGGACAGGCGCACGCCGTTCACGTCCGCATACTTGCCGGCTGGCGTCGCCGGTTCGGTGGTTGCGGTCGTGCTGTCGTCGCCACAGGCCACAAGGGCAGCGGCGGTCGGCGCACTCAGGAGGGTGAAGACGGTCTTCTTCACGGCGGACTCTTCTCGGTTCTCGACGGGGAGGCGAGGCCGCTGTTCCTCGCTGGTACGCCCATAGAGACGAGGCCTACACGGGAAACTCATCGGCTCGCCCCGAAGATTTCAGGCGGCGTCGAGCGCCTCGGTGATCTTGCGTGCCATGGCGGCCACCGCAGGCCCGCCCTTGCCGGACTGGACAGCAGCCTCGACGGCGACCAGGACGGTGCTGCGGAAGTTGTCGGCCTCACCCGGATGCTGCTCGGCGAGCAAACTCATGGCCGCGGTCAGCGCGGGGAACACCTGGTCGGCGAGCTCGGCGACAGACTTGCCCGTCAGGCGGATGTCCCTGGACTTCGCGGCGAGCACGTGCCCGACCACGCCGGTCGCCGAAGTCAGGACGATGGAACCCTGCGCGATGCCCTTGCGCGGCGCGCCGGCCGCGGCCATCAACGACACCGCACCGTACGCGGCGATACGCACGGTGGCCTTGTCCTGGTCGGTCAGGGTGTTGGCGGTGGTGACAGACATGATCGTGTACTCCTTCGAATCGGTTGGACAAGCGACCCGGCCGTCTCGACCGGTCCGCTCTGTTCGATGGACACACTGTCGCCAACCCGACTGACACCAACCTGACACCGCACTGACGCCTCCGCTGACACCGCGATCAGCGATCGACGAGCACGAAACGGTTCGCCCTCGAAGCGCGTCGGCTTCGCTAATGCGACGATCCTCAGCCAGACGTCGTCGCACACCGCCGAGGGTCAGTCGTCGTAGTGCCCACCGACTCCGATCACGACCAGCTCACTGTCCGTGACGTAGTAGATCAGCCGATGTTCGCGGGTGATTCGCCGTGACCAGTGCCCGGCCAACTGATGCTTGAGCGGCTCGGGCTTGCCGATGCCGACGAAGGGATCCGCAAGCGCAGCGTTGATGAGCTTGTTCGCCGCCTTCAAGATCGTGCGGTCGCGGGCCAACCATGAGGTGTAGGTCTCCCACCCATAAGCGGTGAAGACCAGTTTGCGATCAGACATCTGGGTCGATCAGCTCGCGAGCCTCGGCCTCGCCGCGCCGCGCCGCCTGCGCCGATTCGAGCAGCCGGACACCACCGTGCGTAGCCAGCACGTACAGCGTCTCCTGGATCGAGTTCCAATCCGATTCGGCGACCAGCACCGCGTTCTGCCCGCTCTTGGTGACGACCGTGACGGTGTCATGGTCGTCATTGACCTGCTGCACCAGCTTGAACAGGTTCTGCCGTGCCGTAGAGATAGGTAGTGCGGTCATCAGAAAGCCCCTCGCTCGATACGTACAACATATCGTACAGGAAGGATCGACGGTGTTACTTACTCCGGGACGAACCAGCGCATGGCGTTGCGAAGATCCAACTGTGAGACTCAGGGGCTCAGCGGAGTCTCGATGACGCGGCGCAGCAAAGTGGCTGATGAACCGGAGCGATAGAGCCGGTTATCGTTGATTCATCACGTGGGCGACGGCGCGCAGGCCTGGCTCCGGCGCTCAGTGTGACCGAGCGGGAAACGAGTGTCGCGGTTGAGGGAGAATTCGGACGTGGTCGACGCAATCGGGAAGAAGTTCAGAGATCGGGCCGGGGTGCCGGCGATCGTGGCTACGACGGGTGCGACGGCACTCGTCGGCTGCTAGCTCCATGTCGGACCGGGAAGTGCCGGGCCGGGGATCCGCGCCGGAGCCGGGCGGGTCGAGGTTCGATGCTGTGGAACGGTTGCGCAGAAGGCTCGAAGGTCTGAAGTCCGCCGAGACCGGTTCCAACGAGTCGGGAGACGGCACGTCGAAAGTCACCCGGCTGCCCCGCCGACCGCGCCGAGTCTCGGAAGCCGGCGAGGACTCCCGCCAACCTTGGCGTTCGGAAGGCGGCTCCGTCAACGACCCGGCACCGACCAGGCCCGTGATGCGCTCAGAACTTCAGGCCGAGACAGGATGGTTGCCCGTCGACCCCGGCGCAGGGCGGCACCGCGCTCCGGAGAACGATCCGGGCGGAGCCGAGCATCACGGGAGTGTCATCGATCTCGACGCGATGCGGCGGAAACGAGCCGGTGAGGGCGCCCCCGCCGCCGGCATTCGGCGCGTGGCCAGACCCCGCAGAATCGAAACCAAGGCCGACGATGCTCAGGACAGCGGCCGCAGCGATGACCCCCAGACGGACGGACCTACTCGACCTCACTGACTTCAGCGTGATGGCTCGTTGCCCTGCCGCTGCGCTGCCGGCGCATCGGAAAGGCCGGTGGAGTGGGCCAATGCGTCGTACACCCAGTTGTGCGCTCGCCCCACGGTGATACGAGTTCCAAGAAAGCGCCCTGTCAGAGCCCAGTAACGATGAATCCGTTGGTCGGTATCGGTTGCGCCGATCAGTAATTGTTCGCGATAACGCGGGGAATCGCGTTCCCCTCGCGCACTGGCATGGGCATTGACGAATCGATCGAGTTCGCCACCCGCGCGCGGCCGCACGCCTTCCGCTACCAGTGGCACCACATCCGCCATTACGGACCCCACATCGACGTACAGTCCCCGAGGGTCGCGAATCAATTCCGGCCGATTCCGCCAGTATTGTTGTCGCACAATGCGATTCATTTCGGAATCGGCGACGAGAGCGGCCAACTCGGCATACGCGACAACCTCGTCGACGGACGGATCGGCAGGCGGCTCCGGGACATTCCAGCACACCCACCTGTCGACGTCGCCCGACGGTATCGGTGCGAGGATGCGCCGCCAGAACCGCACGAGGCAATCGTGCGCCGCGCTACCGTCCTGTGCGGCGGCCAGCAACGCGAGCCGCTCGGCCCGCTGCGCCGGGGTGGTCGCCTCGACTGCCCGCAGTGACGCCCGCCGCCATGCCAGCGACCTGAATTCGATATCGAGCCGCGCACTTTCGGCGGAAATAGCCTCCACGATCGAACACTTCCCGTGCAGTACATCGGTGATCGAGCCAAGCCCGAGACCGAGCGCACGCAACCGCCGCACCAACAGCAGTCGTTCAGTGGCGCTCTCGGCGTCGAACATCCGATGCCCGCCCGCGCTCCTGCGGGCTTCCAGAATGCCCTCGTCGCAGTAGAAACGGATTATTCGTACCGCGAGCCCGGTGCTCCGCGCCAACTCCCCGATGCTCACCAGCACGCCGTCTTGTGTGTTGTCCGTCACAACTTGTTGAACCTCCACCCCAATGGAGCTTTTAGCGTACTGATACCGCCGTTCGACCCCACACGCAGGAACCGGTGCCGTGCCGGCAGGCGAAAGGCGTTCTGCGGATAGTGATTACATCGAGGAGGGTGATTCGTGGCTACCACACGAGAAGAAATCGTCGCAGGCATCGCGGAGATCGTCGAGGAGGTGACCGGCATCGATGCCGCGGAGGTGGTGATCGAGAAGTCCTTCGTCGACGATCTGGACATCGACTCGCTGTCACTGGTGGAGATCGCCGTGCAACTGGAGGACAAGTACTCCGTGAAGGTGCCGGACGAGGACCTGGCGAGCCTGAGAACCGTCGGCGACGCGGTCGCCTACGTCCAGAAGATGGAGGCCGAAAAGCCGCAACTCGCTGCGGAGATGGAAGCGAAATTCAAGGAAGGCCATGAGAATTGAACCGAGGATCCGCGAGCAGTCCTCGCCCCGGTCGAGCTGGTGCTTCGGTGATTGCTGATCCACGGTTGAATCCCGCTGCCGTCGAGCTGGGCAGCTTCTTTCCGCAGCCGCCGGAGGCTGTGTGGCGCGCGTTGACGGAGCCGGATCTACTGGAGCGGTGGCTGCTCCGACCGAGCGGGTTCGCCGCCTCGGTCGGGACCCGCTTCCGGTTCACCATCCCGGACTCGTCGATCGATGAGATCGTCTGCGAGGTGCTGGCGGCCCGGCCGTGTGAACGATTGACCTACAGCTGGATGTATCGGCAGGCCGACCGGTGGATTGTCGACTGGACCTTGCGTCCGCAGGGTCGTGGCACACGACTGCTGTTGACGCAGACGGGCTTCGATATCGAAGACCGTCGACAGAAAATGATTCGCAACGCCACGGAGCGAAGCTGGAAACGTCGCGTCTTGCCGCGGCTCGGTGAGGTGATCCACCACTAGCCCGGTCGAGTGGTCGGCGATTACGTGGACAGTTCTACTCCTCGGCCCGGCCGCATACGGGAATCGAATGTGATGAATTCCAGCCGGGGAACGTGATGCAGATCATTGCCCGAGAGGGCGGCGTTGGGCATCGTCGGCACTTCGTTTTGGAAAGAACCTGGTTGGAGATGCCCCGAATGGCCGACCATCATTTTGCTTACGACCTCACGCTGGACGAGGTCCGACGGCGCAGCGCCGTGGTCGCGGCGCTCGGCGACAACTGGGATCCGATCGCGGTGCTCGCCGAGGAAGAACTGGCGTACGACATGCTGTACTCCAATCTCGACGACGAGCAACAGCGGATCTACGAGGAACTCGTCCAAGCCGGGGTTCTCCCGGATCGGGCGACGCGCCGAGTTGCCGACTGATCTCACCACCACGGACTGCGCCTGACGGCATGAACCGAAGCGGCGAACCCGGCCCCTACTTCCGCGCCGACAGCAGCATCGGCTCGTGCAGGTCGAAGTAGGTGACATCACCCATGAGTCTGCGCTCCTCCTCGAACAGAGGGCGCAGATCATCGGGAATCTCGATCTTCTCGTGTTCGCGGGCCTCCGCTTCGGACCGGAAGTACACCGCCTCGACGTACCCGTCGGCGCCATAGGTCGACAAGGTGCCGCCAAGAATCTCCGGGCGCAGTTCGTGCACACGATCACCGGTCTGCGCCAGCAGCTCGCGCATCCGGCGCGCATCGGACGTGTGGCCCTCCATGATCTGCACGAAGCCGGCTTCGTCGGAGCCGCCGCCCATCCACTGCGTCACCTCGGGGCAGTCCATGAAAGTGACCGGCCCCTCGAAGCACCGTTCGGTTTCGGCCCACCAGGCGCCCTGCTCCGGGCGCGCACTGTTGCGTCGCGCCGCCTCTTCGGACTCGAAACGGGCCAGCGCGATGAACGTACCGTCATCGGAAAGTCCGTATGTCGTGCCGAGATAGCCGACGGCCCCGGGTTCCAGTTCCGTCGTCCACCGATCCATGCACCGACGCAACCGGTCGACGTCGGACACCTTGCCTTGAATCACTTGGATGAACATCTGTCCTCCTCGTGGCGGAGCGATCGCTCCGTGAATGTCGCGAGGCCGGAGCGTCGCGGTCCACCGAGCGCATGTGACACCGCGCGGCCCGCGAACGCCGCCGTCGCCAAATCAATCGTTCACCGCCCACCAAACCCGCGCAAGTACGATTCGGGTTCGCCGAATTCGATGATCTCGTCCTGTACGAACGTCCGCTTCGCGGCTCTGCGGCAATGCCGCCATTCACGGTTCGGGTCAGTCGACGGGTCCCGGATTTCTGTTGCGAGCCAAAAGACTCTGGGATGTGGTCGGCGGTAGCTCGGCGGGTTCTCGGGCGGTGTTCGAGGTGCGCAGCGGAGTCACGTCCGCCGCTGCACCCCGGCCCTGAAATCTCGGCCGACTACACGTTGAAGCGGAATTCGACGACGTCGCCGTCGGACATGATGTAGTCCTTGCCCTCCATGCGGACCTTGCCCGCGGCCTTGGCGGCCGCCATGGACCCCGCTTCGACCAGGTCGTCGAAGGCGACGATCTCGGCCTTGATGAAGCCGCGTTCGAAGTCGGTGTGGATGACGCCGGCTGCCCTGGGGGCGGTGTCGCCCTGGTGGATGGTCCAGGCGCGGGATTCCTTGGGGCCTGCGGTGAGGTAGGTCTGGAGGCCGAGGGTGTGGAAGCCGGCGCGGGCGAGGGCGTGCAGGCCGGGTTCGGTCTGGCCGATGGATTCGAGGAGTTCCATGGCGGATTCGGTGTCGAGCTCGAGGAGTTCGGCTTCGACCTTGGCGTCGAGGAAGACGGCGTCGGCGGGGGCGACGGAGGCCTTCAGCTCGGCGACCTTGGCTTCGTCGGTGAGGACGGACTCGTCGGCGTTGAAGACGTAGAGGAACGGCTTGATGGTGAGCAGCGAAAGCTCTTTCAGCAGTTCGGTGTCCACCTGATCCTGGGCGGCGAAGAGGGTCTTTCCGCTGTTGAGGATCTCCTGGGCCGCCTTGGCCGCGTCCGCGACCGGCTTGCGGTCCTTCTTGACCTTGGCTTCCTTGTCCAGCCGCACGACCGCCTTCTCCAGGGTCTGCAGGTCGGCGAGGATGAGCTCGGTCTCGATGACCTCGATGTCGGCGGAGGGATCGACCCGGCCGTCGACGTGCACCACGTCGTCGTCGGCGAAGACGCGCACCACCTGACAGATGGCGTCGGCCTCGCGGATGTTGGCGAGGAACTTGTTGCCAAGGCCCGCGCCCTCGGACGCGCCCTTCACGATGCCCGCGATGTCGACGAAGGACACGGTGGCGGGCACGATGCGCTCGGAACCGAAGATCTCGGCCAGCTTGTCCAGCCGCGGATCGGGCAGCGGGACCACGCCGACGTTCGGCTCGATCGTCGCGAACGGGTAGTTCGCGGCAAGCACGTCGTTCTTGGTCAGCGCGTTGAACAGCGTCGACTTTCCGACGTTGGGCAGGCCGACGATTCCGAGGGTGAGACTCACGAGGTAGAGAGTCTACGCGCCGCGAACCTCCGCCCTTCTCGCGCCTGTCGCGTGCCGATCGAAGGTGACATCCGGTCGGCCGAGCGGGCTGGGGGTCACCTTCGGTCGTCGTGGTGCGGTCAGGGGACGAGCACGACCTTGCCGTGGTTGGCGCGCGCCTCGATAAGCGCGTGCGCGGCGGCCGCGTCTTCCAGCGCGAATTCCCCGTGCACCACCGGACGCACCTGGCCGGAGGCGAAGTACTGCCACAGCTCCTGCCGCCAGTGCTCGTACACCTCCGGCATCTCGCGCGCGACCCGCGCCATCTGGAAGCCGATCACCGCTTTGGCGCCGGCCAGCAGGTCGTAGGCCTGGATGGTGCCGCCGCCCGAGCTGTAGGCGACGAGGCGGCCGCCGGGCGCGAGGGCCGCGAGGGCGGGGCCGAGCAGTTCGCCACCAACGGCGTCGAGCACATAATCCACGGGCTCGCCCCACGGCTCCCCGTAGACGACGACCTCGTCGGCGCCGAGTTCGCGCAGGAACTCGCCCTTCGCGGGGTCGGAGACGGCGGCGACCACCCGCTTGGCCCCGCGCACCCGCGCCAGCTGAACGGCGAGGTGCCCTACGCCGCTCGCCGCTGCGGTGACCAGCGCCGATTCACCGGACTCTGGCTTCGCGGCGTCCAGCGCACCGAGCGCGATCAGACCACTGCGCACCAGCGCGACCGCATCGATGGCGGAAGCTCCATCGGGAATCGATGACACCATCTCCTGGCGCAGCAGGGCGTACTCGGCGTAACCGTGGCCGAAGCACAGACCGGTGACGCGGTAGCCGGGCGCGAAGTCGGTGACGCCGTCGCCAACGGCGATCACCTCGCCCGCGATCTCGCCGCCGAGCGGGATCGGCTCGCGCTGTTCGCGAACTTTCCGCACCACCGGCAGGGTCACGCCGATGGCGTGCACCTTCACCAGAAGTTCGCCGGGCCCGGGTGTCGGTGTCTCGGCCGATTCCAGCTCGAGCACCTCGGGACCACCACTGCGCTCGTATCGGATTCGACGCATGACACCTCCACTCCTCATCTGAAGGCGTAACGGTAACCGGGCAGCAACCCGAACTCACAGACCCGAGGCGCCCCGTGTGCGCGATCTCACCGCCCCCTGGAGCGCGGCGTGCGCCACGTTCGCGCGCCGCGAGATCGGTACGCGAATGGCCCGCGCGGGCGTACCGTGAGCCACATGGAGCCGACCACGGAGGTGGTGACGGCCCGCCCCGCGCCCGCGCTGGCGGCGTTCATCGATCACTACCTCGGTTACCGGATGACGGGATACCGGCCGGGCACGCACCGGGGCCTGCCGTCGCGCCACATGACGTTCATCGTCGCCATCGGACCGACCATCGATGTTGTGGCGCAGACCGATCCGGCCCAGGAGCCGCGCGACTATCGCTGTGTCCTCAGCGGATTGCAGGCGAGTTCGGCGGCCATCGCGCACAACGGGACTCAGGAGGGTGTGGCCATCGCGCTCACCCCGCTCGGCTGCCGGACGCTGTTCGGCCTGCCCGCCGCGGAGATCTGGAACATCTCGCTCGAATGCGCCGAGGTCGCGGGCCCGACCGGCGACGAGCTGTGGGAACGCCTCCAAGGCGACGCACCGTGGTCGCGGCGGTTCGCGATCTGCGACGAGATCCTGACGCGCCTGGCCTGCCCGGACCGTCTCGTCATCCCCGAGCTCAGCTGGGCCTGGAACGCGGTGGTGGCCAGCGGCGGCACCGCGAGCATCGGCCCGCTCGCCGAGCGCATCGGCTGGACCCGCCAGCATCTGACCCGCAAGTTCGGCGCCGAGTTCGGACTGAGCCCGAAGCTCGCCGCCCGCGTCACCCGTTTCGAGCGGGCCAGGCGGATGATCGAACACACACCGTCGTTCGTTTCGATCGCCCAGGTCGCCGCGACCTGCGGCTACTACGACCAAGCCCACCTGAACCGCGACTTCCTCGACCTCGCCGGATGCAGCCCGACCACCTGGCTGGCCGAGGAGATTCCATCCGTCCAAGACGAGCCGGGCCTCGGCGGATGAGGCTGGAGCCATGACGAATCCCACGACAGACACCACGACACGCACCGCGATCTGGCCCTGCCTCGCCTTCCGCGACGCACGGGCGATGACCGACTTCCTGGTGAACGCCTTCGGTTTCCAGGTCTCGGCCGTCTACGCCCGCGAGGACGATCCGTCGATCGTCGAGCACGCCGAACTGCGCTGGCCGCTCGGCGGCGGCATCATGTTCGGTTCGGCGGACAAGGACGACACCCCGTTCGGGCAGCGCAAGCCCGGCAACGACTCGATCTATGTGGTCTGCGACAAGCCCGACGAGCTCTTCGAGCGTGCCACCAAGGCCGGGGCCGAGGTGGTGCGCGGGCTGCGCGACGAGGATTACGGATCGCGCGGGTTCACCGTCCGCGACCCCGAGGGCAACCTCTGGAGCTTCGGCACCTACTGGGGTGAGTGAGCACGCTGGAAACCGGTGCCGCACGACGGGTCCCGCGCACCATTACCGCGCCGGTGGCGGTGGCTGGTTCGCCGCCACCGGCCTCTCGTCGCGGCTGCGGTAGCCATTTCGCTGAACGCCCATCGATTTCATTGTCTGCACAACTCGGGCAGCTCGCCGCGGTCCACGCGCCGACCGATCTCACCGCCCACCGAGGCCGGACAAGCTGATGCCCCGGATGAACGCCCGTTGACCGATCGCGTAGACGGCGAGCAGGGGCAGCAGGATGACGACGGCGGCCGCCATCAGCAGCGGCCACTGGGAGTAGTACTGCCCCTGCAAGCGGACCAATCCGAGGGTGACCGTCGCCAGTTCGTTGCGCTGAATCATCACCAGCGGCCAGAGGAAGTCGTTCCACACGGTGATCCAGGTGAGCACCGCGAGGACCACGAGGGCCGGGCGGGTGTGCGGGAGCAGCACGCGCCAGTACACCTGCCAGGTCGAGCAGCCGTCGAGGATCGCCGCTTCCTCCAATTCCGTTGGCAGCGTGCGGAAGAATTGCCGCATCAGATAGGTGCCGAAGGCGCTGCCGAACAGGCCGGGCACGATCATCGACCACGCGGTGTCCACCCACCCGAAGGCGCGCATGAGCAGGAACTGCGGGATGACCGTAACGGTGAGCGGCACCATCAGCGTCGCCAGATAGGCGAGGAACAACGCCTCGCTGCCGCGAAAACGCAAGCGCGCGAAGGCGTATCCGGCCAGCGAGCAGAAGAACACCTGCCCCGCTGTCACGCACACGGCGTAGACGGTGGTGTTGAGCAGCATCCGTCCCATCGGCAACAGCTCGAACACGCGGCCGAAGTTCGACCACTGCGGATCCTCCGGTAGCACAGTCGGTTCGGTGATCTCACCGTCGCGCTTCAGCGAACCCGACAACGCCCAGAGGATCGGCGCCAGCGCGCACCACGCGACACCGACGAGCGCGGCGTAGATCCCGACACCGCGCACCAGCCTGCGCACAGCCGCCCGCTGTGCGCGGCCGTCCGCCACGTCACCGCCGCGCGCACGCTGCTGGCCCATATCCGCCTCGCCCATCCCCGCTCGGGCCTGGCCTGTGTGCGCACCGACAGCGCCCGCACTTGCCGCACCTCCGACGCCTCCCCGGGGTACACCACCGAGGCGCGCGCGCATCGCATCGACGCCCGCACCGGCATCACCAGCACCCGATCCCGCACCCGCCGAATTCACACCCGCACCGGCATCACCGGCACCCGCACGCCCCGCGTCCACGCCGGCACCGCCATCACGCTCGCCCGCCTGCCCATCACCACACACGCCAGCGCCCACACCCTCGGCGCGCACCTCCATCCCATTCACGCCAGCATCTGCGCCCGCGTCCACACCCGAACCGGCGCCACCAGTCCCCGCATGGCTCTCGTCCGCGTGCATGATCCCCGCCGCGCCACGACGACGCCCGCCCATCATCCGTCGAATCCCGCTGAACGCGTTCACAACTCCGCCTCCTCCCGCCGAGACAGGCGCAACTGAAGAACCGTCAGCACCAACAGGATCGCGAAGATCACCCAGGCCAGCGCCGAGGCGTAACCCACCTCGTAGAACCCGAAGGCGTGCTGGAACAACATGATCCCGAGCAGATAGGTGCCCGTCTCCGGCCCGCCGTTGCCGCCGGTGAGCGCGTACGCCTGGTCGAAGGCCTGCACCGAGTTGATGACGGTGATCACGAAGACGAACGACAGCGGCCCGCGGATCAGCGGCAGCGTCACCGAACGGAAGCGGCGGACCGCTCCCGCGCCGTCGATCTTGGCTGCCTCGTACAGCGTCTCCGGCACGCCCTGCATGGCGGCGAGCAGGATGACGGTGGCAAACGGCACGCTCTTCCAGACGGTCACGATGCTGAGCGAGACCAGCGCCCAGTCCGGGTCGGTCAACCACGGCACCGGGTCGACGCCGAACCAACCGAGCACGATGTTCAAGAGCCCGTCGTCGGTAGTGAAGATGAACCGCCACACCACCGCCATCGCCACCGTCGAAGCCACCAGCGGCAGGAACGCCATCGTGCGAAAGAGACCGATTCCGAACACCTTCCGGTTGAGCACCGCCGCGACGACCAACCCGATCACCACCGTCGGCAGCAACGTCAGCACGGTGAACACCGCGGTATTGCGCAGCGCGATGAGAAACAGCGGATCGGAGGTGAAGAGCCGCCGATAGTTCGCCGTTCCGACGAACCGCGGCGGGCTGAACAGATCCCAGGAGTGAAAGCTCAGATAGAGCGAGAACCCCAGCGGGAACAGCAGGAAGACAAGAACCGCCAACAGATTCGGCGCGATGAACAACCATCCGGCGCGTTCGCGTCGCCGCGCGAGCCGACCGGGACGCGCCGTACCCCGTGCGCGCGGCGGCGGCGCGTCATCGGCCGCTTTCACCACCGTGTCGTCGACGGAAGTGCTCATGCCTTCGCCTCGCCGACGCTCGGATCCGACATTCGCGAGGCACGCTGATTACGTTCGCTCATGGCGCCACCAGCAACGCGTCGACATCCGCGGCGAGCCGTCCGCCCAGGGACTGCGCCGTCGCCGCACCCCGCAGCACCCGGTTTCCGCCGCGTTCGAGCAGCGCCGACACCTTGCCCCACATCGGCGTCACCGGCAACGGACGGGAACTGGCTGGGCCGTCGGTCATCACGTCCAGATTGCGGATCTCACGGTGCGCCGCCGCGAATCCCGGTGTGGCGATGGCGGATTTCAACACCGGAACGAACAAACCGGACGCCGCCACGATCGCCTGGCCAACCGGACCCGTCGCGAACTTCACGAATTCCCAGGCCTGTTCGATACGCGGACTGTCGGCCGCGATGGACAGTCCGGTGCAACCGACGTCGGTGATCGCGCCCGGTCCGCCGTTCGGTCCGACAGGAAGCACGGTCAGATCGATGGGAACGCCGTCGTTTCCGGCGAATTCGGAGTACAGCCAGTGCCCGCCGAGCGCCATGGCCGCACGTCCGCGCCGGAACAGGTCCGGAGCCGAAACCGATTGCTGGTCGGCCACTCTCGGCGCGACCCGGTGCCGCACCGCGAGATCGGCGTAGAACTGGAAACCCTCCGCGAAGCGGGGGTCGCCGAGATTGGTGCGGGTCGGATTCACCGACGGCGTGAACCATTCGGCGCCGTTGTTCATCCCGAAGCAGGCGGCCGAGAAGTACGGAACCCACGCGTCGGCGAAACCCCACTGCCTGGTGCGCCCGTCACCGTCGCGGCGGGTGAGCGCGCGCGCCGCGTCCAGGAACTCCGCGAAGCTCCACGCGTCGCTCCAGCGGGCGGGCGGTGTCAGCCCGGCTTCGGCGAACATCGCGCGGTTGTAGTAGAGGAACACGCCGGACCACTGCTCGGGCAGCGCGTACTGGCCGCCGTCGTAGGTGAAGGTGTCGTACAGCGTGGGGAAACTGTCGCGGCGCAGTTCCTCGGCGTAGCGCGGGTCCCGGTCGAGCAGTGTGTTCAGGTCGAGCAGCACGCCGCGCTCGGCCAGTCCCGCGTAGAGCAGTTCCCACGCCATCAGCACGTCGGGGCATTTGCCGCCCGCGCAGTAGGTGAGCATCTGCTGCAACGGGTCAGGACCCGACATGATGGTGCGCACCGGGATGTCCGGGTGCCGCTTGCGGAACTCGTCGATGATGCGCAGCCGGACGCGCGCCTCCTCGGGACGGGCTTGGAAGAAGAATGTCAGCGCGTCGTCGTCGGAGCCGCACGCGTTCGCCAGCAACGGGGCGGCGAGCGCGGAGCCGAGCAGGGTGCGCCTGCGAATCCCGCGCGAGGGGACAACCGGTGGGCGCGCTGCGGAAGAACGCGAAGTCGAATCCAGCACAGCCCTCCTCGGGCGGACATGGAGTGTGACGAACAGCATCGCAGCATACGTCCGGCTATAACCGACGTGACGGCCGACACACGAACAATATTTAACGGTCGTCCATCGATGGCCGGAATCCGCGCAGTGGCGATCGGCGATCGGTTACGTTGTCACGTGCTTCAGCAAGATCCCGCACGACGAGATCCTGCGCGTTTCACAGGAGAGTAGGCAGATGGCGACAATCGAATATCTGCGGACCGATCCCGACCTGCCACCGGTCGGTGTGGTCGATCGGTCCCCGATAACCCCGGCCAAGAAGGCTGTTTTCGCCGGGATCGCGATACTCGGCGCCCTCGCCTGGGCCATCCTCGCCATAGCGCGCGGTGAGAACGTCAACGCGGTCTGGATCGTGATCGCGGCGGTGTGTACGTACATCATCGCCTACCGCTTCTACGCGCGATTCATCGAATGGAAGATCACCAAGCCGCGCGACGACGTCGCGACCCCCGCCGAAATCCTGGAGAACGGCAAGGATTTCATGCCGATGGACCGGCGGGTGCTCTACGGGCACCACTTCGCCGCCATCGCGGGCGCCGGTCCGCTGGTCGGTCCGGTGCTGGCCGCGCAGATGGGTTATCTGCCGGGCACCATCTGGATCGTGGTCGGCGTCTGCCTCGCGGGCGCGGTGCAGGACTACCTGGTGCTGTGGGCCTCCACCAAGCGGCGCGGGCGCAGTCTCGGCCAGATGGCGCGTGACGAGCTCGGCGCGATCGGCGGCGTCGCGGCGATCGTGGCGATTCTCGTGATCATGATGATCCTGCTCGCGGTGCTCGCGCTGGTCGTGGTGAACGCGCTCGGCGAGAGCCCGTGGGGCGTGTTCTCCATCGCGATGACGATCCCGATCGCCCTGTTCATGGGCGTGTACCTGCGGTTCCTGCGGCCGGGCAAGGTCGGCGAGGTGTCCGCGATCGGCATCGCGCTGCTGCTGCTCGCCATCGTCTCCGGCGGCTGGGTGTCCGAAACCGATTGGGGCGCCGATTGGTTCACGCTCTCCAGGACCACCATCGCCTGGCTGCTGATCGCCTACGGTTTCCTCGCGTCGGTGCTGCCGGTGTGGCTGCTGCTCGCGCCGCGCGACTACCTGTCGACGTTCATGAAGATCGGCACCATCGGCCTGCTCGCGGTCGGCATCCTGATCACCATGCCGGTGCTGAAGGCGCCCGCGATCTCCGATTTCGCCTCCACCGGAACCGGTCCCGCCTTCGCGGGCAGCCTGTTCCCGTTCCTGTTCATCACCATCGCCTGCGGCGCGCTCTCCGGTTTCCACGCGCTCGTCTCCTCCGGCACCACACCCAAGCTGCTGGAGAAGGAATCGCACGCGCGGATGATCGGCTACGGCGGCATGCTGATGGAGTCGTTCGTCGCCGTGATGGCCATCATCACCGCCTCGATCATCGACCAGCACCTGTACTTCGGCATGAACGCGCCGCTCGGCCTGACCGGCGGCACCCCGGAAAAGGCCGCCGCGTACACCAATTCGCTCGGCCTTGCCGGACCGCCCGCCACACCGGAGACCTTCTCCGGCGCCGCAGCGGACGTCGGCGAGAACACCATCATCTCGCGCACCGGCGGCGCGCCGACCCTGGCGGTCGGCATCTCGGAGGTGTTCCACCGGTTCCTCGGCGGCGAGAGCATGAAGTCGTTCTGGTACCACTTCGCGATCATGTTCGAGGCGCTGTTCATCCTGACAACGATCGACGCGGGCACCCGTGTCGCGCGGTTCATGACCTCGGACGCGCTGGGCAACTTCGGCGGACCGCTGCGCAAGTTCAAGGATCCGTCCTGGCGGGTCGGCGCGTGGCTGTGCTCGTTCGTGGTGGTCGCGGCGTGGGGTTCCATCCTGCTGATGGGCGTCACCGATCCGCTCGGCGGCATCAACGCGCTCTACCCGCTGTTCGGCATCGCCAACCAGTTGCTCGCCGCCGTCGCGCTGACCGTCGTGATGACCATCATCGTGAAGAAGGGCCTGGCGAAGTGGGCCTGGATTCCGGGCATCCCGCTGGCCTGGGACCTGATCGTGACGATGACCGCGTCCTGGCAGAAGATCTTCTCCGCCGACCCGAAGGTGGGTTACTGGAAGCAGCACAGCCTGTGCCAGCAGGCGCAGGAGGCGGGCAAGCTCTGCCTGACTGCGAAGACGCCGGAGGACGTGGACACCGTCATCCGCAACACCTTCATCCAGGGCACGCTCTCGATCGTGTTCGCCGCGCTGGTGCTGGTCGTCGCGGTGGTCGGCGCGCTGGTGTGCTTCCGAGCCTGGCGCTCCGGCGGCGGCGAGACCACCGAGTCGCCGGAGGAGCCGTCGAAGATCTTCGCGCCGAGCGGGTTCTTCGCCACTCCGACGGAGAAGGCCGTGCAGAAGGAATGGGACGAGCTGATCGCGGCGGGCAAGGTGCGCGCACCCGGCGCGGCCCACGCGCACGGCGCGGCCAAGGCGGAAGCGCCCGCGTAATGAGCGAATCGCTCGCGCCTCGGGAGGGCAGGTCAGCGCGACCGGCCCTCCCGAGGCGTGTGCTGGACGCGGTGCGCGCGATCGTCTGGTGGTTCTCGTCGATCCTCGGCGGCCAGGACTACCAGCGCTACGTCGCGCACCTCCAACGCAACCACCCGGACTGCCCCATCCCCACCGAGCGCCAATACTGGCGCGACCGCCACGCCGAAGCCGACCGCAGCCCCACCAACCGCTGCTGCTGACCTCCCTGGCGCGATCCAACAACCCGTGCCACACACTTTCCACGCGCCGCACATAGGCACCGGCTGTGCGAGGCGTATGGAAGGCGTGTGGGAACAAGCGTCGCGCCTGGGGCCTGTCGAGGGGGCGGCGATGGCGGGTGGGTGGTGGCTGATTTCCGCTAGCACGGGGCGGTGGGAGCTGCCATTGTGGATTGCGTGACGATCACGGCGTTGGACTTCGAGCAGTGCTATCGGGCGGTGTCGACGCGCGACTCGCGCTTCGACGGTCAGTTCTTCACGGCGGTGCGCACCACCGGAATCTATTGTCGCCCTTCGTGTCCGGCCATCACGCCGAAGCGGGCCAATGTCAGCTTCCTGCCGACGGCGGCGGCCGCGCAGCACGCCGGATACCGTGCGTGCCGCCGTTGCCTGCCGGATGCGGCGCCCGGCTCGCCGCTGTGGAACACCAGGGCCGATCTGGCCGCCCGCGCCATGCGGCTGATCGGCGACGGCGTCATCGAACGGGGCGGGGTGCCCGCGCTGGCCGCCACGCTCGGCTACTCCCAGCGCCAGCTCACCCGAGTGCTCACCACCGAGCTCGGCGCCGGACCGCTGGCGCTGGCCAGGGCACACCGCGCGCACACCGCGCGGCTGCTCATCCAGACCACCGCCATGCCGATGTCGGACATCGCGTTCGCGGCGGGTTTCGCCAGCATCCGGCAGTTCAACGACACCGTGCGCGAGGTGTTCGCGGTCAGCCCGACCACCATGCGCACCGAGGCGCAGCGCGCGCGCAAAGACCCGGCACAGCCCGCGCCGACGGCGAACGGCACACTCTCACTTCGTCTTCCGTTCCGCGAGCCGCTGGACCGCGCGTGGCTGGAGTGGTTCCTGTCCGCGCACGTCGCGCCGGGCATGGAGACCTGGGAAGACGGCGTCTACACCAGGAATCTGCGCACCCCGCACGGCCACGCGACGGCGCGGATCGGCTTCCGGGACGATCACGTGCGCGCCGAACTCGCGCTGCACGACATGCGCGATCTCGCGCCGACCGTGGCGCGCCTGCGGCACCTGCTCGACCTGGACGCCGACCCGGTCGGCATCGACGAGGTGCTCGGCGCGACACCGCTCGGTGCTCATGCCGACGCGTTCGACACCGACGACGCGCGGCGCCTCGCCACCGACACCCTGCCCGATATCGGCAGCGCCCCGGCCTCCGACGAACCCGCCGCGCACAACGGTCGTGGACGGCTGCTGTTCACCCCAGGTATCCGGGTGCCGGGTTGCCTGGACGGCCCGGAACTGTTGTTGCGCACCATGATCGGGCAGCAGATCTCGGTGTCGGCGGCGGCCACCCACACCGCGCGGCTGGTGGCGGCGCTCGGCGAATCAGTCGACGGGCCCGTGCCGCGGCTGTTCCCGACTCCGGCCGTCATCGCCGAGCGGGGCGCCGAGGTGCTGACCGGCCCGGCGCGGCGCGTCCGCTCGATCATCGGCGCCGCCGCCGCGCTCGCCGCGGGAGATCTGCAACTGCACGCCGGTCGCACCGCGGCGGACCTGCGCCGGGATCTGCTGGCACTGGATGGCGTCGGGCCGTGGACCGCCGACTACGTGACGATGCGCCTGCTGGCCGATCCCGACATCTTGCTCGACACCGACTTGGTCGTCCGGCAGGGCGCGGACCTGCTCGGCATCGACCTGAGTGACACCGCACGCTGGGCGCCGTGGCGCTCGTATCTGTCCATGCACCTGTGGAAGACCGCGCTGAGCAGGCGCTCGGCCGCACCCAAGCGGCCGGTCCGCTCGGCACGCACGACCGAATGACCATCCCTGCCGCACCATCGAAAGCGAGCACATCATGACCATCGGAACGACCCGCGCCGCCGACTTCGCCGTCGTCGACACCCCCATCGGCCCGTTCACGGCGATCACCGACGACGAGGGCGCGGTGCTGGCCTCCGGCTGGACCGCCGACGCGGAGAACCTGCGCCTGCTGATCCATCCGATGCTGCGTCCACCCGTTCTGCGCCAACAGGATTCGCTGGGCGCCGTCACCGAGGCCATCGTCGCCTATCACCGCGGGGAGGTGCACGCCATCGACGACGTTCCGGTGCGCCAGCGGTCCGGGGAGTTCCTCATGCACGCATGGGACGTGCTGCGGAAGGTGCCCGCCGGAGACCCGGTGACCTACACCGAGTTCGCCGCCATCGCCGGGCGGCCGGAGGCGACCCGCGCCGCGGCCAACGCGTGTGCGCGGAACGCGGCGGCGTTGTTCGTGCCGTGCCATCGGGTGTTGCGGATCGGTGGGGCGCTCGGCGGGTTTCGGTGGGGGTTGGACGCGAAGAGGTGGTTGCTCGATCACGAGGGGTGAGAGATTCGCGCGAGCGTATGCGCCGGTCATCCAGTTGGGTGGTCGGCGCTTTCGTGTTCGAGGGGGCGTTCTAGGCGTCGGCCGCGACCGTCCGCAGTCGGTGCGATGGGGTGGCGGCCTGGAACTCGCGGTTGCTGTCGCCGCCGTCGACGCTCGCCGCGCACCTCGGGCCGTTGGGATGACCGCGGACGATCTGCGTCCGAGTCGTCGAAGCTCTTGACTAGAGTTCGACTCTAGTGACAATCTCACTAGAGTTAAGCTCTAGCGAGAGGACGGCTCATGGCCGCGAAAGTCTTCGACCGCCGGGAACGGTTGGTCCTTCTGCTGATCACCGTCGTCGAGCTGGTGGTCTTTCTCGACACCACCGTGCTGAACGTGGCGCTGCCCGCTATCGGCGCGGATCTCGGCCTCGACGAGGCCGGGCTCGGGTGGGTCACCAACGCGTACCTGCTGGCGTTCGGCGGGTTCATGCTGCTCGGCGGGCGGGCCGCCGATCTGCTCGGACCGCGCAGGGTGTTCACCGGCGGGTTGATCGTGTTCACCGCGGCTTCCGCGCTGGCGGGGTTCGCCGAGTCCGCGGCGCTGTTGATCGCCGCGCGCGCCCTGCAGGGCGTCGGCGCGGCGGTGCTGATCCCGGCCCAATTGGCCTTGCTCACCGCGAGTTTCACCGCGGAGGCGGCCAGGAACCGGGCGTTCGGGGTGTGGAGTGCGATGGGTGCGGCGGGCGCGGCGATCGGCACCGCGGTCGGCGGGCCGCTGACCGACGCGTTCGGCTGGCCGTCGATCTTCCTCGTCAACGTTCCGGTCGGGCTCGTCGCGCTCGCCGGTGTTCGACTGCTGCCGCCCGACACCGCGCGCGCCGACGAAGGGGCGCGCAGGCTCGACGTTCCCGGCGCGCTCACCGGCACGACGGCGCTGCTGCTCATCGGCTACGCGATCGGCGCGCTCGGCGACGCGGATACTCGCGGGATCGCGGCCGGGCTGCTCGTGCTCGGACTGGCGCTGCTCGCTGTCTTCGTGGTGGTCGAAGCACGTAGCCCGCATCCGCTGATGCCGTTGCGGCTCTTCACCATTCGTCAGGTGAGCGGGTCGGCGGTGGTGAACGCACTGGTCGGCGCGGCGCACGTGCCCACCTTCGCGCTGCTCGCGCTCTATCTCCAGAACACCCAGGGCTACAGTCCGACCCGCTCCGGTCTCGCGGTGCTCCCGGTCGCGGCGGTCAACATCCTGGCCTCCCGTACCTTCATCCCCTACCTCATGGACCGCCTCGGCCCGGCCCGCGTGCTGGCGATCGGCCTCGCGCTGCAAGCCGTCGCCATGGGCTGGTTCGCCCGCCTCCCCGCGCACGCCGACTACCCGATCGACGTCCTCCCCGGCGCGATCCTCCTCGGAATCGGCCTCCCCGCCGCCTTCGTCGGCGTCACCGCACCCGCCGTCACCTCGGTGGACACCGCCGACGCCGGCATCGCCGCCGGCATCGTCAACACCGCCCAACGCGTCGGCTCCGGCCTCGGCGTCACCGCCCTCCTCCTGCTCGCCGACCTGATCACCGCCCGCGCCACCACCTCCCCCGACACCGCCTACCGCACCGGCCTCACCACAGCCTTCGCCACCGCCGCCGCTTTGGCCGCACTCGGCGTGGTGCTCACAGTGGTTCTGCTGCGGACGAGGGGAGCGGTGCCGGGAAGCGCGCGGGTCGGCCGTTCCAACGGCACAGCCGAAGGCGGCACGACCGCGGACACTCCGAGCAGCGGTAAGGCGGTGGGTACACCAGCCGAGGGCCGGGCAAACACCGCACCCGGCGGCATCGAACACACCGGCGGGCGGTAGGTCGCTGGACACCGAAAGCAGCACTTACGCTGGGCAGGTCGATGCCGCCGCCGACAGCGCGTCATCGACCGCTGGCCACCGGGCAGAGTGCTCGGGCTACTCGTAGCGCGGGTCCAGAAACTCCGTGGCAGTCGGCTGGTATGCGGCTAACCTGGTGTCGTGTCCGGCCCCGCCGAACTGCCCGAGATCCCGCAGCGCGAACTCCGCAACAATGTCGGCGACGTACTGCGGGATGTTCGCTGCGGCCGCTCGTACACCATCATGGTCGACGGCGCCCCGGTCGCGGACCTCATCCCGCACAACCGCCGGCGCCGAGGGACCGCCGTGCCGCAGGACGAGGTGCTCGCCGCCTTCGTAGGGCTGCCCGCCACCGCGCACGACTGGGCAGCCGAATCCACCGAGGCGGTGGACGACTCGGACTACGACCCGTACGACCGCGCACACCGGCTCGGGCGGTTCGCGGTCGGCGACAGCGAATGACATCGCTACCTTCGGATCTGTCGATACCACTGTGTCCTTGGAGGCTGCCTCGCGGCACGACCCAGTGGTCGTTCAAATCGATTGCCGTGGCGTCTGTTTCGAAGTCGGCGTCGGGGGCGAGGCGGCGCTCCGTGGCGAGGGCGGCGGTGGTCAGGCGACGGTGGTTTGGAGGTGGGAGCCGGTGCGGCCGCGGATTACATGGAGGCGGCTGGGGATGCGTTGGCGCATTTCGTCGACGTGGCTGACGATGCCGACGACGCGGCCGCCGGCGCGGAGTTCGTCGAGGACGCCCATGACGGCGTCGAGGGTATCGGCGTCGAGGCCGCCGAAACCTTCGTCGATGAAGAGGGTGTCAAGGACGAGGCCGCCGGATTCGGCGGCGACCGTGTCGGCAAGGCCGAGGGCCAGCGAGAGGGACGCCATGAATGTCTCGCCGCCGGAGAGGGTTTTGGCGGGGCGGACGGCGCCGGTGTAGTCGTCGCGGATGTCGAGGCCTAGACCGCCGCGTCTGCCGCGCGGACCCGCCTTGTCGGAGTGTACGAATTCGTAACGGCCACCGGACATTCGGCGCAACCGCACCGAACCGGCGAGGGCGACTTCCTCGAGGCGCGCGGCGAGCACGTAGGAGCGCAGCGACATGCGCCGGTTGTTCTCGCCGCGGCCCGCGACCACTTCCGCGAGCCCGGCCAGCTCTTCGTGAGTGCGCTGGAGGGGCGCGATCCGATCCACCTCGGTCCACAGCTGGCCGCCGAGTTCCTCCAGCAGTTGCACGCGGCGTCCGGCCTCGGCCTGCGCGGCGACGGCCGCGTTCAGCCTGGTCTGCGCGTCGGCGAGTGCGCGTTCCAGCTCGGTGAAGTCGCCCGGTTCGGCGGTCGCCGCGGCCTGGATCTCGGGTTCGGCGAGCACCTTCTCCGCGTGCGCGCGGACCTCCTCGGCGGCGACGAGTTCCGCGTCGATCTCCTGCTGCCGCTGCGGTGTTCGCGAGGCGGCGGTGACGACGCGCGCGTAGGCGGTGAGCAGCGCGACGTCGTCGCGGGCGGGCGCGCTACCCGTGGGGTCGGCGACCTCGTCTGCCGAATCGGCACCACGGCCGCTGTCGCGCTGTTCACCCTCGGGAACGAATCCCGCTGCGCGCGCGAGACTTTCGACGCGATCCGCGACAAGCGTGACCTGCTCGCGTGCCGCGGCCGCCGCGGCGCGCGCGCCACGCAGTTCGGTGGCGGCGGTGACGAGTTCGTTCAGGCGGGCGCGGCGGCGGTCGATGGTCTCGTCGGCGCCCGCGGCGGCGTGCAGGCGTTCGGTGAGTTCCGCGAGGCGGGCGACCGACGACGTGATGCGGGCGGCCACGGTGCTCGCCCCGGCTTCGGCCGCGCGCAGGTCGTCGTGCAGGCGCGTTTCCTCGGTGCGCAGGCGGGCGAGTTCGGCGGTCGATCCGTCGACCAGTGCCGCTAGTTCGGCGGCGTCTTCGTAGCGGTGGGTCGCCGAGCGCAGCGCGGCGGCGAGCTCAACGCGGTCGGTGTCGCCGCCGCGAGCGGTCAGCGCCTCGATCTCGCGTTCCAGCCCGGTGATTCGGGCGTGCACACGGTCGCGGTTCTCCTCGGCGGTGCGCTCGGCTGCTACCGCCGCGTCCTCGGCTTCCTTGGATACCGCGCTCGGCGCGGGCTCGGCGGGGGCGGGATGGTCCGCCGCGCCGCACACCGCGCACGGCTCCCCGTCGACCAGCTGACCCGCCAGTTCCGCGGCCATGCCAGCCAGGCGGCGCTCGCGCAGATCGAGCACCCGCTCCTTCGCGTCGTTGTGCGCGGTGCGGGCGGTCTCGAACTCGATTCGTGCGCGATCCAGATCCGTTCTGCGACCAGCTAATTCGACGGCTGCGGTCGCGGCGACCTGGAGCCGTTCGCATTCGGCGGTCAGCGACGGCAGCGTGGCGGCGGCCTCGGTCGCCTCGCGGACTCGGACCTCGGCCGCGGCGATCGTCGCGGGCAGACGCTCGCGTCGACCGGTCAGGTCGGTCATCCGCTGGGTTAGCGCGGTGGATTCGGTTCGCAATTCATCGATTTCGCGCCGCAGCCGGTCGGCTGCCGATGCGTCGGCCCGCACCTCGTCGAGCGCGCCGATCTGGGCGCTCCAGCGGCGCACTACGGCGTCCAGATCCGCGTCGGATCTGATCGTCGAACGGGCCTCGTCCGAATCCGCTTCCGCCTCAGCGTCTTCCGAACCAATCAGCTCGATACCGCCGAGATCGGCTGCGGCAGGCTCACGCAGTGCGGACGCCAATCGCGCTGCGGCGGCGCTCGCCTCGTTGTCACGACGACGCGCGGTCATGACGGCGGCGCGTGCCTCATCGATCGCCTCAGCTACCGGCTGGGCGCGACGGGCGGCTTCGAGTTCCGCGCGCAGAGCGATACGACGCTCGGCGCTAGCCGCGTAATTGTCGAGATCGGCGCGCGCGGTCTCCATCCGGCGCCGCAGGTCCGCGAGCCGCCGCTGCTCGTCGGCGAACTTGCGCAGCTCGGCCGAATCCTGCTGGCAGCGTTCGGCTTCCGCGGTTGCCTCCGCCAGATCGGTGCGGGCCGTTGCGAGCAGATCCTGCGACCACCCAACGGCCTCCAACGCACCGACCGACTCCGTCACGCTCAGGCCCGCCGCGCCGCGGATCTGCGCGGTCAGCCGTTCGATGCCCTGCCTACGTGACTCCAATTCGGCCGCCGAGGCACGTCGCTTGTCGGCCAACCACTGCTCGGCCGTGCCGAAACGCTCGGTGTCGAAGAGCTTTTCGAGCAGCTTCTCGCGATCCTCGTTGTCGGCGCGCAGGAAACGCGCGAAGTCGCCCTGGGGCAGCAACACCACCTGGAAGAACTGGTCGGCGCTCATACCGAGCAGGCGGATGATCTCGTCGCCGATGTCGGGGATGCGGGAGAGGTTCTCGCCACGCCCGTCCAACCAGGTCAGCGTGGCCTTGGGCGGATCGGTGCGCATGCCGGTGCCGCGCAGCTTGGGTCGCTCGAACTCGGGAATTCTGGTGAGCCGCAAGCGTCGTCCGCCCAGCGTCGCCTCGAGCACGACCTGCGGCGGCGTCTGTTCCGGCGCGTGATCGGAATGCAGGCGCTTGCTTTCGCCGCGCGCGCCGGGCACCCGGCCGTAAAGTGCGAAGGCGATCGCGTCCAGGACGGTCGTCTTGCCCGCGCCGGTCTGCCCGTGCAGGAGGAAGAGCCCGTCCGCGCCGAGCGCGTCGAAGTCGACGACCGTGGTGTCGGCGAACGGTCCGAACGCGGTCATCTCCAACCGATGCAGCCTCATGCGGCGGCCTCGCGCCACACCCTCCGCGCGCCCCCGCAGCACTCACTGCGCGCGGCCGCACGCAATTCACCAACCGCCGACAACCGTCGTCCGCTCAGCGCGCTTCCGCGCGACCTGCTCACGGCGATCATGCGCTCAGCTCGCCGGAGAGCGGAAGCTGCGCGGGTGCCGCGGACACCCGCTCGGGCTCGGCTACGGCGGCGGCCAGCGCACGCTCGATCCACTGCATCTCCCCCGCGCTCGGCGCACCGCGGACGTCGGTGAGGAAGCTCTGCGCTACTTCGGTGTCGCGGCGGCCGTGCACCCGCTCACGGTAACGCAGCTCCGGATTGCCGTCGGGGCGCACCCATTCCACGTGCACGGCGTGCGGGAAGCGCTCGCGCAGTTTGCGTAGCGCGTCGATCGGACGGGCCTGGTCGACGAGGGTGGCGGACACGTAATGGTCGACGGCCGCCTCGTGCGCCGGGTCGGCGAGCAGCTCCTCCAGCGTTCCGGTGAGGCGACTCAGACCGCGCACCATCGGCAGGTCGCGGCGCTGCACGGCGGACAGGCCGTCGGCATCCAGGTCGACGATCCACACGGCCTTGCGATGCGAACTCTCGGCGAACGAGTACGGCAGCGGCGAGCCGGAGTAGCGCACCGACTCGGAGAGCGTCTGCGGCGAATGCAGGTGGCCGAGCGCCACGTAATCGATGCCGTCGAACTCCCCGAGCGGCACCGTCTCCACGCCGCCGACCGAGATGGAGCGTTCCGAACCGGTCGCCTCGCCGCCGACCACGAACGCGTGCGCGAGCACCACGGTGCGCGTGCCAGGCCGCGTCGCGATGTCGGCGCGAATCCGGCCCATGGCCGCCGCCAGGATCTCGGCGTGCGAACGAGCCTGCGGGACACCGAGTTCGGCGCGGGTGATCTCCGGCTCCAGATACGGGATGCCGTAGAAAGCCACGTCGCCGTGCTCGTCGGCCAGCAGGACCGGCCGATCGGAATCGGCGACGGTAGTGCGCAGGTGCAGCCCACCCGCCGCGGCGAAACTCGCGCCAGCGCCGAGCCGTGCGGGCGAATCGTGATTTCCCGAGGTCGCGACGATCAGCGCACCCGCGGCCCGGATCGCCTCGAAACCCCGGTTGCACACCGCGATCGCGTCGGCGCTCGGAATCGACCTGTCGTACACGTCGCCCGGCACGACCACCACGTCCACCGACTCGGCCGCCACGAGCTCCGCGACGGCGGCCAGCGAACGTGCCTGGTCGGCAAGCAGATCGACGCCGTGAAAGGTACGCCCGATGTGCCAATCCGAGGTGTGCAACATCCGCATGGCCCGAAACCGTAGAGCCACCCACCGACAGTGTCTAATTTGCCGCGCCTGAGGCGCGGCGTGTTCGCGGCCCCTTATGTCTCGCGTCCGGGCGGCCGAGACTCGCGACTTCGCCGCATGCGCTTCGACCGCCCGGACGCGAGACGGCCGCGAACGGGCTCGTAAGACTCGCCCTCGAGGTGGCTGGGAATGCGTGTTCGTTCCGGCTGGTTCGGTACCCGAGCCGCACCCGCCGCTGCCTGATTGCTCGGATGTCGGTGGCGTGCGGCACTATCTGCGCTATGACCGCACCGATGCTGTTCGCGCTGCTGCTGGTGTTCGCCGCTGGGGTCGGGGTTGGCTGGCTGGGCCACAGTGCGCGGGCCGGGCAGCGGGCGGCGGTCGCGGAGGCGAGACTGGCGGCCGCCGCCGACAACGAGCGTTTGCTGCGGCAGTCGCTGCAGGCCGCGAACGAGGATGCGGCGCGCAGGCATTCGAGCGCCGTCGGCGCCATGGTGGAACCGCTGCGCGAGGCGGTGGGCGCGCTGAACCAGCACATCCAGCAGGTCGAGCACCATCGCATCAACGCGTACTCGGGTCTTCGCGAACAGGTTGCGAACATGCAGCGCACCTCGCATCAGCTCTCCAGCCAGACCGGTCAGCTGGTCGCCGCGCTGCGTGCGCCGCAGGTGCGCGGGCGCTGGGGCGAGATCCAGTTGGAGCGCGTGGTGGAACTCGCCGGGATGACCAAACACTGCGACTTCTCCACGCAGGTGAGCAGGGCGGTGCGCGGCGACGGCGGACCGGACCGCATCGGTTCGGTGCGGCCCGACCTGGTGGTGCACCTGGCCGGCGACCGGCACATCGTCGTCGACGCCAAGGTGCCGTTCAACGCCTACCTCGACGCGAGCACCGCCGAGGACCCCGACGTGCGCGCCGACCTGCTGGTGCGGCACGCCAAGCAGTTGCGCGCGCACGTCGACCAATTGGCCGACAAGGCGTACTGGGCGGCCTTCGATCCCGCGCCGGAGTTCGTCGTGCTGTTCGTGCCCGGCGACCCGTTCCTGGATGCCGCGCTGACCACGGACTCCGGGCTGCTGGAGTACGCGTTCGGCCGCAACGTGATCCTGGCCACTCCGACGACACTGATCGCGCTGCTGCGGACGGTGGCGTTCGGGTGGCGACAGGAGGCGGTGTCCCGAGATATGGCAATGGTCCAGCAATTGGGCAGGGAGCTCTCGGCGCGCCTCGGTATGACCGGACGGCATTTGGACCGGCTCGGCAATCAACTCGGAAAGGCGGTGGACGCGTTCAATTACGCGGTCGCCTCGGTCGAGTCGCGAGTCATGGTCACCGCGCGGAAACTGCACGAGCTCGAAATAGCCGAGCAGGAGGCTCCGGTGATCCAGCGGGTGGACAGCCGACCGCGGGCCGTCGCCTTCGCCGAAGCCGACGATTCGCCCTGATCGACGCAGCAGGACGAAGTCCGTCACCAGCCCGCGCATGGCCGGAGCGAATGCGGAGGTACGCCCTGATCGACGCAGCCGGACGAAGTCCGTCATTAGCCCGCGCATGGGTGGTCCGAAGGCCGAGGTAGGCCCGCCGAGTCGATCCGGTCGCCCCGGCAACGGCCCCGCCGTAACCCCACCGAACGGTACGGCGGTTAGTGTTCATAACGTGGCTGCTACCCAACGTGTGCGTTCCCGGGTGCCCGCGCCGCAACGTTCGGTCCTGCCCTCGGTGCCGGGAGTCCCGGCCTGGGCGGCTGTCCTGATCGCGGTCGCGTGCACGTTGCTGGGATTCCTGATCGATGCCAGCGGCGACAACGCCGAACTCACCGCCAGCTTCGCCACGCTGTATATCGTCGGCTGTGTCGCCGCGGTGCTCGCCGTGCGCTTCCGCGGGCTGTTCACCGCGATGGTGTTGCCGCCGCTGCTGCTCTTCCTCGCGGTCCCGCTGGCCTATCAGCAACTGACCGGCCGCATCTCGACCGGCCTCAAGGACATCCTGCTGAACCTGGCCATCCCGCTGGTGAACCGGTTCCCGACGATGATGCTCGCCACCGCGCTGGTGCTGGCCATCGGCGGCGCGCGCATCATGGTGGCCAGGCGCGAGTCGGCCGCCGAGCGCTCCAAGGAGGCGCGGCGCGGTTCGAGCTGGGGACGCAGCAGCGTCAAGCGCGACGAGGACGTCGCGCCAGCGGAATCGGCGCGCCGCCGACTGCGCAGGCCGCAGCCGGAAGTGGACGAGGATCCGGTGACCGACAAGTACGAGCCGCCGCGTCCCGGCCGCCGTCCGTCGAAGACCGTTGCCGACGCCCCGCCCCGGGTCGGCGCGACCGGCCGCGGCCGACCTGCGGCGCGCGGCGCGCGAC